>CAVQJG010000031.1:0-31540 GCA_963712775.1 Ilumatobacteraceae bacterium | reverse complement strand
TCGACGAACCGGAGCGCATCTGGATGGCGGCGACTCGGCGCGCTGATCGCGCTCGGCGCGATGTGGCTGATCTACCACTTCAGCAAGGGCGGCATGGGCGACGGCGACGTGCGCCTCGCGCCCCTGCTCGGCATGTTCCTCGGCTGGTTGAACCCCGGCATCGTGCTGCCCGGGCTGTTCTTCGGCTTCATCGCCGGCGCCGTGTACGGCGTCGCGATGATGGCGATCGACCGCGCCGGCCGTCGCACTGCGGTGCCGTTCGGACCGTTCCTCGCCCTCGGCACGATCGTGGCGATCTTCGTCGGTCAGCCGTTCGTCGACTTCGTCCTCGTGCGCTGACGCATGCATCAGACCTGACCCTTGGTCCCGTTGAGCACGCCGTACATCGCCGACACGAGCGCCACGGCCACGAAACCGACGATCAGGCCGACGAAGACGATCATCAGCGGCTCGAACATGGTGGTGAACTTCTTGATGCGGCTCTCGAGCTCCCGATCGAAGTAGATGCTCGCCACGGCGAGCTGCTGATCGAGCGTGCCGGTCTCCTCGCCGACCTTGAACATCTGCTTGGCCGCACCGGGGAACAGCTCGGTGTCGATCAACGGCTGGGCGAACCCCTGGCCCTCGAGCATCTGCGCCCGGGCGATCTCGAGGCGTTCCTTGTAGACGATGTTGCTGGTGGCGTCCGTGGTGGTCTTGAGGCCATCGGGCAGCGGCACGCCCGCGGCGAGCATCGCCGACAGGATCCGGCAGAACCGTTCGAGGATCGAGTAGTCGACGATGCCCTTGATCACCGGGATCTTGAGAACCAGACGATTGTTCCAGAGCTTGCCGGTCGGGTGTTTGAAGAGGAAGAGCAGGATGCCGATGACGATCAGGAAGAAGCCCGCAGTGATGAACCAGAGGTCCGTGAAGAGGCGCGAGAACGCCAACAGCATCTTGGTGGGCAACGGCAGCTCCGCGTCGAGTTCCTCGAACAGCGGTTTGAACTGCGGGAGTACGTAGCCCGCGAGGATCAGGACGGTGATCATCGCCATCACCATGACGACCATCGGATACGACAAGCGCCGACACGACCTTGGAGCGGGTCTCGATCTCCCGCTCGAGGTAGTCGGACAGGCTCTCGAGGGCCGTGTCGAGCTGACCGGTGAGTTCGGCCGACTGCAGGATGCCGACGTAGTACTCGGGGAACACCTCGGGATGACCGGCCGCGGCCGCCGAGAACAGCCCACCGTTGCGCAGATCGTCGACCAGGTTGCCGAGCGCACGCCGCAGTGCCACGTCCTCGGTCTCGTCCCCGATCGTGATCAGCGCGTCGGTGATCGGAATGCCCGCCTTGACGAACACGGCGAGCTGACGCGTGAAGTGCATCAGCTCCTTCTTCTTGACCTTCTCCTTGGTGAGCTCGAAGTCGAGCATCCCGCGGCGTTCCTCGATCTTGGTCGGGAACAGGTTCTGCTCGACGAGAATCGCGCGCGCGGCGCCGATCGTGTCGGCCTTGGTCACCCCCTCGACGGGGGAGCCGGTGGGGTCGACGGCGGCGTAGGCGAACTTGGGCATGATCTGCTCCGTGTCTCTCGTGTTCAGTGGGCAAACAGGGTTCGGACGACTTCGGGGACGGTCGTGACATCGTCTTCGACCATCTGCATTGCTTCTCGGAGCATCGTGCGCATACCTTGAGCAACTGCCAGACGCCGCAGCTCCTCGGTGGTCGCCCAACCGACGATCAGGCGGCGGATCTCCGGGGTGATGCGGAGCAGTTCGTAGACGCCGATGCGGTCGCGGTAGCCGGTGTTGGAGCAGTAGCTGCAGCCCTTGCCCTGGTAGAACACCGTCTTGTCGCTGCCGCCGGAGTGCTGGCGGAACACGGCGAGTTCCTCCGCTCCGGGCGTGTACGGCTCCTTGCAGTTCTCGCACATCTTGCGCAAGAGACGCTGGGAGACCACGCCGACGATCGCGGAGGCGACGAGGAAGGCCTCGATGCCCATGTCGAGCAAGCGGTGCAGGGCAGCCACGGCGTCGGTGCCGTGCAGCGACGACAGCACGAAGTGGCCGGTGAGCGCCGACTGGATGGCGATGCGGGCGGTGTCGGCGTCGCGGATCTCGCCGACGAGGATCGTGTCGGGGTCCTGTCGGAGGAGGGCCTTGAGCCCGGTGGCGAACGTCAGACCCGCCTTGGCGTTGGTCTGCACCTGGTTGATGCCCGGGAAGACGTACTCGACGGGATCCTCGACGGTGGTCACGTTCTTGCCGGTCGAGTTGATCTCGAGCAGCGTGGCGTACAGCGTCGTCGTCTTGCCGGCGCCGGTCGGGCCGGCGCAGATGACCATCCCGAACGGTGCGTGCACGAGCTTCGAGTACGTGTTGTACGTCTCCTTCGGCATGCCGAGCTGGCCGACAGGCCGACCATCGACTTCGACTTGTCGAGGATTCGCATGACGATCTTCTCGCCGAACACGGTGGCCACCGAGGCGACGCGGACGTCGATCTCGCGACCGTCGACCTTCGTGGAGAACTGGCCGTCCTGAGGAGCCCGCTTCTCGACGATGTTCATCTCCGACATGATCTTGAGGCGGCTGATCAGTGCGTTGTGCGCCGACAGCGGCAGCGAGAAGGCCTCGATGAGGTGACCGTCGACGCGGAAGCGGATGCGCAACCGGTCGTCGAGCGGTTCGATGTGGATGTCCGAGCTGCGGTCGCGCAGCGCCTGGCCGACGATCTTGCCGACCAGCTGCACGACGGGCGCCTGATCGTCGAGGTTGACCTCGGCGATCGTGTCGGCGACCTGACGCTGGTCGTCCTCGGCGGCGAACGCCGCGACGATGTGGTTGACGTCGGACGTCGAGCGGTACATCTGCTCGATGAACGACGTCACCGTCTTCTCGTCGGACGCCTTCCACGCGAAACGCTGGCCGGTCGCAGACTCGACCTGCTGGCGCCGCCACGGTGAGGGATCGGCCGCGTAGAGGACGATCAGGCCGTTCTCCTCGGCGATCGGCATCACCTTGTGGGCGCGGGCGACCTCCTCGGGGAACCGGGTGACGATCTCCTCGTCGAGCTCGACGAGCGAGGAGTCGGCGAGCGGCACCTGGCACACCGGCGGCAACCACCTGTGAGAGGTCGTTGCGGGCGACGCCGTAGTGGCTGAGGAGCTTGGAGACGAGCTTGAGCAGATCGCCGTTCGCCTCCTCGAGTGCCTCCGCGAGCCGGTCCGGTTGGATCTGGCCGGCCTGCACGAGCGCCTGACCGACAGCAGCGCACTCGTCGGCGGACGGGCCGGCCACGGGCGGTTCGGCGAGCGCCGTGGCGGCGCCCCCGTTGGAGCCGCCGGCAGCAGCGATGTCGTCGGGGCGTGGTTTGCGAAGTGCCATCGGTCGGTCTTTCGATTCAGTGCTGTGCGTTCACGGGAGGGCTGAACGGCGTCGGGGCGGACAGTGGGGCAGATGGCGGGGGCGTCCCTTCCGAAGATGGCGACGACATCCCGGGACGGCCCATCGCCGCAAGCGCCCGCTGCACGGCCTCGTCGGCGTCGGCGCTTCCGGCCGTGAGTTCGGCATCATCGGTCGGCATCGACGCCACGGGACCGCCGGTGTCACCCTTGCGGACGAACTGGCTCGGGTCGAGGGCGATCAGCGCCCGCTCGACCTCCTCGAGACGTTCGAGCTGCACGGCGGTCTCGACGTCGAGGTGCTGTTCCTGGACCTGCGTCTCGAGTTCGACGAGGCGCAGGTTGGTCTTGTCCAACGACTCGCCCATCGACTCCTGGAACCGCTCGCTCTCGATGCGGATCAGCTCGACCTGACCGGCGACACCGGTCATGCGGTCCTTCATCTCGTCGATGGCATCGACGTCGATGCTGGCGAACTTCGCCGTCATCGCCGCCAGTGCGGCGTCGACGTCGGCGAAGCGAGATTCGCTTCCGGCGATGCGGTCGTTGAGCATCGTGACCGCCTCGTCGAGGCCGGCGCTGACACGACCGACGTAGGCATCGGTGTCGGCGATCCGCTGTCCGAGGGTTTCGTTGACGCGGGCCTCGGCGGTGAGGAGGCGTTCGTTGATGCGTGACTCGGCCTGCTCGACTCTGCTGGATACGACGTTGGCGACCTCGGACTGCTGACGGGCGGCCTGCGCCGACACTTCGTCGAGGCGGGTCGCGAGCGATGCGAGTCGACCGTCGATCTCGGCCGCCACCTGTGCCGACACCTCGTCCATCCGGGCCTCGGTGGCCTCGGTGATCAGGTTGAAGTGCTGGACCATCTTCGCGGCCTGGTCGTCGAACCTGCGGACGCTGTGGTCCACGTTGGCCAGATCGGCTTCGAACTGGTCCTGTCGCTGTTCGAGCTGCTTGACGATCGGTTGGGCGGCGGAGGCGACCGCTGCCGTCAGCCCGATGTTGGTCTCGTCGACGATGCGACCGATCCGGGCATCGACCTCGTCCTGGCGACGCTTGGCGGCCATGGTGTGCTCTGCCAGGCGGGTGTCGAGCGCCCGTTGGATCTCGTGCTGATAGGACGCCTGCGACCGCTCGACCGCCGGCATCAGCGTCATCAGCTGTTCCTCGGTGTGTACTCGGGCGGCGCGCTCGGAGGCGAGTTCCGCCCGCAACCGCTGGATCTCGCCCGAGACCACCTCGTTGTAGCGGGTCAACTCCTGCTGCACGGCCGCAACGATGTTGGAGCGGAGTGCTTCGAGCTGATCGGTCATCACGTGGTCCTTCGGGTTCGGGGCACCAGCTGCCTGGCGTCGGGTTCCAGGTCTCTATCGGCAACCCATCTGCGGATCTTGAGAGTTCGCTGAGGCGGAGTTGACAGAGTCCGTGCACAGCCCTGTGCGGCCGGCGACGTAACGTCCCGTTCCATGCGTGTGCATCTCGTCGACGGCACCTACGAGCTGTTCCGTCAACACTTCGGGTCGGCATCGCGCCACGCCGACAGCGGCCCGTTCGCCGGCGCCGCTGGGGTGGTGGCCTCGACGCTCGCGTTGATCGAGGACGGCGCCACCCACGTCGGTGTCGCGTCCGATCACACGATCGAGAGCTTCCGCAACGAACTCTGGGCCGGCTACAAGACCTCCGAGGGGATGGATCCCGCGATTCTCCAGCAGATCCCGGTGATGGAGCGGGCGCTCGTTGCAGCCGGGTTCACGGTGTGGCCGATGGTGGAGTACGAGGCCGACGACGCGCTCGGTGCGGCGGCCGCCGTCGCCGATGCCGACGAACGAGTCTCGCAGGTCCTGATCGTCACCCCCGACAAGGATCTCGGACAGTGCGTACGGGGCGACCGCGTCGTGCAGTTCGACCGGCGCAAGCGCGAGATCATCGATGCCGACGCGGTTCGCGCCAAGTTCGGGGTGGGACCCGAGTCGATCCCCGACTACCTGGGGCTCGTCGGCGACACGGCCGACGGATTCCCGGGTCTCCCGGGGTGGGGGGCGAAGAGTGCCGGGCTCGTGCTGGCGCGCTACGGCCACCTCGAGCAGATCCCGGCAGCGGCGGGCCAGTGGGACGTCACCGGCCTGCGCGGCGCCGCCAAGCTCTCGGCAACGCTCCGGGCGCAGTTCGCCGATGCGGTGCTGTTCCGCGAGATCGCCACGGTGGCCACCGACATCGACGTCGGCAGCGTGGACGATTGGCGCTGGAGGGGCCCGACGGAGGAGTTCGCTGCGGTCGCGTCCGAGATCGGCGCCCCCGAACTGGTTGCCTTCGCACAGCGCCTGGCCCCGTAGAGGTCGAGCGGCGGGTCACGTCTGGGGTCTGAGCCCCAGAGGTGACGACCGTCGACTGAGGTGACGACCAGGCGATCTGCGGCACACGGACGATGCCGATGAAGGCTGCTACCTTCCGGTCCTGACCTGGTTCACGGGCGTCCATTGCACAGGACCCGGTCGTCACCTCACTCGACGGCGAACCGCCGGGCCACACCTTATCGCTTCCGTCGACGATCACCCGATGGGGTTGGCGCGCTCGCCAGCTAGCCTGCGCAGGCGGTTCCGTCGCCACCCGGTGACGACGGGATTCGAGGAGGGATGCGAGAGCGGCCGAATCGGCACGCTTGGAAAGCGTGTGAAGGGCAACCTTCCGTGGGTTCGAATCCCACTCCCTCCGCCATGCGGCCCCAGGACATGCAGGTCGACGAGTTCATGGGGCTCGCGCTCGCCGAGGCGCGTGCCGCCCTCGAACACGACGACGTCCCGGTCGGGGCGATCGTCGTGCGACGATGGCGAGGTGATCGCCGCTCGCCACAACGAACGCGAGCTGTCCGACGATCCGGTCGCCCACGCCGAGATCCTGGCGTTGCGCGACGCCGCAACCCGCCTCGGACAGTGGCGGCTCGACGACTGCACGATGTTCGTGACGCTGGAACCCTGCCCGATGTGCGCCGGCGCGCTCGTGAACGCACGGCTCGACCGCCTCGTCTACGGAGCCCACGATCCGAAGGCCGGTGCTGTCACCAGCCAGTTCGAGCTGCTCGACGGGTCACGACTGAACCATCGCGTCGATGTCACCGCGGGTGTGCGCGCCGCCGAGTCGGCCGAGCTGTTGCGGGCGTTCTTCCGACTCCGACGAACGTCGAAGCCGGACGACGCCGATCAGTGATCCTTGCGGCGCAGGCTGCCGATCAGGCGGCGCAGCGCCGAGCTGCGCTCGTCGGCCGGCTCCGACTCGGGCTCCTCGTCGACGAACACGACCGAAGCGACTCCGTGCGATGGCACCATGGGCGCCGAGTCAGTGTGCTCGCCGACCGCGTCGGGAGCAGCGTCGAACGGCGACTCGAACGGCGACTCGTGCATCGCCTCCTCCAGCATCGCCTCCTCCAACTTGGCGTACATCACCTCGGCGCGCATGTCCATCGTCGGCGGGGCGAACCCGCCGAAACCCTGCGGAACGGGCTCGCTCTCGACGGTGGCGAACTGCGTCGTGATCTCCGCAGCGGCGGGCACGCCGACGACATCGACGTCGCCATCGACCGTGGGCGTCTCCCCCGTCGGGAGAATCGGCGCGCCCGCTGCGGACTCGATGGCGGCGATCGCCCGCCGGACGGCCGAAGCGACGTCGTCGGGCACCTCGTCGGCCGCCACCTCGTCGTCGGTCAGCTCCAGGGGTGGAATCTCGAACTGCAGCTCGCCGTCGTCGGTCTCGACGAAGGCCAGGGCGTCGTTCGATGCGTCGAGCCCCTCGGGTGAGTCGGCGACATCGGTCGGCAGCGCCACCGGCTCCTCGGTCCCGTCGGGCCAAGTGACCTCGAAGTGGAAATCGGCGTCGTCGACCGGCACCATGTCGATGGTCTCCTCGTCGACCTCCGGATCGGCACCTTCGGAAGCTTCGGCGTCGACACCGTCGACGTCGACGTCGATCGAGTCCGCCAGCGAGGGGTCGGCGAACTCGACAGAGGCTGCCTCGGCCTCACGGTCGGCACCATTGTCGGTCTCGGTGTCCGCTCCCTCACGGAACGGGTCGAACATGGCCAGCTCGAACTCATCGACCTCCGGCAGCGCCGCGACGTCGGTGGGGCCGTCGTCGAACTCGTCCCATTCGATCGTCAGTTCTTCGGCGCCGAGGTCCAGCCCCGGCAGCTCGTCGACCGCCGCCATCTCGATCTGCGGTACCGACGGCATCGGCCCGGTGGCCGCGACGTGATCGAGTTGGGCCACGAACCAACGATGCACACCCGAGGGGTGGTGACGGTACGCGGTGACGCGCACGGTGGTGACGGCCTGATTGGCGAGTTCGGCGATCAGCGCCTCGGTCGCCGTCTCGGTGACGACGAGCACGGCATCATGATCGACGGACGCATCGCGGTCGAACAGGCGTCCCAGATGCTCGATGTCGCCGACGCGCACGGTGCCGCGTTCGAGCTGACCGGTGTCGACCACACCCGCTTCGAGCAGTCGCCGCCCCAAGGGTGCGTCCGACGCCCGCTCGGCGTAGTACACGATGCCGTTGTCGAGGTACGCGAGCACCTCGGGATCGACCTCGAAGACGATCTCGCCCGTGAAGGCGCGTTCACGAGCCTCGTCCAGCGTCATCCACGCGGGCTGTGGTCCAGTGACCGACAGTGCTCCCGTCGCAGTGTCCGCCGAACCGGACTTGATTCCTGTGTTGTGCATCATCAGGCCACCTCTGCCTTGGTTGACTCCATGGACGCAAGGAGCGTCAGGAGGATTTCGACCACGACCTCCCGGCCGGAGTCGGGGTCGATCAGTTGGCACGGCACGACGGCTTCGCCGTCGAGTGCACCGAGCGAGCGTGCGAGACGACGCGCCACCGACACGTCGTCGCAACGGTTCACGGCGACGACCGCCGGAACACGGAGATCGCGCAGCAGCGCCCGGAGTTCCACGCCGGCTGCGGCGTGGGTCTCGGTCGCTTCGGCGTCGACCACGAACGCGACGACATCGACGTCGCCCTTGAGAATGTTGGTCATGAACCGGAAGCGGGCCTGGCCCGGCGTCCCGAAGAGCAGCAGTCTGGTGTCGTCACCCTCGAGCTGGTAGGTGCCGAAGTCCATCGCCACGGTGGTGTGCGACTTGACGTCCGACTCCTCACCGCTCGCGACGACGTCGGTGGAGATCACCTGGGTCTGCGACACCGACTGGATCATCGAGGTCTTGCCGGCCGCGAACGGGCCGGTGACGAGGATCTTGAACGTGTGACTCATGGCGACACCCCGGCGAGCATCGGCGCACGGCGCTGGACGAGCGCCCGCAGACGACGCTGCTCCACGACAGGTGAAGCGAGCACGGCGAGCACCCGTTGGGCCCCGATCGGCCACACGAGGAGCAGGCCGCCGTCGTGGTCGACGACCAACTGGCGCAACTGGTCGCCGCCACCCATCACCACGAGTTGGTGAGCGAGGCCAACTGCCGCCGCGAGCATCGCCGGGTGCGATGGCTCCTCGTTCATCGACGTGCTCGTGGCGATCCCGAAGCCGTCCACCGATGCCAGGATCGCCCCTCTGGCACCGTCGACCTCCTCGACGAGTTCGTCGAGGACGGTCGCAGGGTCGACCCGCGTCCCGTGCGAGATCGACGCGGAAGGAGGCGTCGCCGGGGCGGTCCAGCCGCCCGCCGGCACCGGCGGACGCGGCGGAACGAGCCCGCTCGCGGGCCTCGATGACCCGTCGACGACTGCCTTGACCTTTTCCATACGAATCCCCTATCGGCAATCCGGGATGCTTCTTGAGGATTATCTCGCCCAACGGCGAGGGACCGACGGTCGAGATTGCTCGAGCAGCTCCCTTCCGGGTCGAGGGGCCGCGGTGCGCGGAGCGCCCGAAAACGACGACGGGCGCCCACAGGACTCGATGCACGCCTTCGCGCTGGGCGGGTGTGCGTGGATCTCCATGGACGCCCGTGGACGTAGTGGCGGAAGGCGTGGGATTCGAACCCACGGAGGCCCGAAGGACCTCAACAGTTTTCGAGACTGTCCCATTCGTCCGCTCTGGCAGCCTTCCGTCGATCGAGGCTAGCGGTGAACGGTCGGGTCGGCTACGAGCAGACCGTCCCGTCGTCGGGCGCCACCAACTGCAGCAGGTACTCGTGGACGATGCCCTGCACGCAGTCGGAGCCCCGGTAACCGGTGTGCTCGTTGGCCTCGACCACCACGAGGCGACCGTCCTCGAGTGCATCAGCCATCGCTCGCGTGCTGTCGAGCGGGGTGGCGGCGTCACCGGTGGTGCCGATCACCACGATCGGACCCGCCCCCGCTCCGGTGATCTGGAGACGCGGATCGATCGCCGGTGGGAAGAACGTACAGGAATAGGAACCCGTGGTGTACGGGAAGATCCGGGGCGCCACCTCGAGGATCGCTTCGACCTCGGCATCGGACTCGGCCACCGTGGGCCGCTCGGACTGGTCGGCACAGTTGATCGCCTGGAACGACTCGATCAGGTTGCCGTACGAGCCGTCGGGCTGACGGCCGAAGTACGCGTCGTGCAACTGCAACAGACCCGCGCCGTCGCCGGCCTGTGCATCTTCGAGCGCACGCTCGAAGGCCGGCCAGTAGGAATCGGAGTACATCGCCTGCGCGAGTGCGATCGCGGCGACACCACGGTCGACGGGCACCCGGCCGTCCGCAGACGGCAACGGCGACTCGTCGAGTGCCTCCATCAACCGGTCGAAGGCGCCCTCGGCATCGCCGCCGTTGTGGAATGCGCAGGCACTGTCGGCGCTGCACTGGGCGAGGAACGTGTCGAGCGCCGCCTCGAAACCCCTGCCCTGTGCGAGTCCCACCTCCAGTGGGCTGGCCGCGGGGTCGACCGCCCCGTCGAACACGGCCGCGCGCACCGTGGTGGGATACAGGGTGGTCCACACGCCACCGAGCTCGCTGCCGTAGCTGAAGCCGAAGTAGCTCACCTGGTCGACCCCGAGCGCCTGACGGATCGCATCCATGTCGCGCGCCGAGTTGTTGGTTCCCACGTACTGCAGATCGTCGACGCGGTCGATGCAGCGTTGCGCGAACTCCTCGGCGAGGTCGATCAGCGCCTGACGTTCGTCGTCGTCGTCGGGCGTGACGTCGAGCGTCGAGTAGAAGCGGTCGTACTCGTCGTCGTCGATGCAGTCGACCACACCTTCGCTCTGCCCGGTTCCTCTCGGGTCCCAGCCGATGATGTCGAAGTTGTCGGTGATGTCGGATCGGAAGAACCCGGAGGCGTTGAGGGCGAGCGAGGCACCCTCGGCGCCGGGCCCGCCACGATTGGCGAGGAGCGGGCCCACCGGTGTGTCCGCCGACGCGCGATGGCGCACGAGGTACAGGTCGATCGTTTCACCCTGCGGGTCGGCGTAGTCGACCGGCACCGTCAACCACCCTTCGTCGAGCACGTCGCTGAGCGGTGTCCAGTCGATCGCGTACTCGAGTGGCACCGCGGCCGTCGATGGCGCAGTGGTGCCACCGGGTGACGCCACATCGGCAGGGTCGGTGATGCCGGTGACGTCTCGCGCCACCACCGGGGGGTCGCCCGAGCCGCCAGAACATGCGGCGAACGCGAGCGCAGCGGTGACAGCGAGAGCGAGGCGACGCATCGGCTCCAGCGTACGGTCGCCACCTCCGCCCGCGGCTTCGGCCGCACGCTGCCATCGACCCGCCCGTCGGGCGGCAGGGTGCTCGTAGCGTGGGAGCATGCGCATGCCCCCGCACTCGATGATGCCAGGCGACAAGGACGCGTTGAAGGGAGTCGAGCTGCAGGAGGGAACCCTGCGTCGCGTCTGGACCTTCGCCCGGCCGTACCGAGGCACGATCATCGTGTTCCTGGTGGCGATCATCACGTCCGCGCTGCTCGCACTCGTGCCACCATTCGTGTTCCGCAGCATCATCGACAACGCCATTCCCGACTCGAACCGCGGCCAGATCGTCGTGCTCGCCGGCCTCGCCGCGATGGCGGCCGTCGGAGACGCCGGCCTCGCGATCGTCCAGCGCTGGACCAGCGCCAAGGTGGGTGAGGGACTGATCTACGACCTGCGGCGGGCGCTGTTCGCCAAGATCCAGCGGATGCCGATCGCGTTCTTCACGCGCACCCCGACCGGCTCGATCACCTCCCGGCTCAACAACGACGTGATCGGCGCTCAGACGGCGGTCACCTCGACCCTCGGCAGCATCGTCAGCAACGTGATCGTGCTGGTCACCACGTTGGCGGCGATGTTCTGGCTGCAGTGGCAGCTGACGCTGCTGACGTTGATCGTGCTCCCGCTGTTCATCGTGCCGGCTCGACGAGTGGGCGCGCGGCTGCAGACGATCGCCCGCGAGCAGATGGGTTTCAACGCGGCGATGAACACCCAGATGACCGAGCGGTTCAACGTGTCGGGCGCGACGCTGGTGAAGCTGTTCGGCTCCGGCGCCCGCGAGCGCGAAGCCTTCGACCAGCGCGCGGCCGGGGTGCGCGACACCGGAATCCGCTCGGCGCTCCTCGGACGCGTCTTCTTCGTCGCCCTCGGTCTCGTCGGTGCGCTCGGGACGGTCGCCATCTACGGGTTCGGCGCGTTCATGGCGGTGAACGGCACGATCACCCCCGGCACGCTGGTCGCGCTCGCGGCGCTCGTGACGCGCGTGTACCAGCCGCTCACCGGCCTCACGAACGCCCGCGTCGACCTGATGACCTCGATGGTGAGCTTCGAGCGGGTCTTCGAGGTCCTCGACGCACCCGAGGCGATCACCGAACGGCCGGGCGCGATCGATCTCGTCGACGCCCGCGGCGCGGTCGAGTTCGACGACGTCGTGTTCCGGTATCCGCCGGCCTCCGACTCGGCGATCGCGTCGATGGAACAGAACGCCGGGCTGGGCGGCGACACCGATCCCGACGTCGACGTGTTACGGGGCCTCTCACTGAAGATCGCTCCCGGGGAGACGGTTGCGCTGGTCGGTGCCTCCGGTGCCGGCAAGTCGACGACGATCTCACTGCTGCCTCGGCTGTACGACGTCACGACCGGCGCGGTGCGCATCGACGGCCACGACGTCCGCGACCTGACGCTCGACTCGCTGCGCGGGGCGATCGGAATCGTGTCACAGGACCCGCACCTCTTCCACGAGTCGATCGGCGACAACCTGCGCTACGCCGATCCCGACGCCACCGACGAACAGCTCGTCGACGCGGCGAAGGCCGCACGGATCCACGACACGATCGCGGCGCTCCCCGACGGCTACGACACGATCGTCGGCGAGCGCGGCTACCGGCTCAGCGGCGGGGAGAAGCAGCGGCTGGCGATTGCACGGCTGCTGTTGAAGAACCCGTGCATCATGGTGCTCGACGAGGCGACCAGCCATCTCGACAACGAGAACGAAGCGTTGATCCAAGCGGCGCTCGACACCGCGATGCGTGACCGCACCGCCCTGATCATCGCCCACCGGCTGTCGACCATTCGCAGCGCCGACCGGATCGCGTTCGTCGAGGACGGCCGCATCGCCGAGATCGGATCCCACGACGAACTGCTCGCCGCCGACGGCCGCTACGCCCACCAACTCACCGCCGGAGAGCTGGTGGCTGATCGAACGCCTCGCTTGCGCCCCGCCGAGTCGCCCTACTGGACGACCCAGGAGTTGATCGCGTAGGCGCCGTTCTGGTTGACCTGCACGATCGCCGTCGACGTGATCTTGGGTTGCCGCTCGTCGTCGTGGAGGTGATCCGGAACGTCCGCTGGACCACCGGGTTCACGAGCCCGATCGGCACGGTCAACTCTCCGTCCACCGCCCGGTTGTCGTTCACCCGGAACGCCGCTGCCAGAATGCCCCCGGTCAACGCCACGGGGTTGTCTGCCGTTCCCAGACCGTTGGGGTTCTCGACACGAACGATTCCCTGGGGGACCGCGATGTATCCGGGGATGTCGATCACCACCGGATCGGTGCCCGGGAGATCGATGTCGATGATCGGGTCAGGCTCGAACGGGGCGACGGGCGGCGCAGGTGGCGGATCAGCCGGCGACGCGCCCGCAACAGGGGGGATGAGCATGTCCGTCAGCGACCGGGGTGACGGCGCGGAAGCCCCCAACCCGTTGATGGCCGTCACCTGGAAGACGTAGTCCGCGACCGGGTCGGACGGGTCGACCGGATCGTCGGGATCGAGCACCGGCAGTGCCCTGATCATGCACGACACGTCCGACAGCATCACGCACGGGTTGGTCACCGGGTCGAGCGCCGGATCGGACGTGATCTGATAGCCGCTGATGGGGACAATGCTGTCAGGCGGCGCCGTCCACGAAACGACGACCGTGTCGTCCGGGTGGCGCACAACCGTTGGCGCCGGTGGAGACGCTGGCGGCTCAGCCGAGCCGAGAATCGACCCGCCCGACGTGCGCGGCGTCACAGCGCCGCTCGCCGCAGAGAGATCCGATGTACCGATCGTATTCCGTGCAGTCACCGTGAACGTGTAGGCGGTGCCGTTCGACAGACCGGTGACCACGCACTCGAGGGGAAGCCCGACTGGCACACAACTCCGGCCGCCCGGCGTTGCCGTGACCAGGTACTCGTCGACGGGCAGACCGCCGAGCCGTTCGGGCTCCATCCAGCGGACGCGCACCGCCCCGTCGGTGGCATCCCCGCCTGTTCGGAGCGGGATCAACGGCAGCGACGCATCCCAACGTGGCGGGCTGGGACGCCGAGGCTCGTGCGTCAGCGCCGACGGCTGGAGCTTGTATTCACCAGCGGACACCACCGGCACCTTCGGACCCTCGGGGTCCTCGGGATCGATGGGCACCCCCTCCATGCCGACGACCGAAGCCGGCACCCGGTTCACCCCCGGCACGTCGAGATCGGCGAGCACGAACTCTCCATTGGCGTCGGGACCGCTGATTGCCTTGCCGTTCACGGAGGCAATCGAAACGCCGAACGACGGCTTGCCGCCGATGTCCTCCTCGGCGACGTACCGCTGGTTGAAACGGAGCTTGGCGGATCCGCCAGCATTGGTCACCATCAGGCGACCGTCGGTGTCGCGGACCGCATCGTGACCGAAGACGAACGTCGCCCCCAACCCGGAGATCGTGTGCACCGCAGGTGCGTTCACGGCGTAGAACACCGCCTCCTGGTCCGTGGTGCACCCCAGCTGGCGTCCCATACCAACCACCACGTCGGCGCCCGCAGCCACGGTGACCGAGTTCTGGAAGTAGTACACGCCAGATGCGAAGTACGTCGGCCCATCGAGTACAAGCGGATCACGGTAGGTCCCGGGGAAGAAGACCCGACACTCCGGGTAACCCGAGGGCATCTGGAATCCAGACGCACCCCGCAAGTTGATCGAGTGCACGGGCAGGTTCGGCAACCAGATCTGCCGGGGAGCCGACACCGAACTCGGCGCGTAGGGGGCGGAACCGTCCAACCACTCCGCGGGATCGTTCGTCTGCGGAGCGTAGACGAATCGGACAGGATTACCCGTACCGTCGAGAACCGGATCGCCGTTGGCGTCCTTCTGGAAGATCGCCTCCAGGCTGTTCGGGATGGTCTCGCCGACCCGGGTGGCCACGAGGCCGAGGTGCAGGTCCTCGTCGATTTCGGCGAGCGACGAGTCGATGAAGTTGCAGGTGCTCTCGACGTCGATCCCGTCGATGCCGGGGCCCGCCAGCGACGGGCTCCCCTCGGCGCAGTGTTCATAGATCTTCGACGGGTCGGCCAACGCCGTGCGCAGACCGGCCTTCACTGCCTCCTGACGCTTCGTCTTCGCGCTCAGCACCGTGTTCTGCCGGCCCACTGCCATGGCGTAGTCGAGCATCGGCAACACGATCAACGAGGAGACCGCCACCAACACCAGCACCATGATCAGCGCGCTGCCCTCGTCTCGCCCCTCACCGCCGATCCGGTCGGGCGATCGACGGAGCCGCCCGATCATCGCGTCACCGCCTGGATGCACGACACCGCTTCGTTGGCGGCGACGCGGACCTTGATCCCCTTCCAGGGCGACGACTCGTCACCCGGGATGTCGACCAACTCGAACGCACGGGAGTCGGCGCCCGCACGACACGTCCAGCCTGTGGGTCGGTAGGACCTGAGATCGGAGTAGTTCTCCGGGATGATCACGACATCACGGAACAGGCCCGACTCGATCGCGAGGTCGAAGTTGCCGGTGGTCTGCTCCCGGTTCGTGTACACCACGGGTCGATCGGTCGTCAGTTCGGTTCCGTCAGCGGCGAACTGCTGGGTGGCCTGGTACCGGAACGGGTCCGGTGCTCCAGAACTGCCGAGCCTGGTCTGCAACGTCAGGGTGCCCCCGCAGTCGCCGAGAGCGATCGCCTTGAGCGCCTTGGGCAGCTGAGCCCAATCCGGCGTCGAGTAGAGCGTGGCCTGCTTGGCGTTGTTGTACTGACCATCGGGGCCCGTCGTGGGCGCCACGGCGTCACCGATCAGCCGAGCGAGGATCTCGGTGCGTGCGACCGGTTCCGACTGAACCGGCCGATAGCCGTCGTAGGGCGGGACGCCCTCCACGTCCTGCGAACGGAACTGGTCGCTGTTGATGCCGCTGCGCGACCCGGGCCATTCCACCCAATCGGTACGCCAGTGCAGCGCTCACGTACTCGGGAGCCGGCAGCGCCGTCCAACCATCCGATCCGTCGGGCGTGGTGTTGTTGGCGTCGTACTCCGCCTTCGAGACCCACGTCGTGGTGGTCGCCGTGCGCTGGCGCCACAGGCCCGCTGCCTTCTCTGCAGCGGACGCCGCGTTGTAGGCAGCCAGCCCCTGGTCACCCGACCACGAGTCGATCCGATACCACTCCGACGAGGTTTGCAGGATCGACCGCAGATCCAGGTTGTTCTTCACGTTGTTGTAGGAGACCGAGCTCCATCCGCTGCGTCGCCAATCGGAGCCGTCATCGATCCGGCGATTGTCCGAACCGGCAGTCTGACTCGTATGGCTCGACGTGTTGTTCTGGAAGTAGTCGTCCGGCGAGGTGTCGTTCCAGGAGCCACCCGACCGACGCTCGAAGTCGAGGTTCGACGACAGCGAGGACGCCTTCTCGTAGACGGTGCCCGTCTGCGTGTGTTGGTACTGCCGGTAGGCACGAGACCAGACCGTTCGGTAGCCGATCCGAGGCGACGACACCCAGTCCTCGGTGCCGCTGGAGATTCCGCCGACGCCGACGCCGATCAGGTCGATCGGACCTCGGAACTCCCTGGCGATGAAGTCCGCCCGGTTGAACGCCACCTGGCTGTAGCCGAAGCCCGTCGAATCATCCCAGGCCGGGCCCGGATCCGGTGGATCATCGGGCAGGGCTCCGGTCCGATGGACCAGCCGATCGAAGGTGGGGATGCCGTCGGTGAAGAACACGACCTTGTTCGGCACCGGCTCGGCCGTCAGGCCCTGCTCTGTGTAGAAGGCCCGGAACAGGCCCTCCTCCCAGTTCGTGCCGCCGTTCGGGCTGGCGTCCGACCAGTCGAAGCGAAGCGTGTCGACCGCTGCCAGCAGCTCGGCCACCTCGGCCTCGTTCGCCATGTCGAAGTAGCGGTGCCACTGCGTCGTTCCCAAGGCGTGGCTGAAGGTGTGGAAGCCGATCACCTGCAGCTTGACGGGCGTGCCGGACAGGGCGGTGATGAACTCACGGACACCCTGCTTCACGTTGTTCACGTTGGCCGCGGAGCCACCGCTCCCCGGCCGTCCGATCGAGTTCGACTCGTCGATGAGGAGCGACATGGGCCCACCGCACAGGCTGCGGGCCTCGACGAACGACGGCGCACCCACCATGCTCGAACCGTCGATCACCCGTCGCGTCGTACCGCCGGCGGTGATCGAGATGCGGTTCACGCCACCGCCGGCACCCGCCACGCTGCCACCGCCGTTGATCGTGACGATCACCCGCTTGGCGTTCTTCGTGTCGCCGACCGCCAAGTCGTCTTCGCTCGTCGCTGCCGCCGCAAGCGGCTGGCTGACCTCGATCACCCAGGACGGCCTCGTTTCCCCCGGGACCCAGGTCGTGCCGGCCGGAGGGGCCGACAGATCTCTCAGCACCACGTTGTAGTCGCACGACCACTCCCCGGCACTCAACACGCACTTCACCCGTGCCAGCGAGAACGTGCCATCGGACTCTTGGTAGAACTGGTAGGACATGTTGGTGTAGGTCACGTTGCCGTCCGCATCCTTGTAGGACCAGCCGAGCATCAGGGCGTTCGATCCGGCCGGCAGACCGGTCGGCGGACATTCGGCGCTCGTCGGTTCCCATTCGCCATCGACCTCGATGTGGCCGCACGGCGACCAGTCGGGCTCGACGCTGACGACACCTGCCGATGCCAGGTCACCCGGGAGCCACAGGCCGACCGACTGCTCCGAACGGGCGACGTTGATACGACCCTCGGTTGCGTCCTGCTGGCGCAACGTCACGATCAACGCACTCGAGATCACGGCCACGATCAACCCGAGGACTGAAATTGCGATCAACAACTCGGGCAGCGTCATGCCGGCATCACCGGCTCGCCGCTCGGTCGAGCCTCCGACGTTCGAACGATTGCTAGACATCTGACTTCACCACCTGAATCTCTCGGGTAACCCTGCCATCGGGACTGGAAACCGTGATCGTCACGCGCTGGACGAGCAACTCGGTCGGGGAATCGATCAAGCACGGCCCGGGAGCCCACGCTCCGGCCTGGTTCGGTTGTGCAGCCGGGACGTAGTGCTCCTCGACCACGGTCGCAAGGCTGGGATCCCACCGTTGCGAACCCAATGCCGCCTGCACGTAGCCCAGGTAGCCACACGACGTCGGTGCGCGATTCACGCGGTCCGAGGCGTTGACGATGACCGTTTCGATCTGCGCTGCACTGCGGTTCCGTGACGACGCCTCGATCGATGCCCTCACGGCACCGAGGACCGGGACCATCACAATCGACATCAGGGCGATCGTGACGACCGCCTCCACCAGCGTGAAGCCGGCGTCACGACGGTGACGCCCCCGCGAGCGCGCGGTGCCCAGCGATTCGTCGGTTGCGTCCGTCGGATCGGACATCGGCTCATCACCTGGTCCGTGCGATCCACGCTGTTGCTCGAGTTCGGGGTGCATACTCTTCCTTCATCGGCAGGCGAGGTGCGACCTTGAGGGTCGGCAACTGCCTCGGGTTCCGCCACTGAGCACGGTAGGGCGGCCACCGTCAGCAGTCTGGGTGGCGAGCGTCAGAGGCCTGCAAAGTCGACAAACCTTGACGGCGCCCAGAAGGAACCGTCAGAGACAGCGTCGGACGGTGGGTTCTGCGACAATCGACGGGTGATCGAGGCTGCCGTACGTGCTGCTGCCGTGCCGCCGTTCCACGCCATGGCGATGAGCCGGGAGGCGAGCGCGCTGGAGGCGTCGGGGCGCCGCATCCTGCACCTGGAGGTCGGACAGCCGTCGACACCGCTTCCGACGCTCGCCCGCGACGCCGTCCGGACGCACCTCGATGCACCGCTCGGCTACACCAACGCGGCCGGGCTGCAGTCGTTGCGTCGGCGCCTCGCCGAACGTGAGCACGTCGACTCGAGCAGGATTCTGGTGGTCGCCGGCGCCTCGGCCGGGTTCACGCTCGCGTTCCTCACGCTGTTCGAGCCCGGCGACCGAGTCGGGGTGCTCGAGCCCGGCTACCCCTGCTATCGCAATGCCCTGATCGCCCTGGGGATGACGCCGGTCGCCATCCCGGTGGGACCCGAGTCGCGGTGGGCGCCGACTGCCGGGCACCTCGAACGTGCCGGGCACCTCGACGGGCTGGTGCTGGCCTCACCCTCCAACCCGACGGGCACCATCCTCACCGCCGCGGCGCTCGCCGAGGTCACCTCGGCCTGCCGCGCGCGAGGCATCACCGTGGTGGCCGACGAGATCTACCACGGCATCGTCGAGGGTGAGCCCGCCCCGAAGGTGCTCGACCACGAGCCGGACGCCGTCGTGGTCAACAGCTTCTCGAAGTACTGGTCGATGACCGGCTGGCGCGTCGGCTGGATCGTGGTGCCCGATTCGGTGGTCGACACGGTCGAGCGGTTGCAGCAGAACCTGTACATCTGCGCGCCGCACGTCTCCCAGGTCGCCGCCCTCGCGGCGCTCGACGCCACCGAAGAACTCGACGGACACGTCGCCCGGTATCGAGCGAACCGCACTGTGGTCATCGACGGTCTCGCCGCGGCCGGGATCACCGAGCTCGCTCCCGCCGACGGTGCGTTCTACGTGTACGCCCACGTCCCGCACCTCACGACGGTGCTCGGCATCGACTCGCTGGAACTCACCCGGCGGTGGTTGCACGAGGTGGGGGTCGCCGCCACGTCGGGCATCGACTTCGACCTCGCCCGGGGCCACGAGTACGTCCGGTTCTCCTACGCCGGAGCGAGCAGCGACCTGGCGGAGGCGTGTGAACTGCTCGCCGGGTGGCAACCGTGACCCTGCCATCGTCGACGCCGCCGTTGCCACTGCACGACCTGCGGGTCATCGACATGTCGACAGTGCTCGCCGGGCCCAACTGCGCGCGCTACCTGGCCGACTTCGGGGCCGACGTCATCAAGGTCGAGCGGCCCGGGGGTGACAGCCTGCGGGGCATGGCGTGGCGGGATCCCCGCGACGGCGAGGGGCTCTGGTGGAAGCTCGTCAACCGGAACAAGCGCACCGTCGTGCTCGACGTGAAGGAGGGCGCCGACCGCGAACTGCTGCTCCGGCTCGTCGACGACGCGCACGTCCTGGTCGAGAACTCGCGGCCGGGCACGATGGAGCGGCTCGGGCTCGGGCCCGACGTGTTGCTCGAACGCAACCCGAATCTGGTGATGACCAGGATCAGCGGGTTCGGCCAGGACGGTCCGTACGCCTCACGGCCGGGCTTCGCGACGATCGCCGAGGCGATGTCGGGGCTCGCGGCGCTGAGCGGAGAGCCCGACGGCCAACCGCTGCTCCCGCCGATCGCGCTCACCGACGAGGTCACCGGGCTCGCTGCCGCGTTCGCCACGATGGTGGCGTTGCACTCCGGTGTCGGACAGGTGGTCGACGCGAACCTGCTCGAGACGATGTTCCAGATGATGGGGCCCCTCGCTTCGCTGTACGGGGTGACCGGCGAGCAGCAACCACGTCTGGGCGCGGGGCTGCCGTACACGGTGCCGAGGGGGACGTATCGGTGCAGCGACGGCCGCTGGGTCGCGGTGTCGACGAGCAGCGACTCCGTGGCCGCCCGTGTGATGGGCGTGCTGGGCGTGGCCGGCGACGAGCGATTCGACACGTTCGAAGGGCGCACCGAGCACCGCCTCGAACTCGAACAGGTGATGAGCGAGTGGTGCGCCGGGCGGACCCAGAGCGAGGTGCTCGACGCGTTCACGGCGGCCGAGGCCGCGATCGGCCCGGTGTACGACATGGCCGACATCGCCGTCGACGAGCACTACGCCGCGCGGGACGCGATCACCGCTGTCGACGGCACACCGATGCAGGGCCTGATCGCACGACTTTCGGCAACGCCGGGCTCACTGCGCTGGTCCGGCCGTCGACTCGACGCCGACGGCGACGCCATCCGCCACTCCGGCTGGACCTGACCACCCGCCCATCCCGAAAAATCTCGCGAATCGGTCGCTCGGCGACCCGATTCGGCAGGATTTCGGGGTTGGGCGGGTGAATGGGGTGACCGGTGGTCAGGTGGTGAGGCCGATGGGGCAGCTCACGCCGGTGCCGCCGACACCGCAGTACCCGTTGGGGTTCTTGGCGAGGTACTGCTGGTGGTACGGCTCCGCGTAGAAGAACCCGGTGGCGAGATCGAGCGGCTCGACGTCGCTGGTGATCTCGCCGTAGCCGGCGGCTGTCAGGCGCTCCTGGAACAGCGCCCGCGACCTCTCGACGGCGGCGCGTTGCGACTCGTCGGTGAGGAAGATCGCGCTGCGGTACTGACTGCCGACGTCGTTGCCCTGCCGCATGCCCTGGGTGGGGTCGTGCTCCTCCCAGAAGGTCTGCAGCAGACGGTCGTAGCTGACGACCTCGGGGTCGTACACCACCACGACGGTCTCGGTGTGGCCGGTGCGGCCGGAGCACACCTCTTCGTAGGAGGCGTTCGGGGTGTAGCCGCCGGCGTACCCGACGAACGTCGAGTACACGCCGTCGAGTTGCCAGAACTTGCGCTCGACTCCCCAGAAGCAGCCCATCGCGAACGCCGCGGTTCGCATCCCCTCGGGCCATGGGCCGACGAGCGGATGGCCGTTGACGAAGTGCGTGTCGGGAACGGGCATGGTCTGATCGGTGCGGCCGGGAAGCGCGTCGGCCGGGTCCACCATCTGGACGTTCTTGCGGAACAACATGCCGACCAGCCTAGGAGCGGTTCCGTGACAGGGCCATGTCGTTCCCGTCACCGTTCTGCGCGCTGCGCCGCCTCCTCGGGCCGTTCCCGAGACGCAGGTTCACCGCAGGAGGAGGCCGTCGATGCGCCGCGCGGTGATCGCCAGGCCGACGAGAGCCAAGGCGACGAGCACCCCAGCGTTCGCCAGCATGCTCCATTCCAGCTGCCCCAGATTGCAGCCCCGCACGATCACCACGCCGTGGTACAGCGGGCTGAGTTGCACCAGCCAGCCCCACTCGCCGTAGCTCGACACCGGGTAGAACGTCGCCGAGAACAGCAGCAGCGGCAACGTGACCGCGTTGACGTACTCGAGGTCGGACCACGCCCGCATGTAGGTGGTGTACGCCATGCCGAGCGCGGCGAACGTGAACCCGATCAGCATGCACGCCGGGATCGCCAGCACGATCAGCGGCGAGCCGACCAGCCCGAGGATCCACATCGTCACCACGAACGCGACCGAGTAGATGGTGCCGCGGATGACGGCGAACAGGATCTCGCCGACCGCGACGTCGGCCACGGTCATCGGGGTGGCGAGCACGGTGTCGTAGAGCTTGGTGTGGCGCAACTTCTCGAACACGTTGCCGGTGGCGTCGAAGATCGCCCCGTTCATCGCGGCAACGGCCAGGAGCCCGGGAGCAACGAACGTCGCATAGTCGTAGCTCCGCCCGTCGACGGTGATGTCGCCGACGAGCGCGGCGAAGCCGACCTGCACCGACAGCAGGTACAGCAGCGGCTCGAAGAACCCCGACACCAGCAGCACCCAGGCGTTCCGGTAGAACATCACGGCCCGCTCGATCATCCGGTGCGGACGTCGGGCGGCGAACAGCGGCACGATGCGAAGGGCGGTCGAGCGACGAGGGGCGGGCGCTGCCGACGGAGCTGCGGTGTGGGTCACGGCCGCAACCTCCGGGCGAACGTGACACGACATGCGAGCCAACCGGCGACGACGTAGGCGAACAGCACGGCGAGGTGGACCGCCACGTTGCCCGGATCGACCGACTCGATCACCGCCCCACGACACAGCTCGATGCCGTGCCACAGCGGCG
The DNA here is from genome assembly GCA_963712775.1 of Ilumatobacteraceae bacterium. GTDB lineage: Bacteria > Actinomycetota > Acidimicrobiia > Acidimicrobiales > Ilumatobacteraceae > Sva-07. The sequence continues at coordinate 8,779 of CAVQJG010000031.1, read as the reverse complement.
TGACGTAGGCGACCGGCTGGAGCCACTGCGGCAGCTGATCGATCGGGAAGAACGCCCCACCGAACAGGAACATCGGGAGCAGCCCGAACCGGATGACGACCGGGAACGACGCACCGTTCGTCCTCGTCGCCGACCACGCCGAGATCGGCAACGCGAACGCCAGCCCGGTGAGCACGGCGACCGGGATCGCGACGAGCAGCCCCCAGCTGCGGGTCTCCTGGAACAAGGCAAGGACGGCGGCGACCCCGGTGACCCCGATCGCGGTCCGGGTGGCGTGCCACAGCGCGAGGCCGCTGGCGACATCACCCGGACCGAGCGGTGTCGCTGCCATCGCCCGGTAGCGGTTGCTCCACTGGAACCCGTCGAGCACCTCCCACAGCGACGCCTGGCCGGCGCTGATCATCGCCGTCGTGGCGAGCAGCGCGGGAGCCAGGTACTCGAAGTAGGTGATCCCACCGAGCGAGGCGATCGATGCGGCGTTGTCGTCGACGAGCGCACCCACGCCGAGCCCGAACCCCACCAGGTACAACAGCGGCTGCACGAAGGCGAGCAGCACGTGGGAGTGCCAGATCTTGCGGTAGACGGCGGCCTGGCTCTCCCAGACCCGGATCGTGGTGGGCGTCGACATCGTCAATCGATCAGCGTGCGGCCGGTGAGACGGAGGAAGACGTCCTCGAGCGAGCTGCGACGCACGAGGCTGCCGACCGGGTCGAGCCCACGCCGGTGCACCTCGGCGAGCGCATCCTCACCGTCGAAGGCGTAGATCAGGATGCGGTCGGGCAGCACCTCGGCTCGATCGCCGATGCCCGCGACGTCGACATCGGGCAACAGGTCCTGGTCGCCGACGTCGCCGGTCGCGAAACGGAGCTCGAGCACCTCGCGTGTCGCGTACTGCTCGATCAGGGCTCGCGGCGGGCCCTCCGCGACGATCCGGCCGCGATCCATCACGACGAGCCGGTCGCAGAGCTGTTCGGCCTCGTCCATGTAGTGGGTGGTCAGCACCAGCGTGACGCCGCGCTGCTTGAGCCGGTAGAGACGGTCCCACAGGATGTGACGGGCCTGGGGGTCGAGGCCGGTGGTCGGCTCGTCGAGCAGGAGGAGGTCCGGCTCGCTCATCAGCGAACGAGCGATCGTGAGGCGCCGCTTCATTCCACCCGACAGCGGGTCGACACGGTCGTTCGCCCGCTCGGTCAGCTGGACGAACTCGAGGAGCTCCGCGGCGCGGCGCTTGCACTCGGCTCTCGGGATGTCGAAGTAGCGGCCGTAGATGACGAGGTTCTCGACGACGGTCAGCTCCGGATCCAGTTGATCCGCCTGCGGGACCACGCCCATCCTCGCCCGGATCGCCGGGCCGTCGGTGGCTGCGTCGAGGTCGAAGATCCTCAGCGAGCCCGACGTGATCGGCGACACGCACCCGATCATCCGCATCGTCGACGTCTTGCCGGCACCGTTCGGGCCGAGGAACCCGAACGACTCGCCGGGCTCGACGGCGAAGTCGATGCCGTCGACCGCCACGAACTCGCCGAACTCCTTGCGCAGGTCCTGGGCGGTGATCAGCGGGTCGGGCACGTCGGCGACGGTACGGCACGGCGACGAGCACCACCAATGCCTTTCTCCGTACGACCCACCCCGTTCTCTGCACGACCCGCTCCTTCCCGCGGCCGGTGCTCGCCACGGTGGTGCCCGTCACCGCCGAATCCCTGCCGGCGGCAATACGGTGCGGCCGATGAGTTCGAACCCGTCCCTGTCCGACGCCGTCGCGGTGCGCGACATCGAACCGTCCGACCTCACCCGGATCCTCGAGATCAACCAGGCGAACACTCCCGCGGTCGGCTCGGTCGACGAGGAGCGGATGGCGTTCATCGTCGGTGAGAGTCCGATCGCACTGGTCGCCGAGGTCGACGACGTCGTGGCGGGTTTCTGTCTCGTGCTCGGGGCCGAGTCGACCTACGACTCGGTCAACTACCGCTGGTTCACCAGCCGGTACCGCGACTTCATGTACCTCGACCGTGTCGCGGTCGAGGCTGCGTTCCGTGGTCGCGGGATCGGCACGCTCCTCTACGGCGAGGTCGACCGGCGGATGTCGGTCCTCGCCAGCGCCGACCATCTCGCGCTCGAGGTCAACGTCGATCCGCCGAACGAGGGCTCACTGCGCTTCCACGCCACCCTCGGCTTCACAGAGGTCGGCCAGCAGGACACCCCCTACGGCATCCGCGTGTCGATGCAGATGCGCCCCGTCACCCCCTCCTCGTGAACGGTCAGCGGCGGTCCTGGAGGAAACGGAAGTGGTCGCGCGTCGACGCGACCTGGGCGGGATCGAGGTCGGCCAGCAGCACGGTCTCGGCGCCGGCGCCCGTGGCGAGCACTTCGCCGAGCGGATCGATGATCGCGCTGTCGCCGGAGTAGTCGAGGCCGCCACCGGACCCCACACGGTTGACGCCCACGACGTACGCCTGGTTCTCGATCGCCCGCGCCCGCAGGAGCGACGACCAGTGCAACCGCCGCTTCGCCGGCCAGTTCGCGACGACGAAGTAGGCGTCGGAGTCGTTGGCGAGTGCCCAGAACTCGTCGGCGAACCGCAGGTCGTAGCAGACGAAGAGGCTGCACCGGAGGCCGTCGATGTCGACGGTGACGAACTCGGTACCGGCGCGGACGTAGCGCTCCTCGTCGGCGTGCGAGAACGGGTGGATCTTGCGATACCGGTGCTGGGTCCCGTCGGGAGCGACCAGCACGAAGACGTTCGACGGCCGCTGGTCGTCGGCCGGCGCGTCCGGCGCGATCTCGGGACAGGATCCGCCGATCCACACGCCGTGCTGTACGGCCATCTCGGCCAGGAACGACGACGACGATCCGCCCTCGGGCTCGGCGATGCCGGGCGTGTCGAACGAGAACCCGGTGGAGAAGGTCTCGGTGAGCAACACCACCCGAGCGCCCGAGGCCGCGGCGCCGGCCACCATCGGGGCGAGGTGCGCGAAGTTCGCCGCACGGTCGTGCCAGACGATGTCGTGCTGCAGCGCGGCGACGCGCACGGCGCTCACGATCCCACTCCGGCTGCCAGACGTTCCACCGCAGCATCGATCACGTCGAGTCGCTTGCAGCAGGCGAACCTGACCAGATGGCGACCGTGTTCGGGTCGCGCGTAGAACACCTCGTTGGGGATCGCGACGACACCACAGCGGGCGGGCAGCGACCGGCAGAACGCCATGCCGTCCCCGGACGGATCGACCGGTCGGATGTCGACCGTGGTGAAGTAGGTCGCCTCGGGGACGTACGTGGTGAAGCCAGCGGCTCGGAGTCCGATGACGAGGTGGTCACGGGCGGTCTGGAGGTCGGCGGCGAGACGCTCGAAGTAGCCGTCGCCGAGGCCGAGGCCGACCACCATCGCCGGCTGGAACGGGGCGCCGTTGACGTAGGTGAGGAACTGTTTGGCGGTCTTCGCCGCGGTGACCAGGGGCTCGGGACCCGACATCCAGCCGATCTTCCAGCCGGTGGTGTGGAAGGTCTTGCCGCCCGACGAGATCGTGAGCGTGCGCTCGAACATGCCGGGCAGCGTGGCCAGCGGGACGTGGGGACGTCCGTCGAAGAGGAGGTGTTCGTACACCTCGTCGGTGACCACGATCAGATCTCGCTCCAGCGCCATCTCGGCGATCAGCTCCAGCTCGGCGCGATCGAACACCTTGCCGGTGGGGTTGTGCGGTGTGTTCAACAGGATCAGCTTCGTCCGATCGGTGACCGCCGAGCGGAGGTCGTCGGGATCGAACACGTACCGCCCCGTCGCATCGGGGGTGAGCAGCACCGGAACGGCGCGGGCGCCGGCGAGGGCGATCCCGGCCTGGTAGCTGTCGTACATCGGCTCGAACACCACGACCTCGTCGCCGGCGTCGAGCATGCCGAGCAGCGCTCCTGCGAGCGCCTCCGTGGCACCCGCGGTGACCACCACCTCGCTCGTGGGGTCGAGTTCGAGGTCGTAGAAGCGGCGCTGATGATCGGCCACAGCCTGTCGCAGCTCGATCGTGCCCGGACCCGGCGGGTACTGGTTGACACCACCGCGGATCGCTGCGACTGCGGCATCGAGCACCTCGGCGGGCCCGTCGGTGTCGGGAAACCCCTGCCCGAGGTTGATCGCTCCGGTCTCGAGCGCGAGCGCCGACATCTCGGCGAAGATCGTGGTGCCGAACCCGGACAACTTGCCGGTCAGCGGGGTCCGTTCGAGCACGGTCGCAGTGTACGCAACCGCCCGATGTGCGCTCTCGAACCGATCCGGTCAGACGCGATCGTGGTCATTCGCGCGGCGCCGGTCGGGCCCGGCGTAGCCGCGCCCGATCGATGGCGCGACGTCGTCGCTGTGCCCGTCGGCGAGTCGATGGACGACACCGGTCGTCTTCGCGCCATACATCGCCTCGTCGGCGGCGCGCACCAGTTCGTCGAGTGTGGCACCGTGACGGGGGAACAGCGCCGCTCCGATCGCGGCGGTGACCACGACGTCCTCCGCAATGGGCGTGTCGCCGAGCAGCGCTCCGATCCGCTCCGCGCTCGCCCTCACGCCGGAGGCTTCCTCGATGCCGGGCAGGAGAATCATGAACTCGTCACCACCCCACCGGGCGACGACGTCGGTGTCGCGCACGGCGTCGCGCAGACGTTTCGCAGCGGCCCGCAGCACCAGATCGCCGAACTGGTGGCCGAGCGTGTCGTTGATCTGCTTGAAGCCGTTGAGGTCGATCAGCATCAGGCACACGCCGGTGTTGAACCGTTCCGCCGCGAGCAGCTCCTCTTCGGTGATGCGCTCGAACTCACGCCGGTTGGGAAGACCGGTGAGGTCATCGGTCGTCGCCTGACGTTCCAGTGAGCGACGATCGAGCAGGAACGTCCACCCGGCGAGCGCTGCCAGCACGCTCCCGAGCCCGAGGAGGACCAGGTACATCGTTCCGTCCGCGCCGAGCAGGCTGGCGTCGTCATCCACCGATGCGGAGACACGGACTGCTCCCCCGTCCCCGGGGAGCGAGATCGTGTCCACGACGACGACCCGGCCGTCGACCGTGGTCGGTCCCGAGCGGTCGAGCCCGCCGGCGCCTCCGCGACTGGTCGTCAGCTCGAGGGCGACGACCGCGTCGTTCGCTTCGATCGCCGCCGAGGCAATCGGGCCGACGAGGCCGACGACGGGGAGCTGCAATGCGGTGGTGACGTCGCCCGCCCGGGCGACCGCGAGGAGCGTGTCCGTGGCGTCATCGACGACGATCGCCGGTTCGCCCCGCTCGACCGCGTCGCCGACTGCGTCGCCGAACGCAGAGGTTGCGGTCAGGTCGCCGGACGTGCACCGGTCACCCGCCTCGGACTGGACGCACGCCGATGCTCCGGCTGCGAACGAGCGGATGATCGTTGCGGGATCGGTGTCGGCGGTCACGACGTCGACCACAGCGAGCGCTCGCAGAACGGTGTTCTGGACGGACTGATCCGCGAGCAACACCGTGGACGTCACCCGCGCTTGCTGTTCGGCGCGCTGCTCCGCCCGTTGGTTGACCATCGAGACGAGCGTTGCGACGAGCACGACGACGCTGCCCACGAGCGCGCCGAGCCGAAACAGTCTCACGAGTGCCCATCGGCATCGCCGACGCCGAACTTGAGGAAAACCTGACAGTGGCCGGTCGTTCACCGACGGTTGCCGTCCTGCGGAGGTGGTGGGCTCGTCGCCGGCGCCGGTTTGGGGTCAGCAGCAGGTACGCGAAGAGCGGCACCCGAAGGTGCCGCTCTTGCTGCTGCCGGTCAGAAGGAGCCGGCGACGTCGACGATGACGTTGGCCGTCGCCGAGGTGTACACGCAGATCGTGCCCGTCGCCGACAACGTTGCGAACACCTCGTTCGCAACGTTCTCACCCGCCGAGTAGTTCACACTCGACGTGAACGGAACCGTCCCACACGGATACACCGTCGCATACCCACCGGCGACCGGATCGACAATGGTCACATTGGCAACCACGGCCGTCGCGTCGGCCGGCACACCACCACGGCCGGCAACGGGAACCTGCACGAACTGTCCACCCGACACCGGACCGGTGCCCGTGAACAGCCCATCAGCAGCAACCCAACCAGCCCGGGTGTCAGCCAACCGCACCGGGGTCATCGCCATGTAGTCCGACCCCGCTCCGACGAATCCGGCGACGTCGACGATGACGTTGGCCGTCGCCGAGGTGTACACGCAGATCGTGCCCGTCGCCGACAACGTTGCGAACACCTCGTTCGCAACGTTCTCACCCGCCGAGTAGTTCACACTCGACGTGAACGGAACCGTCCCACACGGATACACCGTCGCATACCCACCGGCGACCGGATCGACAATGGTCACATTGGCAACCACGGCCGTCGCGTCGGCCGGCACACCACCACGGCCGGCAACGGGAACCTGCACGAACTGTCCACCCGACACCGGACCGGTGCCCGTGAACAGCCCATCAGCAGCAACCCAACCAGCCCGGGTGTCAGCCAACCGCACCGGATTCAACGACACCAGATCCGACCCCGTCGGGACGAACCCGGCGACGTCGACGATGACGTTGGCCGTCGCCGAGGTGTACACGCAGATCGCGCCCGTCGCCGACAACTTCACGAACAGCTCGTTCGCAACGTTCTCACCCGCCGAGTAGTTCACACTCGACGTGAACGGAACCGTCCCACACGGATACACCGTCGCATACCCACCGGCGACCGGGTCAACGATCGTCACGTTGACGACCGCGCCGTTCGCACCGACCGGCACACCACCACGGCCGGCAACGGGAACCTGCACGAACTGTCCACCCGACACCGGACCGGTGCCCGTGAACAGCCCATCAGCAGCAACCCAACCAGCCCGGGTGTCAGCCAACCGAGCCGGATTCAACGACACCACGTCGAAACCCTCACCCGGTGGGGCGACAGGGGGCGGCGTGGGGGTCGGCGTCGTGGGGGTCGTCGTTCCGTCGGTCGTACCGCCGGTCGTGCCGCCGGTCGAACCGCCACCTGACCCGCCGGTCGACAGCACCGTCCACGTGTAGACGGTCGGGAGGCCGTCGGTCACAGTGTCGGTCGCATACACCGTGAAGGTGTGCTCGCCGACTGACGTGGGGTACGTCATCGGGCTCGCGCACGGCTCCGCTCCGAGCCCATCGAGCTCACAGACGAAATCCATGTCCGGCTCGACGGCCTCGAACACGAAGGTCGCCGACGTCTCATAGGTCGAGTCTGCGGGCTTGCCGACGTGATCGTCACCATCAGATCGGGCTCCAGCACCTCCCACGTGTAGCTGGTCGGTGGGCCTACAGTCACACCATCGGTGGCTTACACCGTGAAGGTGTGCTCGCCCTCGCCCAGGGCGGGATACGACATCGGGCTCGTGCAGCTCTCCTCCTCGCCATCATCGAGCGTGCAGAGGAAGTCCACACCCTCCTCGACGGCCTCGAACTCGAACGTCGCCGACGTCTCATAGGTCAGCGCTTCGGGCTTCTCCGTGATCGTCACCGTCAGATCGGGCGCCATCACCGTCCACGTGTAGACGGTCTGCAGGCCCGCAGTTCCACCGTCGGTCGCATACACCGTGAAGGTGTGATCACCGAGGTCGAGGTCGGGGTACGTCTTCGGGCTCTCGCACGGCTCCGCTCCGAGCTCATCGAGCTCACAGACGAAGTCCACGTCCGGCCCGATCCAGACCGATCCGATGACGGGCTCGAACTCGAACGTCGCCGATGTGTCAGTGGTCCCGTCTTCGGGCGCAGACGTGATCGTCACCATCAGCTTGGCGAGGTCCGCATCCTCATTGAGCTTGTCGACCATGGCCGCCTGCTCGGTGCACGATTCCTCGAAGACCGGATCGATGAAGAACCCCTCACCGGTGTCCGGGTCGACCACGACCTCGTTGTTGTGCAGGTAGTTGATCACCGAACGGACGTCGTCCGCCATCTGGGCGAACCCGGCCACGTTGCTCACCGTGCCGGGAGTGTCCTGCTTCGCGAAGTCGACGATGTCGGTGAAGTCGACCCGGTTGACCACGGAGTCCCATTTCCAGGTCAGTGTTCCGACGTCGAGCCACGTCGTGCAACCCGTGAACACTTGGGACCTTGTGTAGCTGAACCCCGAATAGTCGATGAACTGCTCACCATTCGCAGTCTTCGAGAGTTTCGGGGCGTAGTCCCAGTTGGCGACGTCGCCACCATCGGCGGCGGTGCGGTTGTAGTACTCGATCGTGTCGACCGTGACCGGCACCGACTTGCCTGTCGCAGTGCCGATGGCGGCAGCAGCCAACATCCAGTTGTTGAATCCACCGGGTTGCTCGCCGATCGTGCCCTGAACGATCCGTGCCGGGTTGTCCAATGGATAGTCGACACTCCCACCGGCGGCGTGTCAGCGATCCAGTGAGGAATGGTCCCGGTGTCCATCAGGCCACCCGGTTCTCCCACCTCCTTCGGCCCGTCGGTCGACGCAGTCGGGGCGCCGGGTTCGTCTCCTTCGGTCGCAGCGTAGATGGCAGCCTGATCGGGCGATGCGTCGATCGTGGATGCGATCCACTCGGGCCGTTCCAAGAGAGGTGGGAGGGGATCCCCCTCCTCCCAGCCGTCTGGCGCCGTCCAGGTCGTGATCCGTCCGGCACCGTCGAGCGTGATGTCGTCCGCAGTCGCGAGCCGGGTCCCGACTTCGGCGAGCTTCTTCCACAGCACTTCATCGGACGTTCGAACGAGATTCAGCCGCTCGAGTTCGACCTCCGACGCATACGACTGGAATTCCGTCTGCGGCGCGCAGGCGGTGTCTTCCGC
>CAVQJG010000030.1:0-48191 GCA_963712775.1 Ilumatobacteraceae bacterium | reverse complement strand
CCGACGAGCTACCGAACTGCTCCACCCGCGTCGAAGTGGACGGTCACTGTACGCCTGCCACGGGGAATTGACAACCGCCCGAACGTCGGCTCGAGATGTGCCCGACGATCTCGTGGCGTGGTCGAAGCCCTCCCCGGCAGAATCGACGGCAGGATCCCACTGACCGCCGGCCGACCCGACCTAACGTGCCTCCGATGGGTGGCGACGGCGTCGATCAGGCAGTGTTCCTCGTGGTGTTGACGCTGCGGTTCATCATCCCGCTGTTCATCCCCCGGTTTCCGCTGCCGGCCATCCTCGCGGCGCTGGTCATCGATGCGGCCGACCAGTCGATCTTCCAGCAGTTCACGAACCTGAACCTCGACGGGTACCAGAACTACGACAAGGCACTCGACATCTTCTACCTGACGATCGCGTTCCTCGCGGTCTACCGGAACTGGACCAACACCACGGCGATCAACGTGGCCCGGTTCCTCTGGTACTACCGGCTCGTCGGGGTCTGGCTGTTCGAGGTGTACCAGGAGCGCTGGATCCTGTTCGTGTTCCCGAACACGTTCGAGTACTTCTTCATCGCCTATGTCGCCATCCGCACCCAGTGGGACCCGCGGCGCCTCGGCCGGCGCGCCGTGATCGGGCTCGCGGCGTTCATCTGGATCTTCGTCAAGCTGCCCCAGGAGTGGTGGATCCACATCGCCCAGAACGACTTCACCGACTTCATGAAGGTCGACATCTTCGGCACGACCCCGACCACGTCGTGGGCCGACGCGATCACCAACCGGCCCGCGGTGACCCTCGCCCTCGTGGTCGGCATCGCCCTCGTCGCCGCGCTCGCCGTGTGGGGGTACCGCAAGGCGCCACCGAAGGACTGGTCGTTCCGGGTCGACGTCGACAAGCCGATCCCCGTGGTGGAGCTGCCGGATCGACCGCAGGCGCCGCTGTGGATGGCCCCGCCGTTCGCCGAGAAGCTGCTGCTCGTCGGCCTGATCGCCGCGATCTACGTCAGCGTGCTCGATCTCGACACCACGGTCCTGCGGATCTTCGTGGCGACGGCACTGATCATCGGCGCCAGCGTGGCGGTCAGCGAGCTGCTCTCCCGACGGGGCATCGAGTGGTCGTCGATCGGTGTGCAGTGGCTCGCCCTGGCGGCCCTCAACAGCGTGGTGCTGTTCACCTACGCGGCCCTGCTCAGCGACGAGGTGAACCGCTCCCTGGTGGCCTTCTTCGGGCTGCTGCTGACGATGGTGATCGTGCTCTACGACCGCTACGTCGGCGAGCGCGCGGCGAATCCCGCGACGACCGCCAGCGCCGCGACCACCTGATGCGCTACTCGACCGGCTGCTTCCAACGGTTGAGGTAGGTGACCTCCGCGGCCGGACGGCGTGGAGCGGGACTGAACGAGTCGCCGGTGTAGTAGCCGACGGCGAGGAGGCACACCTGGGTGACCGTCGGCGGAATGCCGAGCAGCTCCGCGACCTCGGCTTCGTGCTCGAGGTGGAAGGTCGTCCACGCCGAACCGATCCCGCGCGAGCGCGCGGCGAGCTGGAAGGACCAGACGCCGGGCAGCACCGAGCCGTAGTAGCCCGCGTAGGCACCGGTGGACGAGCCGTCCGGCACCCGGTCGAGACGCATCGCCAGCACCAGCGCGGGAACCTCGTGGAGATGCTCGACGAGGTACATCGCCGAGTCGATCACCTTGCCGCTGCGATCGTCGCTGCGCACCTCGGTGTTCGCCGCCAGGTACGGGCGGCCGACCGCGCCGAAGTACTCCGAGATCTTGGCCTTGGTCTCGGGATCGTCGATGATCATCCAACGGTTGCGTTCGAGGTTGCCGCCCATCGGCGCATGGCTGGCGATGTCGATGCACTCCAGCAGTTCCTCGTGTGGCACCGGCCTCGTGAGGTCGAGCCGCTTGCGAACCTGCTTGGTCGTCTTGAGGAGGAGGTCGGTCTGGTCGAGATCGAAGCCGGTGATCGGGTGCTGTGCCATCGGCCCAGGATGGCATTCCAGCTCGCGTCGACCGCTACGTTGCGCGCGTGACCACCACACCCGCCGACACCTCCAGCACGGCGGCCGCCGACGCCAAGGACCTGTCACGGGGCCTGATCGGCGCCGGCATCGCCGTGTGCGCGTGGTCGACCGGCACCGTCCTCGCCAAGTACATCGACATGGGCAGCCTCGCGATCGGCTTCTACCGCTTCGCCTTCTTCGCCTTGATGATCATCGTCTGGATGTCGGCACAGGGCACGCCGTTCCGGCTGCGGGTGATCCGGGACTCGATGTGGGGCGGTATCGCCCTCGGCGCCGACATCGCGCTGTTCTTCTCGGCCGTGAAGCTGACCAGCATCGTCAACGCCACGATCATCGGGGCGATGCAGCCGATCGTCGTCGGCGTGATCGCCGCGAAGTTCTTCGGCGAGACGATCGGTCTCCGCAACGTGGCGTGGTCGTTCGTCGCCCTGTGCGGCACGGTCGTCGTGGTGGCCTCATCGGCAGGTGACACCACGAACGACTGGCGCGGCGACCTACTGGCCCTTGCGGCGATGCTCTCGTGGAGCGCCTACTTCATCACGTCGAAGAACTCGAAGAAGAACATGACCCCCACCGAGTTCACCGCCGGGACGGCGCTCTGGACGATGGCGATCTGCGCACCACTCGGGCTCGCATTCGGACAGGACATGACCTGGCCGTCACTGTCGAACTGGGGCCTGCTGATCGCGATGGCGATCAGTTCGGGACTGATCGGTCACGCGATGATGAACTGGTCGCTGGTGAGAATCCCGCTCTGGGTCGGTTCGACGTTCACGCTCCTGATCCCCGTGTTCTCGGCGATCATGGCGTGGGTGTTCCTCGGCGAGGCCGTGTCGCCGGTCCAGGCCGCGGCGATGGCCGTGGTCATCGGCGCGCTGGCGGTCGTCGTGCACAGCCAGGCAACGCCGGCACCGGTCGCGGCTCCGGTGGCATCGGCGACGATCGACGAGCACCGCGACGCGGGTCACTAGCCTCGGATCGTGTTCGAACTGACGCCCGAAGCTCTCGTCGGGTACGTCGCGTCCGCGCTGGTGGTCGTCTCGTTGACGATGACGTCGGTCGTGCGCCTGCGGTTCATCTCCTTCCTCGGAGCCGTCACGTTCGTCGTCTACGGGCTGCTGATCGAGTCCGCGCCGATCGTCGTCACCAACGCGGCGATCATGGTGATCAACGTCTGGTTCCTCCGCAAGGAGTTCGCATCGGGAACCCCCGCCGGCTTCGACCTCGGCGCATCACACATCCGGCCCGATTCGCCGTTCCTGCGCGACTTCGTCGACTTCCACCTGATCGACATCCACCGGTTCCAGCCGGACTTCGTCCTCAGCGCCGGCGACGACGTCGAGTCGTGGCTGCTGATCCGCGACGGCCTGCCCGCCGGGCTGCTGATCGGACGACGGCGCGGATCCGGGCTGACGATCGACCTCGACTACGTACTCAAGCCGTACCGGGATTCACGTCTCGGACACTGGCTGTTCGGCCGCGGCGCCGAGGTGTTCCGCCGCGACGGCATCACCACCGTGCGCAGCCACGGCTCGACCGAAACCCACCGCAAGTACCTCGAGCGGATGGGCTTCCAGGCGACCGGCGACGACGACGTCTACGCGCTCGCCCTCTGACGCACTCCCCCGTTTGCGTCCAGAAATCGGTGGGGCGTCCCACCCGAATCCGCACGCAAACGGGACTGGACGCCCGCGGCGCCGGGTCGGTCAGGCGATGACGGGGACCGACTCCATGGCCTCGGCGATGGCGGAGTCGGGCAGGTCGTAGTCGACCATCTCACCGGACAGGTACTTCTCGTAGCTCGCCAGGTCGAGGTGGCCGTGGCCGCACAGCGCGGTGAGGATCACCTTCTCCTCGCCCGACTCCTTGCACTCCAGCGCCTCACGGATCGCGGCGGCGATCGCATGGGTCGGCTCGGGCGCCGGGATGATCCCCTCGGTACGAGCGAACTGCAGCGCACCGGCGAAGCACTCGCGCTGCGGGATGGCGATCGCCTCGACGAGGCCCTCGTTGTAGACGTGGGACACCAGCGGGCTCATCCCGTGGTAGCGCAGCCCACCGGCATGGATCGGTTCGGGGATGAAGGTGTGGCCGAGCGTGTGCATCTTCATCAGCGGCGTCATGCCGGCGGTGTCACCGAAGTCGTAGCGGTACTCGCCCTTCGTCAGGCTCGGGCACGCGGCCGGCTCGACGCAGCGGATCGTCGGGTTCATCCTCCCGGCGAGCTTCTCGCGCAGGAACGGGAACGCCAGCCCGCCGAAGTTCGAACCGCCACCCGTGCAACCGACGAGCACGTCGGGGACTTCGTCGACCTTCGCCAACTGCAGCAGTGCCTCTTCGCCGATGATCGTCTGGTGCAACAGCACGTGGTTGAGCACCGACCCGAGTGCGTAGCGGGCGTTCGGATCGGCGACGCACATCGCGACCGCCTCGGAGATCGCGATGCCGAGCGAGCCCGGATGGTCCGGGTTCTCGGCGAGCAGCGAACGTCCGAACTCGGTGAGCTCCGACGGGCTCGAGTGCAACGTTGCACCCCAGACCTCCATCATCGTCTTGCGGTACGGCTTCTGGCGGTACGACGCCGCCACCTGCCAGATCTCGCACTCCATCCCGTACTGCGACGTCGCGAAGGCGAGCGCGCTGCCCCACTGCCCGGCGCCGGTCTCGGTGGTCAGCTTCGTGATGCCTTCCTGATGGTTGTAGTAGGCCTGCGGCACCGCCGTGTTCGGCTTGTGCGATCCGGCCGGGCTGACGCCTTCGTACTTGTAGTAGATGCGCGCCGGGGTGTCGAGCAGCTCCTCCAACCGACGGGCCCGGAAGAGCGGGCTCGGCCGCCACAGGCGGTACACGTCGAGCACGCCACCGGGGATGTCGACGTAGCGCTCGGTGGTGACCTCCTGCTCGATCAGCGCCATCGGGAACAGCGGCGCGAAGTCGTCAGGGCCGGCGGGCTGATGGGTGCCCGGATGCAACGCCGGCGGTGGCGGCGTCGGGAGGTCGGCGATCAGGTTGTACCACTGGGTCGGCATCTCCGATTCGGAGAGATGGATCTGGTGCTCTGGAGAGGAAGCCATGATCGGTCAACCGTAGTCAGGTACCTTTCAGTCACGCCCAGACGAACGAGGATTGATGGGACTGTTCAGCAAGAAGAAGACCTCCGACGACGCGATCCAACGGGAACTCGACGCACTCAAGGAACGGCTGGCCGAGACGGAACGGGCGAAGGCCGAACTCGAAGGCCGCCTGAGCGCACTCGACGGCGCCAACGCCACCTTGGCAGACCGCATCACGACACTCGACGAGGCCAATGCCGCCCTCGACACTCGACTGGGCACGCTCGACCACGGCTTCGGCCTGCTCGGTGACCAGCTCGGCTCGCTGACCGCCACGAACGAACGTCTCGGGCAGCGGTTCACGGCCGTCGACGATCTCGACGCCCGCCTGCGCGAGCTCACCGACCGGTTGAACACGCCCGTGTCCGCCCCTCCCCCGGCACCGGTCTCCTCCACGCCGACCCCGCCACCACCGACCGCGCCGACGATCCCTCCACCACCGGTCGCTGCGCCGCCTCCCCCACCACCGACACCCGACGCGACCATCGACGACGAGCGCCTCGACGACATCGCAGCGCAGCTCGACCTCCTGGCGGGAGCCGTGGCGGCGCACACGGAGAGCCTGGCGACGACCCAGGCTCGCCTGGCGGAGATCGACGAGCTCGACGAGCTGCTCGCAGCCGTCCGGAACGACCGAGCCGACACCGACGAGGAGGAGATCGCCGCGCTCCGCCAGCAACTGGCCGACGTCACCGAACGCGTCAACGGCATGGACACGCGGGTCACCAGCGTCTCGACCGAACTCGCCAACCAGCTCACCGAGCTGAGCCGCGACATCGACGAGCTGACCCGCCGCTCCCAGGAGGCCGCCGATGCTGCGGCCGGCGGCGGATCGGACGCCGAGGCGGCGGCGTCCGCTGACATCGACACCGGCGAGATCGAGGCACGACTCGCCGAGCGCCTCGACGCGGCAATCGACGACGTGCTCGACACCACCGAGCGCCTCGCGGCCGAACAGGCCCGGTACGAGATCCAGTTCCGCGCCGACCTCGCCGAACTGGCCGAACGTCTCCGCCGGCCCAACGCGTACTGAACGTCAGCGCTGCGCCTGGCACATCGTGTACGTCAGGGCTGATTGACGAGGATCTCCAACGCGTCGGCGATCAGGTTGCGGGCCTCCTCGATCTTCTCCTGGTAGAGCCCGAGATCACCGTCCTGCAGGGCCGTCTCGGCGTCCGCGAACGCCTGGTCGGCGTCGCTGAGGAGCGACGTCGGGTCACCCGTGGCGATCTCAACGCCCGGATCGGTGACCGCCGGGTCGACGTCGCTGCCGTCGTCGGGCTCGCTCGGTCGGGCGATCTCCTCACCGAGGTCACCGCGGAAGCCCGGGAACAACCGGGCGAGAGCCTCGCTCACCGTCGGCTCGAGGACCGAGCGATCGTTGTACGACACGATGACGGCGCGGTACTCGGTGACCGAACCGACGTCGCCGGAGTTCTGCGGCACCGACACGTAGTACGGCCGCACGTAGATCAGTCCGTCGGCGACCGGGATCAGCTGGAGATCACCGAAGCGCACCTCGCTGCCACCGCCGCCGACGTTGTCGAGGGAGATCCTCCGGGAGATCGCTTCGGTCGACTCGGCGTTGCCGGCCACCCGCAGCGGCCCGTCGGGCAGGTTGCCGTTGGCGTCCTCGACGATGTACGTCGTGAGCCGGCCGTAGCTGCCCGGATCGCTCGACGCCGTCATGTAGGCCTGCAACTGCGTCCGTTCGTCGTTGGTCGAGAACGGCACGAACGGCCGCAGCATCACGAAGTTCTCCTCCGAGGGCTCTCCGGGTGCACTCGTGTCGAACATCGTGTAGTACGGGATGAAGCGGTCGGAGTTCGACTCGGTCGCGAAGGTGTTCTCGGCAGCGGTGTTGGTGCCGTCGGCGGTGACGGGTCCCCCGGCGTTCACCACGAGCTGTGACGGCTCGGTCCCCGGAGCCTGCGCCACCGACCAGGCGTTGCCGTCGCGCTGGAAGAACAGCGCGGGGTCGATGCGGTACTTCGAGTAGACGTCGGTCTGGATGCGGAACAGGTCCTCGGGGTAGCGCAGATGCTCGCGCAGCTCCTCGGGCATCTCGCTCAGCGGCGTGAACAGGTCGGGGAACGCGCCGCGCCATGCCCGCAGGATCGGATCCTGCTCGTCGACCACGTAGAACGTGACCTCGCCGGTGTAGGCATCGACGACCGCCTTCACGCTGTTGCGCACGTAGTTGTCGTTGTCGCTCAGGCCGGACTGCGGCGAGCGCTGCACGTCGCCGATGCGTTGGCCGTAGGGGTACCGCGTGGTCGTGGTGTAGGCGTCGGTGACCCACACGGCGCGTCCATCGATCGCCACCGGGTACGGGTCTGCGTCGTAGGACAGGAACGGCGCCAGCTTGCTGAGCCGGTCATTGACGCCACGGACCCACAGCATCTGCGAGTCCGGGTTGATGGCGCCGGATCCGAGCACGTTGTAGTCGAGGAAGGCGAGCGCGAACGCGGCGCGGCGGGCGAAGGAGTTCATCTCGACGCCGTTGGTGCCCTCATAGGCGTGCGGCTCGGCACACTCACGCTCGGTGGACTCGCTGTTGGCGATGGCGTAACCGGTGAGGATCGGGCTGAAGTACAACTCGGGTCGGGCCAGCTCGACGGTGCGATAGTCAGGACGCTGGTTCTCGAGGACACGTCCCGTGGGCGCCATCACCAGACCGCAGCCGCGGGTGTTGATCAGGTGCAGGCCCTGCCAGCTCTTGTTCGTCACGCCGCTCAGCTGGAGTTCACGGGCGGCGATCAGCACCTCCTCGGGTTCGTCGCCGTCGAGCACGTAGCGGTCGACGTCGAGATCGTCGATCGTCAGACCCGCGACCTCACCGCGATCGACCAGGAACCTGGTCTCCATCTGTGCCGGGTTGAGGAGGCGAACGTTCTCGAGCGGGGCGAGGTTGTCCTCGACGTCCTGGGTGGTCAGCGTTTCGAAGTCGACCGTACGGACATCGACCTCGGTCAGCCCGAGCGACTGACGCGTCGCGGTCACATTGCGCTCGATGTACGGCTCCTCCCGGACCTCCTGGTTCGGGTTGACCACCAGCGCCTGGACCACGGCGGGATAGATCAGTCCGCCGACGATCGCCACCACGAGCCAGAGCGCCGAAGCGATGAGGGGCAGTCGGAACGATCCGGTTCGGACCACGGACAGGTACAGCCCGGCCGTGAGCAGCGCGATCAGGATGAGCAACATGATCGCCGGAAGTTGCGCCTTGACCACCGAGTACGTGGCGCCCTGGACGATGCCGCGTTCGGTGTTGGTGATCGCATACCGATCGAGCCAGTAGTCGCCCGCCTTCACGACCGCCAGCACCGCGAGCAGCACGGCGAGGTGGGCCTTGGTCGCCTGGCGGACCACCGGCACCGGCGACACGAACACGACGCCGCCGTTGAGGATGTGGGCGGCAGCAGTCAGCAGCAGCACGACGATCAGCGACGCGAAGAGCCAGTTGAGCACGAACGACAGGAACGGGAGCTGGAAGACGTAGAACCCCACATCGGCGCCGAACTGGGCGTCGGCGATGCCGAACTCGCGGGCGTTGCGGAACAGCAACCAGTCCTGCCAGAGCGCGACCGCCGGCAACGCGAGCAGCAGCGCGAAGATCAGCGCGATCCCGTAGCGAACGAGCCGGAGCCGGTGCCCGAACAGATCGTGGAAGCGTTCGACGTAGGGATGCACGTTCGCGGGGAACGTGACCGGAGCAACCCGATCGGAGATCCACAGGTTGATGCCGGCGATCAGCGCGAACAAGGCGAAGAACACCCCGAACAGCGTCAGTTTGGCCGTGATGACCCCCCAGAAGACGTCCTCGCGCCCCAGCGATTCGTGCCAGAGGTAGTCGACGTAGAACCGGGCGATCGCCCGGCCGAAGATCAGCACGAACAGGAACAATCCGCCCAGGACGATGAGCACACCGCGACCGGTGAAGCGGCGACGTGGGCGATCGATGGAGACCTCTGAACTACGCGCCATTGGCGCCGAACACTAACGGCCGGCGGGAAGCAAGAGGCATCGGCACCCGATGTGCGCCGGAGCGAACGTGTGCCCGGTCGGGAACGCCTCGCCGGCGGCGATCGTGCCGGCGAGGGAGTTGTCGTCGCAGTCGGCGCACCCCTGGCGGGAACCGTCGCAGGCCCACACCACGGGGGTCCCCGGCTCGATGGCGGCGAGGACACCACGGCCGTGAGCCGTGCGCACGATGTCGTCGAGTTGCTCGTCGATGTGCTGTGTCTTCCACTCCCGGTAGACCGCCCGGGCGCGCTTGCTGATGTCGGCCCGGTCACCGTCGCCGTCGCTGATGCACCGGGCGAGCCGCTCACGCAACGGCTCGACGAGCCACTCGGCGAGCACCTCGTCGGCGGCGGAGATCGCCGCGGCGGCGTCGGCAGCGGCCAGCGGCTTCGAACGCCCGACGAGCGCGGCGCCCGCGTCGGCAGCCGATCGGAGTTCGTCGGCGATCGCTCCGGCGTATCGGCCGGCGTGCTCGGCGGCCGCGGGCAGCAGCGCATCGAGGTCGCCGACCGGAGCGGAGCCACGCAACGCCTCGAGCACCTCGTTCTGCTCGTCGGCGAGCGCCCGCTTGAGCTTCCGGGCCGACACCACGATGATGGGCGTCAGGTCGGCATCGCGAGCCTCGAACGGCGACGGCGTCACAGCGTCGTCCTCGTCGACCTCGTCGGACTCGTCCGACCCGTCGACATCGACGGCTGCCTCGACGTCGTCTTCGTCCTGAACCTCGGCCTCGGTGGTCTCTGGCGTCTCGGGCTCGATGATCACCGCCTCTGCACGCAACCGGGCGAACAGGTCGACGACGACGTCGTCGCGCTCCTGCGAACCGGCGGCGTCGCCGGTGACCTCCGGGTCGGCGACCTCCTCGACCTCGGCGGAGACCTGCGCCTCCTCCCCGGGCTCGATGTCGACGTCGGCCGCCAGGTCGTCGACCGCGAGGTCGTCGGCTGGCGTCTCCTCGCCCGCCGCATCGACGTCGCGCTGCTCCTCGGCACCGTGATCGACCGGACCGTCGGTGTCGAACCCGGGCGCCTCGACATCGGGCGTCGCCTCGATGGTCGACGTCTCGGCCGGACGAGGAGCGTTCGGCACCATCACCGGCACCGGGCCCGTCGTGGGCGCCAGGTTCACGTACTCGTCGGGCTCCCCGAGAGGCTGCAGCTCCGACACCACGTCGACCGCCACGAGACGAGCCCGCTCGAACGACTGCATCAGACGGTCACGGCCGTGCAGCAACTGTTCGATCTGCTCGCGTGCCAGCTCGCGCCGTCGTGCGAGTTCGCTGAGCACGCGCTCGCGATACGCACGCGCCTCGTTGACCATCTCGCGGCCCTGCTGCTTGGCCATCGAGAGCTCGGCCTCCGCATCGGCGGCCGCGTCGGTGCGCCGACGCGACGCCTCGATCTCGGCCTCCTCCCGCATCCGCGCCGCTTCGTCGCTCGCCTCGCTCAGCAGCTGCGCTGCGGCCTGCTCCGCTTTCTGACGGATCTCGGCCGAGCTCTCTCGTGCGGTGGTCAGCACGCGGGCGGTCTCCTCGCCCAGCAGACGGGTCAGCGCAGCGTCGTCGAGTTGCGCGGTCGACAGATCGGGATTGGACTGCGCGGTGCGCAACTCCCGCTCGAGGAAACGTTCGCGCTCCTGGAGCCGGCCGAGCTCGGCCGCGATCATCCGCAGGAAGTCGCGCACTTCGGCCTGGTCGAACCCGCGTCGGCTGGTGCTGAAACCGGCGTCGGCAACCGACGCCGGAGACGACGGGTCGGGTCGGGTGAAGGACATGGCCATGGCGCAACGCTACGCAGTCCACCACCTCAGATGGTGGCAATCGAGATGGTGGCAATCGAGATGGTGGCAATCGAGATGGTGGCAATCGATGCCCGAACCGTACGCACCGTCAGCCGACCGGCACCAGCGGGTCGCCCCCCAGCTCCTCGAGCGCGGCAAGCGCCTCGTCGAGGGTCGCAACGGGAATGATCTCCACCTGGCCGCGGCCGGCATCCTCCAGACGCTGGCGTTCGACGGGATCGTCGAGTTCGGACTGCGAGGCGGGTACGAGGAACACCCGCACCCCGTTCTGGTGCACCGCCGACACCTTCTGGGCGAGGCCACCGATCGCGCCGACCTCGCCCTTGAGGTTGATCGTGCCCGTCACCGCCACGTTCTGATCGCCGGTGAGCGACCCCGGCGACAGCTCGTCGATCATCGCCAGCGTGAACGCCAGCCCGGCGGAGGGTCCGCCGATGTCACCGGTCTCGATGTCGACCTGGAACGGCAGCTGGATCGCACGCGTGTCGAACGGAACGAAACCGACGATCGTGCGTTCCGGATCGTCGGGGGACGCCGACAGCTCGACCGTCACGGTCTCCTGGCCCTCACCCGGCCGCTCGATCACGAGATCGATCGTGTCGCCGGGCTCGCGGTCGGCGAGCACCGCGCTGAGATCGTCGACCGACTCGAGCGTCACCCCGTCTGCTTCGAGGATCCGATCGGCCGGGTCGATCTGCTCGTCGGACGGAAACCATTCCTCGCACTCGCCACCGTCGTCGGACGGGACCTTGCACAGGACGTCCTGCACGATCACGTCGCCAGGGGTGATCTCGACGTCGAAGCCCAATGTGGTGAGCGCCACGTACTGCGCCTCCTGCTCCGCCGTGCGCATCATCTGCAGGTTGAATTCGCGTCGCTGGCTCGGTGTCCGCGCCCCGAACTTGTCCTCCTCGGTCAGGAAGTCGACCGCCGGGTCATCGCGGCCGGCGAACCACGACAGCACCGACTGGTTCGGCGCCGTCACGGTCACGAACACGAAGTCGTTGGCGGTGTCGTACCGCTCGACGCCGTCGGGGAGCTCGCCGAACACGATCCGGTCGTTCACGGGATCGGCCGACGCGGGCGTCAGCGCGTACGGCGTCGGATCCATCTCTCCCGTCCGCTGGTTCTCCTTGCTCGACACGATGCCCGAGGGGAGCAACGACGCCACGCCGATCGCGGCGAGCGTCAGCAGGCCGACCGCTGCCAGGACCCAGGCCCACCACCGGTTGCGGGGGGCGGTCAGTACGATGTCGGTTGTCGTGTCGGTCACGGATCTCACCACTCAGGCTGCGTGGATGGTCGGGCTCGCCATGTTGGCGCTCGTCCTCGCGGGGTGGCGCAAGACTGCCAGACCCGCGCCCCGAACACCACGCAGGGACCCGATGTTGCGCCGATCGTGGGAACCGATCGGCGTCGCCGAGACCACGACGTCGTTGTACAAGCGGCCCAGCCTGCTGCGTCGGCTGTGGGCGCTCGTGGCGGGGTCGGGCATCGCGATCGTGATCGGCGCGGTCTTGGCGGTGGTGATCGCGTTCGGGTCGGCGTTCCTCGTGATCACCCTCACCGACCTGCTGAAGCAGTGAGCGAACCCGACCGGCGAGCCGTCGTCATCGCCGGCCACACCGGCGACCTCGACACCGCCCGAACCGGCCTCGAATCGTCCGACGGCGCCGTGCGCGCCGCCGCACTCGGCGCGCTGGAACGCCTCGGCGAACTGACCGACCACGATCTGCGCGCTGCTCTCGACGACACCGACACGAGGGTCCGCCGACGTGCCGCCGAGATCGCCGCGACGCACCCCGAGGTCGACCTCGTCGACTCGCTCCACGACGGCGACGCACGCGTCGTCGAGGTCGCAGCGTGGGCCTGCGGCGAGCAGGAATCGAACCGCGACGACGTCGTCGAGGCGCTGATCGCGCTGGCCGCCGACGCCGCCGACGCCCTCGTCCG
Organism: Ilumatobacteraceae bacterium; assembly: GCA_963712775.1. Taxonomy (GTDB): domain Bacteria; phylum Actinomycetota; class Acidimicrobiia; order Acidimicrobiales; family Ilumatobacteraceae; genus Sva-07. The sequence continues at coordinate 35,274 of CAVQJG010000030.1, read as the reverse complement.
TGAAGCAGCCGTTGCCGCGCTCGGCGCCATCGGTGACGACCGCGCCATCGAAGTGATCATCGCCGCCTGCACCGACAAACCAGCCGTGCGTCGTCGAGCAGTGTTGGCCCTGGCACCGTTCGACGGCGACCGAGTGGATGCCGCCGTCGACCGCGCCCTCTCCGACCGCGACTGGCAGGTCCGTCAGGCTGCCGAAGACCTCCGCCGCGCCCAGTCCTGAATCGGGGGCTACCGGCGGGAGCGGCCGTCAGAAGGTGTAGCGGTAGACGCTCGTGTCTCGCACGTCGAACCCGATCCGCCGATACAGCCGATGCGCCGACTCCCGTACCGGCCGACTCGTGAGATTGACGTCCTTCGCTCCGCGAGCCCTCGCCTCGGCGAGCGCAGCCAGGTTCAACTCGGCGCCGACACCGCGGCCACGTGCTGCGTCATCGACGACCACATCCTCGATCCAGGCCTTCAAGCCCGTCGGGATCCGGTAGAACGCGAGCGTGAGGCTGCCCATGATCCGACCGTCGACGCGGGCGACGAACAACACCGTGTCCGGGCTGTCGACCATGGCCGCGAGATGCTCCGGACCGGGCGGAGGCGACGACGAGGACAACTGCGGGATCAGCCGCTGGAAGGCTTCGACGAGTTCGTCGTCGACGCGCTCGGCGTGCACGATCTGCACGATCGGGTCGCCGGCCGAGCCCGTGCCCGCCGCCGGATCGTCGTTCGTGGGGTTCGAGGTGTCGCTCACGAGCATCGGACGCTACTGCCTCGCACCGGTAGCGTGGTCGTCGTGGGAACCGAGCACGTCCGCTGGTTGGCGGAGCCGAACCTCAATCGACCCGTGCTCGTCGCCGCGTTCACCGGGTGGAACGACGCGGGCGATGCTGCATCCACCGCGCTGCGCACGATGGTCGAGTCGTGGGGCGCTGACGCGCTCGCCGAGATCGATCCGGAGGTGTTCACCGACTTCGCCACGGTGCGACCGCAGGTACGTCTCGACGACGACCGCCACCGGTCGATCGTGTGGCCGACCGTCGGCGTGTGGTCGGCGTCGCTCCCCGGCACCGACGTCATCCTGGTCCTCGGCCCCGAACCTGCGCTGCGGTGGCGACTCTTCTGCGAACAGATCAGCGGCATCGCCGACGCATTCGATGTCACGATGGCGATCTCGCTCGGCGCACTGCTGGCCGACGTGCCGCACTCACGCCCGGTCCCGCTGATCGGAACGGCCACCGACGATCAACTCATCGAGCGTTTCGAGCTCCGCCGATCCCAGTACGAGGGACCCACCGGCATCGTCGGCGTACTGCACGATCACCTGAACCGTGCGGGTCTGGCCACGGCGTCGCTGTGGGCCGCCGTTCCCGGCTACGCGTCGCAGATCCCGTCGCCGAAGGCAGCGCTCGCACTCGTCGAGCGCGCCTGCTCGATGATCGGGACACCGGCGCCGCTCGCCCGGCTCGCGGTCGAGGCAGCGGGCTACGACGCCCAGGTCGCCGCGATGATCGGCGACGACGACGACATGATCGAATACCTCTCCCGCCTCGAGCAGCTCACCGACGAGGAGAACGACACCGGCGACGACCTCACCGACGACGCGCCGGTCGATCCCGACGCCCTCGTCGAAGAGGTCGAGCAGTTCCTGCGCGACCGCGACTCCGACTGAGGCCGGACCGGCGCCGCTGACCCCGCCGACGGCCCGCCCGGCTACTCGGAGCGCCAGATCGGTGAACGCACCGCGTCGAACGTGGCGGGTGACTCCTCGCCGGCGATCGCCGCGAACGCCATCGGTCCCCACCACTGTGCGCCAGCGGTCGCTTCGGGCAGTGCGTCGGCCGCGAACCAACCGACGTCGGCGGTCTCGAGCGGGTGCGGCGTGAGTTCGCCCCCCGTGGCCGTGCAGTGGAACAGCAGCATGTACATCCCGAAGCGGCTGAACCCCATCCGTTGACCGTCGACCACGCCGAGCAGGCGCTGCGGTTCGCAGTCGATGCCGGTCTCCTCGCTGACCTCCTTCACCGCCACCTCCGCCGGCGAGTAGCCGACGTCGGCCCAGCCGGTGGGGTACAGCCAGATCCCCGAGTCCTTGCGCTGGACCAGCAGGATCTCACCCGCGTCGTTGCCGACGATCGCTCCCACGGCCACCTTCGGAGTCACGTAGCCCGGCACACCCTCGCCGATCGACTCCATCCACTCCTGCACGAAGTGATCGGTCTCGCGGCGCACCGCGATCTCTTCGCGTTCGTCCTCGTCCAGTTCGCGAGCACAGGCCTTGATGTCGGCCGCGACGTGCAGCACCTCCTCGAAGCGCTCGCGTTCGTACAGGTTCTCGGTGAAGCCCATCCCGGTGCGGGCGATCGCCGCCAACGTCTCGCTCCACCGCGCCAGATCGCGTCCACTCACCGTCACGGCGCTCACGCTACGGCATCACGACACGGCATGCAGCAGCGCCTTCTGGATCTCCTTGCGGTGTGCCGACTCGGTGACGAGCGCGCCGTTCGTGCGCACGTAGAACGTGTCGACCACCTCCATGCCGATCGTCTGCACGGTCGCATGGCGGATGTCGAGGCCGAGCTCGCCGAGCGCCTTGGAGATGCGGTGCAGGATCCCGACCTTGGTGACCGCTCGGACCACGATCACCGTCGCGTTCGACGATGCGTCGTCGTCGAACACGACCGAGGGAGGACCCGGCGCGGCCGCCTGCGTCCGCCGCCGACGGCGGTAGGTCTGCTCCCGCTCGGCGAGCCGGGCCTCGATGGCGAGTTGGTGTGCCAGGGCGCGGCCGAGGTCGGCCTTGACCGCACGCCAGTTGAGCCCCTTGTCCGGGATGACGATGCGGAACTGCGAGGCCGCGATGCCGCTCTCGTCGGAGTGGGCCTGGGCGCTCACGACATCGAGCCCGTGGAGTGAGAGCACACCGGCGATACGGCTGAACGTGCCGGCCGCATCGGGGCTCACCACGGTGATCACCTCGTCGCGACGCGAGATGTCGAGCTCGCCCACGGCCATCGCCGCCAGCGTCTCCGCGTCCGGGAACAGGCGCCACGTCACCTCGGCGACGTCACCACCGCCGAGCACGTGGCGCACCCGGGCGACGAGTTCGGCGACCAGACCCTCCTTCCAGTCGCCCCACGCCGAGGGTCCGGTCGCCAACGAATCCGCCTCGGTCAGCGCATGTAGCAGGTCGAGCACCTCGACGGTCCCGACCGAGGACGCCACCTGGTTGATCGTCGCTTCGTCGGTGAGGTCCCGACGCATCGCCACGTCCGGCAACAACAGATGGTGTTCGACGAGCTTCACCAGCACGTCGACGTCGCCATGGGCGAGGCCCAGCTTCGGCCCGATCGTTCGGATCAACTCCATGCCGACCACGGTGTGATCGCCGGGGTACCCCTTCCCGAGGTCGTGAAAGAGCGCCCCGAGGACGAGCAGGTCGGGCCGGCTGACCCGATCGACGAGCTCGGACGCGTTCGCTGCGGCTTCCCAGAGGTGCCGGTCGACGGTGAAACGGTGATAGGCGTTGCGTTGCGGTTTCGAACGCACCGGGGCCCACTCGGGCAGCAACCGGGCGATCAGATCCCGTTGGTCGAGCGACTCGAGCACGGGCACTGCCGAATGCCCCTCGAGCAGCAGCGCGATCAGGTCGTCGGTGGCCCCCACGGGCCAGGCCCCCGGCCACGCCACTGCGTCGTCGTGCAGCCGGTCGAGTGTCGACCGCCCGATCCGGGCGCCGTGGCGTGCCGCGGCGATCGCGGTCTGCAGCACCAGTGTGCTGTCGAGGCCCGGATCGGCGGTCGCTGCCAGTTCGACTTCGCCGTCGCGCAAGACCACCCCCGGCGCCACCGCACGCTCGTCGTCGCGCCGCTTGCCCGTGACGACACGACCCCAGTTCTCGTCGCACAACCAGGCGACCGTTCGACCGGCGGCCGCGACATCGGTCATCATCTGGTCCGCATCGGTCCAGCCGCCGACCTCGGCGGCGCCGTCCTGATCCTCGAGCCGCAACACCTCGGTGGCGCGGCCCGTCGATCGATGCAACGCCACCCGTGCCCGCAGCAGCACGTCGTAGCAGTGGTCGAGGTCGATCAGGTCCTCGGCGCGCAGGTCGAGGCCCGCCTCCTGCGCCCACCACAGCGACTGGACGTCGCGCAGTCCTCCGTGACCGTCCTTCAGGTCCGGCTCGAGCCGGTAGGCGACGTCGCCTGCCGACTCCTGTCGGACGCGCACGCGATCGCGCAGTTGCGCGAGGAAGCGAGGGCCGTTCGCTCTCCACAACTCCCGGCCCAGTCGGACGACGTCCTCGGCGAGGCGGTCGTCACCCGCGAGGGGACGGGCGGTGACCAGCGCGGTGGCGGAATCGAGATCGGTCTTCGCGAGGTCGAGCTGTTCGTCGAGTCGTCGAACGGCATGGCCGAGCTTCACCCCGGAGTCCCACAGGGGATACCAGAGTGCACTCGCGGTGGGCTCGATGTCCTTCGCCACCTTCTTGGGCTTGACATCGTGCACGAGCAGCAGGTCGAGGTCGCTGCCCGGCGTCAGCTCCCCACGTCCGTAACCGCCGATCGCGAGCAGCGCCACGTGGCCGGAGCCGGGCGGCTGCTCGGCGACCGCCTGCTCGAACAGTTCGATCACCCACTCGTCGGTCAGCTCCGACAACACCCGGCAGTAGGCGCGACCGAACCGTTCCACCCGTTCGGATGCGTCGAGGAGCAGTTGGACGCGTCGCGCCGACTCGGTGGTCCCGGAGGTCACTGGACGATGTCGACGGAGAGACCGATCGCCGCGAGCCGGAACGGGACCGTCGACGACGACACCGCGACGGTGAGAGCATCTTCGGTGGAGTCGATGCTGAGAGCATAGGACGTCACCGTGCCGCCGGAACCGATCGGCTCATCCGGGGGTGTCTGGCCGTCGACGGACACCTCGATCGCCGACGACGTGGCGCCCGCGGTCGGGCCGAGCACGTCCTGGACGACGACGACCACATCGCGCGTCGGGGACCGCGGCGCCTCCGCCGGAGCGGGTGGAGCGATCGGCACGACGACGTCCACCGGGGAATCGGGTCGGACCGGCCGCAACGGATCGACGACGACGAACAGCCGTCGCGACGGCGCCGTGTGCCGTGTGACCACGAGGAGCGTCCACCAACCGTCGGATCCGTTCGTCGGCCGCACCACTGCGTACTCGCCCCCGCCGGCGGATCGGACGAGGGCCGTGACATCGGCCACCGATCGGACCCGGGAATCGACCGGTTCGCCCAGGTCGGCGGTGACGACGCGCGCCGTCGCGTCGCCGGGCGCGATGAGTCCGATCTCTCGCGAGTCGTCGGATGTGGTCGCGTCGACCTGCCAGACGAGGAGGGCCTCGTCCACCTCGACACCCGACGGGAGGTCGAGACTCGCCGAGGACGCGACCGGCTCGTCACGGAGGTCACCGCCGACGACGAGGAGCTCGCCACGGCCGACGAGACCCAACAGCAGCCCGGGCACGGTCTCGACGGGAAGGTCGAGCAGGTTCGAGCGGATGCTGGGCACCACGACCAACCGGTCGGACACGGTCGCGTCCAGCGCAAACCTCAACGACAGCGCCGCACGCGATCCGGCGCCCAGGTCGAGCTCGCACGACGCGCCCGCGGCACCGGCGCTCTCGCACGCGGCGTCGCCGTCGGCGAGCTCGTCGAAGGTCACGCCCGCAGACGTGCGGACCACGAACGTCACCGAGGTCGCGACGTCGCGCTCGTTCGTGATGCCGAGGTCGATCGTGCCGGTTCCCCCTCGGTAGACCGGCGCAGGGGCCGACAGGTCCAGCCCCAGGCTGACCGCCGGCCCGCCGGGCACGTACACGACACCCTGGGGTGCACCGGGGAACAGCAACTCGATGCGGCTCGGCAGTGCCGAGGTGTCGGTCGTGTCGACCGGCGGGACGGTCCCCGTGCCACCACCGCCGGGAGGCACCGTCGTCGTCGACTGCTCGATCAGGTCGGCGATTCGCCCGTCGAGATCGTCGAAGGGACTGCGGATCAGGAGCGCCGCACCGAGCAGCGCGAGGATGATCACCACCGCGGCGCCGAGACGTGCCCACCGGTTCGCCCGCTGGGATCGCTGGGCTGCGAGCGCCGACACCCCGATCACCCCGACACCCACACCGAGCGCCTCGCGGTAACGCCCGACGGACAACCCGGTCACCCCGGGCACCACCGCGAGCGGGAGCACGACGGCGAACGCGTCAGGCAGTGCGAGCCGGCGCCGACAGTCGACGCATCCGCTGCTCGCGCCCCCGTCGCCACTTCGATCGGCTCGTGCGTCCGCACGGCCGCCACCGGCACCACCCGTCCCGTCTTCCTCGGCACCCAGGTGAGCCGCCACCTGCCGCCGTTGGGCGTCGGCAAGTGTGCCGCGGTGGTAGCCGGGCAGGAGCGGCACGATCGGACGGCACTCGCGCGACACCGCGCCGTCGGTCTCCAGTTCGACGGCGGTGTATGCGTCGAACAAGCCCCGCTCGGCCGACGACTCGAGCGCGATGACCTCGGTCGGGCTCCGCCCGAGCATCGCCGTCAGCGACGCTGCCGGCTCGGACTCGACGTGTCGGTGCCACAGCACGGTCTGCCACGGTTCCGACAATCGCCCGAACGCGCTGGCGAGCACGATGAGATCGGCACCTGCTTCGACAGCCGGCATCGTCGCGTCCGGCTCCTCGCCGCCGGTCCGCGTTGGAGGTGCGGTGCTCGATGACGTTTGCCCGACCGTGGTCGACGAATCGGGAGGGTCCGGCGCATAGGCCCCGCCGGTCAGGCAGACCAGCGCACGCGGCCGCACCGCCCGTACCGCGACGTCCGTCGATACGGCATCGACCGAGTCGTTGGCGATCTCGTCGCGAAGCGCTGCGAGTGCCTCGTCGGCCGCCATGTCCGCCCCTCGACGATCACGGGCCCTGGCGACCGCCACGACTGCGTCACGGTGACGTGATCGGAGTTCGTCCCACGCCTGATCGGAGCCCACCCGCGTCGCAGCGACGAGTTCACGGTCGCTCGGGAGTTGGAATGGTTCGGTCATGTCGTCGACGGTTCGAAGTACGGTTCGCTCCGAGTCGAGCCCGCGTGCGACACACCGCCCGCAGACCCGTCGCAACGATCCCACCGCGACCCACACCGCAGCTCGGGAAAACCCGAATCCAGACGCAATCTTGAGCACGTTTCGGGTCCGGGAACACCCTGCGCATCCGATCGGGCACTCATGGTGGCGTTCGTCGTCGGAGGCGGCCTGGGACGAGCCGCCGCACGATCGCCGGCCCGCGGCCCGACGCTCGCCGGATTCCGCCCGTGCCGAGGGCACGGGCGCTGCCTCTTCTACGCTGCACCGTCGTGACCCCTCCCCGAGATCTGATCGCTGCTGCACTGGCGGCCGGTCTCGCGCTCGCGGCGTGTTCCAGCGACGACAGCACCGCACCCACCACCACGGCTGCGGTCACGACCACCACGACGCCTCCGACCGAGGTCGGCGACGGCCGCCTCGTGATCGGAGTCCTCCTCCCGACGGGGGATGCCGTCCTGGGTGAGCCGATGATTGCGGCGACGGAACTCGCGATCGATCGGATCAACGACGCCGGTGGTGTGTTCGGCGTCCCCGTACGGGTGATCGTCGCCGACGAGGGCGAGACGACGGCCACGGCCACCGCCTCGATCCAATCGCTCCTGGCCCGTGACGTCGACGCGATCGTGGGTCCCGGCTCGTCGGTGATCGCACTGAGCACGCTCGACGACATCGTGACGTCCGGAACCGTGGCGTGCTCACCCACGGCGAGTGCGCTCGCACTCGACGATTTCCCGGACGACGACCTGTTCTTCCGCACCGTGCCGAGCGACTCGCTGCAGGCCGAGGCCATCGCCCAGGCCGCCGACCAGACCGGTGCGCTGGAGGCCACGATCGTGCACATCGACGACGCGTACGGACGGGCGCTGGCCACCAGCGTGACGCAGGCGATGGCCGGCGGCGCGATCTCCGTTCGCGACACCATCACGCTCGCGGAGCGCGACGACGATCTGACGGGTGAGGCGCGGCAATTGCTCGACTCCGGCTCACCGGTGGCCATCGTGCTCGCCGACGACGACGACGGCACCCGATTCCTCGAGACGCTCGGCCGACTGAACACCGATGGTCTGGCCACGATCGTGGTGAACGACGCGATGCGCAGCACGAACTCACCGCAACGCATCGCGGGGCTCCGCCCGGAACTGCGCAGTCGGATCGTCGGCATCGCGCCCCAAGCCCAGTCGAGCGATCCCGCGGCGCCGTTCGATCCCCCCGGGCTGTTCGCGTCAAATGCCTACGACTGTGTGAACCTGATCGCCCTGGCGGCGGTCGCGGCCGACTCCGATGCGGCGGCCGACATCGCCGGCCAGATCCCGTCGGTGAGTTCGAGCGGCTCGCTCTGCAGGACGTTCACCGCCTGCGTCGAGGCGATCGACAGTGGATTGGTGATCGACTACAACGGCCCCTCCGGCCTGATGGAGCTGGGCCGATCAGGTGATCCGTCTCGCGCCGTGTTCGACCGGTTCCGCTACGGACCCGACGGTCGGGACACCCTCGAGCGCACCGTCATCGTCGGGCGGTGATCATCGGCCGGTGACCCGTGCGGCGCCCCTCTGGGTCAGAGCACGTTCTCGATGAACTCGAGATAGCCGACGTAGAACGCGCCGAACTCGCCGTAGAGCGCGGAGCCCTTGTCGAAGCGCATCGTGTAGACGACGTCCTTGATCACGTCGGGGCTCGCCGCGAAGAGCGTGACACCCCATTCGAAGTCGTCGAGCCCCGTCGAGCCGGTGACGAGCTGGGTGACCCGACCGGCGAAGGTTCTTCCGCTCTTGCCGTGCTCCATCATCATCTCGTTGCGCTCGTCGTAGGGCGTCGCGAACCAGTTGGCGTGAGCCTCACGCTTCTTGCTCATCGGATAGAAGCAGAACGCGTTGAGACCCTCCGGCGGGAGCTGCGGGTACACCCGGGCCCGGAGCATCTCCTCGGGCATGCCCTTGGCGTACTCGCTGACCTCGGTGATCGACACGTAGCTGTCGACGATGTCGAGGCCGGCGCGCTGCAGCGCCGTCTGGAGCGTGCGCAACGTGCGCCAGTCGGGGGCGAGCGCCATGAACGCGACGTCGGCCTTGTGGCCGAGCATCGCTGCGGTGATCACCTGGCAGTCATCGGCCTCGGCCGCCTTCACGGCGGCAACGACCGCCTCCCGGTCGAGCGACGGCGTCGGCTTGGCGAACAGGTGGACGACGCTGAGACCAGCTTCCATGCGCATGCCCCCAGGCTACGCCCCCAACCAAATGAGACGGGGGGTCAGACCCCCCGTCTCATTGGAGCGGTTCGGTCGGGGGACCGGTTCAGAAGTCCATGTCGCCGCCGCCCATGGGCATGGCGGGAGCCTTCTCCGGCTTGTCGACGATGACCACCTCGGTGGTGAGGAACAGTGCGGCGATCGAGCCGGCGTTCTGCAGCGCCGAGCGGGTGACCTTCGCCGCGTCGATGACACCGATCTTCACCAGGTCCTCGTAGGTGTCGGTGGCAGCGTTGTAGCCCTCGTTGCCCGACATCTCGAGCACCTTGGCGATCACCACGCCGCCGTTGACGCCGGCGTTCTCGGCGATCTGCTTGATCGGCCCGACGAGCGAGGTCGCCACGAGACGAGCGCCCGTCGCTTCGTCGCCTTCGAGGCTGTCGGCGATCATGGTGACCGCGTCGACCGCACGCAGCAGCGTGACGCCACCGCCGGCGACGACACCCTCTTCGATGGCGGCCTTGGTGGTCGACACCGCATCCTCGATGCGGTGCTTCTTCTCCTTGAGCTCGACCTCGGTCGCGGCACCGACCTTGAGCACGGCGACGCCGCCGGTCAGCTTGGCGAGGCGCTCCTGGAGCTTCTCGCGGTCGTAGTCGGAGTCGGTGTTCTCGATCTCGGCCTTGATCTGGTTGATGCGACCCTTGATGTCGTCCTCGGCGCCGGCGCCGTCGACGATCGTGGTCTCGTCCTTGGTGATCACGACGCGCTTGGCCTCGCCGAGCAGGTCGAGCGTGACGTTCTCCAGCTTGAGCCCGACGTCCTCGCTGATGACCTGGGCACCGGTGAGGGTGGCCATGTCCTGCAGCATCGCCTTGCGGCGCTCGCCGAAGCCGGGGGCCTTGACCGCTGCCGACTTGAACGTGCCGCGGATCTTGTTCACGACGAGCGTGGCGAGCGCCTCGCCGTCGACGTCCTCGGCGACGATCACGAGCGGGCGGCCGGTCTGCATGATCTTCTCGAGGACCGGGACGAGGTCGCGGATCGTGGAGATCTTCGACGACACGAACAGCAGGTACGGGTCGTCGAACGACGCCTCCATCCGCTCGGTGTCGGTGACCATGTACGGCGACAGGTAGCCCTTGTCGAAGCGCATGCCCTCGACGAGGTCCATCTCCATGCCGAAGGTCTGGCCCTCCTCGACGGTGATGACGCCGTCCTTGCCGACCTTGTCGATCGCCTGGGCGATCATGTCGCCGATCTCCTGATCGGCCGACGAGATCGCGGCGACCTGCGAGATCTGCTGGGTCGAATCGACCTCGATCGAGTTCGCCTTGATCGACTCGACGGCGGCGGCGACACCCTGTTCGATGCCACGCTTGAGGCCCATCGGGTTGGCGCCGGCGGCGAGGTTGCGAAGGCCTTCGCGGACCATCGTCCACGCGAGCACGGTCGCCGTGGTGGTGCCGTCACCGGCGACGTCGTCGGTCTTCTTGGCGACTTCCTTGACGAGCTCGGCGCCGATCCGCTCGTACGGGTCCTTGAGTTCGATGTCCTTCGCGATCGACACGCCGTCGTTGGTGATCGTGGGAGCACCCCACTTCTTGTCCAACACGACGTTGCGGCCCTTCGGGCCGAGCGTGACGCGCACGGCGTCGGCCAGCTGGTTCATTCCGGCTTCGAGGGCTCGGCGAGCCTCGGAATCGAATGCGATCATCTTCGCCATCTTGTGTGTCCTCCGTTGGACGTGTTCGAAGCTATGTGGTCGTAGCGGTGAGTGTCGTTGCGTCGCCGGAATCCCCGGCTGGCGCCGTTTAGCACTCTACGACTTCGACTGCTAATCGCGCAACCGCCGCCCGATCGCCATCGCGTGTCGCCCGCTCGCACCCACCCCGCCTCGGCACCCACCCGCCGCGATGTCTTCGTCGCGATTTCGGTGGGCCAGGTCACGCCGAATGCCACACGAACACGCACGCGGCAGCTTGTCGACGCGGGCGTGCCGATTCGGGTGGGGCGGGTCACCCGAACCTCGACGCAAACGTGGTGGCCGGGTGGGGTCGGGTGGCGTGCGGCCCCGGGCCGGCCGACCCGGCGCCGCACGTCGCAACCCCCGTTGCTGTCGTGGTTGTGCCCGGCATCGCATCCCCCGTTACGGACCCGCCCGGTCGACTTGGCAAGGTGTTGGACGGGGAATCCGTAAGCGCGTGTCGCATGCGGGCACAAGGAGAGCATGTCGATGAGCGCAACGCAGTACGACGGGGGCAACGAGCTCTCGGCCGCGGTCCGCTTCGACCGGCTCTACCGTCGCTACCACGCCCATGTGAACGCCTACTGCCGGCGACGTGTGGCGGCCGACTGCGTCGACGACGTCGTGGCGGAGACCTTCCTGACGGCGTGGCGTCGTATCGACGACGTGCCCGATGACGCTGCCGCTCTCATGTGGCTGTACCGCGTCGCCTACCGGACCGTCGGCCACCGGTGGCGCAGCACGTCACGGAGGCGACGTCTCGAGGAGCGGCTGGCGGTGATCCCCGAGCCGCCGAATGAAACGCCGGACGACTCGGCGGTGCATTCCGACGAGGTCCGGCGTGTGCTGGAGGCGGCTGCCCACCTCTCCGATCGCGACGCCGAGATCCTCCGACTCGCAAGTTGGGAGCACCTCTCCCGTGCGGAGATCGCCGAGGTCCTCGACATCGACCCCAATGCCGTCAGCCAGCGACTGCATCGGGCCCGAGCAAGTCTGGCCAAGCAGTTCACCCGCCTCGAACACCGAGATCGCACCCCCGCTGCCCAGAAAGGAGGAACGTCATGACGAACGAAGAGCACGTGATGCAACTGTTCGAACGAGCCAATCCGGTTCCCGAACCGAGCGACCTCGCGCCACCGATTCGAACGTCGGGCCACCTCATCGACTTCCAACACAGGAGCAGCACCATGACACTCACCGTCGTCGAACCCGACGCACCCGAGCACCACCACGCGAGACGAAACTGGCTCGTCGCCGTCGCCGCAGCAGTCCTGCTGCTCATCGCCGGCCTCGTCGTCGCCACGACGCGCAACGACGACACCACCCTCGTCCCGGCCGACACACCCGCACCGACCGTCGCGCCCGATGACGCAGCCGAACCGGCACCGGAGGGGGCGCCCGCCCCGGATCCGTCGACGATCGGTGAGCAGATTCCGGTCATCGGCGCGACCGCCGAGGCGGGGCGGTACACCACCAACGTGCTCGGCATCGACGTGAGCTTCACCACGCCCCGGCCGCTCCTCGTCGCGGCCAACCGTGTCAGCGACGTGGTGTTGATCGACGGCTACGAAGGGGGCTTCACACCCGAGTCCGGCCTCGCACTCACCTTCCAACGGTGGGCGGGTTGGAGCACTCGGGACGAGGCCGTCATCGAGACGCCGACTGCGAGCATCGACCCGTACGACGTCGATGCGTGGGTCGCCGACAACGACGTGACCCTGATCGCGGACACGACCACGACGATCGCCGGCCGGCCCGCACGGGTCTTCGACGTCCAGGTCGATCCGGACACCACCGTCCAGGCCCAGGCCGCCACCGACACGGGCAGCGCCTCGACGAAGGGTTGCATGGCCGGTTGGGAACCGTGCTTCTACACGGGCACGGTGGCCTCCGACTACGCACGGCGGACCCAGTGGATCTCCGCACAGGCGATCGAGCGCTTCTACCTCATCACCATCGAGGGGTCCGAGCCGCTGTTGATCTCCGTCGGCGGACCCGCCGGCAGCGAGTGGTTCGACGAGGTCGAGTCGACCGTGATCGCCACCCTGCAACTCGGTCCGGACGCGCCACCCTTGGACTGACCGTCCAGGCGACTTGCTGTCGGGGCCCTCGTGAACGGGCCCCGACAGCACCATTCACGTTTGCGTGACGGTTCCGGTGGGCGAGTTCTAGTGGCCAGTCCAACGCAGACGTGGCTGGGCGAAGGGTGCGAGGTCAACCAGCAACAGTCGGCCGCGGGCAGCAGAGGTCGGCAGCGGTCAGCCAGGGTCGCAGCGGTCAGCTGGGGTTGCCGTGGCGACCCTCACCGCGGGCGAAGCGCGCCGCTCCCTCTCGGGTCTCGCCGGAAGCGATCGTCGCCCGACCGAGGAGGGTCTCCTGGGCGAGCGCAGCACCGAGGTCGAGGGACCACTGGTCGTGGCACGACGCGCGGTCGGATCGCAGGCAGATCTGCGGCAGCGCAGCAAGCTGGGCGGCGAGTTCGACGGCAGCATCGAGAGCGTGTCCGGGGTCTGCCACCCGGTTCGCGAGCCCGATCCGCTCCGCCTCGACGCCGTCGACGGCGCGGCCGGTGAGGATCAGATCGAGCGCCCGCGAGTGTCCGATGAGCCGCGGGAGCCGGACCGTGCCCCCGTCGACCAGCGGCACACCCCACCGGCGGCAGAAGACCCCGAACACGGCATCGGCCGCGGCGACCCGCAGGTCCGCCCAACACGCCAGCTCGAGCCCGCCGGCAACCGCATGCCCCTCGACTGCGGCGATCACCGGCTTGCCGAGCTGGAGCCGGGTCGGCCCCATCGGTCCGAGCGATCCGACGATCTCGCTCGCCGGATCGTCGTGGACCGAGTTGCCACGACCGTCGGAAATGGCCTTCAGGTCGGCCCCGGCGCAGAACGTCCCCGATGCCCCGGTGAGCACCGCCACCGACACCTCGTCGTCGGCATCGAAGTCGACGAACACGTCGTAGAGCAACTGTGCCGTGGGTCCGTCGACGGCGTTGCGCACCTCGGGGCGATCGATCGTGACCACCCGAACGTCGCCGCGATCCTCGACACGTACTGCCATGTCCTCAGCCTCGCGCGCGCCGACATCCTCGTTTGCGTCGAGATGTGGGCGACCCTGTCCACCCGAACCGTCACACAAACATGGACGACCGACCGGGGCCGGTTTGCGTTGCGTTCTCGGTGATCCGCCCCACCGGAACCTCGACGCAAACGAGGGGTCGCGCCGAGCTCGGGGCGCGCTGATCAGCCGCCGGCGACGGCGGGGATGATCGACACGGTGATGCCGTCGGCGACCTCGGTGTCCAGGCCGTCGAGGTAGCGCACGTCGTCGTCGTCGACGAACACGTTGACGAACTTGCGCAGTGCGCCATCCTCGTCGACCAGCCGATCGCCCAGGCCCGGATGCGCTGCCTCGAGTGCTGCGACGACCTCGGCGAGCGTGCCCGGCTCGACGGCGACCTGCTTGTCGCCGCCGGTCAACGGACGCATGGTGGTGGGGATTCGGACGGTCACTGCCATGGCGGCGATGCTACCGCCGCAATTCCCGAGCAACGTGGTCGACAATCACCGGCGGGGCCGTTCGGCCGACCACGCCCGGGCACTAGCGTCGCCCGTGTGAACAGCCGCCGCGCGATCCGACGTGTCGTCGCCGCTCCCGACAAGTTCAAGGGCACCGTGTCGGCGCGCGACGTCGCCGCGGCCATCGGCCACGCCTGCTGGGAGCTCGGGATCGAGTGCGTCGAGGTGCCGATGGCCGACGGTGGCGACGGTCTGCTCGAGGTGCTCGGCGGACCGAACCGAACCTCCACCGTCACCGGGCCGCTCGGTGATCCGGTGGACGCGGCCTGGCGGTTGTCCAAGGGCACCGCGGTGATCGAGATGGCACGCGCGAGCGGTCTCGCGCTCGTGGGCGGCGCAGCCGGCAACGACCCGATGGACGCGACCACCACGGGGACCGGTGAGCTGATCGATCACGCGCTCGACGCCGGCGCCCGCCGAATCATCGTCGGCCTCGGAGGGTCGGCCACGACCGATGGCGGCTTCGGGGCGATCAGGGCGATCACCGCCATCGCCCGCCTGAAGCGGGTGGAGCTCCTCGTCGCCTGCGACGTCACCACCACGTTCACCGACGCCGCGCGGGTGTTCGGGCCGCAGAAGGGCGCCTCGCCGGCCCAGGTCGAGATGCTGACACGGCGCCTCGAACGGATGGTCCAGATGTTCTCGACCGACTTCGACGTCGACGTGAGCACGATCCAGGGCGGCGGTGCCGCCGGTGGACTCGGTGGTGCGCTGGCCGCCCTGGGCGGCAGGCTCCTGCCCGGATTCGAGTTGGTTGCCGACGAGGTCGACCTCTACGACCACCTCACGGGGGCCGACCTCGTGATCACGGGTGAAGGTCGGCTCGACGACACCAGCTTCAGCGGCAAGGTCGTCGGAGGTGTTCGCGAGATCGCCGCCGAGATGGGCATCGGCACGCTGGCGGTCGTCGGCGACGTCGCGGTCGGCACGGATGTCGGCGACCTCGCCGTGCTGTCGCTCACCGAACTGGTCGGCGCCGACGACGCGCTGGCTCGACCGAAACAGTCGATCGAGCACGTCGTCGCTCAGTGGCTTCGCGCCCAGCCGTGAGCTGGTGATCTCGCCGGCGTGAGCAGCCGACGGGGCCACCGAGGCGTCAGCCCGTGGTGGTCCCCGTGGTGGCGTCCGTGCCGGTCGTGGTGTCGCCTCCGGCCACCGGCGGTGCGGTCACCGTGGGAGCTGCAGGAGGCGCCGACAACTCGGCGATCGTCTTGTCGGCCTGTGCCGTGCCGAGCATCAGCAGCACTCCGGCATCGCCGAGCGATGCACCGTCGACGGGCACCGGCGTGGGTACGGCTTCGACCACGAGGCCACCCATCACCCGAGCAACGGAGTCGGCGACTGCCTGCGACGCAGCGATTGCGGGGTCGAAGTAGACGATCGACTGCTCCAGGCTGGTGGTGGCGTTGGTCGGCGTCGCCGTCGTGAACCCGACGGCGACCAGCTCGTCGGTCATGCGACCGGCCGAGCCGGGCACACCACTCGCGTTCGCGACGACGACCGTGGCGCCCACCGTGACCAACGGCGGTTCGGTCGTGGTGGTCGTGGCGTTGGCGGTGTCCGGGACGGTGGATGCAACCGTCGTCTCGACGGTGGAGCCGGCGTCCGACGAGCCACCGTCGTCGGTGATGTTGCGCAGGATCAGGAAGCCGGCGACCACGGCGATGACGGCCAACACGATGCTGAGCGTGGAACCGACGGGCGAGCCACCGATCCCCTGCCGGGGAGATCGACGGCCGCCTGACGACGGGGGCTGGCCCCCGGCGGTGGGATCTTCGGTGGTCATGCGTGCGCTCCCTCTCCTGCCCCGCCGGACGCCATGCCCTCGAGACGAGCCTTGCGGGCTCGGAGGCGCAGCCGCTTGAGCCGACGCACCACGAGCGGGTCGTGGTCCATCGCGGCTGGGTCGTCGAGCACCTTGGTCAGCTCCGCATGATATTCCTCCGGCGAACACTGAAAGCGAGCGCGGATGGCCTGGTCACGCGGTTCGGTCTCGTTCCACCACGCCCGTTCGAAGTCGAGCATGGCGGCAGAGCGTTCGTCGAGCATCACGCACAGGTTGGCCGCAACGGCGGTCGGATTACAAGCACCCTGACGATCGGGCCTCGATCGGTGCGTCGATCAGACGAGCGGAAGCGCCAGATTCAGGCGCTTCTCCGGGGTGTCGACGTAGCCCGGCAGGACCGTCGCCATGTTGCCGGTGGCGAGGCGGTGCTGGAGGATGTCGGCGAGCACCGACCGGTAGTCGACGGTGACGCGGAGTGCATTGCCGTCGATCGCCGCCGGGGCGAGACCGGGCCAGTCGCCGTAGACGCCACCGCGAATCCCGCCACCCATCACGAACATCGTGCTGGCCCGCCCGTGGTCGACGCCGAGACCACCGTTCTCACGGAATGTCCGGCCGAACTCCGTCATCACGACCACCGTCACCCGGTCCATGTCGCTCCCGAGGTCCTGGGCGAAGACCGCGAGCACCTCGGCGAGGGCGGCGAGGTTCTGCGCCTGTCGACCGTCGACCTGGTTGCCGAAGTCGTCGTGCAGGTCCCAGCCGAAGTTGGCCTCGGTGGCGACCGCTTCGAGTCCGACGTCGGCGCGTATCAGTTCGGCCACCTCGGAGAGCACGCGGCCGACGTTGCGACCGCGCCCGCTGGTCGGGTACACCGCACCGTTGGCCGGCGTCGACGGCGGGGCGCTGTTGACGATGTCGAGGGCGAAGAGCGCTTCGTGCGCACGAGCGTTGACGACGTTCTGCGCATCGACCGCGTGGAGGTCCTGGAGCGCCGCTCGGACCATCGCACCACTGTTGCCGTTGTTCCGGAAGCCCTCGACGCGGAACGTATCGGTGCTGTTGAGTGTCACGGCGACCGACGAACCCGACAGGCTTCGCTGACCGTTGGGCAGCGACACCGCTCGTAGGCCCGTCGGGCCGGGCGACACGGTGTTGTCGAGGTGACGGGCGAGCCATCCTGAACCGATGGCGCCGTTGTCGAGGCCTTCGTCCATCTTGCGCTGCACGGCGAAGTGACTTCGGTCGCCGTTCGGGAATCCCGCGGCGGGGATCACCGCCAAGCGGCCGGCGTTCCACACGCTCATCAACGGTGACATCACCGGATGGAGACCGAAGTCCTGGCTGAGTGCGAGCGTCGACGCGGGGTCGACCGCCAAGGTTGGTCGGGCGGCGGCGAGAAACGCTGCGCCGGTACCCTCGTTGCGGGGCACGACGACCGACAATCCGTCCATCCCGCCGCGAAGGAAGATGTTGACGACGACGTCGCCGACCCGGGTGGCGTTGTTCGACGCAAAAGCCATGCTGCCCCACCCGGGGGCGGCGATGGCGACGGTCCCCACCGCTCCGGCACCCTTGAGGACGGCGCGACGGGAGATGCGCTTGCGCTGCGCAGGAGCACAGGTTGAACACGTGGACGACATGACGACTCCTGATCTCAGCGGTACTGGTTCGCGGGGAAGGACAACAGCAGGCCGATGACGTCGCCGAGGTTCTCGGTGAGGCGGACGTCGGCAAGCGGGGTGTCGGTGGCGACCCCGAGGAACCCGGTCACCGCCGCGACGTCGGTCTGCGTGATCGGGATGGCGAGACGAGCGGCGAGCGCCCGGATCACGAGGTCGATCGTGGCCGGCATCGGATTGGGCAACAGCGCCGTCGTGTCGATCGTCAACCCGTTGAGCGTCCGGTTGCCGAACCGACCGGCGAGCTCCCAGCGGCGCAACGTGGTCCCCGTCGTCACCCAGAAGTTCCGGTTGTCCGGGAACCCGTCGGGTGTCGGCCACTGCCACATCGAGTGGCCGAGCCCGTTGAGACGATCGCTGATCGTCCGAGTGGCCGGCGTGTCGCTCGTCGTGGAGAACGTCGGATCGATCGTGGCGCCGGTCGCCCGCACCATCGACACCAGCAGCTCGAACGGCGTCTTCACCTTGGGGAACTCGTTGGTGATGAACTCGGCGCTCGTGAGGATGTGGCGGAGGACCGGGACGATGTCGGTGTCGTTGGCCAGGTAGACCTGGGCGGTCGAGTCGACCAGTGATGCCGGCGGGTCGTCGCCGACGAACCGGCGCACGAGCTTCGCTGCGAGGTAGTTCGCCGTGTTCGGGAGCCGAGCCAACCAGTTGAGGAGATCGATGCCGTCCTGTTCCCCTTCCGGACCGGAGCGGCCAGGCGTGGAGAACGTGCTCGTCGAACCGTCCGGCAGCGTGATCGTGACCTCGCACGGCCCCGTGAAGTGCCGGGTCGGCTGGTACTCGAAGCGCAAGCCATCGGTGCCGAGGCGACCGGCGAGGCCCCACCCGGTGAAGATCCGCGCCACCTGCTCGACGTCGGCCTCGTCGTAGCCGTTGGACGCCCCCATCGTGTGGAGTTCCATCACCTCACGGGCGTAGTTCTGGTTCGGACGGTTGCCGGTGGAACGGTAGTTGTCGAGGTACAGCTGCATGCTGACGCTGCGTGCGTTGGCCAGCAACAGGTCCGAGAAGCGTCCGAGTGCGTGCACACGGAAGACGTCGCGATCGTCGGACGCCGCGGCGTAGCGGACGTTCTTGTCGTCCTCACCCGTGTAGACGCTGAAGTGGTTCGTCCAGAACTCGACCATCCGCTCGGCGAGTTGGCCGGGGTGGCGGGCGGCCCGGATGACCGCGGCGTGACGCAGCTCCCTCGCCGGCCGTGAGCTGTCCTGACCGTTGTAGGCCTGGAATCGGGCCTCGATGTCGGCCTCGAGCGTCGTTACACCCGCGAGCACGCCGCGCACGCTTGCCGGAGGGGTGCGGAGCTGTTGTTCGAGGAAGCCGACAGCGCCGAGCGACGCAACCTCGCCGATCGCGTTCGGCGTCGGACCGTAGGTGATCTTGCTGAGCAGCTGCACTCGATGCATCGCCTCCAGCCCAGCATCGGCGGGGACCGGCGGCATCGGGGTGGGGGCAGCAGGCGGAGCGGCCGCTGGCGGAGCCGGGGCCGCTGGCGGAGCCGGGGCCGCAGGCGGAGCCGGAGCCGCAGGCGGAGCCGGAGCCGGAGCGGCAGGCGGAGCGGCCGCAGGCGGAGCCGGGGCAGCAGGCGGAGCGGCCGCTGGCGGAGCGGCCGCAGGCGGAGCCGGGGCAGCAGGCGGAGCGGCCGCTGGCGGAGCGGCCGCTGGCGGAGCCGGGGCCGGGGCAGCAGGCAGAGCCGGGACAGCTGGCGGCGTCGAGACGGGTTGGACCGACGACGAGCCCGCGGCTGGCGCTGGCGGCGAACCCACCGTTGCCGCCGTACCCGGACCTGGCTCCGCCACCTTCGGCGGCGGCGTGGCGGCGCTGTTCGTAGGCGTCGATGCTTCGGCGACGCGTGGGGACGCCGGAGCTCCCGGATCGGGCTGCACCTCGCTGGCCGCCGGTGCCGTCGACGCGGGCACCGACTGCGAAGGTGTCACCTTGGGTTCGGGAAGGCTGGCATCGGCACGCGCCTTCGCCGCTTCGTCGACCGCTTCGTCGGCGCAACCAGCGACGAGAACCGCAAGACCGACGGTTGAGCCGGCGACCGCAGCCAGCATGCCGCGACGCCCGAGCACGAGGCGGTCGCTCGTCATGCCCCCGAACCAGCCCGTCGAGACGGCGGGGCCATCGACGATCGAGTCGGTTGTCGCCACCATCGGCGGTCCCACCGGTGGGGACAGAACGGCTGCGGCAGCACTCTGCGCGAGCACGCGTGAGCTGACCTGCGGCGGGCTGGTGAGCGTGCTCGGTGCGGGCCAGGGCGACACCTCGCCACTCGCCGGCGCGGTTCCACCGTCACGTCGATCGTGTCCAGCTTCGAGGAGTTGCACGTTCACGAAGTCCGCCTTTGGTGTCGCTCGTCTGGCTCGCTGCGCCGACAGTACGCAGGTTCACCACTCCACGCAATGGGTTGACCACTAATAGTGGTCAAGAGTTGATCAACAATCGGTGGACGAGAAGGGCTCGCAAGCGCCGGAGCGCAAGTCCGCCGGTACGCGCCTAACGTGCTGGCCGTGCAACGGCGGCCCTTCCTGATCGGCATCGCTGGCGGCAGCAGCTCCGGCAAGACCACCGTGACCGAGCGCCTCGCAGCACTCACCGGCGATGAGCACCTCTCGCTGATCGAACTCGACTCGTACTACCTCGACCTCGGTGACGCTCCGATCGAGGAGCGACGAGCCGTCAACTACGACCATCCCGACGCCTTCGACTGGGCGCTGCTCAACGACCACCTCGCCGCCCTCGCCAACGGCGCATCGGTCCCCGTACCGGTCTACGACTACACGCAGCACAACCGCAGCGACCAGGTGCGCATCGTCGAGCCCGCGCGCATCATCGTCGTCGACGGAATCCTCGTGTTCTGGGACCGGGCACTCCGCGAGCGCTTCGACCTGAAGATCTTCGTCGACACCGCGGCCGACATCCGACTGATCCGACGATTGCGGCGCGATGTCGCCGAGCGGGGCCGCACACCCGAGTTCGTGATCGAGCAGTACCTCAGCACCGTGCGCCCCGCACACGAACGGTTCATCGAACCGAGCAAACGTCACGCTGACGTGATCATTCCCGAAGGCGGTCTCAATCGTCCCGCACTCGAGGTGCTGCTCGCCCGGGTCCGCGAGATCACCATCGACAACTGACGGATCCCCCGCTCCTCGCCGTCGTTGCACCGTTGCCCAACTCGCCGAGTGGCCAGTCGACCCGATCGCGGCGGCACAGCAGACCGAACGTGCGAACGGCGGTGTCGGTCGCAGGACCGTAGACACCGTCGACGGCGAGGTCTGCACCCATCGCGTTGAGCGCCGTCTGCAGACCGGTGACCTCCGGTGTCCGGATCCATCGTGCCTGCCAGTCACCCACGGATTCGGTCGGACCACGGGCGACCAGCGCAGGAAGAGCATCGACGAGCCGTGCAGCATCTCGGTGGCAACTGATGGCGGCGCGGACGCGGTGGCGTCCCGGACCACCGCGATCGGCAGCGGACATCCTGATCCCGAACGACGGCGACACCCCCTCACCTCCGTGTACGTCGCGCCAGCGATCCCGGGTCGGGTCGTCGAAACGCACGTGTCGACTCCAGAACTCGTCGGAGGCGAAGACGCCCACCCGGTCGTCGAGCAACTCGTCGGCGCGACGCAGGAACGACGCGACGTACCGGCCGAGATCGAACGGATCGAACCCGTCGGACGACGAGATGTCCGCCCAGTGCCCGTAGCGGAACGGCCACGGCGAGGCGCCCCGGACCGCCGTGGCCCACAGCTCCGCCTGGTGGTGTGGGGACGTGTGCGACGGATAGAGATGCCAGTACGAGGCGACGTCGAGCCCGCTCGTTCGCGCGGCGCGGACGTGTTCGATCCAGCGGGCGTCCTGGCGTGTCCCCCGGCCGGCGCGCACGACCACGACCCGACATCCCTGTGCCGCCACCGCGTCGAAGTCGATGCAGTGGTGCTCGCACACATCGATCCCCTCGACCCAGGCGCCGCCCTCCGATTCCACGACTCCAGCATCGAGCATCTCGCCGCGCCGGTCGATGGCCGACGAGCGATCGATCCCGAACCCCGAGGTCAGCTCGAACTGTCCCCGAGGCCGTCGAGTGCGCGCTGGCACCGCTCGACCCACGGCGTGGCCCGGTGGGCTCGGGCAGCAGCCTGCGCGGCGGTGAGCAGGGCGGTGGCCTGCTCGACCTGTCCGACCGACGCACGAGCCATGCCGAGGACCCGGTCGATGGGACCGAGACAGGCGAGTTCGCTCGCCGCCATCGCCCACTGCCCCGAATACCGGGCGAGCACGGCGTGGTAGCGACGAGTCGACTCGGTGTCACCCACGAGCACGGAGGTCTCCAGTGCGGCGGTCGTGGTGGCCAGCCACAACCAGTTCCTCGGCCACGGCGCCCAGTCCTGCAGGACCGAGAGCAGCCGACGCGCATCGTCCATCTGATCTGCCTCGGCGTGCACCAGTGCGAACGCGCCGATCAGCATCGGATTCGAGTCGACGAGGTCGGCGAGCTGGCGCTCGAGCCTCGACAGCGCCGCCTGCTCGCCCCGGTTCCGTCCGACGCTGTAAGTGATCGCCATCTGGCCCAGCACGAGATTGTGCCGGTTCGACATCGCGACGGCATCGTGCGCGAGGCGCTCGGCGATGTCGTCGTGGCCGAGCGTGGCGTGGATCATCGCCTGACCCATCATCACCCTGCTGAGCAGGAAGGTCGTGCCCGCCTCGTCCGCGACGGCTGCCGCACGGTCCGCGTCCTCCAGTGCTCCGGTGAGGTCACCCAGTTGCATTCGCGCTGCCCACCGATGGTTGAGCGCCTCGATCAGGACTCCCGTCCACCGCGAGTGGCCCCCGACGGCGAGCTCGCGTGAGGCCTCGTCGATGTGCCGAGTGGTGAGCGCCTCACGCGCCTCCACATCGTCGGGATTCCAGCACGCCCGCGCCACCTCGGTCTCGACGGTCGCGCGGTCGACCGGCTCCATCAGGTGGACGTCGACGAGTCCGCGTCGGGCCATCGCCGATCGATCCTCGTGGCGGACCGTGATCGGCAACAGCCGCGACTGGCGGATGTGCAACATCGCCGGCAGGACGGCCGGCTCGGGAGGACACACCGCGCTGGCCCGCTCGAGCAGGCCCAGGAGGTCCGGATCGTCGAGGCCGTGGCGACGGCTGAGCGACGCCACCAGTGCAGCCTCGGCGAGGGTGACCGGGTCGCCGGCGGCGTCGGCGAGCTCGGCCGCCCGGTACAGCTGGACGGTTCCCTCGGAACTACGCGAGGCGACGAAGTCGGCTCGACCGTGGGCGAGTCGAAGATGCGCCTCGATCCGGTCCCGCTCGCTCGACGCCGGCGCGCCCGCCAGCACCTCCAGAGCTCGGTCGAGGATGGTGATCGCCTGCTCATGAGCGAGGCGATCGGTGGTGAGCGTGCCCACCTCTGCCGCGACCTCACCGGCGTGCAGCGGGTCGCCCAGCCGATCGGCGGCGAACCAGTGGTGCATCGCCGCTTCGAGACGTTCGTGATCGACGCCGTCCTCCTCGATTCGCCGAGCGATCGCCGCGTGCAACAGCGCCTGCCGGGTCGACGAGAGGCTCGCCTCCAACGTGGACTGGACGATCGCGTGAACGAATCGGAACTCCCCTGGATGGTCGCCGTCGACGAGCAGTCCGGCCGCACTTGCCGCGTCGAGGCTCGTGAGCGCCTCGAGGGGGCTGACCCCCAACACGTCGGCGAGGAGCACGACCTCGAAGCTGCGGCCGATCACCGCCGCCGACGCGAGGGTGTCACGTGCGTGGTCACCGAGGTGGTCCACCCGTTCGAGGATCCACTCGCGCACGCCGACCGGCAGGCTCGCGGCGTCGAGCCAACCAACGCCCACGTCGCCGAGGTGGCCGAGGAGCTGGACGGCGAAGAACGGGTTGCCGGCGCTCAGCGCGTGCACACCGTCGATGGTTTCGGCGCTGACCTGCAACCCGGCGGTGTCGGCCAGCTCGACGACGTCGTCGCGTCCGAGCGGACCGAGGGTCGCCACCGCCGCACCCGGACGCTGCGTGAGCTCATCGAGCAGGCCCCGACTCGCTCCCGGGCGGCAGCCGGCCAGCACGGCCAGCGACCCGCCGAGGTCGTCGAGGAGTTGCGCCAGCAGCGCGAGCGACGATCCGTCGATCCACTGCACGTCATCGAGCACCAGCGTCACCGGCCGCTCGAACGACCCGAGCGCCGACGTGATCCGGCCGAAGAACCGCCGGCGATCGACCCAACCCTCCTCGTCGCGTTCGAGATGACCCGCCTCGAACGGGAAGAGATCGGATCCCAGGGCGTCGAGGAACGGCTCGAACGCTCCGCCCGACTCGGTACACCTGCCGACGAGCACGAGGTCGCCCGAGTCGGCTCCTCGTCCGGCGAGTTCGGCCAACAGGCGGGTCTTGCCGATCCCGGGCTCACCGACGATGACGAAGATCGGCGCCACGCCCGACACCCGGCCCCTGGCGATCGTTGCCACGCCCGCGCGCAGTTCACGCTCGCGGCCCGCGAGAGCGCGCGCCCGGCGAGTCGCCAACCAGCCGGCGGCCTGGTCGTCGAGGTCCCGCACCATCGCGTCGTCGAGGTTGGTGGAGGGTGATGAGCGCCTCACTCGGACGCAACGTTCGCCCACCGCGTCGAACTGCAGGTCGTCGGCCGTGCCGAGCAGCATCCGGACCGGAGGTGAGCACACCACCGAGTTCGCCGGGGTCCACCGGATCAGGCCGGTCGTCTCGTCGGCGAGCTGCTGCACCGTCGCTCCGTGCCATCCACCGAGGTCACCTGCGTGGAGTGCCACCCGCCATCCGTCCTCGGCGGTGAGGTCGAGGGCGGCCGTCGCAGCATCTCGCACCCGCGGAAACGCAACTGCGGCGCACGACTGCGGCAGCGACGCAGCGGAAACATGACGTCCCCCTGCTCGTTCGAGCTCTCCGAGTGCCCCGGCGAGCGTCGCCGAGTTCGAGGCCTGCACGACCGCGAGCGTGATCGTCCCGACCGGGATGTCCATCTCGGCGGCATCACGGAGCCGACGAGCGAACTCCGAGGCCTGCCAGGGTCGGCCGAGCGGATCCCAGGTGAGGCCACGCCGCAACACACGCTCCAACCGCGCCAGGTCTCCCAGTGCCTCGGGCCAGGCGGTTCCCAACTTCGGCACGATCCCGGTGAGCAGGTACACCGTCAGCGCGGCGAGCGAGTAGACGTCTGCCGCGGGACTCAACGCCTCACCGGCGAGCACCTCGGGTGCCGAGAAACCGGGGGTACCGAGACGCTCACGATCGTCGCCGACGCGCATGGCGGCGCCGAAATCGACCAGGACAGCACGACCGTCGGCCGTCACGACCACGTTCTCGGGTTTGACGTCGCCGTGGACGACGGCGGGCTGGTGACCGTGGAGATGATCGAGCGTCTCGGCGAGCTGGTCGATCAGCCCGAGCACGGTCGGCAGTGGCAGCCCGCCGGCATCCTGCGCATCGACGAGCGTCCGGAGATCGTTGCCGACGACGTGGTCGCTGATCATGTAGTAGCGGCCGGCCTCGACGAGGTCGCTGCGAACCGTCGGCAGCCCACCGTGAGCCACGATGCGCATCAGCATCCCCGCCTCGCGTCGAAGCCGTGCCAGGTCGTCGTCGTCGACGACACGACGGGTCTTCACCACGACGTCGAGATCCAACTCGAGGTCGCGCGCCACGTGGACCTCGGCTTCCCCGCCCGTAGCGAGCAGCCCCCGGATCTGGAACCGGCCGCCGACGAGTTCGGGCACCGTCGTGACGTCAGCGGCCGTCATCGCCCGTCCCGCAACGACTGCAGGTCGGCGAGCCGAACCGCACCACATCCGAGTGCCTCGTTCGCCAATCGAGCTCGTCGATCGGCGCCTTCCTCGACCTCGAACTTGAGATACAGCCGTCCGAGTTGCTGCTTGACGGCGCTCTCGGTGACGGACAGCTCCGATGCGATGGCCGAGACCGTGGCAGGCGGCGTGAACACATCGCCGTCGAGTACGGGCGAGCACAGACAGAGCAGGACACGCCGTTCACCCGGAGTCAGTTCCGGCCGGCTCCGCGCGGTCTGGGTGTGCGAACGATCGACGAAGGGACCACCCACCGAGTGGAACACCATCGTGGTCCGCTCACCGAGCCGGAGTTCCTCGCCGGAGACCAGCAGGTGGATCGACCCCGAGCCGAGTCGGTCGCCGTCGACGAACAACCCGTTGGTCGATGATGTCGCCTGGACACACCAGCCGGCCGGCCGCGGAACGAGCACGGCGTGCAGGCGCGACACCGTCGGATCGCCGCGCAGGGCGAGATGGCCGTCGACGGCCGGCTGCCCCACGTCGCGCCCCACCGTCAGTTCGCCGGCGAGTTCCACCGTCACTGGCGCGTGGCCGGGCTGGTGGACGACGAGCCACGAAGTCGGAGATCCGGCAACGTCGTCCATCCGTGCAGTCTTGCCGGTGTCATGGCGTCGAAGCCATGTCTCCCCGGACAGTTCCGGCTGTCGCCGGATCGTGGCGGAGGGCGTCGGTCTCGAGCACCTCGACCGTTCGCTCGTCGCCCGCCAGTTCGGCGATGGCCAACGCCTCCTCGGCGAACGCGTGGATCGCCGCTCCGGGATCTCCGGACTGCGCTCGGCAGAGACGGGCGACCGCAGCAGCCCAGCGTTCCTCGCCGTCGCTCGGGGTCCGGGTGCACAGCCACGCTGCCGCACGATCGGCAACCTCCGGGTACCCGAGGTTGCGCCACTGCGCGCCGAGCGTCGCGAGGATGCGCAGGGCGACGGAGGGATCCGCTCCGGCCATCGACGCCTCGAGGGCTGCGAGGACGTCTGCCTCGTCGGGGGCGAGCAGTGACAGCGGCATCGTCTGATCGTCGAACCGCTCTGCGACCGCAGCGAACCATGCGCCGTGGCGTGCGATCACACCATCGAGGTCATCGGAGTCCGCCAGGCGCTCCTGGGCGAACACGCGGATCGCCGGCGCCATGGTGACCCGACCGGCGTCCTCGTCGAACGACAGCAGATTCTGTTCGAACAGTGCCCGAATCGCGTTCGCCGACGCTGCGCCTTCGAGCCCACCGCCGGCGACGACGGCGGACGCCGCGTCGATCTCGAACTCGCCTCGGAACACTCCGAGACATCGCAAGCGCGATCTGCGCGTCCGGAGGCAGGAACTGGTGGGTCCACGCGATCGACGAGGCCAGCGTCCCGGTCAGGCCGGTCGAGTCGACGTTGCGCTGCGTCAACTCGTCGATGCTCGCGGCCAGCTCGGCAATCGATGTGGCACCCGCCCTGGCCGCCGCGAACTCGATGGCGAGTGGAACGCCACGCAGGCCGCGACAGATCGACGCGATGTGCGTGGCGGCATCACCGGCGGGATCCACGGCGACGACGTGGTCGGCGACGCGCTCGATGAACAGCCGAGTTGCGTCGACGTCCGCGAGATCGGCGAGATCGCCGTCGAAGTCGAGTTCGGGCACAGCGAGGGGGGACACCGAGTGCACCACCTCCCCGGGGACACGGAGCGGTTCGCGCCCCGTCGCGAGCACGCGTGCCTCGGGGCAGCGGCCGAGCAGTCCCTCGACGACCGTCGCTGTCGCCACCGGCGCACGCTCGTGACCGTCGAGGATCAACAACGAGTCGGCGACGGAGCCGAAGTGCTCGGCGATCAACTCGGCCGGGTCGACGTCGCCCGCCAGCGCGCACGCACGGACGATGGCGGTGCTCACCGCCGTCACGTCGTCGCCGGGCACGTCGCCGAGACCGACCCACCACACGCCGCCTGGGAACGAGTTACCCGCTGCATCTGCGCCGGCACGGGCCAAGCGGCTCTTGCCGATTCCGGCCTCACCGGTCAGCGACACGAGACGACTGGTCGCCAACGAGCGGCTGACCGCAGCCAGGTCGGCACGTCGACCGACGAAGGAGCTGATCGGGGTCGGGAGGTTGCCGGCCGCAGACGCCCCCGCCTTGAGCGGCGGGAACACCGCCGGGAGGCCCGGGTGGGTGACCTGCCAGATCCGCGACCGCCCGTCGAGACCTCGTAGGCCGTAGAGACCGAGGTCGACGACGTCGACGGCCTCGGGACCGGTCTGGGCAATCTCGCGCGCTGTCTCGTCGGAGAGGAGGATCTGGCCTCCGTGCCCGCATCCGCGGATGCGGGCACACCGGATGATGGTGAGCCCCACGTAGTTGTTCTCGTTGCGCAGCATCGCATCACCGGTGTGGAGCGCCATTCTCACCGGGAGGTCCCGGAGTTCGCGGCGCAACACCAGCTGCGTGTGGACCGCCGCTGCAACGGCCGCCGCTGCGTCGGTGAAGACAGCGACGACGCTGTCGCCCTCACCCTGTTCCTCCGGGCGCACACCGCCATGGGCGGCGATGCCCCGTTCGAGGATCTCGTAGTGACGCGACACGAGCGCCGTCATCTCGCCGGGCGCCGCCTGCCACGCCTGCGTCGACCCCTCGATGTCGGTGAGCAGGAAGGTGACCACGCCCGTCGGGAGGGACTCGTCGGGGCGCGGCACGACGCAATCTTGGCCGACCGAGCGAGCAGCCACAACGGCCACCGGGACCGGAGCCGCGGCGCGAACCCCCGCTCTCTCCGCGATGCTGACGTTGTGCCGGTGCCGACAACGACCGGAGATCTCGGCGGCGGGGGAAGCGAGGTCAGTTACTGGGTGCGCAACCGTCCGCCGGAACGGATGGTCGTCGTCCTCACCGCCGGAACGCTGACCTTCGACCGGGACGCAGAGCACCCGATCGTCCGGGAGCAGAGTCCGGCAGCACTTCCTGCATTCGCGTGGCTCACATCGACAGCATCGAGGCCTACCGGATCCGTCAGACACCGGAGGCGCTGGGGAGCATGATCACAGCGATCGGCTGGTCGGCGGACGTCGAGTTCGTGCTCCACGGACACGATCGACCGCTCCGATCCGCCGTGTACCACCGGTTCATCATGACCCCTCCGGCACCCTGGCCTCTGCCGACATCGGACCGGCGATCTCGTCGGCGCAGTGGCGGGCGAAGAGGATCGCCTCGGCCATCTCCAGCGATCGACCACGTTCGACGGCCGCCTCGAGCCGCTCCGGCGCGAGACGTTCACCGACGTCGGCGAGACCGGGACGGCAGATGATCGAGAGGTAGGGATTCTGCGCAACACCCATGCTGTGCGCGAACAGCACCGCCGCCCGCTCGTCGTCGCCGACCGCCACCAACGTGAGCGAGATCCCCGCCAGGCCGTAACAGACGATCGACCACATTGCGGTCTGTTCGCCCCAGTCGAGACACTCGCGGAACCGGCGGGCCGCCACGTCGGTCTGGCCGGCATCGAGATGGGCGTGCGCCATCCTGCCCAACGATGCACCGATCCCCCACCGGTGATTCACCTGCCGGAACTCCTGAAGCGCAGCCTCGGCGTACTCGATGGCGGCGTCGATGTCACCCATCCGCCGACAGGTCAAGCTGAGTCGGCTGAGCGCGTAGCCGAGCCCGCCGTGGTCGCCGGTCTGCCGGAAGTACTCCGCTGCGTCACGGTGGCACTGCATCGCGATCTCGTACTCGTCGTTCTCGTCGGCCCACATGCCGACTTTGCTCAACAGGTAGGCGCGCGCCGTCTGGTTCTGCGCCTGCTCGGCATGAGCGAGCCCCCGCCGACAGATCTCGCCGCCTTCGTCGAAGCGGCCGAGCTGCAACGCCTCCCATCCGTGCCAACCCGTGACCAGGGCGTGCAGCACCGGGTCGGCGTCGTCGGAGATCGCCGCTGCCTCCTCCAACAAGTCGAGCGCCCGCTCGATGTCACCCGCCACGTCCGCGCAGGCCGCGAGGCCGACGAGACACCATGTGGTCGCCTGCGGTTCCAGATCGTCGAGATGCGCACGCAGGTCGGTGAGCATTGCTGTTGCCTCGTCGTGTCTGGCCATGTAGTCCGCGTAGCCGTGGTAGATCCGGGCCCACCGGTACGACGCGGTCGACCACGCGCCGGCCGTGCCGAGCGATTCCTCGATCGTGTCGGCGACTGCTCGCAACGAGGTCGCCCACACCGCCCACGACCGCACGAACCAGTACGTGCTCAGCCCGTGGAGCATGCCGAGCAGCCGCTCGTCGCAGCCGTCGACGGTGAGGTTCGACGCGAACCACGTCGCCGCTGCTCGGAGGTCGTCGACGACCTCGTCGGCGGCCGCCACGGCCGTCATCTGATCCGGACTGCCGGCCATCGTCGGCCGCAGGTAGTCCAGGAGACCGGCGAAGTAGATCGCATGTGCGGTCCGCGCGGCCGCGACGTCGTCGAGCTTCGACAGCGCGAACTGACGCACGAGTGGATGCAGGTCGAAACGGTCCGAGCCCGAACGCCGAACCAACGACTTCATCTGGAGCCGGGCGAGGCTCGACCGGCCGACACCTGCCACCTGCTCGGCGGCGTCGCCGGTGAACGAACCGCTGAACACGGCGACTCGCGCGAGCATCCCCTGCAGTGCAGCGTCGAGCATCGACCACGACTGTTCGAAGGACGCGTGCAGCGACCGGTGCCGATCGTCGCCCCCGAACATGTCCGTCGAGAGCTCGGCGGCGTTCGACTCGACCTGGTCGGCGATGTCGGCCACGGTCATGACCGGTGTCGCGGCGGCGCAGAGTTCGAGGGCCAACGGCATGCCCTCGGTGGCGACACACAGCCGCTGGACGTGCTCGCGATCGGCCGCCGACAGCGCCGTGCCCACCTGCTGCGAGCGGCTGATGAAGAGCCGGGCGGCGCCGGGATCGGTGCCGTCGATGCTGAGCCCGCCGACGTGGTGGCTCCACTCGGCCGGAATGTTCAATCGCTCGCGGCTGGTGACGAGCACGGTGATGTCCGCACAGCGTTCGGCGACCTCTTCGACGAAGTCGGCTTCGCGCAGAAGGTGCTCGTAGTTGTCGAGGACCAGCAGTCCACGCTGGAGCGCCAGGAAGTCGAGCAACTGCGTCCGCCCGGACAGGCCGTTGCCGACGACCTGCTGGTCGATCACGAACCTGATCGTCTCCGCGACGACCTCCGCGATGCCGCCTCCCTCGTGCGAGGCGAGCCCGACGAATCGGGCGGGGCCGTTCGCGTCGTCCCAGCGATGGGCGACCTCGATCGCGAGGCGCGACTTCCCGATGCCGCCGGGCCCAGTCAGGGTGAGGACCCGGCACTCCGGTTCGCCGAGTCGCTCGAGGATCGCCGCGACGTCGCCGTCGCGACCGACCAGTGACGTGACCGGCCGCGGCAGCTCGCTGACGACCACGGTGGCCGCCGGAACAGCGGCCTCGATGCGTTCGCGGGTCAGGATCGACATCTCGAGATCGGCCAACTCCGGTGACGGATCGAGGCCGAGCTCCTCGACGAGACGACGGCGCAGCCCGGAGAAGGCACGAAGCGCTTCGGCCGTCCGCCCGGCGTTGTCGAGCGCCCGCATCAACAGTGCCGTCGCGGCTTCGTCGAGCGGATGCCGCTCGACGTACCGGGCCACGTCGGCGAGGACCTCGTCGTGTTCCCCCTGCGTCACCCGCGCCTCGAAGAGCAGCCGCTGCGCACGGTCGTGGAGGAGGCCGAGCCGGCGGGCCTCCTCCTCGACCGATCGGCTCTCCGGGATGTCGGCGAAGGGACGACCTCGCCACATCGCCAGCGCGTCCTCGGCGAGGAACTGCGCCTTCACCGGATCGTCGGCGATCGCCCGGCCGGCGTCGTCGATCACCGCAGCCACGTCGTGCACGTCGATCTGGCGTGGATCGATGTCGAGCACGTAGCCACCGGGCGTCGTGCGGACGAACGTCCCCTCGCCGTTGCGGTCGGGCTCCAGGACGTCACGCAGCTTGGTGATCTGGAACGCGACCGCCTTCGCGGCACCCGATGGCAGTCGGTCGCCCCAGACCTCGTCGAGGAGCCGGTCGGCGGAGAGCGCCATGCCGGGTTCGAGTGCGAGCTGGGCCAGCACTGCCCGTTGCTTCGGAGCACCGACGTGGCGGGGTTCTCCGCCGACCGTGACGGACATCGGCCCGAGCATGCTGATCCGGTTCATGATCACTGTCCCCCGGTGTGACCGTAGTTCATCGAGTGCTGACGCCGCCTCGGTCAGCAGGGAGCGCCGACGACGCACTCGGGGATGGGGACCGCCGGCGCCGCTGCGACCGGAGCAGGAACCGCCGGCGCCTCGGCGGGGCCGTCGGTGCCGGTGTCGCCGCGGACGGCGCTGACGGTGATGATGCTGACGACCGCCAAGCCGACGGCTGCGGCGGCGAGGGCGAACCGCCGCCGTCCCTTCACGGTCGACGGGGGTGAAGCGATGGAGTTCGAGGTCGGAACGGAAGCGGGAATGCTGGTGAGCGAGTTGGTCATGACAGGTCCTTTCGTCGGGCCGAACGTTGGTGTCCGGCTGTCGAGGAACACTCTCGATGACACCGGTTTGCGCCCGGTTTGCTGACGGTTCGCTCCCACGCAGCCGCGGGCTGCACCCTCATCCCGGAGACGGCGGGCTCACCTCGGCCGTCGCTCGGCCCCGTGCCCCGGTGATGGAGACGGCGGGTCGGCATGCTCTTCGTGGGTGGTTCAGGCGACTCAGGTCGGAGCGAAATGGCCTCTGAGCCGGGTCGTCCGTTGGCGCGCAGCACGATGGCCGGAACGGATCTGGCGGCGGCACCGTGCCGTTGGTCCCTTGTCGGGTGCTCCCAGCGAGCGCACGATCCGATTGTGAGGACGAGTATCCGTCGGGTGGTCGGTGTGATGGCCGTGATCGCGTGGACCATTGCGTCCTGCGGCGGATCCTCCGGCGACGACGCCCGGGTCGACGAGGGAACCGACGACGGCCCCGTGCTCGACATTCCCACCTTCGCCGAGGTCACCGACGTAGAACTCGACGACGAGCGCGCTGACCTCCTCGGCGTGCTCGGTGTCCCCGAGGCCTTCCGCATCGCGTTCGTCCCCGTCGAGGGCACCGTGGTCCGCCGGGAGACCTGGGATTACCTCAGCCTGGAGGCCCGGATCGACCTCGTCGACGGCCGGATCGTGCTCACCTCCGATCTGGAACCCGTCGCCGACGGTGCGTGGTATCCGGTCCACGTCGATCCAACCGATTTCCGCGACGGCATGTCGCCCGACGACGTCCGCGCCCAGTTGCCGGGTGTCGAACTGCGCGACGTCGATCTCAGCGAAGCCACCGGAGCGGGCGGAACGGCACTCGTGGGCGGGCAGTTGCTCGTGACATTCAGCGATGGCGAGATCGTGACAGTCGAGACCTTCCCGCTCGTACCTGACCCCGACGGACTGCAACAGGATCTCATCGAGGCGGTGACGCCGTGAGGCGGGCCGCCCGCAGCCTCCGAGCCGGCATCGTGTTCGTGCTCGTCTCGACCGCCAGTCTGGTGGCGCCGGCGGCGTCGCCGGCGGCACCCGTCGCCGAGGCGGCCGGACCGCAACAGGTGCTGGCATTCGCGAACGTCGTCGGCGGATTGTTCCAGCGGCAGCGGGTGTACCGCAACGCGGCCGAGGTCCAGGAAGAGATCCGCAGCTACTACGACGAGCTGCTCGACACGGCGCGCGCCGCGCTACGCGACCGCGAACTCTCGAAGCTCGACAACCAGGTCGCGGCCTACGTCCGCCTCGTGGCCTCGCTCGAAGCGGAGAAGACCGCTGCGCTCCAACTGCTCGAGGATGACAAGCGGGGGGCGCACCAAGCCTTTCGGAGCAATCTCAACAGGCAGCTGCCGACCATGCTGCTCTCCATCCCTGCCGCCCGCGACATGGCCCAGGTGCTCCGAGGCGACCTCGCGGAGATCCGCGACGTACTGAACGCGACCCGTGACGCGATCGCCGGCGGCCGACCGGATGCGCTCGTCGACATCGCACGCCGGCGCGCCGCGCTCGACCGGTACGCGGCCATCGTCGGTGCGATCGGCGGCAAACCAGGACGCGACATCGCGAACGCGGTGGGAGCGCTCGGTGCGGGACTCCAACGGGTCGAAGCAGCAACCGACGCCGCGACCGAGGACGTCGAGAACGACCTCGCCGACGCCGAGCAGCAGATCGCGACCGCTCTCGATCGGCTCGACGAGCAGCTCGCCACCGAGGTGCGGCCCGCATCGGTGAGCCTGTTCGGCGGTCTGGGCAACGTGCGCATCCCGGGCGAGTTCGCGCTCTACGCGGCGCTGGCGGAGGCACTGAGCGCACCGGGGAGCAGGACCCACGGGCTCACTCGTGACGCAATGCGCGACCGCGTCCGGGCGTTCCTCGTCGAGCAACGCGGCGAAGGGATCGCTGCACTGCGGGATTGCCTCGTTGCATCGGCCGCCCAGCTCCGCGCCCGGCTCGGCGGCGACGAAGCGCCCGAGGGGACGGCAGCAGCCCTCCTCCTCACGGCCGACCTGCGCAGCTGTGACCCCGACGTCGTCCGAGCGGTCCTCGCCGCTGCCGCCGAGTTCGAGCCGACCACGACCACGAGCGAACCGGCAACCGACACCGCAGAGCCCGACGCCACGCCGGGCGATCGAATTCGCGGCGGCAGCGTGCACCAGATCACCACAGCATCGACCGGGATGCAGATCGGCAACGGCGGGACGTTGTGTCTGGAGTACTTCGAGACCCGCCCCGACCAGCTCCCGCTGTCGCTCGTCGCGTGTACGACGTCGCCCGTCTTCGACATCGTCTACGACCTCGCCGCCGGTACGGTCGCCGGGACCGTCGAACTCGACCTCGCCTGCCCTGGCGCCGATCGCTGCTGGCAGGACGACTCGACCACCGGCTCGGTACGCGGGACGTTCGGGCCGTTCCAGTTCGGTCGCCAACCGGAGCAGGCCCCAGCCGACTTTCCCTTCCCCGCACACCACTACTACGGCGGCCAACTGGATTGGTGGGCCGGTGGAACGATCGAGCTGACCGTTGCCATCTCGGGTGACCATGTCGTCGGCGAGCAGGTGCTCTCCGGGTCGGCATCGATCACGATCACCGGCTGGATGGAAGCAAGCCTGTGGCCACCGGTTCAGCGCCCGAACGAGCTCCCCTCCGACTGGATGACCGACTTCAAGGTGATCCTCGACTTCCCGCAGGACGTGAATCCGAACTGGTATCTCTACGCGGGCTTCTCCGCCCCCGTCCCCGAATCTGCGATCGCCGTCCCACCGTGGCGGTGATCGCGACCGGCACACCGGACAGCGCGTCGTTGAGCGCTGCCTGCGCTTCCTTCTTCGTG
>CAVQJG010000029.1:0-41150 GCA_963712775.1 Ilumatobacteraceae bacterium | reverse complement strand
GCAGCAGGGGTCTGACCCCTGCTGCAATCGTCAGCGGTAGAGGTCGGTGTGTTCGCCGAGGGTCGGCCCGACGTCGCGGATGGCGCCAGGGGTGCGCGAGAACTTGGGGACCACGCTGAGCATCGGGGTCTCGACGCCGGCACGTGAGACGTGGCGCTCGATCATCTCGCGGGCGAGATAGTGCTCGTCGGTGAGCATGTCGGCCGCCGTGTAGACCCGACCGGCCGGGACGCTGTGCTCGCGGAGGAGCGCGAGCAGCTCGTCGGAGTCGACGGTGCTGGTCCAGCCGGCCACGAGCTCGTCGAGCTCGCGCTCGTGCTCGCCGCGGGCCACGTGCGTCGCGTAGCGATCGTCGTCGGCCAGGTCGGGGCGACCCATCGCGTCGCACAGCCGGGCGAACACCGTGTCGGCGTTGCCGGCGATCAGTACCTCGGAGCCGTCGCGGGTCGGGTACGCGTTCGCGGGCGCCACGCCGGGCAGCGTCCCGCCCGAGCGTTGCCGGAGCACACCGCCGACCTCGAAGTCGACCATCGACGACTCCATCAATGCGGCGACGGCTTCGTAGATCGCGACGTCGACCTCCTGGCCGAGCCCGCTGCTCGATCGTTCGTGCAGGGCGGCGAGCGTCCCGATCACGGCGAACATCGCCGCGAGCGAGTCGCCGAGGCTGACGCCGCACCGTGCCGGTGGCCGATCGGGATCGCCGGTCGTGTGACGGATCCCGCCGACCGCTTCGCCGATCGAACCGAAGCCCGCCTCGGACGCACGGGGGCCGGTCTGCCCGAAACCGGAGACATGCGTCACGATGACGCCCGGATTCGTCCGTGCGACCGTGGCATGGTCGAGCCCGTACCTGGCCAGCACCCCCGGTCGGAAGTTCTCCAGGATCACGTCGCACTCCGACGCCAGACGGCGGACGAGAGCGAGGTCGGCGGAGTCCTTGAGGTCGGCGACGACCGAGCGCTTGTTGCGGGCGATGATCGGCCACCACAGGCTCGAGTCGTCGAGCGTCACCCCCCAGTGGCGCATCGGATCGCCGTCGGGTGCTTCGATCTTGATCACCTCGGCGCCGTAGTCGCCGAACAACTGACCGGCGAACGGTCCGGCGATGAAGTTGCCGAGCTCGAGCACACGGATGCCCGCGAGTGGGCCGGCGGGCTCACCCGGAGCCGCGGTGGTCGACATCTCGACGTGGTCATCGACGGGTTCGCTCACGGAGTCGATCATGGCATCCGACGTGCGAGAGACTGTCACGATGTCGCTCCCTTCATCGATCGTGCTGCGCGACGTCAGCATGCGCGACGGCCTGCAGGACGAGCGTCCGGTCTCGACCGACGCCAAGCTGGCGATCTTCGAGGCGCTGGTCGACGCGGGAGTCCGGGATCTGGAACTCACCAGCTTCGTCCGGCCGGACCGCGTGCCGGCACTCGCCGATGCCGAGGCACTCTGCTCGCTCACGTCGGAGTCGGCGGCCGCCGGTATCACCCGCTGGGGTCTCGTCCTCAACACACGCGGAGCGCAGCGAGCGCTCGCGGCGGGTCTCACCCACCTGCAGTACGTGGTCTCGGTGAGCGACACGCACAGCCGTCACAACGCCGGGGCCGGGACCGACGAGGCCATGGATGCGTTCGCCGACGTCGCGGCGTCGGCGAACGCTGACGGAGCTGTCGTCGAGCTGACGCTGGCGACTGCGTTCGGGTGCCCGTTCGAGCACCTGGTCGACCCTGACCGCGTCGTCGAGATCGCCCACCGCGCGGTTGCAGCGGGTGCGTCGTCGATCGGCCTCGCGGACACGATCGGTGTGGCGGTGCCGACCGAGGTCGCCGATCTCGTCGATGCGGTCGGTGCCGCCGTGGAGGTGCCGATCGGCGTGCACCTCCACGACACCCGGGGCCTCGCGATCGCCAATGCGATCGCGGCGCTCGACCACGGTGCGGTGCGGCTCGATGCGAGCCTGGGTGGACTGGGCGGATGCCCGTTCGCCCCGAACGCGAGCGGCAACGTTCCGATCGAGGATCTCGCCCACGGGCTCGAGGCGATGGGTGTCTCGACCGGGCTCGACGTCGAGGCGCTCGTCCGCGCCGCCGACATCGCCTGTGCTGCGGTCGGTCGGCCCGTCGCGAGCCACGTCGGTGTCGCCGGACCCCGCTTCAGGCGGTGAGGGGGCGCGATGCCAACGGTCACGCCGCAGTGGCGGCTCTCGGGCTCGGCCCGGCGGTACCGTGAAGGACGATGGCTGATACGGGCGACCACTGGCTCCACAGCACGCGGGTTGCGATCGTCGCCGGCAAGGGCGGTGTCGGCTCGTCGACGGTCGCTGCGGCGTATGCGCTCGCTGCGGCGCGTGAGGGCGCCGACGTCCTGTTCGTCGCCGTCGACGGCCGGCCGGGGATGGGGCCGCTCCTGGGGGGCCGGGAACTGGATCAGAACGACCGGATCCTGCGCCGCCTGAAGGGCGCGGGCCAGGTGCGTGGCCGGACGATTCCCGCCGACCAGGCCTTCGGCGACTACCTCGAACTCCGAGGCGTCGGTGGCATGCTGCGCCGGGCGGCGTCGGCAGCGTCGTTGCCGATGATCGCCGCCGCGACCCCGGGCCTCGAGCACCTGCTCGTGCTCGGCAAGGTGAAGGAGCTCGAACGAGATCGCGCTGCCGACCTGATCGTCGTCGACGCACCGCCGGCGGGTCACGCCGCCCCCTTCCTGCGTTCGGCGCAGGGTCTGTCCGACGTCGTCCAGTCCGGACCGGTGAGGGAGCAGTCGGTCGAGGTCGAAGCCATGCTGCGCGACCCGGCCCGGTGCAAGGCGATGATCGTCACCCTGCCGGAGGAGACCCCGGTCACCGAGGCGGTCGAGCTCGCCAACGAACTCAGTGGCGACATCGGCCTCGCGCTCCTACCGGTCGTCGTGAACGGCTGCTGGCCCGAACGTCCCGGCCTCGCCAAGTCGCCGGCGATGGCGGCGCGATCCCAGAAGGTCAAGCTGTCGGCAGCCGCCAAGGAAGCATTGGCGTCGTCGTCGGATTTCGGTCGCGAACGGCTCGACCGCCAACATCACCAGATCGAACGGCTCGGGTCGGCGTTGGCGCTCCCGATGGTCACCCTGCCCCGCCTGCCGACCCCGCGCCTCACCCTCCACCATCTCGGCATCCTCGCCGACGCGCTGGTCGCCCCCCTGATCGAGGTGCCGTCATGACGACGACCGACGCCGAGTCGTTCGCCAGCGAGGTGGCCACGGCCGGGCTGATCGTCACCTGCGGTCCGGGTGGCGTCGGCAAGACCACGACCGCGGCGGCACTCGGGGTCGCGGCGGCACGCGCCGGTCGCCGCGTCGTCGTCGTGACGGTCGACCCGGCCCGGCGGCTCGCCGATGCGCTCGGTCTCGACGCCGGCGCCGCCGCCGACGAACCGCACCAGGTCACCGGTCTGCCCGGTCTCGGTGAGGGCGAGCTCTGGGCCCTCATGCTCGATGCGGCGTCCACGTTCGATCGTCTCGTGCGGGAACAGACGGCCAACGCCAAGCAGGCCGACGCGATCCTGGAGAACCCCGTGTACCGGGCGATCTCGGGGTCGCTGTCCGGTGCCCAGGAGTACATGGCGATCGAGCGCCTGCACCAGCTCCACACGAGCGGGGAATGGGACCTGGTGATCGTCGACACGCCGCCGTCGCGCCACGCGATCGATCTCCTGGAGGCGCCGGACCGACTGATCGGCTTCCTCGGCCATCCGGTCTACCGCACCCTCACGGCGGGTCAGCGGGCGTTCGCCAAGGTGACCAATGCCGCCGCATCGATGTTCCTGTGGGCGGTGCGCCGTCTCGCTGGGCCCCAGATCGTCGAGGACACCGTCGAGTTCTTCCGGTCGCTCGCCAACATCGAGCCCGGGCTGCGTTCGCGCGCCGAGGAGGTGTCGGTGCTCCTGCGGTCGCCGTCTGCCACGTTCGTGGTGGTGTCGAGCCCTCGAGCCGAAGCGGTCGGTGAGGCCGAGCACATGATCGGCGCGTTGCGCGACGGTGACTTCCCGTTCGCCGGTGTCGTCGTCAACCTCATCCATCCGATGCCGGAGCCGCTCACACCAGCCGACCGTGCAGCGCTCGCCGACATCGGCGACGGTCCGCTGTCCGATCATGTGGCCTGGCACGACGACCTGACCGACCTGGCCACCGCCGAGCGCGACGAGATCGCCATCCTCGCCGATCTGGCCGAGGACGTCGTCGTCGTCGAGCTGCCGTTGATGTCGGTCGACGTCCACGACGTCGACGGGCTGATCGGGCTCGCCGATCGGCTCGTGGGCGACTACTAACGTCGGCGGGGTGCAGTCACCCACCGACGTCCTGATCGACGATCTGTTCGCCCGGCCGGACGGGATCACCCTGGCGCTGGTGGTGCAGCAGCGCGGCGACGTCGTCGCCGAGCGGTACGGCGTGCAGCCGGAGAACATCTTCCAGCCGGAACTCGAGATCACGGCCGAGTCCACGCTCACGTCGTGGAGCATGGCGAAGTCGATCACGCACGCCGCGGTCGGGCTGCTCGTCGCCGACGGGCTGATCGACGTCGACGCACCTGCAGCGGTGCCCGAGTGGGCGGGTACCGACAAGGCGGAGATCACGTTGCTGCAGCTCCTCGAGATGCGGTCGGGGCTCCGATTCGTCGAGGACTACGTCGACGACGGGGTGTCGCACTGCCTGGAGATGCTGTTCGGCGAGAGCGGGCCGAGCCACGCCGCCTACGCCGCCGCCCTTCCACTCGACCACGAGCCCGGCACGTTCTACAACTATTCGTCGGGCACCACGAACATCGTCGCCCGCATCGTCGGTGACGTGGTGAGCGGTGGCCCCGGCGGCGACCCCGTCGCTCGCCGTGCGGCCATGGAGGCGTTCCTCGGTGATCGACTGTTCGGGCCCGTCGGGATGTCGTCGGCGATCCCGAAGTTCGACGGCGCCGGTGATTTCGTCGGCTCGTCGTACGTGTACGCAACGGCGAGGGACTTCGCGAAGTTCGGAGAGCTGTATCGCGATGACGGCGTCGCCGCATCCGGGCACCGAATCCTGCCCGAGGGCTGGTCGCAGCACGCACGGGGGTTCTCGGCGCTCGACCCCGAGAACGGGTGCGAGTACGGGCGGCACTGGTGGATGTGGCCGCAGATTCCGGGCAGCCTGGCATGTCACGGCCACGAGGGCCAGTACATCGTGATCGTCCCCGATCGGGAGCTGGTGGTGGTCCATCTCGGGAAGACTCCGTCGGAGGCGAGCGCGGCACTGCGAGCGCTCCTGCGCGAGATGATCCAGCGGTTCTGACGGATGAGTTGGTAGGAAGGACCGGTGACGGATCGAGCCGAGCGCGAAGCCGACGCCGTCCGCGGGTCGCTCGACGGTGTCCACGACACCACGCACGAGATGGACCGCGGGGTGCTGCCGACCGGTGAGCTGCCTGCGCTCGTGCGCAACCCGAGCACCGCGAAGCCCCGGATCCGACCGGTGCGGTTCACGATCAAGGCGCTGCTGTTCATCGTCGTCGCCGTGTTCCTGCTGCCCCCGGTGCTCAGCGGGTTCCGCCAGGCGATCGAGACCGCCCGTGAGGTCAACCCCGGCCTGCTCGCGGCTGGTTTCCTCCTCCAGCTCCTGGCGCTGTTCTGCTACTCGCTCCTCACGCGGGCGACGCTCGGCACCGCCGGTCGGCAGGTCTCGATGGCACGGATGTTCCGCATCCAGCTGAGCACCAAGGCCTTGTCGAACATCGTGCCGGGCGGGAACGCGGCGAGTTCTGCGCTCGGGTACCGGCTGATGACACTGTCGGGAATCCGCGGTCCCGACGCCGGATTCGCGCTGGCGATGTCCGGCATCGGATCTGCGGTCGTCCTCAACATCATCTTCTGGACCGGTCTGATCATGTCGGTTCCGTTCCGCGGTGTGAACGAGGCCTACAGCCTCGCTGCGCTGGCCGGCATCATCATCATCGGGTTCGCCGCCGGCCTGGTGATCGGGGTGATGGACGGCTCGGGTCGTGCCGAACGGTTCGTGCGGTGGATCGCCCGGAAGCTCCGTCTCGACGAGGACAAGTTCGCGACTGCCCTCCACCAGATGGCCGAACGGCTCGAGGAGCTGATCAGCGACCGTCAGTTGCTGCGCAAGGTGGTGTTCTGGGCGACAGCGAACTGGTTGCTCGACGCGGCGTCGCTCTGGGTGTTCGTTCGGGCGTTCGGCGGCACGCTCAGCCTCGACGCGCTGCTCGTGGCCTTCGGGTTGGCCAACGTGCTCGCCGCCATCCCGATCCTGCCCGGCGGTCTCGGCGTCGTCGACGCCACCTACCTCACGACCCTGGTCGGTTTCGGGATTCCGCGACGCGTGGTCGTCGCTGCGATCGGCACGTACCGGCTCGCGCAGTACCTGATGCCGATCGCAATCGGCGCCCTGGCCTACGCGTCGCTGCGTGTCGGGCCGTGGAAGATCGAGAAGCGGGACCGACTCGTCCGACTCCGGGACCTGGCCCGCGCCGAGTCGGAGAAGGGCGAGTCCCGCCTCGACTTCGCACTCCGTTTCGGTGGCAAGCGTCAGGTGGTCGACGAGGACGAGGACCCGGCGCTGCAGGCAGTGCTCAAACCGGAGACCGACACCTCACCCGACGAGGACCGAGCACCCTGAGCGGCTTTCGTCGCGCCGCTGATCGGGCGGTACCGTCGCGTGCATGACAGTGCACGAACGCCCCTTCGGTCGGTATCTCGAGGACTTCACCCCGGGCGACATCCTGCGCCACTGGCCCGGCAAGACGATCACGGAATACGACGATCATCTGTTCTGCATGATCACGATGAACCATCATCCGCTGCACACCAACGACTGGTTCGCTGCGGAGTCGGTCCAGGGCCGCAACGTGGTCGTCGGCAACCTCGTCTACAGCCTCGTGCTGGGCATGAGCGTGCCGGACGTGAGCGGCGCGGCGATCGCGAACCTCGAGGTCGAGACGCTGCAGCACAAGTTCCCGACGTTCCACGGCGACACGATCCACGCCGAGACGCGAGTCCTCGAGGTGACCGAGTCGAGGTCGAAGCCCGACCGCGGTGTCGTCAAGGTCGAGACGAAGGGCTTCAACCAGGACGGCAAGGAAGTCTGCTACTTCACGCGCAAGGTGTTGATCTGGAAGCGCGAGTTCGCCCCCGACCGCAAGCGCCCCTACGACGGCACCGACGTCTGGGCCGACTGACACGACGGCGCGGGCCGCGATGATCGACCCGGGCGCCGTGTTGGCGTGGGGTGCGCTCGATCTGCGCGACCTGCCGTGGCGACGCGACCGTGATCCGTGGCGCATCCTCGTCGCCGAGGTGATGCTGCAGCAGACCCAGGCCGACCGGGTGATCCCGAAGTGGACCGCCTTCCTGTCGGTCTTCCCGACGGCGTCGGCGTGCGCGGCTGCTCCCCTCGCCGACGTCCTGCGCCTCTGGCAGGGACTCGGCTATCCGCGGCGAGCACGCAACCTGCACCTTGCCGCTTCGGTCGTGGTCGATGAACACGGCGGATGTCTGCCCGACGACCTCGATCGGCTGCTCGCCCTCCCCGGCATCGGGCCCTACACGGCCCGTGCGGTGCTGGCGTTCGCCTTCGAGCGCGATGTGGCCGTCGTCGACACGAACATCGCTCGCATCCTCGCCCGATCGAGCGGCGAACGGTTGACGCCCGCCAGGGCCCAGGCCGCGGCGGACGAACTGGTTCCCACCGGCCAGGGGTGGCTGTGGAACCAGGTGTTGATGGACCTCGGTGCCA
Organism: Ilumatobacteraceae bacterium; assembly: GCA_963712775.1. Taxonomy (GTDB): domain Bacteria; phylum Actinomycetota; class Acidimicrobiia; order Acidimicrobiales; family Ilumatobacteraceae; genus Sva-07. The sequence goes on along the minus strand of CAVQJG010000029.1, from coordinate 33,398 downwards.
CGGTGTGCCGCCCCGCCCCTCGATGCGATGCGTGTCCGCTCGCACCGTCGTGTCGGTGGAACCTCGCCGGTCGCGCCGATCCCGACCCCGCCGTCGGCTCGGCGGGCGTCAGCACGCGTCAGGCGCCGTTCGAGGGCAGCGATCGTCAGGCCCGTGGCCGCGTGTTGAGAGCACTCGGGGATCGTGCCCGGCCGGCGGTGGACTTCGACCCGCGCATCGTCGCCGGTCTCGTCGCCGACGGCCTCGTCGAATCCGACGGCACCACCGTGACCCTCCCCGGTGTGACACCTCGGGTCTGACCCCGGATGTCACCTCGGCGGATTGGTGGGCGTCGGCTGCCAGATCTACGGTTGGACCGTGCGTCCAGCCCGAGACTTCTTCCGCCCGCTCGCCGTCGGAGCCCCCGATCCCGTCCGCGAGATCCCGTTCCCGCCGAGTCGGATGATCCACTTCTTCCCGGCGGCAAACGAGAAGATGCGGTCCAAGGTGCCGGAGATCGCGCCGACGGTCGACATCCTGCTCGCCAACCTCGAAGACGGTGTGCCGGCCGACCAGAAGGAGGCGGCCCGCGCCGGGCTGATCGAGGTGGCGAACTCCGTCGACTTCGGCGACACCCAGTTCTGGACGCGGGTCAACAGCCTCGACTCGCCCTGGGGCCTCGACGACCTGACGGCTGCGGTGCTCGACGCTGGTGATGCGCTCGACGTGATCATGATCCCGAAGGTCGAGGGGCCCGAGGACATCCACTACGTCGACCGGCTGCTCGCCCAACTCGAGGCCAAGGCCGGACTCACCGAACCGCTGCTCGTCCATGCGATCCTCGAGACCGCCCGTGGCGTCGCCAACGTCGAAGAGATCTGCGCAGCGTCACCGCGCATGCAGGGTCTGTCGCTCGGGCCCGCCGACCTCGCTGCGAACCGCCGGATGAAGACCACGAGGGTCGGTGGCGGCCATCCCGGCTACCTGGTCCGGGCCGATCCCGACGGTGACGACGTCGAGGCGCCCCGCACCACCTACCAGCAGGACCTGTGGCACTACACGATCGCCCGCATGGTCGACGCCTGCGTCACCAACGGGATCCTGCCGTTCTACGGCCCCTTCGGCGACATCAAGGACACCGTCGCCTGCGAGGACCAGTTCCGCAACGCCTACCTGCTGGGGTGTGTCGGGGCGTGGAGCCTCCACCCGGTGCAGATCGGCATCGCCAAGAAGGTCTTCAGCCCCGACCCGGCCGACGTCGCTCATGCCCAGCGGGTGATCGATGCCATGGGCGACGGTACGGGTGCCATCATGCTCGACGGCAAGATGGAGGACGACGCCAGCGTGAAGCAGTGCCGGGTCGTCGTCGAACTCGCCCATGCGCTCGCCGAGCGCGACCCCGAACTCGCCGCCGTCTACGGCTTCTGAGGAGACAGCGATGACAGACGAACTCCGGCCCCGCCGCTCGGTGCTGTACATGCCCGCCGCCAACGACCGTGCACTCGAGAAGGCCCAGACGATTCCGGCCGACGCGATCATCTTCGACCTCGAGGATGCCGTGGCCCCCGACGCCAAGACCGAAGCTCGGGGCAAGGCGGTCGCCGCGGTGCAGTCGGGCCTCTACGGCAACCGCGAGCTCACGATCCGCTGCAACGGCCTCGACACCCAGTGGGGGAGCGACGACGTGACTGCTGCGGCTGCGGCGCATCCGTCTGCGGTCGTGATCCCGAAGGTCGACTCGGTCGACTACGTCGATCGGGTGACCGAGATGCTCGATGCGGCCGGCGCCACCGACGTGATGATCTGGCCGATGATCGAGACGCCGACGGCGGTGTTCGACGTCCGCGCGATCGCCGCACATCCCCGGGTGGCCGTGCTGGTGATGGGAACGAACGACCTCGCCAAGGAACTCCGTTCGCCGCTGGTGCCCGGTCGCCATCCGCTCGTGCCGCACCTCGCCACCGCGCTGCTCGCAGCGCGTGAAGCGGGCAAGGTGATCCTCGACGGCGTCTACAACGACGTGAAGAACCCGGAAGGGTTCGAGGCCGAGTGCCGCCAGGGCATGGAGATGGGCTTCGACGGCAAGACGCTGATCCATCCGAGCCAGGTCGAGCCCGCGAACGACATGTGGGCGCCGTCTCCGGACGACATCGACTACGCCGAGCGGGTGATCGCCGCCTTCGACGAAGCGGTCGCCGACGGCCGCGGGGTCGTCACGGTCGACGGGCGGATGATCGAGAACCTCCACGTCGACAACGCTCGACGTGTGCTCGCCACCGCCGCCGCGATCGCTGCCATCCGCTGAGACCACCACCCACCGGAAAGATCACGCGATCCGGTCGCTGGGCGACCGGATTCCGCGATCTTTCGGTCACGCGGGGGGTGTGACCCCGGAGGTGACGCTCGCGAGGATGTCCTCGAAGGCGGCGTCGGCGTAGGCGATCATCTCGTCGTCGGTGCGGTCCTGGATCGGATGGGGCGTGAACACGCGCGCAACCGACGCAAAGCCCAGCGAGTTCGACTGGGCGATCGCCGCGTCGACGAACTGCTCGGACGCGATGAACATGCCCGGCACGCCCCGGATCTCCAGGTCACTGATGTCGTGCACACTGCACGACGTGCAACTGCCTCAATCGGCGAGCGCCTCGATCACGACCTGGCACTCGATCGAGATCCGGTGGCGCAGGTCGACGGGCGCCGGCTTGGTGAACGTGGGCTTGCGGTAACGCTTGACGTCGGCGCCGACCTCGACGAGCCGTTGCTCGATGCGGTCGAGGAACACGTCGCCTCGCGGTTTGGAGATGTCGAGCAGGCCGACCGTCAGGCCCTCCAGCGATGCCGGTCGGGCGAGGCGCTGACGCTCGGCGACGTTGCGCTCGCTCGTCGGGTCGAGGATCGTGGTGGCCATGGCGCTCAGTATGTCACCGCTCGGGTGACGGGCTTCGACCCGACGTCGCCGTTGGCCCAACCACCGATGATCTCCGAGAACAGCCCGGCGCCACCGCCGGCGTAGGCCAGCATCAACCCTCCCGGCCGGAACTTCGGCAGTGACGGAGCGTCGGCGAATGCGTCGGGCAGACCCTCGGCGATGCCGCCCGCGCCGCGAACGAGTTCGGTGCCCGGTCGGTTGAGATGGGCCGAGATCCCCGCCATGATCTGCTCACGGGTCCAGCCGGCGTCGGCGAAGACGCGGGCGTGTTCGGGACCCATCACCAGGATGGCGTCGAACCCCAGGATCAGTTTCGGGTGGTGCATCGACTGCAGGCTCGCGGCGAGCGATCTGGCCAACGAGTCGGGCTCGCGCGAGAGCTGGTCGACGACGCAGCGCGTGCCCTCCCCGGCGAACACGGTCAACGCGTCGACGCCCGGCTCGATCCCGTGCTCGCCCGCCAGGGTCCCGTACGGCGACTCGGCGTCGTTCTCTGCGAAGCAGAAGCCGATCTTGCCCGGGCTCCCGTGGGTGGCCCGATCGACCTCACCGGGGCGTCCGCCACCGACATTGCGGATCACCAGTTGCAGGGCCCGTCCGATCGTCGAGTTCGCCCGGTTGCCCTGGCCGAGTGCGTTCCCGCCCGAGTTCATCCCGATCGCCCTGGTCCCCGGGCCGCTGCACACGATCACCGGGCCGACCGGCATCGTCGTGGCGAGGAGGCCGTGCATGTTGAACTCGTCGTTGCACACCGCCTCGACCGCGGTGAGCACCCACGGCAGGTACTCGGGGAGGCAGCCCGCCATGACCGCGGCGATCGCCACCTTCTCGACGCTGACGTCCACCAGGTCCGGTGGCACGGTGGCGACGACCTCGCTCGGGGGCCTCGTCGTGCCCGTCAGCATCCGCATCACCCGTTCCTCGGTCGGCGGCACGACGGGAAGACCATCGGTCCATCCCCGGGTGAACATCATCTCCATCTCGTCCTCGGCGCCGGCGACGTCGATGCGTCGGGATGCGAGCACGGTCGCCCCGAAGCGCACGGCGAGCGCGTCGACGAGGTCGGGGTCGACGCTCATGGAGCCACATCCCGGCCGCATCGCCGGCAGGTCCGGGCCGAGCCCGGTCACCCCGGTCACGCGTTCCCACTCGTCGCGGTGCCAGCCGACCGTGCGCTCCTGCTCGGCGCCGTCGACGACGCGGAGCACCGTCGGCACCGTCTCGATGTCGTGATGCCAGCTGATGGCGAGATCGGCGTCGTGGATCGGTGTGGGCGATTCCGGGAACCTCGGATCGTCCTGGGTGTACACGGTCAGCGTCGTCGCCTCGTCGAGTTGTCGGAGTACGGAGGTGACCGCGTGGCACGTCGCGCACTCCTCCTTGACGACCACGACGATCCCGTCGGGAAGCACTTCTCGCTCGCTGGTGTGGGCCATGTGGCGACGGTAGCAACCCCGTCGCCCGGCGAGTCCGTCGGGATCCGCCCGGCGCGCGGAACGATCGCAGCCCCTGTCAATGACCGCTGCGGCACAAATCACTGCCGTGGGGTTGCAGCGACCCGTCACGAACGATCTAACGTGCGTTCATCGGGGATTCATCGCACTCAGATGTCACGGGGGGTGGCATGGTCGTGACGTTCCACGGCGTCCGTGGTTCGACGCCGTGCCATGGCGACGAGATCGCCCGATACGGGGGCAACACCTCGTGCGTGTCGCTGGCGATCCCCGGTCAGGACCCGGTGCTCTTCGATCTCGGTACGGGCCTGCGCTACTTCGGCCAGTCGTTGCCCGACGACCAGCCGTTCCGTGGCACCTGTCTCCTGAGCCACCTGCACTGGGACCACATCCAGGGGCTGCCGTTCTTCAAGCCGTTCCTCCGACCCGGAGCGAACGTCACGCTCTATGCGCCGAATCAGCCCGGCGACATCACGGTGGAGGAGGTGTTCGCCGACACGATCAAACCGCCGCTGTTCCCGATCCACTTCTCGATGTTCCCGGGCATGGTCGATCTCCACGAGATCGGTGACGACGAGTTCGTGGTGGGCGACGCGAAGGTGATGTCGCGCCTGATCCCCCACGTCGGTCACACCGTCGGGTACCGGGTCGAGTGGAACGGCCGCTCGGTCGTGTACATCAGCGACCATCAGATGCCCGTCGACGGGTCTCACTCCGCCTGGCCGGGGGTGCTCGAGCTCTGCCAGGGCGCCGATCTCCTGATCCACGACGCCCAGTACACGCCTGACGAGTTCGCCACGAAACGCGACTGGGGGCACTGCACGCCCGAGTACGCGGTCTGGTTGGCTGCCCAGGCCGGCGTCTCCCGGCTGGCGCTGTTCCATCACGACCCTGCACACGACGACGACGAACTCGACGGGATCCTCGGGGCGGCGATCGAGTGTGCGGCGAAGCTCGGCGTCGAGGCGTTCGGGGCCCGCGAGCGCACCACCGTCGACGTCTGACGCGTTGTCGACGCCGGCTGTTCTCGCTTCGGTCGCACTCGGACTGTCGTTCCTCCTCGCCGGCGGTTCGAAGGTCGCCGCCGGTGATGCCTGGCCCGATCAGGCGCGGGGGATGGGCGCCCCCGTCGTGGTGATCCCGGTGGTGCCGTGGTTCGAGATCGCGCTCGGTGCCGTCCTGGTGGTGCAGGTCGCCCGAGTCGCCGCCGCCGTCGTTGCGCTGCTGGTGCTCGTGGCGTTCACCGCGCTGATCGTTCGCCGGCTCGCCCAGGGGCAGCATCCACCGTGCGCCTGCTTCGGTGCCTGGTCGGCGAAGCCGTTGGGCTGGACGCACGTCGTGCGCAACGTCGCCCTGATGGCGATCGCCGTGGTCGCGATCGTCGCGTGAAGTGCAGCAGGGGTCTGACCCCTGCTGCACTCGGACGTCAGGTGGTCGCGAGGATGAACGCGAGCGTGCGGGCTTCGTCCCGCCATGCCTCGTAGCGGCCGGTCGGCCCGCCGTGCCCGGCGCCGAGTTCGGTGCGCAGCACGATCGGAGACGAACCGGTGGAGACGTCGCGGAGGCGGGCGACCCACTTCGCCGGCTCGTGCACGCTCACCCTCGGATCGTTCAATCCGGCAGTGGCGTACACGGCGGGATAGTCGGCCGCGACCGTGTTGTCGTACGGCGAGTAGGCGAGCATGCAGCTCGCGTACGGCTCCGAGCGTGGGTCTCCCCACTCCTCCCATTCGGTCACCGTGAGCGGGAGCGTCGGATCGCTCATCGTGGAGATGATGTCGACGAAGGGCACCTCGGCGACGACGCTGCAGAACAGCTCCGGCCGCATCGTCATGCATGCGGCGACGAGGAGCCCACCCGCCGAGCCGCCTCGGATCGCGAGACGATCGGCATCGACGATCGCTTCGGCGATCATGTGCTCGCCGCACGAGATCATGTCGCCGAACGTGTTGGGCTTGGCGAGGAGTTTGCCGTCGAGATACCACTGCCGTCCGAGTTCGCCGCCGCCGCGCGGATGCGCGAGCGCCCACACGAATCCTCGATCGAGCAGCGACAGTCGGGCGACCGAGAACCAGGTCGGAAGTGATGCCTCGTAGGCGCCGTAGCCGTACAGGACGCCGGGCGCCGTGCCGTCGAGCGGGGTGTCCACGTGGTGCACGATGTCGAGCGGCACGCGCGTGCCGTCACCGGCGGTGGCCCACACCCGCTCGGATCGGTAGCTCGCGAGATCGACGTTCGGGGTCGGGATGCGGCGCAACAGCGTGCGTTCGCCGGTGACCACGTTCTCGTCGTAGAGCGTCGTGGGCAGGACGAGCGACTGCACGGTGAAGCGCAGTGTTTCGGTGTCCCACTGCGGGTTGGCGGACGGCTCGACGTCGTGTGGGTCGGTGCCGAGGTCGACGACCCGTTCGGTGCGATCGCGGAAGAGGATCCGAATCCGGGGCTGCGCGTCGGCCCACTCGTGGACCACGAGGTGTCCGGCGAACGCCTCGGCTCCCAGGATGCGTCGTCCGGGGACGTGAGGGACCAGCTCGGACCACGACGCCGGGTCGCTCCAGGCGTCGTCGGGTGCGATCAGGATCCGGAAGTCGACGGCGTCGTCATTGGTGTGCATCACGAACGAATCGCCCCAGTGGTCGAGGCCGTACTCGACGTCGTCGCGCCGCTCGAGCACCACGACGGGGTTCGCGGTGGGATCGTCGGTGGGGATCAGGCGCACGTCGGCGCTGGTGCGGCTCGCCGAGTGGATGACGATCCACGCCTCCGACCGAGTCGAGCCGAGCGCGACGAAGAAGCGCTCGTCGGTCTCGTCGTAGACGAGGACGTCGTCGACTCGTGGTGTCCCGATGCGGTGCCGCCACACCGTGGCCGGCCGCTCCTGGGCGTCGGGGGTGACGTAGAAGAGCCACTGCCCGTCGCGAGACCACGCGACACCGGCGTTCGACGTGACGTCGAGCCGGTCGTCGAGATCGGCCCCGGTGCCGAGGTCGCGTACGCGCAGCGTGTAGTGCTCGTCGCCGGCAGTGTCCATCGACCAGGCAACGAACCGGTGGTCCATCGACACGTCGAAGGCGCCGAGGTCGAAGTAGTCGTGGCCATCCGCCTCGACGTTCTCGTCCAGGAGCAGCTGCGCGGTTGCCTGGTCGGCGCTCGGGCCGCGGTGGTGCACCGGGTAGCTGTCGCCCTCGGTGGTGGCGGTCACGTACCACCAGGGTCCGAACTCGACCGGCGTCGACAGGTCGGTCTCCTGGACACGCGAACGGATCTCCTGGAAGATTCTCTCGATCGTGTCGCCGTGCGGCGCGAAGAACCGGTCGGCAGCAGCATTCTCGGCTTCGAGGTACGCGAGGAGTTCGGGGTCGTCGACATCGCGCATCCACGCGTACACGTCGTCGACGTCGCCGGTCGGGCGGGCCCAGGTGTGTGGCCGTCGTGGTGCCTGCGGGAACGACTCGACCGCAGGTGCGGCGGTGGTCGAGGTGGCGGGTGCGACGGTGTTGTCGGAGGTTTCGGGTTCTTCGATCACGGTCGAGCCAATGTAGGCACCCAGCGATACCGTTCGTGCACCATGCGTGTCTGGATCGACCAAGACCTCTGCACCGGCGATGGCCTGTGCGTCGATCACTGTCCCGACGTCTTCGTGCAGTTGGAGGACGGCATCGCCTACGTGGCCGAGAGCGGTCAGGTGTTGAACGACCCTGGTGGATCCGGCAGTCTCGCCTGGGTGGCCGACCGCGATGTCGGCGACGTGATCCACGCCGCCGAGCTGTGCCCGGGCGAGTGCATCTTCATCGAGGTCGACGTCACCACGGCAGCCGACGACGCCGGCGTCACGCCCGATCTCGTCGATCTCGCCGACGACGCTGCCGCCTGACCGTCCGAGCCCGTGAGGTGCGGGTCGCAATCGGCCCGGGAATTGTTACTATGGCCGTAGTGCTAATTCGACCGGTCGGCACCGACCGACTCTGCGGAGGACCCCGATGACCAGCTTCGATCTCGATCTCAGCAAGTACAACCTCGGCTGGAGCGACGAGGGCGTCGAGTATGCCTTCACCCCCGAGAAGGGCATCAACCCCGGCGTGGTCGAGCAGATCTCCTGGTGGAAGGGCGAGCCGAACTGGATGTCGCAGATGCGGTTGCGCTCGCTGCGTCTGTTCGAGAAGAAGCCGATGGCCGAATGGTTCGCGGTCAACATGCCCGACATCGACTTCCAGGACATCTACTACTACCTGCGGCCCGCCGGTGAGCAGGTCGACGAGTGGGACGAGCTCCCCGAAGAGATGATGCGCACCTACGAGAAGCTCGGCATCCCAGAAGCGGAGCGTCAGTACCTCGCCGGTGTGACCGCGCAGTACGAGAGCGAGGTCGTGTACCACAAGAACCGCGAGGACCTCGAGGAGCAGGGGATCCTGTTCTGCGACATGGACACCGCGCTGCGTGAGTACCCGCACCTGGTGAAGGAGTACTTCGGCACGGTCATTCCTCCGGGCGACAACAAGTTCGCTGCGCTCAACACGGCCGTGTGGTCGGGCGGCTCGTTCATCTACGTGCCGCCGGGGGTCGAGGTGTCGATGCCGCTGCAGGCGTACTTCCGGATCAACTCGGAGAACGCCGGCCAGTTCGAGCGCACCCTGATCATCGCCGACGAGGGTTCGAAGGTCCACTACATCGAAGGCTGCTCGGCGCCGGTGTACACCAGCGATTCGCTGCACTCGGCCGTGGTCGAGATCGTCGTCAAGCCGCACGCGCGTGTCACCTACACCACGATCCAGAACTGGTCGCCGAACGTCTACAACCTGGTCACCAAGCGGGCGCGCGTCGAAGCCCACGGTCACATGGAGTGGATCGACGGCAACATCGGCTCCAAGCTCACGATGAAGTACCCGGCGGTCTACCTGGTCGGCGAGGGTGCCACCGGTGAAGTGCTGTCGGTGGCCTACGCGGGTGCCGGCCAGCACCAGGACGCCGGCGCGAAGATGGTGCACGCCGCACCGAACACGTCGTCGAAGATCGTGTCGAAGTCGATCAGCAAGGACGGTGGCATCACCACGTACCGCGGTCTCGTGCGCATCGATGAGGGTGCCACCGGTGCGAAGAGCCATGTCGAGTGCGATGCGCTGATCCTCGACGAGGACTCGACGTCGAAGACCCTGCCGTACATGGAGGTCGGCGAGCGCGACGCCCAGATCGGCCACGAGGCCACGGTGTCGAAGATCGCCGACGAGCAGCTCTTCTACCTGATGAGCCGCGGCCTCTCCGAGGAGCAGGCGATGGGCATGATCGTCAACGGCTTCATCGAACCGATCACCAAGACGCTCCCGATGGAGTACGCGGTGGAGTGGTCGAGGTTGATCGAACTCCAGATGGAGGGCTCGGTCGGCTGACCGCTGCTCGCTCGTCGACGTCGAGCCGAACCTGTACGACAGCACGGCTCGGGGCGACCTCGGACCCGTAGAATCCCGTCATGCCCATGCGGATCGAGTGCAAGAACTTCGAGAGCCGTTCGTATCCGAACGGCGACACGGTCAGGAAGTGCAATCTCGATCTCGCACCCGATGCCCCGTGGCGCTGCCCGGAGAACTGTTCCGGGTACGAGCGTCGTCTCGCGGATGTCGCCTGGACGCACGGGTCGCTCGTCGTCCCCCCGACGCCTCCCGAGCCGGACGGCCTCGATGACGGATCGGCAGCGGCGCTGCTCGACGAGGCCGAGGAGATCCTGAACGCCGCCGGGTCCACGATCCGCGCCGAGGTCGAAGCCGAGCAGGCCGCGAAGCCCAGCGTGTTCAAGCGCCTCTTCGGCCGCAAACGCTGACCCTCGTCGTCGGTCACCTCCTCCCATCCCCCAACACGCCGGGATCTTCCGCAAACCGGACGCTGTGTGTCCGATTTCCGACATTCTCCGGGTCGGGGTGGAGAGCGTCGGGGCGGGTGTGGGAATTACCACTACGCGCGTAGGAGAATTCTCGGGTGCCCGCCGATACACTCGAGACCGTGTCTGCGTTCACCCCTGACGCGGTACGCGAACTCGGTGAGAGCTGGCAGGACATGCGCCTTGCCGCCGTCGAACGGTTCGCCGCCGCCCCGATGCCCACTCCCAGCGAGGAGATCTGGCGATACAGCCGGATCGATCGACTCGACCTGGACCAGTTCGTGCCTGCCGTCTGCGTCACCGAGGTGGAGGCACCGCAGGGTGCTCGCGACTGGGTCGTCGATGCCGAACCGGAGTTGTTCGCCGACGAGACGCCCGACGTCTTCGCCGAACTCAACCGGGCGTTCATGTCGCCGGTCGTCATCCGGGTCCCGGCCGGTCGGGCGGCCGCCGAACCGATCCTGATCACGCACCACATCAGCGGCGACGGCGTCGCGGTGTTCCCTCGGCTCGTCATCGATGCCGGCGCCGACAGCGAGGTCACGGTCGTCGAGCGATTCATCGCCGGTGACGGCGCCGACGACGACCGATCCCTGGTGGTTCCGGTACTCCAGGTGCGCGCTGCCCAGGCAGCGAGGGTCCGGTACCTCGCGGTCAACGAAGTGGGCATCAACACGTGGCAGATCGGCAACCAGCAGGCGGTCGGCGAGCGTGACTCGTCCACGCTGCTCGCCACGGTCACGCTCGGGGGCGACTACGTGCGAGCCCGCACGGAGGCCCGCCTGTCCGGCCAGGGCGGCAGCACCAAGCAGGTGGCGCTCTACTTCGCCGGCGGCACCCAGATGCACGACTTCCGAACGATCCAGGACCACGACGCCCCGAACACCAGCAGTGATCTGCTGTTCAAGGGCGCGGTGCAGGACGAGGCCGCAAGCGTCTACACCGGGTTGATCAAGATCCGCAAGCACGCCAACGGAACCACGGCGTACCAGACCAACCGCAACCTCACCCTCTCCGAAGGGGCGTGGGCCGAGAGCGTGCCGAACCTCGACATCGAGACCAACGACGTCAAGTGCAGCCACGCCTCCACCGTCGGCCCGATCGACGAGGAGCAGCGCTTCTACCTCGAGAGCCGCGGCGTCCGTCCCGAGGTGGCCGAGCGGCTCGTCGTGCTCGGCTTCTTCGAGGAGGTCATCTCGCAGCTGCCCGCCGGGAGCTTCGCCGACGAACTTCGTCAGCGTGTCTCCAACAAGCTCGACCTCGGTTCGGCCGTGTCCCGCGAGGCGGTGCCCGCATGAGCGCCGCCGCCGTGTGTGCATTCGACGACCTGCCCGATGGAACCGCCCGCAGGTTCGTCGTCGACGGTGTGGCCGTTGCGGTCGTGCGTATCGGTGACGACGTGTACGCGATCGGCGACGTGTGCAGCCACGCCAACGTGTCGCTGTCGGACGGCGAGGTGTGGTGCGACGAACGCGAACTCGAATGCCCCAAGCACGGCAGCGCGTTCCACCTCGAGACCGGCGAGCCGAGCACGTTGCCGGCGACACAGCCGGTACCGGTGTTCGACGCATCGGTCGTCGACGGACGGATCATGATCAGCACGGAGGTGGCGTCGTGAGCACGCTCGAGATCCGCGGCCTGCGCGCCGCCGTCGGCGACAAGGAGATCCTCAAGGGCATCGACCTCACGGTCAGCTCCGGTGAGGTGCACGCCGTGATGGGTCCGAACGGCGCCGGCAAGAGCACGCTGTCGGGCGTGGTCATGGGCAAGCCCGGCTACGAGGTCCTCGCAGGGTCGGTCACCCTCGACGGCGTCGACGTGCTCGCGATGGCTGCCTGGGAACGCGCGGTCGCCGGGCTCCATCTGGTGATGCAGTACCCGACCGAGGTGCCGGGCGTGATGCTCGACGACGTGCTGAGCGAGGCGTTGGCGTCGCGCGGCCGGCCGACCGACGGTCTCGACGAACTGCTTCGCAGCGAGGCCGAGCGCATCGGCTTCGAGGAGCGGTTCCTGCATCGGCCGCTCAACGTCGATCTGTCGGGTGGCGAGAAGAAGCGCAACGAGACGCTGCAGCTCGCGGTCCTGGCGCCGAAGATCGCGATCCTCGACGAGCTCGACTCCGGTCTCGACATCGACGCGCTGCGCGACTGCGCGCGGCGGGTCGAAGCGATGAGCAACGAGGCCAACGCCGGCAACGAGCCGCTCGGCGTGCTCGCGATCACGCACTACAACCGGCTGCTCCACGAGCTGAAGCCCGACCACGTGCACATCCTGGCTCAGGGCCGCATCGTCGAGAGCGGCGGCCCCGAACTCGCCGCTCAACTCGAGACCGACGGGTACGCAGCGTTCGCCGGCGTCGAACTCGACGAGCCATCGGGCGCGCTCGACGACCTGTTCGCGTTGTAAGGCGTCCTAACGTCGGCGGCATGGCCGCCGGTGGACCGCGATGACGTCGTCGACCGAACGCGACGCGGTCGACGTCGACACGCCGGCGCACGGTCGCTTCCCCGGCTGGTGGGTGGTCACCGGTTGTTTCGTCGTGCTCGCGACGTCGTCCGGGCTCGGGTTCTACGGCCTGGCGGTGTACCTCAACGCGTTCAGCAACGAGAAGGGGTGGCCGCTCAGCACGATCTCGCTGGCGACGACGATGTTCTTCGTCGTCGGCGGCGTGATGGGCGTGGTCGTTGCGCGCTGGATCGCTCGCTGGGACGTCCGGTTCGTGATCGTCGGCGGCGGTCTCGTCGGCGGTGCGGCACTCGCTGCGCTCGGCCAGGTCGACGAGCAGTGGCAGTTGTTCGTGGTGTACGGCGTGTTCGCGGCGGGTTGGGCGGCCGCCGGACTGGTGCCGGCCACGACGGTGGTGACCCGGTGGTTCCACACCCGACGATCGGTTGCGCTGTCGGTGGCGTCGACCGGGCTGTCGGTCGGTGGGATCGTGATCACGCCGTTCGCCAAGCAACTGCTCGACAGCCGGGGCTTGTCGGTCGGGATGCCGTGGCTCGGGGCCGTCTTCGTGATCGGCATCGTTCCGGCGGCATGGTTCCTCGTGCGTCCCGACCCCGAGGTCGAGGGATGGGCTCCCGACGGTGCCCGCCGTGCGGTCGGCGAGGTCGCACCGCCCCCCACGGGCACTCCCTTCGGCGATGCGGTGCGCACCCGGTTCTTCGCCTGCGTGACGATCGGCTACCTGCTCGCGTTCGGTGCCCAGGTCGGCGGGATCCAGCAGCTGGTGAAGCTCGTCGAGGATCGCACCGACGCTCGTACGGCGCAGTTCGCGCTGACTGCACTCGCGGCGACATCGGTCGTCGCCCGTCTCGTCGGCGGTCGTGTGGTGCAACTCGTCCCGATGATGCGATTCACCGTCGCTCTGGGTCTGCTCCAGGGATCGGCGCTCCTGTTGCTCGGACTGGCGGAGATGACGTGGGTGATCTTCGCTGCGATCGTCATGTTCGGTGCGTCGATCGGCAACATCCTGATGCTCCAGCCGCTGCTGATCGCGGAACGGTTCGGGGTGCGTGACTACCCACGGATCTTCGGCCGCTCGCAGCTGTTCACGGTGATCGGCACCGCTGGTGGACCGTTCGTGATCGGTGCGCTCTACGACCTCGCCGGTTCCTATCGGGTCCCCTATGCGGTCGCCGCCTGCTTCTCGTTCGCCGGGGCGTTCGTGCTGTCGCTCGGCGGTCCCGCTACCGTCGCCGACGATGAGTGACACCGACGACGACCGGCAGCACCGCAACGTGGTGCGCGTGGTCGAAGCCGGCGCGGCGATCGGTCTCACGGTCGAGCCGGTCCGCTTCCCCGAGGGGACCAAGACCGCGATCGACGCCGCCAACGCGATCGGCTGCGAGGTGGGCCAGATCGTGAAGAGTCTGATCTTCGCCGTCGACGGCGAGGTGGTGCTCGCATACGTGAGCGGCGCCAATCAGCTCGATGAAGCCAAGCTCGCCGAGGCTGCGGGTGGACTGAAGTGCAACCGTGTCGACGCCGACGCGGTACGTGCGGCCACCGGCTTCCCGATCGGTGGCGTGCCCCCGTTCGGCCACGCCACCGGTCTGCGCGTCTTCATCGACCCCGACCTTCTCGGCTACGAGATCGTGTGGGCGGCCGCGGGCACCTGGCACGACGTGTTCTCGTTGACGCCTCGGCAACTGGTCGACGCCAGTGGCGGAGTCGTCGCCGAACTGGCGCGGCGATGACCTCCCCGAGGCGGGTCAGGCCTCGGCGCGGTCCAGGGCATCGGCGAGCGTGTTCCAGCCGAGCACGGCGCACTTGATGCGCACGGGGAACTTGACGACACCCCGCAGTGCTTCGAGGTCGCCCATCGGCACCTCGTCGTCGCCCGGCTGAGGCTCGTAGCCCTCGATGCCGACCATCGTCTTGAACTTGCGGATCAGCGCTCGTGCCTGGCTGACCGGTTTGCCGATCACGGCCTGGGTCATCATCGACGCCGACGACTGCGAGATCGAGCAGCCCTGGCCGGAGATCTTGACGTCGCGCACGACGGCGTCGTCGCCCTCGCCGTCGACGAGCAGGTACAGCGTGATCTCGTCGCCACACAGCGGATTGTGGCCACGGGTCTCGATCGCCGGTGGCGACTCGAGTTCACCACGGTTCCGCGGCGTGCGGTAGTGGTCGAGGATGATCTCGCGGTAGAGGTCGTCGAGGCCCGGCATCAGAACCCGAAGATATCGGTCGCGCCGTCGAGCGCATCGGCGAGAGCGTCGACGTCGTCGGTTCCGTTGTAGAGGTAGAAGCTGGCCCGCGTGGTCGACTGGACCCCGAGCACCTGCATGAGCGGCTTCGCGCAGTGGTGCCCGGCGCGCACGCACACGTTGCGTTCGTCGAGGACCTGGCTCACGTCGTGGGGGTGCAGGTCGCGGAAGGCGAAACTCAGCACGCCGCCGCGGACCTCGACGTCGTCCGGGCCGTAGATCGTGATGTCGTCGCCGAAACGACCGTTGAGCGTGTCGAGCGCATAGCGCGTGAGGTCGATCTCGTGCTGGCGCACGTCGGCCATTCCGAGACCCTCGAGGAACTCGACGGCGGCCCGCAGACCGACCGCCTCGGTGATCGGGGGAGTGCCCGCCTCGAACTTCGCCGGGACGGGGGCGGTGGTGTACCCGTCGAGCGTGACGGTGTCGATCATGTTGCCGCCACCGAGGAACGGCGGCATCGCATCGAGGAGCTCCATGCGGCCCCACAACATGCCGATGCCCGAGGGCCCGCACATCTTGTGGCTCGAGAACGCAACGAGATCGGCACCCCACGCCTGCACGTCGGTCGCGTTGTGCGGGACGTACTGGCACGCATCCACCACGGCGAGGGCGCCGGCGTCGTGCGCTGCCGCACACAACCTCGCGACGGGTGGGATCGTGCCGAGGACGTTGCTCATCGCCGTGAACGAGAACACCTTGGCGCCGTCGAGCAGTCGGTCGAGGTCGGTCAGGTCGAGTTGACCGTCGGACGTGAGCGGCACCCAACGGATCTCGATGCCCCGCTCGTCGCGGAGCATCTGCCACGGCACGATGTTGGCGTGGTGCTCCATGTGGGTGAGGACGACCACGTCGCCCTCGTGCAGGTTGGCGCCGCCCCACGACCGGGCGATCAGGTTCATCGACTCGGTGGCGTTCTTCGTGAAGATCACTTCGTCGACCGACGGCGCGTTGATCAGTCGCGCAACGGCGCGGCGGGCACCCTCGTAGGCCTCGGTGGCCTCACCGGCGAGGCGGTAGGAGCTGCGGTTGATCGGCGCGTACGAGTTCTCCATGAACTCCGTCATCGCATCGATCACCTGTCGAGGCTTCTGTGACGTGTTGCCCGAGTCGAGATAGACGAGCGGCGACCCGTCGATACGGCGCGTCAGGATCGGGAACTCCTTGCGTACTGCGTCGAGGTCGAACGCCATCCGCTCAGGCTCCGGTTGCGGCGCCGGCCGTGTCGCGGAACGCCTCGTAGCCGTCGCGTTCGAGCTGTTCGGCCAGTTCCATGCCGCCGCTGGCGACGATTCGGCCGTCGACGAGGATGTGGATGCGGTCGGGGGTCACCTCGTCGAGGAGGCGCTGGTAGTGGGTGATCAACACGACACCCATCGTGGGCCGCTCGGCGCGGACCTCGCGGATCCCCTGGGCAACGATGCGCAACGCGTCGATGTCGAGTCCGGAGTCGGTCTCGTCGAGGATCGCCAGCTCGGGTTCGAGGATCGCCATCTGCATGATCTCGTTGCGCTTCTTCTCGCCGCCGGAGAATCCTTCGTTGAGGTAGCGGTCGACGAACGAGGAGTCCATCCCGAGACGCTTCATCCACTCCATCGTCGCGAGCCGCAGTTCGAGGACCGACAGGTCGATGCCCTTGCGTTGCGACAGCGCTTGGCGGAGGAACTGGATCACCGAGACGCCGGCGATCTCCTGTGGGTACTGGAACGCGAGGAACATGCCCGCCTTGGCGCGTTCGTCGACCGCCCAGTCGGTGATGTCGTCGCCCAGGAACGTGATGGTGCCGTCGGTGACCTCGTACTCGGGCGAGCCCATGAGTGTGCTGCCCAGCGTGGACTTGCCCGAGCCGTTGGGGCCCATGATCGCGTGGACCTCTCCGGGCGCGATCACCAGGTCGAGTCCGCGGAGGATGTCGTCGTGCTGGCCCTCGGCGGGGCGTACGTGCAGATTCTCGACTCGGAAGAGAGTGTCGCTCACCTTGGCGATTCTACCCCCGCGACGAATTATCCCTATCCCCATAGGAGAAATCGAATGAGACATGGGGTCAGACCCCATGTCTCATTCACGCGGCGCTCCGCAGGAGCCGTTCGACGCGGTCTCGGAGTCGTCCCATCTCGGCGTCGTGGACGAGGAGCACACGGGCTCGTCGAGCTGCGTTGCGAACCCCGCTCGGGCTCGAGAAGCCGTACCTGGCCGCCATCGCCTCGCTCGTCTCGAGCCGCAGGCTGGTCGTCATCCAGATCGCGAGCAATCGTGGGCGGTTCAGGATGCCTCGCCGTGTCCGCTTCAGGTCATCCGGGTCGACTCCCGCACTTGCGGCGACCGCCCACTCCACCTCCCCCGCAGTGGTTCGCAGCGTGGTGGGAGCGAGCACCCTGTCGGACGCGAGCGGGCCAGTCACGAAGTGCTCGTACGCTTCGCGGGGCTGCCCGAAGACGGCGAGTACCTCGTCGCAATGCAGCCAGTCGGGTCGGGCTCGACGATCGAGGTAGACCCCGAGACTCGACCAACGGTACGCGGCCAGCGCCGGCGGCTCGACGATCGACAGCGCGTTGCGATGCACGTATCGGCTCGCGATCACGAGTTGGTCGTCGCTCTCGATCGTTGTCGAGTGGAATCGGCCCCCGAAGAGCGGGCCGGTGCGCTCGTGGCGATGGTTGTACCTGCCGGCGTAGCTGGAGGCGAGGTGCTGCATGGCACGGGACAGATCCGTCCCGACGCAGCGCACGAGGAGGTGCACGTGGTTGGTCATGAGGCAGTAGGCGTGCACCTCGATGGCGAAGCGATCCCCGAGTTCACCGAGCAAGAACTCGTAGTGCAGGTGATCTCGATCGTCGCTGAAGACGTCCTGGCGGTCCGCCCCACGGTGGGTGAGGTGATGCCAGCTCTGAGGGTTGACGAGGCGAAGCGGCCGTGGCATCGCTTCATCATGAACGCGGGCTGTGACAGGGATGAATGAGACGAGGGGTCTGACCCCACGTCTCATTCAGTGGGCGCGTTCGATGTGTTTGGCGACGAGGTTCTCGAGGGCCTCCTGGCGGCCGCTGACGCGGGTCGGCTCCTTGTCGCTCGCGAGCTGCGCGTCGTGGAGTTCCTGCAACGTGGCCCCACCGGTGATGTCGTTCGCCGCATCCCATCCGGCGTACCGGTCGGAGCGGCGGCGGTCGAGTTCGCCGTCGTCGAGAATCGCTGCCGCGGCGAGGAGCGAGCGCGCCATCGTGTCCATGCCGCCGATGTGGGCGTGGAAGAGATCGTTGCGGTCGATCGACTGCCGACGGAGCTTGGCGTCGAAGTTCATGCCGCCCGACGTGAACCCGCCCCCGCGGAGGATCTCCAACATGCCGAGCGTCATCTGCTCGACCGACACGGGGAAGCGGTCGAGGTCCCAGCCGAGGCGGTCGTCGCCGGCGTTGGCGTCGATCGAACCGAAGATCCCCGCCGCGAAGGCGGCAGCGATCTCGTGGGCGAAATCGTGGCCCGCCAGCGTGGCGTGGTTCACCTCGATGTTGACCTTGACCTCGTCCTCCAGGCCGTACTTCTGGAGGAACGCATACACCGCGGCGACGTCGTAGTCGTACTGGTGCTTGGTCGGTTCGAACGGCTTCGGTTCGATCAGGATCAGCCCCTCGAAGCCGATGGCGTGCTTGTGCTCGACGACGAGGTTGAAGAACCGTCCGAGCTGGTCGAGCTCACGAGCCATGTCGGTGTTGAGCAGCGTGTCGTAGCCTTCGCGTCCGCCCCAGAGCACGTAGTTCGCCCCGCCGAGACGGTGGGTTGCGTTCATGCAGTGTGCGACCTGGGCGGCGGCGTAGCGGAACAGGTCGGGGTCGGGGTTGGTCGCGGCACCGGCCTGGAAGCGCGGGTGCGAGAAGAGGTTGGCGGTGCCCCACAGGAGCTTCACGCCGGTGCGTTCCTGGTGCTCACCGGCGAGGTCGACCATCTCGTCGAAGTTGCGACACGACTCGGCGAACGTCGATCCCTCCGGCGCGATGTCGCGGTCGTGGAAGCAGTAGAACGGCGCGCCGAGTTTCGAGACGAACTCGAACGCGACCGCCATCTTCTCCTTCGCTGCGCCCATGGGGTCGCGGGCCGGATCGAGCCACGGGCGGTCGAGGGTGCCGGCGCCGAAGATGTCGATCCCCTCGGAGTTGAACGAGTGCCAGTACGACACCGCGAAGCGCAGCTGCTCGGCCATGGTCCTGCCGGCCACGACGCGGTCTGCGTCGTACCACCGGAAGGCGAGCGGGTTGTCGGACTCGGGCCCCTCGTAGCGGATCTGGTCGATGTCCGGGAAGAAGTCGCTGCTCATGGCGTGATACGTCCTGTGTCGTCGGTTTCGGGCGCCGCGTCTCCCGAGGCGCATGTTTGTTGACAAGTATGACAAACCCGGAGGTAGGATGCAAACCCATGACGTCGGCCGCTCGGACGCCCCATCTCCGGCGTTCGAACCTGGCGTTGGTGCTCGATCGGCTGCGTCGAGGTCCATGCTCGCGCTCGGAACTCGTGAGAGCAACCGGTCTCACGCGCAGCGCCATCGCCGGACTCGTGGGCGAGCTGGAGTTCCTCGGTCTGGTGATCGAGCAGCCGTCGGAATCCGACGGTCGGCCAGGACGTCCTTCGCCTTTCGTGAGCATCGACGATCGATCGATCGGTGCGCTCGCGGTCGAGATCTTCGTCGACGAGATCGGTGCGTCGATCGTCGCCCTCGACGGCTCGGTCGTCAGCAGCGCTCGCCACGCCCGCACCCGCGATCGCCTCGACGTCGAGTCCACGATCGCCGATCTTGCGATGTTGCTCGCCCGATCGGATCTGATCGCCACGACCGGGCAGCGTCGCCTGATCGGTTGTGGGGTCTCCGTGCCGGGTCTGGTCCGCGGTCGTGACGGGCTCGTGGTCGCCGCACCCAACATCGGCTGGATCGATGTCGCGCTGGCCGACGCGCTCGGGCCCGTCCTTCCCGACGACCTGCCGGTCTCGGTCGGCAACGATGCCGACCTCGGCGCGCTCGCCGAGTCCCGCTTCGGCGCCGGGGTGGGCTCCGAGCAGATGGTCTTCGTCTCGGGCGAGGTCGGCGTGGGTGGTGGGCTCGTCGCCGCCGGGCGTCCGGTCGTCGGGGCCCACGGGTTCGCCGGGGAGATCGGCCACATGCCGGTCAATCCCGACGGCGAGCCGTGCCGCTGCGGAGCGGTGGGGTGTTGGGAGACCGAGGTGGGCGAGTCGGCACTCCTCGCCCGGGCGGGGCTCGATCCCGACGGCGGACGGGCGGCGGTGGAGGAGCTGCTGGCTGGGGCCGATGCTGCTGAACCGGCCGTCGTGGCCGCGCTCGCCGTGGAGGCCCGCTGGCTGGCGATCGGAATCGCGGGTCTGGTGAATGCGTTCGACCCCGACGTCGTGGTGCTCGGCGGGCTCTTCGCCCGGATCCTTCCCTCGATCCGTGCCACGCTCGACGACGAGCTGGAGATGCGCCGGTACCGGGCTGCACGTCGTGACGTGCCGGTCGTCGGTGCCGAGCTCGGTCCGCGGGCGGTGACCGTGGGTGCGGCCGAGTTGGCCTTCGGCGCGCTGCTCGGCGATCCCGCCCGGGTGATGAGCGACGTGGGTGGGTGAGCGTGGTGAGGGGGCGCGTCCGGCGGGATGCGCGATCACCCGGTCGGCGGTCGTCGCGGCGTCGCCTCCGCGCTGCCGCGCGTGATCGTCACGAACTGATCCGCGTCGACGCTCGTCCACTCGCCGACCTCGCCGTCGGGCCACGTGACCCGCACCTCGGCGCGGTCGGCCGCGCCGAGACCGTTGTGGATCCAGCCGGACTGCCCACCGGCGTGCCCGCCGCCGACGGTGATCTCTCGCACGATGGTGCCCGAGGCGGTGCGAACCTCGAGCCAGGCGCCGACCGCGTCCACGTTGGGGGCGGGTTGTTCGAGTTCGACCGCGAGCCAGTGACCCATCGGTGCGGCATCCATGGCTTCCCCGGCACCGACGTTGCGCCAGAGGGTGGCGGGCGCTTCGCGGTTGACGACGACGAGATCGAGCAGGCCGTCGAGATCGAGGTCGACCAGCGCTGCACCCCGGGCCCGCTCGTAGCGCGTGATGCCGGCCGCCTCGGCGCCCTCGACGAACGTGCCGTCGGGTTGGCCGAGCAGCAGGTTGCTCGGGTCGCGCTGGGCATGGTCGGTCTGGCCCTCGACGTTGCCCTTGGAGACGAACAGATCGACGAACCCGTCGTTGTTGACGTCCTCGAACTCGGGATGCCATGCCGTCGACGGCAGGACGTCACCGCCGGCGTACGGCCGCTGTGCCGTCACCCCGCGACGCAGGGCGATGTCGCCGTACGTCGGGAGTGACTGGTCGTCGTCCAGCGATTGGAGCTTGTTGTCGCCCTGGCTCGTGATGAACACCTCCGGGACGCCGTCGCCGGTGACGTCGCGGCTCGCGAGTCCCATGCCCCACACCTGCAGTGGCCGCCACCCGTCGGCGTCCGTGTACAGCCGCGGCTCCTCGCCGGGTGCAACGTCCCACAGTTGCTCGCTGCCGTCGGTGTAGTAGTGCCGATCGTTGGCGAGGCGCAGGTCGCGCTGGCCGGTTCGGTTCCAGTCGCTGAACAACATCGACAGCGTGCAGTAGCCGGGCGTCAGGGGAATCGGATCGTCGTACGTCTCGCCCTCGGGTCGGAGGAGTGAACTGTCGCCGCAGGTGGTCCTGTCGCCGTCGAGGTAGGTGCCGAACGCCATCGTCGGCAGCTGGTTGCTGCCCTCCCACGACGCGCTGAAGGCGGTGGTCCAGGCGTCGCCGCCGTCGATGCCCAACACGTCGTTCGCCGGTTCGAAGCGGCAGTCGCCGAGGCCGCGCAGGATCTGGTTCTCCCCGTGGCGCAGGACGACGAGGTCGAGTTGGCCGTCGCTGTCGACGTCGACCGGGTAGGCGCCGGTGACCGCCGTCAGGTCGGTGACCGTCGACGGCACCTCGTCGAACCGGAGCGCGCCGCCCGCCGGGGTGGCGTTGCGGTACAACGCCGCCGGGGAGGTCCCACCGGCGAAGTACAGGTCCGGTCGGGCGTCGTCGTCGCAGTCGAATGCCGCCACGCCTCCACCCACGAAGTGGTCGAAACCGCCGGTGTACGAGTGATCGACACCGGAGGCGGAGGTGTCGTCGACGAATCGGGGGGCCGGTGCCGCGCCCGCCGGTTCGTCGGTTCCGCCCGGGGCGGCGACCACGAACGCAACGACGCCGACCACGACCGCGAGCAGGGCGGCGACCGCCCACCACGGTACGCGCCGTCGCGTTCTCGAAGCGGCGGACACCGGGGGGTCGATCGGCTCCGAGGTCGTCATCGCAGTAGATTCTCGCGCCGCATGCCTCGACCAGCACATCGCCGCCGTCTGCTGGCCGTCCTCACCGCCTCGGCGGTGCTGGTCGCGACACTGGCGGCCTGTTCGAACGACGAGTCGAGTCTGACGATCGACGGTTGCACCCGGGCCGATCTCGACGGTCGCAGCGTGGCGCGAGTGTGGGACGACACGATGCTCGAGTTGATCCGTCAGGTCGTGCCGGCCCCGACCGTGCATGCTCGAAACCTCTTCCACACGTCGGCCGCGATGTGGGATGCGTGGGCCGCCTACGACGACACCGCCGTCGGGTATCTCGTGACCGAGAAGCACACAGCGGACGACGTGCAGGCGGCCCGCGAAGCAGCGATGAGCCAGGCTGCCTACCGCATCCTCCTGTGGAGGTACGCGACGGTGTCCGACCTCCCGGCAGCGACCGAGCAGCTCGATGCGGTGATGGCCGATCTCTGTTATCCGACCGACGAGTCGTCGGTGGAGGGTGACGATCCGATCGCGTTCGGCAACCGCATCGCCGACGCCGTCATCGAGTTCGGGGCGACCGACGGGGCGTTGGAGGACGAGCGCTACGAGGACAGCTCGTACCGGCCGGCGAACGACGCAATGGTGGTGAGCGACCCGGGCACGGTGATGAAGGACCCGAACTCGTGGCAGCCGCTCTCGCTCGGTCTGCAGCTGTCCCAGAACGGCCTGCCGATCCCCGGCAACGTCCAGACGTACATCGGGCCCCACTGGGGTCACGTCACGCCGTTCGCTCTCCCGAAGTCGCCCACGGGGACGCCGATCGATCCTGGTCCACCTCCGCGTCTCGGCGATCCGGTGACCGATGCCGACTTCAAGCAGGCGGCGATCGACGTACTCCGCGACAGTTCGCTGCTGGACCCGTCGCAGTCCGAAGTGATCGACATCAGCCCGGCCTCGATCGGCAACAACACGCTCGGGACCAACGACGGTTCGGGGTACGACGTCAACCCGGCGACCGGTGAGGCGTACGTCCCGGAACCCGCCGTGGCGGCAGACCTCTACCGGGCGATCGCCGAGTACTGGGCCGACGGACCGACGTCGGAGACACCGCCGGGTCACTGGAACGTGCTCGCCAACAGCGTCGCGGACACCCCCGGATTCGAACGGCGATTCGCGGGCGAAGGCCCCGCACTCGATCCACTCGAGTGGGATGTCAAGACCTACTTCGCGCTCAACGGTGCGGTCCACGACGCGGCGATCGCCGCGTGGGGGCTGAAGTCCTACTACGACTCGGTGCGCCCGATCTCGATGATCCGGTACATGGGTGGTCTCGGCCAGTCGAGCGAGCCGGACGGGCCGTCGTTCGACCCGGACGGGCTGCCGCTCGAGCCCGGCCTCGTCGAGGTGATCACGACGGAGTCGAGTGCTCCCGGTGAACGGCACGAGGAACTCGCTGATCACGTCGGCGAGATCGCCGTCCGCGCATGGCGCGGGGCTCCCGACGACCCCGAGACCGAGACGAGCGGTGTCGGCTGGATCCGTGCCGTCGACTGGGTGCCGTACCAACGCCCGACGTTCGTGACACCGTCGTTCGCCGGGTACGTCTCGGGTCACAGCACGTTCAGTCGGGCCGCAGCCGAGGTCCTGACGAGCATCACGGGAACGCCGTACTTCCCTGGCGGGTTGGCGCAGTGGACGGTCGAGCAGGGAGCTCTGCTGCACGAGGAGGGCCCGACCGAGGACATCGAACTGCAGTGGGCGACGTACTTCGACGCGTCCGATCAGGCCGGGATCTCGCGGCTCTACGGAGGCATCCACATCCCTCAGGACGACGTCGAGGGGCGCCTGATCGGTTCGCAGGTGGGTCGGGCCGCATGGGAACTCGCCCAGACCTACTTCGACGGCACGGCAGAAAGTTGATGACGCGAACAAATATGACCTTCGGTCCTTTTCTCGCGTAGGTCCCGGGGTATACGGTCGCGTCGCCCTCCGCTCATCAGACGGTGGGCTCATCATTGAGGGGAGAACAGAATGAGAGTACGACGTATAGCGTCAGCCGCGATCGTGGCAGGCCTGGTGCTCGCAGCGTGCGGCAGCGACGACGACTCGTCGTCGTCGGACACCGCGGCGCCGTCAGGCAGCGAAGCGCCGTCGGGCACCGAGGCAGCCGGTGGTGGCGGCGGCGACTGTGTCGTCGGCGTGTCCTGGAACAACTACCAGGAGGAGCGCTGGGCCAAGCGGGACGAGCCGGCGATCAAGGCAGCGATCGAGGCCGGTGGCGGCTCCTACGTCTCCAACGACGCCAAGTCGTCGGCCGAGACGCAGGCGAGCAACATGGAGAACCTGATCTCCCAGGGCGCCGACGTCCTCGTGGTGCTCGCCCAGGACGGCACGGCGGTCATTCCGGCGGTCCAGAGCGCGATCTCGCAAGGTATTCCCGTCATCGCCTACGACCGGTTGATCGAGGACCCCGACGCGCTCTACATCACGTTCGACAACCAGTTGGTCGGTGAGATGCAGGCCCAGGCGTTGTTCGACATCCAACCCTCCGGCAACTGGGTGATCATCAAGGGCAACTCGGCCGACGCGAACGCCGACTTCCTGCGCGCAGGCTCCGAGAAGGTCATCGGTGACGCCGTCGCCGCAGGCGACATCACGATCGTCGGCGAGGACTACACCGACAACTGGGATCCCGCCAACGCCCAGACCACGATGGAGCAGTTCCTGACCGCCGCGGACAACGACATCCAGGTGGCGCTCGTCCAGAACGACGGCATGGCCGGTGGCGCCATCGCGGCACTCGAAGCGCAGGGCCTCGCCGGCCAGGTGCCCGTGTCTGGTCAGGACGGCGACATCCCCGCCCTCAACCGGGTGGCGCTCGGCACGCAGACCGTGGACGTCTGGAAGGACGCCCGCGAGCTCGGCACGGCTGCTGGTGAAGCGGCGATCGCCCTCTGTGGCAACCCCGACCCGTCGGCGGTGCCCGGCGCGGTGACATTCACGACGCCGGGTGGCAACGATGTCAACTCCGTCCTCCTGACCCCGATCCCCATCACGAAGGACAATCTCGACGTGGTGGTCGACGCAGAGTGGATCACCGTCGATGAGCTGTGCGCAGGCGTCGAAGCCGGTTCGGTGGCGGCCTGCCCCTGACGCAGGGTGGAGTGACACCCATCGGAACAACTGAACAATGAAGCGAACGTGCCCCTTGTCCGTGATTCACGGGCGGGGGGCACGTTTGGTGTACAACAGGGATCGCATGACGAGGGGGACTGCACATGACTGATGCGAACACCGAAGTTCCCGACGGCCAGCCGTCGGAGCCGCTGCCTTCCGTCACGGCACCGGCAGCGGCACCTGTGCCGTCGTGGCGCTCGAGCCTTGCAGACATCGACACCCGCATATTCGGGATGATCACGGCCTTGATCGTCATCTGGATCGCGTTCAACGTCATGTCGGGCGGCAACTTCCTCACCTCCCGCAACCTGTGGAACCTGTCGGTGCAGAGCACCTCGATCGCCATCATGGCGACGGGCATGGTGCTGATCATCGTGTCTCGGAACATCGACCTGTCGGTGGGCTCGCTGCTCGGCTTCCTCGGGTACTCGATGGCGCTCGTCCAGACCGACGGTGTCATCGCCTTCTTCAACGTCAAGATCAGCCTCGGGAGCATCGGCGACAGCTCCTGGATCTGGGTGATCGCACTCGCCGTCGGGGTCGGTCTCGGTGCCCTCGTCGGCGCAGTCCAGGGCTTCATCATCGCCTACGGGGGTGTGCCGGCGTTCATCGTCACGCTCGGCGGATTCCTGGTCTGGCGAGGCATGATCTTCCGCACCGGCGACAAGCAGGGCCAGACGCTCGCCCCGCTCAACAGCACCTTCCGGTTGTTCGGCGGTGGTCCCGACGGGTCGCTCGGCGAGTGGAAGAGTTGGGTCTTCGGAGCGATCGGCTGCGTGCTGATCGTGCTCGCGCTCTGGCTCGCACGGCGTCGACGCCAGCGCTACGACCTGAAGGTCCGACCGTTGTGGATGGACATCGGATTCGGCGTGGTGGGGTGTGGCGTCGTGCTGGCCGGGGTCGGTCTCGTGGCGAACAACTACATCTCACCGATCACCGGTGACCCGACCGGGATTGCGTATCCGGTCGTGATCCTGATCGTCGCAACACTCGTGATGAGCTACCTGGCGCGTCAACGTCGCTTCGGCCGCTACGTGTACGCCTACGGTGGCAACCCCGAGGCCGCCGAGTTGGGCGGTATCAACACCCGTCGGACGGTGATGCTCACGTTCGTGCTGATGGGTGTGCTCGTCGGGGTGAGCGCGGCGATCCAGACGGCTCGCCTCAATGCGGCGGTGACCAACCTCGGCGTGCAGAACGAACTCGACGTGATCGCTGCCGCGGTCATCGGCGGTACATCGTTCGCCGGCGGCGTCGGCACCATCGCCGGTGCGGTGCTCGGTGCGGTGATCATGCAGTCGCTGCGGTCCGGCATGGTGTTGCTCAACATCGACTCCCCGTCCCAGGACATCGTGGTGGGTGTGGTGCTCGTGACCGCCGTGGCGATCGACTCGACGTTGCGGCTCGGACGCAAGCGGGTCGCGCTCGCCGCACTCGCGACCGGGCTCGTCATCGCGGCGTTCGTCATCCAGACCGGACGGGCCTGAACGGGAGGTATCGACATGACCGACACGGCCACCACCTACAACCCGACGCCACAGCCCGAGGGGGTACCCCTCGTGGAGCTGCGCGACATCCGTGTGTCGTTCGGCGGGGTCCACGCCGTCGACGGTGTGACCATCGACCTGTTTCCCGGCGAGGTCGTCGCCCTCGTCGGTGGCAACGGGGCCGGGAAGTCGACTCTGATCCACACACTGGCCGGTGCTCACCCGGCCGACGCTGGGCAGATCTTCATCAACGGCGAGGCGGTCACCATCAAGAACTCCCGCGACGCTCGTGCGCTCGGGGTCGAGGCGATCTACCAGAAGCTCGCACTGGCCGACAATCTCGACGCCGCTGGCAACATCTTCCTCGGACGCGAACTGCGGACGAAGTTCGGTTCACTCGACGACTCCGCGATGTTGTCGGCCACGCAGAACCTGATGGCCCGGCTCAATCCTCGGTTCAAGAACCTCCGTACCGCGGTGAGCTCGCTCTCGGGTGGCCAGCGCCAGTCGGTGGCCATCGCCAGGGCCGTGCACTTCAACGCCAAGATCCTGATCATGGACGAGCCGACGGCAGCGCTGGGGCCGGCGGAGACGGCTGAGGTCCGCGATCTCGTCACGCAGCTCAAGTCCGAGGGCATCGGGATCTTCCTGATCAGCCACGACATCCACGACGTCTTCGACCTCGCGGACCGGATCAGCGTGATGCTGCAGGGCAAGCTCGTCGGCACCGTGAACAAGGCGGACGTGACCAAGGAGGAGGTGCTCGCCATGATCATCATGGGCAAGCACCCCGGCGAGGTCACGACCGACGACGTCCAGGCGCTCCGCTGAATGAGACGAGGGGTCAGACCCCTCGTCTCATTCAGGTGTCGCGGAGGTCTTCCTTCCACGCTCGGAATCGGGTGTGGTGCTCGCCGCTCGGACCGACCCCGGACGCCGTGCCGTCGGGGAAGAGCCGGAGCGTCACCGGTTCGTCGAGACGCTCGACGTGCGCCGCCCAGTAGCGCGGCGTCGGCACCTTTGGCCGGACCGGCGCGCCACAGCAGCCATGGTCCGATGCGTCGCTTGTAGTCGGCGACCGGCCGGTCGGGGAGGTCGTCGCCGAGCGTCAGCAGGCTCTCGGGCGCCTCGACCCACGCGGTCGCGGGGATGTTCCGATCGCGGATCGGCGTCGGCGGGAGGTCGGCGGTGTGGATCGGCGTGTCGTCGGTCGGCCGTTCGTCGTAGCGCATCAGCCGGCGTTCACCAGCCCCGCTCGATCCATTCGTCGAGGTGCGGCCGCTCGGTGCCGATCGTCGTGTCGAGGCCGTGGCCGGGCAGCACGATCGTGTCGTCGGGGAACGTGAAGAGCTTGGTGGTGATCGACGTGATGATCGTGTCGAAGTCGGCATCCTCGAACGAGGTGTTGCCCGGTCCGCCCGGGAACAGCGTGTCGCCGGTGAACAGCAGCGGTGTCCCCTCGAGTGCGAAGGAGATCGAGCCGGGGGTGTGGCCAGGGTTGTGGATCGCGTGGAGGCGCAGGCGGCCGACCTCGATCACCTCGGCGTCGTCGATGAACACGTCGTAGCCGACGTCCTTCAGCTTCGGCGCGTCGAGCGACGTGACCGCGACCTCGTAGCCCGCCTCGCGCATGGCGGGCACCGCTTGGATGTGGTCCCAGTGTCCGTGCGTCTCGAGCACCCGCTTCACGCCGAGGTGTCGGCAGAGTTCCAGCAATTGCTCGTGCTCGTTGGCCGCGTCGAGCAGCACTGCGTCGCCCGTCGCACGACATCGCACGACGAACACGTTGTTGTCGACGGGGCCGACCACCACCTTGTGGACCTCGACGTCGGAGTTCGACCAGTGCAGGGTGTCGGGCGTTGCCATCCCGACAGTCTGGCAGCCTTCGCCGTCGAGGGCTCGTTAGCCTGCGGAGTCGTGTCCGACGAAACCCCACGTGCAGTCGACGATCGCTTCGACGCCGACCAGGTCGATGCGACGCTGGCGTCGACGCTCGATTCGCTCGACGACGCCGAGAACTACCGCAACTGGATCGTCGATCTCGCACGTCCGCATCTCGTCGGACCGATCCTCGAGGTCGGCGCGGGCCACGGGACGTTCACCGAGAGCTTCGCGACGATCGGCGAGGTGACGGCGGTCGAGCCGGGTGGGTACGCCGCCGAGGTGCTCGCCTCCCGGTACGCGGACGACGAGCGGGTGACGACGGTCGACGGTGTGGTCGCCGACGTCGCGGCTGAGCCGGTGTTCGGGTCGGCCGTGATGATCAACGTGCTCGAACACATCGCGGACGATCAGGGTGTGCTGCGAGAGATCGGCGAGCGCCTTCAGCCCGGTGCGTGTCTGTCGATCTGGGTGCCCGCGTTCCAGTTGCTCTACAGCCCGTTCGACACGAAGCTCGGCCACGTTCGCCGCTACCGCAAGCACGAGTTGGTGGCCGATGTGCGGGCGGCCGGCTACGACGTCGTCGACGAGCGGTACGTCAACATGCCCGGTTGGTTCAGCTGGTTGATTCTCGTGCGGCTGCTCCGGCAGGAGCCGACGTCGGCGACCACGGTGAAGATCTTCGACCGCTGGATCGTGCCGGTGGTCCGCTGGATCGAGGACCGGTTCCGCATGCCGTTCGGCCAGTCGGTGTTCGTGGTGGCCCGCAAGCCGGTCGCCCCGACGCCGTCGGGGCGCTGAGATCGGGTCGCCGAGTTCGGATCGCTGGGTCAGCTGCCGGTGAGGCGAGCGACGAACGGGCTCGCTCGCCGGACGCCGAAGCGCACGCCGGCAGGTGAGTAGGCGACGATGCAGAACACCGCACGGACGCCGTCGCGCCAGCCGATCTTCTTGCCGTCGTCGTAGGTGCGGCCGTAGTAGCTGATGCCCACCTCGTACACCCGGCAACCGAGCGCGGCGACCTTCGCGGTCACCTCGGGCTCGAAGCCGAAGCGGTCCTCCTCGATCGCGATCCCCTGGATGATCTCGCGCCGGAACGCCTTGTAGCAGGTCTCCATGTCGGAGAGGTTGAGGTTGGTCGCCATGTTCGATGCCAGCGTGAGCGCCCGGTTCCCGAGCGTGTGCCAGAAGTAGAGGATGCGACGGGCGTCGCCCCCGCTGAAGCGGGAGCCGTACACGACGTCGGCTTCGTCCGACAGCAACGGAGCGAGCACTTTCGGGTACTCGGACGGGTCGTACTCGAGATCCGCGTCCTGCACGATCACGAAGGGCTTCGTCGCACCCGAGAAGCCGAGCCGCAGCGCCGCGCCCTTGCCCCGGTTGACCGGTTGTGCGAGGACCTGCAGTCGGCCGTCGTCGTAGGCCCGGAGGATCTCGAGCGTGCCGTCGGTCGACGCGTCGTCAACGGCGATCACCTCGCCGACGAGCGGTGAATCGAGGACGCGGTCGAGGATCTCCTTGACCGTCTGTTCCTCGTTGAAGCACGGCATCACGACGCTGAGTACGCCATCCGTGCTCGACACCCTCCCAGCCACGGGTCGTGACCCTAGTGAGTCAGTGAGCTGACGACGTCGAACCCGAGGCCCATCGCGACGCCGATGTGCGCAGGGTCGAAGGTGACGAATCGGATGGGGCCGGGCAGCCGCTCGGCGGCGGCGAAGTGGATCGCATCGCTGAGGCGCACCGGTTGGGTTCGCGCGAGTGCGGCGGCGCGGTCGAGGCAGCGCTGGTCGACCGGCACGACGTGGAGGTGGTCCCACGCGAGGCGGACGGCGTCCTCGAGGTCGAGGCGCAGGACGGTCTGGTCGGTGAGGCGGTCGATCGCCGGGAGCGCCTCGGTCAGTGCCATCGCCGACGCCGCCCACACCGGGTCGTCGTCGAGCGCCGCGAGCGTGGTCGCCCGCAGCGGCCCGTCGATCCCGAGCGCCAACAGCGCGCTCGTGTCCAGCACCACCGTCACCCCGCCACCCCCCATCCCGTTTGTGTCCGGATTCGGGTGGGGCGGGTCACCGAAAACGCAACGCAAACAGGGTGCGGGCGGAACCGTTCTGTTTGCGTCGAGGTTCGGGTGGGGCGGGTCACCGAAAACGCAACGCAAACAGGGTGCGGGCGGAACCGTTCTGTTTGCGTCGAGGTTCGGGTGGGGCGGGTCACCGAATGTGCAACGCAAACGGAGCGGGGGTGACGGTGGGGGCAGGGGTGGCCGGGGCTGGCGGTCATCCGCGGAGTTCCCGGAGGACCTGGTCGATGCGGACACCGGCCCACACCGGGACGGGTTCCGGGGCGCGCCACTCACTCGTGCGGCGGGGCGGGATCACGGCGCCGGAGCCGATCAGCCGTTCGAGGTCGGGAGCGTCGGCGTCGAGCGGGCCGAGCTGGGCCACAGGGCGACCCGCGGCGGTCACGACGGTTCGCTCGCCGGCGCCGGCACGCCGGACCGCCTCGGCGAGGCCGGCACGCAGTTCGCGGATGCCGAGTGTTCGGGTCGAAGATGTGTCCACATGTGTACACAAGCAGAGTTGCGCGGGTCGGCGCAACCCCGCCATGATCTCGCCCATGAACTTTGCCTTCACCGACGAACAGGAAGAACTCCGCAAGACCGTGCGCTCGTTCCTCGAGAACAAGAGCTCCGAGGAAGCGGTCCGCGAGATGATGGAGACCGAGGACGGCTTCGACCCCGCCGTCTGGTCGCAGATGGGCGAGCAGATGGGCCTGCAGGGCCTGTCGATCCCGGAGGAGTACGGCGGCTCGGGCTACGGCTTCGTCGAACTCGGCATCGTGCTCGAGGAGATGGGCCGCGCGCTGCTGTGCGCACCGTTCTTCTCCAGCGCCGTGCTGGCCGCCAACACCCTGCTCCAGTCGGGCGACGAGGCCGCCATGGCGAAGTACCTCCCCGGCATCGCATCGGGCGAGACGATCGCCACGCTCGCCTACGTCGAGCCCTCCGGCAAGTGGGACGAGTCGGGCATCACGATGGAGGCCACCAAGTCCGGCGACGGCTACACCCTCTCGGGCACCAAGTCGTTCGTGCTCGACGGCAACGCCGCCAACCTGATCATCGTCGCCGCCAAGACCGCAGCGGGCACCAGCCTCTTCGCCGTCGACGGCGATGCTGCCGGTCTCACCAAGACGAACCTGTCGACGATGGACCAGACCCGCAAGCAGGCCAAGCTCGACTTCGACAACACCCCGGCGACCCTGATCGGCGAGGACGGCAAGGGCTGGGACACCCTCCAGACCGTGCTCGACCTCGCCGCGGTGGCGCTCGCCGCCGAGCAGGTCGGTGGCGCCCAGAAGGTGCTCGAGATGGCCGTCGAGTACGCCAAGGTGCGCGTGCAGTTCGGCCGCCCGATCGGCTCGTTCCAGGCGATCAAGCACAAGTGCGCCGACATGCTGCTCGAGGTCGAGTCGGCGAAGTCGGCTGCCTACTACGGCATGTGGTGCGCCAGCGAGATGAACGACGAACTGCCGTCGACCGCCTCGCTCGCCAAGGCCTACTGCTCCGAGGCGTACTTCCACGCGGCCGCCGAGAACATCCAGATCCACGGCGGCATCGGCTTCACCTGGGAGCACCCGGCCCACCTCTACTTCAAGCGGGCCAAGAGCTCCGAGCTGCTGTTCGGTGACCCCACCTACCACCGCGAGCAACTCGCCCAGCGAATCGGCATCTGAATGAGACGGGGGGTCTGACCCCTCGTCTCATTCTGCTCTCGAGCGGCGTTCCACCGGTGTGTGGGGCGCCGCTCGGTCGCGTTCGTAGACTCGCACGCACATGGATGGCATCACGATCGTGTTCGCAGTGGTGGCCGCGCTGGGCGTGTTCGTGATCGCGGCGGTCGCCGTCGGGCGCGAAGCGCACCGCCTCGATGCCGTTGCGCCACGCGTGGTCTACCGACTCGACGAAGCGGTCGACTTCGTGTGCGACCGGCTGCCCGAGGAGAGCCAGGCGCGCCTCACGCCCGAGGAGGTCGAGCAGCTGCTCGTGTTCCACATGCGGTGGCTGCACGAGCAGGGCCTGCAGCCCGACGACGTGGTCGACTCTCCGCAGTCGATCAGCGAGCCGGTGGTGATCACCGAGGATGCGCTCACGGCGTGGCTGCTCGGCCAGGCCGAGGAGAACGGTGTGGAACTGCTCGACGACGTCGACGCCGTCAACGTGGTGGAGGCGCACCTCGAGTACTTCGAGGCGATCGGCGCCGTCGGCCCGCAGGCCGGCCTCGACGACGTCATCTGACGATTCACTGGCAATCGGCTCCCGCCCGGCTGACAAGATGCGATGCATGGCATCGAACATCCCGAAGGACCGCACCGTCGCTGCGCTGGGGGAGGTGTGGGCGAGCCTGAGCGACGTGCTCGGCGAACTCTCCGAGGACGAGTGGCAGCTTCCCTCACCGCTTGCCCGGCTGGTC
The DNA here is from genome assembly GCA_963712775.1 of Ilumatobacteraceae bacterium. Lineage (GTDB taxonomy): Bacteria > Actinomycetota > Acidimicrobiia > Acidimicrobiales > Ilumatobacteraceae > Sva-07. The sequence goes on along the minus strand of CAVQJG010000029.1, from coordinate 134 downwards.
GGTGCAGGACAACGTGGCGCACATCGTCGGCACCGAGGCGATGCTCGCCGGAGAACCCGGTCCCGGCGTCGAGATCGACCGGGAGGCGAACGCCCACGTGCGCAACGACATCGGTGCGTTCAACGAGCAGTCGG
>CAVQJG010000028.1:0-36151 GCA_963712775.1 Ilumatobacteraceae bacterium | reverse complement strand
ACGCGCCGACGCCACGACGACGAACGAGGTCTCGGGCGCACGGATCAAGGCGATGACGTCGTCGGCTCGCTCGTGGAACCCGGTCTCCATGCCCGCGAAGGCCTGGAAGAACGCCACCGAGTCGGCGAGGACGTCGGAGCCGACCACCCGGCCGATCGCTCGCAGGATCGGCTGCGTGGCGGTGCCGATCACCCTGAGCCCGCCCTTCGCTGGCAGCATCAGCAACTTGAAGAGCCGATGGTCGAGGAATCGCGACAACACGCCGGGCGCTTCGAGGAAGTCGAGAGCGTTGCGGCTCGGCGGCGTGTCGACGACGACCAGGTCGAAGCGCTCGTCGCCGTGCAACGCGTGGAGCGTCTCGGCAGCCATGTACTCCTGCGTGCCGCTGAGCGCCCCGGCGATGTTCCGGTAGAACCCGTTCTCGAGAATCCGCTGGACCTGCTCCGGGCTCTCCGCGTACCGCCGTACCAGTCCGTCGAACGTCGCCGCCGTGTCGAGCATCATCGCCCAGAGCTCGCCGGGCGCATCCAGTTCGATCCGCTGCGGCTCCGACGCGAGGCCGTCCACGAGGCCGAGCGCGTCGGCGAGGCGGCGCGCCGGGTCGATGGTGACCACCACGGCGCGACGTCCGCGACGCGCTGCTTCGAGCCCGAGCACGGCCGCAGTGGTGGTCTTGCCGACGCCGCCGGACCCGCAGCACACGATCACCGATGACGCGTCGATCAACTCGTCCGCCGGCCGCGCCGTCATCGCGGGGTCTCCACTGGTGCGAAGCCGCCGAGGACGGCGGCGAGATCGGCGACGTCCGCCGCGACCAGGCCGGCGACGAGCCGAGCAGGAAGCATGATCTGCGTGATCGGCAGCTGTCCGGCCAGCCGGTCGAGTTCCTGTCGCTCCATCTCCCGGCGGGACCGGCGGAAGTCGGCGGCTTCGGTGAGCGTGACCGCCGTGTCGGTGTCGAGATCCCCCACGATCGACGACGTCGCCGACGCAGCGGGCAGCTGCACACCGAGGTCGACGCCGTTCACCACCACGGGTCCGAGCTGCACACCGACCTGGTCCTCCAACGCGTAGGCGGTCTCGATGACCTCGTTCACCGGCGTGGTCTCGGCCAACGTGACCAGCACGACCTGACAGCGCTGCGGGTCGTGCAGCAACTCGAGCACATCGTCGGCCTGCGCGCGCACGGGGCCGGAGCGGACGGAGTCGGCAAGCCCGGCAGCCGATGTCAGGAACGTGATCGCGTGACCGGCCGCCGGACCGTCGACGACGACGAGATCCCACTGGCCCGAGCGCTCCAACTGCTTGATCTTGCCGAGCACGACGATGTCGTCGATGCCCGGTGCCGCGGTGCCGACCATGTCGATCACGCCGGTGCGGTTCAGGCGTTTGGCAATGCGGGCGAAGCCGTTGTCGCGCAGGTACTCGTCGAGCGCGTCCGGCGCCGAGATCGACATCACCTCGAGGTCGGGCACGAGCTGGGCGAGGGCCGGCTTGCCGTCGAGTTCCACCACCAGGACGCGAAGGCCCGCGTCCGATGCGGCGCGGGCGATCACAGCCGTTACCGTGGTCTTCCCCACACCCCCCTTGCCCGCCACGACGACGACTCGAGCGGCGGTCAACGATTGCAGCGGATATTCGCTCTCCGGAGGCACCTTTGCGCAGACTAGCGATCAGCATCCTCACGCTGATGGCCGGGCTCACCCTCTTCGCGCCCGCCGTCGAGGCCCAGAGCGACGATCAGCCCGTCGACACGGGTGATTCCGTCGACGTGGCGCGTGTCGACGTGTTGCAGGTCAGCGGCTACTTCGACCCGATCCTCGTCGATGCGATCGAGACCGCGATCGACCGAGCCGACGCCGACGGGTCGCAGGCATTGATCCTCCAGGTGAACAGCGACGGAACCGTCGTCGACGACGATGTCATCGAGGACCTGCTGGTGCGGGTCGCCACCGCGCCGGTCCCGATCGGCATCTGGGTCGGGCCGAGCGGGGCCCGGTTCTACGGCACTGCAGCACAACTGCTGGCGGTCGCCGACGTCACCGGCATGGCGCCCGGCGCCCGCGTCGGCTACATCGGCGTGCCACTCGATCCGGCGGGCCTGCCCGAGGGAAGCAGTATCGACTTCGGCATCGCCGAGGAGCGCCTGCGCAACGGCTCGGTCGGGTTGTCCGACGCCCGGTCGCTCAGCGTGTTCAAGCAACGCATCGACGACGAGGGCATCCCGACGATCAGCAACATGGTCCAGGCGATGGACGGTTTCGAGGAGAACGGCGTCGAGCTCGTCACCACCGAACTCGTCGTGCTCGACGACGGGTCGACCCGGTTCGAGACGGTCTCGGTCGTGCGGTTCTCGAAGCTGTCGCTCGTCGACCAGCTGTTCCACACGGTCGCCAGCCCGTCGGTCGCCTACCTCCTGCTGCTCACCGGCCTGGCCCTGCTCGTGTTCGAGTTCTTCACCGCGGGCGTCGGGATCGCCGGCGGCGTCGGGGCGATCTCGACCGTGCTGGCCTTCACCGGGCTGGCCGTGCTGCCGACGCAGACCTGGGCGGTCGTGGTCATCATGCTCGCGATGCTCGCGTTCGCCGTCGACGTCCAGGTCGGCATCCCGAGATTCTGGACGGGCGTCGGCATCGTCCTGACCATCGTCGGCAGCTGGTTCCTGTTCGAGGCGATTCCCGGCTCGACGATGCGACCGTCGTGGCTGGCGCTCCTCACCGGGATCGTCGGCATCGTGCTGACGTTCATCGTCGGGATGCCGTCGATGGTCCGCACACGGTTCGCCACGCCGACGATCGGACGCGAATGGATGATCGGCAAGGAGGGCACGGCCGTCGGTCCGGTCGATCCCGATGGCATCGCCGAGGTCGATGGCGCCCGGTGGCGCGCCCGCACCAACCGTGCGACACCGCTCGCCGACGGCGAGGCGCTTCGCGTCGCTGCGATCGACGGCGTCACCCTCGACGTCGAACCCCTGGAGGGCGCCGCCCGCGACTACCGGGAGATGCGCAAGAAGGACCCCGCCGAGCCCACCACCGACCTGGCTCCGGCCGATCAGCCCACCGAATCCGCCACCTGACTCGACCACCTGACTCAGACCACCTGACTCGACCGGTCTGCGTCAGCGACAACGTCGAGTTCGTACGTCTGCGCTGACACACACCGCTGACCCTGGGGGTCAGCGACCGGGCAGGCGGGGGCCGGCGACACGGAGGTCGTCGCGCCGACGAGTGACGCCACGAGCGTCGAGTTCGGCCACCAGTGGCAGCGCGAACTTGCGGCTGGCGCCCGTGGCGTCGCGGAACTGGGCGACGGTGAAGCCATCGGGGTTCGCGGCGAGCAGGCCCGCGGCCACCTCACCGGCAGCTGCAATCGTCGCCTCGTGGAAGTGCACGCCATCGCGCACCACGACGTGACCGCGCCGCACCAGTTCGCGCAGCTCGCCACGGTCGACACCGTCGGGCGGCGACGGTGTGAACCCGTCGGCCAGCAGGACCGCGAGGTAGCGATGATCGGCGAACGGGTCGACCACGTCGGCGAGCCGTACCGTCGTCGCGTCGACGACGACGTCGTCCATGGTGGCCAGCACCGCGCGCTCGCGTCCGTCGAAACCGGCAACATCCAGGCCGACCGGGCCTGCATCGGTGACCCGGGCGAGGAGATCGTCGCGCATCGCGGACAACAGCTCCGGCGTCGTCAACCAGTCACCGACGAACGGCTCGACGAGATCGCCGGTCAGCCGCTCGACCTCACGCACCGTGACCCAGCCCCGCTCGCGCACGATCCGGTCGATCGTGCGGTCGGGACGGGCCTTCGACGCCCGCAGGACCGGTTCGATGTCGAGTACCTCGCCACCACCGACGGTCTCGTCGCGACCCGACTCCCGCAAGACGAACCGGTCGCCGGGCAGCAATGGCAGCGCAGCATCGAGAAACAACCTCACCGCTCCGTCGCCGCCGGGTGCGATCGCCTCGCTCCCCAGCACGCGGAGCTTCACGGTGTGCTCACCGGAGCCGATGTAGGCGACGAACGCGCCCCGTCGGGACACGTCGTGGTCGAGCGCATCGAGCACGTGCAACGACGCGTCGAACCGATCGGTGAGCTGCCACCGGTCCGGCTCGACCACGGCATGGCCCCGGGCGAGGTCGCGGTGGTCGACCCCCGCGAGGTTCACTGCGACACGGGTGCCGGGCCCGATCGACTCCACCGTGCGCCCGGCGGTCTGGATCGAACGGATCCGAGCGGACGACGATCCGGGCTCGGTGACGACGACCTGATCGGTGACGAGCGTTCCACCGACCAGCGTGCCCGTGGCCACGGTGCCGCTCCCCTTGGCCGCGAACACCCGGTCGATCCACAACCGGGGTCGACCGCGATCGACGGCCCCGGCCGACGTGGCGACGAGTTCGTCGAGTGCGGTTCGGAGCGCATCGATGCCGGCACCGGTGGTCGACGAGACCGCGAGCACCGGAGCCTCGGCGAGGAAGGTGCCGGCGACGTGGTCGGCGACGTCCATCGTCGCGAGCTCCGCGAGGTCGGAGTCGACGAGATCAGACTTGGTGAGCACGACGATGCCCGAGGTGATGCCGAGGAGTTCGAGGATGCGCAGGTGTTCCTCCGATTGCGGCTTCCAGCCCTCGTTCGCAGCCACGACGAACACGCACGCGGTGACACCGCCGACGCCCGCGAGCATGTTGCGGAGGAACCTCACGTGGCCCGGCACGTCGATGAAGCTGAATTCGGCGCCCGACGGCAGCGTCGTGTGGGCGAACCCGAGGTCGATCGTGAGACCGCGACGCTTCTCCTCCTCGAAGCGGTCGGGATCGGTGCCGGTGAGCGCGAGGACGAGTGACGACTTGCCGTGATCGACGTGGCCGGCGGTGGCGACGACCGTCACGACACCGCGCCACGCAGGGCGGCCACGACGATCGGGTCGTCGTGCGGGAGCACCGAACGCAGGTCGAGCATCGTGAGGTCGTCGCGCGACCGGGCGATCACCGGGGTCTCGTGGTCGCGCAGCGCGCGGAGATGGTCCCCCTCGAGTACGACGCCGTACGAGGGCATCGTGATACCCGGCGCCGAACCCGCTCCGGGGAGCGCGTCCATCGGCGAAGCCCGGACCTCTGGATGCACGTCGACCACCGCGTCGACGACCGCGTCAGCGCGTCGACGGAGCTCGGCAACCGGCGCGGCGACCATCGCCCAGAACGGCACGTCCGCGCTCGCGCGCTTGTCGAGGTAGGTCAGCGCCGTCTCCTGCAGTGCGGCGAGGACGAGCCCGCCGGGACGCAGCGCCCTGGCCAGCGGGTGACGCAAGCATGCCTCGACGAGATCCGTGCGACCGGCGATGATGCCCGCCTGAGGCCCGCCGAGGAGCTTGTCACCGCTGAACGTCACGAGCGCAGCGCCATCGGCCAGCGTCTGACGAGCGGCAGGTTCGCCCGCCAGCCAGGCCGGCGGCGCACCCGGGAGCCAGGGACACGTGGCATCGATCAACCCGCTCCCGATGTCCGCGATGACCGGGATGCCCAGGGTGGACAGGTCGGCGACCGACGTCTCCTCCACGAACCCCTCGACCCGATAGTTGCTCGGGTGCACCTTGAGCACCATCGCCGCGTCGACGTCGGGCCGGTCGATCGCACGCCGGTAGTCCTCGAGGCGGGTGCGGTTGGTGGTACCGACATCGACGAGTCGAGCACCGGACTGCTCCATCACGTCGGGCACCCGGAACGAGCCGCCGATCTCGACACTCTCGCCGCGGCTCACCGGAACGTCGCGGCCCGCACCCAGGGCAGCGAGCACGAGCAGGACGGCGGCAGCGTTGTTGTTGACGACCATCGCCGACTCGGCCCCGCACAGCCGTGCGAGCAGCTGCCCCACGGCCTGTTGCCGAGAACCCCTGCGTCCGGACACGAGATCGAACTCGATCGTCTGCGCTGCGGCGTCCTGATGGTGACGAAGGGGCGCTCGACCGAGATTCGTGTGCAGGAGTACCCCGGTGGCGTTGACGACCGGGGTCAGCAGCGAACGGCGGAAGGCGCGCGCTCGCGACCGCGCCGACTCCACGTCGGCTGCTTCGATCGACTCGCGAGCGATGTCGACGAGGATCGGGTGCGGCAGCCCCGTTGTGGCGAGCGATCGGGCGAGCGCATCGACCGACGGTGGCCGCCCCGCGTCGTCAGTCGATGCGCTCATCGAGCCGAGCCTACGACCCGACTCGAGCGCCTGGCCCGTCGCGGCTCAGGCGTCCGGGAGCTTGTCGACGGCGTCCTTCGCGGCCTCCGCCCCCTTTTGCACCTTGTCGGCGTGGGCGCCGGCCTTGTCGCCGGCGACATCGGCAGCCTTGTCGATGCCCTGCTTCACCTGCGACTTGTTGCCGCCGAGCTTGGACTTGATGGAATCGAACAGACCCATGATGGACCTCCTTGTGTTATGGCCTCGTAGTACGGCCCCGTTGTGGACCTTACCCGCCGTGGCCAGGGTCAGAGATTCCGACTGCACCAGTCAGCGTCCGGCGCGCAGCGTCGAGGACCTCGACGCCGTGAGCGTGGGCGGCGCGTTCCCATTCGGGATCGTCGGGTGTCGATCCGCAGCGGTGGTCCCACACGATGCGGGCGTGGTCCGGGTTCGAGCGGTCGCCGTGGAAATGGACCCAGTGCTCGGCTCGTTCGTTGACGATCATGCGCGTGTCGGAGATCGTGCCGAGTTCCATGGTGACCGTCCGCCACACGGCGCCTGGCACCAGCTCGCCGAGACCGCTCGCGATCTGGCCGTGCTTCGGCCCGGTGGTCGCATCGGGTGCTGACGTGCACTCGATGCGGTCTGCGTCGAACGCGCGACGGAGCCACGCATCGTCGGGGTGAGCCTCGCTCACGTGCGACAACAAGGTGTAGGTGCCCGGGGCGCCGTGGCCGGTGTGGAGGTCGACCACCAGCACTTCCTCGGCACCCGCGAGTCGCGTCGCCACGATCTCGGCGAGGTGGAGGTTCGACTCCTCGGTACGGTCACCCCCGAAGTAGAGGCCGTCGGGGTGGCTGTACTGCCCCGCACTGATCGCCGACTTCACCCACTCGGAGCCGTACTCCTCGACCATGGCCCGCGTCACGTCGAACAGCGACTCCGCCGACGGCGGCTCGGTGCCGCCGGGGACGAGGGTGCGGTGCAGTGCGACGTAGCCCGGGTTCGACGGCACCTCGACCCGTTCGTCACGACCCCAGTTGCGGTTGAGGTCGACATTCGACTCGTTCTGGCGCCGCCAGTAACTCATCCCCCACGGGTTCACGCCGTGGATCATCACCACCGCCGAGTCATCGGCGAGGTCACGGTCGACGCCGTCGCTGACCCACCGATCGACGGCGTCGCACATCAGCGTCGACGAGGAGAAACCCTCGTCTCCGTGCACGCCGGCGAGGACCAGCAGGGCACGCCGAGGCCGGACCGCGCCGAACGACGTCGCATCGATCGTGAGCTCTTGGCCGTGCTCGCCACGGGTGGTGATCGGGAAGACATCGAACCCGAGGCACGCTCGACGCAGGGTCCACCGGAACCGATCCCGGCACTCGTCGTAGGTGAGCGGAAACCGGTCGGGACGCACCATCGGCACCGACGGTAGTCACCGTGGCTCGGCGTCGGGGGTGGCACGGGGTCATCCCGTGCTCCAGGGCGGGTATCGTGAACGTGCCGTGTACGTGACGAGCCCCTACGAGGCGCGATGAAGAGCTGGTGGCGTTCCGTCATCAGCTACCCGCCCACCTGGATCGCGGCCGTCGTGCTCGGCGCCACCGTGTGGCTGGTGCTCACCGTGCTCGACCCGCCAGGCGTCCTCGTCGTCGTCCTGATCGTCATCGCGCTCGTGGCGGCGGTCGCCTGGCCGTTCACGATGTCGGCGACCGGGACGCTGGCGAAGTTGCAGTTCGAGGTCCCCCGTGTGGAGGAGGTCGACCCGGCCGAGATCGCTGCGCTGCGTGCGGAGCTCGCGCCGCTCGCCGACACCCAGCCCACCGAGCAACTCGACGCCCTGGTGTCGAAGCGCCAGAGCCTGATCAACGTGCTCACGCGGCGCCTCGACGCCGGCGAGCTCACCTACGCCAGGTACCTGTCGACGTCGCAGCAGGTGTTCGCGTCGGCGCTCGACAACCTGCACGAGGTGGCCGTCGCCTACGAGAGCATCAGCACGATCGACGAGACCTACATCGATCGTCGCCTCGCCGAACTGGCCGACGACGACAGCGACGTCGACTCCGCCACCCGTGAACGCGACACGCTCGAACGCCGACGCGATCTGCGCGCGACCCAGCGTCGCCGGATCGCTCAGCTCCTCGCCCAGAACGAATCGGCGCTGACCGCACTCGACCGCACCACCACGGCGCTCGCCGACGTGCCGATCGGCAAGCAACCCGAAGACGCCGAGGCGGCGATGGCCGCACTCGAGGAACTCGCCGATCGTGCCGCCAAGTACGCATGAACCATCAGCGCCCGACCGATCCGAAAGGCCCACCGACATGACCGACGCTCCCCGCTCCGACACCGCGACGGCACCCGTGTTGAATCTCGTCCTCGACGTCCCGGAGAGCACGGCGGAACTCGCCCTCCCCGAGCCCGAGCCCACCGACGAGCTGCGCGCACAGGCCGACGCGCAGGTCGAGCAGTTGCTCTCGATCGACCCGACGAACGACGAGGCCCGAGCCGCCGCGCGCGATGCGGTCGACTCGATGGGCCGCGACCTCCAACAACGCTCGGCCACACGCAGCCGGATGCTGCAGGCACCGCTGAAGGAGATCTCGCACGGCACCGAGGACGGCGGCGAGGTCGCCAAGTCGCTGTCGGATCTGCGCATCGAGGTGGAGAAGCTCGACCCGTCCGGCCTGGACACCGACGCCGGCTGGTTCACACGCGCCGTCGGCAAGATCCCCGGCGTCGGCACCCCACTCAAGCGCTACTTCATGCGTTACGAGAGCTCGCAGACCCAGATCGACTCGATCGTCAAGTCGCTCGAGAAGGGTCGGGACCAGCTCAAGCGCGACAACGTCACCCTCGGCGACGACCAGAAGCAGATGCGCGAGTTGACGCACCTGTTGGCCGATCAGATCGCACTGGCGCAGGCGTTGGACGCCTCCGTGGTCGACAAGCTCGCGACCGAGATCACCTCCGACGACCCACGGCGCCAGTTCGTCGAGGAGGACATCCTGTTCTCGCTGCGCCAGCGCACGCTCGATCTGCAGCAGCAGCTGGCCGTCAACCAGCAGGGCGTGCTCGCGATCGAGATCATCATCCGCAACAACCGAGAGCTGATCCGAGGTGTCGACCGGGCGATCGACGTGACGGTCAGCGCACTGCAGGTCGCGGTGACCGTGGCGCTCGCCCTTGCGCACCAGAAGATCGTCCTCGACAAGATCGAGGCGATCAACACCACCACGTCCGCGATGATCGCCGGCACCGCCGAGCGGTTGAAGACGCAGGGCACGGCGATCCATCAGCAGGCGTCGAGCACGATGCTCGACATGGAGGCGCTGCGTTCGGCGTTCGCCGACATCGACGCCGCGCTCGACGAGATCTCCCGCTACCGGCGCGAGGCCCTTCCGACGATGGCGAGCACGATTCTCGAACTCGATCAGCTCACCGCGGAGAGCGAAACGGCCATCGAGAACATGGAACGTGGGCGGACGGCGTCCACCCGCATCCAGGAGTCCGACAGCACGATCGACGTCGGTGAGATCACGGCGAAGGAGAGCGAGTGACGGTGGCGCGACCGATCGCCTCCCGAACGGCGCGCACCCGGCGCCCCACGGCGATCCGCGTCGCGATCGCCGCAACCGCGTTCACCCTGGTGGCAGCGGCGTGCGGTGTCGGGGAGGAGAGCAGCGAGCCGCTCGATCAGGCGACCGCGGCCGACCGGCTCACGGAACTCGCCGACGACATCGGCTGGGTCGACAACCCGATCGGTCGCACTGCGTCGATCCCGCCGCCCACGGGCGCCAACCTCGCCGACACGCTGCCCCCGATCACCGAGTTCCCGATCCGGGTCCAGGCGCCGACGAGCGCCGACACCGTCGTCGAGATCTGGTCGTCGACGGAGAAGTCCGGTGAACTCGGCACCACCGACGGCTGGATGACCGAGGTCGCCGAGAGGTTCAACGACGCCGGGATCACACTGTCGGACGGCAGCGTCGCCGGCGTCGACCTGCGAAGCATCGCGTCGGGAACCGGCTACCAGTTCATCGCCCGGGGCCAGGAGCTGCCGGACGGATTCACACCGTCGAGCCAACTGTGGATCGAGATGGCCGGCGAGTTCGAGACGATGACCGAGATCACGTCGAACACGGTCGACAACGTCGCGGGCATCGTGATGAAGGTCGAGACCGCCGATGAGCTGCGCTCCACCTACGGCGAACTGAGCGCGGCGAACCTCGTCGACGCCGTGATCGCCGGCGACCTCGTGATGGGGTACACCGACCCGTTCGCGTCGAGCACCGGGCTCAACTTCCTGCTCACCGTGCTCGACACGATCGCCGAGGGCGACCCTGCTCGACTCACGTCGCCCGACGTGGCCAGCGTGTTCGAGCAGTTCCAGCGCCAGGTGCCCTTCGTGGCGCTCACGACGCTGCAGATGCGCGACTCGGTCGAGAACGACACCGGCACGCTCGACACGTTCGTGATGGAGTGGCAGACGTTCACGAACACCGAGTCACTGCAGTCCGGGTTCGAGTTCATCCCGTTCGGCGTGCCGCACGACAACCCGCTCGCAGCCGTCGGCGATCTCTCCGAGGCTCGTCAGGAGACGCTGCAGGCGTTCGCCGACTTCGCTGCGCAGCCCGAGTTCCAGGAGCTCGCGATCGAGTACGGCTTCGACCCGCCGCCCTACACGCCGACCGTCGAGGTGCCGTCGGGCTCGACGCTGATCGAGGTCCAGAACGTCTGGAAGGACAAGAAGGACGGCGGCCGCCCGGTCGCCACGGTCTTCGTCGTCGACGTCAGCGGGTCGATGGAGGGCACACGCATCCAGTCGGTGCGAACCGCGATGCAGTCGGCCCGGGAGTTCATCAAGCCGACGACCGAGGTCGGTGTCGTCGAGTTCAACGACACGGCGATGAAGCGCCTCCCGATCGCCGAGTTCGATCTGAACCAGCAGGCGCGCTACGCCGCGATCGCCGAGGACCTGGCGCCGGGCGGGGGAACGGCGATGTACGACGGCATCGTGCTCGGCCTGCAGATGCTCGAAGAGCAACGGGCGGCGAACCCGGAGATCAAGCCGATCCTGGTCGTGCTGACCGACGGCGAGACCACCGATGGCCTCCAGTTCGGTGACGTCGACAACGTGATCGAGGGTCTGCGGATCCCGATCTACACCGTCGGGTTCGAAGCCGACCTCGACGAACTCGATCGGGTGTCGTCGCTCGTCGAAGCTGCGAGCATCGACGCCAGTGAGGAAGACGTCGAGTTCAAGATCGCAGCCCTGTTCAACGCCGGCGGCTGACGAGTCCGTGAGTCACGCCCAGGTGTCCGGCCGGTGAAGCCCCTCGCGATCTGGATCGCCGTGGTCGCCGTGGTGTTCGGCGGCTACGCGCTGGTCGCGTCGTTGCTGCGCGGGACCGAGCAGGTCTACGTGGTGGTCGACACCTCCTTCTTCATGGAGGCGAAGGAGCCCGAGGTGCGTCGCGAACTCGACCGCATCGATGATCGGGACCGCAGCGAGTTCGCGCTCGCCACCGTACGCGACCGGGGCGGCGCCGCCGTCGTGCACGACTGGCAGGACGAGTTGGCCCTCGGCGGCTTCCAGGCGTTCGGCCCGTGCTCGTTCGCCGGCATCGACGAACTCCCGGACGCGAGCGCCGCCGACGAACGGATCCTGATCACCACCTCCGCGTCGTGCGACACCACCGCACTCACCGGCTGGACGATCGTCACCCTCGACTGATTGCAGCAGGGGTCTGAGCCCTGCTGCAATCCGTACGATTGGCGGGGTGAGCCTGCCTGTCCCGATCGTCCAACTCGACCCCGAACTGCCGTTGCCGGAGTACGCCCACGACGGCGACGCCGGACTCGACCTCTACGCCCGCGAGCCAGCGACGCTCACCGCCGGCGGTGGGCGGGCGCTGGTGCCCACCGGAATCGCGATCGCCATCCCGATGGGCCACGGCGGGTTCGTGCTGCCGCGCAGCGGGATGGCGGTGAAGCACGGCATCAGCGTCGTCAACGGGCCCGGCCTGATCGACGCCGCGTATCGAGGAGAGATCAAGGTCGTGCTGATCAACACCGATCCCGACGCCGACTACGAGGTCCATCGCGGAGATCGCATCGCCCAGCTGGTGATCCAGCGCGTCGAGTCGGTGGCGTGGCAGGTGGTCGACTCGCTCGACGGCGTCGATCGCGGGGGCGGCTTCGGCCACTCCGGTCGCTGACTCCCGTTTGCGTCGGGTTCTCGGTGGCCCGTGCCACCGAAACCGCCACGCAAACGAGGGGCTTCGGTAGCGCGGTCAGCCCCAGGCGAACACCGGTTGTTCGAAGTCCACGACGCGCTCGTTGACCCGGCCGTCGAGGGCGACCCACCGGAACTGGACGAGCACCGCGCCCGTCGGGGCGTGGATCAGGTCGCCACCGAGCGGGACCTGGACCACGGGGCGCTCGCTCTCGGGGATCGACACGAAGCGCGGCGAGTCGGGGCGGGTGAGTTCGTGCAGTCCGATGCGATAGGCCGCGAGGACCTCGGCCGGATCGGGGGCGAGGTGCACGCCGGCTCCACCCCAGACGACGACCGGCGTGATCACGTACCCGGACCGGGTGGGGTAGTCGTCGAGAAGGCCCAGCACCGCGGAGTCCTCGAAGCGCACACCGACCTCCTCGTCGGTCTCGCGCAACGCCGCCTCGACCGGCGACTCGCCCGCGTCGAGTCGGCCCCCGGGGAGCGCCCACTGCGACGCATGACGGTTGAGTCCCGCGCTGCGGCGGCAGAGCACGAACGACGCCCCACCGGCGACCCCGGCCATCTGCCCGTCGAGACCCGAGACGTCGGACGGGATGACCGAGAGGCGTTCGGCGTCGACACCGTGCGGGTCGGCGGCGTCGGATCCCAATTCGGAGTCGACCACGACGATCGCGACTGCCGCGTGGCGGCGACCGTCGAGTGGCACCTCGACACGATCGTGTCGGACGAGATTCGACTCGATGGTCGCCCGAAGATCGTCCGTCAGTTCGATGGGTCGTCGATCGGGGCGTCGTTCGTCGCCGCGATCGCCGGTCGTTCGGGACTGGTCGGTGTGGTCGATGCCAACACCTTGGCAGCCAGCGCCGTGCTGATCGGCACCGAGGCGACCAGGCCCACCGACCCCACCAACGCGCGCACGATCTCGACGGCGACGATCTCCCTGGTCGCCACCGAGCCGAAGCTCTCGTTCGCCTCGCTGAACAACAGCAACAGCGGGAGCGAGGCACCCGCGTAGGCCAGGAACAGCGTGTTCACCGTGGAGGAGATGTGGTCGCGACCGATGCGGAGCGCCCTGCCGTAGAGCTCACCGAAGGTGACATCGGGCGAGGCCCGCTTGAGTTCCCACACCGCCGAGACCTGGGTGACGGTCACGTCGTCGAGCACGCCGAGCGAGCCGATCACGATGCCCGCCAGGAGCAGCCCACGGGGGTCGATCTGGGAGCCCAATGCGTCGAGGAAGCCGACGTTCTCGTCGCCGAACCCGGTGAAGTTCGACATCGCCAGGAACACCGCCGCCAGCGCAGCGGTGATCGCCAGGCTGGCGAACGTCGACAGCAGTGCGGTGGCCGTGGCGAGCCCGCGCCCGTGCGCCAGGAAGAGGGCGATGAAGGCGATGGCGCCCGCCGTCACGATCGCGACCGCGACCGCGTTCGTCCCCTCGAGCAGGGCGGGCAGGGCGAACACGATGATCACGACGAAGCTCATGACGAGCCCTCCGAGTGCACCCACGCCTCGCCACCGTCCGAGCACGACGATCGAGGTGACGAAGACGATCACCAGCAACAGCATCGGGGTGCTGCGCTCGAAGTCGTAGAACACCGCCTGCACCGACCCGTCGTCCAACTCGACGAGGTCGACCAGGATGTCATCGCCGGACGAGATCGTGCTGTCGAGCGGTTGCTCGAGGAACACCGCCTCACCGCGACGTTCGCCCTCGGACACGAGCGCCTCGACGAGCTTGCACGCGAGCAGCGGGTCGAACGAGCAGGGCACCTCGTCGACCGCCTGGACCGACGCCGCCACCGGGTCGCCAGAGAGGCCGAGCGGATCGCGACGGTCGCCGCTGCTCCCGGGCCACAGGGCGACCAGGCCGACGACGACCACGACAGCGCAGGCGGCCACCGCGATCCAGAGCTGCCGTCGGACCCGCGGGTCGACCTGATCGTCGAGCGATTCGTCGTGACCGTGTGCGTGACCCATGCGACCAGTGTGTTCCACCGACCCCTCCGAAACGGGGAGGTCGAGTACGACGTCCGGGGACGACGTCAGTGAACGTCGGGGCCGGCCGCGTGTTCGGCGGCGTGCTCGGGCTGGTGGAGGTGACGGTGTCCCACATCGTCGTGGCTGGGTGTCGGTCCGTGATCGTGGCCGTGGCCGTGATCGTCGACGAGCAGCGCCTGACCACCGAGGTGCAGCAACCGTCCGCCGAAGGCGACAGCGAGGTGCTCGGGAACCAACACCTCGTCGGCAGGCCCGTCGGCGATCAGGCACCCGGCGAGCAGCATCACCCGATCGGCCCGCTTGGCTTCCTCGAGGTGATGGGTGGAGAACACGACGGCGGCGCCACGCTCGACCTCCTCGTCGATGATCCGCAGGATCGTCTCCTGGCTGGGGATGTCGAGCCCGGTGATCGGCTCGTCGAGCAGCAGCAGGCCCGGGGCACCGATGAGCGCCTGAGCGACCAGCACCCGCTGCCGTTGTCCACCCGAGAGTTCACCGAACGACCGTTTGGCGAGGTCGGCGACCTCGAGCCGTTCGGCGACCGCACGGATCTCGGCACGGTCCGCGCGGGTGATGCGGCCGAGGAGCCCGCGTCGGCGGTAACACCCCATCCGCAGCACCTCGTCGACCGGCAGGGGCATCCACTGGTGATGACCGTGCTGCTGGGCGATGAACGACGCCTCGACGCCATCGGCTCGAACGACCTGACCCGTCGACGGCGTCGACAATCCGGCGAGGAGCTTCAACACCGTGCTCTTGCCGCTGCCGTTCGCGCCGACCAGAGCGACCGAGGAGCCCGCATCGAACGTCGTCGACGTCCGATCGAGCGCGATGAGTTCTCCATAACGCAAGGAGACCTCGACGAACGTGGCAACGGAGGCACTGGACGCATCCACGTCGGCCAAGGTAGCTGGTTTGAAAGTGAGAACCGTTCTCAGTATCATGTCGTCATGCAACGCCGCGTTCCCCTCCTGTTCGCTGTCGCAGCCCTCGCGCTCGCGGCGTGCGGCTCCGACGGCGCCCCGACGAGCGACGACACCTCGGGGTCCGGCGCCGTCTCCGACGTGCCGTCGGTCGTCGCGACCACGACGATGTGGGCCGACATCACCCGCAACGTCGCATGCGACGGGCTCGCCGAGGTCACCACCATCATCCCCGCTGGTGCCGACCCCCACTCGTTCGAGCCCTCGCTGCGCGACCGCGAGACGATGGGAAATGCAGCACTGATCGTGGCCAACGGACTCGGCCTCGAGGAGTCACTCGAGGACACGATCGACGCAGTAGAAGCCGACGGCGTCACCGTGGTGCGCGTCGGCGAGTTCGTCGACACCCTCGCGGCAGGCGACGAGGACCACCACGACGAGGACCACCACGACGAGGACCACCACGACGACGACCACGGCGGAGCAGACCAGACGACCAACGGAACAGTCGACGCCGAGCACGACCACGGATCGGACGACCCGCACATCTGGTTCGACCCGACTCGGGTGACCGCCACCCTGCCGGCGATCGCTGACGGCCTCGCCGAGGCCGGCGTCGACCGTGTCGCCCTCGACGCCTGCGTCGCCGAGTACGGCGATGCGCTCGCCGCGCTCGACGACGAGGTCAGCGCGATCGTCGAACCCCTCTCGGTCGACGACCGACTGCTGGTCACCAACCACGACTCGTTGAGCTACTTCGCCGACCGCTACGGGTTCACGATCCTGGGCAGCGTGATCCCCTCGCCGAGTTCACTCGCCGCCACCAACCCCGCGGATCTGGAGGCGCTGGCAACCCTGATCACCGACACCGGGGTCCCGGCGATCTTCGCCGAGACGCAGCACTCCTCGGGCGACACCGAGGCCCTCGCCGACCGCGTGGGCGACGTCGAGGTCGTCACCCTGCAGACCGACACGCTCGGTGAGCCCGGGAGCGACACCGACAGCTACGTGAGTTGGCTCGCCACCACCGCGCGCTCGATCGTCGACGCACTCTCCCAATGAGCCGTCCTGATCGATACGGTCGCTGAATGGAGTTCCTCACCGACCCGTGGAACTGGTGGGTCGCGCCGTTCGCCGACAACGCGTTCATGCGCGACGCGCTGCTCGCCGGGCTGCTCACCGTGTTGACCACGTCGGTCGTCGGGACCTGGGTCGTACTGCGAGGCATGAGTTTCCTGGGCGACGCCCTCGCCCATGGCGTCCTGCCGGGCATCGCCATCGCCTTCATCATCGGCATCGACACCTCGATCGGGGCGCTCGTCGCGGCCGGTGTCATGGTGCTCGGCATCACGCTCATCCGCCGGCACTCACCGCTGCCGGAGGACACCTCGATCGGGGTGCTCTTCGTGGGGTTCCTGGCGCTCGCCGTCGTCATCATGTCGACCCAGCAGGCGTCCTACGTCGGCGATCTCAACCGGTTCCTCTTCGGCTCGATCACCGGGGTCGACAGCGGCGACCTGCAACGTCAGGCGATCACCGCGATCGTCACACTCGTCGGTGTGATCGTGCTGTACCGGGCGTTCCTCGTGATGACCTTCGACGCGTCCCTCGCCTCGATGCTCGGCCTGCGCCCCGCGCTGGCCCAGGCGGCGCTGCTCGTGCTGGTGGCGCTGTCGATCGTCGCGTCGTTCCAGTCGGTCGGCAACCTGCTCGTGTTCGCCTTTCTCGTCGCACCGCCCGCCGCAGCGACGCTCGTCGCCAGAAGGGTCCCGGCGATCATGGTGGTGTCGGTCCTCTTCGGCGTCGTCGCCACCGTCGTCGGGATCCTGATCAGCTATCACCACGACAGCGCCACGAGCGCCACGATGGCGCTGTGCTCGGTGATCCTGTTCTTCGTGGTCCTGACCATCACCGCCACCCGCCGCGCCATTCCCGGCCGACAGGGCGCCGCGGAACCGGTGTCGTCGGCCTGATCGGCGAGACGGTCAGCGACAGTCGGCGCATCGACCGTAGAGGTCGATCGTGTGGTGGGTCGGAGCGAACCCCTCGGCCGCCGACAGCACCGCGAAGGCGTCATCGAGTCGACGTTCGAGCTTCGGGGTCAGCGTGACGTCACGCACCACACCACAGGATTCGCAGATCAGGTGGTGGTGGTGCTCGGTGAGGTCCTCGGCCAACTCGTAGCGAGCGTGGTCGGCGCCGTGCACCAGTCGGCGGACGACCCCGACCTCCTCGAGCACGGCGAGGTTCCGATACGCAGAACTTTGTGCCAGCGTCGGCGCCACGTCGATCAACTCGGGCAGCGTGATCGGGCCGCCGGTGTTCGCGAGGGCATCGACGACCGCACGGCGGCCCGTGGTGTAGCGCTGATCGTTCTGGTCGAGACGATCGCGGACCGTGCGGTGGATCTCGGTGTGAGCGGGCGCCATCGAACCGACCTACCCCCGGTACCCGCTGGTGATCGGCAGGCGGCGATCCTTGCCGAATGCCTTCCGACTCACCCGCACGCCCGGAGGCGACTGGCGCCGCTTGTACTCGGCGATGTCGACCAGACGAGTGATGCGGCGAACCATCGCCTCGTCGTGGCCGAGTTCGATGATCTCCGCGGCGGTGCGATCGTCCTCGACGTACAGCTGCAGGATCGGGTCGAGCACCTCGTACGGCGGCAGGCTCTGGTCGTCTCGTTGGTCGGGGCGCAGCTCGGCCGACGGCGGCTTGGTGATCACGTCCTCGGGCACGATCTCGCGGCCGGCCACCCGGTTGACGTAGCGGCACAGTTCGTAGACGCGCAGTTTGAGCACGTCCTTGATCACCGCATACCCGCCGACGGAGTCGCCGTAGATCGTGAAGTACCCGACCGCCATCTCGCTCTTGTTGCCGGTGGTGAGCACCATCCAGCCGAACTCGTTCGACAGGGCCATCAGCAACTGGCCCCGGCACCGGCTCTGGATGTTCTCGTAGGTGAGGCCGGGCTCGCGGCCCTCGAACGACGACGCCAGCATGTCGAGGTAGGCCTGGAACGCCGGCTCGATCGAGATCGTGCGGAAGTCGATCCCGAGGTTGTCGGCCAGCAGCCGGGCATCGCTCCTGGAGTGGTCGCTGGAGTAACGCGACGGCATCGACACGCCGTGGACGTGCTCGGCGCCGAGCGCATCCACGGCGATGCAGGCGACGATCGTGGAGTCGATCCCGCCCGACAACCCGATCACCACGTCGCTGAAACCGTTCTTCGCGCAGTAGTCGCGGGTACCGAGCACCAGCGCGTCGTAGAGCTCACGGTCGGCGTCGAGCGGTTCGCTGATCGAGGCTGCGACCGGCTCGTCGTGCACGACGGGTGTCTCCGACACCGTGATCGCGGGCAGCAGCGACTCGGTGATCCGGCCGCGCGGATCGAGGAGTCGTTTCCGGTACACCGGCGGCACGGGCACGTCGACGACGAGCAGCGACTCCTCGAACTGGGGAGCTCGCGCCAGGATGCGGCCCTCGTGGTCGAACACGACCGACGCGCCGTCGAACACCAGCTCGTCCTGGCCGCCGACCTGGTTGACGTAGACGATGGCCGTGTGGGAGTCGGAGGCCCGAGTGGCCAGCATCCGTTCGCGTTCGGTCGACTTGCCGGTGTGGAACGGCGAGGCGTTGATGTTGATGCTCAGCTCCGCGCCTGCGGCCGCCTGCTCGGCGACGGGCCCGAACGGGCTCCAGATGTCCTCACAGATCGAGATGCCGACCTTGACGCCGCCGACCACGTAGAGCTCGAGCGGATCGGACAGGTGGCCGGGGGTGAAGTACCGGGCCTCGTCGAACACCGTGGCGTTGGGAAGCAGGCGTTTGTGGTAGCGGCCCACGATCTCACCGTTGGCACACACCGCGGCGGCGTTGTGGAGATCGCGGCCCTGATCCACGAACCCGACCACGGCGGCGCACCGTCCCGTGCGCGCCGCGAGCTTCGACAGCGCAGCGAGGTTGTCCGCGACGAACCCCGGCTTGAGCACCAGGTCCTCCGGCGGGTAGCCCGTGGTGGACAGCTCCGGGAACGCAACCAGGTCACAACCAGCCGCCTCCGCGCGGTCGTACACCTCGATCATCTTCGCCAGATTCCCGTCGAGGTCGCCCACGGTCGGGTTCAGCTGAGCGAGCGCCACTCGCAGCACCGTCACACCGCCGAGGCTACCTCGGAGCCCGGCGGGCACGATGACGAGCGTCGATGCCGGAGAAACGCCGTGATCTGGCACTATGGCCACGTGCGTTGGATCGGGCTGGTGATCGTCGGAGTGGTCGTTGCCGCTTCGTGCTCGCCCGGAGAGGGCCCCGAGTCGATCCCGCTGCCGACGTCCGCCAACACGACGACGACGACCACCACCACCACGACCACCACCACCACGACGCTGGTGCCGCCCCGCTACGAGGCCACGATCCGCCGCACGACCGACGGGGTCCCCCACATCTCGGGGTCGACACGCGAGGACGTTGTGTACGGACAGGGATGGGTCAGCGGCGCCGATCACGGCTGCACGTTGATCGACCAGGTGATCAAGGTCACCGGCACCCGCGCCGCCACCCTCGGACCCGGCCCGGAGGGCGAGAACGTCACCAGTGACTTCGCGTGGCGCTCGATCGACATCGCCCGGATCGCCGCCGACGACTTCGAGAACGCCGCCTCCGACGAGGTCGTCGCCCAGTTCGAGGCGTTCACGGCAGGGTGGAACGACCAACTCGCCGACGTCGGTGGCGAACGGTTGAGCGGGTGGTGCGCCGGCGCGGACTGGGTGCGGCCGCTCGATCCGGTCGAGGTGTACACGTACGCTCGATCGGTGGCGCTCCTCGCCAGCAGCTCCCCGCTGACCGACTTCATCGGATCCGCACAACCCCCGACCGTCGAGCCGGTCGGCCTGCGTCGCCGCGACGACGCTGTCCCCGGAATCGATCTGCGCGCGGTCGCCCAGGCTGTTGCCGACCTCGGGCTGAACGATCCGAACGGCATCGGAAGCAACGGCTGGGCCATCGGACGCGACCGGGTCGAAGGCGGCGAAGGTGGGCTGCTGCTCGCCAACCCCCACTTACCGTGGGAAGGGGAGCTGCGCTTCGCCGAGGTGCAACTCACCGTCCCCGGCGAACTGGACATCTACGGCGCCCAACTGCTCGGGCTCCCCGTCGTCGGCATCGGGTTCACCGATGGCATGGCATGGACCCACACGGTCTCGGCGGGCAAGCGTCTGACCGGGTACGCACTGACGCTCGATCCCGCCTCACCGACGTCGTACCTCGTCGACGGCGTGTCGGTGCCGATGACCGGGACGCCCACCACGATCGAGATCCTCCGCGCCGACGGGACCGTCGACACCGAGACCCGCACGATGTGGCGCAGCGAATACGGCCCGATCCTCGACTTCCCGGGGATCGGCTGGACGGACACCACGGTGCTCACCTACCGCGACGCGAACATCGACAACGACGAGTCCATCGAGCAGTACGCCCGGATGCCCACCGTCCAGAGCATCGACGACCTGATCGCGCTGAACGAGGAGTACCAGGGGGTGCCGCTGTTCAACACGGTCGCCACCGATGCCGAGGGCAACGTCTGGTACGCCGACACCGCCGCCACGCCGAACCTCTCGGCCGACGCCGAGCTGCTCTTCATCGACCGACTGTTCAACGATCCGCTCACGCAGATCGCGTACGACCAGGGGTTCGTGGTGCTCGACGGGTCCGACAGTCGGTTCCGCTGGGAGGACCAACCCGGCGCTCGCGATCCCGGGCTCGTGCCGTTCAGCGAGCTGCCCCAGGTGCGGCGGAGCGACTACGTGTTCAACGCCAACGACAGTTTCTGGGTCCCGAGCGCCGAGTTCACGCTCACCGGTCCGTACTCGATCGTCAACGGTGAGCAGGGCACGGCGCTGACGATGCGGACCCGCCAGAACGCCGCAGTCCTCGGCGATGCGAACAGCGCCGGGCTGGCCGGACCCGACGGGTTGTTCAACGCCGACGAGGTGCGCACGGCTGCCTTCGAGAACTCGGCCCGCACCGCGGTGCTCCTGCGTGCCGCCGCGGTCAACGCCTGCCAGACGTTCCCGCTGATCGACGTGCCCGATCTCCTCGCCGACGACGGCACCGTGAGCCTGCCCGCCACCACCGTCGACCTGACGGCGGCGTGCCAGGTGCTGGCTTCGTGGGACGGGATCTACGACCTCGATCGCGCCGGACCGATCATCTGGCGCGAGACGATGTCGCGGTTCGACGATGCCGACTTCGAACAGGCCGGGCCGTTGTTCGACGACGCGTTCGACCCTGCCAACCCGACGACGACGCCGTCGGTGCCGGCAGCCGATCCGACACCGCTCCTCCAGGCGATGGCGCGGGCAGTGCAGACGATCACCGAAGCAGGCTTCGCGCTCGACACGACCCTGGGGGCCGCGCAGTTCACCGAACGATCGGAGACCCGCATCCCCATCCACGGCGGGACGGGACGCGAAGGAGTCACCAACCTCGTCACCTGGAGCGTCTCGTCGACGTCGAGCGAGCCGGCGCCCGAACGAGGAGAGCCCGTTGCAGCCGGCAGTTCGTTGCGCGGCGAGGGCTACCGGATCAACTACGGCACCAGCTTCGTGATGACGGTCGACTTCACCGGCGCCGAACCAGCCGCGTGGGCGCTGCTCGTCTACGGCCAGACCGGCGACCGGCTGTCGCCGCTGTTCGACGTGCAGACCCAGGAGTTCAGCGACAAGCAGTGGCGGCAGGTCGCGTTCACCGACGCCCAGATCGAGGACGATCCGAACCTCGAGACCGACGTCGTCGCCCGCCGCTGACGCGCGGAGACTCCCCCGGTCGGCCGGTGGCGAGGTGCGATGCCGCGTTCGAGTGCGTCTCGTTCCCGAACGGAGCGCTCAGAGTTCGATGATCTCGAGCCGGCCGGTCGGCGCGGCTGCTGCCTCGTGCGCGCTCGATGACGCGGCGGTGCAGCACAGCAGGTGACGGCCCTGCGGGCCGCCGACCGCGCACGCGTAGGCGTTCTGCGACGTGATCACCCGGCGTGTGATCGTGCCGCCCTCCTCGACGCGCACGACTTCGTTCCCGAGGGCGTTGGCGACCCAGATCCCACCGTCGCCGTCGACGCTCGTGCCATCGGGAGCGACGAAGGGCTCGGCCAGCGATGCCCACACCCGCCGGTTCGACAACGAACCGTCGCCGGCCACGTCGAACGCGGTGAGTTCGAATCCGAGCGTCTGCGCGACGACCAACGTCGCCCCGCCATCGAGCGTGACGACGCCGTTCGGGAACGCCAGGTCGTCGGCGGCGACCGAGACGGTGCCGTCGGGATCGACCCGAGCCAGCACCGCCGTGTAGGGAGCGCGGTTCTCGACGATCGTGGCCAGCAGGCCTTCGGGGCCCATCTCGTCCATCACCGTGTCGAGATCGAAGCCGAAGTTGCCGACGTACGCACGCCCGACGTGATCGACGAGCATGTCGTTGCAATGGAACGTCGCCAGGTCACTCAGGTCGGCCTGGACGACCACACTGCCGTCGTGCTCGCGCCGCATCACCGACCGGGACAGCATCGCGACGTACAACAGGCGACCGTCGGGAAGCCACCCGAGGCCCGACGGACGTTCCCCGGCGCCGATCGACACCTCGACGCGCACGTCTCCGTCGAGGCCGACGCTGCAGATCTCGTGCGCGTAGAAGTCACTGAACCAGAAGCGCCCGTCGTGCCAACGCGGCCCTTCGCAGAAGTACCGCCCGTCGACCAGCGTCGTCGTGTCCGTGGCCGGCGTGTCGTTGCTCGTGTCCATCGCAGTCCCCTCTCGCTCGGCCCGCAGTCTGCCACCTACTCGACGTGCCATCCGGACCAGCCAGTTCACACGCCGTTCACGGTGGAGCAACGACTCGGCAACCGACCGCTGCGACGATGCCGCTCGCCACCGGGCGACCCCATAGGTTGGGTCGCCTGGAACCCAACACACCCATCGTGGACGAATTGAGGACAACAGTGGTTTACAAGGCCGAATACATCTGGATCGACGGCACCGAGCCGACCAACCATCTTCGTTCGAAGACCAAGATTCTCGAGGACGGCGCAGAACTGCCGGTCTGGGGCTTCGACGGCTCGAGCACCAACCAGGCGACCGGCGACAAGAGTGACTGCGTGCTGAAGCCGGTCGTCAGCTATCCCGATCCGATCCGTGGTGGCGACGACGTGCTCGTCATGTGCGAGGTCATGCTCGTCGACGGCAAGCCGCACCCGACCAACACGCGCGCCGCTGCCGTCCGCACGGCGAAGAAGTACAAGCAGCACGAGCCGATGTTCGGCATCGAGCAGGAGTTCACGCTGATGAAGAACGGTCGCCCGTACGGCTTCCCGCCGGCGGGCTATCCCGAACCGCAGGGTGGCTACTACTGCGGCGTCGGCGAGGACGAGATCCACGGTCGCCCGATGGTCGAAGACCATCTCGAGGCCTGCCTCGCCGCTGGGCTGTCGATCTCCGGCATCAACGCGGAGGTCATGCCCGGCCAGTGGGAGTTCCAGGTGGGCCCCCTCGGTCTGCTCGAGGTCGCCGACCAGCTCTGGGTCGCCCGCTGGCTGCTCTACCGGATCGGTGAGGACTACGGCATCGCCGCGACGCTCGACGCCAAGCCCGCCAAGGGCGACTGGAACGGCGCCGGCGCCCACACCAACTTCTCCACGAAGGAGATGCGGGAGGACGGCGGCTACAAGTACATCGAGGCCGCCTGCAAGGCGCTCGGCGCCAAGGCCGACCTGCACATCGCCAACTACGGCACCGGCATCGAGGACCGCCTGACCGGCGCCCACGAGACCCAGCGCCACGACCAGTTCAGCTACGGCGTGTCCGACCGCGGTGCGTCGATCCGCATCCCGTGGCAGGTCGCCCAGGACAAGAAGGGCTACCTCGAGGACCGTCGCCCGAACGCCAACATCGATCCGTACACCGTGGCTCGACTGATGGTCGAGACGGTCTGCGGCGCGATGAAGTGAGGCGCTGAGCGTTCGCTCGATCACCACTCGAACACCGACCGACCGACAGGGCGGGGGCTCCGGCTCCCGCCCTGTCGCTTTCCCGACCGAACTCCGACAGAATCGAGGAATGACCGACATGCTGGACCAACAGCGCGACTACGTCCTGCGCAGCGTCGAAGAACGCGGCGTCCGACTCGTGCGGCTGTGGTTCACCGATGTCCTCGGCAACCTCAAGAGCCTGGCGATCTCGCCGGCCGAGCTCGAGAACGCACTCGAGGACGGGATGACCTTCGACGGGTCGTCGATCGACGGGTTCTCCCGCGTCCAGGAAGCCGACGTCCTGGCGATGCCCGACCCCGACACGTTCGAACTGCTCCCGTGGGGCGACCCGAAGGTGCCCGAGGCCCGGATCTTCTGCGACATCCATCATCTCGACGGCACACCGTTCGAGGGTGATCCGCGCCAGGTGCTCCGTCGCCACGTGAAGGAGGCCCACGAGGCCGGCCTGACGTTCTACGTCGCCCCCGATGTCGAGTTCTTCTACTTCGAGCCGCTCGTGCCCGGCCGGCTGCCGGTTCCGATCGACCAGGGCGGCTACTTCGACCTCACGACCAGCGACGTGACCGGCGAGTTGCGCAAGCAGACGATCCGCACCCTCGAGGCGCTCGGGATCCCCGTCGAGTACAGCTTCCACGAGGATGCACCGGGCCAACAGGAGATCGATCTGCGCCACACCGACGCGTTGACGATGGCCGACAGCATGATGACGTTCCGCCTCGCGGTGCGCGAGGTCGCCTCGCACAACGACGTCCACGCCACCTTCATGCCCAAGCCGCTCGAGGGAGTGCAGGGCTCGGGCATGCACGTCCACCTGTCGCTCTTCCGTGGCGACGACAACGCGTTCTACGACGCCGACGACGCCTACCACCTGTCGTCGACGGCGAAGTCGTTCATGGCCGGCATGCTCCGCCACGCAGCCGAGATCACCGCGGTCACCAACCAGACGGTCAACAGCTACAAGCGGTTGGTGCCCGGTTTCGAAGCACCGGTCCACATCAGCTGGGCGCGCAACAACCGCAGCGGCCTCATCAGGGTGCCGATCCCCAAGAAGGGCAACCCGACGGCGACCCGGATCGAGTACCGCTCGGCCGACCCGGCGTGCAACCCCTACCTGGCGTTCAGCCTGATGCTGGCCGCAGGGATGCGCGGCGTCCGGGAGGGATACGAACTCCCCGACGAGGCCGACGCAAATCTCTTCGAGATCGGCGACGACGTCCTCGCCAAGCTCGGCATCCAGCAGCTGCCGCAGTCGTTGAACGACGCGCTGGTGGCCATGGAGAGCTCGACGCTCGTCCAGGAAGCCCTCGGCGAACACATCTTCGAGTGGTTCCTGCGCAACAAGCGCAGCGAATGGCGCGCCTACAAGACGCAGGTCACCGCGTTCGAACGCGACCGCTATCTCGGGGTCCTCTGAGGTCGACATGTCCGAGTCGATGATCGCCGTCGTGCCCGACCCGGCATCTCCGGAACTCGCACGCACCCTCGACCTGGCGGGATACGCCTGGAAGGCCGTGTCGGCCGCCGAACCCGCTGCCGAGCACGAACCTGCAGGTGGATGGGCCGGGGCGATCGTCGACATCAGCGCCGACAGCGACGCTGGGTGGGCGTTCCTGCGCAGCGTCCGCAAGCAGGGTGACCGGGCGACACCGGTGATGCTCCTGGTCGGTGGTGCGCAGCTCGGGGATCTCGAACACCGCGACGAACTCTTCGACGACTTCTGCCTCACGCCGTTCCATCCGGCCGAACTCGAGGCTCGTCTCCGCCACCTGTTGGCCACCGACATCGACCTGCACCGCGCCGATCTCGTCGAGTACGGCGAGCTGACGTTGAACCTCGAGACGTACCAGGCAGCGATCGACGGCCGCCCGCTCGACATGACCTACATGGAGTACGAGCTGCTGAAGTTCCTCGCCCAGAACCCCGGCAAGGTGTTCACCCGCGAGATGTTGCTGAGCCGGGTCTGGGGGTACGAGTACTACGGCGGCGCCCGCACCGTCGACGTCCACGTCCGACGGCTGCGCGCCAAGCTCGGCGAGGAACACGCCAGCCTGATCCAGACCGTGCGATCGGTCGGGTACCGCTTCGGTCAGTCCCGCTGGGACTCCTGACGTCGCTCAGCGGCCGAGGAAGACCCGGGCGGTGTCGGCCACGACGTACGCGAACGACTGGGTGCCATCGGTCGTCGGGTGGACCCCGTCGCCCGTCAGGACCCCGTCGGCGGTGGCGAACGCCGACCAGGGAGCCACGACGCCGTTGCCGCGTCGTTCGACACGGTCGCGGATGATCGAGTTGACGAGGTCCTGCTGTTCGGGCCGATCCCGGAAGTAGGTGTCGACCCACACGAGCGGGGCGCCGTCGGGAACGTTGGCGAGCACCTCGTTCACCGCGGCGGCGACCTCGTCGGGGCCGGCGTACTGGCCGACGTCGTTGGTTCCCAGCGCCACGACCCACAGTTCGTTCGAGTGGTCGCCGTCACCGCCGCCCGACAGGAACTCGGCCACCGACGCACCGCCGGGGTTCTGTCCCGACGACACGACCATGCGCTTGCCGTTCGCCGCCTCGATCAGGACGGTGTCGAAACCGAGCGCAGCGAACTGCTCGCGGAGCGCCGGGGTCGAGCCCTTGGTGATCGAGTCGCCGATCACCACGACCGAGTCGACGCGATCAGCGTCGACAGCCACCTGACCATCGGCCCCGAGCTGGCCCGGGTTGCCCTCGAAGCCCAGCGGCGAACCGAGACCGATCGTGGTCAACGACTCGGACCCGCCGGACGCAGCCGTTGCGCAGCCCGCGAGGGCGACCACGCCCACGGCGACAGCGATGCCCCGGCAGGCGAGCGACAACGGCACGAGTCTCACGACGCAAGTCTGGTCACTCCAGCGGCCCGGACAACGTCACCCGGCGCACCGGTCACGTGTCAGGCGTCACGTCTCCGCGAGACGCTGCATCGACCGGGCGAGCCGCGCGTGGCTGCCGAGCATCTCGCCGACGCGCGGCGAGACGAGGGCGCCGTCGCGGACCACCGGCGTTCCGTTGACCACGGTGTGACGTGCCGACACCGGCCCGCACCGCAACCACGCCTCGACCGGGTCGGCGAGCGCGCCGGCGAAGCTCGGTCCGGTCAGCGGCCACACCGCGAGGTCGCCGACGGCACCTACGGTGAGCTGACCGATCTCACCGATCCGGCCGAGACAGCCCGCGCCACCGATCGTGGCCATCTCCAGCGCCATCCGAGCGGTACCCGCAGCCGCACCGTCGCGGAGCTTTGCCAGCAGCATCGCCTGGCGAGCCTCCAACCAGAGCGACGCCGAATCGGCGGACGACGATCCATCGACCCCGAGGCCGACGTGGACCCCGGCGGTCCGCAGCGCGACGACGGGCGCGATGCCCGACGACAGGATGAGGTTGCTCGATGGGCAGTGGGCCGCGCCGACGCCGGCCGCGCCGAGGCGGCGGATCTCGGCGTCGTTCGGCATCACACAGTGCGCGACCCAGGTCCTGTCGGTGCACCAACCGGTCCGTTCGAGATACTCCATCGGCCGGCAACCGAACGTCGCGAGGCTGAACTCGTCGTCTTCGGCGTTCTCCGCGAAGTGCGTGTGCAGCCGGACGTCGAGCTGCTCGGCGAGTTCGGCCGTCCGCACCATCAGCTGCTCGGTGACACTGAACGGGGAGCACGGAGCGAGCGCCACCCGGGTCATGGCGCCGTGCGCACGATCGTGGTGGCGTTCCACGGCCTCCGCGCTGGCGGCGAGGATCGAATCGTCGTCGCTCACGACGTCATCGGGCGGGAGGCCGCCGTCCTTCACCGACAGCGACATCGATCCGCGGGTGGGATGGAAGCGCATGCCGAGATCGCGCGCGGCATCGATCTCGGCCGACAACAGGTCGCCCGCCCCGGCCGGATGGAGGTACAGGTGGTCCGACGAGGTGGTGCACCCGGCGAGCGCGAGTTCCGCCAGGCCGACCCATGCCGACACGTGGGCCGCCTCGGTGTCGAGCGACCGCCACAACGGGTACAGCGACTGCAACCAACCGAACAGCGGCTTGTCGGTCATCGGGGGGAACGCCCGGGTGAGGTTCTGGTACAGGTGGTGGTGGGCGTTGACGAGGCCCGGTGTGACGAGGCAGTCGGTGGCGTCCAACACGGTGATGGCGGGCGGAGCGACTCCCGTGCCGACACCGCTGACGAGACCGTCGGTCACCGCCACCCAACCGCCGTCGAGTTCGCGTCGCTGGTCGTCGACGGTGGCGACGCAACGAGCGTTGACGACGACCAGGTCGGCGCGTCGATCGGTCGTTCCGGCCATGGCGGTCAGGCTCCGAGCGACTCGACGATCGAGGCGATGTCCTCGATCGTGGTGCGGGGATTGACGATGCAGAACCGCAGGACGGTCTCGCCCTGCCAGCTGGTGGGCACGACGAAGGCACGTCCGTCGGCGAGTTCCCGGTCGCTCCACGCCTGGTAGTCGCCCGCCGTCCAGCCCACTCGCCGGAACAGCACGATCGACAGCTCGGGCTCCAGGAGCAGCTCGGTGAAGGCGGTCTCGTCGACCAGCCGCGCCGCCTCTCTGGCCACACGCAGGGTGGTCTCGACGGCGCTGACGTAGGCGTCGGTGCCGTAGGTAGCCAGGCTGAACCACAACGGCAGGCCGCGGGCGCGGCGCGAGAGGTGGTGGGCGTAGTCGCTCGCGTTCCACGGCTCGTCGACCGAGTCGGCGGCGTGCAGGACGTCGAGGTACTCGGCGTGCTGGGTGTGCGCCGCTCGGGCGACGTTCGGGTCCCGGTACAACAACGCGCACGAGTCGAACGGCGCGAACAACCACTTGTGCGGATCGACGATGAAGCTGTCGGCCCGTTCGATACCGGCGAAGCGATCGCGGACGCTCCGGGCGGCGAGCGCCGCCCCGCCGTAGGCCCCGTCGACGTGGAACCAGGTGTCCGACGACGCCGCGGCGTCGGCGGCGCCCGCGAGATCGTCGACCACGCCGACGTTGGTCGTCCCGGCGGTGGCGACGACGGCGAACACGCGTCGACGGTCGTCGCCGAGCGACTCGATCGTCGAACGCAGCGCGTCGGCACGCATCTCCCCGCGCTCACCGGCGGGGACGAGGACGACGTCGGCGTCCATCACACGGGCGGCCTGCGCGACCGACGAGTGCGCTCCCGACGACGCGACCACCAGGCCACGGGTCGCGTCGAGCGTGCCCTCGGCCCGATTCCGCCAGCGCCATCGAGCCGCCACCAGCGCGCTGAGATTGCCGGCGGTCCCCCCGGAGACGAACACCCCGCCGGCACCCGCAGGCAGTCCTGCCAGGTCGGCGATCCAGCGCAACGCCTCGTTCTCGGCGAAGATCGCCCCGGCCCCCTCCAGCCACGAGCCGGCGTAGACACTCGAGGCCCCGACGACGAGATCGAACAGGATCGACGCCTCCGTGGGCGCGGCAGGAACGAACGAGAGGAACTTCGGATGGTCCACCGAGATGCACGCCGGAGCCAGGACGTCCTCGAAGATCCGCAGCGCCTCGAGACCACCGAGCCCGGCGGGCGTGACGGTCGGACCGGCCGCCTCGCGAAGGTCCTCGATGGGCAGTGAATGATCGAGCGGTGGCGGATCCATCCGCATCCGCTCGACGGCGTAGCGGACGACGGCCTCGGTGAGCACCTCGGTCGATCGGTCGTGGAGATGCATCGCGCCAGTGTGCCAGACCCCGGCAAGCGTTACAGCTGGGGTCAGACCCCGGATGTAACGGTTGTCGACCTCAGTCGGGCAGGTCGAGGAGTTCGCTGTCGGCGAACTTCGACCGGGCGTTGCGGTAGTAGACCTCGCCGATGATCGCGGAGGCAACGGCGCCGCTCATGATCACCACGACGGGAATCAGCAGCAACACGATGACGATGGCGATGGCGCCGGGCATGACCTCAGGCTAGTGCCGCACACTCGGCGTGGCGAAAGCAGGTGATGAGATGGTCGTTGACCATGCCGGTGGCCTGCATGAACGCATAGCAGATCGTCGGGCCGACGAAGCCGAAACCGCGACGCTTGAGATCCTTGCTCATCGCACGCGAGCGTTCGGTCTCGGCCGGCACGACATCCATCGACGTCCACTCGTTGACGAGCGTCGCGCCGTCGACGAACCCCCACAGGTACGCCACCGGGTCGTCGATCGTCAACCAGGCCCGGGCGTTGCGGATCGAGGCGTCGACCTTGGCGCGGTTGCGCACGATGCCCTCGTCGGCGAGCAGGCGGGCGACGTCGTGGTCGTCGAACGAGGCCACCACCTCCGGATCGAAGCCGCGGTAGGCGGCACGGTACGTGTCGAGCTTGCGCAGGATCGTCGACCACGACAGCCCGGCCTGCGCCCCTTCGAGGATCAGGAACTCGAACAGCACCAACGGGTCACGTTCGGGAACGCCCCACACCTGGTCGTGGTAGTCGAGGTACGCGGTGCCGATGCTGGGGCCCCCGGTGGTCGCCCACCAGCAACGTTCGAGCTGCGTGGTCACCCCTGCGGCAGGTACGCCCAGGCTTCCACCTCGACGAGGAACCCGGCTGGGAGGCCGGCGACCGCGACCGTCGATCGCGCCGGTCGGTGGGATCCGAGCGCTGCGGCGTAGGCCTCGTTGAACGCCGAGAAGTTCTCCATGTCGGTGAGGAAGCAGGTGGTCTTCACGATGTCGGACAGCGAGGCGCCGACCGTGGCGAGCTGCGCGGCCACGTTCTTCATCGTCTGGGTGGTCTCGGCGCTCACACCGCCCTCGACGACCTTGCCATCGGCCATGCCACCCTGGCCGGAGACGATGACGAAGTCGCCGGCGCGCACGACCGGGCTGTAGGGACCGAGGGGCTTGCTCATGCCGCCAAGCTAGTGCCACGTCAGGCAGGGTCAGAGCAGCGGGAGCGTGACGATCTCATCGGGTCCGAGGCTGTAGACGAAACCGGCATCGGTCCACACGATCTCGCCGAGGCGACCGAGACCAGCGGGCTTGATGGTCAGGTCGCCGTTGTTCGGCGCGAACTCCGGCCCGGTCGCCAAGACGGTGAGGGGCCCGACCGATCCGTTCGCGGTGATGTCGGCCACGAGCAGCAGATGCCCGTCGGGGTCGTCCTGGTCCGCAAGGATCAGCGCGACCTGAGCCCCGTCGGGCGACAGTCCCCCGCCGGTGACCCACATCGACGACGCTGCGAGTTGCGGAATGTCGATCGGGGCGACGTTGCCGGAGGGGAAGTCGGCGACCCACAGTTCGAAGCCGCCGGAAGCCACCCGACTGGGAGCGACCAGCAGCGCCCGATCTCCGGCCACGTCGGCGACTGCCGGACTCGGTCCCTCGATCACGATCGAGCGACTCGTTCCACCGTCGACGTCGACGGAAACCAGCTCGGAGTTCCCGTCGAGTCCTGACAACATGATCACGATCGAGTCATCCGAAACGCTGCGACCAGCGGTTGGGGGCACGCCGGCGAGAGCCGGGCCGAGAGGAGTGACCACACCGTCGCCGTCGTACCGGTGCAGCACCGCCTGGACACCGTCGCTCGGGTCGGGGAGGCGAAAGAAGTACAGCGTTCCGTCCGGGGTGAACGTCGGTGCGACGTCGAGAGCGCCGCCGTCGCCGTCGATCGGCACGCCGTCGTCGGTCAACACCGTCAGCTCGCCGGTGGCAAGGTCCAACTCGACGAGGTCGGGCTCCTGGCCGAATCCGAAGAGATTGTGGTGGAACACGATTGCTGTTCCGTCGGACGCCCACGTGATGGAACCAGGCGCGACCCCGCTCGGAAATGGGTAGCAGCGATCCGCATCGGTCGGGACTGCCGGCGATGTCGCGACGACGCAGACCTCGCTGGCTCGCGAGACGGCGATGCGATCTGCGTCGGGCGACACCGCGATGTCGGTCAGCGGCAACCCGTCGAACCGGCGGACGAGCGGCTGGCCGAGCGACAGGTCGGGCGCCGCGTCGGGGAAGTCCAGCTCGACCCGCTGGTCCGTGACCACCGGGTCGGTGGCAGGGACGCTTCGGATCGTGTCGGTCCCCGAGTTCCCGGCCACCGTGACCGCGAGCGCAACGGCCGCCGCTCCGCCGACGACCGCGACGATTGGCCACACTCGCCGCGGATGTCCGCCGTTCTCGGGTTCAGCGGCGCGGCGAGCGTGCAGTTGCTGCAGCGCCCGTTGCGCCCCGTCGGCGTCCGGGGCTGCGGCCCGCTGACGCTCGCCGGCACGGGAGAGGACACCCTCGAGATGTTCGTCGTCGATCATTCGGAACTCCCGTCGTTCGTCGCTGCGACGTGTGCAGCCAGAGCGGCACGCGCCCGCTGCAGGTGCGTTTTCACGGTGCCTTCGGCACAACCCATCACCTGTGCGATGTCGGCAAGCGGAAGGTCATCGACAAAGCGCAGCACGACCGCGTCGCGCTGCGCTGCCGGCAAGGCGCGGACCCGGCTCCACAGCGCGTCGTCGACCAACGCCGGCTCCCACCGCGACGACTCGGCGGCGTTTCGCAGGCGGTCGGTCGCCGCCCGCTCGCGGCGACGACGGCGCCCCTCGTTCGCGGAACGATTCAGCGCAACACGGCGCACCCAGGCGCCAGGGTTGTCGAGCCCGGCGACCACATCCCAACGCCGGAGCGCCAGGAGCAGTGCATCCTGCGCCAACTCCTCGGCGACACTCCGACTGCCCGACCACGCAGTGAGGATCGCGACGAGGCGCGGAAACTCCTCGACGAAGAACGCGTCGAACGTCTCCGTCGTGGCGTGGTCGGACATCGTCACCACCCTCACACACCGCAGCCCGACGTTCGGTGGACCACGTCGCCGAGAAACTCACGACGAAATCTCACGACATGGTCACACGCTGCCCCACATGATCGTTCGAACCATGCGCACGACCCCGTCACCGTCGATCGCGGTCGGATCGGCGATCGCTCATTCGTGGAAGAGGTACGGAGGAAGGAAACCCGTGTCCGTGCGCTGCGGCCTCGCGGTGACGACAACGGTACGGCCGACCGTTTCGATCGATTCGACGTCGAAGATCGACCGCATCGTCAACGTCTCCTGACCGACGGGCGTCGCAACGACGTTGCCGGGAGCGAAGACCGCCTCGATCGATGGTGCGGCGTCCGCGGCTGCCTGCTCGTCGGCGAAGGCGTAGACGAAGACGACTCGAGCCGAGCCTCCGATTCCGGACCATCCCGTCGCCAGCACGGAGAACGGACGGTCGAGGACGATCATCTCGTCGAGCCCGGCAACGTCGTACAGCGTGGGGTCGAAGGCGAAGTCCTCCGCTGACAGAGCGAACGATGCGAGACCGTCGATGCGATCCAGCTGTTCGGCAACGGCCGCGAGGTCGGGGGACGCCGCCAGGAGTGAGTCGGTGGCGCCGTTCAACCACCGGGGCACGAAGTCGACGCCACGATCGACGGCCACCGTGTCACTCGCTGCGTCGAAGCCGACCTGGATCGGCTCACCGAGAGGACGCAGTGGCGTCCGGGATGCGAGGTCGCGCGCTCCCAGCTCCCCGCTCCCGATCTTCAGGGAGCCGTCGTCGCCGACTGCTTCGGCCACCGCGTCGGCTCCGCTGACGAGCGTGAACTCGTCGAACGTCCGGGTCAGCCCGCCCATCTCGACGGTGATGAACCGTCCGACGTCGAACGGCGAGAACGGCAGCTCGGCACGGAAGCCGTCGGGATCGAACAACCCTTCGGTGAACAACTCCGAGCGCGGCACGACCACGCCGAAGACGGAGTCGTCGATCGCTCCGCTCGCGAGACCGAGCCACTCGTCGCTGCCCTCGGTGGTCACAGGGCGCTCGATGCCGGTGAGCGCCTCCAATGCGACGAGATCGGCACCAGCGATCCGGAGATCACCGAACGTCGCCGCGTCGGCCGGTAGACGCTCGAGCAACTCGGCGACCGAGAGTCCGTTCGGTTCGTCGGCAGGGCTGGGGTCGTTTCCGGGGTTCGCCGCGATCAGCAGGCCGCCGACGAGGGCGACGACCAGCACGGTCGCTGCGACGGCGAGCAGGCGAGTGCGGTTGTGCACACGACGTCGGGCGTCGAGGTCGACGGGATCGACGTCGGTCACCACCTGCGGTTCTGCGATCTGCGGTTCCCGGAGGACCGGCTCGGTCTGCGCGAAGGCCTCGTCCGCGATCGCCCGGATCTGGTGTCCGATCGTGCTCATGACAGCACTCCCAACTCGGTGCGCAGCCGGGCGAGTGCCCGGCTGACGTGGGTGGCGACCGTGGAGGGGCTGACACCCAACACCTCGGCGATCTCGACGTGGGTCCAGTCGCAGCCGTGGTCCAACCAGACGGCGATCCGCTGGGTCTCGGGCAGTGCCCGGAGCGCATCGGGGAGCCCGGGCTCGATGTCGGGCATCCGTTGCGGCTCGCGGCGGAACAGCACGGGTCGCTTGCGGGGGCGACTCTTCGACTGCGCGACGCGGAACAGGTAGCCGACGGGATTGTCCATCTCGCGCAGTTCGTCCCAGTGCTCCGCGGCGTAGGCGAGCGCTTCGCCGACGGCGTCGTCGACGCGGTCGGTCCCGACGCCGCCGATCAGGGCACGACGAAGGCGCGGCTCCACGTCGCGGACGAATCCGTCGATGTCCTCCTCGATCGTCACGTTCGTGTCCACCTCACAACCAGTGAGACCTCCGACAGTCGGTCTCGCGCCACATTCAACAGTAATTTCGCGATGGGTCGATCGTTCGTCGGCCCGTGACGCTCGGGGGCTGCTGTGACCCGAACGACCGACGGGGGTAGCGTCGGCGACGTCCGCCCCCACGATCACGAAGAGCACCCGATGTCCCCTCGCAGCGTCCCATTCACCGATCGACTCAGCCGGCGAGGCTTCCTGATCGGCGCGGCCGCCACCGGCCTCCTCGCCGCGTGCGGGTCGGACTCGGCGACCGACCCGGCTCTCGGCTCACCCGACGACATCCCCGACCCCACCGACCCTCCCGCCGACGGTGGCTCCGCCGCCGACTCGACGTACACGATCGTGCAACGCTTTCCCCAGAACGTGCAGGAACCCGGGCCGGTGCGACTTCCGATGAGCCTCGGCAACGCCCAGGGCCAACTGGTCCAGGACGGCCCCGAGATCCTCGGTGCGCAGGTCACCGATGTCGACGGCGCACCCCTGGGCGAGCGGATCTCGGCGGTCCGACGCGACGTCGAACCCGGTCCCTACTACGCCTTCCGCACCGAGATCGACACCCCCGGCGTCTACTACCTCGTCGTCGACGGCGGGCCCGCGCAGGGCGCCGCGTTCCAGATCATGGAGCCCGGAACGGTCGCGGTTCCCGGCCCGGGCCAGCCGCTCCCGCCGTTCGACACGCCGACGGTCGTCGACGCACGCGGCGTCGATCCGGTGTGCACGCGGACCCCCGAACCGTGCCCGTTCCACGACGTCACCCTCACCGAGGCGATCGAGTCCGGAGCCGAGTCGGGCAAGGGCGTGGTCTACCTCGTCGGCACACCGGCGTTCTGCCAGACCGGCACGTGTGCACCGGCGCTCGAATCGATCATCGATCTGCAGAGCGAGTACGCCGACCGCTTCACGTTCGTACACGCCGAGGTGTACACCGACGACACCGCCACGACACCGACCCCCGCCGTCGACGCGGCCGGACTCACCTACGAGCCGGCGCTGTTCATCACCGATGCCACGGGCACGGTGGTCGAGCGGCTCGACGCCGTGTGGAACGAGACCGAACTCGCCGAGGTGCTCGACTCGCTCGGTTGACGCGGGCGCGTCACTCGCGCCGCGGCGACCGGT
>CAVQJG010000027.1:0-203421 GCA_963712775.1 Ilumatobacteraceae bacterium | reverse complement strand
AACGGGACGACGAGAGCGAACAGCTCCACCACCCGGCGGGTGAAGTAGTCGTACTGGCGCAGCGTGGGGGTGGTGGCGATGCGTTCGACGACGCCCTGTGCGGTGTTGAGCGCGATGAGCTGTGGTTCGAGCGAGATCGGATCGAACTGGCCGAGCGCGCCGGTGCGGATCCCGTCCTTGATCCGGGTGGCGAGTCCCACCAGCAGCGCAGCGGGCTGGTTGTCGCTTCCCGAACCGCGGAGCGCGAGGTCGCTCGGCAGGGCGCGCGGCGGGCCGGCGGGATACCGGCCGGGCCGGGTGCGAGCGGCCAGCGCCCACGCGAACGTGACGAGGTGCTCGGCGACGTCACGCCGGAACCGGTCGGCGTCGTCGCGCGAGATCGTCCCGCTCTCCACCGCACTGTGGGTCGAGGCGACGACCTGGCGCGCGAGGACCCGTGACGCGACCAGCACGCTCTGCCAGGCGGCTCGCGCCTCGCTCCACCGCGCGAACGCGCTGTTGTTGCGGAACACGATGAAGATCGCGAGCGCCGCCCCGAGTGTCCCGACCGGAGCGAACGGCAGCACGAACCGAGGGTCGTCCGTGATCGTGTACAGCGCGGGTGCCACGACCGCCCAGCACGCGGCCCACGCCAGCGGGCGCGCCGTGTACCGGAGCACCCGGCGCGGGCTGAGGTTGCGCTTGACGATCACGGACGGCGCTGGTGGGCGACGAGCACGACGTCGCGGCCCCGACCGCCGGCGTACGCCAGCATCCCCCAGTACCGGGCCGCCTCCTCCAGCGTGCCGGCGCCGTCGAGACCGCCGACCTCGACGGCGTCGAAGCCCATGGCGGTCGCGAGGTCGGCGACCATCCGGCGTGCCTGCTCGTCGTCGCCGGCGACGGGGAGCAACGGGCGGTACCCCTCGGCGAGCGGTGGGTCGCTCATGTGCTCGACGCCGAGCACGTTGAACGCCTTGACCACTCGCACCCCCGGCCCGGCAGTGGCCGCCACCAGCGCCGCACCGGACGCGACACCCTCGGGGAGCGGTCGGCCGAACGGGTTCGTGGCATCGACCAGCACGGCGCCGTCGCCGGGGGCGAGCGCCCGCACGACGGTCTCGACCGCCTCGAAGGGCACGGCGAGGATCGTCAGGTCGGCGCCGCCGGCCGCACCGTCGAGCGCGATCGTGTCGGGCGCGTCGGGGGTGCGCACGGCGTAGCGGACCTCGTGGCCCAGGCGGGCCAGGTTGGAGCCCAGCGCGCGGGCGACGCTGCCGGCGCCGGCGATCACGATCCGCATCGTCGGCATCTGCTCGTCGGTCATCGACCGAGTGCCTCGATCACGAGGCGGGCCGCCGCAGTGCCCGAGTACTGCTGCTGGCCCGTCACGAGGTTGCCGTCGCGCACGGCATGGGGGCGGAAGCGGCCCTGGACGATGAAGTTCGTGTCGGGGATCCCGGCCGCCTCGTCCTCGATCCAGAACGGTTGGATCCGCTGCCCGACGAACTCGTCGGCGAACGCCTCCTCGGAGTTGGCGAAGCCGGTCCAGGTGCGCCCGGCGACGACCGGTTCACCGTCGGGGGTCGTGGCGTCGAGCAGGACGCAGGTCGCGTGGCACACCACGGCAGCGACCTTGCCGTCGGCGATGAAGCGACCCGCGTCGGTGGCGGCCGGCGCCGGCACGTCCCGTCCGGCGATCTACCGACGCTGGCCCGACAAGGAGTCGCTCGTCGTCGACGCCGTCGCCCGACTCGCCCAGGTGGACCCGCCCGAGTTGACCGGCGAGCCGTTCGACGATCTCGTCGCCGAACTCGAGCACTTCCGTCACTGCATCACCATGGCCGCATCGCTCCCGGTCGCCGGGCTGATGCTCGGCGACGGCGTCAACGAGCGGGTGCGCGACCGGTACCGCGACGCGATCGTGGCCCCGCGCCGGACGCGCATCCGGTCCTGCCTCGACGCCGCCGTCGAACAGGGACAGCTCGACGCCGACGCCGACGTGCTCATCGCGTCGTCGTTCCTCACCGGCTCCTGGTATGCGCTCTCGCTCGCCGGCACCGCACCTCCCGCCGACTGGGCGATGCGTGTCGCCACGCTCGTCTGGAGATCGTGCGGCGGCGAGGCCCCGTCACGATCCTGAGCCGGGGGAGTCCGGCTCAGGCGCTCAGCTCGCCGAGCACCACGCTCGTGCGATCGCTTCGACGTGGCGGTCGTCGGTGCCGCAGCAGCCCCCGATCACCTGGAGCGCGGGCAGGGCGTCGCGGAGGGCGACGTACCGGGCGGCGAGGTCCGCCGGGTCGCCCTCGTCGAGTTCGGTCATCTGGTCGAGTTCGGCGTGGCTCAGCATCGACGCGTTCGCCCGCAGGCCTCCGATGCGGCGGGTCCACGGAGCGTCGCCCGCGAGGGCGGACGCGAAGTGGGTCGGGTGGGCGCAGTTGATCATGTAGTGGTGCGGTGCGCCGCCGGTGGCGTCGTCGGTGGCCGTGATCGCCTCCTCGAGCGTGACGCCCGACGGCAGGCGGCCGTCGGTCTCGACCGTGAACGAGATCACCGAGGGGATCCCCGCCGCCTGCGCGGCCAGTGCCACGCCGGCCGCCTCGCCGACGTAGCCCATGGTCAGCGCGGTGACGACGTCGGCCCCCGCGGCGCCGAGCGGTCGATCTGGAAGCGGTGGTAGTCGGCGGCCTCGTCCGGGCCCATGGCGGTGTCGACGCGGTAACCGTCACCGCGCGGGCCGATGACGGCGCTGACGAGGGTCGGACGCGTGCCGTTCCGACGGGAGCGGAGGTCGCTCATCAACGCCATCGACGCGTCGATCAGCCGGCCCAGCTCGTCGCGGTCGTGGCCGAGCGTGAGGCCCCAGTCCGGGTTCGCCCGCCACGTCGGCGCCTCGAGCAGCGCCGCCGCGCCGTGCGCCGCAGCGATCGAGAGGTAGCGCTCGTAGTAGTCGGTCAAGAGGGAGCGCCCTCGCTCGTCGTCGACGAGGGGATAGGCGGCGAACGCCGGCAGCTCGACGTCGTGGTGGAACAGCAGCCACGTCTCGAGGCCGCCGTCGGTGACGATCGTGGTGCCGAGGTCGGGCCAGATGGAGGTTGGTGTCGTGATGGTCATGTGGCCAACGAACCACTGGACGAGCCGCGGTGCTTGTGGATCGTGTGAGGATCGTCTGAGGGTCGTGCTCGCTTGCCGTCGAGCAGTGCGGCGACCGCCGACGCGGCGTACAGGATCGTCTCGGTCACGTCGAGTCCGCGTCCCGTCACGGCCCACTCGTCGAACCGCGACGAACCAGCCCGTCCCTGGACTTCGTCGAGCACCCCGGCGAGCTCCTCGGACTCCGGGCCGAACGTCGGCCGGAGGTTTGGCGCTGTCACGGCGGTGGCGATGATCGCCGCGTCGGCGTCCTGCCCGAGGGTTGCGAGCAGGGCGACGAGGTTGCGCAACGTGGTGACCGCATGGACGGTGTTGCCGTGGCGCCGGACAAGGTCGAGGCACGACAGGTAGACCTCGAGCGCGGTGGTCGGCGCCCCGGCGCGGGCGTGCTCCGTGGCCGTCGAACTCAGGGCGACCGACACCACGAACGGGTTGTCCACCGAAGCAGCGAGCTCGATGGCGTCGCCGTACGCGGCGATCGCCCCGGCGTGGTCGGCCTCCGAGCTGCAGGCCTCACCGAGGGAGTACGCGAGCCACGCTCGGCTCGACGGCGCCAGGTCATCGCGGTCCACCTCGGCCAGGCGAGCGCGGGCACCACCGCTGTCACCGGCGAACGTGCTCGACAGTGACGCGTTGGTCGCCGCCAGCGCAACCATGTGCGGGTCGTCGAGCTCCCGGCCGATCCGGCCGAGCTCGTCGACGTGGGCGCGGCAGCCGTCGAGATCGCCCGCGTAGATGCAGAGGTCCGACATGATCTCGTGGGCGATCGCCGAGATGCGCTCGTCGGCGCTCGTCGCGAGGACGGCCTCCAGCGCAGCGCGGGCGGAGTCGAGCTGGCCGGCGTTGACCTCGGCGCCGGCGATCGACAACCGCGACGCCGGCAGGTCGGCCGCGCCCGCTGCGGCTCGCGCGACGAACTCCGCGCTCCACATCGCCGGCTCGCTCCACAGGCGACCGTACGCGGGCAGGTGCAGTCCTTCCGCGAGCCGTTCCGCCAGGTCCGGCTCGGACTCCGCGGCCCACCGGTGGGCCTGGCGGACCTCGGCGAGGATCGAGTCGAAGCGGCGACGGGCGGCCGGCTCGCGCTCGGTGCGCAGGTCCCGGTCGACGACGGCGACGGCCTCGCCCATGGCGACCGCGTGCCGGTGGTGGAGGTCGGCGCTGCGTCCCGACTCGCCGAGCCGCCGCCGGGCGACACGTTTGACCGAGTCGAGCATCCGATATCGCGCGACAGGGCTGCCCAGATCGACCGACAGCAACGAGCGGTCGACCAACTCGGTGAGTGCGACGACGACCGAGTCGGGCGAGTCCGGCCCGAGCACTGCGACGGCGTCGGCCATCGTCGCGGCGTCGGCGAAGACCGAACTGTCCTCGAAGATGCGGTGGTGGTCGTCGCTCAGCAGGTCGGCCGACCAGTCGACGAGCGACGACAGGCTGCGGTGCCGGTGGCTGGGCGTCCGGTGGGTCATCTGGACCGGCCAGCCGCCGTCCTCGACGATGGCCGCTTCCAGGTCGTCGAACGTCATCGACCCGAGGCGCGCCGCCGCCATCTCGATCGTGAGCGGCAGGCGGTCGAGGTGGTCGAGGACCGCGCGGACACGCTCGACGCCGACGTCGTCGACGTTCCACTCGACCCGGATCGCATGGACGCGGGCCTCGAAGAGGCGCAGGGCGCCGTCGAGGTCGAGCGGTGTCAGCGTGACGACGTGCTCGCCGGGGACACCGAGACGGACCTGGCTGGTCGCGAGGATGTTGACCGCGCTGCCGGGCGTCCTGACCGCCCGCTCGACGATCCGGGCCACCTCGTCGACGACGTGCTCGCAGTTGTCGACGACGACGAGCGCATCGAGTCGACCGATCGTGGCGAGGGCATGGTCGGGTGCGTCCGGGTCGAGCACGACGCCGAGGGTGCGGGCGACGGCGGGGAGCACCTGCTCGGGCCGTTCGACCGACGCGAGCTCGACCAGGTGGGCGCCGTCGGGACGGGCCGTGGCGGTTCGCTGCAGTGTCTCGGTCGCCAGCGTCGACTTGCCCACGCCACCCGGCCCGGTGATCGTGACGAGTCGAGCGGTCCCGAGCCGGTCGACGAGGGTTGCGAGGTCGCGGTCCCGGCCGATCAGCGACTCACTGCCCCTCGCCTCGCCCAAGTCGCCCACCTCTGCCAACTCGGCCACGAAGCGAT
The DNA here is from genome assembly GCA_963712775.1 of Ilumatobacteraceae bacterium. Classification (GTDB taxonomy): domain Bacteria; phylum Actinomycetota; class Acidimicrobiia; order Acidimicrobiales; family Ilumatobacteraceae; genus Sva-07. The sequence goes on along the minus strand of CAVQJG010000027.1, from coordinate 198,107 downwards.
AGCCGCGTCCGCGGACGTTGCGGATGGTGTGTTGGCGGCTCCCGTCGTCGCCGAGCGCCCGCCGGATCTCCTTGATCCGGGTGGTGATCGCGGACGGCGACACGAATGTGTGCCCCCACACGCCGTCGAGCAGGTCGCGGTTGGCGACGACCTCGTCGCGGTGCTCGATGAGATGGACGAGGAGATCGAACGCCTGTGGTTCGAGCGGCATCAGCTCGCCCTCGCGTCGCACCTCCCGCCGGGCGGGATCGACGAGGCAGTCGCCGAAGCGATACACGGCCGAGATTCTCGCACCCGGAACGGTGGTTCCGTGCGAGTTCTCTCCGACTCCGCACCGCGGCCCCGGGTCGTCGCCGGCAGTGGCGGTCGGGGAAGATGGCGGCTTCCATCTCCTGTCCACCACTTCCTGCCCACCACTTCCTGCCGACCGAGGTCAGTTCACCATGTCGATTGCCATCACCGAGGACCATCGCGCGCTCGCCGAGACCGTGCGCAGTTACGCCGACAAGCGCAACCTGCGCGGCGCCGCCCGCGCCCGACTCGACTCGTCCGACGACGTGCTGCCCGAGTTCTGGGCCGAACTCGCGGAGCTCGGTTGGCTCGGCCTGCACCTGCCCGAGGACGTCGGCGGATCCGGCTACGGGATCGACGAAGCGGTCATCGTCGTCGAGGAACTCGCCCGCGCGGTCGCGCCCGGGCCGTTCGTGCCGACCGTGATCGCCGGCGCAGTGATCGCCGCGGCCGGTGACGACGACCTGAAGTCGCGCGTCCTGCCCGGGCTCGCCGACGGCTCCACCGTCGGAGCGGTCGCGCTCGGCGGTTCGGTCACCGTGTCCGACGGCGCGGCCTCCGGCGACGCCGGCGTGGTGCTCGGCGCCGGGCTCGCGTCGCTGATCCTCGTGCCGGTCGGTGACGACGTCGCCGTGGTCGACGTCGCCGGCGGCGGCGTCACCATCGACATGCCACCCAGCCTCGATCCCACCCGGCCCAGCGCCCGGGTCACCCTCGACGGCGCGCCCGTCACGGTCATGGCCGGGGCCCGTCGCGTGCTCGTCGACCTCGCCCGGGTGGTCCTGTCGGCCGACGCGGTCGGCGTCGCCCGCGAGTGCACCGAGATGGGCGCCGCCTACTCCAAGGAGCGCATCCAGTTCGGCCGCCCGATCGCCATGTACCAGGCGGTCAAGCACCACTGCGCCAACATGGCCGTCGCCACCGAACTCGCCACCAGCGCGGTGTGGGACGCCGCCCGCGCGTCGGCGACCGGCGGCGACCAGCTCACCTACGCCGCCGCAGCGGCCGCGACGCTGGCGGCACCCGCCGCCGACCTGTGCGCCAACCTGAACACCCAGGTGCACGGCGGCATCGCCATCACGTGGGAGCACGACGCCCACCTCTACATGCGCCGCGCCACCACCCTGCTCCACTACCTCGACGCCACCGGCGCCGCCGAGGAACTCACCGACGTCACCCGTCGGGGCGTCGCCCGCGAGAAGACCGTCGAGCTGCCGCCCGAGGCCGACGCGATCCGCGAGGAGGTCCGCGCGTTCGCGCAGAGCATCAAGGACCTCCCGGCGGACCAGCAGCGCACCCGCCTCATCGAGACCGGCTACGTGATGCCGCACTGGCCGACGCCCTACGGGCGTGCCGCCGGAGCGGTGGAACAGCTCGTCATCGAGCAGGAGTTCGCGGAGGCCGGCATCACCCGCCCGGCCTACGGGATCACGGCGTGGAACATCCTCACGATCATCCAGTACGCCACCCAGGACCAGATCGACCGCTGGGTCACCCCGGCGCTGAACCAGGACGTGATCTGGTGTCAGCTCTTCAGCGAGCCCGACGCCGGCTCCGACGCCGCGGGCGTCAAGACCAAGGCCACCCGCGTCGACGGTGGCTGGCTCGTCAACGGCCAGAAGGTGTGGACCAGCGGCGCCCACGTGGCCGGGATGGGGTTCGCCACCGTGCGCACCAACCCCGACGTGCCCAAGCACGACGGCATCACGATGATGGCGATCGACATGCACGCCGACGGCGTCGAGGTGCGCCCGCTCAAGCAGACGTCGGGCGCCTCGGACTTCAACGAGGTGTTCTTCAACGACGTGTTCGTGCCCGACGACGACGTGGTCGGCCCGGTCGACGGCGGCTGGACCGTGGCCCGGGCGACGCTCGGCAACGAGAGCGTCAGCATCGGCGGCGGCAGCGGCGGCATGTCGATGCCCGGCGCCGCGCTCGTCGCCCCGTTCGACGCCCACCCCGAACGCCTCGACGGCGGTGCGGCCCGCATCGGCCGGTACATCGCCGAACACCAGGCGATGGGCCTGCTCAACCTGCGCAGCGCGAACCGTGCGGTCGCCGGCGGCGAGCCCGGCCCGGAGGGAGCGATGACCAAGCTCGTGTTGTCGGAGATCGGCCACGAGGCGGCGGCGATCATGACCGAGTTGAACGGTCCCGACTCGTTGTTCCTCGACGGCCCGGGCGGGCTGAGCAACCTGCTCGTGCTCATGCACCGCGGCATGTCGATCGCCGGTGGCACGTCGGAGATCAAGCGCAACCAGATCGGCGAACGCATCCTCGGCCTGCCCCGCGATCCGCTCCTCAAGTAGGAGACCGCGTCGACCTCGCCGGCGGGCCGGGCCGGCTCAGGTCGAGAGGTAGCCGCCCTCGACGGGGATCTGGGCGCCGGTGATGTAGCCGGCGTCGTCGGACAGCAGGAAGGCGATCGTGGCGCCGTAGTCCTCGAGTGGCTTGCCGGCCCGTCGCAGCGGGATCCACGGCTTGGGACGCTTCATCGGCTCGGAACCCGGGCTGACCTGCTTGGCGCGGTCCTCCGCCGCGTGCGCAGCCAGGGTCGAGTCCGCGACGGCGCCCGGCTGGATGGCGTTGGCCCTGATCCCCCAGTCGCCGTAGTCGACCGCGATCTGGCGGGCGAGCGCGATCACTCCCGCCTTCGACACCGAGTACGACGCTGCGGAACCGCCACCACCGGCCACCGAACCGGCGATCGAGGAGGTCATCACGATCGACCCCCGCCGGGCCTCCATCATGTGCGGCAGGGCGTGCTTGCAGCACAGGAACGCTCCGGTGAGGTTGACGCCGAGGACGAAGTGCCAGTCCTCGACCGCGGTCTCGTGGACCCACCCGTTGCCCACCGTGCCGGCGTTCGCGACGAGGCCCGTGAGCGACCCGAACTCGCCGACGGTCGCGGCGACCGCAGCGGCCACCTGGGCTTCGTCGGCGACGTCGCATGCGACCGCCAACGCCTGCCCGCCCTCGGCGCGGATCGACGCGGCGACCTCCTCGGCCGACGCCAGGCGGATGTCGGCGACGGTCACGGCACCGCCCTCGGCAGCGATGCGTTCGCACGCACCGCGGCCGATGCCGCTGCCGCCTCCGGTGACGAGGGTGACCGTTCCGGCGAGTCGGTCGTCGAGGTTCATGTCGGGGTTTCCTCCTGGGGTGTGAGCGATGAAAGATCGAGTCGGCGCCACAGCTCGACGTCGATCGGGCGTGGCCGCTCGCCTGCGACGAACGTGGGGCCGCCGAGACGGACGACGACCGCTCGACGGCTGGGGACGACGTAGAGGCGCTGGTCGCCGAAGCCGATGCCGCCGAACGTGTCGAGCGGGGCGTCGGGTGCGATCCGCCGGTCGATCGGGATGCCCCCGAGCGGCTTGCGCGGGTCGACGGCATCGCCGGGACGATGGCCGAGCACGATCGCCCGGGCCGCGGAGAAGTCCCACCAGCACAGTCCCCACGACGGATTGAGGTCCTGCGACGTGCGCGTCGCCTCGGCCAGGAACTCGGCGTCGGCACCGACGCGACGTCCCGCGTCGAGCATCGCGTCGCCGAAGCGGGCGAGGTCGCGGGCACTGGTGTGGAGGGCCGAGACGGGCCACCCGCCGGGCAGGACGTCGCCGTCACGGTCGAGCCACCGCGAGTCCGCCATGCCGAGCGGGCCGAAGATCAGTTCGTCGCACAGCTCCTGGGTGGTCTGCCCCGTCAGCTCCGTGAGTGCCTTCTTCACGAGGTGGTAGGCGTGGTTGTTGTAGGTCCAGACCCGTCCGGGTGCGGTCTCGTCGGTCAGATCCTCGTACAGGCCGGTGGTCATCGACATCACGTGGCGCAGGGTGACCGCGTCCTCCCGGGCGGGGGTGGTCCGGGTCCAGCCACGGCCCAACCAGGTGGTCATCGGCTGGTCGATGTCGATCTCTCCCCGTTCGACCAACACGGCGATCGCCAGGCAGACGACGTTCTTCTGGATCGACCCGACGTCGGCCGCGTCGCTCGGACGGGCGTCGCCGAAGCACCGTTCGATCACCGGCGCACCGCCGACCGACACCCACAGCTGCGAGGTCGCGTGGCGTTCGCACCACTCCGAGAGTTCGGTCGGCTCGTTCACGACGCGCTCACGCGTCGCCGCGGCGTCGGCGGACATCGGCGCGGTCGGCCTGCATCCGTTCCGCGTTCGCCGGGTCGAACATCGTGTACGGCTCGCCGCGGTAGAACACGGTGCCGGTCGGTCCGTCGTCGGGCAGTGTCGCCACCACTCGGGCGCTCGGGTACACGTCGGCGGGGTCCTGCATGCCGGGCATGTCGCGGCCCCAGATCGCCGTGTTGGTCATGCCCGGGAACAGCATGTTGACGAGGATCCCCGACCCGGCGGTCTCCGCCGCGGCACTCCGGCTGGCCACCCAGATACCCGCCTTCGCCGCGCCGTACGCGGCGTTGCTGCCCGCCGGGCTCTCCGCGGCGCGCGAGATGACGTTGACGATGCGGCCGTAGCCCTGCTCGCGCATGATCGGGATCGCCGCTCGCATGCCGTAGACGCAACCGAAGAGATGGACGGCGATCATGTGCTCGAACTCCCCGGGCGCGAGATCCTCCACCGCCGTCCGGTTCCCCATGCCCGCGTTGTTGAACAGCACGTCGACCCGACCCGTGCGTTCGACGGCGAGGTCGATGACGGCGCGGACCGCGGCATCGTCGCTGACGTCGGCGACTGCGGTGTGGATGCCCTGCTCCGCGAGCGCGCGGAGCCCGGCCTCGTCGATGTCGCATCCCACGACCTCGGCGCCGTCGGCGCGGAACCCCTCGGCGAACGCGCGCCCGATGCCGCTCGCGGCGCCGGTGATCACGACCGTGCGGCCGTCCAGACTCTCCATCGCTGCCCCCTCTGCGAGGGTCAGTCTTGCAGCCGGCGTTCCCGAGCGACGACCCGCCGTGGCGCACCTGCGATGATCGGGAGATGCCAACCCACCGGATCGCCGTGGACGGCGCCGAGCTGCACGTCGAGGTCGACGGCGAGGGCCCGGCACTCGTCCTGGTGAACGGTGCCGCACTCACGACGCGGCAGTGGGACGGCGTGATCGACCGGCTGGCGAGCGGGCGCACGGTCGTCCGCCACGACGTGCGCGGGACCGGATCGAGTTCGCCGGGGCCGCCGGACGGCTACACGTTCGAGCAGTACGCGCGCGACATCGTCGAGATCGCCGATCAGCTCGGGCTGGGCACGTTCGACATCTGGGGGATGGCGTGGGGATCACGGGTGGCGCTGGTGGCGGCCGCCCAGCACCCCGATCTCGTCCGGCGCCTCGTGCTCTCGGACTTCTCGATCGACCCCGCCGACGTCGAGGCGCAGAAGCGGGGTGCGCTCGAGGCCAGACGCGCTCGCGCCGACGCCGGGATCGTCGACCCACCCCGTCCGGAGGGCATCAGCGAGCATCTCGATCCGGACGCGATGCGGGTGGCGATGGCGGCCACCCTGTTGCACCCCGACCTGCTCCCGTTCGTCGAGTCGGTCCGTGCCCCGACGTTGATCGCCACCGGTGACCACGACCCGAACCTCGTCTCGAGCCGCCGCGCGCTTCCCTCGTTCGCGACGGCCCGGCTGGTCGAACTGGAACTCACCGGTCATGGATCGGTGCTCGCTCGTCCCGACCTGGTGATCGATGCCGTTCTCGAGTTCCTCGCGTAGGGCACCAGGGAGCAGGTGCGCACGGTGAACCTCGACGGCGGCATCCACGAGATCCCGCTGCCACCGCCGGCGCAGGGTCGGCTGTGGCTGTGCGGCAAGCACGCGATCGGCCCCGACCCCGAGGCGTTGATGGCGCGGGTCGGCGCCGACGCGGTGGTGTGCCTCAACGAGGAGCACGAACTCGCCGAGCGCTATCCGGACTACGTGGCGTGGCTCCGCGCCCAGCCGGCGCCGAGGGTGGTGTGGCACCCGATCCCCGATCTGCACGCGCCGACCGCCGAGCAGTTCGCGTCGGTGCTGACCGCGCTGGTCGACCGGGTCGTCGCGGGGGAGCGGTTGATCGTGCACTGCGCGGCCGGGATCGGCCGGGCGGGCACCGTTGCGGTGGCGATGCTGGTGTCGTTGGCGGTCCCGCTCGACGAGGCGCTCGACCACGTGCGCCGCCACCGCCCCGCCGCCGGGCCGGAGGTCGGCGCGCAGCTCGACCTCGTGCGCCGCCTCCACGAGCACCTCGCCCACGAACAGCTCGGAGGCGACGACGTCGGCGATTCGGCCGGCACGACGGTCTGAGCGACCACGGTGATTCGCGCTGGAGTTCCGCAGGCGCGGTCAGAGATGCACGGTGTCGGGTGCAGCCCAGACCTCGAAGGTCGCGATGTCCTCGTACCCCATCCTCTGGTACAGCGAGCGAGCCATCGGCGCCAGCAGCGCCGTGGCCTGGTCGCGAAGGGGCTGGTCGCCCTCGTCGTAGAACCGCATGACCGCGTTGTACGGCGGCCGGGCCACCGGCGTCTCGATCACCAGTCGTGTCGGGAGTCGACGATCCGCCCTCCCGGTGCTCGCCCCATGAACGAGAACATGCTCCATGCCGAGTGTTCGAGTTCGCCGATCCGTGGGTCGTCCATCCACCGATCATGGCGTGCCCGGCCCACCGTGGAGCAAGTCGGTCCCGATCGCGGTCCCGACGCCGGCCCGGTCGACCGCACAGCTGCCGCGCGGACTCTGGCAGCATCGTCCGATGGCCGATGCTCGAACCACCGTCTTCGTCGCCCGTCGATTCCACACGATGGAGCCGGGCTTCCCGACCGCGGAGGCCGTGGCGGTGCGCGACGGGCGGATCCTCGCGGTCGGATCGCTGCAGACGGTCACCGACGCGCTCGGCGACGAGCCGTTCCAGCTCGACGAGACGCTGCGCGACCACGTGGTCCTGCCCGGCCTGATCGACCAGCACCTCCACCCGCTGCTCGGCGCGACGACCCTGGCGATGGACGTGATCGCCACCGAGGACTGGGTGCTCCCCGACCGCACCTTCCCCGCCGCCCGCTCCCACGAGGAGTACGTCGCCCGACTCCGCGCCGCGGAGGAGGCGCTCGATCCCGACGAATGGTTGACCACCTGGGGCTACCACTCGCTCTGGCACGGCCGGCTCGACCGGGCCGTCCTCGACGAGATCAGCGCCACCCGGCCGATCGTCGTCTGGCAACGGTCGTGTCACGAGCTGTACCTCAACAGCGCGGCGATCTCAGCGCTCGACATCACCGCCGAGTCGGTCGCCGGTCGCGGGCCGGCGAGCGACCAGATCGACCTCGATGCGGGCCACTTCTGGGAGGCCGGGTTCTTCAACGTCGTGATGGGCAAGGTCGCCCCGCACATCATCAGCCCTGAGCGCATCGAGCGCGGGCTCCACCAACTGGTCGCCTACCTCCACCAGCACGGCGTGACCGCGATCAACGAGCCCGGCATCGCGTGGGCGGATCGAGCCGTTCGAGCTGTACCAGCAGATCCTCGGCGCCGACGACGCGCCCTTCCGCACGTCGTTCCTCGTCGACGGGCGGACCCAGGCCGCCCGCGGGCTCGACCCCGGCGCCGTCGTCGACGACGCACTCGAACAGATCGCCCGGGCACCGCACGGCAAGGTGTCGCTGCTGGCGGGCCAGGTGAAGATGTTCGCCGACGGGGCGATCATCTCGCAGCTGATGCAGATGCGCGAGCCCTACCTCGACGCTGCCGGCCGGCCCGACCCCGACCACCACGGCGAGTGGATGGTGGAGCCCGACGTGCTCGAGACCTACTTCCGCGTCTACTGGGACGCCGGCTGGCAGATCCACACCCACGTCAACGGCGACCTCGGCCTCGACGTCCTGCTCGACATCATCGAACGGTGCATGATCGCCACCCCGCGCGCCGACCACCGCAGCGTGATCGTGCACTTCGCCAACTCGACCGAGGAGCAGGTCGACCGGATCGCCCGCCTCGGATGCATCGTGTCGGCGAACCCCTACTACCCGGTCGGGTTCGCCGACCGCTACGGCGACTTCGGGCTCGGCCCCGAGCGCGCCGACACGATGGTGCGCAGCGCGTCGGTGCTCGCCCGCCGCGTTCCGCTCGCCTTCCACTCCGACCTGCCGATGGCGCCCGCGGAGCCGCTCGCCCTCGCCGCATTCGCCGTCAACCGGATCACCGAGACCGGCCGCGTCGCCGCACCCGAACAACGCATCGGCATCCACGACGCGCTGCGCGCCGTCACGATCGAGGCGGCGTACTCGTGGCAGCTGGAGCACGAGCTGGGCAGCATCGCTCCCGGCAAGGCGGCGACGTTCACCGTGCTCGGCGCGGATCCGTACGAGGTCGACCCGACGGATCTGCGCGACGTGCCGGTGATCGGAACGATCTTCGAGGGCCGCTGGTTCCCGGTGCCCGAAGGCCATCGCCGCGACCTCGTCGGGCACGCGCCCCGGCTCGTCGCGCTGCCGGGTTCGAACGACCGGCCGGAGCCAGCGGGTCACCATCACGAGGGCCACGGCTGCTCGTGCGACGTGGCCCGACACCTCGCAGCCGCGTGGCGGGTCGTCGTCGACGCTCGCGGTGACGTCGCCTGACGCCACCGCCTGCCATCAACGCCGGACGCCGGCGCCGATCGTGTGGGCCTGGAGTGACTCGACGGCCCGCTGGGCCGCCGGAAGGACCTCGGCGACCCGCGCGGGAAGCTCCGCCCGTTCGAGCGACGCAGGCGATGGTGGCGCGAAGCCGCTCGATCATCATCCGCTCGAACGCGGTCGACACGGTGCGCGGAGTGGCCCACAGGGCGAGGACAGGCACCGGTCGAGCTTGCCACATCGGGATCCGCCGCTGCCGTGAGACGAGGGTCTGCGTGCGAACGCAGCGATACTCGACCGCACCATGGCTGATCATCCGGTTCCCCGAGCACCGAAGGGTGGGCAGCCCGGTCGCTCCCCGAAGATCGCGGCCGAGGAGCCTCGACTCACGCCGAAGCAGGAGCAGGCGACCGCACACTCACGAGGTCGGATCTGCAAGGTGCGCGGCTGCGAGACCTGCGCGCCGCTCCGTGAGCGTCGACGACTGAGGAAGGCGCAGCGCAAGGCCGACGCGCAGGCCCAGGCGCATGCGAAGGGTGAGCCGTGCGGTCGGAGCAACTGTCCGGTGCCGATCTGCGTCAGGGCCCGACACGCCGATCCGGCGACCCCGCCTGCATCCGAAGCGCACGCCGACGACGCGACCGACGACTCCGGCGCCGCGCTCCGGCGACAGGCCGAGCGGCACCGAGCCGGTCTCCCGTGCGGATCCGAGACCTGCCCGAGCCAGGTGTGCGTCGAAGGGTTCGCCCAGGAACGCGCCCGGCGGCACCGGGCGCGGCGGCCCTGCAAGTCACTCGACTGCGCGAACCCGATCTGCGTCGCCAGCCGATCGAGCGCCTGAATCCGCCACCGCGACTGCGCTCGATCGCAACATCGGGATCAAGCTCGCAGTGAGCCAGGCCGATACCAGGGTGTGCTCGTAGACACCGACAGCCCTACCACCGACACCACCGACCGGTCGGCCGGTGTGTCGTGGTTGCGCAGCGTCGAAGCCGAAGTGTTGCTCAGCGCCATCAGCGCATTGCGGGCCGGCGGACTCCTGACCGAGGCCGAGTTCCAGGCGAAGCGTCAGCGATTCGCTGCGCTGCTCTGACCGCGACGCCGGCGGGCGTCCCCGCGAACTCCGGCACACCCCTCCGCCATGATGGGGTCCATGGCGGAACCCGATCCACTGCTCGAAGCGCTCCGCACGTTGACCGGGCGCGCCGACGCCGAGTTCCGTGACGGCCAGCGCGAGGCGATCTCGGCGCTCGTCGACGACCGGGCGCGCGTGCTGGTGGTACAGCGCACGGGATGGGGCAAGAGCGCCGTCTACTTCCTCACCACCCACCTGCTGCGCGCGCAGGGTGCCGGGCCGACGCTGTTGATCTCGCCGCTGCTCGCCCTGATGCGCAACCAGATCGACGCCGCCCGTCGGCTCGGCCTGCGCTGCGAGACGATCAACAGCGCGTCCGACACCACGATCGCCGAGCTCGAACGGCAACTGCGCGCCGACGAGGTCGACCTGCTGCTGATCTCGCCGGAACGGCTCGCCAACCCGGAGTTCGCCAACTCGATCATGCCGATCGTCGGCGCACGGCCGGGGCTGATCGTGATCGACGAGGTGCACTGCATCTCCGACTGGGGCCACGACTTCCGGCCCGACTACCGGCGCATCGGGCGCATCGTCGACCGTCTCGCCGGATCGTCGGTGCCGATCCTCGGCTGCACCGCCACCGCCAACGACCGCGTCGTCAACGACGTCGCCGACCAACTCGGCGCCGAGCTCACCACCTTCCGCGGGCCGCTGCGCCGCGAGGGCCTCGCGCTCAGCACGATCCGGCTCGACCGCCAGGCCGAACGCCTCGCCTGGCTCGCCGAGACCCTCCCCGAACTGGAGGGGTCGGGCATCGTCTACTGCCTCACCGTGCGCGATGTCGAGAACGTGGCGGCCTGGCTCACCTCGCAGGGCATCGAGGTCGAGGCGTACTTCGGCTCGCTCGACAACGAGGCCCGCATCGAGGCCGAACGCAAACTGCAGACCAACGAGATCAAGGCCCTCGTCGCCACCACAGCGCTCGGCATGGGGTACGACAAGCCCGACCTCAGCTTCGTCGTGCACTTCCAGTCGCCCGGCTCGCCGGTCGCCTACTACCAGCAGGTCGGGCGGGCCGGCCGTGCGCTCGCGACCAGCCGGGGGATCCTGCTGCGCGGGCAGGAGGACGAGCAGATCCAGGACTGGTTCATCGAGCAGGCCTTCGCCGAGGAGCATCTCGTCAACGACATCGTCAACGTGTTCGACTCCTTCGACGGGCCGGTGCCGTTGATGCGCATCCAGGTGAAGCTCAACGTGAAGATCGGCACGCTCGAACTGGTCGTCAAGCAACTCGACGTCGACGGCGTGCTCGAACGTGTCTCGGGCACCAGCTACCAGCGCACTCTCGCGTCGTGGACCTACCCCGCCGGCCGCGTCGAGGCGGTCACGACGGAGCGGCGGCTCGAGCAGCAGGCGATGGTCGACTACTTCCACACCACGGGGTGCCGGATGCGGTTCATCGCCAACCTGCTCGACGACCCCGCCGCCGACGACTGCGGGATCTGCGACAACTGCACCGGCGGCACCGACGTTCGCGAGGCGTCGGTCGAGCTGGCCGCCGCGGCCGAACGCTTCCTGCTCACCCGGCCGATCGAGGTCAACCCGAAGAAGATGTACCTCGACGCCGACACCGGCGGCCGCAAGAAGATCCCGGTCGAGGAACAGATCGCCGACGGCCGAGCCCTCGCCATGTGGGGCGACGCCGGCTGGGGCCAACTCGTCCGCGAGGGCAAGCTCGATATCGGCCGCTTCGACGACCGTCTCGTCGACGCGCTCGCGGAGCTGATCGCCGAGTGGGCACCGGCCCCAGCCCCCGAGTGGGTCACCGCCGTGCCGTCGACCCGTTACCCCACACTCGTGTCCGAGTTCGCCGATCGCCTCGCCGCCCGGCTCGGCCTGCCCTACCACCCGCTGCTCCGACGCATCGCCGAGCGGCCCACCCAGAAGGCACAGCGGAACTCGGCCCACCAGCAGGCCAACGTCGACGGTGCGTTCGCCGTCACCGGCCCGATCGTCGACGCGCCGGTCCTGCTCGTCGACGACCTCGTCGACTCGGGCTGGACCATGACCGAGGTCGGGCGTCTCCTGCGGCGCGCCGGCACACCCTTCGTTCACCCGGTGGCCCTGTCCTCGACGTTCTGATGTCCACGTGCTGATGCCGACGTGCTGATCTCGACGTGCTGATGTGGAGGACCTGATGTCGTCCCCGCCCGATCGCATCCGAGCCGCACTGCTGCTCACCAACCGGCTCGTCCGGCTCGACGCCGCGCCGATGACCGCCCGCGAGTTCTGGCAACTCGTCGAACGCGTCGATCCGGCCGAGCTGCTCGGTGCCGACGTTGCGACGATCGCCGAGCGCGCCGACGTGGCTGACCACGAGGCCGTCCGGTATCGCACGCTGCTCGACGCGGCCACGGCGATGAGCTTCGAGCAGGAACGCCTCGCCGACGCCGGCATCTCCCTGATCTCGGCGCTCGACGACTCGTTTCCGACACGGCTGCGCGAACGGCTCGGTCACGGTTGCCCGCCGTTCCTGCTCACGGCCGGGCGCCTCGAGCCGCTCGCCGGTCCGAGCCTCGGCGTCGCCGGTTCCCGCGAGGCCGAACAGCCCGCCCTCGACGTGGCCCGTCGTGCCGCCGCACTCGCCGTTGAGCAGGGCCGGTCCGTCGTCAGCGGGCTCGCCCGCGGCGTCGACCAGGCGGCGCTCGACGGCGCACTGGATGCGGGTGGGGTGGCCGTGGGTATTCCGGCGGAGGGGATCTCGCTGGCGTCTCGGAGCGCGGAGATCCGACGCCGAGTGCACGCCGGTGAGTTGTCCCTCGCCAGCCCGTACGCACCCGACGCCCGGTTCAGCGCGGGCAGCGCCAACGGTCGCAACAAGATCGTCTACGCCCTGTCGCAGGTGACGTTCGTCGCCGCCGCCCGGGACGGTTCCGGCGGTTCGTGGGCCGGCGCGACGGAGGCACTCGAACGCCGCTACTGCCCGGTCGCGGTCTGGATGGGCGACGGCGCCGCCGACGGGAACCGCGCGCTCGTGCGCCGCGGCGCGATCCCGATCACCGACCCGAACCGACTGTTCGAGATCGACGACCTCACCCCACCACCCGTCCAGGAACCGCTGTTCTGACCTGGCGGCACTTCTGAGATCAGTGTCAGCACAGAGGTGGGAATCGTGCGTTGTTGCTGACGCTGACCGGTCGTTGGTGTGGCCGGTACGTCAGCAGCGCGTCAGGACGTTCCGGACAGCATCGCGGTCAGGTCTGCCTCACTCGGCACCCGTCCGGCGGCGACGACCCGATCGTCGAGGACGAGCGCCGGTGTCGCCATCACACCCCATGACGCGATCTCGCCGGGGTCGGTGACCTTGTCGATCGTGGCGTCGAGGCCGAGCGATGCGACGGTCTCACGGGTGAGCTGTTCGAGCTTCTGGCACTTGGCGCATCCGGTGCCGAGGATCTTGATGTCCATGAGTCGGCCTTTCAGAGGACGAGGTTGAAGAGATAGCCGGTGGCGAGAATTCCGGTGGCGACGACGGCGACGTAGGTGGCGATCAGGGGCTTCTTGAGGACCCGTCGCAGCAGGACCATCTCGGGCATCGACAGTGCGACGACGCTCATCATGAACGCGAGGACCGTGCCCATCGGGAGGCCCTTGTCGTGCAGCGTCTCGACGAGCGGGAGGATGCCCGCGGCGTTCGAGTACAGCGGCACGCCGAGGCCGACCGCCACGATCACGCCCCAGAAGCCGGACGTCGCGTGGTCGGCGATCCACTGTTCGGGGACCCAACCATGGATCGCGGCGCCGAGCCCGATGCCGACGAGCAGGTACGGCCAGATCTTGTGGAGGATCGTGCGCACCTCCTCGATGCCCATGTCGATGCGGTCGTTCCAGGTGAGGTGCGTCGACGAGTCGATCGGTGCGCCGTGGAGGCGGGTCTCGAACACGAACGGCTCGACCCACTTCTCCAGGCGGAGCCGCCCGAGCACGTACCCGGCGACGATCGCGATCGTGGTGCCACCCACGATGTAGAGCACGGTGATCTGCCAGCCGAACAGCCCGAGCAGCATCACGATGGCGACTTCGTTGACGAGCGGACTGGCGATCAGGAAGCTCAGCGTCACGCCGAGCGGGACGCCCGCAGCGACGAAACCGATGAACGCCGGCACCGCGGAGCACGAGCAGAACGGGGTGACCACTCCCAACCCGGCCGCCACGACGTTGCCGACGCCCTCGCGACGCCCGCCCAACAGCGCCCGCGTGCGCTCGACCGACATGAAGCTGCGCGCGACGGTGACGACGAAGATCACACCGGTCAGCAGCAGTGCGATCTTCGTGGTGTCATAGAGGAAGAAGTGGACGGCGCCGCCGAGGCGGGTCTCGGGGTCGAGCGCGGCGACGTCGTAGACGATCCAGTCCCACCACCGCAGGTTCATTCGATAGGCGACGATCCAGAGCAGGGCGGCACCGGCCAGCAGCAGCGGTCGACGTGCGGAGGACCGCACGGGGTGCTCGACGAGTGCCGACGTGGTCATCACATCACCGTCTCCCGGTCGAATCCCGCGAACAGTTCGTCGATCGCATCGTGGTCGAGGTCGTAGTCGATCCAGCGGCCTCGCCTGGTGCCTGTGATCAGGCCTGCTTCGCGCAGCACCTTGAGGTGGTGTGAGAGCAGGGGTGGGGTCACGTTCGCGCGCTCGGCGAGATCGCACGCACAGCGCTGCCCGGAGCGGAGTTCGCGGACGATCGTCCAGCGGACCGGATCGCCCAGCGCCTTGAACCGTTCAACAACCATTGAATCGTCCACATCCGCATCGTGGCGCTGACGAGACGAGCCCCGCCAGGGACCAATGGCTCTTCGCCGGGCCGTCGACCGCTCGATTCCGACGGTCCGGGGATCGGTAGGTTCGGTGGATGGCCGACGACCAGACCTTCCACGACGACATCGAGGGGTACGCCGGTCGGCTCAGCTACCGCCACGGCGACACGGTGACCCTGCACGTCTCCACCCGCGCTCCACGCTTCGACGTTGCCATCGAACGCTGGGGGGCGACACGCGAACCGCGCTGGCACGCCACCGACGTCGAGGGCGCCTTCGTCGCACCGCCGCCCGACGCCGACGCTGCCGGTTGTCGTTGGCCGGCGACGGTCGAGATCACGATCGGCGACGACTGGCAATCCGGCTTCCACCTGGTCACCCTCACCGCCCATGACGCCCCCGCCGGCCGTGACGTCGCCCACGCCGGTTTCGTCGTGCGCGGCCGGCCGGACGATCCCGCTCGACCCCGAGCGCTGTACGTGCTCGACACCAACACCTGGCATGCCTACAACACGTGGGGAGGCCGCAGTCTCTACACCGGCGGGCACACCGTGTCGCATGCCCGTCCGTTCGGGCGCGGGATGCTGTGTCGGCCCGACGTCGAGCGCGACGATCGCAAGGCCCGCCCCGTTCGCTGGGGCGAGGAACCCGACGTCGACGGGACGATCTTCCAGGCGTACCGCACCGAGCACGACTATCCCGCGGCGATCGGTTCGACCGGGTGGTTCACCCACGCCCGTCGCTTCGTCGAGTGGGCCGAACGTGCCGGTTACCGGTTCGACTACGCGGTGTCGTCCGACCTCGAACTCGACCCCGACGCGCTCGCCGGCTACGACACCGTGATCAGCGTGGGCCACGACGAGTACTGGTCGGCCGGGCAGCGCCGAGCGGTCGAGGAGCACGTGCGCGGCGGTGGGAGTTTCGTCAGCTTCTCGGGCAACACGATGTTCTGGCAGGTCCGCCTCGAGGAAGCGCCGGCCGGCCCCGTTGGTCGCTCCACGGACACCTCCGGCGATGTCGCCGGAGACCTCGTCGGCGACCTCGTCGGCAACCTCGTCGGCAACCTCGTCGGCAACCTCGTGATGGTGTGTCACAAGTACGCCGCTCACCTCGAGGACCCGGCCGTTGTCGATGGTCGACCCGGCGAGATGACCGGCATGTGGGCCGACCCGCTCGTGGGTCGACCGGAGTGGGAGCTGCTCGGTGCGGGCTCGGCGTTCGGGCTCTATCACCGCTTCGGCCGGGCGACCCCGCGTGGCGTCGGCGGCTTCGTCGTGTACCGCGACGGCCACTGGATGCTCGAGGGCACCGGCCTCGGCTACGGCGACGTGCTCGGCGCCGACGACGGCGTGGTCGGTTACGAGACGCTGGGTTGCCCGCTCACGTTCGACGATCTCCAGCTCCCGATCGCGCGGCCGCACCCCGGGCTGCCCGCCGACATCGAGATCGTCGCCTTCACCCCGTCGAGCAACCTCGTCGTGGGCGAGTACCCGACGTCGATCTCGGCCCTCAGCGACCAGGGCGACGCCGAGTTCATCGCCACCCGGCTCTACGGCGATGCCGGCGACACGAACCTCGCCCGCGTCCGCCACGGCAACGCCGTCATGCTCACTTGCCGCCCGTTCGGCCCCGACGGCGGCGAGGTCGTCACCGTCGGCACGACCGACTGGGTCTTCGGGCTCGCCTCGGATGCCGTCGTCGCCCGGGTGACCGCCAACGTGCTCGACCACGCCGGCGTGTGACCCAGTGGCGTTCGTGTGCGGATTCGGGTGAGCCGTCCCACCTGAACTTGCGCGCAAACGTGGGTGGTGGGTGGTGGGTGCGGTGGGTCGGGTCAGGGGACGACGACGATCTTGGCGCGGGCGTGGCCGGAGCCGATCTCGGCGAGTGCGTCGGCGACGTCGTCGAGGCCCACCACCCGATCGATCTCCGGCACGAGTCGGCCCGACGCCAGGAGTTCGCCGAGGAAGGTGAGGTCGTCGACGTCGGCCGCGGCGGTGAACTGGTGGAACGACGCCTCCGTGCGCACGAACGCGAGGCGCGCCCGCACGAGGTAGGGGAGCGGATCGACCCACCGGTTGGCCTTCGGCCCGCTGATCGCCACGTAGCGCCCGCCCGCGAGCATCACGCTGCGGACCTCCCCGGGCCGGCGGTTGCCGACGTTGTCGAGCATCACGTCGAACCGAGCGCCACCGGCGACGAAGTCGCTGCGGGTGTAGTCGATCACCTCGTCGGCGCCGAGCGCACGGACCATGTCGACGTTGCGGGTGCTGCACACCGCCGTCACATGCGCTCCGAGCGCCTTGGCGATCTGGACCGCCATCGTTCCCACCCCACCGGCAGCGCCGTTGATCAGCACCCGATCGCCCGGCTGGACCGCGCCGTGCGTGCGCAGCCCCTGCAGCGCGGTCAGCCCGGCCACCGGGGTGGCCGCGGCGGCCTCGAACGACACCCCCTCGGGGATCGCGACCACGTTCCCCTCCTTCACGGTGAGGTAGGCGCCGCACCCACCGCCCGGCCCTTCGCCGAACACCGAGTCGCCCACCGCGAACCGGGTGACGCCGTCGCCCACGGCAACGACGACGCCGGCGACGTCGGCGCCGCGAACGACACGCTTCGGGCGACGCAGGCCGGACATCAAGCGCATCAGGTACGGCGTGCCGGTCAGGAAGTGCCAGTCGAGCGCGTTGAGCGACGTCGCCCGCACCTCGACCAGCAGCTCCCCGGCCTGTGGACTCGGCACGGGGAGTTCTTCGGTCGCGAGCACCTCCGGACCGCCGTAGGAGCGTGCGGTGACCGCGGTCATCGTGGTGGGCAACGGGCCGGCGGTGGCGGTCCCGCGACCGGGGGAGGAGGAGGTGGAGGTGGAGGTGGAGGTGGAGGGGGTGGACGGCGAGGGCATGGCATCTCCGATTCGTGGTGGACGTACACTGTACGTACTAGTGCGTACAGTGTACGTTGTCAAGGGTGAGTGCGGCCACGACCGAACGTAGACCACTCGATCGCGACGCGATCGTCGCCCGGGCGGTCGCCTTCGCCGACGAGCGCGGCACCGACGCCCTCTCGATGCGCAAGCTCGCCGCCGAGCTCGGCTACGAGGTGATGTCGCTCTACAACCACGTCGCCAACAAGGACGAGGTGCTCGCGCTGATGGTCGACGCGGTCGCCGCCGAGATCCCCGCCCCCGACCCCGACGACGACCCACTGGTGGCCGTGCGCACCCTCGCGATCGACACCCGCGCTGCGCTCGTGCGGCATCCGTGGGCCGCGTCGCTGTGGCTCCGTCAACTCCCGGGCCCGGCGCGCGTCCAGCACATGGAGTACCTCCTGGCCGCGCTCGCCGACACCGACATGCCGCCCGCCGTTGCCCACCTCGCGTTCCACGCCGTCAACAACCACGTGATCGGCTACACCCTCCAGGAACAGGCGATGGCCTACGTCGTCCCCGCCGCCGGCGACCCCGACGCGCTCGCCCGCTCGTTCATGGAGGGGCTCTCCGCCGACGACTTCCCCCACACCATCACCCACGTCCAGCAGCACCTCGACGGCGAGACCGCTCGGAGCTTCGAACTCGTGCTCGACCTCATCCTCGACGGCCTCGCCCGCGTGGCCTGACCGGGGCGGGCCGGTCGGGGACCGGTGGAACACTGCACGGCTACGCTCGACACCGTGGCAGGCGCGGTCTACCTCACGGCGATGGGACCGGCGAGCGGGAAGTCGATCGTGGCGCTCGGGCTGGTCGAGCTGCTGTCGCGGCGGGTGTCACGCGTCGGCTTCTACCGTCCGATCGTCCAAGCGCTCCCCGACAACGACCTCGAGCTGATCCGCTCGCAGTACCAGGTCCCCGACGAGCGCATCGGCCACGCCTTCACCGCGGCACAGCGCACCGACGCCGGCCCGGCAAATCGTGCCGGCATGGAGCGGATCGTCGAGCGCTTCAAGCAGATCGAAGCGGCCAGCGACTTCGTCGTGGTCGAGGGGACCGACTTCACCGGGGCGTCCTCGCCGATCGAGCTGGAGGTCAACGCCCGCATCGCCGAGCACCTCGGACTGCCGATCGTGGCGGTCGTCGACGGGCACCGCTGCAGCGCCGCCGAGATCGTCGAACGGATCGTGATCGGTCGCGACTCGTTCGGCGAGGACGCGATCGCCGCGATCATCGTCAACCGCGTCGACCCGGCAGCGCTCGAATCGCTCGACGACGCACTGACGCGCATCGATCTCCAGGACCCCGTCTGGCCGATCGCCGAGGAACCGGCGCTGCGCCAGCCGTCGCTCGACCAGCTCCGCAGGGCGCTCGGTGCCGAGCTCGTCGCCGGTGACCCCGACGACCTCACCCGGCCGGTGGGCGCCATCAAGGTCGCCGCCATGTCGGTGCCGAACCTGCTCGACCACGTGCTCGACGACACCGTCTTCATCACCCCGGGTGACCGGGCCGACGTGATCATCACGGCGGCGATGACGCGGTCCTCGTCGGCCTACCCCGGCGTGACCGGCGTGCTCGTCAGCGGTGGCCTGCGACCCGACCCGCGGGTCGTCGCGCTGATCGCCGGGATGTCCGGCGGTTCGACGATCCCGCTGCTGGCCGTCGACACCGACACCTACGACACGGCGATCGCCGCCAACGCCGTCGAGGGGGCGATCACCGCGGGCGACCAACGCAAGATCGACATCGCCCTCGGCCACATCGAGGCGCACGTCGACCTCCAGGCCCTCGAACACCGCATCGAGATCGGGCGCTCCGAGGTGATGACACCGGTCATGTTCCAGTACGAGCTCATCGAACGGGCCCGCGCCGCTCGCGCCCACATCGTCCTGCCCGAAGGCGCCGACGACCGGATCCTGCGAGCCGCCGACCGCATCAGGCGGCGGCAGGTGTGCGACCTCACGCTGCTCGGCAACGCCGAGGCCGTCCGCGAGCGGGCCACCGAACTCGGGCTCGCACTCGACGAGGTGCCCGTGATCGACCCGCTCGACAGCGACCTGCTCGACCGGTTCGCGCAGCGGTACTTCGAGCTGCGCCGCCACAAGGGCATCACGCTCAAACTCGCCCACGACATCATGACCGACGTCAGCTACTTCGGCACGATGATGGTGCACGAAGGGCTCGTCGACGCCATGGTGTCCGGCGCCGTGCACACCACCGCCCACACGATCCGTCCCTCCCTCGAGTTCGTGAAGACCAAGCCCGGCACCTCGATCGTGTCGAGCGTGTTCCTGATGCTGCTGTCCGACCGGGTGCTCGTCTACGGCGACTGCGCCGTCAACACCGATCCCGACGCCGAACAGCTCGCCGACATCGCGATCTCGTCCGCCGACACCGCGGCGATGTTCGGCATCGAACCCCGGATCGCGATGCTGAGCTACTCGACGGGCGCCTCGGGCACCGGCGCCGATGTCGACAAGGTGCGCGCAGCGACCGAGCGGGTACGCGACCTGCGGCCCGACCTGAAGGTCGAGGGGCCGATCCAGTACGACGCCGCCGTCGACCTCGACGTCGCCCGCAGCAAACTGCCCGACAGTTCCGTCGCCGGCTCCGCGACCGTCTTCATCTTCCCCGACCTCAACACCGGCAACAACACCTACAAGGCGGTGCAGCGGTCGGCCGGCGCCGTGGCCGTCGGCCCAGTGCTCCAGGGTCTCAACAGGCCCGTCAACGACCTGTCGCGCGGCGCCACCGTCACCGACATCGTCAACACGATCGCGATCACGGCGATCCAGGTCGGCGCCGACCGGGCCGATCGGCCCGAGACGTGACGGGCTGACGATGTTGGTGCTCGTGCTCAACGCCGGCAGCTCGTCGGTCAAGTACCAGGTCGTCGAGTCCGACAGCGGTCAACGCCTGGCGGGCGGCATCGTCGAAGAGGTCGTCGACCACGCAGCCGCGCTCCGCGACGTGGTCGCGGAGGTGGAACGACTCGACCGACCGGTCGAAGCGATCGGGCACCGGGTGGTGCACGGCGGCGACGTGTTCTCCGAGCCGGTCCGCATCGACGACGAGGTGGTCGAGGTGATCCGCGAACTCGCCTCGCTCGCCCCGCTGCACAACCCGGCGAACCTCGCCGGCATCGAAGCCGCCCGGGCGACCTGGCCGACGCTCCCCAACGTCGCGGTGTTCGACACGGCGTTCCACCGCACGTTGCCGCCGGCGGCCTATCGGTACGCCGTCCCGACGGCGTGGTACGAACAGCACGGCGTGCGCCGCTACGGCTTCCACGGAACCTCGCACGACTACGTGTCGATGCGTGCCGCGGCCGTGCTGGGGCGGCCGCGGGACGAGCTCGATCTGATCGTCGCACACCTCGGCAACGGCGCCTCGATCACCGCGGTCCGCCACGGCCGGAGCGTCGAGACCTCGATGGGGCTGTCGCCGCTCGAAGGCCTCGTGATGGGCACGCGTTCGGGCGACATCGACCCCGCCGTGATCGGTCACGTCGCCGCTGCCGCCGGGCGGTCCGAAGCCGACGTCCTCGC
Organism: Ilumatobacteraceae bacterium; assembly: GCA_963712775.1. Classification (GTDB taxonomy): domain Bacteria; phylum Actinomycetota; class Acidimicrobiia; order Acidimicrobiales; family Ilumatobacteraceae; genus Sva-07. The sequence goes on along the minus strand of CAVQJG010000027.1, from coordinate 176,895 downwards.
CGAACTCAACCGGTCCAGCGGCCTGCTCGGGTTGTGCGGCGACTCCGACATGCGCGAGATCACCGCGCGCATCGCGGCCGGGCCGTCCGCCGACGCCGCAGCCGCCGATCTGGCGCTCGACGTGTTCTGCCACCGGATCCGGAAGTACATCGGCGCCTACGTCGCGGTGCTCGGAGGCTGCGACGCGCTCGTGTTCACCGCCGGCATCGGCGAGCACAGCGCGCTCGTGCGGAGCCGAGTGTGCGCCGGGCTCGGCGTGTTCGGCATCGCACTCGACGACGAGCGCAACGAGCGTTCCGAGCTGGTGATCTCGCGCGACGATGCCCCGACGGCCGTGCTCGTCGTGCCCACCGACGAGGAGCATGCGATCGCCGAGCAGACCGCCCGCGCCGTCGAGGCGGACTGATCGACGGTTCGCGCCGTACCATCGCGCCATGCCCGACGCCTCACGACCCGACGGTGTCGGCCTGCGCTCCGTCCTGCGGTGGCTCCTCGGAGGCGCCCTGATCGGCGCGGGGATCGGTCATCTCACCACCCAGCGCACCGAGTTCCAGGCGCAGGTCCCCGGGTGGTTCCCGATCGACGAGGACGTCGTGGTGATCGCGTCCGGCATCGTCGAGATCGCGCTCGGCGCCGCGTTGATCGCGATGCCCCGTCACCGGGTCGTCGTCGGAACGATCGTGGCGGCGTTCTTCGTCGTGATCTTCCCGGGCAACATCGCCCAGTGGACCGAGGGCGTCGACGCATTCGGCCTCGACACCGACGCCAAACGGTTCGCTCGGCTCTTCTTCCAACCCGTGCTGGTGATCTGGGCGCTCGGTTCGACCGGTGCCTGGCAGGCGTTCCGGGCCGGCACCTGGCCGACCACGCCCGCCCGGCTCGATGGGTGAGATCGGCGACGCAGCGACGATCGGGTTCGCCGAACTCGTCTCGATGATCGCCGAGGATGCCGGGAGTGGCCCCCGCTACGTGTTCGGGTTGGTGGGTCCGCCGGGGAGCGGGAAGTCGACCGTCGCCGCCCGCCTGGCCGCCGCACTCGGTGCCGTCGTCGTGCCGATGGACGGCTTCCATCTCGACAACGCCGCGCTCGACCGGTTGGGGCTGTCGAAGGTCAAGGGCGCGCCCGAGACGTTCGACGCCGCCGGCTTCGTGCGACTCGTCGAGCACCTGACCCAGAGCGCCGAAGCGGTGTGGGCCCCGTCGTTCGATCGAGTCGCCGACCGGACCGTCGAGGATGCGATCGTCGTCGAGCCCCACGACCGCATCGTGATCGTGGAGGGCAACTACCTGCTCCTCGAACGCCCGCCCTGGGCGGCACTCCGAGATCTCCTCGACCGGACCGGCTACCTCGCCGTCGACGACGCCTCGAGGGTCGAACGGCTCGTGGCTCGCCACGTCGAGCACGGCCGATCGCCCGACGACGCTCGCGAGTTCGTCCTGGCGTCGGACGAGGCGAACGCCGCGCTCGTTGCCGCAACCCGACCTCGGGCCGACGTGGTGATCGATCCGTCGCTGCCCTGAACGGTGGGTCGAACCCGGCGTGTCGGATCCGCGTCCTGCAGTCGCGCTCCGGCCGCGGGAGCGTCTGCGATCATGTCGCATGCGCACACTGCCCGCTGGTACCTGGCCGTCGCCGATCACCGCTCGATCGATGGTCGGCGGCGCCGTCGCGGTCGTCGAGGTCGTCCCCGACGGTGACGACACCTGGTGGGCGGAGATGCGCCCCGACGAGGGCGGGCGAACCGCGATCGTCCGCCACCGCGACGGCGAGGTGATCGAGGTGACGCCGCCCGACGCGAATGTGCGCACGAGCGTCCACGAGTACGGCGGAGGTGCCTGGTGGGCGAACGCCGGGGTTGCGTACTACGTCGAGTTCGCCGACCAGCGTCTCCGCCGCATCGAACCCGGCGGCGAGCCACAGCTCCTGACGCCGGAACCGGCGGTGCCGCGCGGCGACCGCTACGCCGATGGACGCACGACGCCCGACGGCCGATGGTTCGTGTGCGTGCGCGAGCGCCACGGCCTGCCCGGTCGTTCGGAAGCACTCAACGAGGTCGTCGCGATCGCCACCGACGGCTCGAGCGACTCCCGAGTCCTCGCGACCGGCGCCGACTTCTACGCCTCGCCCAGGGTGTCGCCGGACGGGTCGCACGTCGTCTGGATCCAGTGGATGCATCCCGACATGCCGTGGGACGCCACCGAATTGTGGACCGCCCGACTCGACGACGGCGTTGCCTCCGTAGCGCGACTGCTCGTCGGCAACGGCGACGAGGCATTGCAGCAGCCCGAGTGGTTTCCCGACGGTTCGCTGATGGTGGTCACCGATCGGACCGACTGGTGGAACCTGTACCGGGTCGACCTCGACAGCGGCGCCCTCGACCCCGCTGTCACCGGGCCCTACGACATCGTGGGACCCCATTGGATGTTCGGCGGATCTCGCTTCGCGCCGGGCGTCCACGTGATCGGCGACCCGCGCCGCGACCGGCTGAGCCTCGACGTCGACCTGCCGTACACCTCGATCGGCTCGGTCCGCCGATCGGGTGACCGGGTGACCTTCGTCGGCGCGTCGTTCGACCGGACGCCCGAGGTGGTGCAGGTGACCGGCGAGCGCGTCGAGGTGCTGCGCACGGCGCGTCCGCTCGGCTACGACGAGGCGTTCCTCCCCGAACCGGAGTTCATCACGTTCCCGACCACCGGCGGCGGTGTCGCCCACGGCCTGTACTACGCGCCTGCGCACCCCGATGTCGAGCTGCCCGCCGGCGAGCGACCTCCGCTGCTCGTGATGATCCACGGTGGACCGACCGGCGCCGCGCCCCGGCAGTTCAGCTCGAGTTACGGCCATCGGTTCTGGACGAGCCGCGGTGTGGCGGTCGTCGATGTCGACTACCGCGGCAGCACGGGGTACGGACGCTCGTTCCGCAACCTGCTGCGGGGCCAGTGGTGCGTCACCGACGTCGAGGATGCGATCGCCGCCGCCCGCCACCTGGTCGATCGTGGTGACGCCGACGGCAGCCGCCTGCTGATCCGCGGTGGGAGTGCGGGTGGCACGACGACCCTGCTCGCTCTCGCCGGACGCGAGGTCTTCGCTGCCGGGGCGAACCTGTTCGGTGTCACCGATCTCGTCGAATTGATGTCCGAGGACCACAAGTTCGAGTCGCAGTACTCGATCTCGCTGATCGGACCGTGGCCCGAGGCCGCCGACGTGTACGCGGAACGCTCACCGATCAACCGCGTCGACGAACTGTCGACGCCGCTGATCGTGCTGCAGGGAGCGGACGACACGGTCGTCCCACCGAGCCACTCGGAACGGATCGTGGAGGCACTGGCCGCCAAGGGCGTGCCCGTCGCGTACGTGGTGTTCGAGGGGGAGGGCCATGGCTTCCGCCAGGCGGTCAATGTCGTGCGCGCCGCGGAGGCAGAGCTGTGGTTCTACGGCCAGGTGCTCGACTTCGCCCCGGCCGACGACATCGAACCGGTCACGATGGCCGGCTGATCGCCCTCACCGGCCCCTGCTCGTCGAGGAACTCGGTCAGCGAGGCGCGGCCGATGTCGATCGCCTCCTCCCGTGTGCGGCGACCGCCGGTTCGGAGGTGCCGGCCGAATTCGTCCGGGCCGAGTTCGGACTCGAGCCGATCGCGCACGGCGCGGAGTTCCTCGATGACGAACGCTGGCTGCGCGAAGTCCGAGCGCTCGTAGGCCACCGTTGCCGCGCCCACGAGCACCGCAGCGGTCGCTCGATCGGAGATCACCGAGGCGGCGAACTGCAACGTCCAGTACTCGGCGTGGTCGGACCAGTGGATGCCGGGCTCGGTGAGGGCCCGAAGCAGGTAACGCGCCGCGCTCTGCTGATCGCCGAGGTCGCGATCGGTGACACCGAGCAGGATGGTGCAGTCGACGACGCCCGGTGCGATGGTCAGCTCCTCGAAACGCTCACGGGCCTCGATGAGATGGGGCCGGGCGGCCTCGGGCTGGTCCAGAGCGAGCAAGCAACGGCCGACCCCGCACATCGAGACGGCGATCGAGTGGGCATGATCGTTGCGGCGCGCCTCCTCGAGGGCTTCCACGAAGCCGCGCAGCGCCTGCTCGTACCGGCCCTTGTCCAAGCGCCCATGGGCGAGCGTGCCCAACGCGAGGCCGAGCGCAGACGACCCGGCGCTGCGAACCTCACTGATCGCTTCTGCGAGGACGCGCTCTGCGTCGTCAGCCCGGTCGAGTTCGAAGTACCAGTCGCCGAGGTTGTTGAGCGCAGCCCCCAGGCGCTCTCGGTCACCCAACCGCCGCCGGATCTCCACCTGCCGCTCCAGCGCATCGACCGCGAGGTCGGCATGCCCCATGACACCCAGCAGACTCGCATGGCCGTGCAGCGCGTCCGCCAGTACCTGGTCGGGAAGCTCGGGCGAGAGCGCGAACAGGTCGTCGCACCACTGCAATCCTTCGCGGTGCTGACCGACGACGTACCACAGGTAGCCGAGACATCCGACGAGACGAGCCGCCGTGGTCAGCTGCCGGGAGTCGAGGGCGCGACGAAGCGATGCTCGGAATTCGGCCTCGTCCTGATCGAGCCCGACGAGTGCACCGCCGAGATCACCCCGCGTTGCTGGGCCTGCAACTGCGCTGCCAGATCCGCGTAGTACTCGGCATGTCGCTGCTCGAACACGTCGCGCTCGCCCGCCTCGTCGAGTTGACGTCTGGCGAACTCCCGAAGCGTCTCCAGCAGGACATATCTGGTCGTGCCGTCGCGGGCGGTGTCGGTGGCGACCATCGACTTGTCGACGAGCGCCATCAACAGATCGGTCACGTCGTAGTCGTCGATCCCATCGCCGCTGCAGACCTTCTCCGCCGAGTCGAGCGCGAAGCCTGCGGCGAACACCCCGAGCCGACGGAACAGCATGCGTTCGTCGACCCCCAGCAGGTCGTGACTCCACTCGATGGTGCTCAGCAGCGTGCGCTGACGGCCTTCGGAATTGCGATCAGCAGCGGTGAGCAGACGAAAGCGCTCGTCGAGCCGATCGAGAATCTGAGCAGGCGACAGCGAGCGGGTACGGGCCGCCGCGAGTTCCAGCGCCAACGGGATGCCGTCGAGACGCCGACAGATGCTCACCACCGCTGCGACGTTCTCCGGGGACACGGCAAAGTCGGACGACGCCAACTGGGAACGCTCGGCGAACAGGCGAACCGCATCGTGCCCGTACGCCTCCTCGACCGTGGCATCCCCCTCGGGCAACGACAGCGACGGAACCCGGTAGAGCGCTTCACCCGTGACTCCGAGGCGTTCCCGGCTCGTGGCCAGCACGCGGAGATTCGGGCAGGCGGTCAACAGGTCTCGACAGAGCGCAGCGGTGGAACTGATGATCTGTTCGCAGTTGTCGAGCACGAGCAACACTCGCTGAGCGCCGATGTACTCGGCCATCGAGCGAATCAGCGGCGTGCCGGCCACCCGCGTGACGGCGAAGCGCTGCGCGATCTCGTCGACGAGCACGTCGGCATCGCGAACCGCACCGAGCTCGGCAACCCGAAGGCCGTCGGGATATTCGCCGAGGACTTCCTCGGCGACGCGCATCGCCAAGCGTGTCTTGCCCGCTCCCCCGGCGCCGGAGAGCGTCACCAGTCGGTGCTCGTCGAGCAAGCCCATCACATCGCTCAGCTCGCGGGTGCGGCCGATGAAGGACGTCAGCTGTGTCGGGAGATGATCGTCAGGACCCTCGACGGTTCGCAGACGTGGGAACTCGCGGGCGAGCGCCGGGTGGCAGACCTGGTGGATCCGCTCCGGTTCACTGAGCCCGCGGAGGCGATGCGTCCCCAGATCGAGGAGTTCCCCATCCGCCGGCAGCCGCCCCGCCAGAAGGTCGACGGTTGCCTGTGACAGCACGAGCTGTCCGCCGTGGGCGCTCGCCGACAGTCGGGCGCCGCGGTTGACCGCAGCACCGAAGTAGTCACCGTTGCGGATGGTCGCCATGCCGGAGTGCACACCGACACGCACCTTGAACGTGAGCCCCGCCGCGGGTTCCAGGAACGCGAGCTGAATGTCGAGCGCTGCCTCGACGGCCTGGACCGCGGAGTGAAACGCCACGGCGAAGCTGTCGCCGGCGGTGGTGAAGACGTAGCCCTCGTGCCGGTCGACGATCGAGATGATCCGCCGGTCGTGCTCGGCGAGCGACTCCGTCATCGCGTCGGGGGTCCGATCCCAGAGCGCGGTCGATCCCTCGATGTCGGTGAACACGAACGTGACATCGCCCGTCGGTGGGCTCGGCTTCGACCTCATGACAATCGCCATCATCCTGCCACCTCGACCTCCTCGGTCGAGGTGTGCTGGACGTCAGCGACTCGGTCGACGATGCGCGGTGAGTCAGGTGCCGGCCATCTCCGCTTCGTAGCGTTGCGTGGCCTCGTCGACGGCGGTCAACTGTTTCTCGGCGAGTTCGGGGCGGGCCTGCTGTGCCCGGTCGGCTGCGCCGATGAGGCTGCCCACACTGCCCTGGAAGCGCGGCATCACGTGACGGGCGAACAACTCGTAGCTCTTCTTGGTCGCCTGGTTGTTCGCCCAGTTGTGGCTCAGGGTGAGGTAGGCGCCGAAGCCACCGTTGGACTGATCGAGCAACTCCTCGATCTGAGCGATCGCCTGGTCGGGGGTGCCGATGACACCGAGGCCACCGTTCACGAACGCGACCATCTCGTCGATGTCGCCACCCTCCACCGCCATCTGCGGGAAGGCGGCGACGTTCTGGAAGTACCGGAACCACTGTGTGATGCCGTACTCGACGTCCTGTCGTGCCTGTTCCTCGGTCTCGGCGAGGTGCATCAGCCCGACGAGGCGCCACTTGTCGCGGTCGGCCACCTGCCCGTGCTGTGCGGCGACGTCTTCCTGGATGGTCCAGTGGTGCGCCAGGACGTCCATGCCGATCGCCACCGTCGCACCGAGCGACAGCACGCCGGCGCCGTACCTGCCGGCGAGCTTCGCTCCCGACGGGGACGCGACGGCGGCGACGGCGATGTCGAACAGTGGATCGGAATAGGGGCGCAGGTGCAGGCGGGCGTCGTTGAGGGTCAGGCGATCGGAGGAGTAGTTGACGGGCTCGTCGCTGGTGAGGAGCTGCATCAGGATCTCCATGTACTCCTCGAGCAGCGGGCGCATCTCGCTGGGTTCGAGGCCGAGCATCGCGGCATCGGTCGGCAGGGCGCCGGGACCGACCCCGAGCATGATGCGACCACGCGTCAGATGGTCGAGGAGCACGATTCGCTCGGCCGTCCACAGCGGGTTGTGGTACGGCAGTGACACCACGCCGGTGCCGAGCTTGATGCGCTGCGTGCGTGCCGCGGCGGCAGCGATGAAGATCTCGGGAGACGCGATGATCTCGCTGCCCGCAGAGTGGTGCTCACCGATCCACGCCTCGTCGAATCCGAGCATGTCCATGTGGTGCAGGAGGTCGAGGTCGGCCTCGAGCGACAGTGTGGGGTTGTGTTCCGGAGGGTGGAACGGTGCCATGAAGGTGCCGAAACGCAGGCGCATGATGAAATCTCCGTACTGGTTGATCGCTGATGGGTACCCGCCCTGCCCGACCCTATGTGCTCTTGTGAAACGCCGTCGTATCGGGTGACCCGACGTGAGGTCACCGGCAACTCCGGCGAGACGCGACGGGTCCGGATCGGTGAGCGCTCAGGCGGTGGTGAGCCGAGGCCCGATCGCCGTCGACAGCGGGCGCGTGGTGACGCCCTGCGAGACCGTCAGACGGTGGGGACCGCCGACGACCGCAAGGTTGGTGTCGTGCAGGCGGCGCACGAGCCGACGAAGGCGCCACGGCGGCATGTCGTAGATGATGTGGGCCGGCACGATCACGAGATCAGTGGGTGCAACCCGTTGCATCATGTCGTCCTGCTCGGCCCGGTCGGTGATGACGGACTTCCGGCCGTGGTCGCGGTCACGCTCGCCCTCGTGCTCGAACACTGCCGCGGTGGACTCGTCGTCGCACAACACGACGAGTCCGACGTCGGTGCCCTCGCGGAGGTGCTCGATGACGTCGGCCGTCAACTTCACGTCTTCGCGCTGCCACGCAGTTCGCGGCCGGCCGAGTTGTACGACGATGCGTTCCCACGGACGAAGCAGGTGGGCGGCGATCGTCGGAACGGGTGACGCCTGACCGACACCGTCGATGTCGTTGCCGAAGGCGTAGTCCGCGGCCCACTTGGGGCCGTCCCAGGCGAGGAGCACCAAGGACGCGTCGAGTTCGGTGACGAGATTGACCGTCGCGGTCGTGAACGAGTCGCCGACGCGCAACATGCCGTCGCCGTCGAGACCGTCGGCGGCCGCCTGTGCCGCAGCACGGTCGACGGCCGATCGAACATCGGACCCGCGCGAGTCGTCGGTGACACCGTACGGGATCACCAGCCCGCCGTCCCCGCGTGCGAGCCCGCCGGCGAACGCGACGAGACAGGCGAGGTCCGATGTGCCGCTGCGCGCGTCGAGGAGCACCTGCTGGCCGATCGGCGGGCGATCGACGACCACGGGCGGCACCCGCGACGCGAAGAACCGTGTCGCGTACGACGTGATGAAGGCGGTGATCACGATGGCCAGCACGGCGGCGTTGACCACGTTCTGTTCGAACATCCCGAGCGTGAGGCCCACCTGTGCGATCGCGAGCGTCGACGCAGCTTGGCCGAACGACAACGACGACATGAGACCGACCTCGTCGCCCGAGAGCCCGAAGATCCTCCCGGCGATCACGGCCGCCGCGGTCTTCCCGACGAGCACGAAGCCGGTGAACAGCAGGCCCAGCCCGATCGTCGCCGGATCGACGAGCACCGCCGGGTCGATGTTGAGTCCGATCGAGATCAGGAACACCGGGATGAAGAGCGTGGTCCCGACGAAGTCGAGGCGTTCCATCAACGGTCCGCGGGCGGGGATGAGACGGTTCAGTCCCAGCCCCGCGAGGAATGCGCCGATCAGGCCCTCCATCCCGCCCAGCAGGGCGACCGTGGCGCCGACGGCCATCAGCGCCAACGTGAACACGAAGCGTTGGGGGCGGGTTCGGCCCACCCTCACGAAGAACCAGCTCGCCACCCGCGGCAGCACCCACAGACACGTGAACACGAGCAGCGGGAGGCCGATCCAGAGCGAGAGCGTCGGATCCGGCGTGGTCGCCTGCACGCCTTCGGGAACCAGCCGTTCCGCCAGGTCGGCACCGAACGGCAGGTCGAGGGGGTCGACCTCGATCACCGCGGTCGCTGTGGCGAAGGCGAGCACGGTCAGCGACATCAGGTCGGCGACGACACCGGCGGACACGGCGGCACCGACCGACCTGGTGCTCTGCAGGCCGGCCGACTGGACCTCGGAGTAGGCGACCAGCGTGTTCGACGCCCACATCGCGCCGATCAGCAGCGCCCCGAGCGTCTCGATGTCATCGGACTGGTCGACGACGAACACGCTGAGCAGGAACGGGATGAAGAACCCGAGCAGTCCGAACGTGATCGCCATCCGCCGGTTGTCCTTGAACGCCTTGATGTCGAACGAGAGCCCGGCCAGGAACATCAGGTAGAGGATCCCGATCGATCCCAGGTCGTCGACGAGCCCGCCCGCGCTGAGCCATCCGATCACGAACGGTCCGAAGATCATCCCGCCGGCGATCAGACCGACGATGCCGGGGATCCGGAAGCGTTCGGCGAGGGTCGGTCCGAGCACGACGATGGCGAAGAGCACCGCGATCGTCGCCTCGACGGTCCCGATCAACACCCCCGCACCTCTGGGATCACGGGCGGACACTGTCACATGCCGGTACCGGTCGGCAAGCACCGGTGATCGTCGGTCGTCCCGCTTCGGGTCGATGGTCCCTGGCGTCGAGCTCCACCATCGACAAGTCTCGTACTGTGCGACTGGAGATCACGCAACGCGCCGATCTGGCCGTCCGCGCCCTCGTCCTGCTCGACTGCTCGTCGAACCGGCTCAAGAGCGCCGACCTGGCCGAGGAACTCGGCACCACGCCCGGCTTCGTCCCCCAGGTGATGTCACCGCTCGTGCACGCCGGTTGGATCCGGTCGGTGCCCGGTCCGACCGGAGGCTACGAGCCGGTGGTCGCGCTCGGTGATCTCAGCGTGCTCGACGTGGTCGAGCAGGTCGACGGCCCGACCGACAACGGGCGGTGTGTCGTCGCCGACCGCGAGTGTGCCGCCGACGAACCGTGCGTGCTGCACGTCGCCTGGGCGCGGGCCCGACTGGAGCTGCGCGCATCGTTGGCGGACCTCACGCTCGCGGCGCTCGCCGGGGAGTGTTGAGCCCGTGAACTCGGATGGGGCCGGCGGTCCCGTCCGTCCGGGCTGGCGCGGTGTCGCCGTCCCGACCGAACACGGCGGGTGGGGTCTCACCGCCGAGCCCGTGCTGCTCGGACTGCTCGTCGCCTTCTCGTGGTCCGGGCTGCTGATCGGCGCGGCGGCACTCCTCGCGTTCCTCGTGCGCACGCCCGTGAAGCTGATCGCCGTCGACCACCGTCGAGGTCGACGGCTCGAGCGAGATCGTCGGGCCGGACGGGTCGCCGCTGTCGAACTGACGCTCCTGGCCCTGTTCGGCGTGGGCGCACTCGTCACCGCAGGTCCCGGTTGGCTGGCACCGGTCGCGCTGGCGGCGCCGCTGATCGCCGTCGAGTTCTGGTACGACGTGCGCAGCCGGAGTCGCCGCCTCGTGCCCGAACTGTGTGGAGCGGCCGGCGTCTCGGCGACAGCGGCAGCGATCATCGTCGCCGGTGGCGGCTCCGTCACGCTCGCCGCAGCGGCGTGGCTGGTGCTGTCGGGCCGCGTCCTCGCATCGGTGCCCTTCGTGCGGACCCAGATCCAGCGTCTCCGCCACGGCGACGTCTCGCGTCGTGTCGCCGACCGGTTGCAGGTCGTCGGTGTCGCGGTCGCAGCCGTGGCGGTCGCCGTCGATCGATCCGTCGTGCTCGGTGCCATGGCGGTCGCGCTGTTGGCGGTGGTCCAGGCGGTCTGGATGCGCCGTACCCCCGTGCCGCCGGCGACGACGATCGGGATCGGTCAGATGGTGATCGGTTTCGCCGTGGTCGCGGCAACGGCCGTCGGCGTGCTGGCATCGTCCTGAGCCCGGTTGCTCCCCATTCCGGTCCGTCCTCGCGGGACCTTCGACCCTGGAAGTCCATGAGTCACATAGTCATAGACTAATGGAAGGATCCGATCCGGGACGATCGGAGGACACAGGAGGTCGTCATGAAGACCAGGTCACTCATTCGTGGGGTGTTCGCGTCCGTACTCGTGGTCGCCGCCGCAGCGTGCGGCACCGATGCGCCCGATGCGCCCGGTGCTGTCGGCGAAGGAGCCTCGGCGAGCGGCGCGCAGGCGGCGAGCCCCGCAACGCTCAGCGCCGGTGACTCGATCGAGTTCGTCGCCACCGAGTTCTCCTTCACCCCGTCGCAGCTGCAGGCCGAGCCGGGCAGCTACCGCGGGACCCTGGTCAACAACGGCACGATCGAACACGACATCAGGTTCGACAACGGCGAGGCGATCGTTGCCGGGGCCGGCGAGACCGTCGAGTTCGAGTTCGAGGTCCCCGAGGAAGGCGTCCGCTACTGGTGCTCGATCCCGGGCCACGAGGACGCAGGCATGTCCGGCATGATCACCACCGCGGCCACGGCTGCGGTGGAGGCCGCCGCCCCCGCCGCCGATCACGCCGGCACCGACGCCGCGATGGTGGTCGAAGCGGATCCCGACGCACCTCCCTACGAGTACCGCGACCCGAGGGCACCCGCTCGCGGCGAGGGTGAGGGCTTCACGCTGACACCGGGCGGAGCTCCCGATGGTGGCGACCTGATCGACGTCGAGATGGTGATCGAAGAGAAGCAGGCGACCGTCGCCGAGGGCTTCGTGCAACAGATCTGGACGTTCAACGGAACGATGCCCGGCCCGGTGATCCGCACCCAGGTGGGCGACACCGTTCGGGTGCACCTCGTCAATCCGCCCGAGGCAACGGCGTCGCACTCGGTCGACTTCCACGCATCCCAGGTCGCGTGGAACGACGAGATGAGGTCGATCGCCCCCGGCGAGGAACTGGTCTACGAGTTCACCACCGACTACGCCGGTGTCTGGATGTACCACTGCGGCACCGACCCGGTGCTCCACCACATCGCCAACGGCATGTTCGGCATGGTGATCGTCGAGCCCGAAGGTGGCCTGCCGCCGATGGAGAACGAGTTCTTCATCGTGCAACACGAGTGGTACCTCGGGCCCCAGGGCGAGGTGTCCTCGTTCGCCAAGGCGAACCAGGCCGCCCCGGCGCCGGACTTCGTCATGTTCAACGGCGCCGCCTTCCAGTACAAGGAGAACCCGATCGAGATCCCGACCGGTGAGGAGATTCGGCTCTTCGTGCTCGACGTCGGCCCGTCGATCGACTCCTCGTTCCACATCGTCGGCACGATCTTCGACGACGTGACCAAGGAGGGCATCCATCTGGAGCGGGGCAACGATGGCAGCTGGGGATCCCAGGCCGTCGACCTCGCACCGGCGCAGGGCGCCGTGATCGAGCTGAAGGCCGCCGAGGACGGGCTGTACCCGATGGTGACGCACGCCTTCAACTTCCCGGGTCGCGGCGCCGTGGGTCTGCTGCAGGCGGGCGACGGCGAACCCTGAGTCGGTCGGCGTCGGAGGCCCGTCGGCCGCGACGCTCGACCTCACACGACGAACGGGCAGTGGCGGCAGCCGCTGTCGCAGCAGGAGCCGCGCCGAGCCAGGTAGTCGGCGGTGAACACGCTGAGCCCGCTGACCGGGTCGGCATACACCGGGATCCCCCGTTCGATCGCCGAGTCGTGGCGAGCGAGGATCTCGGCACGATGAGGATGGTGCTCGGACAACCGCCGGGGATGCGGCGAGTTCCGCCATCCCTCGCGCAGCGTCGTCGACTCGGTCGCCATCGCGACCATCATGGCGTGGCCACGCCCTCGGACCGCATGGGACAATCGGGCCCGTGAACGACCAGGCCTCGGAGACGGCCGCCCCACACGGCCACGCGGCCCCCGGGGAACCGCCCGAACGAACGGGTCGATCGCCGCGCTGGTGGCCGCTGGCGGTCGGCGTCGCCATCGTGCTGGTGGTCGTGTGGGCCGTCGTCACGGCATGGGTCGGGATCTGGGGATCGAGCCCTGCGTACCTGCTCACCCTGCTCCTCGCGCTCGGGATCGCGATCGGGCTGATCGCGTGGGCCGTCCTCGTCGGCCCGCCATCGACCCGATCGCCGCGACGGGTCTGGCTCACTCGGGGCGCCCTGGTGGTCAGCGGTGTCGTGCTGATCGGATCGCTCGTGTACCTGCGCCCGCTGTCGGCCGAACCGATCGCCGTCGACGCCATCTCCGACGCGGATGGTGTCTCCGTCGACGTGTCGAGGTCCACGATCCGTCTCACACCCGACGTCGATCCCCGACCGGTCGGGCTCGCCTTCTACCCGGGCGCGAAGGTCGACCCGCAGGCGTACGCACATGTCCTCCGGCCGCTCGCCGAGGCCGGCTTCACGGTGGTGATCTTCAAACAGCCCTACAACCTCGCCGTCCTCCAACCGAACGCCGCGAACGCAGTGATCGGCGACCCCGACGACACGATCGACCGCTGGGTCGTCGGGGGACACTCGCTGGGCGGAGCGATCGCATCCAGCTACGCCGAACAGGACCGGGACGAGCTCTCCGGCCTGCTGTTGTACGCGGCGTATCCGGTGAACGACATGTCCGAGCGCACCGACCTCGCCGTGATGTCGGTGTACGGCACCAACGACGGGCTCGCCACCCCCGCCGACATCGAGGAGCGGGCGCCCGATCTGCCGTCCTCGACGGAGTACGTCGCGATCGAGGGGGCCATCCACTCGTACTTCGGTGACTACGGCCTGCAACGAGGTGACGGAACGCCTGGCGTCAGCCGAACGGTGGCGCAACGCGAGATCGCCGATGCGTCGCTGCGTCTCCTCGAGCTGATCGAGATCGGGGAGGACCAGCTGTGAACCATCCAGGGTCGGAGTGCTCACTCGATCGGCGTCCCATCGGGCATCGCCGCTAGGTTCTGAGGCACAACTGATTACCTGCGGGGTTGGGTGAAAGTCCCGACCGGCGGTGAAAGCCCGCGAACCCATCGTCCTCTGGACGGTGGGCCGATCCGGTGGAACTCCGGGGCCGACGGTCACAGTCCGGATGGGAGCAGGTGCGCGTCGAGGTCGACTCGCGTCCGTGAGCGGGCGCGAGTGATCGTCGTGCTGCTCCCGTCGCCCCGCGCCCCGACGGAACGGTACGGAGATGGACGGCACGACAGCGATGAGCACGGCGATCACGGCAGCGGCCGCGGTACGTGCGCGCACCTCGCCGAACCCGTGGGTGGGCGCCGTGCTGCTCTCGCCCGACGGGGCGGTGGTGGCGACCGGCGCGACCGAACCGCCCGGTGGTCGTCACGCCGAGATCGTGGCCCTCGACGCCGCCGGCCACGCCGCTCGCGGTGCCACGCTCGTGTGCACCCTCGAACCGTGTTCGCACCACGGACGCACGCCGCCGTGCACGGACGCGATCATCGCCGCCGGAGTCGCGCGTGTCGTCGTGGGCATCACCGACCCCGACCAACGCGTCGCCGGTTCGGGTCTCGACGCGCTCCGCCGAGCGGGCATCGCGGTCGACGTCGGCGTGTCGGCCGCCGAGGTGCGGGCGCAGCTCGCTCCGTACCTGCACCATCGCCGAACCGCCCGGCCGTACGTGGTGTGCAAGCTCGCGATCTCGGCCGACGGCGGAACCGCCGCGCCCGACGGCACGTCGCAGTGGATCACCGGCGAGGCCGCCCGGCGCGACGCCCACCGGCTGCGCGCCGAGAGCGATGCGATCCTCGTCGGCGCGGGCACGGTCCGCGCGGACGATCCGGCGCTCACCGTTCGGCACGTCGAGGGCGACGACCCGATGCGCGTCGTGCTCGGCTCGGCGCCCCCGGACGCCCGCGTGCATCCCTGCCTCGAATGGAGCGGTGGCCTCGACGAGCTGCTCGACGAACTCGGTCGCCGCGGCATCGTGCAGCTGATGGTCGAGGGCGGCGCCCGGGTGATCGGTTCGCTCCATGCGGCGGGCCTCGTCGACCGTTGGGTCCTCTACGTCGCGCCCGCACTGTTCGCCGGAGCCGATGCCGCGCCCACGCTCGCCGGCACGACGGCACCCACGATCGCTGACCTCTGGCGGGGTCGTTTCGACAGCGTCGAGCGCGTCGGCGACGACGTCCGACTCGAGATCGTCGCCTCGCACGACACACCCCACCGACCACGGCAGGAAGGAACCTGATGTTCACCGGAATCGTCGAAGAACTCGGCCGACTGGAATCACTGCGCGACGGGCGTCTGCGCATCGCCGCGACGCGCGTCATCGACGGCGTCGAGATCGGCGAGTCGATCGCCGTCAACGGCTGCTGTCTGACCGTCGTCGCCCACGGCGAGGGATGGTGGGAAGCCGACGTCTCGGCCGAGACGATCTCGCGGACGAGCCTGGCGCGGCTGTCCGACGGCGACGGCGTCAACCTCGAACGCGCCGTGCGGGCCTCCGACCGTCTCGGCGGCCACATCGTGCAGGGTCACGTCGACGGCGTCGGCGAGGTCGTCACGCCGGTGCCGGACCTGCGAGTCCGTGTCCCCGACTCCCTGCTGCGTTACCTGGTGGAGAAGGGCTCGGTCACCGTCGACGGCGTCAGCCTCACGATCGTCGAGCCCCTCGACGACGGCTTCACCGTCGCGATCATCCCGCACACTGCGGACGTCACGACGCTCGGTACCAAACGGCCCGGCGACCTCGTGAACCTCGAGGTCGACGTGATGGCCAAGTACGTCGAGCGGCTCGTGTCCGCCTACCTCCCCCCGGAACACGGAGCACCACGATGAACGACCTGTTCGACCCGATCGAAGACGCGATCGCCGCGATCGCCCGCGGCGAGATCGTCGTCGTCGCCGACGACGAGGACCGCGAGAACGAAGGCGACCTGATCATGGCGGCCGATGCCGCCACGGCCGAGACGATCGCCTTCTTCGTCCGTCACACGTCCGGCGTCATCTGCGTCGGACTGACCGGTGAGCGCTGCGACGAACTCGGGCTCACCCCGATGGTCGTGGCCAACCAGAACACCGAGTCCCACGGCACGGCGTTCACCGTCACCGTCGACCTCGCCGAGGGCACCACCACCGGCATCTCGGCCGCGGATCGCTCGGCGACCCTGCGCGCACTCGCCGACCCGGCCGTCGGTGCTGCCTCGTTCAACCGGCCCGGGCACATCTTCCCGCTGCGGGCCCGGCCCGGCGGCGTGCTGAAGCGGATCGGTCACACCGAGGCCTCGGTCGACCTCGCCCGGCTCGCCGGACGCGCGCCCGCCGGCGTGCTCTGCGAACTGGTGCTCGACGGCGGCGACATGGCCCGTGGCGCCGACCTGCGCCGCTTCGCCGACGAGCACGGACTGGTCGTCGTCTCGATCGCCGACCTCGTCCGCTACCGGCATCGTCACGAGAAGCTGATCGAGCAGACCGCGGACGCCCGGCTGCCGACCGGGTGGGGCGAGTTCCGCTGCCACGCCTACGAGAGCCTGCTGGACGGTGAGACCCATCTCGCGTTCGTGGCCGGGGACGTGGCCGGTGACGAGCCCGTGCTGGTCCGGGTGCACAGCGAATGCCTGACCGGTGACGTGTTCGGCAGCGTCAAGTGCGACTGCGGACCTCAGCTGCACGAGTCGATGCGGCTGGTCGGCGAGGCCGGGCGCGGGGTGGTCGTCTACCTGCGCGGTCACGAGGGGCGGGGTATCGGGCTGAGCCACAAGCTGCGCGCCTACGAACTCCAGGACGCCGGGCTCGACACCGTGGACGCCAACCTCGAACTCGGCCTGCCGGTCGACAACCGCGAGTACGGCATCGGTGCCCAGATCCTCGCCGACCTCGGTGTGCGCAACCTGCGGCTGCTCACCAACAACCCGGCGAAGTACCGCGGCCTCGAGGGCTTCGGGCTCACGATCACCGAGCGCGTGGGCATCCACCTCCCGGTGCACCCGGAGTCCGAGCACTACCTGCGGACCAAACGCGACCGGATGGGGCACCTGTTGCCCGACGACCTCGACGACGTGATGCTGGAGGAGGCGACGTGAGCACCAACCTGCGGTCGGCGAGGGCGTCGGACGAGCCGGTCGACGGTACCGGCCGTGCGATCGCGCTCGTGTGTGGCCGCTTCAACGACCGCATCGTCGAGCAGTTGGAGCAGGGTGCCCGACGGGCGCTGACCGCCCACGGGGTCGTCGCCGATGCGATCACCACGTGGTGGGTGCCGGGCGCGCTCGAGGTGCCTCAGGTGGCCAAGGTCGTCGCTGCGTCGGGCCGGTTCGACGCCGTCGTCGCGCTCGGTGCCGTCGTGCGGGGCGACACCTACCACTTCGAGGTGGTCTCCGATGCGAGCGCGGCGGGCCTGATGCGCCTGTCGCTCGACTCCGACGTGGTGATCACCAACGGCATCCTCACCGTCGACGACGAGGCCCAGGCGGTGGTGCGCTCGGGCGACGACGACGACAACAAGGGCGCGCAGGCGGCGCTCGCCGCCCTGGAGACGCTCGCCGTGATCGACTCGATCGACTGACCGGGCCGCAACGTTCAGGCGGGGACCCGTCCGTAGCCGGTCGTCCGCTGTTCGAGGGGGCGCCCGATCGACGCGGCGAACTCGGCGAAGCGCTCCCCGGTCATCTCCTGGCCGTGGCTCGCGCCGGCGGCTCGGGAGATGTTCTCGTTGATCAGCGTGCCGCCGAGATCGTTGCAGCCGGCCCGCATCATCTGGGCGACACCGTCGAGGCCGACCTTCACCCAGCTCGCCTGGATGTTGGGGATCAGCTCGCCGTAGGCGAGGCGGGCGACGGCGTGCATCAGCAGGTTCTCCCGGAACGTCGGCCCGCGGCGGGCCCTGCGCTGCAGGTAGATCGGGGAGGCCATGTGCACGAACGGGAGGCCGACGAACTCGGTGAAGCCGCCGGTCTCCTTCTGCAGATCGCGGGTGCGCACGATGTGGCGGGCCCAGTGCACGGGCTGCTCGACCGCGCCGAACATGATCGTGACGTTCGAGTGCAGCCCCACTCCGTGCGCCGCGCGGTGCGCGTCCAACCACTCCTCGGTGTCGATCTTGTCCGGGCACAGCACCGCGCGGATCTCGTCGTCGAGGATCTCCGCCGCGGTGCCGGGGAGCGACGCCAGCCCGGCGTCCTTCAGGCGGCCGAGGTAGGTGGGGAGGTCCTCGCCGAGCCGCCTGGCGCCCTCGGTGACCTCGAGCGCGGTGAAGCCGTGGACGTGCATG
This sequence comes from Ilumatobacteraceae bacterium, assembly GCA_963712775.1. Lineage (GTDB taxonomy): Bacteria > Actinomycetota > Acidimicrobiia > Acidimicrobiales > Ilumatobacteraceae > Sva-07. Next base: position 158,596 of record CAVQJG010000027.1, on the reverse strand, counting down.
TCGGGCACGGCATCCTTCACGGCGCGGGTGACGTCGATGTAGTAGTCGCCGTCGAAGTCGGGATGGATGCCGCCCTGCAGGGTGACCTCGGTGGCGCCGAGTTCCCACCCCTCGCGGGCGCGCTCGGCGATGTCGTCGAGGGTCAGCAGGTACGGCGTGCCGCGCAGGTTGAGCGACAACGGACCCTTCGAGAAGCCACAGAACTTGCACTTGAAGGTGCACACGTTCGTGTAGTTGATGTTGCGGTTGGCGACCCACGTCAGCGTGTCACCGACGAGCGAACGGCGCATCCGGTCGGCGGCCTCGGCGACGGCGGGCACCTCGGCGCCGCGGGCGCCGAACAGGGTGACGATCTCGTCGATGCCCGGCTCCTCGCCGGCGTCGATTCCGGCGAGCACCTCGGCGACCGGGCCGCGGACCGCCGCGGGCGGCGCGGGGACGAGGGTCGGTGGCTGCTGGTCGGAACCCGAGTACCACGCGGTCGAGCGGTGGCCGACGAGCACGAACTCGGCGCCGTCGGCGACCGTGTCGGCCGCGGTCGTCTTCTCCGGCCAGACCTGCCCGGGGTCGTCGCGTCCGAGCCATTCGGCATCGGCGCGATCCATCACCGGGAAGTGGAGCGCGGGATCGATCCACCGCTCGCGATCGGCCGCGAACTCGGGGTACACGGTCAGCCTCGGCGCGAGCGCGAAGCCGCGCTCGGCGGTCACCGCGCGCAGCACGTCGAGGTCGGGCCACGGGCGCTCGGGGTTCACGTGGTCGGCGGTGACCGGCGAGACGCCACCCCAGTCGTCGATGCCGGCGTCGAGCAGCACGCCGAAGTCGTCCGACAGGTTCGGTGGGCGCCTGCAGGTGGACCTCGGGCGGCAGGATCAGCCGGGCGGCGGCGATCGCCCACAGGTAGTCGTCGCTCGGGCAGGCCGTGGCGCCGCGCATCGCCGTGCGCAGCTTGGGCAGGAAGTTCTGGACGATCACCTCCTGGACGTGGCCGTGGCGGCGGTGGCTCGCGGCGATCGCCTCCAGTGCCGCCAGTCGATCGGAGCGGCTCTCGCCGATGCCGACGAGGATCCCGGTCGTGAACGGGATCGCGAGCTCCCCGGCGGCCTCGAGCGTGGCGAGTCGTCGCTCGGGCGTCTTGTCGGGGGCGTGGCGGTGGGCGTCGAGGTCGGGGTTCAGCGACTCGATCATCATCCCCTGGCTGGGGCTGACCGGCCGGAGCTGCGCGAGTTCGTCGGGGTGCAATGCACCGGCGTTGGCGTGGGGGAGCAGGCCGGTCTCGGTGAGCACGAGCTGCGCCATCTCGGCGACGTAGTGCACCGTCGAGTCGTAGCCACGCTCGCGCAGCCAGGCGCGGGCGACCTCGTAGCGGTCCTCGGGGCGTTCGCCCAGGGTGAACAGCGCCTCGTGGCAACCGGTGCGGGCGCCCTGCCGCGCGATCCGCAGCACGTCGTCGGGATCGAGGTACGCCTTGTCGACCCGGGCGGGTGGCTGGGCGAACGTGCAGTACCCGCACGTGTCGTTGCAGAGGAAGGTGAGCGGGATGAACACCTTCGGGCTGAACGTGATCCGCGTGCCGTGCGTGCGGTCGCGGATCGCCGCCGCCTCGGCCATCAGTGCGGCGGTCGGCTCGTGCAGCAGGCGGTGGTGGCCGGCGGTCGTGGGAATGCTCACGGTGGTCATGCGGATCCTCGTGCGGTGGTGGGGCGGCTGGAATGTCCGGGGCGGCTGGCGATGGCGCCGCTGCCGAAGGTCTCGTTGCAGTGCCAGCAGACGAACGCCTGGTCGAGCGGCTCGCCGCACACGTCGTGGATCAACGTCGTCGGTGGGCCGTCGCTGGAGAGCCACTCGTCGCCCCAGCGCATCAGCGCGACGAGCGTCGGTGACAGCGCTGCCCCCATCGGGGTGAGCCGGTACTCGTCGCGGGGCGGGTGATCGCAGTAGCGGCGGCGCTCGAGCACGCCGGCGTCGACCAGGTGCTTCAACCGGTCGGCGAGGACCGGCCGGGCGATGCCGAGGTCGCGGCGGAGATCGTCGAACCGACGGATACCCCGGAACGCGTCGCGCATGATGAGGATCGTCCAGCGGTCACCGAGGATCTCGAGGCTGCGCTGGATCGAGCACGGAGGGGGATCGTTCGCCGGATCGGGCATCGGCCGACCCTAGGGTGAGTTCGTCTGACGAACCAAGTCGGTTCGTTCGACGAACCGACCGATCGGACGGGGGTGACCCCCTACGGCTCGAGCACGACCTTGATCGCACCGTGGGCACGGCTCGCCGCGGTTGCGAACGCCTCGGCTGCCGCGTCGAGTGGGAAGCGGTGCGTGATCAGCGTGTCGGCGAGCACGGGGGTGGTGGCGAGCAGCGCGGCGGCGGCGTCGATGTCGCGACCACCGGCGGTGCGCGCGTAGAGGGCCGTCGGACACAACGACACCTCCTTGAAGCACCACGCCATCCCCGGCACGGTCACGGGCCCCCAGTAGACGCCCGGGATCATCACGGTGCCGCCCGGTCGGGCCAGCTCGACTGCTCGCCCGAGGGCACTCTCGCTGCCGGCCGCCTCGATCACGATGTCGTAGCCGCCGTCGGTCGCCTCGGTCGCGCCGAGCCGCTCACCGGCGGCCCGCTGCGCATCGTGGCGCGCGACCAGTGCCACCTCGCAGCCGCGGGCGCGCGCCGCGGCGACCGCGCAGAGCCCGATCGTGCCGCCGCCGATCACCACCACGCGCTGGTCGGGCCGCGCCGCCGACCTCCGCAGCGAGTGGACGACCACCGCCAGCGGTTCGACGAGCGACGCGTCGCGTACGTCGACGCCCGCCGGCAGGGGGACGAGGCATCGCTCGGGCACCTCGACGCGGTCCGCCATCCCGCCGTCGAGACCCAACCCGAAGAACTGCGCGGAGCTGTCGACGCACAGGTGCTCGTCACCGCGGCGGCACGGATCGCAGCGACCGCACGGCGAGAGTGGCTCGATCGCGACGGGCGTGCCGTTCTCGGTGACGCCGGCGATCTCGTGGCCGAGCGTGACGCGCGGCGGCGGGAAGGCTTCACCGCTGACCAGGTGCAGGTCGGTGCCGCAGATCCCGGCCGCCTTCACCTCGACGACGACGCCCTGACCGCCGGGTTCCGGCACCTCGACGATGCCGACCGACCCGCCGCTCGCTCGTACCGCACGCATCGTCAGGTTGACGGTTCGAGGACGAACACGCGGATGGTGCGGTGGCTCGCCCTGGCCCGGTACTTGCCGTAGCCGGGGTAGAAGGACGCGGCGATCTCGAAGGCCTCGTCCGTCTCGGCATCGCTCGCCGCTCTCGCGGTGACCTCGACCGCCCGGTCGCGGTACGACACCGTGGCGGTCGGGTCGGCCTCGAGGTTGTACACCCAACCTGGCGTTCGTTGCTGGCCGTAGTTCGACCCGATCACGGCGAGGTCGTCGCCGAGCGGGATGCCGACGAGCGGCATCGACCGCGGCTCCCCGCTCTTCGCGCCGGTGGTCGTCAACATGATCACCGGCAGGCCCGCCATCAACCCGGGCACGGTCAGCCGGCCGTCCGTGCGCCTGTACAGCAGCTTGTCGACCGGATACAGCGTCCGCTGGAACACCCACGCTCCCGGGCCGCTCGCGGCGATCCGCTGCGTCAGCCGTTGCGCCGCGTTCGCCGGCTTCAGTACGTAGTCGAGCTCATCGAGCACGCCCATCGGTTCCTCCTTCGTGGGCCCATCGGGCCAGGTCGTCGGGCACCAGTTCGGCGACCCGTTCGTCGTAGCGTGCCCGGTCCGCGGGCGTGGTGCGTTCGATCCACTCGCCGGCCGCGCCGGAGCGGAAGAAGCGGCTCGGGTCCTTCCAGTGGTCCGACACGGCGAGTCCCGGCACCATCTCGTCGGCCCGGTCGCGCATCCGGCCGATCCCGGCTTCGGGAGCGAGTTCGGCGAGCCGGTCGCGATCGAGGTCGAAGGCGCACAGCTCGGCGAGGCGAGCCATCTCGCCGACCAGGTCGCGCTGGTAGTCGAGGAAGTGGAAGAGGCCGACGTTGGGTTCGTCGCGGTGGGCCCATCCGGTGTCGAGGTGGTGGAGCACGTTCGGGAGCGACATCAACTCCCCTGGGTCCCACTCGCTCTCGACGAAGTTCCGGAACCGCACGGCCGGGTCGGGCTCCGGAGGAGGCGGTGGGTCGAGACCGACGAGGTCGTCGGCACCCACCGCGTCGATACGACTCCGGATCAGGATCTCGAGGTCGGTGTTGTCGATGTGGTGCTCCCAGCTCACCACCACGTCGCGCGGGTCGCGGCCGACCACCACGTAGGACACGTCGTCGCGTATCGGCAGGCCGTCGAGCGGAGTGTGGGTCTTGATGAAACGGCGGTGCGTCTGGCCGGCCAACAGCTCGAAGACCTCGTCCTCCGACCGGATCCGCATGTCGAGCCACGGCGACACCGCATCGAGCTTCGCCGGGAAGTCCGGGCCGTCGAAGATCATCAACGCGCACAACATCTGGGTCCACGTGGTCCCCGATTTCGGTGGCGTGGAGATCACGATGTCGCCGGGCCGGTGCTCGAACCGTTCCCAACGTTCGCTGTCGACGAGTACCCCCCGGTACAGCACGCGCTCGTCCATCGCCGGCTCAGTGCTGGCCGACGCCCTGCACCACCACGGGACAGGGTGCGTGGCGGACCAGGTAGTCGGATGTCGATCCGATCATCGCCCGGCGGAGGCCCCGGCGACCGCTGGTCCCGACGACGATCACGGTCGCGGGGAGGGAGGCCGCCAGCTCGCAGATCGCCTCGCCGGGCTGACCGACCAGCGCCATCACCTCCACATCGTCGAGGCCGAGTGCTGCGACGGTGGCGTCGACATGTTGTTTCGCCATGTAGTCGCCGCTCGTCTCGATCTGCTCCGAGAGATCGTCCGTCGATCGTCCCCGGAACCCGGTTCCGGTGATCAGTTCCGGATCGGCGGGTGACTCGACCGTGACCACGATCGTGCGGTGGGCGGGTGCGAGGATCGGCAGCGAGTCGCGCAGGGCGTCGATCGCCAGGTCGGAACCGTCGGTGCACAGCAGGACGATGGACTCCATACCCGGAGTCTTGCAGGGTGCACGTCGTGCTCCCCGCGCGCTGTCACTCCTCGAGCGCGGCGGCGATGTCGGGATACACCGCCTGACACGCGTGCAGGAGCGGTTCGAGACCCATCGCCTTCGACTTCGAGCCCGACACCTTGAGCTTGCGGAACAGCAACGCCTTTCCGAGCGGCAGCGTGCCCAACAGCAGTTCGTGCATCGAGTCGGCACTCAACGTCGCCGTGAGCGTGGCATCGACGCCGTCGATCGGAGCGAACGTGGTCGCCACCGGGCGCGAACGACCGTCGACCCAGATGTCGGCGTCGGGATCGTTCAATCGGAAGTTGATCACCATCTGGGCATCGACCAGCGTGTCCATCGAGTCGTCGTCGGCGACGGCATCGAACATCGTGGTGTAGGCGCTCTCGAGCTGGTCGGCGTCGGCGTAGTGGTGGCCCATGGTCGACAACCCTAGGACCGGCGCACGTTGCGCCGGCAGCGTCGCGAACTCGACGACGTGCTGGACGCGCTGTCAGCGCGGGAAGTCGTTGCGGAGAACCTCTGCGAGTCGCGCTGTCTCCGGTGACGGCGCCACTGCCAGTTCGTCGCGCAGCATGCGTTCGCATCGGCGCAGGCCAGCGCCGCCGCCCCGCGGTCGCCCCGTGCCATCTCCGCCTCCATGAGGATGCGATATCCCAACTCACGATGCGGGTCGACCTCGACAGCCGTCTCGGCGATGATGGCAGCGAGTTGACGGTCCCCGAGCCGATGCCAGGCCGTCGCCAGCGCGGTCAGGCAGCGGTACAACCCGTCAGCCTGTCGACGTCGGACATGATCGACCCACGGGTTGTCGATCCCCGACAACAGCGCCCGCCGGAGTGTGCTCGAAGCGACGGTCGCCTCGCGCGTGGTGGTGACGAAGTCGTCGTGCCGGAGTGCGCCTTCGGCACGGTCCAGCCGTCGAGAGGCATCCTCGAGGTCGACCCAGGTGTTCGCCGGAAGCACGAGCTCGTACGTCCCACCCGACGATGCCATCACCTGCGGACCGTCGAGGCCGACCGTCGAGAGGAGTGACCGGATCTTGGAGACGATCGTGCTCAGCGCACCGTTCCACTGCGCCGGGAGTGACTCGCCCCACACGATGTCGGCCAGTGCGTCACGCGCGACAGCCCGACGTTCGACCGCAAGGGCGACGATGGCGACGCGCCCCTGGTTGCCGGGCAGGTCGGCGTCCGTGAACGAACCTGCAGGTCCGTCGAACCGCACACCACCCGTGAGGTGCAGACGTGCCAAGCTTTCTCCAACGATCGGCCAATCGTCGCGGAGGCGAAGGCCCATGCGAGATCGGTCCACGACATGGAACTCACCGAGGAGCAGGCGCGAGCCATGGTCGGTCCGGGCTGATCTCCCTGTATCCGGTGCGCCGCTCGGCGCCGACGAAAGGGAGAACACCATGAAGAGCTTTGCCTGCGGAACTGTCGTTCCTGGATGCGACGGGGTCGTCACCGGCGAAACCGAAGAGGAGGTCCTGGCTGCCGCCGCCGCTCACGCTGTGGCTGCGCACGGCATGACCGATGTCCCCGACGAGGTGATCGGCGCCATTCGCGCGGGGATCACCGACTCCTGAAGAGCGCAGGTCTAGGGCTGGAGCACGTCGCGCCAGGAGTGGCGTGGAGCGAATCCGACGAGACGCTTCGCCTTGTCGTTGGCGTAGAACGTCTCGTACTCGCCCATCTCGCGGGTGGCCGGGACGCCGTCGTAGAACCGTGCCAGCACCTCGGCGCTCGTGATCCCGACCGACGTGTCGTCGTTGCTGACGTTGAAGACCTCGTAGCCGAGGCCGTCGGTGCGCAGGCAGCAGTCGACCATGTGGCCGAGATCGCGGGCATCGATGTAGGCGAAGATGTTGCGCCGGCGCAACGCCGGATCCTCGATGAACGCCGGGAACTTCGTGGCGTACTCGTGCGGTTCGATGACGTTGTTGATCCGCAACCCGTAGATGTCGATGCCGGACCTGGCCTGGAACGACCGTGCGGTCACTTCGTTGACCACCTTCGACATCGCGTAGCTGTCCTCGGGCACCGTCGGGTGGTCCTCGTCGACCGGCACGTACTGCGGCTTCACCTCGCCGTCGGCGAAACAGACGCCGTAGGTGGTCTCCGAGCTGGCGAAGATCACCTTCGGGATCCCCAGCTTCACCGCGGCGTCGAGCACGTTGTACGTGCTCAGTGTGTTGACCCGGTACGTCTCGTTGTCGGGCCGGATCAGGATCGCTGGGATCGCTGCGAAGTGGACGACTGCGTCGTAGCGCGGTACGCCGGTGCCGGGATCGAGCTCGCGGTGGCGGGCGTAGGCGGACAGCGCGTTGAACACCTGGCCGGCGTCGGTGAGGTCGACGCGCAGGTCGGGCACGTGGTCGATCCCGGCGGGGACGATGTCGCCGTTGGTGACCTCGTGGCCCTGACCGACGAGGTGTTCGATCGCATGGCGTCCGGCCTTGCCGCTGCCGCCGGTGAAGAAGATGCGCATGAACTCGACGGTAGCGAGCGGATCGAACCGTCGGCGGCGACGGTGACGATCGGCCCTGGAGGTGGCGTGGCGGGTCTCGTAGCGTCGATCGAGAAGGCTGTGCAGAGGAGGTTGTGATGCAGGACCGGATGTCGAAGGACGAGGTGCTCGAGTCGATCAAGGGAACCCACGACTCGCTGTCGGTGCGACGGTGCTACGGCGACCCGGTCGAGCTCGACGGGGTGACGGTGATCCCCGTCGCCCGCGTGTCGGGTGGGGCCGGCGGAGGCGGCGGCGAGGGAACCGACGAGAACGAGGCCGGCGGCGGAGGGTTCGGCACCGGGTTCGGGCTGAAGGTGAACCCGATCGGCGTCTACGAGGTGCGCGACGGCTCGGTGGTGTGGAAGCCGACCGTCGATGTCAACCGGCTGCTCAAGGGCGGCCAGGTGCTCGCCGGGATCATGGCCGTGTGCACGACGATCGTGTTGCTGGTGCGCCGCCACTGAGGAATCTGCTCAAGTCGTGGGCGACGCGTGCCGATGACGACGCATGCCGTTCCGCTCGACGACGTTGTTCGACGATGCGCGAGCCGGAAAGCGCGACGCGTTGGCCGAGTTGTGGCGGACGCATCAGGCGCCGCTGCTCCGATATCTCCGCGCACGCCGCGTGAGCGCGCCGGAGGACGTCGCCTCGCAGGTGTGGATCGACGTCGCTCGCTCGATCGAGCGTTTCGACGGGGGCGCCGACGACTTCCGGCGATGGCTGTTCACCATCGGTCACCGTCGCAGCGTCGACGAGATCCGCCGCTCGGTGCGGCGCAGCGGCGTCGCCGTCCGTGCCGCAGATCATGCCGTCGGCGCCGACGTGGAACACGATCGTGACGCCGCCCTCGATCGAGCGATCGCCATGGTCGCGACGCTGCCCGACAATCTCGCCGAGGCGGTGATGCTGCGTGTGGTGAACGACCTCTCGATCGCCGACGTCGCCGCGGTGATGGGCGTCTCGGAGGGCAACGTGCGAGTGCTGGTCCATCGGGGGCTCGCCCGCCTGCGCCGGAAATTGTCTGTAACAGCGGAGCCGCACGCGGCGATCAGGAGGGTGTCATGAGCGATTTCGACGATCTCGAAGAACTCGACGGCCTGCTCGGTCGGTTGCGTCAACCAGCGACGCCAGCCGAACTCGCGTCGGAGACGAAGATGGTCGACCTCATGGCGACGACCCATCGCCACGCAAAGGGGACCACCATGTTCAGTTCACGACGCGCCCGCGTTGCCACGCTCATCGCCGCCGGCCTCATCGGATTCGGTGGCGTCGCCGCCGCAAGCCCGGATCTCGTCGGCCCGGACGAGATCGACGAGTACATCGCGACGATGGCGGAACAGACCGCCGAGGAAGAAGCGGAGGCTGCGGCCGCTGCTGCCGCGGCGGAGGCTGCTGCGGTGGAGGCTGAGGCTGAGGCTGAGGCTGCTGCTGCGGAGGCCGCGGCTGCTGCGGCGGCGACTGAGGTCGAAGCGGAGGCCGAGGTCGAAGCGGAGATCGAGGTCGAAGAGGAGATCGAGGTCGAAGAGGAGATCGAGATCGAAGAGGAGATCGAAGTCGCTGAGGAGTCAGTCGAGGAGGCCGAGGTGACCACGACGGTCACCTTGCCCGACCCGTACACGGAGACGGACTTCAACGAGGCGTACTGTGTCGACGGCAACCACGGCCGGACCGTCAGCGCGGTCGCCCGTGGTGACCGCGACCTGCTCGACGAGGCCGTCTGGGGCGCCTCGGTCACCGACGCGGCGCACTCGAAGTGCGGCAAGTTCGACGAGGACGAGTCGGAGGATCACGAGTCGGAGGATCACGAGTCGGAGGATCACGAGTCGGAGGATCACGAGTCGGAGGATCACGAGTCCGACGACGTGGACGACCACGAGGAGCCGACTCGCACGGCCACCCCGGAAGCCCGGGAGGACGACGGCAAGAAGCACGACGGCAATCAGGGCAACGGCAAGAAGGACAACGGCAAGAAGGACAGCGGCAACCAGGGCAAGGGCAAGAAGGACGACTGAACGGGACCTCCGGCCCTTGCCGAGGCCGCCCGGCGGCGCCCAGAGTCGGAGGGTGTTCGACGTCGTCCGCCGGTGGGCCTCCCAGGCCGAGGGGGACTGGCGGGCCCACGGGACGGCGTACGAACTGGTGCGGGTGCTCACGGCACCCGCACGGCGCGGTCTGATCCGCCTGCGAGTCGACGGCGCCGAGCACCTGCCCGCCGACGGTCCGGTGATCGTCGTCGCCAACCACGTGTCGTTCTTCGACTCGATCCTGCTGATGTTCTCGCTCCCGCGCCCGGTGGCGTTCATCGGCAAGGCCGAGTACACCGACAACCCGATCACCAACTGGTTGTTCTGTGGCGCCGGGATGATCCCGGTGCGGCGCGAGAACCCGGGCGACCTCCCGCACGTGTTCGACGAGGTTGCCGAGGTGCTCGAACGAGGCGAGGTGATCGGGGTGTTTCCCGAGGGCACGCGCTCGCGCGACGGTCTGCTGCACCGAGGGCACGTCGGCGCCGCGCATCTCGCGCTGGTCACCGGTGCGCCGATCGTGCCGGTCGGCATCATCGGCACCGATCGCGTGCTGCCGACCGGTGCTCGGATCGTGCGGCCGTTCCAGCAGGCGACGATCACGCTCGGCGAACCGATCCGCGTGAGGGAGCTCGGCTACACCAAGAGCACCAACCGGGCGCGGCGAGCGGTCACCGATCAGTTCATGGCCGACATCGCCGTTCTCTGCGAGGAGCGCTACGTCGACGACTATGCCCTGATACCGCACCGATCGACGGTCGAATCGACGGTGGGGCGGCTCCCCTCGAACGCCTGATCCTTCAGCAGATCAGCTCGAGGAGTACCGGACGATTCGGACCGACGTGCTGATGCGACGCAGCGGAGGTTCAGGTGAGCGTGCCGATCTGATAGAGCCGGATCGGATCGTCGAACCCCTTGAGCGCGATCGGGCCCCGTTCGATGAACCCCAGCGACTTGCCGATCGCCAGCTCCTTCACGGCAGCGGACACCAGGATCTGGCCCGGCTCGGCGTGCCCGCAGATGCGGGCGGCGAGGTTGACGACTGCGCCGTACAGGTCGTCGTCGCGGTCGACGGGCTCGCCGGCGCTGATACCGATCCGCACTCGACCGCCTGGCCGATCGTCGCCGAGTTCGCCGAACTGCTGCTGGATCGTGACGGCGCAGTCGACGGCCCGACTGATGTGGTTGAAGCAGGCGAGGATCCCGTCGCCGGTGTGCTTCACCTCGCGCCCGCCCGCTGCCGCAAGCGCGGTTCGCACGATCGTGTCGTGACGCTCGATGACCTCCATGGCCCGGCCGTCGCCCTCGCGGCTGCTCACTGCGGTGGACCCCTCGAGGTCGGTGAACATGATCGCTCGCAGCCCTGAGTCGAGACTCGACCCCGGACCGGCGATCCGGGCGATGTCGGGCACGTTCACCTCCCAGTCGCCCATGAACTGGTTGACGGTCGGTCGTTCCACCTCGATCATGTCGTGGGGCACCAGTCCATGCGACGCCTTGTGACAGGCGATTGCCGACTCCTTGTCGGGAGCTTCGACCAGACAGAAGGCGTGGCCATCGGGTTGGTTGAACCAGAACGTGAGGAAGCGCACGCCGTGATCGTCCTGGATCTCGAGGTCGCGTTCGTGAGCCGCCCGGATGTCGTCCTCGGTCACATCGCCGAGGTCTCGGTGGACGTCCATGAATATCGGCATGGGGCACCCTATACCGAGGCTGGAATCGCTACTGCTGTGCCATCAGGCCGCGGAGTTCGGCCTCGTCGTGCTGGAGCAGGTCGCCCGAGATGTCCACCGTGAGCCGATGCAGGATGCCTCGGAATCGGAAGGGTGCTTCGTAGAGGTCGGGGGCGACCGTGTCGAACGCGGCGTAGCCGCAGCTGAAGCCGACCGGACCCATCCGGTTCGTCGTGCTGAACGGGAACTCCGTGGCGCCGACCAGCCGGCCGTCGACGTACAGCATGCTGCGGCCCGGTGACCCCTTGCCGGCGCCGAGATCGGGTGCGCCGGTCGGTTCGAACTCGAAGCGCACCTCGTGATCGCCCGGCGACAGGACCTCGGCGCTCACGGTGGTGAACCGCGCGGAGCCGACCCAGTTGTAGACGTGGTGGAGACGCCCGTCGAGCACCATGAGCGCGTACCCGCCATGGCGGTTCCCGTGGCTGGCCAGGATGCCGTCGGACGCACCGCCGGCGACGTCGCCGGCGGGGATCGTCAACTCCGCGGTGATCGCGTACGGGCGGTTGTAGAGGCGCGGCGACGCACCGAAGTACACCGGGGCCGCGTCCGGATACCAGACGATCCGATCGCGCGGCGGCGCGATCGTCGGGCGCACGGTCAACAGGCGCGAGATGCCGGCCGAGGCGAGTGGGAACACCCCGTACTCGTCGGCCTGCTCGTACCAGAGCGCACGCATCTCGGCGAGCTTGTCGGGCATCTCGGCGGCGAGGTTGCGGGTCTCGGCCGGATCGGTCGCCACGTCGTACAACTCCCAGCCGTCGGCGTCGAGCTGCTCCAACATCTCCGCGGTCAAGGCCTGACCGAACCGGCGCCCCCGCTCGGCCGCCTCGGCGAAGCTCGGACCCGGCACGGGACAGTTGGCCTTCCACCCCTCGTGGAAGATCGACCGGCTGCCGAACATCTCGAAGTACTGCGTCGTCCTGCCCGACGCGGCGTCCGGCGCGTCGAAGGTGTGGGCGAAGCTCGTCCCGTGGATCGGTGACTGTTCGACACCCCGGATGACGTCGGGCGGATCGATCCCGAGGGCGTCGAGCAGGGTCGGCAGGACGTCGGTGACGTGCGTGTACTGGGTTCGCACCTCCCCGTGGCCGGTGATGCCGGCGGGCCACGACACGATGCACGGGTCGGTGACACCGCCGCGGTAGGTCTCGCGCTTCCACCGGCGGAACGGCGTGTTGCCGGCCCACGCCCACCCCCACGAGTAGTGCGGATAGGTGTCGGGCCCGCCCCAGCGGTCGAAGTACTCGAGGTTCTTCTCGAGCGTCTCGGGCACCCCGTTGAAGAACTGCACCTCGTTGAACGTGCCGTGCACACCACCCTCGGCGCTGGCGCCGTTGTCCGACATCACCACGATGATCGTGTTGTCGAGCTCGCCGAGTTCGTCGATGAAGTCGACCACGCGGCCGAGGTGGTGGTCGGACTGTTCGACGAACCCTGCGTACACCTCCATCTCGCGGGCGTACATCCGCCGTTCGTCGTCGGTCAGGCTGTCCCACGCCGGCACGTCAGGGTCACGTTCCGACAGCGTCGTGTCCGGCGGCACGATCCCCTCTGCCAGTTGGCGCTCGAACACGACGCGGCGGTACTCGTCCCAGCCGGCGTCGAAGCGACCTTCGTACTTCTCGATCCACTCCGTCTCCACGTGGTGCGGCGAGTGGCCGGCGCCGAGCGCGTAGTAGAGGAGGAACGGTTTGTCGGGGGCGTGGACGTGCGCGTCCTTGATGAACTGGATCGCGTGGTCGGCGAGGTCGATGTTGAGGTGGTAGCCGTCCTCCGGCCGTGCCGGCGCCGGGATGGGATGGTTGTCGTAGACGAGGTCGGGGTACCAGTGGTCGGTCGATCCGGCGAGGAACCCGTAGAACCGTTCGAACCCCCGCCCGAGCGGCCAGCGGTTGAACGGCCCGGCGGTGGTCGACTCGGTCGGTGCCGTCAGGTGCCACTTGCCGATCGCGAACGTGTTGTAGCCGTGCTCCAGCAGCATCTCGGGGAGGAAGCCGTGCTCGAAGCCGATGAAGCTGTTGTGTGCGGGGAAACCGAGCGACGTCTCGGTGATCGCCGACAGCCCGAGCGAGTGGTGGTTGCGGCCGGTCATCAAGCAGCCCCGGGTCGGCGTGCACAGGGCCGTGGTGTGGAAGTTCGAGTAGCGCAGGCCGCGGGCGGCGATCCGTTCGAGCGTCGGCGTCTCGCACAAACCGCCGAACGGCGAGAACTGGCCGAATCCGACGTCGTCCCAGAGCACCACCACCACGTTCGGCGAGCCCTCCCGCGCCCGCTTCGGGGCCGGCCACGCCGGCGACGACGTGTCGAGCGTGCGCCCGATCACCCCCGGGAAGGGATCGGTCGGCGGGTACTCGGTGATCTGATCCTGCGCCATCGCCGAACCGTAGACGCGGGGTGGAACCTCAGCTGCCGCCGAAGACCGGGCGGCGCTTCTCGACGAACGCCGCGGCGGCCTCTCGATGGTCGGCGGTCGACATCGTCTCCACCATGTTCGGCGCCTCGGCGTCGAGCGCGGTCGCGAGGTCGGTGACGAGCGCGCGGTTGAGGTTCTGCTTCATGAGGCGCAGCGCGATCGGTGCGCCGCCGGCGAGCGTGCGGCACCAGTCGAGCGCCGCCTCCTCGAACCCCTCGTCGCTCAGCACCTCGTTGACGATGCCGAGGTCGAGGGCGTCGCGGGCGGTGAGCCGCGGCGACCGGAAGTAGAGCTCCTTCGCCTTGGCGCTCCCGACGAGTTGGGTGAGGAACCACGACCCTCCGAAGTCGCCGGAGGCACCGACGTTCGCGAACGCGGTGACGAGTACGGCGCGTTCGGCGGCGATCCGGAGGTCGGCAGCCAGTGCGATCGACAGCCCCGCGCCGGCGGCGGCGCCCGGCAGCACCGCGACCACCGGGGCCGGGAACTCGTGGAGCGCGAGCGACACCTGACGTTGGAGCTGCTGCAGCCTGGCGACCTGTTCCTCCCGGCCGCCGCCGCGACCGGGGCGCGGCGTCCCGCTCCGGTGCGATTCGTTCATGCCCTTGACGTCACCGCCTGCGCAGAACGCCCCGCCCGCACCGGTCACCACGAGCACCCGCACCTCCGGGTCGGCGGCCATGATTGGAAGCACCTGGTCGAACCCGGCGTACATCGGGTCGGAGAGCGCGTTGCGTCGCTCGGGCCGGTTGAACGTGATCACGCCGAGGTGCCCGTCGACGTGTGCGAGCAGGTCGTTCGTGCCGGTGTCGATCGATCTCGTCATCACGCCAGCATGACACGACGTTCCCTGCGGGCCGTCTCCGGAGATGCCGCGGCGGGTCCGAAGACCCTTCACCGGCACCGCCTGCGAGTCGTACGTTCGACACATGGGGCGGCGTCGCAACCTGGCAGCGGTGGTGGCGGCAGGTGCGGCGGTGGTGACCGCCTACGACCTGCGCCAGAAGCGCCACTCGATCCTGCGCAACTTCCCGCTGCTCGGCCACGCTCGGTACATCCTCGAGGAGGTCGGGCCGGAGCTGCGCCAGTACATCGTCACCAGCAACACCGAGGAGCGGCCGTTCAACCGTGACCAGCGGCGATGGATCTACGCGTCGTCGAAGCAGGAGAACAACTACTTCGCGTTCGGCACCAGCAAGGACCTCGAGACGTCGCCCAACTACTTCATCATCAAGCACTCGCCGTTCCCCCTCCGGGCCCCTGTGCCCGGCGACGACGACTACGACGACCAGTACCGCATTCCGGTCGCCAAGGTGATGGGTGCCTCACGCGGCCGGCCGAAGGCGTTCCGGCCGGCCTCGGTGATCAACGTCTCGGCAATGAGCTACGGCGCCCTGTCGTCCAACGCGATCTCCGCGCTCAACCAGGGCGCCGAGATCGCCGGCTGTCTGCACAACACCGGCGAAGGTGGGATCTCCCCGTACCACCAGCGGGGCGGCGAGCTGATCTGGCAGCTCGGCAGTGGCTACTTCGGTGCCCGCGACGCCGACGGCCGCTTCGACCTCGGTCGCGTCGTCGAGACCGCGGCGGCCAACCCGGTACGGGCGATCGAGATCAAGCTCAGCCAGGGGGCCAAGCCGGGCCTCGGCGGCGTGCTCCCCGCGTCGAAGATCACGCGGGAGATCAGCGAGATACGCGGCGTGCCGCAGGGTCGCGACTGCATCAGCCCGGCCGCCCACCCCGAGTTCCACGACGTCGACTCCCTGCTCGACTTCGTCGAGCGCATCGCCGAGGCCACGGGGCTGCCGGTCGGGATCAAGTCGGCGATCGGGGAGTCGTCGATCTGGTCGGACCTCGCCGAGGCGATGGTGTCGGGCGAACGCGGGGTCGACTTCATCACGATCGACGGCGGCGAAGGCGGTACCGGCGCCGGTCCGCTCGTGTTCACCGATCAGGTGGCGCTGCCGTTCAAGGTCGGCTTCAGCCGCGTCTACCGGGAGTTCGCCAAGCGGGGGATCGCCGACCGGGTCGTGTTCATCGGCTCGGGAAAGCTGGGCTTCCCGCACGAGACCACGCTCGCGTTCGGGCTGGGTTGCGACATGGTCAACGTCGCCCGCGAGGCGATGATGGCGATCGGCTGCATCCAGGCTCAGCGGTGCCACACCGGCAAGTGCCCCACCGGTGTGGCCACCCAGAACCCGTGGCTCGTCCACGGCCTCGACCCGGAACTGAAAGCGGCGCGGCTCGCCAACTACATCATCACGTTGCGCAAGGACCTGCTGTCGCTCAGCCGGGCCTGTGGCGTCACCCATCCGGCACTGATCTCGCTCGACCACGTCGACGTGCTCGACGACCGTTTCCACGCGTCACCGTCACGCGCCACCTTCGACTACGAACCCGGCTGGGGCGTCCCGACCGTTACAGCGGGGGTCTGACCCCTGGTGTAACAGTTACGGCAGGGGTCAGACCCCGGGCGTGACAGTCACGCGTAGCGGCGGAGGATGCGGCGGCCGAGGGAGGTCTTGTGCACCTCGTCGGCGCCGTCGTAGATGCGAGCGGCGCGCTCATGCCGATACCAGTAGGCGAGGATCGTGTCGTCGGTGACGCCGAGCGCCCCGTGCACCTGGATCGCGGTGTCGACCGCCTTGAGCATCGTGTTCGCCACCGAGAACTTGATCGCCGAGATCTCGTCGCGTGCCGCCTTCGGACCGTGCTGGTCGATCATCCACGCCGCATGCAGCGTCTGCAGACGGGCGCCGCGGATCTCGGCGTCGAGTTCGGCCGCCCAGTGCTGGATCACCTGCCGGTCGGCGAGCGTCTCCCCGTCGGGCGTGATCACGCGGGCGTTGGCGCGCTCGCACATCATGTCGAAGGAACGGCTGGCGATCCCGAGCCATCGCATGCAGTGGTGGATGCGGCCCGGCCCCAGCCGCTCCTGGGCGATCACGAACCCACCGCCCTCGGGCCCGAGCAGGTTCGACTGCGGCACCCGGCACGACTGGTAGATCACCTCGCCGTGGCTCGCATGGCCCGACCCGGCGTGGCCCATCACGCTGACATTGCGGACGAGGTTGAAGCCGGGGGTGTCGGTGGGGACGATGATCATGCTCGTGCGCGCGTACGGGGGCGCGTCGGGATCGGTGACCGCCATCACGATCGCGAACGACGCGCCGTCGGCCGACGAGGTGAACCACTTCTGTCCGTTGATGACGTAGTCGTCGCCGTCCTTGACCGCCGTGGTCTCGAGCAGCAACGGGTTCGATCCGGCCGTCTCCGGCTCGGTCATCGAGAAGCAGCTGCGGATCTTCCCTTCGACCAGCGGGCGCAGGAAGCGCTCGCGCTGTTCCTCGGTGGCGTGGAGGTGGAGGATCTCGATGTTGCCGGCGTCGGGGGCCTGTGACCCGAACACGGTGTGGCCGAGTGGTGACCGCCCCAACGCCTCGCTCAGCAGGCCGTGATCGACCATCGACAGCCCGAGTCCACCGAACTCCTCCGGATGGTTCGGCGCCCACAGTCCCATCTGGCGGACCTTGGCCTGGGCCGCGACGACCAGCTCCTGCACCGTCTCGGGCGACCCGTGCAACATCTCGCCCTCGATCGGGACCAGCTCGTGATCGACGAACTCGCGGACCATCGTCAAGATGGTCTCCATCTGCTCCGACACCTCGAAGTCCATGACAACACCTCCTGCGGCGACCGTACCGATCGCTCCTGCCGGGCGTCAGGGCCGATCGACCCCTGGGAGGTCGATCGGCTCCGCTGCCGCGGGCTCGCCGTCGGCAATGTGATCGAGTGCGAAGTAGCGCTCGACGGCGGGAACCCGCCGCGGGATCTGCCGGATCACCGGGAGCGCGAAGAACAGCGTCGACAGACTGCCCACCTCCTCGTAGATCACGGCGTTGAGGGCGAACGCGAACGCGATCGCCCGGCCGAGGAAGAAGAACCAGCCGAGGAACGCCACCAGCACACCGACCTGCCCGTACAACTGCGACACACTGTCGATCTGATGGGGGAGGTAGAACTGCGTGATCGTCTGCAGGGCGGCGATCACCAACGCGATGACCGCGGCACCCGGCAGTGACGCGCCCGGGTCGGTCGTCGCTCGTGGCAGCGCCTGCAGGAGCACCAGCCACAACACCGAGTAGACGGCCGTCAGACCGACCAGCGACATCGACGTGAGGGCGACCCCGGTCGCCTGGCTGATCCGGTTGGCGATCGCCGCCGACAACCCGATGCTGACGATGAGCCCCACCACGATGCCGATGGCCCGGATGGGGGTGTGCTGCCTGCCGCCCATCCGCCACGACAGCGCACTCGACAGCACGAGTGCCCGCGTCAGCGACCACCCGGTCGTTCCGATGCCGACGAGCCCGACCACGAGCGCGATCCACGGGGTCCCACCGCTCTGCGCGAAGGCGTCGTCGACGTAGTCCGCCAGCGTCCCGGTGAGTCCGGCGGTCTCCGCGGTCGCCGAGCCGTCCGACGGCCTTCCCAACACGCCCGCGAGTCCGACGATCAGGAGGATGAACGGCACGAAGAACAGGAAGAGACGCAGCGCGAGGGCGCTGCCCAGCAGCGTGCCGCCGGCCTCCTTGTCGCGCTCGTAGACACGCGCACCGACGTCGACGATCTCCACGCGCTCGCGCAGTCTCGCGAAACGCTCCGCGGCCTGTTCCGCCTCCTTGCGACCCCACGCGCTCGCGCGCTCGAGCGCACTCGGTGCGTGCTCGTCAGCAGATGGCTCGTCCATCGGTCCCATCATGGCGCCGGCCGGACCGCACTCCCCAGCGCACCGGCACTCAGCGGACGAACCCGGCGACGAGGCCGCCGATCACCAGGCCGGTGCCGAGGCCGGCGGTGACGTCGAGCGGGTTGTGCGCCCCCACGTAGACCCGGCCGAACATGACGAGGAACGTCAGCAGCAGCGGCGCCCACCACCAGCCGACGGGCAGCGCAGGGGTGACGACCGTGGCGATCGCCGCTACGAGGATCACATGACCCGACGGGAAGCTGGCACCCGAGCTCGGCACGTCGGCGCCGCGCAGGATCGCGTCGGCCTCGCTCGTGCCGGGGCGCTGGCGGACCGCGAGGTGGTCGGCCATCTCACGGCGCACCAGCTTCTCGGTGCCCAGCTTGCTGAACGTCGCGATCACCACTCCTGCCGCGACCCACCAGTCGCCGAGCGCCCAGGCGATCCCGAGCCCGACCAGCGTTCCCACCACCAGGTTGCCGAGCTGCATCGGCAGCCACAGTGGCCAGTAGAGGCCGCTCGGCAGACCGTTCACCGCGTGGAAGACCCTGGCCTCGGTGGCGCCGATCGCCGGTCGTCGCGCTTCGTTCACCGACGTTGCCAGGATGACGAACCCGATCCCGGACGCGACGAGCCACCAGAGGTTCACGGCGCGAGCAGGACCACGGCCGCGACCGCCAGACGCAGGAAGTCGGCCGGAGAACGGACCCGCAGTGCCCCGGTGCTCGTCACGGCTCGCCGAGGATCGCGAACGTGCCGGCTGCAGTGGCGATGAGCCGTTGGTCGTCGTCGACCACGCGGCCGTCGAGATGGACCACGTTGCGACCGCGCTTCACCACCGTTGCCGTGGCGGTCACCCGCCCCGCGACGGCGGGGCGGATGAACCGCAGCGACACCTCGATGCTCGCGCAGTAGCGACCGGGCTCGTCGATCACGCTCATCGTCGACTTTCCCATCGCGGTGTCGACGAGCGCGAAGAGGACCGCGCCGTGAACGACACCGTTCGGGTTGAGGTGGTCCGGTCCGACATCGACGTGGGCCAACCCGACACCCGGGTCGTCCCCGCTGAGCTCCATCCCGAGGAACCGCTTCAGCGGGAAATCGCCGGCTGCCTCGTCACCGTCCGTCATGCGAGCGAAGGATACGCGGGGTCAACTCCCGGCTCAGGTGTCGACGGAGGTCCAGGCACCGTTGTCGCCGCTCGAACGGATGGCGGCATCGACGAACGCGACGCCCATCAGCCCGTCGAGCGCATCCGGGAAGTGCATCGCCAAGGGGTCGGGGTCGCGACCGGAACGGCGGGCGGCGATCGCCTCCGCGGCGTCGGAGTACACGTTGGCGAACCCCTCGTGGAACCCCTCCGGATGGCCGGCGACGATCCGGCTCGCCCGCGCCGCGAGTGGCAGCGTTCCGGGGCCGTTCGGTGTCCGGAGTTCGACCGGCGCTCCGGCGGGCCGGAACACGAGCTGTGTCGGCAGCTCCTGCATCCACTCGACGGTTCCGCGGGTCCCGGACGCCCGGAGGCGCAGGCAGTTCTCGACCCCGGTGGCAGCCTGGGTCACCCAGAACGAGCCGCGAGCGCCGTTGTCGAAGCGCAGCATCGCGCCGGCGTAGTCGTCGACGAGCCGGTTGGCGACGATGTGGCCGATGTCGGCGGCGACCTCGGTGACCTCCCGGCCGGTGACGAAGCGAACGAGGTTGTGGGCGTGCGTCCCGATGTCGCCGAGCACGAGCGACGGCCCGCCCCGGACGGGGTCGTACCGCCAGGGGAGCGGCCCGGTGGGATCGGGGTCGCGTGCGGCGGCCTTGCCGCCCTGCACGTACTCGACCTGCACCAACTGGATCTCGCCGAGCTGACCGTCGGCGACCATCGCCCGCGCCTGGCGGACCATCGGGTACCCGGTGTAGTTGTGGGTGAGGCAGTAGACGAGACCGGTCTCCTCGACGGCCGCGACGACGTCTCGCGCCTCCGCGAGGGTGTTGGTGATCGGCTTGTCACAGATCACGTCGAAGCCGTGGCGCAGCGCTGTGAGCGCATACCCGTGATGGCTGTCGTTCGGCGTCATGACGGCGACGACGTCGGCCCCGTCGGGCCGGGCCTGTTCGGCCGCGAACAGCCGGTCGGCATCCGGGTAGGCGCGGTCGGCGGGGATGCCGATCGCGATCGCGGCCTCGCGTGACCGCACGGGATCCGACGACAGCGCGCCGGCCACCAGTTCGTACCGGTCGTCGAGCCGCGCGGCGGTCCGGTGCATCGCGCCGATGAAGCTCCCCGGTCCGCCGCCGACGACCGCCAATCGGAGCCGACGTCCGAGCATGTCGATGACCGGATTCGAATCCACTGCTGCGCTCCTCGTTCTCGGTGACGGCCCGAGGGTAACCCGCCGTGTCAGGCGATCGAGCAGGCCATGTCGGCTCCGCAACACATGGGTGACTTGATCTTGCCGTGGCCGTTCGGGCACTTCGAGACCTGCACCGACGATCCGTCGTCACGCTGGATCGTGTCGTTCACCAACGGAGCATCACACTCGCCGCAGGTCGCGTTGACGGACATTCCACAGGTGGGGCAAGCGTAGGTGGCCATCGCAGGAGCCTACGCGGACTCGACCGCCTCCGGGTCGACGGCGCGGCGCCGCCACGCGGCCAGAGTGCCGTCGCCGACGATCCACCGGACCTGCGCGATCGTCCCGGCACGGGCGAACACCTCCTGTGAGCGCGCCACGTCGAGCTCCAGCCCGTCGATCGTCTCCCGGGTGCCGTCTGTCCGCTCGACCACGACGGTGTCATCGACGCCGGTCTCGACGTGCATCGGGACAGCACAGATCGTGAGGTCGGCTCGGTCGGGCCGGCTGTCGGCACCGGGCCGCAGTACCTCGTCCGGCGTGATCAGACCCGGCACCAGCACGAGGCGGCCGTCCGTGACGTGGAAGCCCAGTTCGCCGAAGCGCGCGAGGACTTCTTCCTTCACCTGGCCGGTCATGCCGGGCTGCTGCGCACCCGAATGGGACGGGGTGTGGGAGTAGCAGTCGGTCGGGATCGCTCCGAACTCCTCCGGTGTCTTCCGGTAGCCGAGGCCCGCGCGGATCCTCCGATAGGCCTCGGCGATCCGCGCGACGGTCGTGTCGGGATCACCGCGGCGGACGGCGTCCCAGTACGCCTCCTGCACGGCGAGCAGCAGCTTGGCCACCATGTGCCAATACACCGAGCCGATCCCCTCGTAGCCGTACATGCTGCCCGAGCGCCCGGTGAACGACCGGTGGTCGAACACGTCCTCGTACGTCTCCAACCAGGTGGCCCGTGCGTCGCCGTGGATCCCGGCCCGGTCGAGCGCTCGTTCGAGGGCCCGTGCGTTGACGATGTCGGGCCTGAAGTGCAGGCGCCCGTCGGCATCGGCGACCACGATCCCGTCACCACCCGGGGTCGACCCGCCGAGCCGGCGGAGACGATCCGCCGCCTCCGCCGGGATCCGGTTCCGTTCGAGGAACGGGCGCAGCTCGGTCGGCGGGTAGAGGAGGAACGTGTCGAGATCGGCGCGATGCATTCCTGACGCGAAGAGCGCGTCGACGATGTCGAGCGTCTCCTCCGCGTCGAGCACCCCCGACGACAGCACGGCGACCTGCCCTTCGAGCATCGGACCGAGGTGGTCGACACTCGCGGTGTCGTCGGTGGGGAACGACACCCGGTTGTACGAGTGGTGGAGGCCGTCGGGACGTCGCCCCGCCGCGATCGAGGAGTCGAGGTGATCGAGCGATGTGGCACACAGGTCACCGACGGCGGCCAGCGCAAGATCGACCTTGCCGGAGCCGACTCCCGAACGGACGCGCCGTCGATGGGCCTCGCCGCTGCGGCCGAGCAGGTCGACGATCGCGCGGCGCTCCACGTCGTCGACGGGGCCCGCCGGCCGCATGCCCAGGACCCGGCGGATGTCGTCGAGCCACTCGGCGACCGACGCCGTCACCTCGACCGTCCCACCCGGCATCGTCTCGACGATCGACCCGAGGAGCGCCAGGTACCGACGGAGATGGTGGAGCGTCACCATCGACAGGCCCGGCCCGGCGAGGGCGTTGTTGGCGTCGTTCCACTCGGGCCGCTGGGTGTTGAGCCAGATGCCACCGCCGGGCACGAAGTTCGTCAGCTTCGCCAGGGCCGGCACGACCAGCTTCTCGAGGAGCCCGACGTGGAGGAGCGAGCCGTCGCCGTCGACGAGGAGTCGTCCGTCGGCGCCGATGCGATCCTGGCGGGACGCGATCTCGGCCGCGTGTTCGACGTCGAAGGTGATCGTGTCGCGGGGGTCGCGCACGATCGAGTCGTGATCGGCGAGCACGTACGGGACGTCGGCGTGGACGAACACGTCGCGGTCGAGCCAGCCGACGCGAGCACCGGGTTCGTAGCGGTCCCACATCTCGAGGAGCCGCATCAGGTAGACGATCTGGTGGTCGCCCCAGTAGCCGATGTGGCTCCACGGGTCGTCGGGGTCCGGCACCTCCCAGTCGATGCCGTCGCGCGAGATCCGGTACGGGTTGTACCCCTCGATCGTCGTCGCGTTGACGAACTTCGCCACCACGTTGACGAAGTACGAGGGAAACGACTGCAGGAGGGCCTCCCAGTTCTGGAAGATGTCGCGCCAGTTCCCCTCGTACGCGAGGACTGGGTCACCGTGGTCGTTGCGGACGTTGATCGAGAACCGGTTCCACGGGCGGCTCGGATCGCCGTGGCGACGCGAGAAGGTGAGCGGCAGGTATTCGAGCACCAGACGGACGAGGTCGGGGTCGCCGGTCCCCAGCGCACCCGCGCGCAGGGCGAGTTCGTCGACCGACGCCCCGAGCCGTCCGATCCAGTCGCCGTGTCGTGCCGACACATCTCGGTTGCGGTCGGCGACGAAGGCCGCGAACTCCTCGACGGGCACGGCCGTCCCGTACGGGAAGACGCCGCCACGCATGCAGTTGAACAGCACGTTCGACAGATGGTGCGCGTCGGCGATCCGATCGCCGGTGTGCTGGAACGCGTCGGCGTCCCCGAGCAGTCGCCGCAGTCGTTCCGATCCGAGTTCGATGTCGGCGGTGACCCGTTCGAGCGCGTCGTCCGAGCGGGCTGCCTCCGCCGCAGCGGTCACGCTCGCGTGGTCGAGCCCGGTGTCGGCGACGATCGTCCAGGACGCGGGCGCCGACGGCGACACCGACACCGTGCCGCGCAGCAGATGGGCGCCGGGTCGCCCCGTCACCAGGCTGACCGGTGCCGCCGGGTGCCCGGCGATCATGTCGTCGACCGCACCCGCATCGAGCAGGAGGTCGGCCTCGCCGAGGCCGGTCGACCACACGACGGTCGCGGTCAGCGCCTCGACGGGCTCCGCACGATCGGAGATCAAAGATTCGAGCGAATACACCGCCAACGTTCCCCACGGCCCGGTCTCGGATCGTTTGTAGGCGTTGACGAGGTTCGAGCGGATCTGCTCGGTCAACGCGTCGACGCCGGCGGGCAACACGTCGAGCAAACCGTCGAGCACCTCGTAGTCGGTGTGTTCACCCGTGGTCGATCCGTCCGGCGCGCGGTCGTGACGGAGTTCGACGGTGCGTACCCAGCCGTAGGTGTCCGACGGTGCCCAGGTCGCCCGGAACGTCGAGCCCCAGGAAGGGTGGCGTTCCTCGAACACGAGTCGATCGCCGAGCACGCTCTTGGCGATCGACCGGCGGCACCCGGGGGTCGGTACGCGGGCGAACGGCTGCCACAGCTCGCGCTCGCCGTCGACGGTCCGGCCGATCAAGGTGATCGGACCGGTGATACCGGCGGCGCGATGGATGCGGTCGTCGGTCTCGTACGGGAACAGCGCGTGGTCGGCGTCGACCCGACCGGCCGTCAAGGCACCGGTGCTGGACACGAACATCCACAGGTCGGCGTCGGACACCACCGTCATCAGGAACGGTGCCATCGCCTCGACTCCGTCGATCCGGTAGTACTCGCCCCCGTCGAGGGTCACGAGGCCGCCGGTGACGTCCGCGTGCGATCTGCCGTCGAGTTCGTTGTCCGCTCTCGCTGTCACCTGTCTGCCTCCCTGCGCTGCGGGCGAGCCTAGGTGTCCGGGCGCGGCCCTCGGGTTGCGCCCTGCGTCTGGCCGCGGGTGGCGACGAAGTGCCCTGGCCTGCGCCGGCGTCAGGATCGACGATGGGGGCCGTGGACGAGGGCAGTGTCGTGCTCGATCATGTGTCCAAGACGTACCGGCGCGGACCGTCCGAAGTGCATGCGCTGCGCGATGTGTCGATGCGGATCGATCCTGGCGAGTTCGTCGTGTTGCTCGGCCCGAGCGGATCCGGCAAGACGACGTTGTTGAACGTCCTCGGAACGATCGAGCCCCCGTCGTCCGGGACGGTGACCGTGTCGGGTGTCGACGTGTCCGACCGGCACGGCGCGGACCTGACCGACTACCGGCGCAACCAGGTGGGGTTCGTCTTCCAGTTCTTCAATCTCGTCCCGACCCTGACGGCAGCGGAGAACGTCGAGGTGATCGCCGAACTCATCGGTCCCGATGCACATCGGCGAGCCGCTGTCGCCCTCGAGCGGGTCGGTCTCGGTGATCGCCTGGACCACTTTCCCGCCCAGTTGTCGGGCGGTGAACAACAGCGGGTCGCCGTGGCCCGGGCGCTCGTCAAGGAGGCGCCGGTCCTGTTGACCGACGAGCCGACCGGCTCGCTCGATCTCGACAGTGGCAAGCAGGTCCTGGGACTCCTCCGTCGCGCGGCGAACGACGGTCACACGGTCGTGCTCGTGACACACAACTCGGCGATCGCGCGGATCGCCGACCGGATCATCGAACTCGGCGACGGTCAGGTGCGAGGTGACCGTCGCGTGGCCACTCCCACGCCCGTCGAGGAGGTTTCGTGGTGAGTGTCCTGCGTCGCACGATCCCCCGTGATCTGCGCCGTCACCGCTGGCAGTACCTCGCGATCGGGGCCACGGTGGCGATCGGTGTTGCGCTGTTCGCGGCCTCGAACGATGCGTTCATGAACCTGGAATCGAGTTACGCCCGCACGTACGAGCGGCTCGAGTTCGCCGACCTGACCGTCACGGGCGGCGATGTCACCGCCTTCGCCGACCAGGCCACGGCCCTCACCGGCGTCGACGCCGCCGCCGTACGCCGTCGCGCCGACGTGCCGGTTCGGATCGGAGGTGACCACACATTGTTGGGTCGGATGATCGAGATCCCCGACAGCGGTCGTCCGACGATCGACCGGCTCGATCTGCTCGCAGGGGCCTCGCCGGTCGGTGCTTCCGCCGGCGTCGCGGTCGAGCGTCACCTCGCCGATCACTTCTCACTCGAGCCGGGAGACGGGCTCGAGCTGTACGCGGACGGGCGGTGGACGGCGTTCGACGTCGTCGGCGTGGCTGCGTCAGCCGAGTACATCTGGCCGGCACGGAGCCGCCAGGACGTCCTGACGTCGTCGGACGACTTCGGTGTGGTCTTCGCCACCAGCTCCGTGTTCGACGAGGTCGTGTCCGATCCCGAGACCCAGGCGCTCGTGCGCTACGACACGTCGGCCGACGCGGTGGTACTCGATGCTCGACTCACGGCGACGGCCGACGAGCTCGGAGCGTCGAGCGTCGAGCCGCGAGCCGAGCAGGCCTCGAACGCGGCGCTCCAGGAGGACGTCTCCGGATTCGGCGAGCTGTCGTTCCTGTTCCCGGTGCTCTTCCTCGGATCCGCCGCGATGGCGACCTTCGTCCTGCAGGGCCGCCTCATCCGATCGCAGCGGGCGCAGATCGCCACGCTCCGGGCCAACGGTCTGAGCACGCAGACCGTCGTGGTCCACCATCTCATCGAGGGTGCCGCCATCACCGGCGCGGCCGGTCTCGTCGGCGTCGCCGTCGGCGTGCCACTGGGACGGCTGGTCACCGGTGTGTACACCGACGCGATCTCGGTGCCCGACACCGTCACGCGGTTCCACTGGGGGACGGTGGTCATCGCGCTCGCGCTCGCCGTCGCCACCGGGCTGTTGGCGACCGCGGCGCCGACGTTCGCTGCGGCGAGGACGAGTCCCGGTGTGGCACTGCGCGGTGAGCTGCCGACGGGTCGAGGCGGGCGCAGCGTCGCCGAGCGGTTGGTTCCCCCGCTGCGCCGGCTGCCCGCCCGATGGCGGATGACGCTGCGCGGAATCGGACGGAACAAGCGTCGAGCCGCGACGACCGGTCTGGGCGTCGTGCTCGCTCTCACGCTCGTTCTCGCGTCGTGGGGGATGGTCGACACCGTCGACATCCTGCTGGAGCGACAGTTCGGTCAGATCCAACTCCAGGACGCGCAGCTCGTGTTGTCGCAACCGGCCGCATCGTCCGTCGCCGAGATCGAGCGGATCCCCGGTGTCGATCGGGTCGAATCGACGCTGGACCTCCCCGCCACCGTCCGCGTCGACGGCGCGAGTTACGCGACCGAGTTGATCGCGCTGCAACCGGACACCGAGATGCACCGCTTCGGTTCGGCCGGTCTCCCCGCGTCCGGGCTCGTCGCCGGTCGCTCGCTGGCATCGGAACTCGGCGTCACGACCGGCGAAGTCGTCGAGGTCGATCTCGGGCCCGGGGCGGGATCCTTCACCGCACCGATCGTGGCATTCGTCGACGAGCCACTCGGCACACTCCTCTACACCAGCCTGCCCACCGTCGAGTCGATCGTCGGTCCGGACGCGGTCGACTCGGTGCTGATCACGTTCGACGACGGCGCAGACCGCGCGGCGATGCGCGAGACCCTGAGCGCGTCGCCGTCGGTGGTCGCCTACGTCGATGCTCGCGGCCTCTACGAGACCGCACGTGGGTTGCTCTCCCTGTTCTACGCGTTCGTCGCGGTGATGCTGTGTTTCGGCGGACTGATGGCATTCGCCCTGCTGTTCAACACCGCCTCGGTCAACGCCGGCGAGCGGGCCCCGGAGCTCGCCGCGCTCGAACTCAACGGCACCAGCTCCGGGCAGGTCGCCCGGCTGCTCGCCGGTGAGACGATGTTGCTCACGGTGTTGTCGATCGTGCCCGGGCTGGCGATCGGCTACTGGGTGTCGTCGCAGTTCATGGACTCCTTCAGCAGCGACCTGTTCGACTTCGGCATGGAGATCCGGGCGAGCACGGTCGTGCTCTCGGCCGTCGCGATCCTCGCAGTCGCCGGCCTCGCCCAACTGGCGACCGCGCGTTCGATTCGGCGTCTCGACCTGGCGCGGATCGTGCGCGAACGGTCGTCGTGACGTCGGTCAGACGGCGGCGTCCGCGAGCGCGCGCTGGAACTCGGAGCGGATCGCCGCGACGATGGTGTCCACGTCCCACGTGGCTGCGATCGCGCTCGTCCGATCCAGCCACTCGACGGGGTGTTGCGCTCGCATCCGTTCGTCCTGTGCCCGCAAGGCGGCAGCGTCGACCGGGAGCGCCGGCATGGCCAGGCGCGCGGCGGCGACCGACGCTGCGAGGCCGAATGCCAGCTCGTCGTTGCCGAGGTCGCCGGCCACCAGCGAGCACAGCCGGATGGTGGCCCACAGGTGCGACCGGTGCCCCGCCATCCACAGCAGGTCGAGTTGGTCGAGCAGCAGCGGAACGGAATCGATCGGTGAATTGACCCGGCGACGCAACGAGGCGAGCGCCATCTGGACGAGCGCCGTGACCCACCCATTGCGCACCTCGCGTGCGATCTCCAGCGCGGTTCCCAGCAGCGACTCGGCTCGCAGAGGGTCATCTTCCTCGATCGCCGACCCGAGCGCCCACAGGGCGTACGCCAGCGACGACGGGTTGCGCGATTGCCGCGCGAGCGTCACCGCGCGCAGCGCCCGCCGTTCGGCCGCCGCTCGATCGCCGAGCCATGTGCTCATCACCGAGGTCTGGGTCGCGACGTTGACATGGAAGTACAACTCCGGCCGCGAGCGCTGGTACTCCGCTTGCTCGGCAAAGATCTCGGGAGGTGCTGCACCGTCGCCGGAGTAGACCGTGGCGTTGACCAGAGCGAGTCGTGCAGGCAGGTCGAACGCGAGGTCGAGCTCGCGTTCGAGCCGCAACGCTCGTTTCGACCATTCGTACGCGTCGTCGAGGTCGTCGCGTATCCAGGCGCCGAGGGCCGCAACCCCGATCGCGGGCGCGACGATCGCCTCGTGGTCGCGTCCGGTGAACGTGGCGACCACCCGTTCGGCCCACCGGAAACACTCGTCGTTCATACGCATGAACCCGTAGTCCCACATCGGCGCCGCGATGGCGACCGACCGCGCTGCATCGCCGAGGGCGATGCAGCGCCCGAACGCGGCTCGGATGTTCCCGAAGTTGCGAGTGATCCGTCGGTCCCACAGCAGCTCGTCGGGGCCCCGAAGCCCGACCGATGCCTCGTCGACCAGTCCGACCATCAGCTCGGTGAACCGATCTCGGGCCGCTTCGAGCCGTGCCGGGTCCGCGCGTTCCCGGACGACGTCGGCGAGGTGGTGGAGCAGTCGCAGCTGGTCGGGTCCGCTCCCGCGTTCGACGTGGATCAGCGATCGCGTGATCAGATCGTCGAGTGCTGCGTTGGTGTCCCGACTCGTGCTGTCGGGGGCGCACACCGCAGCGAAGGCTGCTCGGTCGAACGGGCCCGAGAAGGCGGTGGCTGCTTCCAACATCGTGCGGTGGGTCGGTTCGAGACCGTCGATCGCCACCGCGAACGCGTCGGTCACCGATCGCATCGACACGTCGCCGTTCGACGGCTCGGGGAACTCGCGCCGGCCGAGCATCTCGGCCAACTCCTCGACGGAGTAGGTGGACGTGTTCCCGGCGACGATCTCGATCGACAGGGGCAACCGGTCGAGTCGCTCGCACAGCGCCCGCAGTGTCGGCGAATCGGTGGCCGCCCCGCCGCTCGACGCCGCCCGCTGGATGAACAACTCGACCGCATCGTCGGAAGCCAGCGGATCGAGACGCCGCACGTACTCGCCTTCCACGTCGAGCGGACGCTGGCTGGTGCACAACACGCGGACCGCCGGAGCGTGCTCGAGCACGGAGCCGAGCAGCCGGGCGATCGTCTCGGCACCGTGTTCGACGTGTTCCAGGACCAGCAGGATGTCGTGTTCGGCCATCCACTCGACGAGACGCCGTTCCACGGACGCGCCCTGGCGTGGACCCACGCCGAGTGCCGTGGCGATGGCATCGAGCATCCGTTGGGGGCTCACCCCGGCCAGGTCGGTGTGCTGCACCCCGTGCGCATGTCGTGGCGCAAGCCGGTTGGCGGCGGCGGCAGCGACCTGGCTCGCCCCGATGCCGGGCGGCCCAACGATCGTGACCAGCCGACGCTCGCCGAGCAAACTCACCACATCGGCCACGTCGTCGTCGCGGCCGACCAAACGGTGCGGTTGTTCGACCAGGCCGACCGGCCGGACGGTGCCGCGCAGCGGCGGGAACTCGCGGGGGAGGCCCGGCGCTACCACCTGGTGGACCTCGGCGGGTTGCACGATGTCGCGGAGACGGTGACGGCCCAGGGAATCGGTCGTCATCTCCTGGCCCAGTTCGTTCGCCAGCGCCTCGGCTGCGGCCGCAGACAACAGGATCTGGCCACCGTGACCGATCGAGTTCAGCCGTGAGCCGAAGTTCAGCGCCCAGCCGAAGGGCTCGCCGTCGCGGAGCACGACGTCGCCGACGTGCACGCACATCCTCACGGCGATCCCGTCGACCGACGACCAATCGGCGTCGCCGATCTCCCGCTGGGCGCGCACGGCGGCGGCGAGGGCATCGGCCGGCTCCTCGAACGACGCGATCATGCCGTCGCCCGAGAAATGGAAGGCGGTTCCGGAGTGGTCGCTCACGACACGATTCAGCAACGCATCATGGCGTTCGAGGACGTCGAACATCGCCTCGGGGAACTGCTCCCACCGCCGCGTGCTCGCCTCGATGTCGGTGAACAGGAACGCCAATGTGCATCTGTTCGCCGGTGACCCCACGGCTCGAACGTACTCGCTGGCCGTCACCACACACTTCTGAACGACGGGTACGTCGGTCATCTCGAAGCGCGGCTCGTCTGATCGGGTGCGTCGCCCAGGACCTTGTTCCCTCGTTCTCTCGCCCAACGGGGAACACAATCGATCTGGGGGACGAGTTCGAGGAGGTTCGCGACATGGACAGCGAGGCAGCACGCCGGACTGCTGCGATCAAGCGGTTGAAGGACAAGCGGGACTTCCGGAACCACGTGGCGGCCTATGTGATCGTGAACTCGATGCTCGTGGTGATCTGGGCCCTGTCTTCGGGCGGCTACTTCTGGCCGATCTGGCCGATCGCCGGATGGGGGATCGGCCTGGCTTTCAATGCCTGGGCCGTCTACTTCCAGCGATCGATCACGGAGGACGACATTCGCAGGGAGATGGAACGAGACCATTCCTACGAATCCGGTCGGCAGCCTTGACGGTCCAGTCGACGCGCGCTCGTTCGCGTGTGCTCGACGTCGACCGGTCTCCGGTGACGCGGTGGGTGAACTGGGCGGTCAAGGTCGCACTCGTCGTGGGTTTCGCTGTGGCGATCGGGTTGTCGCCGGGCACGGTCGAGGGCAAGGCGATGGGCTTTCGCGCCCCACTCTTCCTCGCTCCGGTGGTGATCGTGCCGATCGTTGCGCGTCTGCGGCACTGGGAGCCGTATCCGCACACGGCCGACGCGCTACTGGCTGCGCCGTTCCTCATCGACACGTTCGGCAACCTGCTCGGTGTGTACGACGGGTTCCCCCGGACCGACGACGTGCTCCACGCGGTCAACTGGGTGCTGCTGGTCGGTGCGTTCCATGCGTTCCGGTTCCGCAACGTCGCCGACCGGCGTGATGCCGTGCTGCTCGGCTACGGCTTCGGGGCGATCGCAATCGTCTGGTGGGAGATCATGGAGTGGGCCGTGTCCGAGGACGGGTTCGGCGGTGCTGGCGGTCTGTCACTCACGTACGGCGACACGATCGGCGACCTGTTGCTGTCATCGATCGGCGGGTTGATCGGGTCCATCGTCGCCGTGCGCTGGCTCGGCCCGCGCTCCCTCGGGGTCGACGCACCGTAGCGAGGCCCGCGATCACCGGTGCGTTGGGCTCGCGCCGAGCCGAGGCGGCCGTTCGGGGGTCCTGCCCATGCGGGAGCTGCCGCCGCGATCGCCGTGCCTATGTCTGCTCGACCGCGCCGGCGTCGCAGCCGGCCCCGACGGGGCGGCTCACGCCCCTCTGGTCGGTCGCTGGGCAGGCGCCTGCGTCGGCGACGTCGATCGCCGGGCTCGCTGCACCGAGCGCGTGGGTCAGCGTCGGACCGCCGTTGTCGGCCAGTGGACCGAGGATGGCGTCGGTCGACGACAGGTCGGCAGCACCCGGGTTGCAGGATCCGTCACCGATCACGTTGCCGCCGCCCGAGGTGATCGTGGCAGCTCCACCGCCTTCGATCGCGCACGCGAACGCCCCGCCGTTGCCCTCCAACACGTTGTTGGTCAACGTCGCGTTCGCGGGTGCACCGAACGTCGCAACGAGAATGCCCGACGCTGTGCCCGCGGGCGCGTTGTTCTCGGCGAACGTCGAGTTCGTTACGACCAGCGTGCCGTCGGTGTGGAAGATGCCGCCACCGTGCCACGCCGTCGAGGTGTTGCCACTGAACGTGCTGTTGACGACGTTGACGTTGCCCAGCGAACGCAGACCACCAGCGACGTCGCCGGAGAGGTTGCCGCTCACGGTGCTTCGGGTGATGTTGACGGTGCTGTTGAAGAACCCGTAGATCCCGCCGCCGGGTTGGTTGATGCTCGTGTTGTCGCTCACCGTGCTGTCGGTGAGGTTCAAGGTCGAGGAGTCGGTGTTGTAGATCCCACCACCGCCGAGATCGAACAATGGGGCGCCGCCGGCGTTCTGGACGTTGTTCGTGACGACGACCCGGTCGAGGCTCAGCACACCGCTGTTGAGGATGCCGCCGCCCTGCGGGGCGGCCACACCGTCGCGGAGGACGACGTCGTTGATGTCGGCCACGACGCCGGCGCCGACCTGGAGCACCCGCGAGTTCCCGCCCGCGCTGATCGTCAGCGGCGCGGCCGCCGACGCGTCGACCGTCACCCCGCGGCTGATCGTGAGCTGGCCGGACGTCAGGTCGATCGTGCCGCCGGCCAGCGCCGGGTCGAACGTGATCGTGCCACCGGCGGCGATCAGCGACAGTGCCTCGCGCAGCGAGCCCGGCCCGCTGTCGTCGAGGTTCGTCACGACCAGTTCGGTCGGCGGCGGGATCGGCGTGCGCTGCACGAAGTCGATCTGGTACGTGCCCGCAGCCGCGTACGGCAGGTCGAAGCCGTAGCCCCAGACGTCGGAGAGCGTCAGACCGTCGTCCGGCGCCCCGGCGGGCTGGTCGGCGCTACGGACGAAGTCGCCGATCGGGATCGACACCTGCTGCCAACCCGAGACGGCGTCGGTGAACGTCGTCTCGAAGCGCTCGGCGGTGTCAGGACCCTGGTACACCCGGACGTAGTCGACCAGGTACTCCTGCGGGTACGCGTTCGCAGGATCGATGTTGCCGCCGAAGTTGCCGCCGATGGCGAAGTTGAGCAGCAGGAAGAACGGCTTCTCGAACACCCACGGACCGGGCACGTCGGAGGGCTGTGCCTGGTGGTACTGGATGCCGTCGACGTACCAGGTGATCAGGCTCGGCTCCCATTCGACAGTGAACGTGTGGTAACCGAGGTCGACCCGCTCGCCGAAGTCGTAGATGCCGCTGAAGCTGCCGCCGCCGTTGTAACCCGGGCCGTGGATCGTGCCGAAGATCTCGTCGGGGAGCCGGCTGACGTACTCCATGACGTCGATCTCGCCGGCACCCGGCCACGGGTTGTAGGTGATGTCGGTGCCGAGGCTCCAGAACGCCGGCCACAGGCCGTCGCCGCCGGTCGGGACCTGCAGCCTGGACTCGATCCGCCCGTAGGCGAACTCCGCCTTGTTCTGGGTGATCAGGCGGGCCGACTCGAACTCGCACGGGCCGTAGTAGCACTCCTGGGTGCCGTCGGCCTGGTCGAGAGTGATCACGAGGTTGCCGTTGCCGTCGGTCGCCGCGTTGTCGGGATCGTCGGTGTAGTACTGCAGCTCCTCGTTGCCCCAGCCGTTCTTGCCGTCGGGCGTCGTGTCGCCGATCTCATAGGCCCAGTTCGCCGGGTTCGGCAGGGTGCCCGCCGGTTCGTCGAACTCGTCGGCCCATGCCAACGTCCAGCCGCCGGGTCCGGGGTCGGGGGCGCGATTGTCCTTCAAGTTGACGGTGATGTCCTCACCACTGCCTGTTCCGTTGAACCAGAAGTCGAGGCTCTCGGTCCCCGTCCAGTCCTGACCGATCGGGAAGTCGCGGACGAGTGACGCTGTGGTCAGCGGTCCGCCGTCTCCGGCCAGCTTCTCGATCGCCGTGGTGGCGGCCTCCCACGCCTTGCGGTACTTCTCGACTGCCTTGTCGGGCTTGCCCTTGGCGAGCTCGTCTGCGGCCTTGTCATATTCCTTCTGTGCCTTGTCGGTCGTTCTCGGATCGGCGCGGTTGCGATCCGCGACGCCGATCTGGTTGCTCGCCAGCGTGGCGGCGATGCCGACGAGTTCGTCGATCGCAGCCTGTGCGGTCGCTGCCTCCGGCCCACCGTTCGCGGCGACCTTGTCGAGCTCCTGGACCGCTTGACGGGTTCGATCGAAGAACTTCTTGCCGTCCTTGTCGTCCAGGAAGGAGCCGTTGGCCCAGTTGCGCGGGGCGAGGGCGTCGTCGAGTCGCTGGATCGCCTTCTCGATGCGCTTGGCGACGTTGGAGCTGCTCGCCGGGAGGAGTGCGGTCAGGTCGTCGACGACGCCCTGCACCTGTGCCTGGTAGGACGGTCCGGATTCGGGCACCGATGCCACGCCGACGTTCTCGTAGTCGTCCTGGCCGGGTCGCTCGTCGGTGTCTCCGATCTCGACAGGTCGTGCGTCGAGGTCGACGAGCCCAGCGGTGTCCCAGAGGAACGCGCCCTGCTCGAAGTCGTCGAGCAGGTCGGGGTCGAACGGGTCGTTGTCCTCGATCAGCGCCGAACCCTGGAACAGGGCACCACGTTCGACCTCGACCGGGTTGGTCAGCCTGACGACGACTTGCTTGTCGCCCGTGAACTTGGTGTTGTCGAACGTCTCGATCGGGAAGAACCGCTCGGTCGGACCGCCGTTGACGAAGGTGAGCGTGCCCGAGGTCGGCGTGTAGTCCACGCCGGCGATCGCGTTGGCGCGTTCGGTCGCGTAGTCGATGCTGACCTGGGCCGGGTCCTCCGGACCGAGCGGCCGGTTGAGCTTGACGCCGATGTCGCCGGTCGTGCCCTCCTCGATGAACGTGTTCTGCCGCGAGAACTGCACGGCGAGGGCGGGCGGCGCGGCGAGGCCGTACAGACTCACGTCGTCGAGGTAGTAGGTCTGCGGGCCACCGGTACCGAGAGCGCCGAGCGCATAGCCGTGCATCTCGAACAGGCCGAGCCCGTCGTTCGGGGCGCCGTTGCCGATCTCCTTGCGGGTGAACGACGCGAACGGGAACTCGAGCTGCTGCCAGCCCGTGAAGTCGTCGACGAAGGCAACGGTCCAGCGCTCGGCGTCGTCGGTGGTTGAACCCGGGTTGCGATTGTCGAGGATGTCGATGAACATCTGAGTTCCGGTGTTGGACCCGAACATCCAGAACGAGATGCCCTCGCTCGTCGACCAGTCCTGGGGAATCCAGGCGTCGAGCGTCGGGGGATTCGAGAAGCCGTGGATGAATCCGGCGAACGACGTCGAGTCGACGTCCATCTGCAGCACGCTGTTCGGCGTGGCGACAGCGGGGAGCGCCGGAGCGGGCGGCGTGGCGGGGTTCGACAGCACCACGCTGCTGCCCGCGCCGCTGAACGTGCAGAAGCCGAGCGGCGGTGCGCTGGGCGGGCACGGAGCAGCCGGGGCGATGCCCGACTCGAAGTCGTCGATGATCGTCGTGGGCACGCCGACGACGGGAGGGGAGAGGGTGAACGTCCAGTTGTCCGTCCGGAAGTTGGCGTCGGTGCCGGTGCCGATCACCGCCATGACCGTGTTGATCAGCTCGCCGTTGCCGCCGCGGGCCACCGGGGTCGGATCGAGGACGCCGTTGCCACCGAACAGGAAGCTGTTGTCGTCGAGGAAGTCGGCGAGCGGGATCGACACGAGCTGCCACCCGCCGCCGCTCACTGCGCACGGCCCGCTCGCGGTCACGACGCAGTCGTACTGGAACTCGTCGTCGTCGGGCGGGTTGATGGAGCCGTCGCCATTGTCGTCGTCCTGCAGGTTGATCTCGAGGGTGTATTCCTGCGCGGCGTTCGGGTTGATCCAGAAGTTGAAGTACTCGGTCCCCGACGCGTCGGTGGGGTACGTGCGGCCGAAGCCGCCGTAGAAGCCGGGATTGCCGCCGGAACCCCACCCGGTTTCGAGTGAGAACGCCCCGCCGTCCGAGGGCGGGACGTCGGTGTCGTTCGCCGCGATCCCGCCGCCGCCGACGGCACCGTTGAAGGCGAACCAGCCGTTGCCGAACGGGTTGCCGTGCTCCATGTCGTCGAACACGACGTCGTCGAGCGCGAGCGGGCCCCCCGAGCTGAACCCGAACTGGTCGAGGTCGACCTCGACGGTCGAGCCGATGCCCCCGGTCACGCCGCCGATCACGAACACGACTTCGTCGAGTGCACCGTCGAACGTGCCGTTGCCGCCCGTGGCCAGGTCGGTCAGGCCGCTCAGCGGCGCGCTGACGAGCGTCCATTCGTCGTCGAAGTCCGACGAGGTGTACGAAGTGTCGAGCCGGAAGGAGTCCTCGGCACCGTTCGTCCAGCCGTTGCCGTCGAGGTCCTCGCGGAGGGTGATCTCGAGGGTGTAGCCGTCGACGGTGGCGTCGCTCTGGTTGAGTACCCAGACGTTGAACCAGGGATCGTCCGCCGGCGGGGTCACCTGTGCTGCCTCGTCGAAGTTCTTGAAGGCACCGCCGTAGAAGCCGCTCGCGGTTCCCTCACCACCCCAGCCGGTGCTCAGGTAGAAGCTGCCCTCGTACGGGCGGTCGTCGGCGATCCCGCCTCCGCCACCGGCGAGGTTGCCGCCGAAGAACCCCCAGTCGGACGCGTCACCGTCCTCGAAGTCGTCGATCACCGTGGCCGCGGCATTCGGCACGGCGCTGGAAGTGGTGTGCGTGGCGATCAAGGTGCCCGCCACGAGGGCCGCCGCCAACGTGAGGCGGCCGGTCTTGGTCTTCGAATGCATGGTTCCCCCCAGTGCGGCGCTCCGTTCCAACGCTCCCCCGAGCGCATGGCACACCGCGTGCCGGCACGACCATAGACCAGTTCTCACCGTACGTCGAACGGGCGCCCACGCTCCGTGAATCTCTGTCGGCGAGCGAGGGAGGACTCGACGGTCCGTGCGGCGTGAGGGTCAGTCGTCGAAGAGTTCGGGCGGAAAGCCGCCCGTGCTCACCGGACTCCAGCGGGTCGGCTCGATCAGGATCATGCACTTGCCCTGGTCGACCATCGCCTGTCGGTACTCGTCCCAGTCGGGGTGTTCGCCCGAGATGCAGCGGTAGTACGCCTCGAACGCATCGGCGGCTTCCGGCATGTCGAGCACGTGGGCCGATCCGTCGATCTGGACCCAGGCGTCGTTGAACTCCTCGCCCATCACGGCGACGGAGACGAGCGGGTTGCGCCTCACGTTCCTGGCCTTGGCTCGTGACGGATAGGTGGAGATCGCAAGGAGACCGTCGGCGGTCATTCCGCCGGTGACCATGCTCAACTGTGGACGCCCGTCGGCTCGGGTCGTCGCGAGGACCCACTTGTGTCTGCCCTCCAAGAACTCGTCGAGGCCGGACCGATCCACGGTGACGTTGCTCGAGCGGTACGCGGCCCGCCGGTCGTCGCTCGGGATCTTCTTCATGTCGTCTCCTCGTCGGTCGGATCGGGGTTGTTGGTCGGCCGTCGCCGGCGCGTCGCCGTCGCGGCCCGGCCGACACACAGTCTGTCCCGGCTCGAGGCGCTCACACCTGTTCGCGAACCGGGAGGTCGGCGTCGCGCCGACTCGATGCGAGCGAGAGATTGGTCGTCTGTCCGACCGAGACACCGGCGTCCTCGAGCGCGTCGACCAGTGCGCTCAGCAGGAGTCCGCGGTACCACGGCTCCTGTGTCCGGTCGTCGATCCAGGCATATGCGGTGAAGAACATCGCTTCGCTGCCGACGTAGTCGAATGCGACGAACGCCTGCTTGCCCGGGCTGTTCCAGTCCAGTGAGGCGACGACGTCGTCCATCACGGTCTGAGCCGTCGCCCGGTCGGAGGCGCGGTCGAGGGGCACCTGGACCGAGACGCGCCAACCGCCCATCCGGCTGTGGTTGAGCACCTGGTTCTCCTGGAACACGGAGTTCGGCACCCACGCCTTGGAACCGTCGGGGAGTTCGAGTTCGGTCCGCAGCAGGGATCGGTAGACGACCTTGCCGTGGAGTTCACCGACGGTGACCGCCTCGCCGTCCTGGTAGATGTCGTCGATGCGGATCATGGCGCCCGCCACGAAGTTCTGACCGACCGGTGTGAACACGACAGCACCGGTGACGCCGACGGTCGCCATGATCGCCGCCATCCCCGACACGTCGATCCCGATCGCCGAGAGGCCGACGATCGCGACGACCACGGCGACGATCTTGGGCACGAAGAACAGCAGCTGCTCACGGAACCGGTTGTCGTCGACGCGGCCGATCAGTACTCGGGCGACGCGCATGGCGGCGATCGCGGCGACCACGACGACGAGGATCTGCCCCGCAGCCTGCGCCGCCGGGATGGCGACGTTTCCGATGTCGACGGCACTCAGCACTGTCATGTGGTGACCCTTCCGTTTGCCCCCGCACGGCCACCGTAACGTAAATGTAACATTTGATCGCGTCAAGCCTCGGGGTGGGTGGAGGGAGCAGTCGGGGCCGGAGGTTGCCGAGGCTCGAGCGCTGCACGACTCGTGGATGAGCAGCGAGCGTTGCCCCAGATCCGATGCAACCGATCCGGGTGCTGGGGGATCGAAGGAGAAAGACACAAAGGAGACCGCGATGCGAGAACTTCGAATTTCCAGGATCCTGATAGCGGCAGCGACCGTCGCGCTGATCGTCTCGGGCTGTTCCGATCCCGAAGACGCCGGTGTCGCTGCCGACGGAACGATCGCGCCCATCCCGGCGTCCATCGATCCGCCGTCGACCGATCCGCCGTCGACCGATCCGCCGTCGACCGTGCCGGCCGACCCGGTATCGCTCCGTGAAGGGATGACGCTCACCGCAGGTTGGACCTATCTCGCGGACGGATTCGACATCCCGCTGACCTACACGATCCCGGCCGACGGGTCTGATGGCAGGTGGAGAGTGTTCCAGGCCAACACCTGGTCGACGGTGAACATCCTCAACGTGACCACTCGGAACGCTGACGTCGGTGACGCTCTCCAGCCGGGCATCTCGTTCACGACCGTGCCGGCGGGCACCACGGTCGACGACTTCGTCGCTCGCCTCGATGCCTACGCGGCAGAGAACGATCACTTCACCTTCACCCGGGACGTCGGCGTCTTCCGCGGTGACGAAGTCACCGTGCTGCGAGGTTCGTCGAACTCGACTGCCAACGGAAGCTTCTCGATCCCGGTCTCGGACGACACGTCGATGGCGATGGCCACCGGACCACGCGAGTTCCTGATCTACCTCGTCCCGGTGGACGATCGGCTGCTCGCCGTATCGCTCGCCGGACACGAGCTCGACTTCGATCTGATCGTCGCGAACGCGGCCCCGATCATTGAATCGATCACGTTCGTCTGATGGCATAGGTGCAGATGCACGACCGGCTTGCGTTCGTCTTCGAATCGGAGTTCGACGGCATGGTGAAGCTGGCACGCGTGTTTCTCGGCGCCAGCCCGGAAGCGGAGGATGTCGTCATGACCTCGTTCGTCCGACTCGCGGATCGCATCGACGGTCTCGAGAGCCCGGGTGGCTGGTTGCGGACCACTGTGGTGAACGAGTGCCGACGCCGGTTGCGAGACCAGACCCGGCGTCGACGGATCTGGGTCGACCGCGTGGTGCCGACCTCGTCGGCTGGGATGGCGAGCGCGCATGACGACTACGTCGACGACCTCCTGGCCGAGCTGTCCGACCGCGAGCGGGTGGCGATCGTGCTGACGTACTACCTCGACTACTCGCACGCGGAGACCGCCGCCGTGCTCGGCTGCCGCCGAGGCACGGTCAAGTCGTTGGTCCACCGAGCCCTGAAGAAGATGCAAGTGATGGTGGCGACATGACAGAGCTCGAGCAGCAGCTCCGGCGACGCCTGCAGGAGCGTGCCGAGGCGGGTTCCGATCCGGCCGAGTTGCGTGAGGCGGTGCGGCAACGTCTGGAGACGATCGACGATCGCCGTCAACCGGGCCGACCTCGGCATTCCTGGCTCGTCGCCGCGTCCGTGGTCGGCATGATCGCCGCTCTGGGTGCCGGCCTGGCGTGGTTGATGTCGCCGTCGGATTCCGACGGCGACATCACGCAGGAACTGGGCGCCATCGAGGTGCCGACTCCAGTGGATGTCGCTGGGACGCCGCTGGAGTCGGAGTCGTTCAGGATGCCCTTCTCGCTGATCGTCCCCGATGACGTCGAATTCGACGTTCGCCTGGCGACGGAATCGCCTCAGGCGGTCGAGCTGGCCCTGGGGTCCGGCGACGATGGCGGTGAGTCCGCCATGCTCCGGTTCGTTTCGTCGCCGTCGCTGTTGACGGTCGAGTCGGTCGTCGAGGACCTCACAGCTGGCTTGGTTCACACTCGCCTGCTCGGCGTCGAAGACGGCGCGATCGGTGGCTATCGGTCGCGTGTCGTGCGGATGCAGAGCGACCTCGGGATGAGCTTGGCCGGATTCAAGCTGGGGCCCGGCACGTTCCTCTCGGCGAGCGGCGTCGATCGACGCTACGACGCACACGTCGTCACGACGCCGGGCGGTGTGCTCGTCGTGTGGGTCGATGCTCCGATCGACGAGTTCGATGAGGTGGCTGCAGTAGCCGATGCGATCGTGTCGACCCTCCGCTGGGACTCCTGAGGTTCATCGGCCAGGTGTGCCGGTCGATCAGGCCCGGCACGCTCGCCTCTGGACCCTGCGATGGCCAACCGCAATCCGGCGCGCCCACTGTCCGGGCCGTACGTGCCGTCCTCGAACCCGTCGATCATCCTGACGACGTCGACGGGAACGGCTGAACGACCAGGCGTCACAGCAAGGCACGGGCGGGGTGGGGACAACCCCACCCCCGATTCGCCGGCGTGCTCCATGTCGCCTCGCGTCCAGCAGGCGCACGATGGCGTCATGAGCACAACCTCCCTCCTCCTCTCCGAACCGTCGCCCGTCCCGGCTCCCTCGAGCCCGTCGGCCCTCGTCGAGGCCCGCGCCCTCACCCGGATCTGGGGTCGCGGCACCGCCGCGCAGATCGGGATCGCCGACGTCGACCTCGATCTTCGCCGCGGCGAGCTCGTCGCACTGATCGGTCCGTCCGGTTCCGGCAAGAGCACCCTCGGGTCGCTGCTCGCCGGGATCGATCAGCCGACCTCGGGGTCGCTCGTCGTCGGCGGCGCCCGGATCGACCGGATGCGTCCCGACCGCCTCGCCACCTGGCGTGGCGAACACGTCGGGATCGTGTTCCAGGACTTCCACCTGTTGCCGACGCTCACCGCGCTCGAGAACGTCGAACTCGCCATCGAGCTCGGGGCCGTGCGGGTCGGTCGCCGTGAACGTCGTGCTCGGGCACGCGAATCGCTCGAGCAGGTCGGCCTCGGCGGGCTGACACGCAAGCTGCCCGCACAGATGAGCGGGGGCGAGCAACAGCGGGTCGGAATCGCACGCGCGATGGTCCGCCAGCCGGTGTTGCTGGTCGCCGACGAGCCGACCGGCAGCCTCGACCAGGCCAACGGCCACGAGGTGTTCGAGCTGCTGACCGGGCTTGCCCACCACGGCACGACGATCGTCTTCATCACCCACGATCTGGCGCTCGCGAACGATGCCGATCGGGTCGTGGCGATGATCGACGGTCGGATCGCGTCCGTCACCGAGCGGGGAGCGCACTGAGATGTCCGGAATCCTGCACCAGTTCCGCCGGGCGCCGGGCCGCATCCTCGCCAGCATCTTCGCCCTGGCGCTCGCCGTCGGGGCCATCGGCGTCCTCGCGGTCCCCACCGTCGCCGGGGGGACACTCCACTCCGCCGCCGAACGCGACGGGCTCGCCGACATCGTCGTGGCGACGACCCCGATCGATGCCGATCAGATCGCGCGTGTGGCCGATCT
Source organism: Ilumatobacteraceae bacterium (assembly GCA_963712775.1). Classification (GTDB taxonomy): domain Bacteria; phylum Actinomycetota; class Acidimicrobiia; order Acidimicrobiales; family Ilumatobacteraceae; genus Sva-07. Next base: position 116,839 of record CAVQJG010000027.1, on the reverse strand, counting down.
CGACGGCGTCGTCGCCGCCGAGGGCGAGGCCGTCCTCGCCGTGGAGACGACGAACGGGATCGAGACCGATCTCATCGGACTCGACTTCGGCCATCAGACGATGGACGTGCTCGACCTGACGGACGGCCGGATGCCGGCCGGCCGGCACGAGATCGTCACCAGCCCCGGCTTCGGCGCGGTCGGCGACCGGATCGTCGTCGGCGACGCCGAATTCGAGATCGTCGGCCACGGCGGCACGCTGTGGTGGGCCGACTCGGCCGTCGCCTACGCCGACCTCGACACGGTGATCGCCCTCACCGGAGGAACGAACCGGCTCGTGATCACCGCCGTCGACGACGGCGCCGACGAGCTGCGCGCGATCGCCGACGCCACGCGCGACGTACTCGCGGACGGAGGCGACGCGTTCACCGAGTTCCCCGTGTACCTGCCCGACGGCTCCACTCCGATCGATGCCGACATCGAGCAGGTGAGCACCTTGATCGGCCTGCTGGGCATCGTGGCCGGGCTGGTCGCACTGGTCCTGCTCGCGTCGACCACGACGACGTTGATCACCGAGCGCACCCGCGAGGTTGCCGTGATGCGCGCCCTCGGTGGCCGCTCGCGGCCGTTGCGCCGTCGGCTGCGGAGCATCGCGATCGCGATCACCGCCGTGGCGCTCGCCGTCGGTCTGCCCCTGGGCGTGCTCATCAGCAACCTCATCGCCAGGATGGTGCTCCAGGAGTTCGTCGGCGTCACCCCCGACCTCGCCGTCGACTGGTGGGTCCTCGCAGCGAGCGCGATCGGTGCCCTCGTCGGTGCCCGGCTGGTCGCGGCACGTGCCGCTGCTCGGGTCACGCGACTCCCGCTCGCCGAGGCGTTGCGCGATCGCGACGGGTCACCGTACGGCCGCAGCCGGAGCCAGCGGCTCGCCGCTCGGGTCCCGACCGGTGGTCTGTTCGGACGACTCGCCGCTCGCGCCTCGATCCGGCGTCCTGCCCGGACGGTGGCGGTCGTCGTCCAGATCACCGCCGCGGTCGCCGCGGCGTTCCTCGTGCCGAGCCTCGTCACGTCGGTCAACGGATTCAACGACGCCACGGCGGCGCCGTGGACGTGGGAGTCGCTCACCGCGCCCCGCGACCCGGGACTGCCGTTCGACGTCGCTGCCCTGGGGGAACGTGACGACGTCGAGGCCGGGGTGTACTCGTTCGGCGAGATCGACGACTGGGAGGTCGACGTCTTCGGTTTCGGACCTGACACGAAGTACTTCGAGAGCGGACTCGAGAGCGGCCGGTGGCCGTCGGCCGGTTCCCGGGAGGCGATGCTCAGCGCAGGCTTCGCCGACCGCCGCGGACACGACGTCGGAGACACGATCACGATCGACCTGGCGTCGGGACCGGCCGAGTACCGGATCGTCGGCACCGTGGAGGACGCAGGACGCGCGCTGTACGTCGACCGCGACGTCCTCGCGACCGATCTCGGGGCGCCCGGAGGCGCCAACGTGATCTGGTCGGCGGACCCGGCGCCCGCGCTCGACCTCCCGGTGGCGACCACGGTGTCGACCGCCGACGAGATGGCCGCCGAGAGCCGTGCCGGTCGCGACGCGATCGTCATGGTGTTCGGTGCCATCGGCGTCGTGGTCGCCGGCGTCGCAGCGTTGGCGGTCATCTCGTCGATGACGGTGAGCCTCTACGAGCGCCGCCACGAACTCGCGGCGCTCCAGGCGATCGGGGCCCGGCGTCGACGTCTGCGCGGCCTGCTCGTGCGCGAGCTCGTGCCGATCGGCCTGCTCGGCCTCGCCGGCGGCTTGGCGCTCGGCGCCCTCGGCACACGCGGCATCATCGGCTCGTTCGAGGCCAGCAATGCCGTCGACATCGGCGTCGTCGACGCCACCGCGGCAATTCCGTTCATCGTCGTCGGCACACTCGCCGTGCTCGTGGTGCTCGCCACCGTCGTCGCCCGCAGCGTCGGGCGCCGGCCGCTCGCAGTCACCTTGCGGGGTGCGGCATGAACGCCGCGATCGACCCGATGACGTCGTCGGCAGGCGGCTCGTCGTCGGCGACCGGCATCGGGCGCGAGACTGGCCCGGTGAGCCAACTCCCGCCGCCGATCCGGCCCGGCGCCCCGACGTCGACCCCGGCGGGAGGACCGCCGGCGCCACCCGCGGGTGCCTCGGAGGAGGGATGGGACTGGGACCGGGCTCGTGATCTCGCCGAGACCTGGTTCCGCCCCCTCGCCGCTGCGGAGGGATGGAAGGCGCTGGTGTTCCTGTTCGCGAGTGCCGTCGCAGCGCCGTTCGTCTTCGCGGCCATGGTGGTGTTCGGCACGATCACGTTCGGGCTGCTGTTCGTCGTCGTCGGCTTCCTGTTGATCGTGCCGTTCTTCCGCGTGGTCGAGGCGCTCACGGGGCTCGAGCGTCGACTCGCCGCGTTCGCCGGCCACGAGATCGAACCCCGCGCGGTCGTGCCGCTCAGAGGAGTCGGCCCGCGAGCGATCTCGCAGGCACTCACCGACCCCGTCCGGTGGCGTCAGGTCGGCTTCGTCGCCGTCAACGTCGTGCTCGCGTTCCTCCTGTTCGGGTTCGGGAGCTTCCCGCTCTCGCTCGTCGTGCAGGTCGTGTTCGGTGACGGCATCTTCGGTGGGTCGGGGGTCGGGCCGTTCAACCTGTTCGCCTTGCCCCTGGTGGTCGTCGCTGCCGGGGCGATCCCGCGGATCGCGATCTGGACGGCCGGCCTGAAGGCCCAGATCGACACCTGGTTCCTCGGTGTCGATCGCCTCGCCGCCGCCGAGCGGCGGGTCTCCGATCTCTCGATCCAACGCCAGGACATCCTCGACGCGGTGGCCAACGAGCGACGCCGGATCGAGCGCAATCTCCACGACGGCGTGCAGCAGCAGCTCGTCGCGATCGGCCTCGACCTGGGGATGGCGGTCAACCAGGTCGACCGCGACCCCGAAGCCGCCAAGGAGTTGATCGTCAGCGCCCGCCAGAAGGTCCAGGGTTCGATCGGCGAGCTGCGCCAACTCGGTCGTGGTCTCCACCCGGCGATCCTCGAGGACCGGGGTATCGACGCAGCCCTCTCCGCCATCGTCGGGGGCGCACCGATCCCGATCTCGGTCCACGTCGACCCCGACCTGGACCTGTCGACCGATGTCGCCGAGACGGTGTACTTCATCGCCAACGAAGCGATCGCGAACGTGCTGAAGCATGCACGGGCCCGGGTCGCGTCGGTCCACGTCGCGAGGGTTGCGGCGAACGTGCGCGTGACGGTCCACGACGACGGTGTCGGCGGTGCCGACCCAGCGGGAGGCACCGGCATCCTCGGGATCCGTGCCAGGGTCCGCGCGGTCGACGGCACGTTCTCGATCACGTCACCCGCCGGCGGGCCGACGACGCTCGTTGCCGAGATCCCCCGTCACACGGAGGTCGATCATGGCTGACGTGGCGACCGGCGCGCCGAGAACCGTCGTCGCCGACGACTCGGTCCTGCTCCGCGACGGCCTGGTGCGCCTGCTCACCGACTCGGGATTCGACGTGGTCGCCGCCGTCGGCGACGCGGACGGCCTGCTCGACGCGGTGACCGAGCACGCTCCCGACCTCTGCCTCGTCGACGTGCGGATGCCGCCGACCCACACCGACGAGGGCTTGCGGGCAGCGATCGAGATCCGCCGGCGCCATCCGGACGTCGCCGTGCTCGTGCTCTCCCAGTACGTCGAGGAGCGGTACGCGGGCGAGCTGTTGACCGGTGACGTCGCCGGCATCGGCTACCTGTTGAAGGACCGGGTCATCGACGTCGACGACTTCCTCGTCTCGCTGCGACGGGTCGCCAACGGCGGAAGCGCGATCGACGCCGAGGTCGTCAGCCAGATCCTCGGCCGGTCACAGCGCACGAGCGACCTCGACCGCCTCACGCCGAGGGAACGCGAGGTGCTGACCCTGATGGCCGAGGGACTGTCGAACGGCGGGATCGCCGATCGGCTCGTCGTCTCCCACGGCGCAGTCGAGAAGCACATCTCCAACGTGTTCACGAAGCTCGGGCTCGACGTCGAGGAGAACAGCCACCGCCGGGTGCTCGCGGTCTTGACCTACCTCCGCGGCAGCTGACGAGCCGGTTCAGGACTGTCGAAGCGTTGCCGCGGGCCGGCGCGTGTCGTCAGGTGGCGGTGGCCGCGAGTGCGATCTCGCCCAGGAGGTGGATGCGGTCGGTCTTGTGGCCGTTGACGGGCAGGTTGAGGGTGAGCCCGTCGATGCCCGCGTCCATCGTGGCCTGGAGTTGCTCGCCGACGGTGTCGGGGTCGCCGAACACGAGGATCGACTTGGCCACCTCGACGATCTCGTCTCCCCAGCCCTTCGCTGCGGCCATCTCGACCAGGTCGGCCTGGGCCTCCTCCGCGGTGGGTGCGACGCAGACCATCTGCATGGCGGTGACGGTGATCTCGTCGCGGTTGCGTCCGAGCTGTTCGCAGTGCGCGGCGAGGGCGTCGAGCTTGCGAGGGATCTGGGCTGCGGGGGTGCCGACCAGATTGGATTCGTCGGCGTACTGGGCGACCATCCGCAGGGTCTTCTTCTCGCCCGAGCCTCCGAGCATCACGGGGATCCGCGAGATCGGAGCGGGCGAGTTGACGGCGTTGCTGACCTGGTAGTGCTTGCCCTCGAAGCTGACGGTGTCGCCTCGCAGCATCGGGATGACGATCTGCAGGGCCTCCGCCGGAGACGTGGTCGAGTGCGGTGATCGTCTTCGCGAGCAGCGCCGGGTTGCGGTAGGTGTTCCCGGTGACCAGCGCGGAGAGGCGCACGCGTTCGGTGTGCTGAGCGAGCGCGGACAGCATCGTGTAGCACTCGAACATCGGCTCGTTCGGCGCACCGATCCCGGGGAGTTGGTAGAAGTGGTCCATCACGAACACCCGGTCGGACCCGGCGGCTTCGGCGGCGACGACCTGGGCGACGACGTGCCGGAAGATGTCGGCCTCCTGCGTGTCGGGATAGGTGAAGTTCGGGATCTACCGCCGCCGCCTCGCTGCGCTGGCCTCAAGCGTCGCCGCCGACATCGACGCGTCCCGACAATCGAGTGCAGGCGACCGCTCGACGGCCTGACATTCGCCTCTGGGCGAGCACCGGTGGCGGCTGGTACACGCGAGTCATGGAGCCGACACAACCCGAGCGGCGCACCGAGGGTCCGGCCGACGAGGCGCTGCGCCTCCACCCCCACTACCGGGGCAAGGTGCAGATGATGCCGAAGTGCCCGGTGCGGGGGCTGGAGGACTTCGCCATCTGGTACACGCCCGGCGTCGCGGCGTCGAGCCGCGCGATCGCGGCCGACCCCGAGATGGTGTGGTCGCACACCAACCGGGCCAACACGGTCGCGATCGTCTCGGACGGCACGCGGGTGCTGGGCCTCGGCGACATCGGACCCGAAGCGGGGCTTCCCGTCATGGAGGGCAAGGCGCTGCTGTTCAAGTACCTGGGGGGTGTCGACGCCGTGCCGATCTGCGTCGACACCTCGTCGGCGGACGAGCTGGTCGCCGTCGTCGAGGCGTTGCAGCCCTCCTTCGGCGGGGTCAACCTGGAGGACATCTCGCAGCCGACGTGCTTCGAGGTGCTCGACCGGCTCCGCAACAGCCTGTCGATCCCGGTCTGGCACGACGACCAGCAGGGGACCGCCACCGTCGTCGTGGCGGCACTGCGCAACGCATTGGAGATCGTCCAGAAGCCGATCGACGACGTCACGATCGCGCTCGTCGGGATCGGCGCCGCCAACATGGCCGTCTTCCGGCTGCTGCCGGCGGCGGGCGTCGACCCCGGCCGGATCGTCGCGTGCGACCGCGGCGGCATCCTGCACCCCGGGCGCAGCGACATCGAGCTGCAACAGGACCGCTTCCCGGACAAGTGGAAGGTCTGCCTGGGGAGCAACACCGACCGGCGGACGGGTGACGTCGCGGACGCCCTTCGTGGCGCCGACGTCTGCCTGGCGTTCTCGAGCCCGGGCCCCGACACGATCGAGCCGGCGTGGGTGTCGGCGATGGCGGACGACGCCGTGGTCTTCGCGTGTGCCAACCCGACCCCGGAGATCTGGCCGTGGGACGCGTCCGAGGCGGGTGCGCGGGTCGTGTCGACCGGACGCTCCGACTTCCCGAACCAGGTCAACAACTCGCTCGGGTTCCCCGGCATCTTCCGCGGCGTGCTCGACGTGCGGGCCCGTCGCATCACCGACGAGATGGCCCTCGCAGCGGCCGACGTCCTCGCCGGCTACGCCCGGCGTCGTGGACTCGAACACGGTCTGCTGCCGACGATGGCCGAATGGGAGGTCGTCCCGGACATCGCCGTCGCCACGGCGGTCGAGGCGCAACGGCAGGGGCTCGCAGGTCTCGACACGACCCCTGAGGTGCTCGCCGAGCAGGCACGTCACACGATCGTCGAGGCGCGACGGGCGACCCAACTGCTGTTCGACGAGGGGATCATCCCGCCGCCACCGCCCTGACCCGTGTCGACTCGTCCCGCACCTGCTCGCGAGTCGGCCGTCGCGTGGTCGCACACTCTCGACCGGCGCCGTCGCGGCCTCGCCGCCGCCGACTGCCGGATCGGAGGTCGGCGCGCTCGCCTGCGGGCCCTACGATGGCCAGTCGCAGTCCGGCGCAGACGGTTCAACGGGGTTTCTCACGCGAATCGCGCCGGTCCCGCCTCTCTAGCTCAATGGTAGAGCAGTGGACTTTTAATCCATTGGTTCAGGGTTCGAGCCCCTGGGGAGGCACCCGGGGGTGTCGAGGCAGCCGGGTTGAAGCGCTCGGGTGGAGGCGCTCGGCGGGACGGGATCGACCAGGCGTAGGCTCATTCCCCGAGGACGCGATGAACACTGCCAAGCAACAGCCCGACTCCGATGGCTCCGCCCTGGTGATCGACGGGCGGACGGCGCGGCGCAACCGGAACAAGGAAGCGGTCCTCGACGCGATGATCTCGCTCACCAACGAGACCGCGGACGAGCCGCCGATCGAGTTGATCGCCGAACGAGCCGGGGTGTCCTACCGATCCGTCTACCGGTACTTCGACGACCGAACCGATCTCATGCTGTCCGCGATCGGCCGCGTGATGGGCGAGGTGTGGCGGATCTTCGACGTCCGAGAGATGGGTGAGGGGACGCTCGACGAGCGCATCGCGCACTTCATCTCGTCACGTCTCGGCGCGTACCGCGAGCTGGCACCGCTCACCCGCCTCGCCGCGCGCCGGAGTGCAACCGAGCCGCTCGTGCTCGAAGCGTTCGACGAGGTCCGCGGCTACATGCGCGGCCAGCTCGAAACCCAGTTCGCCCCGGAGCTGCGCCAGATCGACGAGTCCGAGCGCGTCCTGGTCGTCGCTGCGCTCGACGTGATGTTCCAGTTCGAGGCCCTCGAGTCCCTGTCGCGCCGTGACGGGATGACCGACGAGGAGCTCGAATGGGTGCTCACGCGCCACGTGCGGGCGCACCTTGCGGCCGCACACGTCGCGGACGTCACGAACTGAAGTCGTCCGGGCCGACGACGCCGTCGTTGCGTTCGATGGCGAGCACGATCCGCTCGGCGACCGCCTGTGGGGTGAGCCCCGGTGGCATCTTCGGCGCGGTGCCCGCGAGCGGCCGCGTGGCCAGCCCGGTCTCGGTGTGGGGCGGTCGGGCATCGATCACGTCCACCCTGGATCGGCGGAACTCGCGCCGGATCGACTCCATCGCGGCGGCGACGGCGGCCTTCGACGCCGAGTAGGCGGCCATGCCCGGCATCGGGGTTTCGGCAACGACTCCGGAGATGCTCACGAAGAATCCCTGGGTCTCCTGCAGCGCGGGCGCCACCTGTTTCGCGAGCCACATCGGACCGAGTGCGTTGGTGAGGAACAGCTCCTCCATCACGACGTCGTCGGTGTCGACCAGGTTGCCGAAGGCCACGATGCCGGCCGCGACGATGACGCCGTCGAGACGCCCGTGAACCGTGCGACAGTGCTCGGCGAGGGTGGCGCCGGCAGTGCTGTCTCGGAGGTCGAGGTCCACGTCGGCGGGTCTCGAGTGTCCTACCCGCACCACGGTGGAGCCGCGTTGTTCCAACACGTCGACGAGTGCACTGCCGAGGCCGCCCGTCGAACCGACGACGGCAACGACGCGTCCCTGAAGATCACGGTCGGGCATCGGTCGCCGCTCAGATCCCGAACGACGCGTCCGACACCGCGGCGATCGATTCGTCGTCGCCGGTGATCTCGACCCGGCTGTGGCTCTGTCGGCCGAAGGCGAACAGGACCAGTTCACCCACGGCGCCGCGGACGGTCACCGATGGCTCGGCTTCCTTGGCCGTGACCGGACCGGAGCCGTCGTTGGGTTCGAAGGTGATGCCGACCGGTGACGACTTGACGAGACGCTTCGCCATCTTGGTCAACATCGCGTGCAGCGCCTCGGTGAGGTCGGCATCGAGGTCGCGCGGCGCCCAGTCGTCACCGGCGCGTCGAACGTCCTCGTGATGCACGAAGAACTCGATCGTGTTCGCCGCTTTGTCGATCGCCTCGATCCGGGTCGGCGACCACACCGGTGGGCCGGAACGGACCGTCTCGATCAGTTCGGCCCAGTCGGTGTCGGCGACTCCGGCCTGCACGTTGTCGAGGTAGCCGGCCGCTTTCGAGAACACGATGCCGATCGCGGCGTCCGGGCGTCGCTCACGCACGACGAGATGTGCTGCGAGATCGCGCGTGGTCCAGTCACCGCAGAGCGTCGGTGCGTCGGGGCCGACCTCGACGAACAGGTCGCACAGCGCCGATCGTTCTCGTTGAGCGGGGTAGGTGTCGCTGGCCATGGCCGCACCGTACCGACGGCGGGCTCGGTGTGGGACACCAAGCGCCGCATCGGCGGGTCAGGCCGACGCGTAGGTCGTGTTGAGCGACCGGCCGATCTCCTCGAGTTGATCGGGACGGAAGGTCGGCACGATCGCATGGGTCACGCCGATCGCCGCGAGCTGTTCGATGCGCTCGTCGAGCTTCGGTCCGGGAGGGGCACCGGCGCCGGCGATCATCTCGATCGCATCGGGATCACGTCCGTGGTCCTCCGCGGTCTGGCGCACCAGGGTGATCAACTCGCCGATCTCGGTGGTGGAGGCGCTGCCGGGGAAGAAGCCGTCGCCGAGGCGACCGGCACGACGAGCGGCGGTCTTGCTGTGGCCCCCGACGATCACCGGGATGCTGCCGTTCACCGGACGGGGCAGGCTGATGCAGTTCTCGAAGGAGAAGTAGTCCCCGTCGAAGGTGGTCTTGCCACCCGACCAGAGGGCGCGCATCACGGCGATGTACTCGTCGAGGCGCTTGCCCCGGTCGTCGAACGACGCGTTCAGCGCCGCGAACTCCTCCGCCAGCCATCCCGCGCCGACACCGAGGACCATCCGTCCGCCCGAGAGGTGGTCGAGGGTCGCCAGCTCCTTCGCCGTGATCACCGGGTTGCGCTGCGGGACGATCAGGATGCCCGTCGCCAGCTTGATGCGGGTGGTCTTCGCCGCCACCCACGTCAACCAGATGAGCGGATCGGGGAGGTCGAACTCTTCGGCGCCGCCGGCCATCTTGCCGCTCGGATCGTAGGGGTACTTCGACTCGTACCCCGACGGCACGACGACGTGCTCGACGGTCCAGATCGCCTCGAACCCGCCGGCCTCGGCTGCTTCGGCGACCGCGGTCGCTCCTTCGGGCGACGATCCGTGACCGGTGTTGGCGAACATGATTCCGAACTTCATGGTGGTGACCATACGGTGCGACCGGCGCGAGACTCGGACCATGACGTACGAGCACCTGTTGGTCGACCGCGACGGCGACATCACGACGATCACCCTCAACCGACCCGAGAAGCGCAACGCCCTCGCCCTCGACGTGATGATCGAGCTGACCGAGACGCTGCAGGAGGTCGGCGCGACCGACACGCTCGGCGTGGTGCTCGCCGCGAACGGGCCGGTGTTCTCCGCCGGTCACAACTTCGGTGACATGGTGGGAGCCGGCCTCGACGACGCCCGCCGGCTGTTCGAGGTGTGTACCGACATGATGGACACCGTGCAGGGCATTCCCCAGCCGGTGCTTGCGCGTGTGCATGCCCTCGCCACGGCGGCCGGTTGCCAGCTGGTCGCGACCTGCGACCTGGCGATCGCCGCGGAATCCGCGGCCTTCGCGATCCCCGGCGGCAAGGGCGGGCTGTTCTGCCACACGCCCCTCGTTGCGGTCGCCCGCAACATCGGACGCAAGCGGGCGCTCGAGATGGCGTTGACCGGGGATCCGATCGACGCGGCGACCGCCGCCGACTGGGGTCTGGTGAACCGGGTGGTTCCCGACGACGAACTCGATTCGGCGGTCGCCGACCTGATCGGGCGCGCCACCCGTGGCAGTGCGCTGTCGAAGGCGCTGGGCAAGCGGAGCTTCTACGTCCAGGTCGGCCTCGACCAGCCCGACGCCTACGAGGTCGCGATCGACGCGATGGCCAACGCCGCGATGATCCCCGACGCCCAGGAGGGCTTCGCCGCCTTCCTCGAGAAACGCCACCCCAACTTCACCCAACACCCGTGACGATTGCACCAGGGGTCTGACCCCTGGTGCAATCGTCAGGCGGCGACGAGGCCGGCGGCGCGGATGCGGGCGACGGCACGATCGCGGTGGTTGCGGACCGTGCGAGGCGTCACGTTGCGTTCGCGCGCGACCGTTCCGGGCGAGTCCGAGCGTGCGAGATGCCGCAACAACTCGATGTCGTGCGGCGGCAACCCGGCGCAGCGAGCGTCCCGAACCACGGCGGCCAACTCCTCGAAGGCGTTCGTCGGGCCGTCGTCGCCGGCGAGCCCGACGAAGACCCGATCGGGCTGGGCGAGCTCGGTCGACGATCGCCGCCGGAGCGGCCGACGGAAGGCCTGGAACACCGCATCGGAGAGCAGCGAGGCCGCGACGTGGCGCCGACGCCGGTCGGTGTCGTAGGCACGGATGGCGAGCCAGACCGCCGGCACCGCCAACTCGACCGGATCGATCGAGTCGTGGAAGCCCCGGTACCGCAGCGACCGGCTGATCAGCCCGGGGAGCAGCCGTTGGACCACGATGCGGCCCGCCAGTTCGTCGGCGCGCGCCAGGTCGACCAGTCGCAGCAGGATCACGTCGTCGACCCCAGCGGGCCGGGCCCCTCGTTGCGTGGCGCGGACGATGTCGTCGAGATCGGTCGACGTCGCGACGATCGTCGACAGGGGATGATCCGGGTGGTCGTCACCCCACGATCGCGCCCGGTCGAGTGAGCGGCGCGCCGTGCGCAGATGGCGCCATTCCGCATCGAGACGGTGGGAGAAGCGCAAGGTGGACGGTGGTCGAGATGGCGGTGTGCACGTGGTCATGGCGCCGACGATGACGATCGACCCTCACCGCCGGTCTCACCGCACCGGATCATCCGCCGGATGTGGCGGCGGTGAGTCCATCAGCGAGCCGCGATCGTGCCTCACAGCACCAGGTCAGCGCCCGTTTCCGAATCGTTCCCACCGGTGCTTCCCTGGGACGAACCGCGGCGCCCACTTCGGGGCGTGAGCACGACCGCAACCCCGTCCACCGAACCGATCGCCGCGTGTGAGGTGACCATCGACGGTCACCGAGCGCGCCTCCGTCCGGGCGGCCCGACCGACACGATCGCCGATCTGGCCGTTGCACTCGGCACGACCCCGTGCTCGTTGCGCATCGACGGGGCCGTCGAGCAGGGCTCGAGTCGGCTCGGCGACAGCACCCTTCGCATCGGCTCTGCGATCACGACCGTGCCGACCCCTCGAGTCGAACCCCGAGCCGACCGGAGCGACGATCGGGACGAGGACGAGCCCACCGCGCGCACCGGGCGCTGCGGCGGCCGTCGAGCTGGCGGCGGTGGAGCTGGCGGTGGTGGAACTGGCGGTGGTGGCGGGACCGTCGTGCACCTCGTGGCAGCCCCTGCCCTCGGGCCGGCACACCGTTGGCCGTGCGATGTCGGCCGACATCCGCCTCGACGATGCCGGCGTCGAGCTGCACCACGGGTTCCTCGATGTCGACGACGCCGGCTCGATGGTGTTCATCCAGCTCACCGGACGCGTGCCCGTGCGGATCGACGGTCGGCCGTGTGAGCCGGCGCAGCGAGTGGTGCCCGGCCAGACGATGCTGATCGGCGCGAGCCGGATCGACGTCCGCTGCGCACGCGAGCGGGCTGCCGGTGCCGCGGGGGTCACCGGCCGGCGGATCGGCGGGAGCGTGGTCGCCGCAGGTCGTGATCCGTGGCGTCGGATCGTTCGACGAGGACCGACCGTCTCGACGTCGGTGAGGTCGCCGGACCTCGACGTACCCGACCCGCTCGTCGAGCATCGCGGCCCGCCGCTCGTCGGACTCGTCGGCGCAGGGGTCGCTGCCGGTGGCGCCGGCCTGCTCGCCGCAGTACTCGGGCAGGCGTTGTTCGCACTGTTCGCCGCGGTGGGCGCCGCGGCCACGGTGGCGACCTGGGCCGTCGGGGCCGTCGCCGCGCGTCGACGTCGCAGACGTGCGGTGCGAGCGCGCTGCGAGCAGACCGGGCGTTTCGTCGAGCAGCTGCGCGCCGTGCACGCTGCCCACGACGAGCAGCACCGCAGCGAGCATCGCAGTGTGGTCGAAGCCCTCGAGGTCGTTGCCGCCGACGAGGCCCGGTTGTGGGAGCGGCGGGCGTCGGCTGAGGACCCGCTGCGAGTGTCGATCGGTCGTGGATCGTGGCACCGGCCCGTCCCCCTCTCCGACGACGATCGACGCGCCCTCGACGCCGACCTGCTCGTGGCAGTCGAGGAGGGTGAACGCCTCGACGACGTCGCGGTCCCGCTCGCGCTCGCCCCGTCCACGATCGTCGGGCTCCGTGGTGATCTCGACGTCGCCACCGCAGTGGCACGCGCGATCGTGGTGCAGCTCGCGGTGACGTACGGACCCGCCGACTGGCAACTCGTCGTCGTCAGCGATCGTCGACCGGACGTGGGAGTGGACCACCTGGCTGCCGCACTCGGCGATCGGCTCGGCGGCGACCGTCCTGGCCCCCGACGCCACGACGCTCGGCGATCTCGCCGACGCCGCCACCCGGCCGACCGTGGTGGTCACCGATGTGCCGGCAGCGCTCGCCGTCCGCACCGGCCCGCTGCGGCGCTTCCTCGACTCGACCGCCGCCGCATGCATCGTGGTGACGGCACGCGACGCGACCGTGCCGGCGGTGTGCGGTCGCGTCCTCGAACTCGGCTCCTGCGGCCGTGCCGAGTGGCGGCACCACGACCACCTCGGCGAGCCATCGCTGCACGTCACCGGGATCAGCCACGTCACCGCGCTCGATGCCGCCCGTCGACTCGCCCCGCTCATCGACCCCGAGGCGGCCGACCTCGAGGCGGTCGGGCTGGCTCCCGACCTCACGCTCGGCGACGTCGTCGGCCCGCTCGACTCTGCCACGATCGTCGATCGCTGGAACGCTGCGGGACCCGACCCGGCGTTGGTGGCACCGATCGGTCGATCGGTCGATGGTGTCGTCGAGCTCGATCTCGTACGCGACGGCCCGCACGGTCTCCTCGCGGGGACCACCGGCGCCGGCAAGAGCGAGTTGCTGCGAACGCTCGTCGTCTCGCTCGCCACCCGCGTCGACCCCGATCACCTGTCGTTCGTCCTGGTCGACTTCAAGGGCGGCTCGACGTTCGACACCTGCGTGCGCCTCCCGCACGTCGTCGGCCTGGTCACCGACCTCGACGACGGGTTGGCAGAGCGAGCGCTCGTGAGCCTCGACGCGGAGATCCGCCGTCGTGAACGGTTGCTGCGCGCCGCCGCCGTCGGCGACCTCACCGAGTACCGACGTGCGGGTGCAGGATCACCACTGCCGCGGCTCGTGGTGGTCGTCGACGAGTTCGCGGCGCTGGCGAGGGAGCTGCCCGGATTTCTCGCAGCGCTCGTCGGGATCGCGCAACGCGGCCGCAGCCTCGGCATCCATCTGCTGCTCGCCACCCAGCGGCCCGCCGGGGTCGTCACCGACGACATCAGGGCCAACACCAGTCTCCGCTTGGCGCTGCGGCTCCACGATCGGGCCGATGCCGTCGACGTCGTCGGCGATGCGCTGCCGGCGAACTTCCCGCGCAGCGTTCCGGGTCGGGCGGCGCTGCGCCTCGGTCCCGACGAGCTGGTGGTGTTCCAGACGGCGTCGTGCTCGGGGCCGGCGAACGACGGGCCGCGGCGCCTCACGATCGACTGGCTCGAGAACGCCGGAGCCATCGACGATGTGCGACGGTCGTGCGCGTCGGAGCTGTCGACGGTCGTCGCGGCGGTGGGTGACGCGGCACTCCTCGCCGGGACGGGCGCACCGCACCGGCCATGGCTCGATCCGCTGCCGCCGGTGCTGCACCCCGCCGACCTGTGCGATCGCACGGCGATCGGCTCGATCGACGACCCGTCGGCCCAGACGCGCCGGCCGTTGCGATGGGTCGGCACGAACCACCTGTTGCTCGTTGGGTCGCTCGGCTCCGGCACGACGTCGACAGCGATCGCCGCGGTTGCTGCGCTCGTCCGGTCGACGCCGCCCGCCGACCGACATGTGTACGTGCTCGACGGCGCGGGCGATGCTGCCCTCGATGCGTTCGCGGAGCTCGCACACTGCGGTGGCGTGGTGCGCGTCACCGAAGCGGAGCGGACCGATCGTCTGCTGCGGCGCCTGGCGGACGAGATCGATCAGCGGACACGGACCGGTCGTCGGCAGCCCGCGATCGTGCTGACCGTCGACGCACTGTCGGCGGTGCGGGCGGCGTTGGCGTCGATCGAGCGCGCCGACGCGGCGGCCCGCCTCGACCGTGTGCTCCAGGAGGGGCCGGCGGTGGGCATCGTCGCGTGCGCGACCACCGACGGCACGTCGGTCGGCACGTTGTCGGCTGTTCCCGGTGAGCGCTGGGTGTTCCACCTCGACGATCCGTCGACCGCGCGAGCGGTCGGGGTTCGCGTCGAACCTGCGCCCGCCGTTCCCGGCCGGCTCGTCCACGTCGACAGCCAACTCGCGGCGCAGGTCGTGTGCGATCCCGACGTCCTGGACGGACTGCAGCGTCACGACGCCGCGGCGCCGCGAGGGGACCGACCCGAGCCGATCGCCACCCTGCCCGACGTGGTCGATCCCACCGAACTCGGACCGGCACCCCCGGTCCTGGGCGCGGCCTCGATCGTCGTCGGCCTCGACGCGCTCGGCCTCGACCCCGCCGTCCTGGAGGTCCCGGCGGGCGACCATGTGTTGATCGCCGGTGCTGCCCGCACGGGCGTGTCGACGGCGCTGCGTCAACTCGCCGCCTCGTGGCAGGACGTGCACCCCGGTGGCACCGTCGTCGCGATCGACCGCGCGACCCCCGTGGCCGACGCGCTGGCAGGTGCGATCGGAGGCGATGACGACGACGTTCTCGTCGTGGTCGACGACGCCGACCGCGTCGACGATCCCAGCGGCGAACTGGCGGCGATCGCAACGGGACGCCGGCCGGGTGTCACCATCGCGGCAGCGGCGAGGCTCGAAGCGGTGCGCGTCGCGTACGGCCACTGGTTGCGCGACGTGGCGCGGAGCCGATGCGGGTTGATCCTCACCTCGACGGGTGACGTCGACGGCGAACTGCTCGGCGCGACGCTGTCGCGGCGAACGATCATCGCCCCTCGCCCCGGCCTCGCCTGGCTGATCGACCGACACGGTCCCCGCCTCGTGCAGGTCGCTGCCAGAATGCCGGTATGACTCGAATCGTCACCGTCGCCGGCGCCCAGCTCGGCCCGGTTCAGCTCGCCGACGACCGGGCGTCGGTCGTCGAGCGGATGATCGTGCTCCTGCAGGAGGCGGCCAGCCAGGCGGCCGACCTCGTCGTGTTCCCGGAACTCGCGCTCACCACGTTCTTCCCGCGGTGGTACGTCGACGACATCTCGTCCGTCGATCACTTCTACGAAAGGTCGATGCCGAACGAAGCGACGCAGCCGCTGTTCGACGAGGCGAAGCAGCTCGAGATCGGTTTCTGCCTCGGGTACGCACTGCTGGAGGACGCTCCGGACGGCACACAGCACCGATGGAACGTCCAGACGCTGGTGGAGCGCGACGGCACGATCGTCGGCACGTTCAAGAAGGTCCACATCCCCGGTCACGCGGGCAACGAGCCCGACCGGCCGTTCCAGCACGCCGAGCGCTACTACTTCGAGCCATCGCCCGACGGGTTCGGGGTGTGGGACGCGTTCGGCGGACGCGTCGGGATGATGATCTGCAACGATCGGCGCTGGCCCGAGAGCTACCGGTTGATGGGGCTCCAGGGCGTCGAGTTGATCCTGTGCGGCTACAACACGCCGTTGCACTACGCCCCCGACCCGAGCCAGGACCCGCTGCAGGGGTTCCACAACCAGCTCGTGATGTCGGCGGGTGCCTACCAGAACGGCACGTTCGTCGTCGGCGTCGCGAAGGGTGGCGTGGAGGAGGGTGTCGACTCCCTCGCCGAGTCGTCGATCTTCGCTCCGTCCGGCGAGCTGCTCGCCAGGGCCGACACCAACGGCGACGAGCTGATCGTGGCCGAGTGCGACCTCGACTGGTGCAAGCAGTACACCGGGACGCTGTTCGACTTCGCCACGTATCGCCGCCCCGAGCTGTACGGACCGCTCGCCGAGCCGCCCCGCTGACGCGCGCCGCGACGGACCCCGCCGCGGAATCCCTTCACTCATCCGTCCACTCATCCCTCCACTCATCCCTTCACTTCCTTGTCGATCTGTGTGACCATCGGTGGATGGAGCCGCCCGCGACCACCGAGCCGGACCTGCCGATCGAGGACTCGGCACCGCGGACGATGACGCGGACCCGGGTGGGGCTGGCGATCGGCGCGGCGGTGGTGCTGGTGGCGGGTGCCGTCGCGGTCGTGGTGCTCGACGGATCCGACGAGCCCGACACGATCGCGACCGCCGAGGTCACGGTTGCCGACACCGTCGACAGCAGCCCGGCGTCGACCACACCGGGGTCGACGATCGCCGAGACCCCCGCCGCCGAGACCCCTGCCGCCGAGACCCCCGCCGCCAGGGGTGCACAGGCGACGGTGCTCGATCGGTCGGCGGTGCCCGGCGCACGTGGCGGCGAGGGTGGATCGCCCGAGTACGCGGAGTGGATCGTGCCCTGGGGCGACGGCTTCCTCGCCGGCTCGACGGTGTTCCAACCCCAGCCGTTGCCGGCGGAGTTGCCGGAGGACGTGGTCGCCCTCTTCCCGCAGGAGGTGATCGACCTCTTCGGTGGCGAACTGCCACCGACGATCGCGGAGGCCACGCAGATGCTGTCGGAGGCCGGACTGCTCGACGAGGTGACCGAGGTCCTGAGCAACAACCCGGGGGCATCGGAAGCGATCTACGGCGTCCCCGTCACCGAGCCACCCGAGGTACAGGCCCGGTTCACCACCGACGGCATCGAATGGGAACCGATCGACCTGACGCTCCCCGCAGATGCCGCCTACGTCGCGAACGTCGCCACCGTCGGCGATCGTCTCGTCGTCGCCTTCGAACCGCGCGGCGACGACGGGCTCCCGGGCGAGACGGGCAGCTTCACCGTGGCGAGCACCACCGACCTCTCGAACTGGACGACGCAGGAGGTGGCGGTGCCCGGCCCGTCCGTGGAGCTTCCCGTCGGTATCAGCCGCATCGTCAGCACCCAGGGGCTCGTCGTCAACGAGAACGGGTGGGCGCTCACCGTGTTCGAATCGGTCAACCCCGATCCGCTCGTGCTGTTGCGCGAGGCGGGGCTCACCGGCCCGGAACTCCCGGCCGACGTCGGATTCGGCTCGAGCTTCGACGGCACGGGCATCGAGGTGCAGACCGAGACCGGCAGCGGGCTGTCGACCGATCGCTACACGTGGGACGAACTCGGCGTCGCTCCGGAGGTCGTCGCCGTCCTCGAGCAGGGTGGCTACACGTCGAACGTGTGGGCGTCGGCGTGGGACGGTGCGGCAGCACCGTCGGAGGGCTCGGCCCGCTTCGGTGAGCTGCTCGCGACCTCCGCCGGGTTCGTGCAGTGGGGCGACGGGATCCGGTTCTCGCCGGACGGACGGGTCTGGACGGATCGCCCACTGCCCGACCCCGACGTGTACGTGAGCGGAGCGTTCGCGTTCGACGGCGGCGTCATCGCGCTGGCGACCGGTGGCGACGGAACGCTCGACCTCTACCGGCTCGACGCCACCGGAGACGCCGCCGAACTGCTGGAGGTGCCGGGGCTGCCCGCGGCGGGACAGGCGGGATTCACGGGCCCCGGATCGCCCCGCTCGGCGATCCTGATCGATGCCAGCACGCAAGCGGTACCCATCGAGCCGCTGATCGTCGAGGTCGACGGATACCGCCTGACGGTCCGCCAACCGTCCGGCAGCTTCGAGCTGAGCGACGCTGCGACCGGCGACGTGATCGTCAGCGAGAACCTCGGTCGGTTCGGAGCGGAGGACGAATCGAGCTTCGAGTTCGGTATCGACGGCGTGACGGTGACCGACCCGGAGACCGGCGAGGTGATCGTGGTGATCCCGTCCGAGGTGTTCAACGCTGCACAGGAGGAGCTGTACGGCGGCTTCGAGGGGAGCGAGTACTCACCGGATCTGTGGTTGCTGGCCTCGGTCGACGGCCAGCGGTTCGTCGTCGACGACCTCGACGACGGCGAGAGTTTCGAGGGTCCCCTCGTTGCGGTGGCCAACGACGAGCGTGCGCTCCTGCAAGTCGGCAATCGCTGGATCTCGTACGACCTGTCCTGAGACACGGCGCGACGCCGCCTCCGACGGATACTCACGGGCCCTGCAGAAGCTGCGTCCGACTCCGCCGATTCGAGGGGGTGGGTGCACCGGGTCGGGCTCGATCGAGCCCGGTGGCGGTCGAGGTCGACGGGGAGTAGACCAGGTTCGACCTACGCTGACGGCGTGACCGTGGCGTTCGACGAAGCACTGGAACGGGTCCGCGAAGGTGGCGGTCGGCTGACACGGGCGCGGCGGGTGCTGCTGGCGGACCTGTACGACCTCGGCGGACGGATCACCGCCGAGGAGTTGGCGGAACGGCACGACGACATCGACCTCGCCACCGTGTACCGGTCGCTCTCGCACTTCGAGGAGGTCGGCGTGATCGAGCACGTCCACCTCGGCCACGGCCCCGCGTCCTACCGCTGGGCCGGCGCTCGCACGATCGCCGCAGTGTGCGAGGGGTGCGGCGCCGTGACCGACCTCCCCGCCGAGGAGCTCGACGACCTCGCCTCGCGCCTGGACAGCGAGTACCACCTGCGCCTCTCCCTGGGCCACTTCGCCCTGTCGGTCCGCTGCCCCGCCTGCCCCTGAATTTCACCAGGGGTCAGACCCCTGCTGCAATCACTGCCGCGTCATGCAGCGTTCACCGTGGTGGCTTTCGCTCGGGGCACGGCTTTGACAAACGGACATGTCTCGACAGCGCGTGGCGGCCTGGAAACCCGTGGAGGCCGGCATCGGAACTCGCCGGAGTCAACCGGGAACCACGCGTCGGCGCACGCCGATCGGTCGGCCCCCGTCAACTGACGGATCGTCTCGTAGCACCTCCCCGACACAGGTCAACCGGATCGGACGTCTTGCGATGCTGCTTCTGCAGTAGCTGCCCGCCTGATGCCCCCGATGGGACAGGTCGCGACCCGCGAGGGCGGGGTTCTGGCTGTGCCCGGAGTCGAGCGCGAGTTCTTGCGACACCAGCGCCAGCGGGTGTTCGATCCGTGTTCATCGGGGTTCCCGGATGGCTCCTGTGGGATCATCCGGTGTCACGCGCAGGCCGCAGTGCAGTGGGGTCGTTCGGCACTGGATGCCGGTGTGTTGCAGCTGGAGTCTGGAGGTGTGCTGGTCTATCTCGTCTTGCTGATCGCAGTTGCGGTCGCAGTCACGCGAGCGAGGAATCGGATCGAACAGGTCGAGGGGCTCGATCGTCGGCCAGAGCTGGCTCCGTCCCGGAGCGAGCGCTGGAAGCAGGCTCCAGGGATGGAGAAGGCGGCGTTCGTGGTCCTCGCGCTGTCGGCGGCAGTGTGGTTGTTGCTGATCCTGCCGATCGGATTTGCCGCTGCCGCCGTCGCGCTCGGCCTGGCAGTGTGGAAGCGTCCGTATCTGGAAGCAACGCTGGCACCGGTCGTTCTGATCGGTGGGGCTGTGATCGCCGTGTACGACCTACTCCTGCCGCTCGTGCGCAACGACATGGACTGGGGCGCTGCCCTCGTCAACACGGCCTTGTTCGGTGGCCTCTGGATCTTGGTGGGCGTCCTGCTTCGTGCGGCAGGACGGTCGCCCACTGCTTCAGGGAACGTCACTGCTCACCCGGTCGGTCCCTGAACCGGTCCTTCGGTGGCGTGAACGGAGGGTTACGCGACGTCCACGGGCCTGACAGCGGCCCTGAGGTTTGACAAACTGTAAACCGTGACCGAACTCGCTGACGCGCCCGCAGCTCTCGCCGACGACGCCCGTGTGTCGTTCGTGGTGAACGGGACGCCCGTCACCGTTCGACGTTCGCACCCGCACCTGCTCGCTGCACTGCGCGAGGAACTCGACATCACCTCGCCGAAGGACGGATGTTCGCCGTCGGGCCAGTGCGGGTGCTGCACGGTGTTCGTCGACGGCAAGGCGATCGTCGCCTGCCAGTGCGACATGGACAAGGTCGAGGGGTCGTCGGTCGTCACGCTCGAAGGCGTCGACGAAGCGGAGCGTCAGGCGTTCGCCGATGCCTTCGCCGCCTGCGGCGGGCTGCAGTGCGGCTTCTGCATCCCGGGCATCGTGATGCGCGCCAAGGCGCAGATCGACAAGAAGGGCGCCGACCTCACAAGGGAGAAGATGGCGCCGCACCTCGGCGCGCACCTCTGCCGCTGCACCGGCTACGTGAAGGTGCTCGACGCGATCGAGGCCGTCGCGCAGGGCACGGTGTGCACGCCGGCGCTGTCGGACACCGTCGGTGGTGGGGGAGCGAAGTACGAAGCGGGACCCCTTGCGCTCGGCGACCGTGGCTACGTCGACGACATCCGTGTTCCCGGCATGCTCCATGCCGCGCTCCACTTGACCGACCATGCCCGCGCCGACATCGTGTCGATCGATCCGTCCGCTGCGTTGGCTGCTCCCGGCGTCGAGGCGGTGTTGACGGCCGACGACCTGCCCGGCGAGTTGCGCGTCGGCATCATCCACAAGGACTGGCCGGTGATGATCCCCGTCGGGGGTCGCACCTCGTACGCCGGTGACGTGCTCGCCGTGGTCGTCGCCGACACGCGCGACCACGCTCGTGCTGCTGCGCAACTCGTCGACGTCTCCTACGTCGTCCATCAGCCGAACACCGATGCCCGCGCTGCGCTGTCGGACAACGCGCCGCTGTCGGTGTGGGGCACCGATTCCAACGTGCTGTCGACCAGCGCCTACACGCGTGGCGCCGACTTCGACGAGGCGTTCGCGGCGAGCGCGTTCACCGTGCACGAGACGTTCCACACCCAGCGCATCGAGCACGCGTTCCTCGAGCCCGAGTCGACGGTCGCCGTGCCGACGGGCGCCGGCGGTGACCGCACTCTGCACGTGTACAGCGGCGGGCAGGGCGTGTGGGACGACCGCAACGACATCGCCGCCGTGCTCGACGTCGATCCGTCGCGGGTCACCGTCGAGCTGGTGTCCAACGGTGGCGCGTTCGGGGGCAAGGAGGACATGAGCAACCAGGCGCAGACCGCGCTCGCAGCATGGAAGCTCGGCCGACCGGTCAAGTGCACGTTGTCGCGCGAGGAGAGCTTCCGCATGCACGCCAAGCGGCACCCGATCGAGCTCGAGTACTGGGCGGGTTGCGACGCCGACGGCAAGGTGACTGCGCTGAAGGTCCGCGGTATCGGTGATTCGGGTGCCTACGCGAGCGTCGGCATGAAGGTGCTCGAACGAGCCGCCGGGCACGCATGCGGGCCGTACCGGTGGCCGTCGATCGACATCGAGACGATCGCCGTACGAACCAACAACCTCGTGTGCGGCGCGTTCCGCGGTTTCGGCGCCAACCAGGCACAGTTCGCGATGGAGGGTGTGCTCGACCGGCTCGCCGAGCAGGTCGGCATCTCCGGGTGGGAGATCCGCAAACGCAACGTGATCAAGCCCGGGGAGGAATGGGGCCCCGGCCAGATCATGGACGACGGTGCCGGCGGCGCCGAGGCGTGCCTCGACCAGGTGAAGGCGGCGTACGACGCGGCGATCGCCGCGGGCAAGGCGGTGGGGCTGGGGCTCGGGTTGAAGAACTCGGGGCTCGGCAACGGCTTCCGCGAGGTGTCGAAGGCCGTGATCCGGTTCCTGCCACCGGTGGGTGAGGCGCCGGGACGAATCGAGGTTCGGCACGGCTGGACCGAGATGGGCCAGGGCGTCCACACCGTGGCGCTGCAGGTCGCCGCGCAGGAGTTGGGAGTCGATCCGAACCGCATCGACGTGATCGTCGACACGACGCGTGAACTCGGTTTCGGCCAGACCACCGGCTCGAGGGGCACGCTGATGGTCGCCGGGTCGGTGCTCGACGCGTCCGCCGCTGCGTTGACGGGCGGCTGCGAGATCGGTGTCGACTACGAGGGCGAGTACGTCGTCGACTGGACCCAGAAGCTCGGGGACCCGTCGGTGAAGAACCCGACGATCCACTCCGTGTTCAGCTTCGCCGCCCAGCTGGTGATCGCCGACCCCGAGACCGGGGACATCGAGAAGGTCGTCGCCGTCCACGACGTCGGCCGGGCGGTCAACCCGACGCTGGTCGAGGGCCAGGTGGAGGGCAGCGTGCACATGGGGCTCGGCTATGCCCTCACCGAGGAGTTCCCCACCGACCCCGAGACCGGCTTCCCGACCAACATGACGTTGCGCTCGCTCGGGATCCTGCGGGCGAAGGACGTGCCCGAGATCGAGGTGCAGCTCGTCGAGGTGCCCCAGCCGCGTTCGCCGTTCGGCATCAAGGGCGTCGGCGAGATCGGCCTGGTGCCGACCGCGCCGGCGGTCGCCGCGGCACTCCACGCCGTCGACGGCCAGTGGCGCACCACCCTCCCGATGCGCCACCCTCAACCCTGAGCCCGGAGCGTTCGCCCCCTCCCCCCGAAGCGTTTGCGCACGGATTCCGGTGGGGCGGGTCACCCGAATCTGCGCGCAAACGACTGTGGTCTGCGCCCCGAAGCGTTTGCGCACGGATTCCGGTGGGGCGGGTCACCGGAATCTGCGCGCAAACGACTGTGGGGTGGGTTGGGGGTCGGGGTCAGTCGGTGGTGGTCGGGCGGGCGAGGATCTCGTAGAGCTTGCGCTTGGTGTCCTCGAGCACCGCGGTCGCCGCGGTGCGCTGGTCGGCGGAGCCGAAGCGGGCCACCTGGCGCACCTGGCCACCGAGTTCCGACATCAGGCGGCGAAGCTCGCCACGTCCGCCGGTGCCCGACTGGTTCCACGGGAGCTCGGCGTCATCGCCCTGCGCGTTGCGGATCTCCGTGAGCTGCTGTCGCCCGCGGTCGGTGAGGGCGAACTGGCGCTTGCCGTCGACGTCGGCCGAGGTGAGCATGCCGCGGTCCTCCAGACGGTCGAGGGTCGGGTAGATCGATCCCGGGCTCGGGCGCCAACGACCGTCGCTGCGGGTCTCCAGTTCGGTGATGATCTCGTAGCCGTGCATCGGTTGCTCGTCGAGCAGCGTGAAGATCGCGAGGGGGACGGCGCCGCGGCGGGCCCGGTGTCGTCCCCCGCGCTCGTGTTCGGCGAACTGATGGTGTGAGTGGTCGTGCATCTTGTCTCCGTGTCGTCGTCCGCGCCGTCGACGCCGGCGCGTGTCGGCCGGAGTCGTGTCGTCGGTGTGATCGGTCGTGGTGGTGAACTCGTCGTGCATCGTGTGCGGGACTCCTCGTCGTTGCGGTGGGGAGTTCCTCGGATGAGGGACTCCGTCGTTACGTTTCCGTATCGACATATCGCTACTGTAACGACATGTCGTTCCGAATGCAACACCGCGCGTGCTCGACGTCCCTCGATGATGGGTCACCGGGTGTCGATCGGCGATGCTGTTCGCATGACGGACACAACCGAACGGCCCGCCTCGACCAGCACCGATGTCGTCGACGAGGTACGCGCGTGGCTCGAGGAGAACTGGGACCCGGACCTCACGGTGGCCGAGTGGTGGGAACGCCTCGGCCTCGCCGGCTGGTCGGCGCCCTCGCTGCCGACCGACGCCTACGGGAGGGGCCTGTCGCGGGGCGACTCGGTGCTCGTCGCCAACACGATCGCCGAGTTCGGCGCCCTCGGGGCCCCGGGTGGGCTCGGACTGTTGCTCGCCGCTCCGACGATCGCCACGCACGGCAGCCGCGAACAGATCGAGAAGTACGTGCGCGACATCGTCACCGGTCAGCAGGCCTGGTGCCAGCTCTTCAGCGAGCCGGGGGCCGGCTCCGACCTCGCCGGGTTGCAGGCCAAGGCGATGCTCGACGGCGAGGAGTACATCGTCAACGGTCAGAAGGTGTGGACCTCCGGTGGCCACTATGCCGACATGGGCATGCTGATCGCCCGCACGAACTCCGACGTCCCGAAGCACCAGGGCATCACCTACTTCGCGATCGACATGCACCAGGAGGGCGTCGATGTTCGCCCGCTGCGCGAGCTGACCGGCAGGGCCCTGTTCAACGAGGTGTTCATGTCCGACGCCCGCGTGCCGGCCGACGCGGTGATCGGCGGGCTCAACAACGGTTGGGCCGTGGCGAACACCACGCTCGCCCACGAGCGTGCGGGGCTCGGATCCGGTGGTGGGAGCAGTTCGGCGAGCGCGGCGATTCCGGGAACGGTCGGGGGGCAGCTCGGCACCCGCGCCGGTGACTACGTGCGCGATCCGAAGAAGCCGTCCGCTGCGGGCGGTGGGGCGGCATTCCGCGACACCTCCAAGATGATGATCAGCCTCGCTCAGGGCGCCGGCCTGGCGAACGATCCGACGATCCGCCAGGACCTCGTTCGGCTCTACACGATGAGTCAGCTCGGGCGGATCAACAACCTGCGCGTCAAGGCCGCGAAGGCCAGGGGTGAGGACATCGCCGGGATGGGCAACATCGCCAAGCTCTCGATGAGCGACATGGTGCGCCTGCAGCGCGACCTCGGACTGCGGATCGTCGGGCCGCAAGGGATGCTGCACGCCTACGACTCCGAGCACCGCAAGACACTCGATGCGGCCACCGGCAACCCGTTCCTCGGTTTCGTCACCGAGATGGCGCTGTTCGCCCAGGCGCCGCCGATCTACGGCGGCACCGATCAGGTGCAGAAGAACATCATCGGCGAGCGCGTCCTCGGTCTCCCCAAGGAGCCGAACCAGGACAAGGTCGTGCCCTTCTCCGAGCTCCCCAAGAACGCCTGAATGAGACGTGGGGTCTGACCCCGCGTCTCATTCAGCGGTTGAGCATGCCGTAGGCGTGGGTCGGGTGCAGCTCGAGCAGCAGGCGGCCGTCGTCGACCATTGCTTGGCGGTACTCGTCCCAGTTGCCGTGTTCGCCGACCACGGTGCGGTAGTACTCCACCAGCGCATCGACCGTTGCGTCGTCCGGTGACTGCGCGACCGGCGTCATCGTCACGTCGGCCTCGATCACGACGTAGGCCCAGAAGTCGTCGCGGTTGACGTGGAGCGAGGCCCGGGGATCTCGGCGCAGGTTGGCGGTCTTGGCACGGTCGTCGGTGACCGAGATGCGGATCACGCCGTCGTCGCCCACAGCATGGGCGATGTTCGACGACTGCGGACGTCCGTTGGACCTCAGCGTGATCAGGATGCCGTTGCGCTTGTCGCGGACGAAGTCGAGGGCCTCGGAGATCTGCATGCGGCGTGCAACCTCCCGGCGGCGGAGGGTGTTCCCGTTCGGGCGGCTCGGGGGCGGTTCAGGCCATCTCGGAGGGTGGTTCGGCCAGCGCGGCGGCGCGTGCGGCAGCAAACTTCGCCGTGGTGAGACGGGGGCCTGCGTACGCGAACAGTGCGATCGTCAGCACGCCGGCGACGAACCAGGGCATGCGTTGGGCGAACTCGCGAGACACGAACAGGTCGCTGACCACGACCACGAGGCCGCCGAGCGCGGCGCCGATCGGCATCATGCCCCACCCGAAGAAGCGGTACACGCTGTTCACGCGGCCGAGCAGTTGATCGGGGATCACGGTCTGGCGGAAGCTGACCGTGATCACGTTCCACAGCACCGCGACGAACATGTAGGCGCCGAGCATCAGCCACACCGCCGGCCACCAGCTCATCAGACCGACGGCGATCGAGATGGTGCCACCGCCGAGCAGTGTCGCAGCGAGCGACGGTCCGGCGCCGATGCGTCTGGCGATGGTCGACGCGGTCCAGCCGCCGACGATCCCGCCGACGGCACCACCGGTTCCGAGGAGTGCGAACTCGGTGGGCGTCGTGCCGAGCACTTCCTGGCCGTAGAGGACGAACGTGGCGGTCGAGAGCGTGCCGAGCATGTTCAACAACCCGAGCACGATGGCGAGGGTGCGCAGCAGGTCGTGGCTCCACAGCCAGCGGAATCCCTCCGCCAACTCATCCTTCCATGGGCGGCGTTCTGCGCGGCGGGCGGCGATCTGGCCGCTGGAGGGGCGCTGACGTCTGATCCACGCGATCAGCACCGCCGAGACGACGAAGGTCGCGGCGTCGACGAAGAAGGGCAGCGAGAACGAGATCGCGATCAACAGTGCGGCCAACGGCGGGCCGGCGAAGGTGTTGGCGACCTGCTCGATGCTCCACAGTCGGCCGTTGGCCTTCTCGAGGTTGTCGGGGTGGACGATCGAGGGCATGAAGGTCTGCGCCGAGTTGTCGTAGAGCACCTCGCCGACGCCGAGCAGCATCGTCGCGAGCAGCACGAGCAGGTACAGCGCGGTGTCGGTGGTGATCGCGGTGGTGGCGTCGGCGACCGAGTCGGGCAGCGGGAGCGCATCCTGGCGGGCGAGCACCACGAACGCGACGAAGAACGTCAGCGCCGCGCGGGCGGCGTTGGCCCACACCATCAGGATCCGGCGGTCGTAGCGGTCGGTGATCACGCCGGCGGGGAGTGAGAACAGCAGCCACGGGAGTCGCTGGGCAACGGCGACGAGGGCGATCAGGAGCGGGTTGCGGGTGATCGCCGACGCGAGCCACGGGTAGGCGATGACACCGATGCCGTCACCGAGGTTGGAGATCGTGCTCGCCGAGAAGAGCTTGAAGTAGTTGCCGCCTAGCCGATTCGGGTCGAGATCGCCTCGGGTCGAGGTGGCCGTCGATGGCGATGTCCCGGTCATGACGGCTCCGGCAGGCTGGGGAGATCGGTGGCGTAGACGGCACCGACGAACCCGAACACGGTGTCGCCTGAGCGGGGGAGCTTCGAGAATGCCTCGGCGAGTTCGGCGACCCGTTCGAAGAACTCGTCGGCTCGCTCCTCGGGGATGCGGGCGTGTCGCAGCGTCGCCAGCATGTGGCCGGCTTCGGTGACGATCGCTTCGGCCTGGGCCTGCGCGAGGAAGTTCTGTGGGGCGGTGCCAGCGGGCAGCGGGGCGTCGCCGACGACGATCGTGCGCCCGGTGCGTCCGTAGAAGCGTTCCTCGATCGCCCGGACCTGGCGTGTGCGAACCACGCGGAGCATCCCGGCGTCGACGAGGACGTCGACGTGGTAGGCGACCGACGACTTCGGGCGGTCGAGCGCCGCCGCCAGCTCGGTGACGGTGGCGGCTCGGTCCAGCACGAGATCGAGAATCTGGCTGCGCAGCGGGTGGAAGATCGCCTTCAGCTGGCCGGGCGTCTCGGCCGGGATGCTCGCTTCGAGGTCGTAGTCCGGAGCCACGAGCTCACATTATCCGAGTATTCCGGAATGATCAAGATGTCTCGAACATAACTCAGCCGAAAATGCGTTTGCGACGCGATTTCGGTGGGGCGGGCCACCGAAACCGCGCCGCAAACGGGGGTTGGACGGGGGGTCGGGAAGGGTGGGGTCAGCCGGCGTCGCTGGCGGTGGCGTCGACGGCGAGTTGGCCGGTGCCGACGGTGATCTTGCGGGGCTGTGCCTGGGGGGCGACGGGAATCCGCAGGGTCAACACGCCATCGGTGTAGTCGGCTTCGATGCCGTCGGCGTCGAGGCCCTCACCGAGGCTGACCTGCCGGCGGAAGGTGCCTTCGTGGCGCTCGTCGAAGTAGACGCGGTCGCCTTCCTGGCTCTGGTAGTTGCGCTCGGCCGACACGGTCAGCACGTTGCGCTCGACGGAGATGTCGATCGAATCGGCGGCTACGCCGGGCAGGTCGAGATGGACCCAGACATTGTCGCCACGACGGTAGGCGTCCATCGGCATCGGGCGACCGGTGACCCAGGCCGACTGGGTGGGAGTGCGCTGGTTGAAGAACGCATCGAGTTCACGGAAGGGGGAGTTCTGCAAGAGCATGGTGTGCCTCCTGGTCGAAGCTGAGTGTGGCTGTACTGCACCAGTGAAGATACCACTCCTCACATCACTTGACAACCACCGACTCAACTTTGATCAGTCGCGGGCAACACGCCCCTTCATCGCCAGCGAGGCCAGACCGAAGCTCAGCACCATCAGGGCGAGCGAGGCCGCTGCGCCGGCAGCGAGCGCGTCCCACTCCCATCCCACGGTGATCAGGCTGCGCAGGCCCTCGAGCACGTAGGTCACCGGGTTGTACTTGGCGATCGTCTGGAGCCACCCCGTCAACGCCTCCTCGGGCAGGAACGACGTGGTGAGGAACGCGAACGGGAAGAACAGGATGAAGCTCGAGTTCACCGCGGCGGGGTTGCCGGTCTTCAGTGCGATCGCGTACGGGAACCCGGCGAATGCCAGACCCCACAGCGCGCCGTAGAGGATGAACACGAGCATGCCGATGAACCCGGTCACGAACGTCACGCCGAACGCCAGGCCGAGCAGCAGCACGGGAATCGTGAGCAGGATGATCGACACGACGTCGGCGGCCATCAGCCCGAGCAACAGCATCGGGCGACGGATCGGGGTGAGCAGGAGCCGATCGAAGTACCCGCTCTGGATGTCGGTGACCAGCGCACCGGCGCGCGAGACACCGGTCACCGCGAAGATGATCGCCACCGGGAGCTGGAAGGCCTTGAAGTCCTCGACCGTGCCGCTGGACTGGGCGAAGTCCTGCAGTGCACCGACGTTCACCACGTAGAAGAACACCGGCACGATCAACGCCGGGATGAAGAACTCGGGCTCGCGGAAGACGCCTCGGATCGCGCGACCTGCCACGGTCACGAAGTCGTGCAGCGCGGACGAGTGCCGCGCCAGCGGCGTGTACGCCGACGTCGACTGGAGCTGGTCGGTGGTGGTGCTCATGAAGCGGCCTCCCTCGCGGTGTCGGTGGGTTCGTCACTGGTGGCGAAGTGCGTGCCGGTGACCTGCAGGTACACGTCGTCGAGCGTCGGCGTCCGCAGCGTGAGCGACCGCACCGGGACACCGCAGCCGTTGAGTGCCACGGCGACCTGCGCGATGAGCGCGGCGCCGTCGGCGGTCGCGACCGCCAGTTCGTTGTCGTGGATCTGGACCTCGTCGATGCCCTCGACCGCGCGCACCGCCTCGGCTGCTGCCTCGGCGTCGCCGTCGACCTCCGCCTGGATCACGTCGGTGCCGATCTCGCGCTTGAGAGCAGCCGGCTCTCCCTCGGCCCGGATCAGGCCGTTGGCGATGATCCCCACGCGGTCGGCCAGTTCGTCGGCCTCCTCGAGGTACTGCGTGGTGAGGAAGATCGTCATGCCGTACTCGCGGTTCAGGCGGCGGACCTCGGCCCACACCGACGACCGGCTGACCGGATCGAGCCCCGTGGTCGGCTCGTCGAGGAACAGCACCTGCGGGCGGTGGATCAGCGCCATCGCCAGGTCGAGGCGACGTTTCATGCCGCCGGAGTACGACTCGACCCGATGGTCGATCGCGTCGCCGATGTCGACCAGCCCGATCACGTCGTCCATCCGCTGCGCGATGTCGTGCTTGGTCAAGCCGTACAGGCGGCCCTGGAGACGGAGCATCTCGCGACCGGTCTGTTTGCCGTCGATCGAGGAGTCCTGCAGTGCCACGCCGATCCGCAACCGGATGTCGTCGGGCTGGGAGCCGACGTCGAACCCGGCCACCGTGGCGGTGCCGGACGTGATGCCGAGCAGGGTGCACAGCATCTTGACCGTGGTGGACTTGCCGGCCCCGTTGGGTCCGAGGAAGCCGTAGATCTCACCATCGGCGACGTCGAGATCGATGCCGGCGACCGCATCGAAATCGCCGAAGCTCCGTCGGAGTGCACGCGCCTGGATCGCCGAATTCATGCCCGAGAGCATGCCTGACGGGTGTGACACTCACACCCGGAGTTCACGCCTCGAGGCGTCCGTCGATGATGTGGACGCTGCGATCGCAGTAGTGGGTGATCCGCTCGTCGTGGGTGACCACGATCGCCGCGGTGCCGCGCGACTTCATCTCGTTGCGGATCAACTCCATCACCTGCTCGCCGAGCTTGGTGTCGAGCGCCGAGGTGGGTTCGTCGAACAGCACGAGCGTCGGGTCGTTCATCAGCGCCCGTCCGATCGCGACGCGCTGACGCTGACCGCCCGAGAGCTGCGACGGCAGGTTCTTCGCGCGGTCGGTCAACCCCAATTCCTCCAGCAGCTGGTCGGCGCGGGCCTTCGCCGGGGCGCCCGTGCGCTTGCCGAGTTCGTCGACCACCAGCAGGTTCTCGCGGGCGTTGAGGAACGGCACCAGGTTGACCGACTGGAACACGAAGCCGACCTTGTCCTGGCGGAACTTCGTGAGCTCCTTGGCGGTGTGGCCGGAGATGTCCTCGTCGCCGACCACGATGCGGCCCTCGGTGGCCGACAGGATCCCACCGGCGATCGAGCACAGCGTGGTCTTGCCCGACCCCGACGGTCCGACGAGGGCCACGACCTCGTCGCTGCCGAGCGTGAGGGCGGCGTGGTCGAGCGCGACGACCTCGGAGCCGTCACCCATCTTGTACACCTTCCGGACGTCGGACATCCGGAGCGCCGTGGTGAGGGTCGGCGTGCCGGCGGACGAGTTGGAGGGTTCGTTGTTCATGAGGTGGTTCCGATCGCTGAGGCGGGGTCGATGCGCAACACGCGGCGCAGGGAGAACGAACAGCCGAGAACGGCGGCGACGAGCAGGAGCCCGAAGCTGAGGAGGATGCGCGCCGGGGTGACGAGCAGGGGGAGCGATCCGGGTGGGAGCAGCACGTCGAGGAGGACGACGAGCGCCCCGGCGATCGTGGCGGCAATCGTGGTGACGACCACCGCCTGCGCGACCAGGCCGGCGAAGATCGTCGACGACTTCGCACCGAGGGCCTTCAGGACGCCGTAGAGGCTGGTGCGCTCGACGGTGAGCAGGGCGAAGAACAGGCCGATGACGACGAGTGCGATCGCCACGGTGACGCCGATGATCTGGTTGAACGTCGCCTGCTGCTCGGTGACGCCGGGAATCGCAGCGACCGCGCCGTCGACGGTGTAGGAGTCGGTGGCGCCGCCGGTCGCCGCGTCGATCGCGCCGGGAAGGTCGTCACCGCCGCCGCGCACGATCAAGGCCTGGAACACGTCGGGCCCCAACTGCGCGTCCGGACGGTTGGCGCTCAGGGCGTCGCGCCAGGTGTCGGGGGACGCCCAGAGGCTCGACTGGCCGTTGAAGTTCGTGTCCGTGACGAAGCCGACGATCTCGATCGGTGTACGTGCGGGCCCGACCTCGATGACCATGCCCTCCTCGACCCCGTCGGCCTTGATGCTCTCGTCGGCCCAGGCCTGCCCGTAGGCCGGTGCGTCCGGCACACCCTCCGGTGCGAGCTCGTAGCCGAACAGCGCGACGCTCGCGAGATCACGCGGTCCGTTGCCCGGCACGCGGGCACCGAGCTGCACGTTGCCGATGCCGCCCACCTCGGTGACGCCGTCGACCGCTTCGACCTGTGCCCGGAGCTCGGGATCGATCCGGCTGCGAACGAACGACGCCTGCGCCGTGTCGGAGTAGACGATCGCGTCGGCGTCCTGTGCCCGGATCGCGCCGGTCGAGATCGCGATCAGACCATCGAGCAACCCGCCGAGGAACATCAGCAGGATCGCGATCAGCGTCAGGATCACCGTGGCGGTGGCGAAACGTCCGGGGCGTCGCCGGAGTTCCTTGAGGGCGAGCTTCACGACCCCACCCCCTGTCCGGTGGTGGCCTCGATCGGGTCGATCCGCAGCACGCGGCGCGCGGCGACCAGCGAGCTCAGCACACCGAGCGTGAGCAGCAGCACCGACCAGAACACGACCGCAGTCGTCTCGAACTGCAGGGCGATGCCGCCGAGCGCCTGTTGCGACACCGGGTAGTAGAGCAGCGTGCCGATCAGCAGCCCGAGTCCGATGATCACGACCACCTGGATCAGCAGCGACGACACCAGCCGGCCCGCAGGCGCGCCGATTGCGCGCAGCAGCGTGAGCGAGTTGGCCTTCTGGAACGTGACGATCAGGAAGAACAGACCGGTCACGCAGGGCACGACGAGCCCGTAGAGCAGGAAGATGATGTTGAACGACTGCTGCACCTGTGCCACCCCGGGGGTCTCTGCGGCGGCGTCGTCCTTGGTCAACGCGTCGAGTGCGAGCGATTGTTCGTTGATCGACGTGACCGCTTCGTCGGGGGTGTAGCCCTCGGCGGGGATCACCCCGAGGACGTTCGGCAGCGGTGTGCCGGCGTCGGGGTTGACGCTCTTGACCGCCTCGAGATAGGTGGCGTAGGAGACGAAGAGCGTCGGCGCCACGTTGAGCTGGGCGTTCTCGGCGACGCCGACGATCGTGATCTGCTTGCCGCCCGGCAGCAGCGTCACCGTGTCGTCGATGCCGTAGCCGAGTTGCACGTCGGCATCGCTGACCACCGCCTCGTCGTCGGTGGTCGGCAGCCGCCCGTCGATCACACTGGTCGGTGCGCCGATCCCGTTGCCGTCCGGGCCGAGTTCGTAGCCGATGAGCGTGGTGTCGAACGTCTCGCCATCGGCGTTGCCGCTCGGCTGTCCGGTGAAGGTGCCCTGCCCGATGGGGCCCGCTTCCCCTGTGCCGGGCGCCGCGCGCACGTCGGCCTCCATCTGAGGCGTGATCACGCTGCCCTGCAGCACTCGCTGCCCGTCGACGCTGTACACGAGCACCGGTGCGTTCTGCTCGCGGATCGCACCGATGAACCCGGTGATCAACCCGTTCTGCAGCGACTGCTGGAACAGGATCAGGAACACCAGGAGTGCGATCGCGGCGATCAGCAGCGCGAAGCGCACCTTGGCACGGGCCATTTCCTTGAACGCGAGAAACATCGTGGGGGGACCTCGTCGAACGACGCTACCGAGCGGTCGCCCGAACCGCCCGCCGCCGGCGGATTCGCTCAAGTGAGGAGCATTTCTGCCGAAGAAACCAAGCGAAGCGTGAAGCCGGACCGACCCCGTTTCCGATGCGCGACGACACAGGAGCAACGACCATGAACACCCACGACATCGCTACCCCCATCGTTCCCGAGCAGCGCTCGGAGCGCCGTCGCATCGGCGGCCTGATCATCGGCTCGGCCATCCTCTCGGCGATCGGCGTGGGCGCCCTCGCCTATACCGCGACGAACGCGGCCTTCATCGGCACGACCGACAGCACGGGTTCGTTCACAGCGGCCTCCGTGACGCTCACCGACGACGACTTCGGCGGCGCCAACTTCGTCGCTGCCGACATGCTTCCCGGCGACGTCGTCACCGACTGCATCGTGGTCACGTACACCGGGACTGATCCCGCCCGCCTCGCCGGTCTCAAGGTGTACGGCACCAGCAGTGGCGATCTCGCCGACAACCTCGACCTCACGATCACACACCGTGGGTCCGCCACCACCTGCGCCTCTGCCCCCGCCTCGAACGCCGTGTACAACGGCACACTCGCCGGACTCGGCATCGACTACGCCGCCGGCAGCAACGGTTCGGTGCCGCTGGCGTCCGGCGAGACCGTGGCGTACGACTTCACCGTCACACTGCAGCCGGGAACCCTCGACGAGGCCCAGGGCGACAACGCAACAGCGACCTTCGTCTGGGAAGTCCAGACCGTCTGACCCGGCGACGTCATGATCAGCGCTTGGCCAGCCCCGAGCGCACTTGCCTCCATCCAAGTAGCGCCTGTTGCCGACACCCCCGCCGGTGTCAGCGACGTCGTGCCCACACCGTCGTTCGAGGCCCCGCCGCCGAGTTCGCAGCCCGCTTCGACGGCACGTCGGGTCGGCACGACGATCGTCCGGCTGCTCGCACTGACCTGGTGCTGGACACTCGTCTGGCTGGCGCTCTGGAGCGTGGTTCCGGCCATCGTCGGATGGTCGCCCGTCGTGGTCACCAGCGGATCGATGGAACCCGCACTGCCGATCGGGTCCGTGGTCCACATCGACGACGACGTGGACCTGTCCACCATCGGATCCGGGTCGATCATCTCCTTCGACGCTCCCGGCACGCCCGGAACGCAGGTGACCCACCGTGTCACCGGAACCGAACGCAACGAGACCACCGACGAGGTGATCGCGTTTCGCACCAAGGGCGATGCCAACGCCCAGGTCGACACGATGTCGGTGCCGGCGGCCGACGTCCACGGTGTCGCCCGCCTCGTCGTGCCCTGGGCCGGACTCCCGAAGGCGTGGTCGGTCAACGGCGACTGGTTGGCATTCGGTGGCTTCCTGGTGGTCACGATGGGCGCGTCGCTGCTGACCGTCGACACCCTCGTGCGATTCGTTCGGTCCGACGAGCGGCGTCCGACGAGGGGCGGCCGACGCCGGACCGCGGCGATCGTGATCGCGATCGCCGCGATGCTCGGGGCTCCCTCGACGAGCGCCGCCTTCAGCGCGTCGACAACGGCGCCCGGAACGCAGTTCACGATGACCTCGCAGTGGTTCCTGGACGCGATCGACCGCGATGCCCCGATCGCCCACTGGCGACTGGGTGAGGCACCGGCCGGTGCACCGACCGTCGTCTTGAACGACACCTTCGAGACGTTCGCAGGGTGGAACAACCTCGGGTCGGGGAGCGTGGTGTCCTCGAACGTCCGCGCCCACGCCGGGTTGAGGTCGGGTCTCAAGACCGGGAACAATGACCCGAACGGGGGCTGGAAGGCGCTGCCGGCACCGATCGGCAACGACTTCGTGTTCGAGGTGTGGGTCTATCGTCCCGCGGGATTCGGCGGCGGCTCGATCGACCGCGCCGGAATCGAGAACGCGAGCTTCAACGGGTACACCTTCAACGTCGACCACAACGGCAACACGATGCGCATCGACCGGCGTACCGGGGGCGGAGCAACCGGCATCGGTTCGTCGGTGTCGTTCAACCCTCCCGAAGACGCGTGGTATCGGGTGCGCATGGCGCGCACCGGCACTGCGATGACCCTGAACGCGTACAACACGACGGGAACCCTGCTCGCGTCGACGTCGGCGATCGACACGACGACAACCGCCTTCGATCGGGTGACGGTCCGTGGCGGCTGGGACTACCACCTCGACGACCTCAAGGTGTCGGCGCCGGCCGGGGGCGCGACCCCGATCACCGCGCTCGACCGGATCGGCACCCTCGATGGCACGTACATCGGGAACCCGGCGCTCGGCCAGGCCGGGTTGGTCGTCAGCGATGCCGACAGCGCCGTCCGATTCGACGGCATCGACGACATGGTGCAACTCGGCGACAGCCCGCTCGTGAACACGGCGACACGCGATCAGCGGACCGTCGAGTTGTGGTTCTCGGCCGATCGCACGATCGGCCGCCAGGTGATCTACGAAGAGGGCGGCAACACCAACGGGCTCAACATCTACCTCGACGGCAACCAGCTCTACGCAACGGCGTGGAGCAACTCGACGGGCTGGAGCAACCAACTCGTCACCGTCGCACCGCCGGCGATCACCGTCGGCACACGGCACCATGTGGCCGTGGTGCTCGACGCCATCGCCTCGAGGAGTCTGACGTTGTATCTCGACGGTGCCGCGGTGGCGATCAGCACGAAGACCGATGCCGGCTCGTGGGCCGGGCACAGCGACGACGGTGGCATCGGCGCGCAGAACAGCGACACCCGCTTCCACGACGGACCGACCTCGGGTGGCGGCCGCAACTTCGCGGGCATCATCGACGAGGTGGTGCTCTTCAACGCCGCGCTCGGCCCGGCGAGCATCGCCGGCCACCAGGCCGCCGCTGGCTGAGGCGACGGGTGCGCCGAACGCGACGATCGGTGCCGGACGCGGGTCGTCACATCGGTGGCGGGCGAGGTGACGGTCGTGGGAAGCTTCGGCGATGAGCTACCCGGTCGCGTTGTACCTGCAGGACGCCCACGACATCCGCGAGGGCATCGAGCTCGTGCGTCACGCCGAGGCCAAGGGCTTCGACGCCGTCTGGCAGGCCGACAGTCGGCTCGTGCGAGACGCGGTGGTGCCGATGGCCGCGTTCGCGGCGACCACCGACCGCATCAGGATCGGATCGGGCGTCATCGACTGCTGGACACGCAACCCGGCCCGGCTCGCGTCGACGTTCTCGACGCTCGACGACCTCGCGCCCGGGCGGATGATCTGCGGCCTCGGCGCCTGGTGGGACCCGCTTGCCGCGAAGGTCGGGATCGACCGCAGCCGTCCGCTCAAGGTCATGCGGGAGGTGGTCGAGGCCGTGCGCGGCCTGTTGAACAACGAGACCGTCACCATGGACGGCTACCACGTCCACCTCGACGGTGTGGAGCTCGACTACGTGCACCAGGAGCGCCGGCCGAAGGACGTCCCGATCTACATCGGTGCCACCGGCATGCAGATGATGGAGTTGACCGGTGAGATCGCCGATGGCGCTGTGCTCAACTACCTCGTGTCGCCGAGTTACAACGTCGGCGCGCTCGAGGCGCTCGCCCGCGGTGCCGCGAAGGCGGGCCGGACGGTCGACGACCTCGATCGCCCGCAGCTCGTCGTGTGCTCCGTCGACGACGATCGTCAGGCCGCGCTCGACGGCGCCCGCCTGTTGGTCACGCAGTACCTCGGCCAGCAGCCCCACATCATGAAGGCCTCGGGGGTGCCCCAGGAGCTGCTCGACGAGATCGGCAAGGTGCTCACCTGGCCCGCGACCCACGACGAGGTCGTCGCTGCCAGCAAGCTCGTGCCGGACGAGATCGTCCAGATGATCACCGCATCGGGCACTCCCGACGAGGTCCGGGCGAAGGTCGACGAGTACGTCGCCTCCGGCTGTACGTGCCCGATCCTCTATCCGCTCGCCGACGACGTGCACCTCATGATCGACACCTTCGCCCGCGCCTGACGGTCAGCGGGCCGGGACGATGGCGGCGTACAGCTCGGGGCCCCGGTCGCGCCACCGACCAGCGGCGAGCGCGATGCCGCCGCGCTGGACCAGCAGCCCGACGCCCAGCGTCGCCAGGGCGAGCAACGTGACCAGCGGCAGCGAGTCCTGGCCGATCGCCCAGAGCAGAGCGAGCGCGATCGGCAGCGTGAGCACGGCGAGGGCGAACAGCACGGCGGCGAGCATCAGCGCGGCGAACCAGCCCTTCCCGGAGTCGCCGCCGGCGAGCGGGTTGTCGCTGTCCGGGATCGCGATCGGCACGATCGACGACTGGACCATCGCCGCCCCGGCTCCCGCGAACAATGCGCCGACGCCCACCGCGAAACCGGCCGGGAGGTAGTCCCACTCCCCGGTGATCGCCGCGGCGATCAGCGGGCCCACCAGCGCGATCGGGGACGCCGACACCACCACCGAGCGGGCCTTGCCCCGCACCAGCACCGCCGGATCGACGCCGGTCAACAACTCGCCGGCCATCGCGGGTCCGTCGGAGCCGAAGCTGTTCCCCGCCATGAAGAGCACCGCCAACTGGACCGCACCGCCGACCAGGACGGCGCCCGAGCCCGCCTCGCGTCCCGTCAGTACCGGTACCAGCACGATCGCGAGCCCGACGCCCGCGCCGGTGAATGTCTCCAGGGCCGTTCGGGGCGTGCGAAAGCGGGTGAGCACACCACGCCACGCGACGGCGCCGACCGCTCCCGATCCGCACAGGCGGCGGGCGACCGCCTGCAGCGTCCGGCGACGCTCCTGATCGACCGCACGGCTCGCGCCGCCTCCCTTCACCGACACGATCAGGCGCTCCGTGCTCCACGTGAACACCCACAGCAGCCCGATCAGCCACATGGCTCCGATCGCGGTGTGGACCAGTGAGACAAGCGGGCGGTCGCGCACCTCGGCGAGGGCTCGCCCGAGCTGCCCCATCGGGGTCCACCCCAACACCCGGACCAGGCGATCCCGACCGGCGTCGTCGAGGTCGGCCACCGCACGCGGCGCGACCTGGAACGCGGCGTAGAAGGCGAGGCTCGACAGCCCGACCACGAGTTGACCGGCGCGGGGACGCCGGGTCGACAGGAGACCGAGCGCGTTGATCGTCGCGCGCGAGACCAGGAGCAGTGTTGCGAGCACCGCCGCAACGGCGAGCGCGGTCGGGACGATCGATCCGATTCCGCCGACCGCACCCCCGAACAGCCCGACGCCGAACAGCAACGCCGACAGACCCGGCGGGCCGGCGGCCGATGCGGCGAGCAGCCCGAGTCCCAGCTGGCGCCTCGTCAACGGCTCGGTGGCGAGCACGCGTGGATCGACGGCCTGGGTGACACCGGCGATCACGCCGATCATCATCACGACCAGCACCGCTGCCGTGGTCACCGACACGAACAGCGTGTCGAGGTCGTCGGTGGTGCGCCCGATCACGAACACCATGGCCGCGGCGATCGCTCCGACGAGTACGGCAGCGATCAGTCCGATCGCCACCGCCCATTTCTGCGCACCGTCGGAGGCCAACGCGCCGCGCAGCATCTTCCATCGCAGACGGGCGAACAGCGCGGTCACCTCGGCGTCGTTCATCGGGTCAGCTCAACCATCCGAGCGCGTCGTCGTCGACGTCGGAGGCGCCGACGACGTCGATGAAGGCATCCTCCAGGCGGCGGCCGTCACGAAGCTGATCGATCGGGCCGGAGGCGACCAGGCGGCCGCGGTGGATCACCCCGACGTGATCGCAGACCCGCTCGACGATGTCCATCACGTGCGTCGAGAGCACGACGGTGCCGCCGCCGGCGCGGAACCGGTCGAGCATCAGCCGCATCGTCCGGGTCGACACCGGGTCGACACCCTCGAATGGCTCGTCGAGCATCACGACCCGTGGCCGCGCGAGGAGCGCCGCAGCGAGGGCGGTCTTCTTGCGCATGCCGTGGCTGTAGCCGGCGATCGGCCGGTCGGCGTCGTCGAGCAGATCGAGCACGCCGAACAGCTCGGCCGCTCGCGCCCGGGCGATGTCGACGTCGAGGTCGCGCAGCGCACCGATCGTCTCGACGAACTCCCAGGCCGTGAGCCGGTCGAAGAGCTGCAGGGGGTCGAGCATCACGCCCATCGCCCGGCGCGTGGCGAGGACGTCCTCGTCGACGCGGACGCCGCACACCTCGATCGTGCCCGCATCCGGTCGAACGAGCCCGACGACGGCGCGCATCGTGGTCGACTTGCCGCTGCCGTTCGGCCCGACGAGCCCGTAGCAGGCCCCCTGTGGAACCTCGAGGGTCAACCCGTCGATCGCCGTCGTCGACCCGAAGCGCTTCGTGAGCCCGTGGATCCGCAGCGGCGACGGAACAGGCGGGGGAAGCTGCACGGCACCCAGTCTGCCGTCACCCCGGCGACGAGTCGCAGCGTGCGCGCCAGGACTCGGACCGGACCGTTCGTGTGCGGGCGGCGTCGTCGCCGCAGCGGTGGGCCGTAGCCTCACCCCGGTGAGCAGACACGGGCGGGCCCGGCAGGTGCGGCGTTTGGGGGCGGCCGTCGTCGTTGCCGGTCTGCTCGCCGCCTCGTGCGCGTCCGACCCCGACGTCGCCGAGGTCGAGTCGAACGCGGT
Organism: Ilumatobacteraceae bacterium; assembly: GCA_963712775.1. Classification (GTDB taxonomy): domain Bacteria; phylum Actinomycetota; class Acidimicrobiia; order Acidimicrobiales; family Ilumatobacteraceae; genus Sva-07. Next base: position 77,048 of record CAVQJG010000027.1, on the reverse strand, counting down.
GCCGGGCGACACGGCAGCGCCCGTCAGCACGCTCGCACCGACATCGATCGACGGCTCGACACCGGTCACCGCTCCCGACCCGACCGGCCTGCCGTCGGTGTCGGAACCGGACCCGGCGATCGTGATCGGCGAACTCGACAACGGCCTGCGATACCTGATCCGCGACAACGACAACCCGGGTGGTCGGGTCGAGATGCGGCTCGTCGTCGACGCCGGCTCGGCGCTCGAGGACGACACGCAGACCGGCGGTGCCCACTTCCTCGAACACATGCTGTTCAACGGCACGGAGGAGTTCCCGGAGAACGAACTGATCGCCGTGCTGCGCAGCTTCGGCGCGGCGTTCGGCGCCGACATCAACGCGTACACCAGCTACGACGAAACCGTCTACCAGCTGACGATGCCGACCGAGGACGACGCCGTGGTCGCCACCGGCCTCGACGTGCTGGAGCAGTGGCTGTCGGCAGCCACGATCGACCAGGCGCAGGTGGAGGCCGAGCGCGGGGTCGTGCTCGACGAGTGGCGCGGATCCGAAGCGAGTTCCGACGGCCGCATCTTCGACGGGCTCGAGGAACTGTTCCTGACCGGCTCGCCCTACGCGGGTCGTGATCCGATCGGCAACGACACCGCGATCGAGGCGATGGACGCCGGACCGTTGCGGGTCTTCTACGACGACTGGTACCGACCCGACAACGCCGCCGTGATCGTCGTCGGTGACATCGACCCCGCCGAGATCGAGCAGGGGCTGATCGACCGGTTCTCGTCGCTCGAGCCCCGCGGTTCGTCGCCGGAACGGCCCGAGCTGATCGTCGAACCGTCCACCGAGCCGCAGGTGGTGATCGTGTCCGATCCGGACGTGGCCGAGGGATTCGCACAGGTCACCTTGCCGACCACGCCGGTCGGCGACCTGTCAGCCGAGGCGGAGCTCCAGGCGTCGATCCTCGATGCGCTTGCCTTCGACATCATCGCCACGCGGCTCGGGAACGACGCCCTGCGTGGTGAGGCACCGTTCGACGACGCTCGCGTCGACTCGAGCGGCTTCGTGAGGGGTCTCGACGCGCCCGAGATCGTGGTGTCGGCCGACGGCGACGCGCTCGAGGCGTCGACCCAGGCCGTGTTCGACGAGTACGAACGGGTGCGCCGATTCGGCTTCAGCCAGGCCGAGGTCGATCGGGCGGTGTCGTCGGTTCGCACGTCGGCCGACACGTTCTACGATGGCCGTGATTCGCGCCAGGACGCCGACTTCGCCGAGGAGTACGTGCGCCACGTCCTCACCGACGAGCCGATCCCCACCGCGGAGGCCAACTACGACCTGCTCGCTGCGATCCTCGACCGTGCCGCCCCGGAGACGGTCGCGTACGGGTTCGTCAACCGGCTCGGCACGACGGGCGCCCACGTGATGGTGGTCGTGCCGGAGAGCGAGTTCGACCAGCTCCCGCCCGAGGACGCCTGGCTGGCGCAGGCCACCGGCATGCGCGATCGTTCGGTCGAGCCACGCCCCGACGACACCGGCGTCGAGGGCGACCTGATGACGGCGCCCGAACCGGTCGAGGAACGGTCGAGCGACCGGCTCTCCGACGGCGGCACGGTGTCGTTCGTTGCGCCGACACTGCTCGAGTTCGACAACGGCGTGCAGGTGTCGCTGAACACCACGAGCATCGTGGAGGGCAAGGTTGCGTTCGAGGCGCGCAGCCCGGGTGGCCTCGACGTGCTCGCCGACGCCGACATCCCGGCCGCCGATGCCGCCGGTGCCGTCGTCGGCAACAGCGGCGTCGCCACCTACGACCCGGTCGCGCTCGACGCCTTCCTCGCCGACAAGGACGTCGGGCTCCAGCTCGGCATCGACTCGTTCACCGAGGGGATGTCCGGTTCGGCCGCCACGTCCGATCTCGAAGTGATGTTCCAGCTGATCCACCTCTACATGACGCAGCCCCGCGTCGATGCGGTCGCGCTCGACCAGTACCTCGACGACCAGCTGCCCTATGCGGCCGATCCGTCGATCGAACCCGGCTACGCCGAGTTCGACGCGCTCCTGGACGCCCGCTACGACGACCCGAGGTTCCTGCTGCCGACCGTCGAGTCGTTGAACTCGGTGACCTCCGACGACATCGACCGGGTGTTCCGCGACCGATTCGGCGACGCCTCCGACTTCTCGTTCGCCTTCAGTGGCGACTTCGACGTCGACGAGGCGACCGACCTCGCCCGCCGCTACCTCGGCACACTGCCGTCGTCCGGTCGGCTCGAGACGGTCGACTACGTCGAGCCGCCACCGCCGGCGGGCGTGGTCGTGGAACAGGTCAACGCCGGCCAGGGCGAGCAGGCGAGCGTGTCGCTGTTGTTCACCGCTCCGGCCAGCGACGAGCGGGTCGACGACGTGGCGGCGCTCGTGATGCAGGAGATCATCACCAACCGCCTCACCGACACGATCCGGGAGGAACTCGGCGATTCGTACTCCCCGTTCGCCGTGGTCAGCGTCGGTGACGGCGCGACGCCGAACGCGGAGACGTACATCTCGAACACGACCGGCGTGGAACTCGTCGACGAGGTGGAGCAGGCGGTGCTGGCGCAGCTCGCGGACCTCACCGACAACGGTCCGACCGACACCGAGTTCGACGCAGCGGTGGAGACCGTCCGCCAGCAGCTCGACCTGTTCAGCAACGAGCAGATCAACGACGAGGTGCTCGGCCTGCTCACCGATCCGGGCGGCACTGCGTCGTTCGGCGACTTCCTCGGGCAGCCCCGTGAGGTCGCAGCGATCGATGCCGAGGTGATCCGCGAGTACCTGCGCGCCTGGCTGCCCGCCGACCAGTACATCGAAGTCGTCGTCCTCCCGCGCTAACCCGGTTTCAGCGCATGTTGGCGGGGGTGACGGTGCGCTGGCTGACCTCGACGAGATCGCCGCCCCGCACCTCGTAGCTCACCACGTGATCGACCGAGTGCTGGCCGCTGCGCGCCTTGCCGGTGACCACGTCGAGTTCGGTGCCGTCGACGAGCGGGACGAGCGCGATCGCCCGGAAACCATCCTCGGTGCCCGGCGACGACCGCTTGTCCTCGCGGAGCAACAACCCGGAGTCCCACACCCACACGTCGTCGACGCTGACGAACCGGCAGCGATGGCTGGTCTTCGACTTCGACACCAACCCGCCGGGGCAGACGATGACGTTGCCCTCGACCCACGGCAGCACACCGAGGCCGTCGCGTCCGAAGCCCGACTCGAACCCGGCGGCGATGATCGCGTCGTGGTCGCCGTTGCCGATCGCCCGCTCGATCTGCACCTGCCGCACCACTTCGGCGAGATGGTGGAGGTCGTCGTCGGCCAGGCTCCGGACGTACTCCACGACGGTCTCGGGATCGGTGCCGTTCGCTGTCATCGCGCCAGTGTGTCCGATGCCATCGCGCATCGACACCTGACGTACTGTTCGGCTCATGCAGACCAAGGCAGCAGTACTCAGGGAGATCGGCCAGGAATGGAGTGTCGAGACCATCGAACTCGACCCGCCCAAGGCAGGGGAAGTGCTCGTCCAGATGAAGGCATCCGGGATGTGCCACTCCGACGAACACCTCGTCACCGGTGACCTCGCCGGAGCCACCTCGCCGATGCCGCTGATCGGCGGCCACGAGGGTGCCGGCATCGTGATGGAGGTCGGGCCGAACGTCACCGGTCTCGAGCCGGGTGATCACGTCGTGTTCGGGTTCATCCCCGCCTGCGGCCGCTGCCCGAGCTGTGCATCCGGCCACTCCAACCTCTGCGACGTCGGCGGTGAGGCCTTCCCGACCGGCCGCCAGATCTCCGACGGCACCGCCCGCCACCACACCGCCGACGGCGAGGACCTCGGGTTGATGTGCCTGCTCGGCACGTTCGCCCAACACACCGTCGTCCACGAGTCCAGCTGCGTCAAGATCGACAAGGACCTCCCGCTCGACCGTGCCTGTCTGCTCGGGTGTGGTGTCGTCACCGGGTGGGGCTCCGCGGTGTACGCCGCCGAGGTCGGCCCCGGCGACTTCGTCGCAGTGGTCGGGGCGGGCGGCATCGGTGCCAATGCCATCCAGGGTGCCAAGCTCGCCGGCGCCCGCGTGATCGCCGCGATCGACCCGGTCGAGTTCAAGCGCGAGACCGCGATGGAGCTGGGCGCCACCCACACCTACGCCTCGATCGCCGAGGCGATGGAGGGTCTCGGCGACTCCACCTGGGGTCGTGGATTCGACAAGGTGCTGATGACCATGGGCGTCGGCAACGGCGACGCTCTCGGCGAGGCGTTCCACCTCGGCGGCAAGCGCGCCAAGATCGTGGTCACCAACATCCACCCGACCGTCGAGCCGTCGATGGCGGTGCCCGGCGCGTTCCTCACGCTGTTCGAGAAGCAGATCATCGGGTCGCTGTTCGGCTCGGCCAACATCCGCAAGGACATCCCGCAACTGCTCGAGCTCTACACGCAGGGCCAGCTCGACCTCGACACGTTGGTGACCAACACGTACTCGCTCGACGACATCAACCAGGGCTTCGAGGACATGCGCAACGGCAAGAACATCCGCGGCGTCCTCATCTACGACTGAACACCCACCTGGTGCAGCTGGGGTCCGACCCCGGCTGCAACAGGCTCATCGACTGGGGGGTCGACATGAAGAGCAGAGCAGCAGTACTCCACGGCACCGACCAGGAGTGGCGGATCGAGGACCTCGAGGTCGACTCGCCGAAAGCAGGGGAAGTGCTCGTCGAGTGGAAGGCCGCAGGCCTGTGCCACTCCGACGAGCACATGGTCACCGGCGACATGGTTCCGCCGCAGGAGGCGTGGCCGTTGATGGGGATCGACGACCTGTGGCCCGTCGTCGGCGGGCACGAGGGTGCCGGCGTCGTCGTCGAGGTCGGCCCGGGTGTCGGCAGCGTCGCCGTCGGCGACCACGTGTCGGCGTCGTTCATCCCGTCGTGCGGGCGCTGCCGGTACTGCTCCACCGGCCGCCAGAACCTGTGCGACCAGGGTGCGGGCGCCTTCCTCAAGGGGATGGTCACCGACGGCACCAGCCGTCATCGCATCGCTGACGGCGGCCCCGAAGTGACCCTGTTCGCAAAGCTCGGCACGTTCTCGCAGTACTCGTGCGTCGCGGAATCGCAGGTGATCAAGGTCGACACCGACCTCCCACTCGAAGCGGTCGCACTCGTGTCGTGCGGCGTTGCCACCGGCTGGGGCTCGGCCACCAATCGGGCCGCGGTCGCACCCGGAGACACCGTGGTCGTCGTCGGCATCGGCGGCATCGGGATCAACGCAGTGCAGGGTGCGGCGATGGCAGGCGCCCGCCACGTGATCGCCGTCGACCCGATCGAGTTCAAGCGTGAGAAGGCGATGGAGTTCGGTGCGAGCCACACGTTCTCGTCGATGGAGGAGGCGCTCCCGCAGGTGATGGAGATGACCGAAGGGATGATGGCCGACAAGGTGATCATGACGCCCGGAGTCCTCTACGGGGACCTGATGGCGCTCGGCACGCAGTTGGCCGGCAAGGGTGGCACGATCGTCGTCACCGGCATCGCACCGATCACCCAGACCGAGTCGTCGGTCAACCTGTTCGAGTTGGCGATGTGGAACAAGGAGATCAAGGGCACGATCTTCGGCTCGCTCAATCCCAGGGCCGACATTCCCAAGCTGCTGAACCTGTACCGCGATGGCCAGCTCAAGCTCGACGAGTTGATCACCAGCCGCTACTCGCTCGACGAGATCAACGACGGCTATCAGGCGATGCGTGACGGCACGAACATCCGCGGGGTCGTCGTCCACTCCTGACGACTGCGGCAGGAGCCCGACGGCGCTCCGACGCTAGGTTCGACCCGACGTGACTCACATGACCGACACCTCCCCCGAGCGCGGCGCACTCGATCCCGGCGCCCTGGTCGCGTCGATCGCCTCCACCGTCGTCGGACGGCGACGCGAGATCGAACTCGTCGTCGCCGCGCTGATCGCCGACCGCCACATCGTGATCGAAGGGCCGCCGGGCACCGGCAAGTCGACACTGCTGCGCACGGTTGCGCACGAACTCGGCGTCGGTTTCGAATTCGTCGAGGGCAACGCCGAGCTGACACCGGCTCGTCTCGTCGGCCACTTCGACCCGGCTCGGGTGCTGGCCGAGGGCTATGACCCCGACGTGTTCGTCGACGGGCCGCTCGCCGCAGCGCTCCGCGACGGCTCGCTGCTGTACGTCGAGGAGATCAACCGGGTCCCCGAGGAGACACTCAACGTGCTCATCACCGTGATGAGCGAGGGCGAACTGCACGTGCCTCGCCTCGGCCGGCTCGCGGCCGCGCCCGGCTTCCGGCTCGTGGCCGCGATGAACCCGTTCGACGCGATCGGCACCGCCCGCATCTCCGGGGCGGTGTACGACCGCGTCTGCCGGCTCGCGGTCGACTACCAGACAGCCACCGACGAGCGATTGATCACCGAGCGGACGGCGGGAGCGGTCGACCTCGACCCGGACTGGGTGGCGAAGGTGGTCGAGCTGGTGCGACTGACGCGTACCCACGGCGACCTGCGCGTCGGCTCGTCCGTACGCGGCGCGATCGACATGTGTGCCGTCGCGTCGTCGTTGGCGACGGTGCGGGGTGCGCCGGTGACCAACGGTGACGTGTCGCTCGACGCCGCGCTCGTGGCGCTGTCCGGTCGTATCCGGCTCCGGGAGGGCACGACCCGTTCGACCGAGGACATCGTCCGCGAACTCTGGCTGGCCGTGTTCGGACGCAAGGACGACGACGGGCAGAGCGAGGGAAAAGTGGTCGCCCCGAACGGGGCGACGACGGCCGACTGAACGCTCCGCCCCCGGCGAAGGAAGGCGACGAGGCCGAGGAGGAGGTCGCCAAGGCGCGCCGCAAGACCACGTCGAGGCGCTCGCTCGAACAGCAACCGAACTTCGACGAGATCTCCCCCGAGGTCGGCGAGCTCGACGAGGACGCGGTCGAAGCGGCGTTGGAGGACGACCCCGATGCCACGTTGGCCCTGCTGGCCGATCTCACCGGGGCGACCGACCCGAAACTGCGCGAGCTCGCCCGGCGCCTGGCGGGCCGACTGTTCCTCGACCTGTCGCGCCGGGGCCCGGCGAGCCCGCGAGGTGTCGGCCAGCTCCGGACCCAGCGCTACCGGCCCGACGGAGGCGACCTCGACGTCGACGCCAGCCTCGACGCGCTCACGACCGCGCGGGCCGAGGGTTCGGCGGTCGATCCCGACGACCTCCGAGTGCGAGCCTGGTCGACACCGGGCACGGCGATCTGCCTGCTCGTCGACCGCAGTGGTTCGATGACGGGACGCCCGTTGGCGACGGCCGCCGTGGCCGCGGCAGCGGTCGCGTGGCGGAGTCCGGACGACTACTCGGTGCTGTCGTTCGGCAAGGACGTCGTGGCTGCGAAATCGCAGGATGCGGCGAAGTCGAACGAACGCGTCATCGACTCGGTGCTCGCCCTGCGCGGGTTCGGCACCACCGACGTGGCGGGTGCGTTGGTGGCCGCCGCCGATCAACTCTCCCGATCGCGGGCGGGCCGCAAGATCGCCGTGCTGCTGTCGGATTGCCGCGCCACCGCGCCCGGTGACGTCGTCGGTGCCGCCAGGCGCCTCGACGAGTTGGTGATCGTTGCGCCCGAGAGCGACGCCGACGAAGCGAGGGAGTTGGCACGCCAGGCGGGCGCCCGGTTCACCACGGTGTCGGGCCCGTCCGACGCTGCCGCCGCGCTCGCCCGGGTCCTCGACACGTGACGATTGCAGCTGGGATCTGATCCCTGCTGCAACGATCAGCAGGAGATGCTCTTGTCGGGGACGATGCCGAAGATGTTCTCGTCGGCGAGCACCTGGGGCAGGGTGGTCGCCGTGGGCGGCGTCACGTCCGTGCCCGGCGGTGCCGGCGCGGTGTCGACCGGTGGGGCCACGTCGGTGTTCGGCGGGGCGGTGGTCTCGAAGACCTGATCGGGGATCTCGGCCAGCGTCGCTTCGCCACGGAACACCGAGAGGATGGCCTGCATGTTGTTGCCGCCGATGTTCGGTACGAGCACGGCGTTGCCCTGGATCGTCTTGGGTGTCGCCTCGATCTGATAGGTCGTGATCGCCGTCGGGTCGACGCCGCTGAGCACGCCCGCGAACTCCAGCATCTTGGCGGGCGTGAGATCGGGGTCGGTGACGATGTACTCGGACACCGTCTGGATCAGCCCGCCCGCCACGTCAGGGTTGTACGCCCCCTTCGCCAGCAGGCGCGACACCGTTCGCTTCAGGAAGTCCTGCTGACGCGAGATGCGCCCGAGGTCCGACGTGCCGTCCCGCTTCCACTCGCCGGACTCGGTGAGATACTCCAGCTTGCGTGAGCGTACGTACGCCAGCGCATGATCGCCGTTGAACGTGTAGCAGCCGGCTTCCGGCACGTTCAAGCCCGTGTTGGGATCCCGGACCGGGTAGGGGAGCGGGACGGCGACACCGTCGACCGCCTTGACGAGTTCCTGGAATGCGCAGAAGTCGACCTGGACGAAATGGTCGGTGACGATGCCGAAGTTCTGGTAGATCGTGTCGATCAGCTTCTGAGGGTTGTCGCGCTCGTAGGCCTCGTTGATGCGTCCGGTGCGCGACGAGCCCGCGATGTCGACGAACAGGTCGCGGGGAAACGAGAGTACGGCGACCTGCGACGTCGACGGGTTGACGCGCCACATCATGATGGTGTCGCTGCGTTCACCGAAGTTGCTGCGATCGCCGAAGGCCGGCGCATAGGGCGAGTCGGGGTCGATGCAGGCGTTGTTGTCGGCGCCGGTGATCAGGAAGTTCTTGGCGCCGGGTTCGGCAGGTGGGAACGTCGCCGGAGGGACGGTTTCCGGAGCGGCCGTGATTTCGGAACCCTCGGAGTCGGTGACCGGAGCCGCGGGCACGGTCACGGTGGTGGCCTGTGACGGATCGATGATCGCCGGGGCCAGGTTGCGGTCCTCGACGATGCGTTGGCCGGCGTACAGCGCGCCTGCGGCGCCGAACGAGCCGAGCGCCAACGCGAACACCGCCGCAATGGTCAGCCGCTGGGGCCAGGTCCGCTTGACCTTGACGGCTGACGCGGGGGTGGATGGGGTGTCCTCCGACATGTCGGTCCGACGTTATCGGCCACCGAACGGTCGGTGCGGGCGCCCTCGGCGATCAGCGGTCGCCGTGGTCAGTCGTCGTCGGCGAGCACGACCGTCGTGGCGACCGCTTCGCCGTCGACGATGGTCAGGCTCCGGATCGATCCCGCATCGACGAGGTCGGCGCGGCCGCTCTCCAGCGCCGGATGCAGCGACGTCGGCGCGGTGACCACCAGCGACTCCACGGGCGCGCGCTGGCTGCGCTTCGCCTCGGTCTTGGCGCGGCGGACCTGGGTGAGCACCTCGATCGTGACGTCGGCGAGCGTCGGGTCGCCGAACGGCTGCGAATCGGAACCGATCGGCGTCGGCCAGGCAGCCACGTGGATGCTGCCGTCGTTCCACCAGCTCCACGCCTCTTCGCTCGTGAAGGGCAGGATCGGGGCGAACAGACGCTGGACCGTGCTCAGTGCCGTGCGCAGCGCGCGCTTTGCCGAGTCCGCCGCGTCGGGACGTGACTCGTCGTAGGTGCGGCCCTTGACCAACTCGACGTAGTTGTCGCAGAACCACCAGAAGAACGCCTCGGTCCGCTCGAGGGCACGCGCGTAGTCGAAGGCCTCGAACGCCTCGGTCGCCTCGATCACGACCGCGTCGAGCTTCGCGAGCATCGACCGGTCGATCGGCTCGGTGACGCCGTCGTCGAGCGCGCGGTCCGCGGTCGGCGCTCCGAACTGGAGGACGAACTTGGTGACGTTGAGCAGCTTGTTGGCGAGCTTGCGCCCGACCTTCATCTGCTCCTCGCTGTACGCCGTGTCGACGCCGGGACGGCCGGAGCCGGACCAGTACCGCACGGCGTCGGTGCCGTAGGTCTCGAAGAGATCCATCGGGGTGACGACGTTGCCCTTCGACTTCGACATCTTCTTGCGGTCGGGATCGAGGATCCACCCCGACAGCGCAACGTGCTTCCAGGGCGCACATCCGAACTCGTGATGGCTGCGCGTCATCGTCGAGAAGAGCCAGGTACGGATGATGTCGTGGCCCTGCGGCCGCATGTCCATCGGGAAGACGCGCTCGAACAGACCGTCGTCCTCCTCCCAATGGCCGGCGATCTGCGGGGTGAGCGACGACGTCGCCCACGTGTCGAAGATGTCGGGGTCGCCCATGAACCCGCCGGGCTGGTTTCGTTGGTCCTCGGTGTAGCCGTCGGGCACGTCGGTCGAGGGGTCGATCGGGAGTCGAGCTTCGTCGGGCAGCAGCGGCTGGTCGTAGAGCGGTTCGCCCTGCTGGTCGAGCGGATACCAGATCGGGATCGGCACGCCGAAGAAGCGCTGCCGGCTGACCAGCCAGTCGCCGTTGAGCCCCTCGACCCAGTTGTCGTAGCGGTGCTGCATGTGTGGGGGATGCCACGTGACCTCGCCGCCCCGCTCGATCAGCGCGGCTCGCAGGTCGCGGTCGCGGCCGCCGTTGCGGATGTACCACTGGCGCGACGTGACGATCTCGAGTGGTCGGTCGCCGCGCTCGTAGAACTTGACCGGATGTTGGACCGGACGCGGTTCGCCGATCAGGAGGCCGGCCCCGATGAGTTGCTCGACGACCACCTTCTGGGCCTGCTTGGACGTGAGGCCTGCGATGGACGCGTAGGCGTCGGGGTCGACGCCGTTCGGAGCCTCGGCGTGCAGCCGACCATCTCGGCCGATGATGGCTCGCATCGGCAGGTCGAGTTCTCGCCACCACGTGACGTCGGTGGTGTCGCCGAACGTGCAGATCATCGCGATGCCCGTGCCCTTGTCCGGTTGGGCGAGCTCGTGCGCGCGGATCTCCACCTCCTGGCTGTAGAGCGGCACGGTCACCGTGGTGCCGAAGAACGGCTGGTACCGCTCGTCGTCGGGGTGCGCAACCAGCGCAACGCAGGCGGCGAGCAGTTCCGGACGCGTCGTGTCGATCTCGATCGCACCCCTGCCGTCGGTGCGGGCGAAGGGGATCTTGTGGTACGCGCCCGGCCGCTCGCGGTCCTCCATCTCGGCCTGAGCGACCGCGGTGCGGTAGTCGATGTCCCACAGGGTGGGTGCCTCCTGGCCGTAGGCCTCGCCGCGTGCGACGTTGCGGAGGAACGCCCGCTGACTGGCGCGCCTCGAGCGCTCGTCGATGGTCGCATAGTGGTGGTTCCAGTCGACCGACAGGGCGAGCCGCTTCAGGACGTCGGCGAAGACCTTCTCGTCCAGCGCGACGAGTTCGTCGCAGAGTTCGAGGAAGTTGGGGCGCGAGATCGGGACCGCCCGGTGGTTCTTGGGCGGATCGCCGCGAAACGGTGGCTCGAACCCCTCGACGTAGTGCTGGCTCGGGTCGCAGCGCACGCCGTAGTAGTTCTGCACGCGCCGCTCGGTGGGCAGGCCGTTGTCGTCCCAACCCATCGGGTAGAACACCGCCTTGCCCCGCATGCGCTGGTAGCGGGCGACGATGTCGGTGTGGGTGTAGCTGAACACGTGGCCCATGTGCAGCGAACCGCTGACGGTCGGTGGCGGCGTGTCGATGGAGAAGACCCCCTCGCGGGGTACCGACGCGTCGAAGTGGTACGTGCCATCGGAGTCCCACTGGGTGATCCAGCGCGCCTCGATGCCGTCGAGCGTCGGCTTGTCGGGGATGTTCGCCATAGATCGCCGAGGCTACCGACTCGCCGCTCCCCACTCCCCAGAACGTTTGCGTGCGGATTCGGGTGGGCCGGCCCACCGGGAATGCAGCGCAAACGTTCGGGGGGGTGGCGGGGTGGGGTGGGGTGGGTGGAAACGGTGCCGGGGTGGGCTGGGATCGCACTCGTAGACTCGACGACCGTGCTGCACCTCTACGACACCGCCACGCGATCCGTGCGCGAGCTGGCTCTTCGCGAGCCGGGCAAGGTCGGCATCTACCTGTGCGGCCCGACCGTCTACGGCCCGCCGCACCTCGGTCACGGGCGCGCCACGCTCGTCTACGACATCTTGCGGCGCTACCTCGAGTGGAGCGGTCTCGAGGTGCGTCTCGTGTCGAACATCACCGACATCGAGGACAAGATCATCGAGCGTGCTCAGCGTGAGGGCCGGCCCTGGCAGGACATCACCACGAAGTGCGAGACGATCTGGTTCGAGGCGATGTCCGGCATCAACGTCGAGCGGCCGACCGACATCCCCCACGCCACCGACTACGTCGAGGAGATGGTGGCGATGATCGGCGAGCTGATCGCCGCCGACCACGCATACCTCACCGACGACGGCGTCTACATGGCGGTCGAATCCGTGGACGACTACGGGCTGCTCGCGCACCAGTCGCTCGACGACATGCGCTCCGGCGGCGGCGAACGCGAGGTGTTCGGCGCCGAGGGCAAACGTCATCCGGCCGACTTCGTGCTCTGGAAGTTCTCGAAGCCGGGTGAGCCGTCCTGGCCGTCGCCGTGGGGTGACGGCCGTCCCGGTTGGCACTCCGAGTGCGTCGTGATGAGTCTCGACCTCCTGGGTGAGGGCTTCGATCTCCACTGCGGTGGTCAGGACCTGCGCTTCCCGCACCACGAGAACGAACGCGCCCAGGCGGTGGCGCTCGGCAAGACCTTCGCCAACCACTGGATGCACAACGGGTTCGTCGTCGATGCCGAAGGCGAGAAGATGTCGAAGAGCCTCGGCAACGTCTCGAACCTGCTCGACCTCATCGACCTCTACGACCCGCGCGCCTACCGGATGGTCCTGCTGCAGTCGCACTACCGCAGCCCGGTGAAGATCACCCAGGACAACATCGACGGCGCCGTCAAGGCACTCGCCGGGCTCGACTCGTTCGCGGCCCGCACGGCCGAGGTCGCTGCCGCCGACCCCGACCCCGACGTGCTCGCCGAGTTCCGGGCCGCGATGGACGACGACCTCGACACGCCGAGGGCGACCGCGCTGTTGTTCGACACGGTCCGCCGGGCGAACGCCGCCCTCGATGCGGGTTCGGCCGACGCGGCGCCGCTCGCTGCGGCCGCGCACACGATCGCGTCGACCTTCGGGCTCGATCTGGCGGGCGGTGCCGATGTCGACGAGTCCGCGCTCGAACGGGCGGCTGCACTCGACGCGGCGCGGGCCGCGAAGGACTTCGCCACCGCCGATGCGCTCCGGGCCGAACTGCAGGCCGACGGGTGGACGGTCGAGACCACACGCGACGGCACCTCCCTGCGACGGTGACCACGACGGTCGACGCCCCTGACGCACCGGCATCGCTCGACGGCATGCCGGGCGGCGCCGGACCGGCGGATGATCGCGCCGATCGGGTCGATCGATCCGCCACCGGTTCGGGAGGTTCGGTTCGGCCCGCAGCGCGCGTCGGCCCGATGCCCACCATGGGATACCAGCCGTCGCTCGACGGGCTGCGGGCGCTCTCGGTCGCCGTCGTGCTCCTCTACCACGGCGGCTTCTCGTGGATGCACGGCGGGTTCTTCGGCGTCGAGGTGTTCTTCGTCGTGTCGGGGTTCCTGATCACGTCGCTGCTGCTCGACGAACACGACCGCAGCGACCGCATCGCGTTCGGTCAGTTCTGGAAGCGTCGGGCGCGCCGGCTCTTCCCGGCGCTCTACGCAGTGCTCCTCGCCGTCGCGGTCTGGGCGGCGCTCGCCGGCACGGCCGAGCAACAGTCGCAGCTGCGTCGCGACATCGTCTGGTCGATCTTCTACGTCAACAACTGGGGTCAGATCCTCGGCGACATCCCCTACTTCGCCGGCGACCCACCACTGCTGCGGCACCTGTGGAGCCTCGCGGTCGAGGAGCAGTGGTACCTGATCTGGCCGTTGTTGTTCGTGGCGCTGATGCGCATCCGACTGCCTCGCCGCATCGTCGGTGGCTTCGTGCTGGGCGCTGCCGTGCTCGCGTTCGTCTACATGGCATGGATGCAGTCGCGGGCGCCGTCCACGCTCGGCGGTCCGCCGGCGATCTTCGACGGCCTCGATCGCACCAACTACATGTACCTGTCGACGATCACCCGATCGGGCGGTCTGCTCCTCGGTGCGAGTGCAGCCTTCGTCTGGCGTCCCTGGCGTTGGGCGCACGCTGCCGACGCTCCCGCCGGTCGGCTGCTCGATCCGCTCGGCGCCGGCGCAGTCGCGGCGCTCGGGTGCGCTGCCGCAGTGGCGTCGATCACCGCGGGCTACGTCTACCAGTGGCTGATGGCGCTGGTGTCGGTCTTGTCGCTGGTGGCGGTGCTCGTGGCGGTGCATCCGGCCTCCACCGGGTTCCGCCGGATCATGAGTTGGCCGCCGCTCGTGCAGGTCGGCAAGCGCAGCTACGGCCTCTACCTCTGGAGTTGGCCGATCTTCGTGGTCGTCGGGGCCACCACCGGCTCGGTGACCGCGTTCCTGTGGGCGATGTGTCTCACGGTCGTCGTCGCCGAGGCGTCGTACCGGTTCCTCGAGGGCCCGGTTCGTGCCGGAGTGATCGGGAGGTGGTGGAACGACCGTGCCACGATCACCTACTGGCCGATCGCGGGTGGGGCGATGCTCGTCGGTGCGGTCATGATCTTCTACGTCAACGTCGATCAGTTCAATCGTTTCGAGGGCGGGGACGATGCCGTGTTCGAACTCGCCGCCGGTGCCGAAGCCGTCTCGGCCGATGCCGTGGCGGACCCGATCCCTGCCGACGGTTCGGCCGTCGCGGTCACGACGTCCCCGTCGACGACGGTTCCGGTCGCCGTGGCGACGTCGGCGCGACTCGCGATCGTGGGCGACTCGCAGGCCAACGCGCTGGCGATCAACCTGCCCGACGGCATCGATGCTGCGTTTCCGACCGTCGTGAACGGAAGCGTCGACGGGTGCAGCGTGTACGACTCCGGATCGATCAGGAGTTCCGTCCGGTTCAGCAACTCGTTCGCGATCTGCGACGGCTGGCAGGACGAGTGGGCGAAGGCGGCGTCGGGAACCGACGTCGCACTCGTGGTGGTCGGTGCGTGGGACGTGTTCGACGTCGTCGACGGTGACGCGACGTACGGGTTCGCCACGCCCGCGGGCGACGAGCTGTTCACCACGAACCTCGAGTCCGGGATCGATGCGATGCTCGCCGAAGGGACCAACGTCGGCCTGCTCGAGGTGGCGTGCATGCGACCTCAGGACGTCGATGGTGCCGGGGTTCGCGCGCTGCCCGAGCGCGGCGACGATGCCCGGGTCGCGCACGTCAACGATCTCCTCCGCGACACCGCTGCCGGGTACGAGGCCAGCGGGAACATGCGTGTGCAGTTCGTGGAGGGACCCGACGAGTGGTGCGGCGACGAGACGATCGCGACCGACCTCGGCTATCGCTGGGACGGGGTCCACGTCTACAAGCCGGGCGCCAACCTGATCTACACCACCGTGGCCCCGTCCCTGCTGCGCCTCGCAGCGGTCTGACCCGCCCGGGTGCGACAGCCGGTCAACCCAGCCGAGATCGCTCAGGTGTCGAGCCGGACCCGTGACGCCAGCGGGCGCGAACCCGACGTGTAGGTGACGTGCGGCAGCTCGATGGCGGGGGACTCCTCGACGGACGTGGTGCCCGAGTTGTCCGTGCTGCCCGGGCCGGTCAACATGATCGAGATCGTCGTCGTGTCCTCCGGTGACGAGTCGATCTGCATCGAGCCGCCGTTCCGCTCGACGATTCGCCAGACCGTGGCCAGGCCGAGGCCGAAGTGTCCGTCGCCCTTGGTCGTGAACCCGTCATCGAAGGCCCTCGACAACTCGTCGGGCGTGAAGCCTCGACCATCGTCACTGACCGTGAGCACGGCGATCGGTTCGTCGTCGCCGATCGACCTGGCGACCACGGGGCGCGCTGCGACGCTGATGTTGCCGTTGCCGGTGATCGCATCGTTGGCGTTCGTCACCAGGTTCATCAGGACCTGGCTCAGCCCGACGCGATCGATGCGTACGAGGCAGTCGTCCGCCGGAACGTCGAGGCGGAGGATCACCCCCGGTCGGACCAGTCGACGAAGCAGCGGCTCGAGCTGGCGAATCGAGCTGTTGAGATCGGTGGCCTGCAGGATCGACTCGTTCTGACGGCTGAGGCACAGCAGATGATCGAGGATCGCGAGTCCACGGTCGGCGGCCGATCGGATCTCGCCGAGGCAGTACCGTTGCAGATCAGAGAGCGTTGCGGTGGCGTCCGCTCCGGTCTCCTCCTCCACCTCCGCCGTGCATCCCCTGACCACCGTGAACACGTTGCGGAGGTCGTGCGACAGACCGGCGCTGGCACGGCCGATCAGTTCCCGGTGCTGGGCCTGGTCGAGTTGCCGCTCGAGCTCACGGCGCTCCAGCTCGGTGCGCTCGTGGAGCTCGGCGTTGGCGGCCTCGCTGTCGGCGGTCGCCCGTTCACGAGCTCGAGCGACGAGGAAGACCAGCACGAGCACAACGGCGAGGATCGGGAGTTCGGTGAGTTCGTTCGCGGGGACGCCGAGCGACGCGATGGCCCACACGAGCAGGGCGGTCGACACCCCCATCCACACGCCGAGCCTGATCACGAAGCTGCGGAACGGCAACATGAGCGCGGCCAGGGCCAGGACGACGAACATGAAGTGGAAGCCTTCGATCACCGCACGGGTGGCGATCGTCAGGATGGTGATGGCCACCAGCGCGAGGTCGAGCGGAAGTGTGCCCACGTGCCCGGACGCCAGCCATCCCGACAGCTTCGCAGCCCTGGATTCCCCTGATCCAACCACCATTTGTTCCGCCCGGAACCATGTTGCCAAGTAGAGGACACAACGGTAGACGTTCCCCGAACGCCGGCGCAATGGGGGATAGTGTCTCGACCTGGTCTCCGAATGTCGACGAACGTGGCGAAATGACGCAGGCGCACCCCGTTGTCGGGGGCAGCGGGTCGGTGTTGCTCATCGACGACGACGCACAGGTTCGCGCCATCATGCGCGTCCGTCTCGAGGCCAGCAACTTCCGCGTCACGGAAGCCGCGACGGGCGAGGACGGCCTGCAGATGCTCGGTGACGACATCGACCTGGTCATCGTCGACGTCGGTCTGCCCGGCATCGACGGGTTCACGGTCGTGCGGGCGATCCGGGAGCGCCACGTGATGCCGATCATCATGGTGACGGGGGCCGACGAGGAGGCCGATCGCGTGCTGGGGCTCGAGATCGGTGCCGACGACTATGTCGTCAAGCCGTTCCTGCCGCGTGAACTGGTGGCACGCGTCCACGCCGTCCTGAGGAGAACCGCACCGCAGCCGTCACCCGAGGTCGTCGAGGATCACATCGTCGCAGTCGGGGATCTCGAGATCGACGGGCACGCGATGGTGGCGAGGCGTGGCGGTGAGACGCTGCCGCTCACGAACCGCGAGTTCGACCTGCTCCACTATCTCGCTCGCTCACCTCGTCAGGCGTTCACCCGCGAGCAGCTCCTCCGCCACGTGTGGCACACCGAGCCGGGGTGGCAGGATCCGTCGACCGTCACCGAGCACATCCATCGGCTCCGGCGACACATCGAAGTCGATCCGGCCACTCCGAAGCATCTGGTCACCGTGCGCGGCGTCGGGTATCGGTTCGATCTCTGAGGCGGCCCGACCACGCTCCGTCGATGTCGCGGGGAATGTGTCACGTGAGGTGGCTGCTGACGCGCGGGTGGTGAGTTCGCGTTGTCCAAGTGTTGTGTCGGCGTTGAGTCGCGACGCAGATCGGTGATCTTGAATCGTTCGTGACGGCACGTTCGCTCTGGGCGGACGCTGACTCGGAGGTACGAGAGATGTTGCGAAGCGGCAAGGATCGGGCACGTCGGGCGATGGGCGGGTCTCACACGAAGCACTTGATCGCGGCGTGCGTCGCCGTCGCCGCCATGGCGGCAGCGACGGTCGTCTCGATCCCGGCGTTCATCGGCGCGGCACCGACGTCAGCCGTCGACGAGACCAAGGTGCCCCACTACTTCGGGCCGTATCCCAACTGGGCGAACAGTCCGCTCACACAGCCCGACGCGACCGTGACGATCACCGGCGCGTCCGTCGCGACGGTCGATGTCGGCAACCCGCTCGTTTCGCGGACGTACGCGACCGACACCGCCACGACGGTCTTCGGCGTCGTCGACGGCGCGACGCTGCCGGCCGGCTCGCTGACGAGCTTCTCGATCTGGAACCAGGGCTCGGAAGGGAACGTCTTCCATGCCTACGTGCTCCGGCCCACGGCAAATGCCGGCGAGTACACGATCGCCTTCGACAGTGGCGCGCTGACCGTCCCGGCGTTGATGACATCGACGGGTGAGGTCGTGACGTTCCCGGTCGGTCCGTTCGACACGGTGGCGGGCGATGTCATCGGCTGGTACGGGCAGGGCATCCCGGTCGACATCGACACCGGAACCGACGTGATCGCGTATCCCGGACCGGCTGCTGCGCCGGCCGCGGCCGAGGTCGTCACCCTCGGCTCGGGTTCGTTCCCGATCTATCCGCAGGCGCGCACCTACTCGATCTCCGCGAGCGTGACGCCACCGGGTGCGGGCGCCGGGAGCGGAGCGACCGCCGAGGCGACCGTCGGCGCCAACGGCGCCGTCACCGGCCTGACGATCACCAACCCCGGATCCGGCTATTCGGCCGCGACCGTGGCGATCACCGGGGCCGGCACCGGCGCGACCGCGACCGCCGACGTCCAGACCTCGGGAGCGGTGACCGGTGTCGCGGTCGACGTCGCCGGCGGGGGCGGCGGCTACACGGCCCCGTCGGTGACCATCAGCGGCGGCGGCGCCACCACCGACGCAACCGCCCATGTGCTCGGCGGGCGTCGACGCGGTGGAGTATCACCACCATGGCCAGGGCTACAAGTTCCCGACGGTCGACTTCGACCTGCCCGACGACCCGGACGGCGTCCAGGCACAGGGGTACGCCACGTGCGCCGCCCCGTACCCCGACTGCAATCTCACGGTGGAGACCGACGTCCTGACGGTCACCGGCGTGGTCGTCACCTCGCCGGGATCGGGCTACTCGACCGCTCCCTCCGTGGTCGTACGCGACGGGACGCAGTTCGAGCCGATCAACCCGGGCGCCGGCTTCGTCGCAGCGACGGCGACGGCGACACTCGCGGTGCAGGCGGTCGTCGTCGACACCTACGGTGCCGGCTACACATCCGCCCCCGATGTCGTGTTCGCCGACACCGGTGCGGGCGCTGGCGCTGCCGCCACCGCCACGACCGACTACGGCGCCGTGATCGGCCTGAACCTTCTCACCCCCGGTCAGGGCTACGTCACGCCGGGCGGCATCAAGAAGTTCGTGGACGGACTCCCGGGTCTCGGTGAGGCCGGTGAGAACAACCTCGGCCAGTACATCCCTGTTGCCGTCCCAGACACGACGACGTTCCCGGGCACCGACTACTACGTCATCGCCGTCGTCCAGACCCGGGAGCAGATGAGCTCGTCGCTCCCGGGGAACGGCCTCGGAACCGGGACACTGCTTCGTGAATACGTCCAGCTGTCGACCGGCAACGTGCCCGGCAAGCAGGTGCCGCTCACGACGGCGCTTCTCGACGGCACGACGACCCCCACCCTGATGCCCGACGGAAACCAGGCCATCGGCGTCGACGAGCCGCACTACCTCGGCCCGACGATCGTGGCGCAGAAGGACCGAGCGGTCCGCATCGTCTTCTACAACCTGCTTCCCACCGGGGTGGCCGGTGACCTGTTCCTCCCGACGGACTCCACAATGATGGGCTCGGGGATGGGTCCGATGATGGGGATGATGGATCCCGTCGACGAAGGGACCGTGACCGACGACGTCCGCAACCCGGTCTGCACCGAGTACCCGAAGGCAAACGACTGCTTCAAGGACAATCGCGCCCTGCTGCACCTGCACGGTGGAACCACACCCTGGATCAGCGACGGCACACCACACCAGTGGATCACGCCCGCCAACGAGACCACACCGTGGCCGCAGGGCGTCGCCGTCCAGAACGTCCCCGACATGGTGACCCCTGGCGTCCCCGACTGCACCGCTCCGAACGACGGCTGCCAGACCTTCTACTACACCAACCAGCAGAGTGCCCGGTTCATGTTCTACCACGACCACTCGTGGGGCATCACCCGCCTGAACGTGTACGCCGGTGAGGCGGCCGGCTACGTCATCACCGATCCGACCGAGCAGCGGCTGTTCGGACCGGGAGGTACCTACGGCGACATGGGCGAGGGCATCCCGCTCGTGATCCAGGACCGCACCTTCGTCCCCAGCGCCGACCAGCTCGCCGCACAGGATCCGACCTGGGACGCATCGCGCTGGGGCGGTGAGGGGAACCTCTGGTACCACCACGTCTACATGCCGGCGCAGAACCCCGGTGACCCGAGCGGCATGAGCGCCTACGGCCGCTGGATGTACGGCCCCTGGTTCTGGCCGCCGGCCACGCCGCCGCACGGCCCGATCGCCAATCCGTACCACGATCCGAACTGCAACCTCGACGATCCGTCGACGTGGCAGTACCAGGAGAGTCCGTTCTGTGAGCCGGCTCAGATTCCCGGCACGCCGAACATCTCGGTGGGGATGGAGCAGTTCAACGACACACCGATCGTCAACGGCACGGCCTATCCGACCACGACGCTCGACCCGAAGGCGTACCGCTTCCGCATCCTGAACGCGGCCAACGACCGCTTCTGGAACCTCTCCTGGTACGTCGCCGACAACAACGGGACTCCCAACGATCCGACCGACGACATCCTGACGGAGGTCGCCCTCAACGAGAACGAGGTCGCGGCCGCACAGACCGACATCAACGTCGTCCCGACGCCGGACACGACCAGGAGCCCGGCCGGTCCCGACTGGATCCAGATCGCCAACGAGGGCGGCTTCCTGCCTGCCCCCGCCGTCGTTCCCGCCCAGCCGACGACCTGGATCACCGACCCGACGCGCTTCGACGTCGGCAACGTCGACAAGCACTCGATGCTGCTCGCACCCGCCGAGCGGTCCGACGCGATCGTCGACTTCTCCAGGTTCGCGGGCAAGACGCTCATCCTCTACAACGACGCACCCGCGGCCTTCCCGGCTCGCGTCGCGAACTACGACTACTACACCGGGGCCCCGGACACCGGCGCCGGTGTGGTCCTGCCCGGCTACGGTCCGAACACCCGGACCGTGATGCAGGTCAAGATCGCCGACACCCCTGCGTCAACGCAGTTCGACGTGGCGGCGCTGCGCAACCAGTTCACCCACAAGGCCAACGGCACCGGTGTCTTCGAGGAGGGCCAGCACCCGATCATCGTCGGGCAGGCTGCCTACAACTCCGCCTACGGCGCGAACTTCGCCAAGAGCGGTGACTGCACGAACCCGACCGGCACCAACAAGTGCGACGGATTCGCCCGCATCAACCAACAGGGTGGAGACGAGTTCCGGTTCGACAACCTCAAGGCCTCGAATCCGCAGATCAAGGTTCCGCTCGAACCAAAGGCGATCCACGACGAGATGAACTCGGCTGCCTTCGACGAGTTCGGGCGGATGACTGCCAACCTCGGCCTCGAGGCGGTGCCGGCAACCCCGGCGGGGCAGAACATCTTCCTCTATCCGTACGTCGCGCCACCGACGGAGGTGATCGACGGGACGAATCTGCCCAAGGGCGATGTCGACGTCCAGGCCATCAGTGACGGCAGTGACGGGACCCAGATCTGGAAGATCACCCACAACGGTGTCGACACCCACCCGATCCACTTCCACCTGTACGACGTGCAGGTGCTCAACCGGGTGACCTGGGACAACATCATCATCCCACCGGATGCCTCCGAGCTCGGTTGGAAGGACACCGTTCGGGTCAGTCCGCTCGAGGACACGATCGTCGCCTTGCGCCCGATCATCCCGACCCTGCCGTTCGAGATCCCGAACAGCATCCGACCACTCGATCCGATGATGCCGATCGGTTCGAACATCGGTGGGGCCACGCTGATCGTCGACCCCGACGGCAACGTCTCGACCATCAAGAACGCACTCGTCAACTTCGGTTGGGAGTACGTGTACCACTGCCACATCCTCTCCCACGAGGAGATGGACATGATGCGGCCGGTGCTCATGGCACTCCCGCCATTGGCAGCGGACGGTCTGGTGAGGTCGGTGGTGAGCAACCGCAACGAGATCGCCTGGAACGACAACTCGATCACCGAGACGTCCTTCATCCTGCAGCGGTCGGCCGACGGCATCACCTGGACGGACGTGGCGACGAGCCCGTCGCCGCTCGACCAGGCGAACACCAAGGGCAGCGTGAGGAGTCTCAGGGACACCGGAGCCAATCGCAACGCTGCGCTCCTGTACCGGGTCGTCGCCAGGAACACCGTCGGCTACGGCGGTGCCTACCCGGCGGTGAATGCCGATTCGGTGTCGCCGACGATCGGGGTGAACCTGCCGACCACGGGGGCGCCGGCGGCTCCGACGAACCTCACGGCGACGCTGCAGGCGGGCCCGCAGGTCAGGCTGCAGTGGCGTGACAACGCCAACAACGAGGGTGGCTTCGTCATCGAACGATCGACCACCGGCCTGCCCGGCTCGTTCGTGCAGATCGCCGTGGCCCCCGCTCGGGGCAACACCGGCAACACCGCCTTCACCGACACGACGATCGCGGCCGGGACGCCCTACTGGTACCGGGTCGCCGCCGTCAACCTGCTCGGCGGAGCCACGACGCTGTCGGCCTACTCCAACACGGCCACGACCGACGCGTCCCCGGCCGTGCCCGCCGCCCCGTCCAACCTCGTGGCGGCCAACGGCGCAGACCAGGGAAGGAAGCGTTCCGTCGATCTCACCTGGACCGACAACTCGACCAACGAGACCGGGTTCACGATCCAACAGGCGACCAACGCAGCGTTCACGACCGGCCTCAAGAGCACCACGGTGGCCACCAACTCGACGTCGGTCAGCCTGACCGGTCTGAGCAGGGCGACCACGTACTACGTGCGGGTTCGTGCGAACAACGCAGTGGGGTCCTCCGCCTGGGTCGACGCGACCCCGTTCCCGATCGTCACCAACCCGTGATTCCGGGATGCTCCTCGACGCCTTCCCGCCCGGCGACGAGGAGCATCCCACCGGGCGCCGAGCGGACGTCCTCGGTCGGGATCGATGATCCTGCCTGATTCCGTCGGGAGCCACGCAGAGTGTCACGACCGCCACTGAAGGTGGTAGCAGTACGGAGACGTATCGCAGGCTGTCTCCGAATTGTAAAGATCTGGTGAGGACCCCAACCTCGATGTCACGCAGCGTCGTGTAGCCACCATGGAACGAAGCCAAGAGGGCGAGCGGACCCTGGCTGAACGTGTCGTCCACTGGCGAACGGTCGGCCTCATCGGCGCCTGTGTCGCGGGCGGAGTGACCTTGTCGATGATGGTGATCGGGTCGGTGCCGACGATCGCCGGTCCGGTCGGTGCTGCGCCCGAAGCGCTGCCCGCCGAGATCGTCGTCGGGGACCAGCCGACCACGGTGCCGGTCGACGTCGCGACGACCGAGACGATGCTCGAATCGATCGAGCAACCGACCGACGCAGCCGTGGCTGCTCCCGGCGGATCGGGCGTCGTCGAGGCCTCCGCCGTCGTCGCCGGCCCCGCTGTACCCTCGCCGGCTGCGCCGACCGTCGCCCCGGCTGCGCCGACCGTCGCCCCGGCTGCGCCGACCGTCGCCCCACCGCCCGTTGCGCCAGCCGCGGCGCCGACGGTCGCCCGGTCGCCCGCTGCGCCAGCGGCGGCGCCGACCCCTGCCGCACCGACGCAGAAGGTGACGCCGACCCCCGCTGCCGCGCCGGCTCCGGCGCCGAACCCCACTGCCGCCCCGGCCCCCGCGCCGGCTCCCACGGCGGCGCCGACGACTGCGGCGCCGACGACGCAGCCGACACTCCCACCGACGACACAGGCGCCGGCGACGGTCTCGAGCCTCACCTATCCCAGCTACACGGTCTCCGGCGTCTCGGATGTGTCCTTGCAGTTCGACGGTGCATCGATCTACGTGGCCTCGCTGACCCCGCAGTCGAAGTGGGTGTACGAGATCGCGAAGAACGGACCACGGACCGTCGAGATCAAGTTCTTCAACGTCGACACCGGACGTGACCGTGAGTTCCACGCGACCGTCGAGGGCGGCCGGATCAAGGTCGAGACATGAGGTTGCCGTCATGAGCGAGTTGTCTCCAGAAGAACGGATCGCCCGCCTCCGGGCAAGTCGTGGCCAGGCTCCCGCCCGGGCCGCATCGCCGGCGCCGACGTCTCCGCCGCCGTCGGCGCCGGCGGCATTCGCGCCCCCGATGCCCGACGCGACCGCTGCGGCCGGCCCACCGACACCCGCACCGCTCGCGATGCCGCTCGCCTCGACGGCGCTGCCGCCGGGGGCGTCGTCGTCACCACCACCACCACCGCCACCGCCACCGCCGGCGTCGACGGCGCGACCGCCGGAACGATCCGCTGCGGACGCCGTCGGAGCCGGTCCCGCGGGGGACGCGATTGCCGTCGGCGCAGGGTCCGATGCTCACGCCGCATCGGCGGGCCTGGTCCGTCGTGTCGTTCCCCGGCGCAAGCCACACCCGGCCCGGAAGGCCCGGTGGGCCGTCGGGATCGCAGCGACCGCCGGGTTCGCCGCAATGGTGCCGGCGATGGGCCCATTGGGTGTGGCTGCCGACGGCAACGAGCCCGAGAACACTCCCGATCCCGCCGTGCCGGATTCGGTTCCGTCGAGCACCGTGGATGCGACGGTCGAACTGACTCCGCCGCCCACCGACACCGTCGACCCGGCCACCACGGAGGTGCCGGTCGAGTCGACCGAGGTCATCGATCCCGCCGCGGCGCCCGTCGACCCGACGACGGCGACTCCTGCAGCACCGTCGCCCACGGCCGGCGTGCCTGCTCCTGCTCCGGGGGCACCGGCTCCGGCGGCTCCTGCTCCCGCTCCGGTTCCTGCTCCCGCTCCCGCAGCTGCTCCCGCTCCGGTTCCTGCTCCCGCTCCTGCTCCCGCTTCCGCGGCGGCGCCGGCTCCTGCTCCGGCTCCTGCCCCCGCTCCGGCTCCGGCTCCGGCTCCGGCTCCTGCTCCGGCTCCGGCTCCTGCTCCTGCTCCGGCTCCTGCTCCCGCTCCGGCTCCGGCTCCGGCTCCTGCTCCTGCTCCGGCTCCGGCTCCTGCTCCGGCTCCTGCTCCTGCTCCTGCTCCTGCTCCTGCTCCTGCTCCTGCTCCCGCTCCGCCGCCCCCGGTCACCTCGGCGTCGGGCTGATGATGGCCATGGCTCCGTGGTCGATGGTCGCGTTCCGGGCGATGGCCAGCCCGTGTCGCATCGTCGCGCCCACGCGCGAACTCGCGGAGCACGGACGTGACCTCGTGCACCAACTCGAGCGGGCGTGGAGCCGTTTCGATCCGACGAGCGAGATCAGCCGGCTGAACCACACAGCGGGGTCGCTGGCGATCGTTTCCGACGTCACCTACGAACTCCTCTCGCTCGCCCACCAGGCGAGCGTCGCGACCAACGGGGCATTCGATCCGTTGATGCTCGACCAACTCGTCGCGCTCGGCTACGACCGCACGTGGGATGCAGTGCTCGACGACGCCCGACCCCTTCCCGATCCGTCGCCGTCGCCGAGAGCCCGAATCGAGCTCTTTCCCGAGATCTCGGCCGTGTGCCTTCCGACGGGAGCTCGCTTCGATCCGGGTGGCATCGGCAAGGGTCTGGCCGGCGACCTCGTGGCCGCGGCCCTTCTGGAAGCTGGTGCCGAATCCGTCCAGGTCGAGTTGGGTGGAGACGTGCGCGTCGCCGGTCCGGAATGGGCGGGCGGGTCGTGGCGGGTGGTCGTCGACGACTCCGACCACGCGGTGGCCAGCGCTGCCGCGATCACCCTGTCGGAGGGCGGCGTCGCCACCAGCAGTGTCGTGCGCCGTCGTTGGCGACGTGGCGGTGTCGACGTGCACCACCTGATCGACCCGCAGACGGGCCTCCCTGCGTCGACCGACCTCGACGCCGTCACCGTGGCTGCGCCGACACTGTGGTGGGCCGAGGTGATGGCGAAGGTCGCGCTGATCGGCGGACGTCGCCACGCGCGCGCCCTGTTCGAAGCGTCCAACATGACCGCGGTGCTGGTGGGCCGGGATCCGGATCACCGCTACGAGCTGATCTCGCCCAGTACGGTCGACGCATGAATCCTCAGGTCTGGTGGTTCGTGTCGCGGTCGTCGGGGATGGTCGCCTGGGCCCTGCTCACCCTGTCGGTCTGCTGGGGTCTGTTCATCTCCACGAAGGCCGTCGCCAAGGCCTCGAGCCCCGCATGGCTGCTCGATCTGCATCGGTATCTCGGCGGCACGGCGCTGATCTTCACTGCGATTCACCTCATCGGCCTCAGCGCGGACAACTACGTCACCTTCGGCTGGGCCGAGACCTTCATCCCGATGGCCTCGTCGTGGAAACCCGGACCGGTGGCCTTCGGCATCGTCGGCCTCTATCTCCTGCTGGCCATCGAACTCACGTCGTTGGCGATGAAGAAGTTGCCCCGCAAGCTGTGGCGTTGGGTCCACCACAGCAGCCTCGTGCTCTACTTCGTGGCGACCTACCATGCGATCGCTGCAGGGACCGATGCCGAGAATCAGTGGTTCCGGGTCGCAGCGTTGGCGTCGATCAACATCGTGATGTTCCTCACCATCGTGCTGATCCTCGCCGTCCGCAAGGCCAAGATCACCACCGCCGCATCCCCGCGAGTGCTGGCCGGCGCCGGCAGCACCAAGAACTGAACCCGGTTCCTCGACCGGCGTCCCGCGGCGTCATCCGCTGGAGTTCTGTACCTCGACGTCGAGCCCACCCTGCTCGAGTTCGGCGTGGACCTCGCAGCTGGATTCGTCGCTCCCACGGAACGTGATCTCGATCGAGGTCGGACCATCGTCCGACACGCGCTCGGCGAAACCGGGCTGAGGACTGATCGAGACGATGCGCAACGCGCCGGAGTCGACCGAGACGACGACGTCGCCGCACCGGCTCGAGATGGTTTGCACGGTCGCGGTCGCAGGTGGCGACGCCGGCTCGACGGCCGCCGGCGGAGCCGCGGCCGGTGGCGGAGCCGCGGCCGGTGGCGGAGCAGCAGCCGATGGAGGAGCCGCGACTGCCGGCGGAGGAGCCGCGACTGCCGGCGGAGGCGTGGTCGTGGGTACCGCGCCGCTGGCCGGCGCAGAGGATGTGGAGGGCGGCGCCGGGGTCTCCTCGACGCGTGCCTCGACTCCGTCGTCGACGAGCGTCGGCGCCCCGGTTGTCGATGCGGTCGTCGATGCGATCGTCTCGGGGGGTGACTGGACGAGTGGGGCGTCCGCATCGGGCGCGACGATCACGACCGTGGTCGACGGAACTGGCGGAAGCGTGGCGACCGGGGAGGCGGCCTCACTGGCGACGCTGCGTGTCGTCGAGGGCCGATTCGTCGTCGACAGCGCGGCGACGCTGATGCCACCCCCGACGAGCAGCGTGACCGCGGTCGCGCTCGCTGCCAGGGTGCGTCTCCGGCGGGCGCGATGCATCGTCGGTCGCAGTTGCTCGAGCGTGCGGCGGGCGCCGGGCATGCGGGTGCCCGTCGACAGCGCTCGCCGGATCTGGTCGTCGTCGAGGCTCACGGCAGCACTCCGCCGGTGTCGATGAGTTTGCGGAGACCGTCTCGAGCGTGCGCGAGGTGGTACTTCACGGTGCCCTCTCGGAGGCGCAGGATCGTGGCGATCTCGGTGACACTGCGGTCGTCGACGTAGAACAACGTGGCGATCTCGCGCTGACGTCGAGGGAGTCGCTGGAGCAGGTCGACGGCGATGGCGTCGTCGGGGTGGAGGTCGGTGTCGGTCGTGGGTGCGTCGATCTGTGCCGACTCCTCGCGGCGTCTGCGGCGGAGGTCGGACCGGAAGCTGTCACGGCTGAGGTTGATCGCCACTCGGCGGACCCAAGCGGCGGGTGAGTCGTAGCGTCGGATCTTCGACCACTTCGTGTAGGCCCTGATGAAGGCCTCCTGCGTTGCGTCGGTCGCTCGTTCCCGATCGCCGGTGGTCAGCACGAGCAACTTCAGCACGACGTCGTACTGGGCCAGGAAGAAGTGCTCGAACTCCTCGTCGGTCGTCATCGACGCGACCTCACCGAACGAGTGGCGCGCCAGACCGGGTCGTCGCGCAACGAAGACGGCATCCACCACCACGTCGTGAACACGTTGCGGCGCCCGTTCCTGGTTGGGGTGAATGTTCGACGCTGGATGTGCGCCGGCTCGGACGACCGTCTGGGGGTGACCCATCGTCGAGACGGTATCACCACATGTGGTCAATCAACCGCATAGAGTGAGCTAGGCTGACCTCATGTTCCCGGGCGGGCGTTCGAGTGCGATGTGTGTCGTCCTCGCGGCGCTGATCCGCGCATGAACCCCCAGGTGTGGTGGTTCGTGGCGAGGTCGTCCGGAATCGTCGCGTGGGCGCTGGTGACGGCGGCGGTCATCTGGGGGCTGCTGCTGTCGACGCCGGTGTCACCGGCGCGGGTCGCGGCGCGTCGGCTCCGCCCGGCGTGGTTGCTCGACCTGCACCGGCATCTCGCCGGTCTCGGCGTGATCTTCACCGCGGTGCACCTGGTCGGTCTGGTGGCCGACTCCTACGTCACGTTCGGCTGGGCCGAGATCATGCTCCCCATGGCATCGGACTGGAAACCGGGCGCCGTCACGTTCGGTGTGGTGTCGATGTACCTGCTGGTGGCCATCGAAGCCACGTCGCTCGCGATACGCCGTCTGCCGCGCGGTCTGTGGCGGTGGATCCACCGCTCCAGTTTCGTGCTGTACGCAACCGCGACGTACCACGGCATCGCTGCCGGCAGTGATGCCGGGAACGCCTGGTTCCGGGCGGCGGCATGGATGTCGGTGGTGACGGTTGCAGCCCTGACGATCCGTTTGCTCGTCGCGTCCCGTCGGCGAGCAGCATCGGTGGTCGCGATCGGTGCTGAGCTGGCCGCGTCGGCACCACGACCTGGTGTGCCACCCGTCGTGCCACCCGTCGTGCCACCCGTCGTGTCGGCGGCACCGTCTCGCGTGCCGCTCGTCGCGTCGATTCCACCGCTGCCCGGCACCGTGGTCGAGTTGTCGATGCCGACCGCGGCGCGGGCAGGGCCGCCCGCCCCGATCGGGCCGCCCGCTTCGGCCCCATCGTCATCACCGTTGCCTCCGCCCCCCAGGCGGACGCCGGTGCTCTACGAACCGGAGCCCGCCCGAGCGATGTCGGGGGTCAGCTCAGGTGGGAGCGGCGCAGGCGGTCTCGGGCCTCCGACAGCTGCGACTTGACCGTTCCGACGCTCAGCGTGAGACGTCGGGCGATCTCGTCCACGCTGCAGTCGTTGACGTAGAAGAGTGCTGCGATCTCGCGCTGGCGTGCCGGCAGGCCGTCGAGCAGTGCCTGTATCCCGGCGTCCGCCACGATCGGGTCGGAGGCCGGTGGTTCATCGACCGGGTCGACGCGTATCTCCCGGTCGCGCCGTCGGCGTTCGGATCGCAGCCGATCGCGGCTCGCGTTGATCGCGATCCGTCGCACCCACGCTTGCGGGGCGTCGTACGTGCGGACCACCGACCAGCGGGCATGCGCCTTGATGAATGCGTCCTGCGTCGCGTCGACGGCCGCTTCGCGATCGTTCAGGATCGCGTGGAGCGAGCGCAGCGTGTCGTTGTGGTGTTCGAGGAAGAAGGCCTCGAACTCCGTGTCGAACTCGTCGGCCGGGGTCGGATCAGGGATCACCACCACGCGCGAGAGTACTCCCGCCCGGGATGCAGATCAGGAGGTCGATGCCGCACCGACGCGATGTTACCGACGGGTAGACATCGCGATTACCGGTGGGTAACTTGTGGCCATGACCGACTTCTCGCTGAACCTCAACGAAGACCAGCTCCAGATCCAGAAGTGGGTCCACGACTTCGCCGAGGGCGTCATCCGCCCCGTCGCCGAGGAATGGGACGAACGCGAAGAGTTCCCGTGGCCCGTCGTCCAGGAGGCTGCACAGATCGGCCTCTACGGTGTCGACTTCCTCCTCAACGCCATGGGCGATCCGACCGGCCTGACCCTTCCGGTCGCGATCGAGGAACTGTTCTGGGGCGACGCCGGGATCGGCATGGCGATCATGGGCTCGGCCCTCGCCGCCGCCGGCATCTCCGGCAACGGCACGCCCGAACAGATCATGGAATGGGTGCCCCAGTGCTACGGCACCGCGGACAACGTGATGCTCGGTGCCTTCTGCGTGAGCGAGCCCGACGCCGGCTCCGACGTCTCGAGCCTGCGCACCCGTGCGGTCTACGACGGGGCCAAGGACGAGTGGACCATCAACGGGACGAAGGCGTGGATCACCAACGGTGGCATCGCCGACGTGCACGTCGTCGTCGCCAGCGTCGACCCCGAACTCAAGTCGCAAGGGCCAGGCGAGCTTCATCATCCCGCCGAACACCCCGGGGCTGTCGCAGGGTCAGAAGTACAAGAAGCACGGCATTCGTGCGAGCCACACCGCCGAAGTGGTGCTCGACGACGTCAAGGTTCCCGGCTCCTGCCTGCTCGGCGGCAAGGAGAAGCTCGATGCCAAGCTGGCGCGAGCCCGCGAGAACGTGTCGACCGGCAAGCAGCCGGCGATGGCGACCTTCGAGGCCACCCGGCCCGCGGTCGGTGCGCAGGCGCTCGGCGTCGCCCGCGCCGCCTACGAGTACGCGCTCGACTACGCCAAGGAGCGCCACGCGTTCGGCAAGCCGATCATCATGAACCAGGCGATCGCGTTCAAGCTCGCCAACATGGCGACCGAGATCGACGCCAGCCGCCTGCTCATCTGGCGGGCCGCCTGGCTCGCCAAGAACGGTCAGTTCAAGAACGGCGAGGGCTCGATGTCGAAGTGGAAGGCCTCGGAGACCGCTGTCCGCGTGACCGAGGACGCCATTCAGATCCTCGGTGGCTACGGCTACACGCGTGAGTACCCGGTCGAGCGTTGGCACCGCGACGCGAAGATCCACACGATCTTCGAAGGCACCAGCGAGATCCAGCAGCTGGTCATCTCCCGGGCGATCTCAGGCCTGCGTATCGAGTGATCCTCGCCGTCGAGTCGACTCGGCTCGACTTCGGGCTTCTGCTCCTTCCCCGGCCATCGCTCACCGCGGCGGGTGGGGGTCGTCGGCGAGGGCGTCGATCCAGTCGACTGCCTCGCTCGTGCTCGCTGCCTCACCGATCTCATCGCGTACCTCGAGAGCCGCATCGGCGATCGATCGGTCGGTGAGCGCCCGGGTGATCGCGTCGCGGATCGTGGTGGCGTCACGTTCGTGGGGTGCGACCTGCACCGCGATCCCGCGCGCCGCTGCGGCTCGTGCGTTGTCGAACTGGTCGGCGCCGAGCGGGATGCACACCTGCGCGACGCCGCGCAAGGCCGCTCCGAGGAGGGTGCCCGAGCCCGCATGCGAGACGGCCACGGCGACGTGCCCGAGGATCTCGTGCTGTTCTACGTACTCCCTCACCTCGACGTTCGCCGGGACAGGCAGTCCCGGGGGCAGCCCGGCTGCCCCCGTCGTGACGACCGCGTCGACGTCCAATTCCTCCAGGGCCTCGATGAGTGGTCCCCAGGGCGCCACCGGGCCGAACTCGGTGCCGAAGGTGGCGTAGACCGCCGGACGGGACCGCCCGAGTTCCTCGAACTCGCCGGACGTCCCGAAGCCAGGTGCCATTTCCGGGGGGCGGACCCGACGAGCGGGTGCCGGCGGGATCTCCTGGTCCAGCGACGCCGGCATCGGGTGCAGATAGAGGTCACCGGCGTGCAGCGGGTCCGAGTCGACCGTGATGCCGGCTGATCGCAGCAGTGGAGCGAGCGCTTCGTCGGCCATGCGACGCGCTGTGGCGGGCACGATGCCTCCGAACCCGACGGTGACGACCGGGACGCCAGTCGCACGGGCGACGATTGCCGACGCGAGTTCGCTCGGTTCCCGCACGATCACATCGGGCAGGAACGATCGGGCGACCGCACGGACCCCGTCGATCGCAGCGGGTGCGGCCAGCAGCGCGAAGTGCGTGGTGAACGCGTGTGCACGCATCAGCGTCGGCGGAGTGTCCCCGGCCCGCTCGGCCAGTGTCGCTGTCGCGCGTGGTAGGCGCTCACCCAACGGCAGGCCGTGCACCCGTACGTCGTAGCCCCGACCGGCGAGTCGGCTCCGGGCGTCCTCGGCGGTGACCCAGACGACGCGGTGCCCGCGCCGCCGCAACTCGTCGGCGACCGGCAGCATCGGGGCCACGTGACCCCAGCCCGGAGTCGACGACACGAGCACACGCATCGCCCGCATCCTCGCACACGCCGACCGCATCCGGGTTCAGCGCGGAGCCAACGCGTCCAGCACGCCCACAGCGGCCGCGGCCGGGGTCGGTTGCTCGGGTTCGTCCCCGGCGGCAGATCCTGCGGACGGCTGAAGCGCAGTCACGGCCCTTGCGCTCAGCGTGCACGACGCGCGCGCTGTGCGCGCGACACGTCCGTCCGCTGCCCGATCGGGCGGCGTCGAACAGGCCCAGCCCGACCCTTTCGTGTGCCCGTCCGCACGAGGCGCAGCGGCCGTGGCCCCGGTGTCCAGCCCCTGGCCACACAACGTGGTCACCGACTTCACTCCGCGTTGACTTCTCGTTGCCGTCAAGGTACATTCAGGGTCCTGTCAAGGATCTGAAAGACGCCGGGCGGCGTGCGGACGATCATCAACTGCTGCCCCCGGGGCGCGAGAACGGAGCACCACCATGATCAAGTCGACCACCACCCAGCCCAAGTCTCAGCGCAGTGTTTCGTGGCGCAGTGTTTCGTGGCGCAGCGTTTCGTGGCGCAGCGTCTCCTGGCGCTGATCACCAGCGTTCAGCTCTGATCGCTCAAGATCGGAGTCGACGTCGTCGATAGATCACGGGGAACGTCAGGCGGCGTTCCTGCGTTTGGAGCGCCCCGTGACCACGACTCGACCGACACTGAGCACCGACAAGAACAGTGAACAACCGTCGAGCACCTCGGCGCGTTTCTTCGGGCGACTGAGCCCGCAGCGGCGTGTCGAGGTGCTCGCCGCGTTCCTGGTGCTCGTTGCGGCGGCGCTCATCCTCATGCTGCCTGATCTCACCGAGGCGACGCGTCCGTCGCCGGCGGTTGTGTGGCTGGTGTTGGCGATCGCATTCGTCGTCGCCGAACTCACCGTCTTCAAGTTCACGTTCCGGCGGGAGTCGATGGGGTTCTCCCTCTCCGAGATTCCGCTGGCGTTCAGCCTCGTCTACCTTGCGCCCGGTCCGGCGGTCGCTGCTCGACTCGTCGGAGCGACTCGAGGTCGTGCTGTTCTTCCGCCTGTCGTCGTACAAGACCGCATTGAACGCAGCCTCGTTTGCATTCGAGGTGGCTCTCGCCTTTGTTGTCTTTCGCGGCGTGATTGGGGTGGTCGGCTTCAGGGACACGCAACTGGTTGTCGCCGTGATCATGGCGACGGCGGTCTGCGCCATCGTCGCATCGATCATCGTGTCGGTGGCGATCTCGCAGTTCGAGGGTCGCCTGTTCTTTCGGATCGGCAGTGAGCTGCGACTCGCCTGGTGGCTCTTCCTCGTCAACGCGACGCTCGCCGGCATGGTGCTCGGACTCGAACTGATCTCCCCCTATCTGGTCCTGGTTGCGCTGATTCCACTCGGCCTGCTCTGGTACATCATCCAGGCCTACGGCGAACTCGACCAACGTCTGCGTGATCTCGGTGCGGTCCATGCGTTCACCGGCCAGGTGGGTCGGTCGCTCGATCCCGACGAGATCGTCGACGCAGCGGTCGCGCAGACCGCCGAGATCCTGCGGACCGATGGCGTCGCCGTCGCACTCTTCGACGAGCTCGGCGACGCGGTCCTCAAGGTGCAGGGGAGTCTGGGGTTGCGCCTTCCGACCGATGTCGACGACCCTGAGCTGGCGTGACATGATCCAGTCGGAGCGGGCGGTTCGCCTGTGCGGTCATCGAACTCGACGCGTTGAAGGCACCGGGGTCGTCGATCCAAGACATGATGGTCGCCCGATTCGGGACGGATCCGGCGTCGTCGGTCTACTCGTGGTGGGCGGCCGCCCGCCGGCGGCCAGGCGATTCAACGACGAGGACCTCGATCAGCTCCAGAACCTCACCGAGCAGTTGACCGCCAGTCTCCGGCGGGGCATCCTGCACCAACGGATCGAGCGCGAAGCCCGCCACGACCGACTGACCGGGCTCCCGAACCGAGTGTCGTTCGAGCGGTCGATCGTCCGCGCCGCTGCGCGCCAGGGTGGAGGTCAATCGTTCGTGATCATGCTCGACCTCGATCGGTTCAAGGAGGTGAACGACACGCTCGGTCACGATGCGGGCGACGACCTCCTGATCGTGGTGGGTGATCGCCTCGCCGCTCTGATCGAACCCGACGACGTGTTGGCGCGACTCGCCAGCGACGAGTTCGCCATCGTCGGTGCCCGTGACACCCAGGATGAGCTCCTCGAGCTGGCGTGGGCGTGCGTGCACGAAGTCGGCCGTCCGGTCACGCTCGCCGGTCTGGAGATCGTCGTCACGGCCAGCGTCGGTGTCGCGATCATCGATGAGGAGGCGGAGGAGGGCGCCCCGCTGCGCTACGCCGACATCGCCATGTTCAACGCCAAGTCCCAGCGCCTCGGCGTGGAGATCTATCGCGACGAGATCGACCGACGGACGCCGGCGCGACTCTCGATGCTCGGCGACCTGCGCAGTGCGATCGAGAACGGCGAATTGCATCTCCACTTGCAGCCGAAGCTCGATCTCGCGAGCGGCACCGTGGTCGGAGCGGAGGCGCTCGTGCGCTGGAGCCATTCGGTCCGAGGGCTCGTGCCACCACAGCAATTCGTTCGAGTCGCCGAGGACACCGGCCTCATCAAACAGCTCACCGACCTGATGCTCGAACGCGGTGTCAGCACGCTGAAGTCGATCCACGCGGGGGTACCACCTCGGGTTGTCGGTCAACCTGTCCACCCATGACCTGCTCGACACCCGGTTGGCCGACCGGGTGAACGACCATCTCCGGGCCAACGACGTCGATCCCTCGATGCTCACGCTCGAGATCACCGAGTCGTCGTTGCTGATCGATGCTCCCAGAGCGCGTGCCACGATCAACCAGTTGCACGAGATCGGCGTCCAGCTGTCGATCGACGACTTCGGCACCGGGTACTCGTCGCTGAGCTACCTTCGCCGGCTCCCGGTCGGCGAACTCAAGATCGATCAGAGCTTCGTTGCGAACCTCCTGCTCGACGAACAGGATGAGGTGATCGTTCGTTCGACCATCGATCTCGGACACAACCTCGGGTTGATCGTCGTCGCCGAGGGTGTCGAGAACAACGAGGTGCTCGAGCGGTTGCACGAGTTCGGTTGTGACGTGGCGCAGGGCTTCTGCATCTCCCGGCCCCTCGAGCCCAGACACTTCATGTCGTGGCTGGCCACGACCAACCATCCGAGTCGGGTGGTCGATCCGCTCGACTTCTCCCGGTGGGTCGACTCGGCCCCTGCCGAACCTGCTGAGCTCGACCCCCACACCGACTGAGGTCGACCCACCGTCGAGATCGGCGTGCTCATCACCGCGCGGACTGGCGAGACCGCAAGGTCCCGACGCCTTCGACAGGGCGCCACGGGCATTTCGGCCCGTGTGTGGGCCGTGACCAGACGGGATACTGGACACGTGAGCAAACGTCTTCCCCTGCAGCACGTCACGATCCATGGCCACGACGTGGGGTTTCGGCGCGCTGGGTCCGGTGAGCCGATCCTGCTGATCCACGGTCTCGCAGGGAGTTCGCGGACGTGGGACGACGTCATCCCCACCCTGACCGAACATCACGACGTGATCGCCCCCGATCTACTCGGACACGGCGAGTCGGCCAAGCCGGTCGGTGACTACTCCCTGGGGGCCTTTGCCAGCGGACTGCGCGACTTCTTGTCGGTGCTCGACATCGCGAGCGTCACGATCGTGGGGCACTCGTTCGGGGGAGGCGTCGCCATGCAGTTGGCGTACCAGCACCCGCACTTGGTCGATCGGCTGGTGCTGGTCGGCAGCGGCGGTCTCGGCCGCGAGGTGTCATGGTTGCTGCGCCTCCTGACCCTGCCCGGAGCGGAGTACCTGATGCCGATCGGCTTCCCGAAACCGATCGTCGATCGTGCGACCGATGTCGGTCGCCAACTCGGACGCCGCAACATTCGCTCGCCGAAACTCGCCGAGATGTGGCGGGCCTACTCGTCGCTCGCCGGGGCGCAGAACCGGTCGGCATTCGTGCGTACGATGCGCGGCGTGATCGAGCCGACCGGCCAGATGGTCGACGCCAGCGATCGCCTCTACCTCGCAGCCCACATCCCGACCCTCATCGTGTGGGGCGATCACGACGGCATCATCCCGGTGGCGCACGCGCATCGCGCCCACGAGCTGATCGCGTCGAGTCGACTCGAGATCCTCGAGGGCGTCGGACACTTCCCACACGTGGAGGCGCCCGAGAGCTTCTGTGACGTGCTGCTCGACTTCATGGCGACGACCCGACCCGCGTCGACCCGTCACGAGGCGCTGCGCGACGTGCTGCTCGAGGGCGCCTGACGCCCCGATCACCGCCGCCGGAACACGACCGTCGCCGTCCCACCGCCCTCGTCGGCATGCAACACGTCGACCTCGGCGTCGGCGAACGCCGTGGCCAGCTCGCCCGGTGGAGCGTGGAACGGTCCCGGTGAATCGGCCCCGACGGTCGACAACACCGTGACGATCGCGAGTCCCCCCACGGCGAGGCGATCGACGATCTCCGGATACACCGCCGGCTGGCGGAACCGTTGGCAGATGATGATGTCGACTCGGGCCGGGTCATCCGGCAGCCCGGCGTCGAGGTCGGTGACCCGCGCGTCGATCATCCCCCGGAGGCCGAGCGTGTTCGCAGCGATCTCGAGATGCCCGATCGCCACCGGCGACACGTCGAGAGCGACCACGCGGAGACCGCGGTCGGCGAGCCAGAGGGCCTGGTTGCCGATGCCGCAGGCGACGTCGAGGGCGGTCCCGGAGTCGGGAACGAGGTCGATGAGGTCCGGGCGGGCGTCGAACACCTCCGGCGGGCGCGGCACGGCCGGCGACGAGAACCGGTATCGGTCGTCCCAGCGAGCGGCGTCGTCCTGCATCCGTTCATGCTCCCAGACGGCACGTCGCATCGGGGCGATGTGGTGTCGGGTGGCGCCCGCGTGGGATCATCGTCGTCGTGACTGACATCGACGAAGGATCCTCGACCCAGACCTCGACCGGTTGGTTGTCGCCCGAGGATCTCGAACTCGTGCGCGCGCACGTCCCGATCGTGTACGTCGATGCCATCCCGGTGCGGGTCGACTCACTCGGCAACGTCACCGAGGTCGGGATGCTGCTGCGGGTCGCGTCGGACGGAACGATCAGTCGGATGGTCGTGACCGGCCGGGTGCTCTTCGGTGAGCGGGTCCGTGAGGCGCTGATGCGTCATTGTGAGAAGGACCTCGGACCGTTCGCGCTGCCGCGGGTCCCGGCGAACCCCACGCCGTTCACGGTCGTCGAGTACTTCCCGAACCCGGACCGGTCCGGCTTCTACGACCCTCGCCACCACGCGGTGAGCCTCGCCTACGTCGTGCCGGTCGAAGGTGAATGCGAGCCCACGCAGGAAGCGCTCGACCTCTCGTGGTTCACGCCGGAGGAGGCGGTCAGCTCCGAGGTGATCGCGCAGATGACCAGCGGTCACGACCGGTTGATCCGCCTCGCGCTCGCCCACGTCGGCAAGCTGCCGTAGCTGCCGGGGCGGTCAGAGCGGTCAGAGGATCGCGAGCAGGATCCAGAGCGTGACCATGCCGGCGGTGAGCGCGGCGATCAGGTTGCGGGTGATCGCTGCGACGACGATGCTCGCACCGATCGCGGCGACCTCCTCCATCTCGACCCCGCCGATCCCCTGGCCGCCGGCGATCAGGTTGACGGTCAGCGCCGACAGGACCGCTGGGCCGACGTAGCGGAGCGCTCGAGTGATGTTCGTCGGCAGCGGTCGGTCGGCGAGGAACACGATGAGGCCCGCCCGTGACGCATAGGTGATCATGCCGACCGACAGCACCGCCGAGATCGCGGCGAAGGCACTCATGGGGCCACCGATCCCCGACGGTCGGCTCGGCGGGTCTCCGCGACGTCTGCGATGTAGCCGGCGACGACACCGCTGATCGCTCCGATGAGGATGCCGCCGTTGTTGGGGACGTCGAGGGCGAGCAGGCAGGTGCCCGCCCCGGTCACGGCGGCGACCACTCCCGGTCGGTTCGCGAGCCCGAGTACGACGAGCCCGGAGAACATGATCGCGGGTGCAACGTCGAGGCGCCATTCGGTCGGGATCGACGATCCGACCACGAGACCGAGGCTGACGGTGAGCGTCCACATCAGGAAGTAGAAGACACCGGCCGTGAGGTAGAAGCGTCGCCAGTGGTCACTGGACAGATGGACTCGCACACTCGTCAGCGCGAACAGCTGATCGATGAGGAAGAACGGCCCGATCCAGCGGAACCATCTTGGCTGATCGGCGAATCGCTGGGAGAGGGCAGCGCTGTACATCACGTGTCGCAGGTTGATGACCGCGGCGGTCGCGACGAGCGTGAGCCACGTCGCCGTGGCGGCCAGGCTGACCGTTGCGAGCTGGGCGGCTCCGGCGAACACGAACAGGTTCGTCGACCAGGCGACCGCCGTCGGCATCGCCGACTCGTTGATCGCCACGCCGAGGACCAGCGCGAACGGGATCCCCGGGATGAACAGGGGGACGGCGGCCCGAAGCGCACCACCGACGGCGCTCTCCCGTTCGTCGAGCGCCGGTCGGCTGGTCATGAGTCGGCCAGGTTAAGCGGCGCCGGTCGGCATCCCGCGTTGAACCCTGGTGCAGCGCGTACCATGCAGGGCTGATGCCAGAGGGCGACACGATCCACCGATCGGCAAGCGCCATGAGAACAGCGCTCGCCGGAAAGCCGATGCTGCGTTTCGATGCGCCTCGGCTCGTCGGACCGTCGCCTCAAGCGGGGCGCATCATCGAGACCGTCGAGAGTCACGGGAAGCACCTCGTGATCGAGTGGGACGACGGGCTGGTCCTCGACACGCACATGCGCATGAGCGGGTCATGGCATCTCTATCGCACCGGCGACAACTGGCGGCGCCCGTATTCACAGATGCGTGCCGCACTCGAGGTTGCCGACTGGGTCGCGGTGTGCTTCAGCGCTCCCGGTGTCGAGACCTACCGACGAGCCGACAAGCGACGCCATCCGGGCATGGGTCGGCTGGGGCCCGACCTGTGCAAGGGCGACACCGATCTCGGCGTCGTCGTCAACCTGCTGCTCACCTATCCCGATCCCGACGCCCGTCTGGGCGAGGTGCTGCTCGACCAGCGGGTGATGTGCGGCGTCGGCAACGTGTACCGGTGCGAGGTGCTCTGGGCGACCGAGCTGAGCCCGTACGCGAAGATCGGCACGCTCGGTGAGCGCGATGCGATCCGCGTGGTCAACACGGCAGCGTCGATGTTGCGTGCCAACCTCCATCACGCCAGGCGGGTCACGGCGCCCGGCGTGAAGGGCGGGCTCGCCGTGTACGGGCGCAACGTGCAGCGCTGCCACCGTTGCGGCGGCACGATCGAGTGCCGACGGATGGGTGAACACAACCGGATGCTCTACTGGTGCCCGGGGTGCCAGACGCACCTCGACCCGAAACTCGAGCGATCGAGCGACGACACCCCGATGGACCCACACCCCGCAGCCCAGCGATGGCTGGCCGACCTTCCCTGGAACCGCGACGCGAGCTGAGATTTCGCCGGGGGTCAGACCCCTGCTGCAATCGTCAGCCGCGTCCGAGGATGCGTTCGACGGCGATCTCGATCACGACCCGGTCGTCGCGTTCCTTCGGCTCGCGGTACCGGGCGGCATAGCCCTCGACGCCGGCGCGCACCCCATCGGGGTCGGTGACGAGGCGGACCGGGCCTTCGAGGCTGAGCCAGCGACCGCCGTCGACCTGGCAGACGGCCGAACGCTGTCCGGCCGCCTCCATGCGGCCGGCGTTGACCGCCTTCTGTGAGCCGGCCCACGTGATCACGCGAGCAACGCGGTCGTCTGCGTCGTAGCTGAAGCCGACCGCCACGACGTGCGGAGAGAGATCCTCCCGCAACGTCGTGAGCGTCGCGAGGTGGTACTCACGCAGGAACGTGAGCACCTCGTCGGGCAGTGCGGCCGGGTCGAGCGCCATGGCGCCACGCTACCGAGGCGTGACGCCGGGGGTCAGACCCGTGGCGTCACGGTCACTCGGTGGCGATCGCCTCGAGAACATTCATGTTCGACGCCTTGTACGAGGGGTAGAGGGCGGCGAACAGCCCGGCGATCACGGCCCCGATGAGGATCATCACGATGATCGTCGGGTTGAACGACAGCGTGCTGATCACGTCGTCGGGAACGGCCAGCGACAACACGACGCCGAGGAACGTGCCCACGACGATGCCGACGAGCGCCCCGAACATCGACACGATCACCGCCTCCCAACGCACGGAGCGACGGGTCTGACGCTTGTTCATCCCGACGGCCCGCAACAGTCCGATCTCACGGGTGCGTTCGAAGACGCCGAGGGCCAGCGTGATCGAGATCCCCAGGATCGCGATGAGGATGGCGAACGCCAGCAGCATCGTGATGATGATCAACAACTGGTTGATCTGCGCCTCCTGCGCGTCGAGGAACTCTGCGTTGGTCTGCACGTTGACCTGGGGGAACGGCTCCATCGCGGCCGCGACCGCTGCATCGCCGACCGCCGGATCGACCCCGTCGGCCAGCTTCGCGATCACGAAGAAGTCGCGCGCCGGGGCGTCGCTGACCGAGGCGAGCGTGTCGAGGCTGATCAACCAGTTGCCGAACGTGGCATCGCCGTAGATGCCGGCGACGGTCAAGGTGCGCTGTACCCCGTTCTGGAACGTGACGTCGACCGTGTCGCCCACGCCCACATCGAGATCATCAGCCGGGTCCTTGTGCAGCAGCAGGTCGTCGAGGCCGACGCCGGAGATCGTTCCGTCCTGCAGATCGGGATCGACGAGGATGTCGAAGGCGACGGGATCGACCGCACCGAAGTTCTTGGTGCTCCCGTCGACCTGCCCGCTGATCTGACGCACCGGTGTGACCGCGTCGAGTTCGGGGACCTCGGCCAGGGTCTCGCTGACCGCCGGTGACAGCCCCTGGAAGCCTTCGTCGGTGATGATGTAGTCGGCGGTGATCGCACTCTCGAGGGTGTCGACCAGGGTCGCCCGCAGCGACGAGGCGAAGACAGCGGTGCTGCTGACGAGCGCCACGCCGATCATCAGCGCGGACGCGCTCGACGAGGTGCGTCGAGGGGCACGGGCGACGTTCTGACGTGCCAGCGCGCCCGGCACCTTGAAGAGCTTCTCGATCGGCCATCCGAGCACCTTCGTGACCGGCGTGGCGACCGTCGACGACAGGCTCGCGATGCCGAGGAAGAGCAGGAGCGCGCCTCCGCCGGCGAGCGCGATGAGCGTCGCGGTCCCGCCGGGTCGGACGAACAGCCCGATCATGAACGTGGCGAGACCGACGAGGGTGATCACCACGCCGGCGACGAGGCGCCGGCTGCGCATGGCGACGAATCCCAGTTCGGGACGCATCGCCGCGACCGGCGGGATCCGTGAGGCCTTCCGCGAGGGGACGATCACCGACAGCATCGTGATGCCGACGCCGACCAGCGCCGCCACGACGATCGTGCGCCACTGGAGCACGGTCTGGGTGTCGGGAAATCCGGCGCCGGCGGCATCGAACGCGGCGATCAGACCGCGGGCCACCAGGAGGCCGCCGAAGACGCCGAGGATCGTGGAGGCGATCCCGAGACCGAGTGCCTCGAGCGTGATCATGCGGCGCACCTGGCGCCCGGACGCACCGACGGCGCGCAGCAGTGCGAGCTCACGCAGCCGCTGGCCGATCGTGATCTGGAACACGTTGTTGATGATGAACGCGCTCACGAACGCGGTGATGAAGGCGAAGATGAGCAGCCCCGTTCCGAACACGTCGACGAACTGGTTGACCTGATCGGCGGTCTCCTGGGCGACCTGCTCGCCCGTGACGACCTCGGTCTGGGGCGGTAGGACCTCCTCGATGGCGCGCTGCACGGCGGGCACATCGGCGCCGTCGGCGAGCTTGATGTCGATCGCATCGACCTTGCCGTCGGTGGTGAGGTTGGCAAGTGCGGTGTCGAGGTCGACGGCGGTCAGTTGGGCGCCTCCGAAGCTGTCGCCACTGCCGAGGCCGACGGTCGCAGTGATCGTCCCGCTGAACGTGCCGACGTCGGTGAGGTACGACACGGTGTCGCCCACCTCGAAGTCCTGGGCGTCGGCGGTTGCCTTGTCGATCGCGAGTTCGTCGGGGCCCGACGGCGGCCTGCCCTCCTTGATGGTGACACCCTGGAGGCCGTCGTTGCCTTCCCAGGAGACACCGAGCGTCGGTCCTCCGGCCGGGGTGATGGCGTCGCCGTCGGAGTCGATGAGCTGAGCGAACCGCTGGATGATCGGCTCGACGATCTCGACGCCCTCGACGCCGCGGATGTCGTCGGCGACTGCGACGTCGATCGGTTCCCGAGCGTTGTCGCTGTCGAACTCCTGTGCCGCACGGACCTCGAGGTCGACGTTCTCGTTGAGTTCGGTGAACAGGTTGTCGAACGTCGCTCGCAGGCTGTCGGCGAGGACGAACGATCCGACGACGAACGACACACTGGCGGTGATGGCGAAGGCGATCGCCAGGGTGCGCCCCCATCGGGCGCGGATGCTCTTGCGAGCGATCAGGGATCCGGCGCTCATGTCAGTCCCAGTGCTTCAGGTGGTCGATGACCTGGTCGGTCGTGGGCTCGGTCAT
Source organism: Ilumatobacteraceae bacterium (assembly GCA_963712775.1). Taxonomy (GTDB): domain Bacteria; phylum Actinomycetota; class Acidimicrobiia; order Acidimicrobiales; family Ilumatobacteraceae; genus Sva-07. The sequence goes on along the minus strand of CAVQJG010000027.1, from coordinate 34,228 downwards.
CTCACCCGTGATGTGTCCGTCGCCGACGAACACCACACGGTCGGCGTACGACGCGGCCACCGGATCGTGGGTGACCATCACGATCGTCTGGCCGAACTCCTTCACGGCGTTGCGCATGAACGAGAGGATCTCCGCCCCGGTGACGGAGTCGAGGTTGCCGGTGGGCTCGTCGGCGAAGATGATCTGTGGCCGCGACGCGAGCGCGCGGGCGACGGCGACGCGCTGCTGTTGGCCGCCGGACAGCTCGCTCGGACGGTGCTTCAGGCGGTCGCCGAGCCCGACGGTCGACACGACGTGATCGATCCACTCGGCGTCGCCCTTCTCGCCGCCGAGCATCATCGGCAGCCGGATGTTCTCGTCGGCGGTCAGCGTCGGAACGAGGTTGAACGCCTGGAAGATGAAGCCCACCTTGGTGCGCCGCAGCTCGGTCAGCTCCTTGTCGTCGAGCGAGGCGAGATAGGTGTCGCCGATGAACGTGGCACCCGAGCTGAGGGTGTCGAGGCCGGCAAGGCAATGGAGCAACGTGGACTTGCCGGAACCCGAGGGACCCATGATCGCGGTGAACTTGCCGGTCTCGAACGACACGGTGACGCCGTCGAGTGCATGGACCTGCGCATCGCCGACCCCGTAGGTCTTGCGTGCGTCGATCGCCCCGGCCGCAGCGGTGCCGCCCGGCGCGACCGTGGACTCGGTGGAGGGAGGAGTCGGGGGTGCGGGTGGTGCGGGTGTCGACATGGCTTCAGGTCTACCGGCGCGACGTGCCGCCCGCATCCACCGCCAGGAGGAACGTGCGTCACCCGTTCGGGTGAGCGTGACCGAGTGGTCAACGGTCGCCGGGTGTGACCAGACCGGATTCGTAGGCGATCACGACCGCCTGCACCCGGTCCCGCGCGGCGAGCTTGGCGAGGATCCGTCCGACGTGGGTCTTGATCGTCGCTTCGCCCAGGTACAGCTCGGTGGCGATCTCGGTGTTCGAGCGACCCTTCGCCATCAGGCGGATGACGTCGAGCTCGCGCTCGGTGAGCGAGTCGACGCCGGGATAGGAGGCCGGGTCGTTGTTGGGCAGGGCCGCGATCTCGTCGATCAGGGCCTGGGTGACCGAGGGTGCGAGCAGGGCGTCGCCGTTCGCCACGATGCGGATGGCCTGGACCAACTGCTCGGCCGGCGCGTCCTTGAGCATGAAGCCGCTCGCGCCGGCCCGGAGGGCGGCGTGCACGTAGTCGTGGAGGTCGAAGGTGGTGAGCATCATCACGCGGGTGTCGTGCTGACGGTCACGGATCAGCCGGCAGGCCTCGATGCCGTCCATCGTCGGCATCCGCACGTCCATCAGCACCACATCGGGTTTCGCGGCTCGGGCGAGTTCGACCGCCGCAGCGCCGTCAGCGGCCTCGCCGACGATCGTCAGATCGGTTTCGGCCTGCAGGATCATGCGGAAGCCGACGCGCACCATTTCCTGGTCGTCGACCAGCAGGACCCGGATCACGATGAGGATCCGGCCGCGATCTCCGGCCGCGGGGACGCGTCGACCGGGGAGTGGTCGACCGGGAGCACGGCGCGAACGCGCCAGCCGCCGCCTGGTCGCGGCCCGGTGTCGACGGTGCCCCCGACCGCTGCCACACGCTCTCGCATCCCGATGATGCCGAACCCGTACTCGGACGGCAGCGTCGCCGCGCCGCGGCCGTCGTCACGGACGTCGATGATCAGGCGGTCGTCGGCGATGCGGAGGTTCACCTCGACCGTGTCGGGATCGCCGGCGTGGCGGCGCACGTTCGTCAACGCCTCCTGGACCAGGCGATAGCCGGTGATCGAGATGCTCTCGGGAAGGCAGGAGATGTCGCCGTCGACCGCCACGTGGACCTCGAGGTCGCCCTCACCGGTGAGTGCGTCGATCCGGGACAGCGACGGCTGCGGGTCGAGATCCGGTGCCGTGCCGGGCCCGTCGGTTCGGAGCACTCCGAGGATCGCCCGCAGTTCGCTCATCGTCTGGCGGCCGGTGGACTCCAGGGCTTCGAGCGCCTCGGCAGCAGCCCCCGGATCGGTGGACAGCGTGCGTCGGGCAGCGCCCGCCTGGATGACCATGACGCTGACGGAGTGGGCGACGACGTCATGGAGGTCGCGGGCGATGCGGGTGCGTTCTGCGGCGACGCGTCGCTCCGCGATCAGCCCCTGCTCACGCTCGGCCCGTTCGGCTCGCTCGGCGAGGTCGGCGACGTGCTGGCGTCGTCGGCGCAGGTTGTCGCCCAACACGAACGCCGTGATCAGCAGGACACCGGTGGAGATGAACTCGTCGAGCAGCGACAGCCCGTCGATCCACCCGGCGATGAAGAGGCCGACGACGAGCGTCGCGATCGCGGTCATGGTCCGCGTCCGTCGGACACCGGTGGTGTGAGCGCCGATCGAGTACACGGCGATCACCGATCCGAGGAACGCGGCGCCACCCAGCCCGACGAACAACCCGAACACCTCGGCGCTCACGACGATCAGGCCGGCCACGAGGGTGTGGGTCCGGCGCCAGTAGATCGGCACGGTGCCGAGGAGCACGACGATGAGCGTCCACCACGACGGGTCGACCTCGTTGGGGTCGTTGACGGTCGAGTCGCCCCAGACGTGCGCGGCGAGCGCTCCGATCACCACCAGGACCGTCAGCAGCCCGTCGGCGCCCCGCGGGTGGGAGCGCAGCCACTGGATCGGATGCGGGTGGTACATGCGTTCGCGACGCTAGCGAGTCGCCGGGCCCCGGTGGTCCGTCCACGGGCTGATGTGCCGTACGATCATCGGCTGATGGCCACTTGCGCCTCGTGCCTGCTCCCACTTCCCGATGGCGCACGATTCTGCCCTTCGTGCGGACAGGAGGTGATGGCGCTCGCAGCCGAGGAGCGCCGGGTGGTCACGGTGCTGTTCGCCGATCTGGTGGGCTACACGGCGCTGTCCGAGCATCTCGACCCGGAACGGGTCAAGCGGTTGATCGATGCGGCCTTCGAGCGCTTGATCGCCGACATCAACTCCTTCGGTGGCCGCGTCGACAAGGTGCTCGGCGACGGGATCATCGCGCTGTTCGGCGCTCCGGTTGCGCACGAGGACGACGCAGATCGGGCGATCCGGGCGGGTTTGCAGATGCACGAGACCCTGAGCCGATTCGTGCACGACCAGGCCGAACTCGACGAGCCGCTGCAGCTGCGCATCGGGATCAACACCGGCGAGGTGGTGGTCGGATCGGTGTCCGGAACGGCCGACTACACGGCGATGGGCGACGTCGTCAACGTCGCCTCCCGGCTGCAGACGTTGGCCCCGCCGGGCGGCGTGTTCATCGGCGACTCGACGTCGGTGCTCGCTTCCGGCGAGATCCTACGTGAACTGGTCGACGACGTCGACGTGCGCGGGCGGTCCCAGACCGAACGCGTGTGGCGCGTGGTCGGTCGGCAGCGCGGTCTGCCGGCGGTCGGCATCCGGCGCGACCACCCCTTCGTCGGGCGGGCGACCCAGCGGGAACTGCTCGCATCGCTGATGGCGATGGTCGCAGCAGGGCGCAGCGCCGTGGTGTCGGTGAGTGGCGAGGCCGGATCGGGGAAGACCCGTCTGGTGGCCGAGGCGCTCGAGGACTTCCCGAGTCGCAACGTCACCGTGTACGCCGGTGTCTGCGCCCCGTACGGCGAGAACAACGTGTGGTCGCCGATCGCCACCGCCCTGTTCCGCCGGCTCGAACTCGCGGGCACGATGCCGGTCGACCAGCTCCGCGCGCTGTTGCGGGACAAGGCGGTCGAGCTGTACGGCTTCGACGCCGAGGACGGCCAGCTCGATCGTTTCGTGGAGGCGACCCTCCACCTGATGGGGTACCCGTCGGGGCTCGACCGGGTCGCGCCCGCCCAGTCCCGCGAGATGCTGTTCTCCTACATCGTCGCCGGGATTCGTCGGCGGACGATGTCGGGGCCCGTGGTGCTGTGGATCGACGACCTCCAGTGGGCCGATGTCCTCATCATCGAGCTGCTCCACCGGATCGCACGGTCGCTCGCCGATCGGCCGGTGTTGGTGATCACCGCGCAGCGGGAGGATGTCGACCTCGACTGGCCGCCCGCGGCCGATCACCCGATCACGGTGCGCATGCCGCTCGACCCTCTGGCACGTGACGAGGCCGCCCGCCTCGTCGCCTCGGTGTTGGGTGATGCCGCGAGCGATGCGCTCGTCGACCAGTTGTACGAGCGCAGCGGCGGGAATCCGCTGTTCCTCACCGAGCTGGCCGAGCTCGCGAAGGGGAGCCCGACGAGCACGGCGTTGCCCGGGTCGCTGCGGGCGCTGATCGCAGCTCGGCTCGATCGGTTGCCCCAAGCGCAGCGGGCGATCATCGACAACGCCGCCGTGCTCGGCACCTCGGGTCCGGTCGACGCCCTCGAGAAGTTCGCCGTCGAAATGCAGCAGGGGTTCGACCGCGAGGATGTCCAGGCGCTGGCCGACGACGGACTCATCGAGTTGGAAGGGCCGAATTGGCGGTTCCGCAGTGACGTCGTACGCGAGGTGGCGTATCAGACGCTGACCAAGCTCGTGCGTGCACAACGTCATGCGGGCACGGCGTCGGTGATGTCGCACTCGCCGATGATCCCGCTCGATCAGGTCGCCCACCATGCGGCCAGCGCGGCAGAACTCGTCGCCGAGATCGGCCCGGTGCCGGGGGTGACGCGGAACATCACCGAACAGGCGGTCGTGCTGTTGCGCGATGCGGCCCGGCGCTCGATCGACGTCGGCGCGTTCAACCAGGCCAGTCGCCATGCCACCCGGGCACTCGACCTCGGCGTCGTCGACGGCGAACTCGCCCGCGACCTCCTCCTCCTGCGGGCGCAGGCACTCGTGGAGCGTCGGGCCGTCGACAAGGCGCGTGCGGATGCGCTCGACGCGCTCGACGCATCGCTGGCCGCGGGTGACCGCCGCCACGAGGCCCTGGCGCGCCGTCTGTTGGGCATCCTCCACCAGCGCGACGGGGACCTTCCGGCCGCTCGCCGCGAACTCGGTACGAGCGTCGACATCTTCCGGGAGCTCGGTGACGACATCGAGCTGTCGGCGTCGCTGCGCGAGCGCGGTCTCGCCGAGGTGTTCGGCGGGTCGCTGAAGGACGCCGAGTGGTTGCTCGGCGAGGCCGAGGGGTTGTCGCGGCGGCTCGGGGATCGACGGGGCCAGGCGTGGGTTCGCCAGCACCAGGCGTGGGTCGCGTTCCTGTCGGGTGACACCGATCTCGCCGAGCGGCGCCTGCTCACCGCGGCGCAGGAGTTCGACCTGCTGGGCGATGGTGCGGGACAGGGTTGGGCCTCGGGGCTGCTCGCGTACGTGCGCTTCTACCAGGGGAGGTTCGAGGAGGCCGAGGCGTTGGCGGCGAAGGTGCGGACGGAATCAGCGGCGCTCGGCGATCCGTGGGCACCCGCGATGATGGACTCGTTGGTGGCGGCGATCCGCCTGTGGACCACCCGCTTCGTCGAGGCCGAGGAACTGTCGCGCAAGGCGCTGCACGCCTTCCGGCAACTCGGTGATCGTTTCGGCACCGTGCAGGCGATGGGGCCGCGGGTCCGTGCGCTGGTGGCACTCGGACGGGCGCAGGAGGCGGAGCGCGGCATCGAGGAGGTGTTGGCGATGAGTGACGCGTTCGGCGACCTGTCGTTCCCCGCGATGGTCGCGGCCGGGGCGGCAGTCCATCAGGGTCTCGGGGACCGGGCGGTGTCGATCGCCGAGCTGGCGGTCGAGCGAACGAACATGATGGGCGCCGATGGCTCCGAGTCGTTGATCACCCTCGCTCTCGCCCTGTGCCAGGTGGGTCGTCCCGAGGAGGCACTCGCCATCCTCGACGGTGACGTCCGCGAGTCGCCCTACGCCGCCTCGGTGGAGGTGCTCGCGTCAGCGATGATCGGCGACGCGTCCCGTGCGATCGACATGTGGTCGGCGGTGGTCGAGCGGCCCGCGACGACCTACCTCGATCGGGTGATCGGGGCGGTCGGGGCCAGCGCCGCCGACACGATGGTGGGCGAGCACGGTCGTGCCCGCGAGCGTCTCGTCGACGCGGCGGTCGTCGCCCGAGAGGCCGGCGACGTCGTGGCGCGAGCCCTCGTGACGAGCGCGACACGGGTGATCGTCGACCACGAATCTGCCATGGGTGACCACCTCGGGCCCGGCTGGGTCAGGGTGGTCGAGGTGCTCGGTGCGGTGTCCGTGCCGCCACCGACCGACGTGGTGGCCGAGCCGGCGTGAACGTCGACGACCGCCGTCCGACGGGGTTGATCGTCGGGCGGTTCGACCCTCCGCATCTCGGTCATTCCTTCATGATCGACTGGGCCGCCCGCCGGTGCGACCGGTTGGTCGTGTTCGTCAACAGCTCCGACGAACGCGACACCGCGCCGGGCGGGTTGCGCGCACGGTGGCTCGGCGAGCTGCACCCGCACGTGACGGTGATCGAGGTGCGTCACTCCCTGCGCACCGACTTCGACGACGAGGATCTCTGGCGGCGATGGATCGAGTTGTTCACCGATCACTGGCCCCACGAGGAGGGCCCGCACGTCGTCTTCTCGTCGGACGACTACGTGGTGGAGTTGGCCACCCGCTTCGAGGCCGATCACGTGGTGGTCGATGCCGACCGGACGGCGGTGCCGATCTCTGCCACGCAGATCCGCGAGCGTCCCGCCGATCACCTCGACCGCCTCGCACCACCGGTGCGCACCTGGGTCGAAGCCAACTGGCTCTGACCCCGCACGCAACCCGCGCGGGGTCGATGTGGGGATCGGGGGTCAGCGGTTGGGCTGCTTGGTGACGCGGAGGTAGGGCTTCACGGGGTTCCAGCCGGCGGGGAACAAGTCCTTCGCCTCGTCGTCGGAGAGCGCTGGGACGATGATCACGTCCTCGCCGTCCTTCCAGTTCGCCGGCGTGGCCACCTTGTAGTCGGCGGTGAGCTGCAGGCTGTCGATCACACGGAGGATCTCGTCGAAGTTGCGGCCGGTGGACGCGGGGTAGGTGAGCGTCAGTTTCACCTTCTTGTCGGGCCCGATCACGAACACCGAACGAACGGTCAGGGTGTCGCTGGCGTTCTCGTGGATCATGTCGTACAGGTCCGCCACCGTGTGGTCGGGGTCTCCGATCATCGGGAAGTTGACCGCGGTGCCCTGGGTCTCCTCGATGTCGCTCTCCCACTCGACGTGGCTGTCGACCGGATCGACCGACAGGCCGATCACCTTGACGTTGCGCTTGTCGAACTCCGGCTTGATCTTCGCGACGTAACCGAGTTCGGTGGTGCAGACCGGTGTGAAGTCCTTCGGGTGGCTGAACAGCACACCCCACGAGTCGCCGAGCCACTCGTGGAAGCTGATCTCGCCCTGCGTGGTCGGAGCGGTGAAGTCGGGTGCGATGTCGCCGAGACGGACGGCCATGATGGATCTCCTCGAGTTGAATCGATGCGACGCCGCACGGCGCCGCCGGAGAGCAAGCTACTGACAATCCCGACAAATCTGGTCGGAAATATCGGGTATTTCGCTCAGCGGCTCGGCGGAGGTGCTGCTGCCGGAGCGAGGGCTGCCGCGCGAGCGAACCAGTCGGCACCGACCGGGCCCGATTCGGCGAGGCGAAGTGCAGCGGTCTTCAGACGTCGCGCCGCTCCAGGCGGGAACGCCGCGATCGTGGCAGCGAGTTCCTCTGCCCGCGTTCGCACGGCGGCGTCGTCGACGACCTCGTACGCGATGCCGAGGCGGTGCAGCTCCGGTCCGGGGAGGCGCTCGCCGGCCAGCACGACCTGCACGACCGTGGCCATCGGGTATCGGGCCACGAGCCAGGCGAGGTTCATCGGCGCGTTCATCCCGAGTCGGGCCTCGCCGACCTGGAGCCACGCCTCCCTGCCGGACACGATCAGGTCGCCGGAGAGCGCGAACGCCGCTCCGCCGTTGATCGCGTACCGCTCCAGCGCCACGACGACCGGGTGCGGGCAGGCTCCGAGCGCTGCGTGCGCGGCCTGCACCGACGCTCCCGAGGTCGCCAGCCAGGCGGGCGGCGGGTCGGCGTTGTACTCGGTGAGGTCGAGCCCCGAGCAGAACGCTCCACCCGCGCCGCACAGGAGTACTGCGTGGATGTCGGGGTCGGCGCTCACCGCGTTCACGACGGCCCCGAGCTCGTCGAGCATCGGTGGGATGATCGCGTTCTTGCGGGCGGGACGATTGAGCTCGACGATCGCAACGCCGTCGCGGTCGATGCGGTTGACGAGTGGCTCGCGTGTGGGCTCGGTCATCAGTTCCGGGGGAGTTCGGAGAACGGCGTCGTGCGGTCGGGCCCCGGCTCGCGGGGCAGTCCGAGCACCCGCTCGCCGAGCGTGTTCTTCTGGATCTCGTCGGTCCCGCCGCCGAGCGACATGCCACGGCAGTTGAGGACGTGGTACGCCCAGTAGTCGGCGTCGGTGTCGTCGGCTTCCCAGGCCACGGCGGTCGCACCGCCGATCTCGTGGGCCTGCTGGGCGCAGTGTCGACCCTGGATCGTCCGCCAGAGCTTGCCGATCGACGGGTGGAGGCGACGGCTGGTTCCCCACGGCACCAGGTGCTCGCCGATGTAGGCGGTCGCGAGCCCGTCGCGCGTGACGGCGTCGTCGATCCGGCCCCGTTCGGTCGCTCGGCCGATCAGCCCGCTGACCGGCAGCGGAGAACGGCCCGCCTTCGACTTGTTCTCGTCGTCGGTGAGGTTGCCCCGCCCGAGCGACGTCCGTTCGTGGCCGAGCAGCGCAACGGCCAGCCCCCAGCCGCCGTTGACCTCACCGACCACCCATTCGGCAGGTACCCGGGCCTCGTCGAGGAACACCTCGTTGAACTCGGCAGCCCCGGTCATCTGGACGAGCGGGCGAACGGTGACCCCTGCCTGGTGCATCGGGAGGGCGAACATCGTGATGCCGCCGTGCTTCGGGACGTCGAAGTCGGTCCGGGCCAGCAGGATGCCGAAGTCGGCGATGTGTGCCTGCGAGGTCCAGACCTTCTGGCCGGTGATCACCCACTCGTCGCCGTCGCGGACCGCTCGGGTGGTCAGCCCGGCGAGATCGGAACCGGCGCCCGGTTCGGAGTAGAGCTGGCACCAGATCTCGTCGCCGCGCAACGCCGGTGGGATGAATCGCTGCTGGAGTTCGTCCGAGGCGTGGTCGCGCAGCGTCGGTACCACCATGCCGAGGCCGAGACCGAACAGGGCATCCTCGCCGGGGAGCAGTTCGAGGCTCTCCTCTCGGAAGGCCATCTCGTAGTCCGGGGGCAGCCCGGCGCCGCCGAGGTGGGTCGGGTAGGAGATCCCCGCCAGGCCGGCGTCGCACAGCGCTCGGCGGTAAGCCTTGCCTCGTGCCACGGTGCCGTCGACGTCCGCGAGCCGGTCCGGCAGCGAGGTGAAGAACTCGCGTACCCGGGCACGGAATCCGGTCAACGATTCGACTGGCTCGGCGTCGGCTGTGGTCATCGGTGGTCCCCTCTCCTCCCCGTCGTGACACTACGTCCCCGCACTCGGCGCGGGTGGAGTCCGGGCGCCTACGCTCCCTACATGAGCATCCCGGTGGCGATCTCCGACCTGGAAGCGGCGACCGCGGAGCGCGGGTGGGCGTATCTGCTGACCGTTCGCGACGACCTCCGCCCCCACGTCGTGGCGGTGACGCCGGTCTGGGAAGCCGGGCGCATGCTGATGGGTGTCGGCCGAGGGACGGCGCGCAACGCCGGTGAACGCCCGGCCGTGACGCTCTGCTACCCGCCGGTCGAGCCCGGCGGATACAGCCTGATCGTCGACGGAACCGTCGAGGTCGACGCCGACGGCCACGTCACGTTCCTTCCGTCGGGAGCAGTGTTGCACCGGCCGGCACCGGCCGGCTTCGGTGGTCCATCGAGCGGCTGTGGCAACGACTGTGAACCGGTCGGCCCGTCGGGGGGCGAGGGGCCGACCGGTTCGGATCTCAGCTCGTCGGCGTGAGCTCGACGCGCACCCGGTTGAGGGCGCCGCGGGAGACCGAGGCCGTCGCCGTTCGGCGCTGACCGCCGAGCCAGACCGCAACGTCGGGGTCGGCCTCGATGTTGCGCAGCCACTGGGAATCGGAGCGAACGGTGCTCACGGCGAGCGTGTCGCCGACACGTGTGGCGAGAACGGGAACCGGCCGCGGCAGGCCCGAGGACCGCCCGGTGGTCTCGAGCACGACCGCCCCGGCACCGATCGGCAGCGGATTGCCGACCCCGGCCCGCACGGCCGGCCGCACGACCGAATTGAGGGTCGCGAAGCCGCGTCGGGCGATGTCGGTGGGGATCGTTGTCATGGTCGCGACAACCTGCTGCGGCGCGGCGCTATTCCGCAGCGTGTGGACGGGCACGGGCTCAGAGTCCGGCGTACCAGTCGTAGCTGCGCTCGGCCCAGTAGTCGGCCGGACGTTCGCGGGAGTAGCGGATCACACCGATGCGCTTGAGGCACTTGATGCCGTACTTGTTCGGGGTGGCGAGACGCAGTGGCGCGCCGTGATCGAGGTCGAGCGGCTCACCGTCCAGGCGAAGGGCCAGCATCGTCTGCGGATGCATCGCCGAGGGCATGTCCCAGCCGACGTAGTAGAGGCCGTCGGGGGTCTCGAATCCGACGTAGGGCACGTCGCCGACCCGGTCGGCGTAGCGCGCATGGAAGTCGGAGAAGCGGGCGCCGCCCCAGTGGGTGATGTTCGACCACCCCTCGATGCACTTGTGCTCGATGACCATGTCGCGCTGGGGGAGGGTCTCGAAGGCAGAGATGTCGAGTTCGTCGAGGAGCCCGCCGTCGGGGCCCTCGACGCGGACGGTCCAGGCATCGAGGTCGATCTCGTTGCGGATGCCGATGCGGCCGTTGACCTGGATCGGTGTCGCCGCCGACACGGAGAACTCGGGCGCCGACCGGCCTTCGGACAAGTTGCTCCAGAGGGCCTCGTTGCGTTCGAGTTGGTCGCGCAACGGCTTCGGGATGCCACCGACATCGGGTTGGTCCTGCAGCCACCGCCATCCGGCGTAGGCGCCGGCGATGCCGACGGCACCCACCAGGAACGAGCGGCGTGAGCGCCGTTGGAACTCCGACAGTGGGATGGTCGGAGCGTCGTCGAGCTGGGCCCGGAGCTGCTCGTCGCGGGTGGCGTCCTGCTCGCTCATGAGGAGCCTCCGATCTCTGCACGGGCTTCGCCCTCCGATACGGATGCCGGGTGGACCGTCGCGTCGTCGACCGGTGAGATGGGACGTCGCTCGACCACGTAGCCGGTGACCATCGAGCGGAAGTTGCCCCAACCGGACCGGATCACCTGCAGCACGTGGACGACGAAGAACGCCAGCAACCCGATCGTCATCCAGAAGTGGACGAGGCGAGCGCCCTGGTAGCCGCCGAACAGCAGCGGCAGCGGGTACAGCTGCGTCGGCTTGTAGATCGCGAACCCGCTGACGACGACGACCAGCGCCATGACCAGCACCGCCGTGTACGAGATGCGCTGGGCAGCGTTGTACTTGCCCTGTGGGGGCATGTCCTTCCGGAGGTGGAGGTCGTGGAGGACGACGTCCTTCGCCTCGCGGGCGGCGTGGCGATCGGGGAGGATGTGGCGCCACTCCCTCGTCGCCAGCAGGTAGATCCCGTAGATCGCTCCGTTGATGACGAACAGCCAACCGAACGCGAAGTGGAACGCCATGCCGCGGGCGAGGCGGCGCTCGAGTCCGAACGTCTCGTAGACCGAGTCGGGGAAGAAGGCGAACCACTGCCAGCTGCCGATGCCGAGGGCGTACACGTCCTCGGCCCAGTAGATGCGCAGCCCGCTCCAGATCATCACGAACAGCAGCGGGAAGTTGATCCAGTGCAGCCAGCGGATCGCCCGCGGGTGGACGAGTCGCGCAACTGGTTCGTCGGGCGGCCGCTGCTCGGGTGCGACGGCCTCGTTCGAGGCGCCGTCGGTGGTGGTGTCGATCGACATGCCAGCGACGGTAGGTCTCCCGATGGATCGCGTCGACCACGTTGGTCGGAGTTTCGGATCCGTTCCGTCGTGTTTCGAAGGTGGACAGGTTTCGAGACGGTTCTCGGCGGATCTGGTCGCGACGGTCGCGACCAGATCCGCTGAGACAGAGCAGGCGAGTCGGGTCAGGCGGGGGCCAGGACGGTGTCGATCACGTGGATCACGCCGTTGGTGGCGAACACGTCGGCATCGACGATCTCGGCGCCGCCGATCGTGATCGTGTCGCCCTCCACGGTGACCGGGAGCTCGGTTCCCGCGAGGCTGACGAACGGGTTGTCGACCATGCCGGCGACCATGCCCGAGTCGTCGGCGGCCTCGACGACGTGGCCCTGCAGCAGGGTGGAGAGGAACGTCGTGTCGGCGAGCGCGTCCTCGGCGGTCATCCCCATCTCGCCGAGGTAGTTCATGAAGGCCTCGTCGTCGGGGGCGAAGATGGTGAACGGGCCGTCGTTCGCGAGTGTTCCTGCGAGACCGGCTGCCTCGACCGCGGCAACGAGGATCGTCAGGTCGTCCCGGCTCGACGCGACGGCGACGAGGTCACCCTCGGCCGCTGCCATCTCCTCGTCGCTCATGTCGTCCGACATCTCGTCGTCGGCCATGGCGTCGGTCGTTTCCGTCATCTCGTCGTCTTCCATGTCGTCCGACATCTCGTCGTCGGCCATGGCGTCGGTCGTTTCCGTCATCTCCTCCTCGGCCATCGCCTCGGTGGTTGCCGGGCTCGAAGCCGCGTCGTCCGACGAGTTGTCGTCGCTCCCGCACGCCGCGAGGGCGAGCGCTCCGGCGATGGCGAGTGCGGCAGGGGTACGTGTGCGCATTGCAGTTCCTCCGTGTGTGAGTGGCTCCCGGGTTCGGCAGCTGCGGCACCGTAGGGAGGCCTGCCGTCCTCGCACGCTGATCGCCGAGCGTGTTTCGTGACCGGCTCGTACCCGTTTCGGAGCCGGCTCGCCCGCGTTTCGTGGACGGACAGATGCGGTGGCGATCGGCCTCGGCCGGGGCCGGCCGGTGCACGTAGGGTGTGGCCATCGGGGCGCTGTGCTCCGGAGATGGGGGAGACATGAGCGAGCGGGTTTCGGTGACCAGGGAGATCGCAGCGCCGGCTGCCGACGTGTGGGCATTGGTGTCGGATCTCACGCGGATGGGAGAGTGGTCGCCGGAGAACCGAGGTGGATCGTGGGTGAAGGGGGCGACGGGGCCGGCCCCCGGCGCCAAGTTCAAGGGCGAGAACCAGAACGGCGACCACTCGTGGTCGACCGACGTGACCGTGATCGACTGTGTGCCGGGCCAGCGTTTCTCGTTCCTGGTGACGGCCGGTCCGTTCAAGATCTCCGAATGGTCGTACGACTTCGAGGACACGCCCGCCGGATGCCGCGTCACCGAGAGCGCGACCGAGCGCCGCAACTGGCTGATCAAGAAGGTCGGAAACCGGATGAGCGGCGTCGACGATCGCGACGACCACAACCGTCGCAACATGGAGGCAACCCTGGACCGCATCGGCGACACCTTCGCCTGAACGCCCGCGGGAGCGCGGGCATTGGGAAAAAGATGCTGTGGACAAACCAGAAATGCTGATATGTCCCGTATCATGATCGCATGTTGCAGGTCGATCTCGTCGGAATCCAAGTGGACCCTCAGACGGGCGCCGCTGTCCTCGTACTCCGTGAGCACGACGCTCCCAACCGATTGCTCCCGATCGTCGTCGGGGGTGCGGAGGCAGCGTCGATCGCGCTCGCCGCGCAGGGACAGGTGCTGCCCCGCCCGATGACGCACGACCTGATGGCGACGCTCGTCGAACGCTTCGACGGCCACCTCGATGCCGTCGAGGTCGTCGACTTCCAGGAGGGGGCGTTCATCGCCAATCTCGCCGTCAGCGGGCCGACCGGCGAACTGCGACTCGACACGCGTCCCTCCGATGCGATCGCGCTCGCCGTCCGGCTGCACGCCCCGCTGTTCGTGAGCGAGCACGTGCTGGACGAAGCCGGTTCCTACCCGGAACCGGAGGACGGGTCGACACTCGACGACGCTCAGATCGATGCCGAGGTCGACCAGTTCCGTGACTTCCTCGATCAACTCGCACCGGAGGACTTCACTCTCGACGCCCAGGACGCGCTCGACGCTCAGATCGTCGACGCCGAGATCGTCGACGAACCACCCGACCCCGACACCGGGCGAGGGGACTGATCGGTCGTGGATCGCTTCACCGTCCCCACGAAGTACTGGCACCAGCTGGCCGATGGCCGACTCCAGTGCGATCTCTGCCCGCGCGAGTGCAAGCTTCGTGACGGTCAGCGAGGAGTCTGCTTCGTGCGAGCCCGCGAGGACGACGAGGTCGTGCTCACCACGTACGGCCGCTCGAGCGGATTCTGCGTCGACCCCATCGAGAAGAAGCCGCTCAACCACTTCCTGCCCGGTTCTCCGGTCTTCTCCTTCGGTACCGCTGGATGCAACCTTGCCTGCCGCTTCTGCCAGAACTGGGACATCTCGAAGTCGAAGGAGATCGACACGCTCGCCGACGAGGCGTCCCCCGAAACCATTGCGCGGACTGCGGTTGACCTCGGCTGTCGCAGTGTGGCGTTCACCTACAACGACCCGACGATCTTCATGGAGTACGCGATCGACGTCGCCGACGCGTGCCGCGACCTGGGCGTCAGGACCGTCGCCGTCACTGCTGGGTACATCTCACCCGAACCGCGGGCCGAGTTCTACCGCCACCTCGATGCCGCCAACGTGGACCTGAAGGGCTTCACCGAGGACTTCTACAAGCACACCTGCGGAGCCGAGCTCGGCGCCGTGCTCGACACGCTCGAGTACCTCGCCGACACCGACGTCTGGGTGGAGCTCACCACGCTGCTCATCCCGGGAATGAACGACAGCGACGAGGAGCTCGACGCCATGACCAGGTGGGTCGTCGAACATCTCGGTCCCGACGTGCCGATGCACTTCACCGCCTTCCACCCCGACTACCGGATGCTCGACCGCGGCCCGACGCCTCCTGCAACCCTTGCCAGGGCGCGGCGGATCGCGATGGACAACGGCGTGCGCTACGCCTACACGGGCAACGTGCGCGACCTCGACGGCGGCAGCACCCGCTGTCACGGGTGCGGCGAGGTGGTGATCGAGCGCGACGGCTACGAGCTCGGCCGCTACCTGCTGGATGACCGTGGCCGCTGCACGGCGTGTGGCACCGAGATGCCCGGCGTGTTCGACGGCCCGGTCGAACACTGGGGGCAGCGCCGTCAACCGGTCGTGCTGCGCCGAATCGGATCGCCGGGGGAGTCCGCATGACCGTGCGACCGAGCCCGCACGACGCACGCGTGCGTCCGCCGGCCGTCGCCGGGTCGTTCTATCCCGGCGCCCCGGACGCGCTCCGAGCGGCGCTTCGCCACGCATTCACCGATGCCGTGATGCCCGTTGCCGATGCCCTCGTCCCGAAGGCGCTGGTCGTGCCCCACGCGGGCTACCTGTACTCGGGCGCGATCGCCGCGAGCGCGTACGCAAGGATCATCCCGGCACGTTCGACGGTGCGTCGTGTCGTCCTCCTCGGGCCGAGCCACCGCGTGTACGTCCGAGGCCTCGCCGTGCCGACCGTCGACGCGTTCGGTACGCCGCTCGGTGTGGTGCCCATCGACGCCGCCGGTCGCCGCATCGCTCTCGACCTGTCGGGCGTGCGGGTCGACGATCGGGCACACGCCGACGAACACAGCCTCGAGGTGCAACTGCCGTTCCTCCAGAGCGTGCTCGACGACTTCGAGCTCCTGCCGTTCTCCGTCGGTGACGCCACGGTCGACGAGGTGGCAGCTGTCCTCGAAGCATGCTGGGGCGGACCCGAGACGCTGGTGGTGATCAGCACCGACCTGTCGCACTACCACCGCTACGACGAGGCGACCCGGCTGGATGCGCGTACCGCGGCAGCCATCGTGGCCCGTCGGCCGGACGCGGTGGGCGACAACGACGCATGCGGCGCATACCCACTGCGTGGCCTCCTGCAGGTGGCGGCCGAGCGCGGGTTGTCGGTGGAACAACTCGATGTCCGCAACTCCGGCGACACCGCCGGCGATCATCACCGGGTGGTGGGGTATGGCGCGTTCGCGATTGCCTGACGCCGAGCGCGACCGTCCGCTCGGCGCCGCTCATGCCGACCTGCTCCTCGACATCGCCGAGGGAGCGATCGTCGACGGGCTCCGTCACCGCCACCCGAGGATGCCCGTGCGGGAGGAACTGCCCGGCGCGCTGTTGCACGCGACCGGGACGTTCGTGACGCTGCACGTGCGCGGTGAGCTGAACGGCTGCATCGGCTCGATCGAGACCGATGAGCCCGTCGGTCAGTCCGTTGCCCGGCACGCATGGTCAGCTGCTTTCACCGACCCGCGGCTGCCGCCGCTGCGATGGGCCGACTACGACCACCTCGACATCGAGATCTCCCTCCTGTCGCCGCTCTCGCCGATTCCCGCACCGTTCCGCGGTGCTCTGCTCGATGCGCTCGAGCCTGCGGTCGACGGCCTGCTGATCGTTGCCGGTGCGAGGACGGCGGTGTTCCTCCCGTCGGTGTGGGAGCAGTTGCCGTCCCCGGAGACGTTCCTGACGCACCTGTTCCACAAGGCCGGTCTGGACCCCGCGTCCTGGCCCGAGGGTCTTCGTGCGTTCGGCTTCACCGCGGAGAAGTTCGGCCGACCTGCCGGAACCGGGCGCTGACCAGCGCCGGACGGGACGATCGGCCCTAATGGGCTCGGCGGAGCGGCCGTACGGTGACCGTACGAGGCAATCCCCACTCGATCGAACCCCACTCGATGAGGTGAGTATCGGTGCAATTGGACTACGACGAGTTGCTGGTCAACCTGGCGATCGATCTCGTCGCGATCTCGGTACTGACGTATGCGCTGTACTTCCGCCGTCACCAGCGCCGTGACCTGACCCTCGGCCTCGTGGGGATCAACGTCGGGTTGTTCGCCGTCTCGTCGTTCGCTGCCACCACCTCGATCGGCATCGGCTTCGGCATCGGCCTCTTCGCCCTGTTGTCGGTGGTCCGTCTCCGGTCGAGCGTCGCCACCCAGGAGGAGATCGGCTACTACTTCGTGGCCCTGGTCATCGGCCTCGTCAACGGGCTCGCCGTCGGCGATGGGTGGAACGTCGTCATCACGCTGAACGTCGTGTTGCTCGGGGTGATGTTCGTGGCAGATCATCCGCGAGTGCTGCCGCACGCAGAGCGGTGCCTGATTCTCGTCAAGGGTGTCCCGCGGTCGCCAGACTCGCTGCGGGCCAAGATCGAGGATCAGCTCGGCTACGAGGTGACCAGGATGCACGTGCAGGAAGTCGACTTCGCACGCCGTCGTACGCGGGTCGACGTACGTTTCCGCACCGACCGCCCGGTCGCGACCCACCGCTCGACCCACGGCTCGACCAAGGGCTCGACCAAGGGCTCGACCAAGGCCGTCGAGCCACCGGAACCCCCGCCGGTCGAGATGGAAGCGCCACCGGTCGAGGTGGCAGCTCCGTCCGCTCACGCGGACCCGCCGCCTCCTCGGGTGGACGGGCCGCCGGAGGAGGTTGATCCGTGATGCTGACCGTCCGTCGACTGGCCGTCGGTCTGGGAGCGGGCCTCATGGCCGTCTCCTGCGGCGGTGCCGACTCCTCCCCGGGCGGATCCGAGCCGCTGGTCACCGAGACGTCCGACGCGCCGCTCAGCACCTCCCCGGCGTTGTCGCAGCCGTCGACGTTGCCGGTGCCGGAAGTGCCCCCGGACACTTCCGCGCCGGAGTCGGCACCGGAGCCGGCACCGGGCCCATCCGAGGTGTCGGAGATGCTGTTCGACCAGGCGGTCGTCCACGAGATCGCCATGGAGATCAGCGACGAGGATCTCGGTCTCCTCGATCCCCCCTCGGACGATCGGGTGCCGGTGATCCTCACCGTCGACGGTGAGACGGCAGTCGGCGCCGGCGTGCGTTTGAAGCAGGGTTTCGCACAGTTCCAGGGGTTGGGCGAGAAACCGGGCTTCAGCATCGAGACCGACGAGTTCGTCGATGGATTGGACCTGTTCGACGTCGATCGGTTCACGCTCGGCAACGCTGCCTGGGACCGCAGCTTCCTGTCCGAGCAACTCGTGTACGAGGTGTATCGTGCTGCGGGCATCCCTGCTGCTCGCACCGCGCTGGCCCGGGTGACGGTCAATGGGGAGACGTTCGGGCTGTACGTCATGCGAGAGACCTACGACGAGAGGTGGCTCGAGCAGTACTTCGCCGACGCCGACGGCAACCTCTACGAATCCCAAGGTGGCGTGCCGGACACGTCGCTCGAGCTCCGCACCAACGAACGTCACGACGACACCAGCGATCTCGCTGCCGTCGCCGACGTGGTCGCCACGGCGTCCGACGCGGACTACCGGGCCGAGATCGAGAAGCTCGTCGACGTCGACCGGCTCCTGACCTATTGGGCCATCGAGGCGCTGACCGCACACTGGGACGGGTACGTGTACGACCTCAGCGTCCCGGACCGGGTCCCGACGGCCACCCAGCCACTCGCGAATCCGTGGCCGAACAACTTCTACGCCTATCACGACCCCGAGACCGGCAAGTTCGTCCTGATCCCGCACGGAGCGGATCTCGCCTTCGGACTCGGAGCCTGGACCACCTACGACGTCGGACCGTCGACGCCGGTCCTCTTCCCGCCCAAAGTGGGTGCGACCATCGCCGCGAGACTGTGGGACGACCCGACGTTCCAGGCCGAATTGGTGGAGCGCATCCGGTGGGTGCTCGACGAGGTCTGGGACGTCCAGGCGCTCAATGACCGCGCCGACCTCCTCGCCGACCTGGTGCGCGCTGACGGGTTGACCGGAGCGCGCGAGGCGATCACGATGGCCCAGTTCGAGGATGCGGTGGCTGACCGCAAGGACTTCCTGACCCGTCGCCCCGATGCGGTGCGAGCGGAGCTCGAGAGCTGGGTGTCCGGGGAGGGAGACGGAGAAGGGAGCTGAGCCGTGGATCGTCGACGATTTCTGCGAGTCACCGCGTCGGCCGTGATGGTCGCTGCGCTCGACCCCCTCGCTGTCGCGTGCGGCGACGACGGCCCCACGGCCACCACCTCGACCGATGGGCCATCGGACCTGACGACCACGGACGCCCCGACCACGGACGCCACGACCGTCACGCCTGCCACGACGGAAGCGGACGTCACGGCGACGACGGAGGTGAGAGCGGAGGTGACGCGCTACGGCCCCTTGAGCGCAACCCCCGACGAGAACGATCTGTTGCTGCCGGCGGGGTTCACGTCGGAACTCCTGGCGGTCGCCGGGGAGACGGTGCCGGGCACCTCGTACCGCTGGCATCCGTTCCCGGACGGCGGGGCGTGCTTCGTGCTCGACGGTGGCGGCTGGGTCTACGTGAACAACAGTGAGGTCCCCGTCGACGGGGCCGGTGGCGCCGGAGCACTCCGCTTCGACGCCGAGGGTCGCGTCGTGGACGCCTACAGCGTGCTGGAGGGCACCACCTGGAACTGCGCCGGGGGTGCGACGACGTGGGGCACGTGGTTGTCGTGCGAGGAGATCCCGGCCGGTCAGGTCTGGGAGTGCGATCCGCTGGGTCGTGAGCCGGGCCAGGCTCGACCGGCGATGGGTCTCTTCCGTCACGAGGCGGTCGCCGCTGACCCCGCGCGTCGAGTGCTGTATCTGAGCGAGGACGAACCCGACGGCCTGTTGTACCGATTCCGGCCTCGGACCTGGGGTGACCTGTCGGAGGGTGATCTGGAGGCGCTCGCCGTCTCCGAGTCGGACGGGTCGACGACCTGGGTTCCCGTCGAAGGGCTCGGCGAGCCGGGCCGGACCCCGGCGCGCTACGACGCCCCCGGCGCCACGCCGCTCCCGGGCTGCGAAGGCATCGTGCTCGACGGCGACGTCCTCTACCTGGCCACCAAGGGCGACAACCGCGTCTCCCGCCTGGATCTGGCACAGTCCCGCCTGACCGTCTACTGGGAGGGCCCGCCGATCTGGGGTCCGGACAATCTCGCCATCCAGACGGCGACGGGCAACCTCTTCGTCTGTGAGGACGGCGACGACATGGAGGTCGTGTTGGTCACCCCCGACGGCCATGCCGACCCGTTCCTTCGCTTCGTCGGCCACGATGGGTCCGAGGTGACCGGTGCCGCGTTCGATCCGACCGGCACCCGCTTCATCGTCAACTCGCAGCGAGCGCCCACACCCAAGACCTTCGACGAGTTGTTCGGCGGTGCGGCGGGTTCGACCCTGGGATGCACCTACATGATCTCGGGCCCGTTCTGAGCAGATCGGAGAGCTCGGGGGACCCCATCGGGGCTGACGACTAGCGTCGAGGTCGTGTCACCACCGCCCGCCCCGGACTCCGGTCTGCCGGCCGACCGCGAGCCGACGATCACCGAGGCGGCGTCCAGATGGGCCGACGGCCTCGGCCGCTGGGCCATCCCCGACGAGATTCTCGCCCAGGCTCCGGGGTCGCCGTGGCAGCACGACACGGTGATGTTCGCGGTCGACGACACGCTCGATCGGAACGCTCCTGCCGCCGAGATCGCGCGTTCGGTGCTCCCTCCCGACGGCGGGTCGGTGCTGGACGTGGGATGCGGCGGCGGGCGAGCGGCGATGTCGCTCGTTCCGCCCGCCGAACTGGTGATCGGCGTCGACCAGAGCCCGGAGATGCTCGCCGAGTTCACTCGCGCCGCCGCTGCGGCCGGGGCACGGTCGAAGACGGTCGAAGGGCGATGGCCCGACGTTGCGGGTCTCACCCCGGTGGGCGACGTGGTCGTCTGCCACCACGTCGCGTACAACGTTGCCGAGATCGAGCCGTTCTTGTTCGCGTTGACTGCACACGCCCGGCTCGCTGTCGTCCTGGTGCTGCCACCTCGCCACCCGTTGTCGGCTTGGAACGAGGCGTGGCGCCATTTCTGGGGGCTCGAACGTCCGACCGAGCCGACCGCCGACGACCTCGCCGAGGTGCTCGCCGGGCTCGGCCTCGACGCCGAACGGTGGGACGTGCCGCGCCCGCCGCTCGCCCGAGCAACCGCTGACCCGGACTTGCTCGTCCGCTCGGCACGCCGCCGCCTGTGTCTGACCGAGGATCGCGACCAGGAGCTCGCTGCCTATCTGGATGAGCACGAGCCCCGATGGTCCGACACCAACGTGGTGTTCCGTTGGCCCGGCTCGGTCACCGACGACCGCCCCTGACCGCGCGCGCCGTCGGGAGCAACGTGCCGGGCGGGCGCCCGCGTCCGCGTTCGGCGACGAGCGGAAGACGCCTCGGATCGAACGCCACGTCCGGATCGTGACCGCCGTGCCACCCGGTGAGGCACCCGGTGAGGTCCGCCGTCGTCCCGACCGACGGGTATCGTGCGACCCGCCGCATGGATCGTGCGTTGCGGTGAGGCCTCTGTAGCTCAGTGGATAGAGCATCGGTTTCCTAAACCGTGTGTCGCAGGTTCGATCCCTGCCAGGGGCGCTGTAAAACACCAGGTAGATGGCCATCTAGCCGAGACTGGTGGTCGATTAGTCGCCGGTTGTCCCATATATGTCCCATATCGGCTAGCGTGGCGAACGTGGCACGAGGGAGCATGCGCCTCAAGCGAGAGCCCGACTACTGGGAGCTTCGCGCGTACGCGGGACGTGATCCGATCACCGGCCGACCGAGGTATGTCAGCCGCTCGTTCCGTGGTGGAAAGCGCGACGCCGGCAAGGCGCTGACCCAGTTCGTTGCCGAGATCGACGTGAAGGGAACCCAAGCCGACCTGTCGGTCGACGGGTTGCTGACTTCGCACATCGATCATCTCGAGCAACGCGGCCGAGGGGCGCGGACGATCGAGGGCTACCGAGGCATCGCTCGAGGTGTGGCGGCGGACCGCCTCGGTAGTCGACAGCTCAGCGAGGTCGGCCCGAAGGATTTCGACGACTTCTACGACCGTCTTCGTTCGAGAGGTCTGTCACCCGCGACCGTGCAGCGATACCACGCGCTGCTCGGTGGCGCGTTCCAGCAGGCGATGAAGTGGGGGTGGGCGACACGCAACGTCGTGCGACTCGCGACCCCTCCGGCTGTGCCCCGTCAGTCGCGAACGGTGCCCACACCCGAGGTCGTGGCATCGCTGCTCCGCGCTGCGGTCGAGAGTCGGAACCCGGAGAACCATGTCGCGTTCCGTTTGCTGGCAGTGACTGGCGCTCGGCGTGGTGAGGTGTGCGGGTTGCGTTGGTCGTCGGTCGATCTCGATGAGCGGACGATCTGGATTCGGCATGCGGTCGCCCGGTTGGTGTCGGGCGAACTGATCGAGAAGGATCCGAAGTCTCATCAGACCCGGCAGGTCTCGATCGACCCGACGACGTGCCAGATCCTTCGGGATCATCACGACTACCAGATGTCGATTGCATCCCAGGTCGGCTGCGTCCTTCGCCCGGAAGCATTCGTCATCGCGGACCTTGTTGCCGACCCGACCGGAGGCGTGCCGGTCCGCCCCGATCGACTGACCCAGGCGTTCAAGCGGCTCACCGATCGGGTTCCCGGCGCAGCCGAGGTTCGGCTTCACGATCTGCGCCACTGGTATGCGACCATGCAGCTCGACGCGGGCGAGTCTCTGCCCGCCGTCGCCGCTCGCATCGGCGATCACGTCGAGACGTTGGCCAAGGTCTACGCCCACCGAGGACACCGCAGCGACCGAGCCGCGGCTGATGACCTCGGGGCTCGCCTCGACAGCGGAACGTGAAGCTCCCAGCCGAAGAAGCCCCAGCCGCATTGCGTAACCATACCGTCATCGGTAGTATTTGGATATGGACGTGTTGAGCGTGGCTGGGGCTGCTGATGTGTTGGACGTCAGCCCGCGGCGCGTGCGTCAACTCCTCGAGTCGGGGCAGCTCGCAGGAGAACAACTCGGACGAAGCTGGGTGATCGACCGGGGCGACGTCGATCGACTGCGCCGAAGCGGGGCCGGTCGGCCGTGGAGTGCGTCGTCGGCGTGGGCGGTGCTGGAACTCGCCGCGGGACGCAAGCCCGAGCTTTCGCCGGTCGAGCGGTCGCGTGCCCGCAGACGGCTTGCCGATCACGGACTCGCTGGGCTCGTCGTGCAACTGCGAGCCCGAGCAGACCGGCACGAGGCGTACGCGCACCCCTCGGCGCTCGACCGAATTTCCGGAGACGATCGCGTGATCCGAGGAGGCATCAGCGCGGCGCAGGTGTATCGCGTGGACTTGATCGTCCGAGACGCCGCCGAGGTGTACGTGCGCGCCGGCGATCTGGCCGAGCTCGCGGACAGCTACGCCCTCGACGGGAGCGCGGATCGCCCCAACGTGATCCTGCATGTTGTCGACGACGAAGCCTGGCCGTTCGACGACGATGAGCAGGTCGCTCCGTGGCCTGTTGTTGCCATCGATCTGCTCGACGCCGACGACGAACGCTCGCGGCGCGCCGGGCGCGAACTGATCGACCGGCACCAGTGACCTTTCCAGTCGTTGATCGCGAACCGATACGGCTGCCGACGCTCGCCGGCCACGACGACGAACTGTGGGATGCACTGATCGAGCTGAGCGCGGTGCGTCCAGGGGGGTGGACGCTGATCGGCGGCCAAATGGTCTTCCTCCATGCAATCGAACAGGGAGCCACCCCGCCGCGCGTGTCGACCGACCTCGACGTGCTCGTCAACGCACGAATCGCCGGCCGGCCGCTTGCCGCGTTCACCTCAGGACTCGAAGATCTCGGCTTCGAACAAGATGGGATCAGCCCCGACGGCATCGCCCACCGCTACCGCCGCAACCGCGTGGCGATCGATGTACTCGCGCCTGAGGGGCTCGGCGAGCGCACCGACCTGACCACCACACCGCCAGGTCGAACGCTGCAAGTTCCTGGCGGAACTCAGGCGCTCGATCGGACCGAACTGGTTCCGGTCACGTCAGCCACCCGATCCGGTCATGTCCCTCGGCCATCGCTCCTCGGAGCTGTCGTGGCCAAAGCCCTCGCTGTCGCGGTCGATGATGCGCCGGCAGCACAGCGTCTCGACTTCGTGTTTCTCCTCTCGCTGATCAGTGATCCACTCGCTCTCGCTGCCGAACTGACCCCGAAGGACCGGCGCCGCATTCGCGCACGCAAGGAGTTGCTCACCGGCGAGCATCGGGTCTGGAACGAACTCGATACTGACGCTCGAGACCGAGCCCGAGCAACGCTGCGAATCCTCAGCCGTTGACCGTGTCCCGAATGCCGGTACAGTCCGGCAACACGTGACTTTTGTCACAGTCAACTGTCCGTTTGGTGTCCTCTGATGTCCTCCTGTGTCCGTTGATGTCTTCTGGTCCGGATCGTCCGGAAAGCCTGCAAACACGGGGGTTGCGGGGTGAATGACATGGGTGTACTTCTGATGGTTCATGTCGTCGTTGGGTGATCTCGCTGAGCCGTTCGAGCACCAGTTGCTCACGCTTGGTGAGGCGGCGCAGGTGCTGCGTATTGGTCGTTCGCTCGGCTACCAACTCGCACACGAGTACCTGAACTCAGGCGGCACCTCTGGTCTGCCGGTCGTTCGCCTCGGGGAGAAGTGCCTGCGTGTCCCGCGGTGGGCGTTGATGGAGTTGGCGACCACCGGCCGGGTGGTCCGGCTGTGTGACGCGGAGGCACCCGTTGGCGGAACCTCCGATGCCCGCTGAACCACTCCGCCGCACCATCAAGCTCGGGCCTGCGTCACACGAGCTTCGCCGCCACGTCGGTCCCACGGCGTGGGTGGTGCTCGAGGAGATGCTGCAACGCTCCAGCGGCGACGACGGCCACGTCGTTGCGCAGGTGTCGATCCGTTCGCTGGCGTCGTCGCTCGGACTCGCGAAAGACACCGTGACTCGCGCCGTCGGGCGCCTTCGCGATCTCGGTGTGATCGACGCATCCCAAGCCCGCTCCCGCTCCGGTGTCTTCGAGGCCGGTTCGTATCGCCTCGCCGTCCCCGCCGTCTGCCTCTCGCCCGCCGGCCCGTCGAAGCCCTCCGCCCTCTCGCCTGCTCCTCGCCCCTGCAGCGCTGCTCCTCCCTCCTCCTCCTCCTCCTCCTCCTCCTCCTCTGCTGCTCGTCCGTCTCCGTCCGCCCGCCGCTCGTCCGGCCAGCTC
Organism: Ilumatobacteraceae bacterium; assembly: GCA_963712775.1. Taxonomy (GTDB): domain Bacteria; phylum Actinomycetota; class Acidimicrobiia; order Acidimicrobiales; family Ilumatobacteraceae; genus Sva-07. Next base: position 9,196 of record CAVQJG010000027.1, on the reverse strand, counting down.
TCCCTCCTTCCCGAGGTCTGAGGCCCCTTCCCGTGCTCGTCTCTCGCTTCGCTCGTTCTTCAGTTTCCAGACAGGTGCCCGCGCGCAGGTGGGAGTGGTCGTGATCCGAGTGACGACGCTGTACGCGTCCGGGGCTGGAGCATCTGCGGCCTACTACACCGGCTACCTCACCAAGGCCGATGGTGAGTTGCCGGGTGTGTGGGCCGGGTCCCAAGCGCCGGGACTCGGCCTGTCCGGTGAGGTGACGACCGAGGCCCTCGAAGCGCTCCTGTCGGGCTTGCACCCGACCACCGGCATGCTCCTCGGTCGCGAGTTGGTGGATCGCCTCGACAAGCACGGCAACACCATCCGAGCTGTCGCCGGCTACGACGCGACGTTCTCGGCGCCGAAGTCGTTGTCGGTGCTGTGGGGCCTCACCGGTGACGACGCCTTCGCCGAATGCCACGACGCCGCAGTCGCTGCAACGGTGGCGATGATCGAGAAGTACGCGTCGACGACGCGCATCCGTTCCAACGGCGGCCGCCTGCATCCCGAGACCGGCGGGTTGTCGGTGGCGGTGTTCCGCCAATCGACGAGCCGTGCCGATGACCCGCAGCTGCATACCCATGTGGTGATCTCCGCCAAGGTCCAGACCGCTGATGGGCGGTGGCTCGCGCTGGATGCGTTGGGGCTGAAGAAGTATCAGCAAGCCTTCGGCTACCTCTACCAATCCGTCCTACACGCCGAAGTCACCGCACGGTTCGGTGTGGTGTTCGAACCCGTCGTGAACGGCCAAGCCGAGATCGCCGGCCTCCCCGACGGACTCCTCGACCAGTTCTCGAAGCGTGCCGACCAGATCGAGGTCGAGATGAGCGACAAGCTCGCCGACTTCACGACACGCGAAGGCCGCGATCCGACGACGTTCGAATACGCGGCGATGGAACGAGAAGCCGCGGTCGACACCCGCAACCGCAAGAGCGGCCTCGGTGTCGCCGATCTGCGTACACGGTGGCAACACGAAGCCGCCAGCCTCGGCATCGACCCCACCACCATCCTCGAGTCCGCCCTCGAGTACGCCAGCGAGCATCCGCTCGAGGTGTCACCCATTGCGACGGGTGAGGTGGTGGAGGCGTTGGCCGTACGCCAGTCGACATGGAACCGCCTCGACGTCCTGCGTCAACTCTGCGACACCGTGACCCCACAAACAGGACACGACGCCACGACCTGGGCGGCGGCATTGGACGCTGCGGTCGACACCGTGCTCGCCGAGTGTGTCGATCTCGACCCCACCGACAACAGTCCACGACGTTCCGGCGATGGTCGATCGGTGTGGATCGAACCCATCGCCAAACAGTCCACCTCCGAGCATGTCCTCGCCCAAGAAGAACACATCCTCACCTTCGCCCTCGACGCCGAAGCACCCGACCCGTCACCGTCAACGAGCATCCTCGATCGGAGACTCGACGACGGCCAGCGTGCCTCGGCGAGCGCGGTCGCCGGGCACGATCGCCTGGTGATGGTTGTGGGTCCGGCGGGAGCGGGCAAGACCAACATGCTCGAAGCCGCCGTCCGCGACCTCCACCACCGACACCGCCACGTCCTCGGCCTCGCACCCACCGCGAGAGCCGCGTCAGTCCTCAAAGACGAAACGGGAGCGGAGAGCGACACCGTCGCGAAACTCCTCTATGAACTCGACCATCCCGACCGCGGCCGGCCGTGGCCGATCCCACCGGCCGGGGCCACGATCATTGTCGACGAGGCCGCCATGTTGAACACCGCCGACCTCTACCGCCTCGTCACCCACTGCGAGCAGCGACAGTGGCGCCTGGCTCTGGTGGGTGACCCCCAGCAGTTGCAGGCGGTTGGTCGTGGCGGGATGTTCAACGAACTCTGCGACACGACTCGCTCCGTTGAGCTCGAAGAACTCCACCGATTCACCCACGCCTGGGAAGCCGCCACCACCCTGCGCCTCCGAGCCGGCGACCCCTCAGCACTCGACACCTACGCCGCGCACGGCCGCATCTGCGCCGGCAGCTTCGACGACCACCTCGACACCATCGCCGGCATGTGGACCCAATGCCGGGATGCGGGCGAGTCGCTGCAGATCGTGACGATCCGCAACGAACACGTCGCCGCGATCAACACCCGCATCCAACAACACCGCCTCGACAACGACGAACTCGACCCGGCCACCGCCACCCGTATCAACGGAGACTGGGCGATGGTCGGCGACATCGTCGTCACCCGCCGCAACGACCGACAGCTCCGCACCACCACCAATGAACCCGTCCGCAACCGTGAACGCTGGACCATCACCCACACCGGAGACGACGGCGAGTTGACCGTGTCCCGCGTCGGCGGACACGGCACGATCACCTTGCCCGCCGACTACGTCCGCGACCACGTGCAACTCGCCTACGCGAGCACCGAACACGGCGCCCAAGGCGACACCGCGGATCGCTCCATCACCCTCGCCACGACAGCGACCACCGGCCGCGGGCTGTATGTCGGTATGACCCGAGGACGCATCGAGAACCTCACCCTCGTGGCCGACACCGCCGATCTCGCTCATGCCATCAGCGTGCTCGAAGCAGCCATCGCCATCGACCGCGCCGACATCCCCGCCACTACCCAGCGCCGCACCCTCGCCGCCACCGTCCCACGATCCAGCCCACGCCCGAGAGTGCAGATCCCGGACTGGTTCGACGACCTACGAGCCGACGCCGACAACCTCGCCCGCACAGCCCGCCTCGCCGTCAGCGAACGCGACGAACAACGAGCGGCGAACGAACTCCGATACCTCGACGCCTGTCGTGACCTTCCTGCAGCCGAGGCCGCCCACGCCCCCTTCCGCCGGCAGGTCGTCGATGCCAATGACGTTGTCACCGAAGCCCGATCGAACCTGTGGAATGCCGAACGCGACCTCCGCAACGCCGGCAAGCTCCAACGACGATCAGCCCGCCGCGGCGTCGAGGCTGCCAACGACGTGCTCGCCGTCGCCACCGAACGCCTCGCCAGATGCGAACAGGCTGCCGATCCCACGAGATGGCCGCTCAGTGAGCTGCGCGACATCGTCGACTACCACGACCGCATCCAATCGACTCGCGACATGCTCGACGACTGGACCAACCTCGACGCACACGCAGACCGAGCCGAACGAGTCTGCGACGCCCTCGACCAATGGAAGCACTGGGCCAACGGACACAGCCTGCCGGTCGGGCACCTCCGCGACGTCATCGCCGTGCTCGAACACGACCGAACCAACAACGGCACCAACCAACTCGCCGAGGCAACACGGCACTGGGCGAACGAGGCAGGCGTTGACCTGCCACAACGACAGTCGCGGCGACCCGACCGCTCGGTCGAACTCGGAATCGAGCTGTGAACCGAGCCGAGCGCGCCGGGCTCAACCCCGCCGCGAACCCAGATCACTATCGGATGGGATCTGAATCACGGAACCTCCGGCAACCCGCATCAACCTACGAAGCATTCCTGGTGATGTGCTCGCTGGGTGAGTTGTCGTGCCGTGATTTTCGGATGGGTCTGAAAACTGAGCGGTGAGCTGCCGCCCCATCGCCGTCCGGCTCGGTGGACCAGCGGCGTCGCGGGGTTGCAGCCGGGCAGTCTCGCAGGGACGACCCGAGCGGGCGCGGCTCGACAAACCCGTTCAGTCGATCGATGGGCGACGACGAGCGACCCCAACCGCAGCGCCGCCCAGAGCAATTGCTGCGATGGCGACCAAAGCGATCCACACCGTTTCGCCACCCGTCGCCGGCAGGGCCGCCCCCGAACCGGGTGTCGTCGTTGCTGAACCGGGCGCGGTGGTTGCTGGTACTCCGCCTACCACCGTGGTTGGTGCGGCGGTCGTTGGTGCGGCGGTCGTTGGTGCGGCGGTCGTTGGTGCGGCGGTCGTTGAAGGAGGAGCTTGAATCGTCAGCACCTGGAGTGCACTCGCGCCGGTTGCTGTCTCGGTTGCGATCACGTTCCAGGACGCAGGTGCCGTGGCCCCCGCAGGCACCGTGATCCCGAAGTCGAGCACCAATGGATACGAGCCGTTCGCGTAGGGGCACGTCACGGTGTTCGTACCGGCGCCCGTACACCCAGCGGGCAGCCACCCACCGTTGAAGAGGGAGGGGTTGGCAATCTGCACGTCAGCACCGGCCGCTTGCAGCGTGATGGTATTCGCAGCGGCGACGCCTTGAACCGTCACTCTCGCGGTTGATGCGCCTGGCGCCTGCACCGACGTGGGATTCAGCGTCAACGAGACCGGCACCGCCTGTCCCGAGACCGAACCGACGACGAACAGGCTCCCTAACGCCGCGACTGTAAGCGCAGACAGCACCTGCGCGACCAGTCCTCGGCTCGAACGATGACGTGGTGAGAGGCGTGAAGTCATTGACTCGACTGTAGAGGTATCTCTGCGATCAAGCAAATTGCTCGCCAAGTACGTCCGCGACCTTTCGATGGAGGGCGGCAGGTCGGCGTGCGCGTGCGTGTCGACCAACTCGGCGCGCCCCTCGGAGCGGAACTGACACACAGGTATTACCTGCCGACGCCCACCACCGTCGATCGGCTGGAGGGGCTCGTGAGTCTGGGCGCTGTGCTCGAGGAGATGTTTCGGCACGCTCGACGGGGACGGCCCAACAGCGTTGCGTTTACCATCGCGCTCTGCACGGACGGCGACGGGGGAGGCACGCAACCGCGAGCACTGATCCGCGAAACCGGTTTGTCGAGCGGGGCGTGTCGCAACTCCTCGATCGGCTCGACGGTGCAGGCTCCACGGTCCGGCAGTTCGGACGCCGGCCCGATCGGCGCGCCGTCGTCCGCGGGCCCACCGCTTGCGGTCGTTCGGAACTCGAACGACGCTCGTGTCTCGTTCCGCTCGGTCGCCCTCGCCGGGCGTTCATCGGCGACGCCACCCGACCACAACGTGGTGACAGTCCCGGTAACCAGACAGGGCGACCCGGAGAACAGTTCGTCAACAGTGTTGCCCGACGACCGTCGCACCGTCCCCGAGGTTGTCGTAGATCCTCTTGGCGGCATCGTCGGCGTGACTGATGCAGCCATGGCTGCTCGGCGCGGTGCCGAGCACAACGTCGGCCACCTCGTCGCACCGGGCAACAAGCGAGGGCGCCCGACGCTCCGGTCGCCACCGGCGTCCGTCGAGTCCGTTCGCCTCGATCCGGAACCAAACGATCCACTGACCTGCGCGCCGGACAGGACTACACAACGCCATCTGACGTGATCCGAGAGACGCTCTGCCGAGACGTGCAACCAAGCTGAGCGTCGGAACATCACTCGGTATCGGTACGCGTACCCACTCTCGAAGGGTTGGCCCTGGAGAGTGGACGCTGGTCGGCGGGCAGATCTTTCTCCAAGCGATCGAGCAGGGAGCGGATCCACCGCATGCGTCGACCGACCTCGACTGGTTGTCAACGAACGGATCGCCCGTCGGAGGCGCACCGTTGCGATCCTCCCGCCGCAGTCCGGCGCATTGCGCACGAAGGTTGGGTCCTGCTCCGGATCGAACCAGTCGGTGGTCAGGCGGTGACGAGTTCCGGCGTCTCCGTGCGATCGTGTTGCTCGGCTACTGCATCGCCGAACAACAAGGTCTGGCCGATTGCCGCGAGAGGGACGATCAACGCGTAAACGAGCGTCACCACCGCCGCGAACAGCCACCACGGGAGGCTGGGCACAGCGACGAGCAGCACGAGGCTGATGACCAGACGGGCCAAGCCGACCAGCAGGTAGAACAACGCCACCATGATCGCCGTGTGCCACCAGCGGCCCTTGACGAGTTCGCCGCTGCGGCGCAGCGCTGCTCTGCCGTTCAGATCGTCGACGACGATGGCCTGAGGCATGAGCTGGAACCGGACGAGGAACCAGACCCCGAAGGGAATGCCGATGACGCTCACGAAGAGCGCGACCACGATGACGAGCGAGATGACGAAGCCGGCTGCGAGATCGCCTGCGTGGCGCCAAGCGCGGCGCACCGCATCGAGACCCGACACCGACTCGTCCGGATGCTCGCTCAGCAGGTCGGTAGTAGCCGACGCGACCCATCGCATTGACCGGCGACGTAAGCGAACAGGTTGGCGAAGCCCCCGACCAGCAGGGTGATCTGGCCGACGACCGGGACGGGACGAAGGAGGATCGAGAACAACGACACGAGCACTGCGATCGGCACGTAGACGAGTCCGATCGTGACGAGCACGCCGGCGCATGCGGTACGAGCCGACGGCCGCACGGATGATCTCTCCCGCCCGACGCCGAGCGACCAGCGGAGCGCGGCGACGCGGGCCCACGACGTGCGCCGGATCAGGAACCAGATGGCGACGAATGCCAGCCCGAGCGTGACCACCAAGCGGAGGGGCGAGGTCCGCAGGGTGATCAGCGCGCCGGAACCGGTTTCGACGACGGAACAGAACGTGTTGACGATCGCCGCTCCTTGACCATCGCCGGTCGGCACGACGACGCTGACGGTGCGCAGGCTGTCCTGCCAGTCGACGGGTTCGGTCCACCGTTGCTTGTCCTTCGGACCCGTCGGCGCATTGAACGAACCAGCCTGGCGTTCGCCCCATCGTCCGTTGTAGTCGACCCAGGCGAACGGGTCGTCGGGCCCGGTCACGCTCGCGGGGAGCAGGACGACCTCGGGCTCGGTGCGGTCGGACGGACCAGCGGTGGTGTCGCAGCCGAAACCCGAGCTGGCGCTGCGCCCGATGTACAGCGCGGAGCTGAAGTAGCTGGCGTGCGACCCGGCGGACGAATAGACGACGGGGTGGTCGCCGTCCCGTTCGAGCTTGGACGAGTCCCACGCGGCGCGCTCGCCGCCTTCGTGTTGGGCGTAGCCGGCGCTGACCGGTTCGGTGGCCAGCGCCTCCTCGACGGTGCCGACGTCGAAGAGCAGCTGAATGCCCTCCCAGTCGCTCTCGTGCTTGTTGTTCCAGTCGTTGTAGTACCAGTAGAACCAGTACTGGACTGCGAGCTTGTCCGGCTCGTCGGGTTGGGTGACGATGTTCGCGTACACGACGGGCTGGCGGTCGCCGGTTGTGGTGTCTGTGTACTTGTCGAAGTCCTGCTCGTAGAGACAGCCGGGCCGGAGGGCGCTGCCGGGGAAGTCGAGGAAGAAGCCCTCGTTGAGTCCGTACAGGTCCGCTGCGCATCGGGCCGACCTTGACGACCGGATTGTTCTCGCCGACTTGACGGAGCAGCACCTCGGGATTGTCCAGCACGATGTCGACCGCGGTGGGCGCATACGGCTCACCGACCGCGTCGGCACGCGGCGTCCTGAGACTTGAGCATGACGATCGGAGCGAAGCGCTCGACCAGCTGCTGTTCGGCTGATGTCGTCGTGGGTTGCGCCGAAGCCGGACTCGACGCGGCGAACGATGACAACGTCGCGAGCACCAGCGCACCGAGCAACCCTCGTCGTGTCGTCATCGTCGACCTCCCCCGCTGAATGACCGGCCGGACCGTATCAGGCAGACCTTTCGCCGTGCCTGTTCACCCCGGTGCACGATGATGCCGTGGCGAGGGCGCGGTCAGCAGGAGACAATGCTGGCGTCGATCGTGAAGTCTTCGGTCGGCGACGAGTCGTCGGGTTGGGAGCCGGTGCCGGTGATGGTGACATTGCCCTGGTCGATGGTGGCGCCCGCCTCGAACGTGGCGGTTCCCTTGCCTTCGAACTCGTACAAGCCCGACACGGTGACGCTGACGTCGCCATCGCCGAGCGAGGCCACCTTCGATCTGAGCGTTCTCGCCCGGCGCGATGAACTCGACGTCGGGCTCGACGAGCGTGCACTGGGTGATCTCGCCCTGCAAGATCTTGTCGCCGATGTACATGATGGCCGCCCCCTCGGCACCCCCAGCGCCCTCACCTGCGTCGCCGCCAGTGCCGGGTGCGGTCGTGCTGACGCGGGTTCGGTGGACTCGGTGGTCGCTGCCTGGTCGGCTTGGATCTTGCTGTAGATGCCGCCATCGGGGTACACGGCGTCGATGAAGAAGATGAAGTTGGTGAACTGGCCACCGCAGCCGTTCGATGCGACGGCGATCGAGACGCCGGTCTCGGGGTCGTGGAGGGAGAGAGCCTCCCAGCCGATCGCCTCGCCTTCGTGTCCCCACCAGGAAGTACCGATCCGGAAGATCCCGAGCCCATAGTCGAGGACGTCGATCCGCTTCGTGTTCGACATGCGAACCTCGGCGAGATCGTCGCTCAGCAGTTCGTTGCCGGACATCGTGGCGGCCCAGTTGCGCAGCGAGGTGATGTCGGAGGTCATGCCGCCGCCTCCCTGACTCGACGAGGCGCTCCAGTCGGTGGTGTCGGTGCCCTCGGGGATGTCGGCGCCGTCACCGCTGAACTCGGCGCGACACACCCGCCGGCGACGTAGCCACGGGTGAGCGGCTCGGGAAGGTCGGTGTCGTCGTTCGGTGGGAGGAAGATGTTGCCGAGGTCGCGGGCTGGACCATGCGTTCGTCGATCAGTTCCTGCAGCGACTGGCCGGTGAGGTCCTCGGCGATCAACTGCAGGGCGATGTAGTTCGTGGTCGAGTACCCCGGGGTTCCCGGCGCGTCGACTCCCGCCGAGCACCGGCGGCGATCAGCTCCTCTGGCTCGAAGACCCGCTGGGGGTCGGCAACTACTTCGGTGATCACCGAGTCGGGTACGTTGAAGTAGTCAGCGATGCCGCTGGTCATGCCGAGCAACTGCTCGATCGTGAGCTCGGCCAGGTCGGGGAACTCGGCGGCGAGATCGGGATGATGTTGGCTACGGTGTCGTCGAGGGAGAGTTCGCCCTCGTCGATCAGTTGCAGGATGACGGTTGCCGTGAAGGTCTTGGTGATGCTCCCGATGTGGAAGTTGTCGTCGACCGTGGCGGCCGGTCCGTCAACCCCGACATCGCCGTACGCGGCGACGTAGGTGCCCTGGTCAGGGTCGTCGATCGCGACGTAGAACGCCGTGGCGCCATTGGCGGCGGCGGCCTCCAGATAGCCGGCGGCGTAGGCATCGATCTCGAGCGGCGCGAACTCATCCGACACGGTGCCGGTACCCACCGGCCCACCAGTGGGCTCGGTGGTCGCCGGCTCCTGCACGTGACCGGTGCGGCCGTCGTGGCCGTGGTCGCGTCGGTGGCGTCGTCGCTGCCACCACACGAACTCGCGACGAGCGCGAGGACCATGGCAGGGACGAGGAGCTGTCGAGCGAACTTCATCGTTGGATTT
>CAVQJG010000026.1:0-15502 GCA_963712775.1 Ilumatobacteraceae bacterium | reverse complement strand
ACCGAACTGGCCCAGCGATCCCGGCTACGAGCGCTGACGGGGCTCCGGAGGGGGTTTTCGAGCCCGTTCGGCCGGCCCTCGACGCCGACATGGTCGTCAAGACGGCCCTCCCAACTGCCGAAGAGTGAGCATCGAACTCGTGACGAACTTCTCGATGTCAGCGCGCACGCGCGCTGTCGTCGTCTTGGCGGCTGTGCTCACGGCCGTCTACCTCGTCATGCCCGCCGGTCCGGCGCTCGAGGTGATCCGGGTCGTCTCGCCGGCGATCGCGGTCGGGGCGATCATGGTCGGCATCGCGTCGTTCCAGCCGGCGCGCACCCTGCCGTGGTGGATGATCGCGTTGTCGATGGGCCTGCTCGCGGGCGCCAATGTGGTGTGGGCCGGCCTCTACTTCGGGGAGCAGGAGACGTTCGTCTCCGCCAGCGACGCCTTCCACCTCGTGTCGGCGCTCGCGCTCGTCCTCGGGCTGTGGATGCTCGCCGGCGACAGCGGAGACGAGTCCGACGGGCTCGCGGGGGTCGAGATCGCGATCGTGGCAATCGCCGTCGGTCTCGGCGTCTGGTTGGCGGTCGTCGAGCCGTACCTCGCCGACGGCGACCTCGCCGTCGGCGATCGCATCTGGGCCGTGCTCGTTCCGATGCTCGGAGCCGTGGCCGTGGCACTGTCGGTCCGCCTGGCGATTCCCACCCGCTTCCGCGCTCCGGCCCCGACCCTGACGATGATCGGGGTGTCGTTGATGCTGATCGCCGACGTGCTCCGGAGCGTCAGCGAACTCCGCGAGACCTACGGGCCCGGAGGATTCGTCGCCGCGCTGATGATCCCTGCGCCGCTGCTGGTCGGGGCCGCCGCGCTCGACCCCACCATGAAGCGGGCGAACCGCGTGGTGGAGGTGACCAACGTGTTCGGGTTCGGCAGGGTCGTCTGGCTGAGCGTGGCGGCGATGACGCCGCTGACCGTCCTGATCACCCTGCTGGTCACCGGCCTCGGGACGGCGACGACCCGTACGTTGGCGGCGATCTGTTCCGTCGTGGTCGTCGCGCTCGCGTTGACACGGATGTGGCGGCTGGTCGCCACCGTCCAGGTGCTCACGGAACGCCGGGGGCAGGACCGGTTGGCCGCGATGGTCGAACACTCGAGCGATGTCGTCCTGCTGCTCGATGCGAACGGCATCATCCGGTACGCAAGCCCCGGCCTGGCGAGCACCCTCGGACACCGGCCGAGCGACTGGACGGGGAGATCGATGATCGATCTCGTCTCGAGCGAGGACCGTGATCCGACCGCCAGCGAACTTCGGCGCTCGGTCTCCGTTGGCCGCGGCAACATGGTCAAGTTCGAGGCGAGCCTCGTGCGCGTCGACGGCGAGCGCCGTCGTATGGAGGCGACGATCGCCAACCTGCTCGGCGGTGATGCCGTCGACGGGGTCGTTGCGACGTTCCGCGACGTCACCGAGCAGCGCAACCTCGAACGACAGCTGAGCCACCGCGCCTTCCATGACGAACTCACCGGCTTGGCCAACCGGGCGTTGTTCCTCGATCGGATGGACCACGCCCTCCGGGTCGCTCGACCCGAGGCGGATCCCGTCGTCGTGCTGTTCGTCGACCTCGACGACTTCAAGTCCGTCAACGACGCGCTCGGCCACGGCGTCGGCGACCAGATGCTCCGAGCGATCGCTGATCGGATCCGACGGGTGTCGGGCCCGGGCGACACGCCGGCTCGACTCGGCGGCGACGAGTTCGCGCTGCTCCTGGAGGACCGAGGGGGGGTCGACCGGGCGCTGGAGGTCGCCGAGCAACTGCTCGCCGACCTCCACGAGCCCGTCGCCCTTGCCGGGTACGACCTGACGGTGCTCGCCAGCGTCGGCGTGGCGGTGTCGACACCGGGGATGACGACCGCAGGGCTGCTCCGTGACGCCGACATCGCAATGTACGAGGCGAAGCGCGCCGGAAAGAGCCAGATCAAGATCTTCGATCCGGCGATGCGCCTGAGCGCCTCCCGTCACCTCGAGTTCCGGAGCGACCTGTCGAGCGCGATCGACCGGGATCAACTGCGACTCGTGTACCAGCCGGTGGTCGACCTCCGTACACATCGCGTCGTCGGCGCCGAATCGCTGGTGCGGTGGCAACATCCGCTCCGCGGCGAGGTGTCGCCCTCCGAGTTCATCCCGATCGCCGAGCGAGCCGGATTGATCGTGCCGATCGGGAAGTGGGTGGTCGACGAGAGTCTGCGCGCCGCGGCGCGATGGCAGGCCCGGGGCCCTCAACAGATCAGCATCAACGTGTCGGCCAGCCAGATCAGGTCACCGGAATTCGTGGAGCACGTGCGGGCGTCTCTGATCCGGCACGCGATCGATCCGCGTCGCGTGACGCTCGAGATCACCGAGACGATGCTGGTCGAAGAGATCGAGTCGGCGTCCGGGTACCTTGCCGAACTGCGTTCACTTGGTGTACTCATTGCAATCGATGACTTCGGTACCGGATACTGCTCGCTGTCGTACCTGCAGCGGTTCCCGGTCGACGTCGTCAAGATCGATCGGCAGTTCATCCAGGAACTCGGCGGGGACCCTCGCGAGGCGACGTTGGCCAGGATGATCCTGCAGCTGACCGCAGGGCTCGACGTGCGGAGCGTCGCGGAGGGGATCGAGCGGCCCGCGCAGTTGCGCGCGCTCCAGGAACTCGGTTGCGACTTCGGCCAGGGGTACCTGCTGTCGGAGCCGCTCGAGGCCGACGACCTCGAGCGCCGTTTCGGGGTCGCGTGATCGATCGAGCGGGTCCCGGCCGATCGGGATCCGGCGGATGAGGATCGCCGTCGTCAGTCCCTACAGCCTCACCGTGCCGGGCGGGGTCCAGGCTCAGGTGCTCGGGCTCGCACGCGAGCTGCGTCGCCGCGGCCACGAGGCCCGCGTGCTCGGACCCTGTGACGGGCCACCGCCGGAGAGCTTCATCACACCGCTCGGCGACTCGCTGCCGCTGTCGGCGAACGGCTCGGTCGCGCCCATCGCCCCCGACCCGTCGGCAGCGTTGCGGACGCTGCGGGTGCTCAGCGAGGAGCAGTTCGACGTCATCCACCTGCACGAACCGCTGGCGCCGGGGCCGACCTCGACGGCGCTGATGGTGCACCGGGCGCCCACGGTGGGGACGTTCCACGCCGCCGGGACGTCGGCGAGCTACCGGATCCTGCAGCCTGCGTTGACCCGGCTGATCAGGCGTATCGACCGCAAGGTCGTCGTGTCGAAGGATGCGCTGGCCCTGGTGCAGGGGCACCTCGGAGGCGACTACGACGTGTTGTTCAACGGCGTCGAACTCGACGTGATCCGGGCGGTGTCGCCGTGGCCGCGGCCCGACGGGCGTGCGCCCGTCGTGTTCTTCTGCGGCCGCCACGAGGAGCGCAAGGGCCTGCGTGTACTCGTCGAGGCCGTGCAGTCGCGAGATCTCCCGGTGACGGTGTGGATCGGCAGCGACGGGCCGGACACGGCCGATCTCACCGCACGCACCGCCGGCGATCGCCGGTTCCAGTGGCTCGGCCGTGTCACCGACGAGGAGAAGTTCGCCCGCCTGCGCGCCGCGGACGTCTTCTGTGCCCCGTCGTTGCACGGCGAGTCGTTCGGGGTGGTGCTGATCGAGGCGATGGCCGCCGGCACCGCCGTGGTGGCGAGTTCGCTCGACGGCTACCGCAACGTCGCCACCGATGGTGTCGACTCCTTGCTGGTGCAGCCGGGGGACGCGGACGCGCTCGGCGAGGCGCTCGGCCGGGTGATCATCGACCAGGCACTCTCGGAGCGGCTCCGAGCGGCCGGCGACGAACGCGCCGAGGGGTTCGCGATGACCGCGCTCGCCGATCGCTACCTCGACATCTACACCGAGATCCTCGGAGCCCGAGCGGTCGCTTCCAGCCATCGCTGACTGATCCACGGCATCGCTGACTGATCCACGGCGTCGCCGTACACTGCGTCGAATGCTCCCCGTCATCATCGTGATCATCGTCGTGGTGGTCCTGGTGCTGGTCGTGATCGCGTTGTACAACGGTCTCGTCAGATCCCGCAACCAGGTCGAGAACGCCTGGTCGCAGATCGACGTCCAACTGAAGCGTCGCATCGACCTCATCCCGAACCTCGTCGAAACCGTCAAGGGCTACGCCGCCCACGAGCGCGAAACGCTCGCCGCCGTCGTCGAGGCCCGCAACGCCGCCATCGCCGCACCCGACACCCCCAAGGCTCAGGCCGCCGCCGACGGCGTCCTCACCGGGGCCCTTCGTCAGCTCTTCGCGCTGAGCGAGGCCTATCCCGACCTCAAGGCGAACCAGAACTTCCTCGCTCTGCAGGAGGAGCTGACCGCCACCGAGGGACGCGTCGCCTACGCCCGCCAGTTCTACAACGACAGCGTGCTCACCTACGACAACAAGCTCGAGTCGTTCCCCACGGTGGTCCTCGCCAAGATGTTCAACTTCGAGGCACGCGACTACTTCGAGGCCGACGAGCAGGCTCGCACTGTTCCGAACGTCGAGTTCTGATCGCACGCGATGTTCGAACTCATCCGATCGAACAAGCGGCGAAGCGCGGCCCTGATCGCCGTGTTCATCCTCGTCGTCGGCCTCGTGGGTCTCGCCATCGGTGTGGTCGTCGGCAATGGCGTCGCGTTCACGGTGGCGGCACTCGTGATCAGCGCGATCATCGCGTTCACCTCCTACTGGAAGGCTGACAAGATCGCACTGTCGGTCAGCCGGGCCCGTCCAGCGCCGCCCGAGCAGTACCAGCGGCTCCACAATCTCGTCGAGGGCCTCTGCATCGCCGGTGGTCTGCCGAAGCCCGGTGTGTACGTCATCGATGATCCGGCTCCGAACGCGTTCGCCACCGGCAGGAACCCGAATCACGCCGCGATCGCCGTCACCACCGGGCTGCTCGAGAAGATGAACCGGGTCGAGCTCGAAGGGGTGATCGCCCACGAACTGAGCCACATCCGCAACTACGACATCCTGGTGTCGACCCTCGCGGTCACGATGGTGGGAGCCGTCGCGCTGATGACCGACCTGGCGATCCGCACGATGTGGTGGAACGGCGGCCGCGTGCCCCGCAACGGCGATCGCAGCAACGGCAACAACCCGCTCGCCTGGATCGGGCTCGCCATGCTGGTCATCGCACCGATCGTGGCCAGGCTCATGCAGGCCACGATCTCACGACGACGCGAAACACTCGCCGACGTGAGCGCGTGCCAACTCACGCGGTATCCGCCCGGGTTGATCTCCGCGCTCGAGAAGTTGAAGGCCGACACGACGGTGACGCATTCGGCGTCCACCGCTACGGCACACTTGTGGATCGAACAGCCCATGAGCGGCGTCGGCGACGACGGCAAGTTGGGTGGCATCCACCGAATGTTCGACACCCACCCCCCGCTCGACGAGCGGATCGCACTCCTGAGAGAACTCTGATGAAACCCTTCCGCCCGTTCGTCGCACTCACCGCGCTCGCGCTCGTCGCAGTCGCCTGCGGCGGTGGTGGCGGTGAGGCCTCCACCACCACCAGCTCGACGTCCACGACGTCGACGACGGTCAAGGCGACCACCACCACCAGCTCGACGTCCACGACCACGACCACGACGACGCTGCCGCCGACGATCCGTCAGCCCCTCACCGGTGAACCGCTCGAGAGCGAGGACGAGATCCTCCAGCGCGCGGCGCTCGTCGCCAAGATCGACAACAACGCTGCAGCGGTGCCCAACCACAGCGGCCTCGCCGTCGCCGACCTGGTGTTCGAAGAGGTCGTCGAGGGCCGCACGACCCGCTTTGCCGCCGTCTTCCACTCCCAGAGCTCCGACCCGATCGGCCCGATCCGCTCGGGTCGCACCCAGGACATCGACCTGTTCACGTCGTTCAACTCGCCGCTGTTCGTCTGGAGTGGCGGCAACGCCAACGTGACCCGGCTGATCAACGGATCGCAACTGATCAACATGGGCCCGAACGTGGCCAGCGGGTACTACCGCGGGCCGGGAAGCGCCCCGCACAACCTGTACACGAGCACGGACAACATCTGGTTCCAGACCCCGCCCGACCAGCCGGGCCCGCCGCTGCAGCAGTATCAGTACCTCGACGAGGGCGAGGCCGTCGACGGCGTGCCGACCGCCGGTGTCAAGGTGCGCGTCGGCAGCGAGAACATCGAGTGGACGTGGAACGCCGAGACGCTGAAGTTCGACCGATCGCAGCGCGGTCGCGCCCACGAGGACAAGCTGTTCGGGCGGATCGGCGCGACCAACGTGGTGATCATGGGCGTCCAGTACGGCCGCAGCGCCGCCGACTCGCGCAGCCCCGAGGCGCAGACGATCGGCGAGGGCCCGATCTGGGTGTTCACCGACGGCCAGGTCCGCGAGGGCACGTGGAAGCGCGAGTTCAGCCTCTTCGCCATCGAGTTCTTCACACCGGAAGGCACGCCGATGGAGCTGCAGCCGGGCAACACGTGGATCGAGCTGGCCGATATCGTCGACGTCGACGCCGGTGGGGTCGAGGTGTTGCCGACGACACCTCCCTCGCCGTGAACCTCCACTGCGTGAACGGCTGCGACGAAAGTACGCTGTCGGCATGACTTCGACCCGTAGCACCGGCACGTTCCCCGTCAAGCGGGGACTCGCGGAGATGATGAAGGGTGGCGTCATCATGGACGTCGTCACTCCCGGTCAGGCAAAGGTGGCCGAGGACGCCGGCGCAGTGGCCGTGATGGCGCTCGAGCGGGTGCCCGCCGACATCCGTCGCGACGGAGGTGTCGCCCGGATGAGCGATCCGGAGATGATCGAGGGCATCAAGGCCGCCGTGTCGATCCCGGTGATGGCGAAGGCGCGCATCGGCCACTTCGTCGAGGCGCAGATCCTCCAAGCGCTCGGTGTCGACTTCATCGACGAGTCCGAAGTGCTCACGCCCGCCGACGAGGCGCACCACATCGACAAGTTCGCCTTCGACGTACCGTTCGTGTGCGGCGCCACCAATCTCGGCGAGGCGCTGCGGCGCATCTCCGAGGGCGCCGCGATGATCCGCTCCAAGGGCGAGGCCGGCACCGGCAACGTCGTCGAGGCAGTCCGTCACCTGCGCTCGATCGTGGGCGACATCAAGAAGATCACCCAGGCCGACCAGGCGGAGCTGTTCGAGTGGGCGAAGCGTCTCCAGGCTCCGCTGCCACTGGTCCAGGAGATCGCCGAGACGGGCAGACTCCAGGTGCCGCTGTTCTGCGCCGGCGGGCTCGCGACGCCGGCCGACGCCGCGCTGGCGATGCAGCTCGGCGCCGAAGCCGTGTTCGTCGGTTCGGGCATCTTCAAGTCCGAGGATCCGTCACCGCGGGCAAAGGCGATCGTCGAGGCGACGACGCACTTCAACGACCCCGACATCCTGGCCAAGGTCAGCCGCGGGCTCGGCGCCCCGATGACCGGCATCGAGATGGACGAGGTCAACCAGCGATATGCCGATCGGGGCTGGTGAGCCGAACCCGCACGGACCCGGGCCGATCGTCGGTGTCCTCGCGCTCCAGGGCGCGTTCGAGGTGCACCAGCAACGCCTGCACCATCTCGGTGTCCGAGCGCCACTGATCCGTACGCCGCGCGAGCTCGAAACCGTCGATGCACTCGTCCTGCCGGGTGGGGAGAGCACGACGATGTCGCGGCTGCTGACCACGAGCGGGCTGTTCGATCCCCTGAAGGGCCGTCTCGGCGACGGCATGCCCGTGTTCGGGACGTGTGCGGGGATGATCCTGTGCGCGACCGAGGTCCTCGATGCCCGTCCCGACCAGCGGGGCTTCGACCTCATCGACCTGACCGTGCGTCGCAACGGCTACGGGCGCCAGCTGGACAGCTTCGAGGCCGAGCTGGAGGTCGAGGGGCTCGAGACGCCGTTCCACGCTGTGTTCATCCGTGCGCCGTTGGTCGAGCGTGCGGGGGACGGCGTCGAGGTGCTGGCCAGGCACGACGGTGTGCCTGTTCTCGTTCGCAGCGGACCTTGTACGGTGGCGGCGTTCCATCCCGAACTCACCGACGACGCTCGATTGCACCAGCTCTTTCTCGAGCACCTGTGATCCACCAGCCGACCTGAAAGAGACGACATGTCCGGCCACTCCAAATGGGCAACGATCAAGCACAAGAAGGGCGCCGCCGACAAGGCGCGCGGCAAGCTCTTCGCGAAGCTCGCCCGACAGATCGAGGTGTCGGCGAAGAGCGGCGGTGACGTCGACTCCAACCCGACACTGCGAACCGCGGTCCAGAAGGCGAAAGCCGCCCGGATGACCAATGATGCGATCGACCGGGCCATCAAGCGCGGAACCGGCGACGACGACGGTGGCACCTACGAGAGCATCATGTACGAGGGGTACGCCCCCGGCGGGGTGGCGCTGATGATCGACGTGCTGACCGACAATCGCAATCGCACCGGCGCGGAGATCCGCAACATCTTCTCCAAGCTCGGTGGTTCGATGGCCGAGCCGGGAGCGGTCGGCTGGCAGTTCCAGCGCCGGGGCGTGATCCTCACCGGTGAGGGCGTCGACGAGGACACGATCATGATGGCGGCGCTCGAAGCCGGGGCTGACGACGTGATCGCCGAGTCCGACGGTGCGTTCCGGGTGATGACCGATCCGTCGATCGTGTACGACGTGAAGGGCGCCCTCGACGAGTCCGGAATCGAGGTGATCTCGGCGGACTCCCCGATGGTCGCCGAGAACCTGGTGCCGGTCACCGACACGTCCGACGCGAAGGCGATCCTGCGGATCCTCGAGGCGCTCGAGGACAACGACGACGTCCAGGACGTGTTCTCGAACTTCGACATGAGCGACGAGTTGATGGAGGTGGCGACGTCGTGAGTCTCGGAGTGGGTGACACTGCGCCCGACTTCACGTTGCCCGGCACGGGAGGGCGCGACTACACGCTCGCCGAGTTCCGCGGCCAGCCGGTGGTGCTCGTGTTCTACCCCGGCGACGACACGCCGGTCTGCACGAAGCAGTTGAACAGCTACAACGACGATCTCGAACAGTTCAGCGAGATGCACGCCCAGGTGCTCGGGATCTCGGCGCAGGACGTCACGAGCCACGATGCGTTCGCCGGCAAACACGGGTTCGACTTCCCGCTGCTCGCCGACACCGACAAGGCGGTCGCCGGGCTGTACGGCACGCTGGGGCCGATCGGTTTCCCTCGCCGCAGCGTGTTCATCATCGACGGCGACGGGGTGGTTCGTTACGCCCACCGTGCGATCGCCGGGCTGACGTTCCGGCCGGTGAAGGAACTGATCGGCGAGTTGGAGAAGATCACCACCTGACGTGATGGCCGGGCTAAGGTACGAACCTGTGTTCGTCAGCCCTGCCACCGATCGGTCGAACGACCGAGCCTGCCGGGTGCTCGGGATCGATCCCGGACTCACGCGTTGCGGGTACGCGGTCGTCGACTCGCGTGGCCCGAGCAAGGCGGTCGCGGTGTCGCTCGGGGTGATCACGACGCCACGCACCGACCCGCTGCCGCAGCGCCTCGCCTCGCTGCGGACCGAGTTCACGTCGCTGATCGCCGAGTTCGCTCCCGACGTCGTCGCCGTCGAGCAGGTGTTCTTCCAGGTCAACGTCCGCACGGCGATGAGCGTCGGTCAGGCGAGTGGACTCGCCCTCGCCGAGGCGGCGCTCGCCGGGTGTGAGGTGGTGCAGTACACGCCCAACCAGGTGAAGGACACCGTCGCGGGGTGGGGCGGGGCCGACAAGGCCCAGGTCCAGAAGATGGTGCAGGCGCGTCTCGGCCTGAGAGCGCTGCCGAAGCCGGCCGATGCCGCCGACGCTGCCGCCCTCGCGCTGTGCCACCTCGCGATGTCGCCGATGGGACGGCGCATCCGTGCCCAGACGGAGCGCAGCGCATGATCGGTTCCCTGCGCGGATCGGTGCTCGAGCGCAACGTCGACGGCACGGTGCTCCTGGAGGTCGACGGTGTCGGCTACCTGGTCGCGGTGTCGACACGCGTACTCGCCGAACTCGAGCCCGGCACGGCGGTGTTCCTGTACGTGCACCACCACATCCGTGAAGATGCGCAGACGTTGTTCGGGTTCACGTCGCGTGACGATCGCCAGACGTTCCAGGTGCTGATCAAGACCAACGGCGTCGGCCCTGCGCTCGCGATGGCCGTCCTGGCGACCCATCCGCCTGCGGCGCTGTTCGACGTCGTGGCCAACAACGACGTGGCGGCGCTCACCCTGGTACCGGGGGTGGGCAAGAAGACGGCCGAGCGCCTGATCGTGGAGTTGCGCGACCGGCTGTCGGTGCCGATGCTCGACGGTGCCGGCACGGGCGGCTCCGCATCGGCGGTCGCCGACGTGCGCGACGCGTTGGCCTCGCTCGGCTACGGGACCGACGAGATCCGTGACGTGCTGCGAGAGCTGCCGTCCGACGCCGACTCGGCGACGCTGTTGCGTGACGCGTTGAAGTCGCTGGGAGCGCGCCGTGCGTGACGAGTTCCTCGATCCGGGCATCGGTGGCGACGACGACGTGATCGCGTCGGAGATCGAGCTCGAGGCCGGGCTCCGGCCCCGGGCGCTCGACGAGTTCGTCGGCCAGCGCGAACTCAAGGAACACCTGCGCATCGTGCTCGAAGCGGCGCGCAAGCGTGAACAGCCCGTCGACCATCTGCTGTTCGCCGGGCCGCCCGGCCTGGGCAAGACGACGCTCGCCGGGATCGTGGCGACGGAGATGGGCGTGCACCTGCACGTCACCTCCGGGCCGGCGCTCGAGCGTGCCGGTGATCTCGCAGCGATCCTCACCAAGCTCGAGGACGGCGACGTGTTGTTCATCGACGAGATCCATCGGCTCTCGCGCGCCGTCGAGGAGATCCTCTATCCGGCGATGGAGGACTTCCAGCTCGACATCGTCGTCGGCAAGGGGCCGGCGGCATCGAGCATCCGCCTGACGATGCCGCCCTTCACGCTCGTCGGGGCCACCACCCGCACCGGCATGATCACCGGGCCGTTGCGCGACCGGTTCGGCCTCGTGGCGCGCCTCGACTACTACGACGCCGAGGAGCTGCAGTCGATCGTCGAGCGGGCGGCACGGATCCTCGACGTGTCGATCGACGGCGACGGGGCGTGGGAGATCGCCCGGCGCTCACGCGGGACGCCGCGCATCGCCAACCGCCTGCTGCGCCGCGTGCGCGACTTCGCCGAGGTGCGCGCCGACGGCACGATCGACGCCGCCGTCGCCCGCGACGGCCTCGCGCTCTTCGGTGTCGACGATCGGGGCCTCGACAAGGTCGACCGTGCGATCCTCACCGCGCTGTGCACCCAGTTCAACGGTGGCCCGGTCGGTCTGTCGACGGTGGCGATCAGCGTCGGCGAGCAGCCCGAGACCGTCGAGGACGTCTACGAGCCGTTCCTGATCACGCAGGGCATGATCGCGCGGACGCCGCGAGGAAGGGTGGTGCTCGACGCCGCCTACGAACACCTCGGCTTCGCGATCCCGCGCCGAACGTCCGGCGCCAGCCTCTTCGACTGAATGAGACACGGGGTCTGACCCCTCGTCTCATTAGCCTCGCCGTGGTGCGGATTGCCGACTTCGACTACGAGCTGCCGGAGGATCGGATCGCGCAGACGCCGATCGAGCCGCGCGACACCGCGCGGCTGCTGGTGGATCGGGGGAGTGCCCCGCCCGAGCATCGTCGTGTCACCGACCTGCCCGAGCTGTTGCGCGCCGGTGACCTGCTCGTGCTCAACGAGACCCGGGTCATCCCGGCGCGGCTCCGACTGCACCGTTCGACCGGGGGAGCGGCCGAGGTGCTGTTGTTGGAGCCCCGTGACACCGATCGCCGCACGTGGGAGGCGCTGGTCCGGCCGGGTGCGAAGCTGCGCGTCGGGGAGCAGTTGCTCGCCGACGACGTGCCGCTGGTGCGCATGGGGGAGCGGACGCCGGCCGGCGACACGTTCTGGGTGGAGCTGATCGGCGACGACGACCCCGTGGCACTGCTCGACCGCCACGGTGAGATGCCGTTGCCGCCGTACATCGGCGAACGCCTGAACGACCCGGATCGCTACCAGACCGTCTTCGCTCGGGAGCCGGGATCTGCCGCCGCACCCACGGCCGGTCTCCATTTCACCTCCGAGCTGTTCGAGCGGCTCGCGGCCGTCGGCATCCGGAACGCGACCGTCGAGCTGGTGGTCGGTCTCGACACGTTCCAACCGATCAGCACGGAGAATCCCCTCGACCATCCGATGCACACCGAGCGCTACCGCGTGCCGCCCGAGACGATGGCGGCGTGTCGGGCGGCCGACCGGGTCGTCGCCGTGGGGACCACCGCCGTGCGCACGCTGGAGTCGGCGGCGCGCTCCGGGGAGCTGTCGGGCAGGACGGACCTGTTCATCCATCGTGGGTTCGACTGGCAGCTGGTCGACGTGATGATGACCAACTTCCACCTGCCGAAGACGACGCTGCTGATGATGATCGACGCGTTCGTCGGGCCCCGGTGGCGTGATCTCTACGCCGTTGCACTGGCGGGCGACTACCGCTTCCTGTCGTTCGGCGACGCGATGTTGCTGGACCGGCACGCCTGAGCCACCAGCGCTACGGTGGACGGATGACGAACGAGGAAGTGATCGACTTCGCCCGGCGGTACACCGCGGCCTGGTGCTCCCACGACGCTGCGTCGGTCGCTGCCTGCTTCTCCGAGGTGGGCTCGCTCACGGTGAACGACGGAGAGCCCGCGATCGGCCGACTGGCGATCACCGAGGTCGTGCAGGGTTTCTACGATGCGTTCCCGGACACGGTGGTGCTCATGGACGCGGCGCGAGGCGCTGGCGGTCACGGTGTGTATCTCTGGACGTACGAAGGCACCAACACCGGGCCGGGCGGCTCAGGTCACGCGGTGCGCTTCAGCGGTTGGGAGAAGTGGACCTTCTCCAGCGATGGCCTCATCGAGGTCTCGGACGGCCGTTTCGACGCTGCCGAGTACGAGCGCCAGCTCGCCGAGGGAGTCTGACCGGCCGTTGGATGCCTCGATCTGGCAACTGTGACGCTCCTATAGATGACAAGTGGTCATTGCGGTGATCGTCTCGAGTGCTTGGTGGACTCGTGTGGTGTGGTGGTCGATGCCTCGTTCGAGTCGGGAGATGTTGGTGGGGGCGATGCTGAGGGAGACGGCGAGGGCGGTAAGGGTGACGCCGGCTGCATCTCGAGCGGCGATGTGCAGCAGACACCACGCCAGGATCCATCACGACGGCTGGGTGCTCGAACTCGGACCGAACCGCGAACTCACCCTGCGACCTCCCGACGGCACCGTTCACAACACCGGACCACCGGGCAGGCGTACCGCCGCCTGAGCGGCACGCAGCGATACCGTCGCCGGGATGCACCCGGTCGAGTTCGAGGTCGAGGCCACCGACGGCGCCGCACGCGCCGGGACGGCGAGGACCGCGCGCGGCTCCTACACGACGCCCCTGTTCATGCCGGTCGGCACCCGCGGGGCGATCAAGTACCTGAGCGCTGCCGACTACGACCGCATCGGCGCGCAGATCGTCCTCGGCAACACCTACCACCTGATGCTGCGTCCGGGCGCCGAACTGATCGAACGATTCGGCGGCCTCGGTCGCTTCACCGGCTGGAACGGGCTCACGCTCACCGACTCGGGCGGGTTCCAGGTGTTCTCCCTCGACCCGAAGGTCGACGACGACGGTGTCACGTTCAAGAGCACCTACGACGGCTCGACCCACCGGTTCACACCGGAGATCGCGGTCGACGTCCAGCAACGCCTCGGCGCCGACATCGTGATGGCGCTCGACGTCTGCCCGCCACTGCCGAGCCCGGCCGACGTGATCCGCCGGGCGGTCGAACGCACCACGGCGTGGGCCGAGCGAGCCAAGGTGGCGCACGACCGTCCCGACCAGGCGCTCTTCGGCATCGTGCAGGGTGGCATCAGCGAGACGATGCGACGGGAGAGCGCCCAACAGATCGTCCAGATCGGCTTCGACGGCTACGGCATCGGCGGCCTCTCGGTCGGCGAGACCCGCGAGGAGATGCTGCCGGCGCTCGCCGCAGCGCTGGAACACCTGCCGACGGATCGGCCGCGCTATCTGATGGGGGTCGGCGACCCGGCGTCGCTGGTCGAGGCGGTCGGGCTGGGCGTCGACCAGTTCGACTGCGTCATGCAGACCCGGCTCGGTCGCCACGGTACGGCCCTCACCTCGACCGGGCGCTTCCAGGCCAAGGCGGCACGCAATGCCGACCTCGACGAACCCCTCGACGTCGCCTGCCCATGCGAGGTGTGCGCCCGCCACAGCCGCGGCTACCTCCGTCACCTCCTGCAGGTGGGGGAACCGAGCGCGTCACGGCTCCTGTCGATCCACAACGTCGCCTGGACGATCGACCTGATGGCGCGCATGCGTGCTGCGATCCGGGCCGGAGAGTTCGGTTCGCTCCGCCGTTCGATCCTGGATGTCTGGGGTTGACGGGTGCGTCGTACAATTCGCAGCTAGGCTCGCTCGCCGACATGAACGCGCACCTCTCGACCCTCATTGCCAGCTCCTCGGGTGGAGGCGGCAGCGCAGCGATCCTGCAGCTGGGCATCCTGCTCCTGATCCCGTTCGCCATGTACTTCTTCATGATCCGCCCGCAGCGTCGGCGCATGCGTGAGCAGCAGGAACTGCAACGTTCGATCCAGGTCGGCGACGAGGTCATCACCACCTCGGGTGTCTATGGGACGATCACGGGAGAGGACGGCGACGCCCGGTTCTGGCTGGAGATCGACGACGACGTCCAGATCCGCATCGCGCGAGCAGCGATCCAGGGCAAGGCCAGCCCCGACTCGGATGACAACGACGACGCCGACGCCGCCGACGAACTCGAGTCGGCGAACACCGCCGACGACGACTGAGCGCAACGATGAAACGCCGTCTGTGGACCTCGTTGATCGGCGTCGTGCTGATCACGCTGTCCACCCTCGTGTTCAACGTCGCGACCGACAACACGCCGATCCTGGGCCTCGACCTGCAAGGCGGTGTGTCGGTCATCCTGGCGCCGGTCGAACCGGCCACCGAGCAGGACCTGATCATCATCCGCGATCTGATCCGCGACGAACTCGAGCGTCGCGGCATCGCCGAACCCGACGTGCGTGTGCAGGGACAGACGATCGTCGTCGACCTTCCGGGCGTGCGTGACCAGGACGAGGCGCTCAGCGCTGTCGACGTGTCCGGTGTGGTCGAGCTGCGACCCGTGCTCAACTTCAGCGACTGCCCGGCGCCGGAGGCGACCCAGCCGGCACTGGGACTGGGCGACGAGACGCCGTCGACAGGTTCGGCGCCCGACACCAGCGTGGAGCCGACCGGCTTCCGTCGCCCGCAGGCGCCCCCGGCCGACACGATTCCCGGCGACACGGTTCCGCCGACACGGCCCGGACACGGTCCCGACCGACACGGCACCCGGTGACACGCTGCCGGACGGCTCGGTCGTCAACGAACCGGTGCCCACGCAGGCGACGGTCAGCGGAGCCGAGCTGCTTCCGACCCGCGACGGCTCGGTCCTCTGTGTCGGGCCGGC
>CAVQJG010000025.1:0-142939 GCA_963712775.1 Ilumatobacteraceae bacterium | reverse complement strand
CGTTCGGTCCAGCCGTGATTCTGTGCGTCGAAGTGTGCGCCTCCGGTCCAGGAAGGCGCCC
Source organism: Ilumatobacteraceae bacterium (assembly GCA_963712775.1). Lineage (GTDB taxonomy): Bacteria > Actinomycetota > Acidimicrobiia > Acidimicrobiales > Ilumatobacteraceae > Sva-07. The sequence goes on along the minus strand of CAVQJG010000025.1, from coordinate 142,878 downwards.
TGCCCCAAGGACCGGGGTTGCGGTGAGGGACTTGAAGATCGGTGGTCCAGTCTTGCCGAGGCGGCGTTGCGCTATCGGCGGTTGTAGGTGTTCGATCCCGTCAGTGGTCGCAAGACGCCGCTCCTCCGCATCGCCACGCCAGCGGGCGCGTTATCGACTCCGGTGCATACGGGGCGACGTCAAGCGCCCGGGGGCGTCGAATGGTCGAAGTCGGTGTCCAACTCCTTGGCCGGGCCGAGCAATAGCTCGACCATCTTGAAGGCCGCCCGATCAATGATCGTGGGATTCGGCTTGAACGATCGATTGGCAACGTTCACGATGGTGCGCGCCTTCAATTCGCGAAGGGATCGACGGACTCGAGCGGGCATCCTCACCCCTCCAGGGTCTGCGTAGACATGCCGGCGGGAGGTTCGGCCCGTTTGACAACGCGGCCCGGAAACCCCTTGAAGTGTGGAGTGCCCTGCTCGTGGTCGAGGAATTCGATGGAGTCGGGGCAGAGCACGGCGTCACTGCTGATGAACGCCCCTGCGAGGGCGGTGTCGCCGCCTCGCATCTCGGGGTACCACCATCCGTGGGGTACCCGAATGTGGCGTTCTTTCATCGATTCCTGGACGAGTACCTTGCCGGCCACCGAGCCGGTCTCGGTCTGCACGTCGACCCAGTCTCCGTCGACCAGTCCTTGGCGTTCGGCGTCGATCGGGTGCATGAAGATCTTCGGCGAGGGTGCTCGTCGGCGAAGCACCTCGACCTGGCGTTGGCCAGTTTGGAAGAACGGGTCCTCGCGGACCCCGGTGAACACGTAATACGGGTACTCGTCGCTGACGGGCGGTCCTTCACGGTGGTACGGGAGCGGATCGAATCCGAGTTTGTCCAGGATGCTCGAGTACAGCTCGACCTTGCCGGACGGCGTGGCGAAGCCGGTCTTGCGGTACTTGCGGAACTCGGCGTCGTGGAACCGGAAGTACTCCTGTTGTTCGAACTCGGCAAAGGTCTTGCCCATCGGGCTGAGCCGGTGGTCCAAAATCTCCTCGAGCGTCTCCCACGGGAAGTGCTGTCCGAATCCCATTCGATGAGCGAGGTCACGCCAGAACTCGAAGCTGCTCGACGCCTGCTCGGGCGGCTCGACCACCTTCTGCGACAGCTGCAAGCGACCGGTCCACCCCCACGTGTCGGCGACGTAGTTGCGTTCGCTGAAGACGTCGCCGGGGAGCACGTAGTCGGCGAGCATCGCGGTGGGCGTCATGAAGATCTCGTGCGCCACGATGAGGTCCTGGTTCATCAACCCGGCGTAGATCTGATGCTGGTTGGGGTAGCTCAACAGTGTGTTGTTGCCGAGGGTAAAGAACGCCTTGACCGGATACGGGTCTTCGGCGGCCATCGCCCGGAACAGCGCCGACGGGTTCGCCATGTAACAACCCATGACGATGTCGGCGTACCGGTGGCCCCACACCCGTTCGGAGGCGTCGCCGAGCAGGTCTTGCGCCCGGTAGGTGTACACCGGGTGGTCTTGGGAACCCAGCTGCTTGTCACGCTGCTCCTGGCTCAACAGCTCGTGCAGCGCAAGCTTCGACTCCGAGATGTACTCGGGATGGAACCCGTGCAGAGTCTCACCGCCCACAGTGTCGAGATTCCCGGTGATCGCGCGCAGGATGCACTGCAGCCGGATCGCCGAGGTCGACGAGATCTGCATGTCGGTGATCGGCGTCCACGGGATGATCGCTGACTCGGCGGTGGCGTACATCCGAGCCGCCTCGGCGATCAGCTCGGCGTCGACGCCCGTGATCTCGGCCACCCGTGACAGCGGGTACTCGGCAACCCGCTCGCAGAGCTGCTCGAATCCGACGGTCCACTCGGCCACGAACTCCTTGTCGTACAGCTCTTCTTCGATGATGACGTTGAGCCATCCGAGGCACATCGCAGCGTCCGTACCTGCTCGCAACGACAGATGCAGGTCGGCGGTCTCGGCCTGGTCGGACACCCTGGGGTCCATCACGATGACCTTGGCGCCGTTTGCCTTGGCGTCGTTGATCAGATGGTAGATCGGCGACCAGCTGTGCTTGCGGGGGTTGTGACCGAACAGCACCACGCACTTGGTATTCATGTAGTCGCCGAGCGGAAACCACCCGTAGGTGAGCTTGTTGACCGCTGCGGTGTTGCCGGCGCAGAGGGCCACGCCGCTGGTCCAGTTCGGGCTCCCGAGCAGATTCATGAACCGACGATCCATGCCATGGGTGGTCTGGGTGTTCCACCCGGAGGTGGACACTGCGAAGGCTTCGGGGCCGTACTGATCGACCACCGCACCGAGCCGCTCGGCGATCTCGTCCATGGCCTGCTCGTAGGAGATCTCCTCCCACTTGTCCCCACCGCGTTCGCCGACCCGCTTCAGCGGCACTCTCAGCCGGTCTGCGTGATTGTGCACGTGGGGCGCAGCGGTGCCCTTGTAACAGATGTGTTTCGCAAACGCTGGGTTGTCGTGTTGGCGGAGTTTGGCCAGACGACCTTCCTCGTCCACTGATGCGCGCAGCTGACAACTGATGTCGCAGATCGTGCAGACCACGTACTTCTCGTCGGGCTGCTTGGCCCGGCGATCGCGCTTCTTGACGAAATCGACCAGTGCCATGGGACTACTCCTTGGGTTGGCCGGCGCGACCCGGCTCGGTGGGTTGCGATGGTTCGGCGGCCGGGCAATCGGCAGCGAGTCGCCGGTCGAGGTCACGCGCCATACCGATCAGCACGTCGACCACAGCCTGCTCGTGGCCGAGCGCATGCCCACCGGAGACCGAGCGCCCGACACCGAGACCGATGAAGGTCTCTGTGATCGTGCGAAACACCGCATCGACTTCCTCGGTCACCTCGACAGGACGGTCAGCCAGCATCAAGACCGGATCGAACAACGGCGCTCCGAGCGCGATCGCGTCCGACAGCCGCGCTCCGAGGTCGGGATCGTTCCGAGAAGCGAGCCAGAGCTCCAGGATCGCCTTGAACTCCGGGAGAGCGGCACAGCGATGAGCCTGATACACCCAACCCTCGACCGGACCAACCTGCTCAGGCCATGCCGGCACGTCGAGTAAACGCTCGTACGCCGTCGCCAACGCCGCAGCCAACAAATCGCCGAAATCAGCAAAGTGATAGGTGAGCGCACCACGAGTGAGCGACGCCCGACGACAGACTTCAACGCCTGTCGTCCTCGCGAAACCGAGCTCGATCAAGCTCTCGAGCGCCGACTCGACGAGCTGAGCCTGCGTCCTGACACTGCGAACCTCGTTGGCGGACAGCGAGACATCGGCCGAAACCGCGTGTTGCGATGCCACCCCTCCTCCAGCCACCGAAGAAACATACATCACTGTATGTATGAGGTCAACAAGCGAAAGGTCGCGATTATGCAGTGTGCGACTTGGGCCGCGATGCGGCGCGAGCTGGCCGCCGGCGTCCGGATTATGGAGCGCGCGCGTTCTGTGCGGCTCCCGCTGATGCGTCGGCGATCGGAATGCCGGTTACGCGAGTGAAGCGCCCCGGGTCTGATGACTGCTCGGGCTATTGGGTGACGGCCTCGGGGCTGTCGTTGTTTGACGGGCTTCGCGTAGTAGCAGCATGCCGATCCATCCGAACCAAAGGATTTGCGTGAGGCCGAACACAGACTGGAAGACGCTGAGCTGCGGAAGCACCGTGAGAATTCCCGCCATCGCGATGAAGTATCCGAGGAAGATGAGCGTTGTTGGGAGTCTGCCCGATCGGTGAGCAACGACGCTGGCTCCGAGAACCCAGAGTGCACCGACGAGTTCGGAGCCGCCACCCAGTCCGTCGCTGACAACACCGATCGTGTGCCATGACGTCGCGGCACTACTGGGCTCACTCGTAGCAAGGTCTGCGATCGCGTGAGCGCCGACAACGTAGACCAATCCGCTGGCAAGGACGAGGCCCGCCCAGATGAAGCCGAGCACTGCACTCCAGCTGGCCAGGACAGATTCGGTGCTGCCGAGATACTGTCGCAGCCCGAGCACGAGGAGCACCAGCGCGACGCCGGGTATTTGGTAGATGAAGATCGTGGTCGCGGTGAGGGCGTTCAGGTTGTCGGTGACGAAGGCGACTTTTCCGCTGAGCGTGTCCACGGCCGGTTCGCCAAGAACGGCGCCCCACATCACGAAACCGATGATGTAGGAGGCGGCGAGTACGAGGGCTGCGATTCCACCTGCCCTTAACGTTGGTTGGTTCATTGTTCGTTGTCTCCTGCTGGGTTTGTGTTGAGTGCGCGAGTCATGCGACGGATTTCTTCGAAGAGCATCTGGTCGCCCTCGGGATCGTCGGCGAACGAGTCCGTCACCGCTTCTGCCGCCGCGAACCAGAGAAGTCGAACGCGAATCTCGATCCGCCGACCCGCACCCAAGACGCCGAGGTCCCGACCGCGTTTGAGAACCATGCGGATGGCTTCCTCGTTGGATGCTCGTTCGATTTCGAGATAGCGCATGGCGAGGTCACCGTTGAGGCCACTGCTGGCCATCTCGGGGTTGTCTGCGTAGAAGTCGATGAAGAACTGAAAGACCTGATCGAACAACCCCTCGGCCGTGTCTGGCTCGATCCGAGCGAGCAGATCGGCGAGACCCCTTTCGGTCAGCTCGGCATGCTCGCGGACGACGGCGTCGGCGATCGCGTCGAGGCTTTCGAAGTATCGATAGATGACACCGGTCGAGAACCCGAGGCGGTCCGCCAAATTGCGAATGGTCAACTGCTGTGCGGGGTCGGTCAGGATCTGTCGGGCCGCCTTGAGGATGGCCTCGACCTTGGCATGACTCCGGCCCTGCTGAGGCTGAGCGCGGCGTCCCCGGTCTTCAGCATCGTGTGACGTCATGCCAGCAGTGTACATGAATGTGATTCATGTTCACTTTTGTCTGGGGAAAGATTGGAAGGTGGGACCAAAAAGTGGGTCGGCGCGCTACATGGCTGGTCAGCGCGGCGCCGTCGCTGGCCGGCCCGGCCAATCGGCGGAGTCGGTCTTCGCCGCTTGGCTCGGTTGCCGAGCGTCAGCGTTGGGGACGCGACCTGCTGCTGTTGTCGAGCCAGTGGAGGATGACTGCGTTCGTTTCGTCAGGGAGTTCGTCTGCGATCCAGTGGCCGCAGTCCAGCTCGACGACGTCGACGTTCGGAACGAACTCGGCGATCCGTTCGTTTGGCGGCACCAGGTCGCGTGACCCGTAGATCATGAGTGCGGGCTGGTGGATGATCGGGTCGACGTCGGCGAGGAGATGCCAGTTTCGATCGACGTTTCGATACCAGTTGATGCCGCCGGTGAAGCCAGGGATTTCGTAGGCGTCGACGAGGTATGTCAGTTCGTCGTCGCTCAGGATCGGGTCGCCGAGTGGTTCTTCTGCTCGGGCGAGGTTGATCATGGTGTTGCCGGGTTCGGGGGCCGTGAGTGGGACGTTCTTTCGGTACAGATTGCGAAGGAAGCGATGCGTGTTGTCGTCGAGCACCGCATCGGCGACGCCGGGATAGCGGTTGAAGTGCACGAAGTAGTAGTCGGTACCGAGCGTCTGCTCCATGGATTCGACCCACGGCTGATCGCCGCGCTCCATGTAGGGCATGGACAGGGCGACGATCTTCTCGACTCGTGTCGGGTGCAGCATGGTCAGCCACCAGATGAGCCCGGCGCCCCAGTCGTGACCGACGAAGGTTGCATCGTCGTAGCCGAAGTGGTCGAGGAGCCCGACGAGGTCACCGGCGAGGTGCTCGATGTCGTAGGCGACGATCTCGTCCGGACGCGAAGAGTTCCCGAAGCCGCGCTGGTTCGGGACGATCACGTGGTACCCCGCGTCAGCGAACGCCGTCATTTGGTGTCGCCACACGAACGCGTGCTCGGGCCAGCCGTGGCAGAGCACGATCGGTCGACCTGCGTTCTCGCGACCAGCTTCGAACACTTCCAGCTCGATGCCATTGACCGGGATCAGGGTCGGTTCCGGGAATTCGGTGGGGTTGAACATGACTCTCTTCCTTTCGTCGCGGGCGTCTCCCGCTGACACGAACGTACGAAGCATTCCGGACAGGTAATGTCCGTATATGGAAGAGTTCGGGCGGGAAGCAAGGGACCCGACCGAGCGGACGCTTCGTCTGCTTTCGCTGCTGCAGAGCAGACGGCAGTGGCCTGCCGCTGAACTCGCCGAGCGCTTCGAGGTCACCGAGCGAACGATCCGCCGCGACGTCGATCGCCTTCGAGAGCTGGGCTACCCGGTCGACGCCACGCCCGGCCGCGCCGGCGGCTACCGACTTGGAGCCGGCGCGCATCTCCCGCCATTGATGTTCGATGACGACGAAGCCGTCGCGCTCGTCACTGGGTTGCGCACGGTTGCTGGTGCTGCGATCGCTGGAATCGCTGACACTGCCGTCCAGGCACTCGCCAAAGTCGAACAGTCCTTGCCTGATCATCTCCGCCGCCGCGTCGTGGCACTCGATCAGAGTGTGACATCGCTGCAGCGGTCGCACCGCGACGGCGATGTTGTCGACCCCCGCACGCTCAGTTCGCTCGCCTCGGCCTGCCGCTCCCAGGAGGAGGTCCGGTTCGACTATCGCCGCCAAGACGGCGAGCACGATCTACGACTCGTCGAACCTCACCAGCTGCTCTCTGCCGGACACCTCTGGTACCTCATCGCGTGGGATCTCCGCCGATCCGATTGGCGCACGTTCCGACTCGACCGCCTCGGCGAGGTCCGGCTCGCAGGCAAACGGTTCGGGCCTCGCGAGATTCCCGGGGGAGATGCTGCGGCCTATCTCACGGCGTCGATCGCCTCGCTCCCTCGCGAGGTCGAAGCACTGGTCGCAGTGGATGCGCCACATGCTCAGGTGGCCGAGGCGCTGTCACGCATCGACCACGTCCTCGTCGACTCCGACCCGAACACGTGCACCATCCGCGTTCGATCCGATCGGCTCGACTCGCTCGTCATGGACGTGGCCCGAGTCGCACTCCAGACTGGCGTCAGCGTGCTCGAACCCGCCAACGTCCGCGAACGACTCGACCAGCTCAGCCGACGCCTCGGGCAACGCTGACGGTCATCCGCTGGTGCGGGACAAGATCCGCGCCGTCAGGCTCGAACGTCCGTCACGACGACCTTCAGCGGCTCGATGGCCACTCGCAGCCGCCGAGCGTCGGCGCCGTCGAAGGAGTGCATGTCGGTGTCGTACCGCTGACCCAGCCGATCGGCGAACACGTAGTCGTGGTCCGGTTCGGTTCGGGCGATGCCGCGGATCTCCGCGTAGTAGTTCGGGGTGTCGGGATGGAAGAGCAGGACACTGCATCTGCTGTCGGCTGCGAGGTTCTTGGCCTTCCTCGTCGATTCGGTGATCGAGATGCAGTTCTGGTCGTCCTCGACGATGTACCAGACGGCCGTCAGTTGGGGATGCCCGTCGTGACCGTTCGTGGCGAGCACGGCGGTCGGGTGCGAGTCGCAAACGATCTACCAGGTGTTTTTAAGCGCCCCTGGCAGGGATCGAACCTGCGACACACGGTTTAGGAGTCGTCCCTTGCCGGTCCGGCTGGTGCGGGCGAATCCGTGAAAGCCCGTGAAACAAGGGTTTCCGGGCCTAGTCGTGCGCCGAGTGACGTGAAATCCGGGTAGTTCCGCCGCGTTTGCTACCCAAACGCTACCCAAATCGGCGTCGCCAGATCCGCGCCGACGACGCCTCAAGTGTCGTGCAGCAGCGGGACTCCACGCCGTCGGCTGCAACGGGATCTCACGATCCGCAACGGCATCCGCAGCGAATCGCAACGCAGCAGCGACGTCCTCTATCTCCAACGGCGGGAGCTCCTCGACGATCTGCTGTGCCGTCAACCCACCGGCCACCATGTTGACGACGGTCGCAACCGGAATGCGAAGACCCCGCAGACACGGCACGCCACCCATCACCGCGGGGTCGATGGTGATCCGCGCCATGCGCTCAAGACTACTTCTTCGGCAGGCGACGCTCGGGCGAAGACGGCCAGGATTGGTCGGGATACGTGCGCCGTTGTCGAGCACGTACACAAGTCAACTTGTGATAGCCAGCAGCGCAAGCTAACTTGTGGAGGTGGATGCGCCCCTCATCGCTCCCAGCGCACGCAAGCACGGCATCCCCAACGCCGACATGATCCACGCCTTCAACCATCCGATCTTCGTCGACGAACTCGATGACGGGTTCACCATGTTCGTCGGCGCAGACCGCGCCACCAACCTGCTCGAGATCGGCGTCGTCGACACCAGCGACGGGCCGATCATCATCCACGCCATGCCCGCCCGACCGAAGTACCTGAGGTAGCCACTATGCCCCGCACCGCCCAAGAAATCCTCGACCACGCCGACGAACTCGCCGCCCGATTCGAGACTCACGAGCCCGGCGACGACCTCCACGACGCCACGGAGCTTCGTCTCGTCCGAGAGGCGTTCCTTGCCCGAGCCAACGCAGAACGCGCACTCGGCGATGCCGTCGTTCGCGCCCGTCACAACGGGCACTCCTGGGCTTCGATCGGGGCCATGGTCGGCACCTCGGGCGAGGCAGCCCGCCAACGTTACGGGCAGTCCGTCAACGCCTCCTAGCAACCAGGCTGCCCGCGAATATCGAGCACTGCATAAGGGCCGAAGTGTGGCGCGCCCTTGTCCTGCTCGACCGGATTGTCGAACGAAACGTCATTCTTGGTCGGTGCTGCTGCGCGGGTTCGTCGCGATGTCGGGCGACAAGCTGGCGGTCAGTGCTCGTGGGACTCGACGGCGAGAAGCTCCCACGGCTGGTCGATGCCCTTGAGTTCGTGTTCGCCGCGTTCGACGAAACGATGGCGTCCACCAAGGGAGGTGTGTGCCACCGTGAGCGTGGCGAGGATCTCGCCGGGCGTGGCCCGGCCCATGACGCGAGCGGCGAGGTGGACGGCGATGCCGCCGATGTCCTCACCGCGTTGTTCGACCTCGCCCACATGGAGGCCGGTCCGTCCCTCGAGCCCGAGATCCTTGGTGACGTTGCGGAGTTCGACGGCGGCTGCAATGGCCTCAGACCCGGATGGGAAGGTGGCGAGGGCTCCGTCGCCGGTGTGTTTGACCACCGTCCCGTGGTGGCGTTCGACCGTACGCAGCGACGGCGGCCTCGTAGCGGTCCAGCGTGGAACGCCAGACCGCATCGCCGCTCGTGGCCGCTGTCGGCGTGGAGTCGACGATGTCAGTGAACAACACAGCCATGAGCGCACGTTCGGCCACCGCCGAGACTGGTTTGCCGGTGATGAAGCCGGCCATGAGCTCACCGACCAGGCCGGCGTCGAGCGCAGCAACGCCCATGTCCGCTCCTTCGATGGTGACGGTCTCGGCGTCGGGGAAGATGCGCTTCCACCACTCCAAGTCGTCGACGTTCGGGGCGTCGCGGCGACGGACGATCATCACGGGCGGCGCACCGTCCAGCGGCTCGAGGTTCGCCCACCATCGCGCCGCTGAAGCCAACATCGACTTCTGATAGGCGCGATGGCTCATCAGCGATCCCGCCGAGCGTCTTGCCCGACGTATCCACTCGTCGTATGCAGGGTCACCGAGGCGGCTGGGAACCGCGCTCTTGACCGGTCCCCGTTCGTCGACCCTGTCGAAGGGGCTCGATGACGCAGGGCCGGGGTTTGTCAAGAGCACAGCCCCCAGGATCCGCTCGCGATGTGTGGACGCCAGTACGGCGGCGAGCATCGACGCTGAGTACAGCCAGGCTGCTCGAGCATCGAGGGCGTCGAGGACGGCCAGGTAGGCGTCTGCGTACTGCTCGAAGTAGTCGCGGTCAGGGTCGAACGGATCGGAGGCACCGAGGCCTGGCTTGTCGAAGAGCACCAACGTCCCAGCCTGACCCAGCGCCCGCAGGAAGCGGTCGTACATCGGATCGTCTTCGAGCAGTTCCATCGCCAAGTCCCCCTGATGGGCGTGCACGATCAACGGACCAGGGGTCTGCGACAACACCCGATACGCGATCTCCCGTCCCCCGGAACACTCTGCGAACCGAACTGTTCCCGCCGCCGGTTCACTCCCCATACGCACTCATACTGACAGAGCAGAACATCCGCACTCGGCCGCGGCCACAGCCACAGGTCCCCGAACACCAGCGCTCGGGACACCCGCTCAAAAGAATCGTCATCGGACCCGCACCCGCAGTGTCACAGTTCCGGCGCGTTCGACCGGGCTGCCCGCTCGGTATCAGCGGCCGACAATAACCGCCCTGGCTTGGTTGGAGGCTCCTGACCTTGGAAACGAGGATGGAGTCATGCCACATGAGATGTCGCCTGGGAAGCCGAGCACGCGCCGGTATTCGCAGGCTAGAGAAGGACCGGGCGGTCCGTGCGGTGCGTCAGCTCCGCAAGGAGTTGGGCACCGATCACGGCACGATCAAGCGGGTCGCTGATCAGCTCGGCATCGGTGTCGAGTCGCTGCGCAGTTGGGTGAAGCAGGCCGAGATCGACGACGGCGTGAAGCCGGGTGTCACCTCTGAGGAGGCGGCGAAGATCAAGGAGCTCGAGCAGGAGTTGAAGGAGCTACGTCGAGCGAACGCGATCTTGCGTTCGGCGTCGGCTTTCTTCGCGGCGGAACTCGACCGCCCACAGAAGTGATGGTCGGCTACATCGACCAGCATCGTGACGAGTTCGGAGTCCAGTCGATCTGCAAGGTGTTGCAGGTCGCTCCGAGCACGTACTACGCCGCCAAACGCCGGCAGCTTGCGCCGTCGGCGAGGGCGGTGCGTGACGCTGCGATGATGCAGGTGTTGATGGTGTTGTGGGTCGCGAACCGCAAGGTCTACGGCGCCCACAAGCTCTGGAAAGCGGCACGGCGTGGCGGCCACGACATCGGCCGTGACCAGGTCGCCCGACTCATGCGCAGCATGCAGATCGAGGGTGTCAGCCGCCAGCGGCGCAAGGTGTTCACGACGCGCCAGGACCCGGACGCGCTGCGTGCACCGGATCTGGTGAACCGGAACTTCACCGCCGATCGTCCCGATGCGCTGTGGGTCACGGACCTGACCTACGTGCCAACGAGAACTGGGATGGCCTACGTGTGCTTCATCGTTGACGCGTTCTCTGGCGCATCGTCGGGTGGCGGGTGGCGTCGAACATGCGCACCGAGATGGTCCTGGACGCGCTCGAGATGGCACGTCGTTCACGCGGCAACCGGCGCCTGATCGGGCTCGTGACCCACTCGGATGCGGGGTCGCAATTCACGTCCGTGCGGTTCACCGAGCGGCTCGACGAGATCGGCGCGAGACCGTCGATCGGCACGATCGCCGACTCCTACGACAACGCCCTGGCCGAGACAACGAACGGGCTCTACAAGGCCGAATGTGTCTTCGGGCCTGACGCGCCGCGACCGTGGGACGACGTGGACGAACTCGAACTCGCGACGCTGTCGTGGGTGCACTGGTTCAACGAGCAACGCCTCCACAGCCACTGCAGCGACGTCCCACCAGCCGAGTTCGAAGCAGCGTTCTATGCTGCCCAACAGACCGCCCTGATCGGGGTTGGAAACCAATAACCCGAGTCTCCATCAGAGCCAGGCGTTCACCGGGGCCACTGCTGGTGGGCGCGTTCTCGGGCGTCCGGGTTGGGCCGATATCGGGTGGTGTTGGGGTGGGCTGCCATCATGGGAGAGTGAGGGGTTGCGCCGGTGGCTGAGGACGTGCGGTTTGCGCGGATGGCCGACGGCCGCGAGGTCGTGTACCGAGTGATGTCGCAGGGTGACGGACCGGTCGTGCTCCATACTCATGCGGCCACGTTCCCCTTCGATTTCTTGGATGCGGACCCGATGTACGACCGGTTCCTGCGAACGCTGGGGCAAGTCGGCCAGTTGGTGCTCTTCGACAAGCCGGGTACCGGTGCGTCGGATCCCTTCGATCGCGATCGCGACTATCTCGATCAGTCGGTTGATGCCTACCTCGCAGTGCTTGATGCAGTCGGGGCGCCCGCGGCGTGGGTCGTGGGTTGCTCAACAACTCGGGGGTTCGAGGCAGCCCAGCTCGCGACACATCACCGGTCGCGGCTGCTCGGCGCAGCGCTGCTGAATCCAAGAGAGCCAGCTTCGGTGGCGTCGATCGGTCCCGCCAACTTTGCCGATCGCACCGAGGTCGGCCTTGCCGTGGTGACACCTAGTCGCAAGGACGTGAACCGCCCTGGCTCTGATGGAGACTCGGGTTATTGGTTTCCAACCCCGATCAGGGCGGTCTGTTGGGCAGCATAGAACGCTGCTTCGAACTCGGCTGGTGGGACGTCGCTGCAGTGGCTGTGGAGGCGTTGCTCGTTGAACCAGTGCACCCACGACAGCGTCGCGAGTTCGAGTTCGTCCACGTCGTCCCACGGTCGCGGCGCGTTCAGGCCCGAAGACACATTCGGCCTTGTAGAGCCCGTTCGTTGTCTCGGCCAGGGCGTTGTCGTAGGAGTCGGCGATCGTGCCGATCGACGGTCTCGCGCCGATCTCGTCGAGCCGCTCGGTGAACCGCACGGACGTGAATTGCGACCCCGCATCCGAGTGGGTCACGAGCCCGATCAGGCGCCGGTTGCCGCGTGAACGACGTGCCATCTCGAGCGCGTCCAGGACCATCTCGGTGCGCATGTTCGACGCCACCCGCCACCCGACGATGCGCCGAGAGAACGCGTCAACGATGAAGCACACGTAGGCCATCCCAGTTCTCGTTGGCACGTAGGTCAGGTCCGTGACCCACAGCGCATCGGGACGATCGGCGGTGAAGTTCCGGTTCACCAGATCCGGTGCGCGAGCGCGTCCGGGTCCTGGCGTGTCGTGAACACCTTGCGCCGCTGGCGGCTGACACCCTCGATCTGCATGCTGCGCATGAGTCGGGCGACCTGGTCACGGCCGATGTCGTGGCCGCCACGCACGTGCCGCTTTCCAGAGCTTGTGGCGCCGTAGACCTTGCGGTTCGCGACCCACAACACCATCAACACCTGCATCATCGCAGCGTCACGCACCGCCCTCGCCGACGGCGCAAGCTGCCGGCGTTTGGCGGCGTAGTACGTGCTCGGAGCGACCTGCAACACCTTGCAGATCGACTCGACTCCGAACTCGTCACGATGCTGGTCGATGTAGCCGACCATCACTTCTGTGGGCGGTCGAGTTCCGCCGCGAAGAAAGCCGACGCCGAACGCAAGATCGCGCTTCGCTCGACGTAGCTCCTTCAACTCCTGCTCGAGCTCCTTGATCTTCGCCGCCTCCTCAGAGGTGACACCCGGCTTCACGCCGTCGTCGATCTCGGCCTGCTTCACCCAACTGCGCAGCGACTCGACACCGATGCCGAGCTGATCAGCGACCCGCTTGATCGTGCCGTGATCGGTGCCCAACTCCTTGCGGAGCTGACGCACCGCACGGACCGCCCGGTCCTTCTCTGCCTGCGAATACCGGCGCGTGCTCGGCTTCCCAGGCGACATCTCATGTGGCATGACTCCATCCTCGTTTCCAAGGTCAGGAGCCTCCAACCAAGCCAGGGCGGTTCAGACGATCCTGCGCTCCGACAGTGGGCTCTACGCGCCAAGCGCATGGGAACCTCGGGGTCCGACACACACGACTTCATGCAGGCGTTGCTGACGGCGATGCGTCGTCGCTGGGCCGAACTCGAACCAATCGAGGGTGCGCCCCCCGTCATGTTGCTGCGCCGACGCGACGCGTCTGACATGGCTGATCAGCAGTGGTGGAGCCGCATCTTTCCCGAGGCCGAGTGCGTCACCATCGAAGGCGCAGACCATGAGATTAATGCGTTGGACGCAGGGCTGATTGCTGAGTTGATGGCCGGGTTCATCACTGGTACACCGATCGTGACCCCTGTCGAACGCCAACTCGTAGCGGTGCTGTTCACCGATCTCATCGATTCGACTCCAGCCGCGGCGGCGAGCGGCGATGCGGTCTGGCGTTCCACCCTGGACCGCTACGAGGCCGCCCTGCAACGCACGATTCAACGCCACCACGGCACCGTCGTCAAACACACCGGCGACGGCGCACTCACCACCTTCGCATCCGGAACCCAAGCCATCGCCGCAGCAGTCGAACTCCGAAGCGCCACACGCGACCTCGGCTTAGAGGGACGCACCGGCATCCATCTCGGTGAGGTCGAACAACGCGGCGACGACATCGGCGGCATCGCCGTCCACCTCGCCGCACGCGTCATGGGTGAAGCCGGACCTGGCGACATCGTCGTTACCTCAACCACAGCCGAATCCACATTCGGTGGTCAGGACGAATTCGACGACCTCGGTTCTCGAACGCTCAAGGGCATCGACCGACCGTGGCAGATCTTCACCGTCAGATCCACCGCCGCCACGGAACCGGCCTCTTGTCATAGTTGACGGTGATCCGGGGGAGTGGCCAGCCTTTGGGTCGGGGTTCTGGATGGTTCGCTCGTTAACCGGCTGCCCATCGCTTCGTGTGGTGTGGCTCGCCTTCGGCATGCGGCCTGAGCCTCGGACAGGGACGTGGCTGAAGAGAGGTTTGCACGGCTGAAAGAGGCGTTGCCCTTCCTTGTCTGTCATCAACAGCAACGAGAAGGGAAACGACCAATGGATGAGATGGTGATCATCGGGATGGACCCGCACAAGGCGTCGAACACGATCGCGGTGCTGGACTCGACCGAGAACTTGTTGACTCGGCGACGCTTCGAGAACTCCAACGACGGCTTCGTCGAGATGCTCGCCGCGGTCGGCGAGTATCCGAATCGGGTGTGGGCCGTCGAGGGCGCGAACGGGATGGGTCGCAGCATCGCGCAACGTCTCGTCGGCTTCGATGAACGCGTCTATGACGTGCCCGCGAAGCTCGCGACACGCCTGCGCGTGTACTCGACTGGGCATGGGACCAAGACCGACAACACTGACGCGTTGGCGATCGCACGCGCCGCGCTGCACAGCCGGCATCTGCGCATCGTGAAGCCTGACGATGAGACCGTGGCGATCAAGTTGCTGTCGGATCGCCGCACGGAGCTCGTCGGCTTACGCACCCAAGCGGTGTGCCGACTGCACCGGCTGTTGCGCGAGTTGATCCCCGGCGGCGGACCGGCGTTGATCACCGCGGAGAAGGCGTTCGACCTGGTCAACGACCTCAAGCTCGATGATCCGGCCGGTCAGATGCGTGTCGAGATCGCCCTCGAGCACATCGAGGACATCATGCGCATCGACCTCAAGATCGACGCCGTCGCCAAACGGATCCACGCCGAGATCAAAGCCTCGGGAACCGCAAGCTGATCACGCCGGCAGACCGCAAGGTCCAACAGACGTCCTCATCTGCCCATCCCGAACCCACCTCTTGACAGAGAGGAGCCGAACTGTGCGGCCTCCGACGTCGATCGGCCCACCGCATAATCTCTCCACTGGTGCTCCCCGAGTCTGCTGAAACCTCGGGGTCGGCCGAAGGTCGTCCCTGCTAGATGGCACAATCCGACACGATCCGGTACGAGCCGAACTTCGCCGACATGGCCATCTTTCGGGATTTGCGGGCAGGGGTCGTGGGTTCGATTCCCATCGTCTCCACCAGGTCCGACCAGGCGG
The DNA here is from genome assembly GCA_963712775.1 of Ilumatobacteraceae bacterium. GTDB lineage: Bacteria > Actinomycetota > Acidimicrobiia > Acidimicrobiales > Ilumatobacteraceae > Sva-07. The sequence goes on along the minus strand of CAVQJG010000025.1, from coordinate 127,373 downwards.
CCGGGAGTTCGAATCTTCCCATCCGGACGGCGAACGCCGCGGGCCTGCGCAGTGCGCACATCCGCCGAGGAGTACGTTCGCGACCGGTGGGTCATTCGAAGGGGTGGCGCGATGTCGAGGAGCGATGAGATCCGAGAGGGTCAGCGAGCGACATGGGCCGGGCTCTCGGCCGGCTGGGCGAAGTGGGACTCGATCATCATGGATCAGCTGGGCCCGGTCGGAGAGGCGATGATCGAGCATCTCGACATCGCTGAGGATCAGCAGCATCTCGACATCGCGGCTGGGACGGGTGAGCCCGGTCTCAGCATTGCGACACGGTGTCCGAAGGGACGCGTGGTGCTGACCGACCTCGTCGCGGAAATGCTGGACATCGCCGCTCGCCGAGCGACGGCCAAGGGGATCACCAACATCGAGACCAAGGTCTGCAGCGCCGACGATCTGCCGTTCGACGACTTCGCGTTCGACAGTGTCTCGGTGCGTTTCGGGTACATGTTCTTCCCCGACGTGGCGAAGGCGACCGCCGAATTCGTGCGAGTGCTCGAGCCGGGCGGACGCCTGTGCTCGTCGGTCTGGATCGAGCCCGACGCGAACCCGTGGACGTCGATCGCCATGCAGGCGATCGCGACCGAGGCGGTGATCGCGCCTGCCGACCCGGACGGACCGAACATGTTTCGGTGCGCCGCGCCGGGATACGTCAGCGCCTTGTACGAGGCAGCGGGACTGATCGATGTCGTCGAGTGGGATGTGGCGGTCGTACTCGTGACGGAGTCGCCCGTCGAGTATTGGGACATGATCAGCGAGCATGTCTCGCTGGCGGTCGCGGCGCTCCGGCATGTCGACGAACCGGCGCGGGCGCGGATTCGGGCACACGCCATCGCGGCGGCGGGCGCCTTCGAGCAGGGTGGCAAGGTCCGGGTTCCAGGCCTGGCGCGGTGCATCGTGGGAACGCGGAGCGACTGACGCAACCGCGCCAACGAGACCGCGAAGCGGTGACCCTGAAGATGTGTTTGCGTCAACGCTGGATGCCATGACGCCTGACTCGCCCGCGTCGATCGATGTGATCGGAGCGATGGACGTCGATCACGCGCTCGAGTCCGTCGGGACGACGCGCGCCGGCCTCTCACCGGCGGAGGCCGCTCGGCGCCTCGGTGTCTTCGGGCCGAACGCGGTGCGGTCGCATCGAGTCCAGCCGTTGGTGATCCTCGCCCACCAGTTCGCGAATCCGATCCAGTTGCTGCTCCTCGGGGCAGCGGGTGTGTCACTTGCCGTCGGCCAGGGCGCCGATGCGTTGATCGTCACCGTGATCGTGCTGCTGAGTGTCGTGCTGGGCTTCGTGAACGAGCTTCGGTCGGAGCGCGCGATCGAGGCACTTCATGACCGGGTGCGGCACCAATGCACCTGCCAGCGCGGGGGAGCGGACATCGAGATCGATGTCACCGAACTCGTGCCCGGTGACCTCGTCCGGCTCGAGCTCGGACAGATCGTGCCGGCCGACATCCGGTTGATCGAGGTGATGGACCTCGAATGTGACGAGGCCGTCCTGACCGGCGAGACATTGCCCGTCGCCAAGATCACCGCGCCGTCGCCGGCAGGAGATTCTCCTCTCGATCTCGCGTCGTGCGCGCTGATGGGCACGATCGTGAGTTCGGGTTCGGGGTTCGGGGCGGTCGTGGCGACCGGTGGCGCATCGGCTTTCGGTCGGATTGCCGTGCAGCTCGGTGAGCGCCACGAGCGCACTGCGTTCGAGCGCGGCATCCGGTCGTTCACGAACCTGCTCGTGCGGATCACGGGCGGTCTGATCGTGGTCATCGTTGCGATCAACCTCGTGCGTGGCGAAGCCGTCTTGAACACGGCGCTCTTCGCGCTGGCCGTGGCGGTGGGGCTGACTCCGCAGTTGCTGCCTGCACTCGTCTCGCTCTCACTCGCCCAGGGGTCGCAGGAGCTCGCGAAGCGGGAGGTGGTCGTCAAACGCCTCGTTGCCATCGAGGACCTCGGCAATGTCGACGTGTTGTTCACCGACAAGACCGGCACGCTCACCGAAGGTCGCATCGCGCTCCAACGATCCACCGGCCCGACTGGTGTCGACGACGTCCAGGTCTGGCGTCTCGCTCGGCTGTGCAGCGACATCAGACGCGACGCGATGATCGTGAGTGGCGGGAACCCCCTCGACCGCGCGCTCTGGGACGATCCGGAGGGCCCTGACATCGCCGGGGCCACTCGTCTCGACGAGATCCCGTTCGACCACGATCGACAGTTGACGTCGGTGCTCGTCGACGACCCGGAGACCGGCCGCGGTCAGATCACGAAGGGCGCCCCCGAGGCGGTCCTGCTTCGATGTCGACAGATTCCCGACGGTGCGGACGCGTTCCTGACCGCACAGTTCGCCGAGGGTCTCCGTGTGATTGCGGTCGCGACACGCTCGCGGCCTGGCGCTGAACGGCTGTCGCTCGGCGACGAGCGCGATCTCGAGCTGGTTGGCTTCGTGACCTTTCTCGATCCACCCAAGGGCGACGTCGCGTCGTCGCTGGAGAAACTCCGTGACCTCGGGATCCGCGTCAAGGTCGTCACGGGCGACAACTCGATCGTCGCCGAGCACCTGTGCGGCCAGATCGGCCTCGAGGTGTCCGGGGTGCTCACCGGTTCGGAGATCGCCCAGCTGAGCGACGACGAACTCATCTCGGCGATCGGGACCAGCACGATCTTCGGACGGGTGACTCCCGATCAGAAGGCGAGGATCATCCGTGCCGAGCGAACCCGCGGCTCGACCGTTGCGTTCCTCGGCGACGGCGTCAACGACGCCGTCGCCCTCCATCACGCCGACGTCGGCATCTCCGTCGACACGGCGACCGATGTCGCCAAGGACGCGGCCAGCATCGTCCTGATGCGCAAGGATCTCGGCGTGCTGGCCGACGGCGTGGTCGAGGGCCGGCGGATCTTCGCCAACACGATGAAGTACGTCCTGATGGCCACTTCATCGAACTTCGGAAACATGTTCAGCCTGGTGGGGGCATCGCTCATCGTTCCATTCCTGCCGCTGCTGCCGACACAGGTGCTGCTCAACAACCTGCTGTACGACCTCAGCCAGACCACGATCCCGTCGGACAACGTCGACGAGGAACAACTTCGACGTCCGGCCCACTGGGACATCGGGTTCATCCGCAGGTTCATGATGGTCTTCGGACCGCTCAGCTCGATCTTCGACTTCTCCACGTTCGCCATCCTGATCGTCTTCTTCGGAGCTCGGAGCAACCCCGACCTCTTCCGATCCGGCTGGTTCGTCGAATCGTTGCTCACACAGACACTCGTCGTGTTCGTGATTCGCACTCGACGCTCGCCGTTCTGGAGGAGCCGTCCGGCACGACCGTTGCTCTTGTCGACACTGGGATGCGCGACCGTCGCCGTGGTACTTCCCTACAGTCCGCTTGCGGGCACCTTCGGCTTCACGGCGCTGTCACCGGTCCTGCTGGGAACCATCATGGTGCTCGCCGTGGTGTATCTGGTGTTGGTCGACACGACGAAGCGTTGGTTCTACCGTCACCTCCCGGAACCGACCGAGCCGCTCGCGATCGACTACCCGCGGAGCCGCCGGCGTACCGAGCGCCGGGCAGCACGATTCAGCCGCTGACCGTCGTACGTCACCCTGTTGACCATCCAAGTCAACCCAGCGCACGCAAGCACGGCATCCCCGACGGCCACATGATCCACGCCTTCAACCGTCCGATCTTCGTTGACGACCTCGTCGACGGCCTCACGATGTTCGTCGGCACAGCCAACACCGGGAACCTGCTCGAGGTCGGCGTCGTCGACACCAGTGACGGCCCGATCATCGTCCACGCCATGTCCGCCCGACCGAAGTACCGCACTCGCGACTGAGCGCTCGCGACTCAGTCGGATGCTGATCGCGGCCTTTCACCCCTTCGGGGTGTCGGTGATCGGGATGGGATGTGCGACGGTGCTGTCTCGGCGGGTGACGTTCGGCCACCCGCGTGACCCCGAGGTGAGAAATGCTCGCGTACGACTACCCGTTGCTGGGTGTGTTCTGGTCCATGTTCGTCTTCTTCCTGTTCTTCGCCTGGCTGATACTGCTGTTTCGCGTGTTTGCCGACATCTTCCGCAACCGGGACATGGGGGGTTGGGGCAAGGCGCTCTGGTCGATCTTCGTCATCCTCGTGCCGTTCCTCGGCGTGTTCGTGTACCTCATTGCCCATGGCCACGACATGACTCGACGTGACATCGAGGCCGCTCAGGAAAGCGACGCCCAGTTCCGCGCCTACGTGCAGGAGGCCGCCGGAAGTGGCGGCTCGGCCGAGGAACTGGAGAAGCTCGCTGGCCTCCGCGACAGCGGCGTGATCACCGAGCAGGAGTTCGCAGCGCAGAAAGCAAAGCTGCTGGCCTGAGGGCCGGACACGACGATGACCACACACTTCAACGGCAAGATCGACCTCGACATCCGCGATTCGGAACCGGACTGGGAACCGTTTCTGCCTCCGAAGGCTCCCGACGACGCACCGAACGTGCTGATCCTCGCCTGGGATGACCTCGGCTACGCCACGATGGACACCTTCGGGGGCCCGGTCCAGTGTCCGAACATGGCGCGCATCGCCGAGCGGGGAGTGAAGTTCGCCAACTTCCACACCACGGCGCTGTGTTCGCCGACTCGAGCGTCGCTCCTGACCGGGCGGAATGCGACGTCGAACGGCATGGCGACGATCGCCGAATTCGCGTCGGGCTTCCCGGGCATCTCCACCCGGATCCCATTCGAGAACGGGTTCATCTCCGAGGTCCTCGCCAAACGGGGCTACAACACCTACTGCGTCGGCAAGTGGCACCTGACGCCGGGCGAGGAGTGCAATCTGGCCGCCTACAAGGGTCGGTGGCCACTCGGCCGGGGCTTCGAGCGCTTCTACGGCTGGCTCGGCGGCGAGACGAACTCGTTCTTCCCCGATCTCGTCTACGACAACCATCCGATCGAAGCACCTGCCCGTCCCGAAGACGGCTACCACCTCGCCGACGACATGGCCGACAAGGCGGTGGAGTTCATCCGCGACGCCAAGGTGATCGACCCCGACAAGCCGTTCTTCATGTACCTGGCTCCCCAGGCGGGTCACGCCCCACATCTCGTTCCGACGGAGTGGGCCGACCGCTACAAAGGCGTCTTCGACGAGGGCTACGAGGCCATTCGCGCGGGGATCCTGCGACGCCAGATCGATCTCGGTCTCCTTCCCGCCGACACCGAACTCTCGCCGATCAACCCGCACGGCGAGCCGAACCGGACGGGCCCCGACGGCCAGCCCTGGCCGCTGCTCGACACGGTTCGGCCATGGGACAGCCTCGACGACGACGAGCGGCGGCTGTTCACGCGAATGGCGGAAGTGTTCGCCGGCTACATCTCGTACAACGACGATCGTCTGGGACGTGTGCTCGACTACCTCGAGGAGTCCGGTGAGATCGACAACACGCTGATCGTCGTCGTGTCCGACAACGGCGCGAGCGGCGAGGGCGGTCCGAACGGGAGCTTCAACGAGTGGCGCTTCTTCAACGGTGTTCCCGACACCGCTGAGACGACGATGCCCCACATCGACGAACTCGGCACGCCGGCATCGAACAACCACTACAACACGGGCTGGGCGTGGGCGTTCGACACGCCCTTCCCGTACTGGAAGCGGTGGGCGGGCGCCGAGGGCGGAGTCGCCGACATGTGCCTGGTGTCGTGGCCTGCCAGGATTCCCGCTGACGCCGATCCGAGATCGCAGTACGTCCACGCGGTCGACGTGGTGCCCACGATCTACGACCTCTTGGACATCGAACCCCCCGAGACGATCAACGGGTACCTGCAGAGCCCGATCGAGGGCGAGAGTTTCGCGGCCGCGCTGACCGATCCGTCGGTGCCCGGCAAGGGAACGCAGTTCTACACCATGCTCGGCCAACGTTCGATCTACCACGAGGGGTGGCTCGCCTCGACGGTGCACCCGCCGCTGTCGAGTTGGGGGAACTTCGACCGTGACGAATGGGAGCTCTTCCACCTCGAAGCCGACCGATCGCAGACCCGCAACGTCGCCGCCGAACACCCGGAGCGCCTGGAGGCGCTCAAGAACTTGTGGTTCTACAACGCCGGCCTCTACAACGGCTTGCCGTTGGACGACCGCAGTGCGTTGGAGCAGGTCCTGGCCGAGCGTCCTCGTGGCGCGCCTGATCGAGACCGCTACGTCTTCTACCCGAACTGCGCCGACGTTCCCGAGTCGGCAGGTCCGGCACTCCCGGGGCGCTCGTACACGATCGCCGCCGGGGTGCGCATCGACACCGACGAGGTGCAAGGTGTGGTCTGGGCCGCCGGCGGCGTCCCGGGCGGGCACTCGTTGTACGTCAAGGATCGCCGGTTGCACTACACGTTCAACTGGATCGGCACCGTCCTGCAGGATGTCGTCGCCGACGAGGAACTCTCCACGGGGAGCCACGTCCTGGTCGCCGAGTTCGTGGCCGACGGCCCCAGTGCCGACCCGGCGATGCCCGGTACAGCCGGCACACTCACCTTGTACGTCGACGACCGCTCGGTCGGCTCGAGCCCCATCGTCACGCAACCCGGGTACTTCTGTCTGACGGGCGACGGGATCTGTGTCGGACGAGACAGCGCATCGGCGGTCTCACCGAAGTATCGAGCGCCGTTCGCGTTCGTCGGCGGTGAGATCGACAAGGTGATCGTCGACGTCACCGGCGACCGATATGTCGACCACGAGGGCCAGGTTCGTGCCTGGTTCAGCATCGACTGATGGCTGTCCCAGACGAATCCCTGGCCGAGCGCAGTGCGCACTCGGCGGCGGAGGAGCTGGGGCGCGCCGCCCGCAAGTCGGTACCGAGATCGACCCACGCCGAGTGGGAGCCCGCCTCGGAGCGGCGCGACCCGATCGCGATGCTCGAGGCACAGAACGCGACCCGTGTTCCGTGGCTGGTCCCGGTGCGCCACGACAGGATGCGCGTGTCGCCGTTCACCTTCTACCGAGGAGCTGCAGGCATCATGGCGGCCGACTTGGCCACCACCCCCAACAGCGGGTTGGACGTCCAACTCGGAGGCGATGCCCACCTCTCCAACTTCGGCGCGTACGCATCTCCCGGACGGCAGCTGGTCGTGGACGCCAACGATTTCGACGAGACGCTTCGCGGACCGTGGGAGTGGGACGTGAAACGGCTGGCCGCCAGCGTCTACATCGCTGCCCAGCACCTCGGCTTCGGAGCGAAGCTGTCGAAGGAGCTCACCGCCGATGCCACGGGCGCCTACCAGCGGGCAATGGCACAGTTCGGCGAGATGGGTTTCCTCGACCTGTGGAATCGTCTGCTGACGATCGAGGACATCCGTGCGGAGGCGGGGATGACCAAGGCCGATCTCGCTCGACGGGTCGACCGATTCGAGGAACGGGCCCGACGAAAGGACGGTCGTCAGGCGGTGGGGAAGCTCACCGAGATCGTCGACGGCCGCCGCCGGATCATCGACCAGCCGCCGGTCGTGCACCCGATCAGATCCTTGCCGGCCGGGTACGACCCGATCGAGGTCGAGGCCACCGCTCACGCTGCGGTCGACGCGTACCTCTCGACGCTCAACGACGCGCGCCGATTCCTCCTGGCTCGCTACACGCTCATCGACGTCGCGCTCAAGGTGGTGGGTGTCGGCAGCGTCGGCACCCGATGCCTCATCCTGCTGTTCGAAGGCCGCTCGTCGGATGACGTGTTCTTCCTCCAGGCCAAGGAGGCTCAGGCGTCCGTCCTGGAGGAGTTCCTCGAACCGAGTCCGTACGACAACCACGGTCAGCGAATCGTCGAGGGTCAGCGGCTGTCGCAGGCGCAGTCGGACGTCTTTCTCGGATGGACCACTGGCGAACTCGAACAGCGTCACTACTACATCCGCCAATTGCGCGATTGGAAGGGTTCGGTCGAGATCGAAGGTGCCACCCCCCGGCAACTCGGATTCTACGCCGAGCTCTGCGGCAGGACGTTGGCCCGCGCTCACGCTCGAACCGGGGACCCGGCAGCGATCGCGGCCTACCTCGGTGGTGGCCGCCGGTTCTCGAGCGCCATCACCACCTTCTGCGAGGCGTACGCCGCCCAGAACCTGGCCGACTTCCATGCCTTCGAGGCTGCGATCGACGCCGGCAGGCTCGCGGTGGCATCTGCATGAATCCGGGAGTCGTGAGCTGACGGGTCGTTCGGGCAGGCGCCGTCCTCGTCGAGCCATCTATACGATGAGCCGTCATGGCGAGCGACGGCATCTTGGCGGATCTGCCCGCTCGGAGAGATGGCGCGGTCCAGGGTGAGAGCTTCGGGCTCGTCGATTCGAAGTTCCAGGCTCCCTGGACCCGTCCAGGGATCATCGGTAGGCCTTCGCTCATCGAGCGGCTGACGGCGACGGACTCGCCCGTCGTTGCGGTCGTCGGGCCCGCTGGTTACGGCAAGACCACCCTGCTCGGTCAGTGGGCGGCCACCAGCGACATCCCTGTCTTCTGGCTCGCTCTCGACCGTCACGACAACGATCCGGCGATTCTGCTGTCGTACCTCGTCGAGGTCATGAACAGGATCGAGCCAGCAGATCCCCTCTTGTGCCGATCGTTGCGGGCGGGGGCCGCTGTCGACACGAACTGGTCCCTCCGTCGCTTGGCGATGCTCGTGTCGTCGCGGCGTCGTCGATTCGGCCTCGTGGTCGACCACACCGAGTCGGTGACCGACCCACGTTCGGGCGACCTGCTCGCCACAGTCGCACTCAACCTGCCCGCCGGGTGTCGAATCGCCTTCGCGTCACGTGCCGAGCTCCCGCTCCCGATGGCCAGGCTCAGGGCCGAGGGCGCCGTCGAGGAGATCGGCGTCGAGCAGTTGACGATGGACGACTCCGAGGCGACTGAGCTGCTCGGAGAAGTACACGCCGGTATGGGTGCGACGGAGATTCACGAACTGGTGCGACGCACGGAGGGATGGCCCGTCGGCCTGTACCTCGGCGCACTGAGCAGCAGGTCCGGCCGGCCGGCCAACGCCCAGAGCGCCGCGGTGCAGGGAGACGACCGGATGGTGGCGGACTATCTGCGGAGTGAGGTCCTCGAAAGCCTGTCGCCGGATGAGGTGAGCTTCCTCACTCATACCTCGATCCTCCCGGAGCTGAGCGGCCCGTTGTGCGACGCCGTCATCGGCAACCCCGGTTCTCAGGGCATGCTCGAATCGCTCGAGCGTTCGAATCTGCTGCTGATCCCGCTCGATCGGCAGCGGCGCTGGTATCGCTGTCATCACCTCCTCCTCGAGTTGCTTCGCGCCGACCTGGAACGGAACGAACCCGACCGGATCGGGCAGCTCCATGACCGCGCCGCGGCGTGGTTCGAGGCCAATGACCAACCCGAGAGTGCGATCGATCACGCCCTCGCGGCGAACGATCCCGACCGAGCGGCGCGTGTCTACGGGCGGATCTGTCAGTCGGTCTACGCCGCCGGTCGAATCGAGACGTTGAAGCGGTGGGTCTCCTGGTTCGAACAACGGGGCCTGCTCGAACGGTTTCCGCACGTTGCGGCGACCTGGGCGCTGGCGGAGGCGCTCACAGGGAACGGTTCGAACGCCGACCTCTTCGTCGCGGCAGCCGCAGCCGGCGACCCCGTCGCTCTCGCCCCCGACGGGAGCCCGGTCGCCGGCCTGCTCGCACTGGTCGACGCGAGCCGGTGCCGCGACGGAGCACCCGGCATGCGGCTCAGCGCGGCGACGGCCGCCCGCCTGCTCAAGCACGACAGCCAGTTCCGAGGACCAGCGGTCTTCCTGGAAGGTGTCGCCGCCCTGATGCAGGACGACGCGGGCGCGGCCGACTCCCTGTTCACGACCGCTGCCGCAACCTGCTTTCGGTACGGTGGCGTCCCGACTGGACTCTCTGCGCTGGCGCTGCGCGCATCGATCGCGCTCGGTCGCGGGGACACCGCCGCGGCGTACGAGCTCTCCGATGAGGCGGTGTCCGCCGCTGCCGAAGCCCACCTCGACATGCACGCACAACTGACCGCCGTCCACGCCGTCGCCGCACGAGTGGCGATTCGGCGCGGTGACCTCGAGCAGGCGCAGACTCAAGTGGCGCTGGCCGCACGCAACCGACCGTTGTGTTTTCCTGACCTTCCCTTCAGCGCCGTCTTTCTCCTCCAGCTCGCCGAGGCGTACCTCGCACTCGCCGACCCCGCAGGTACCAGGGCGGTGCTCCGCCAGGTCCACGACGTCCTCGCGACGCGACCCGGCCTCGGTGTGATCGTCGATCAGTGCGAGGTGTTGCGTGGCAGGCTCGACGGGGCCAACCCAGCGCTCGTCGGCGCATCCTCGTTGACGGCAGCCGAGCTTCGACTCGTGCCGCTCCTGTCCACGCACCTCACCTACAGGGAGATCGGCGAGCGCCTCTACGTGTCCCGAAACACGATCAAGTCGCAGACGTCATCGATCTTCCGGAAGATCGGTGTGTCGTCACGAAACGAAGCGGTGACCGCCGCGGAGCAACTTGGCCTGCTGGGACCGGGAGCGATCAACTCGTCGGGATGATGCGGGTCGTCTGAACGCCCAGACCGGGCCTCACCCCTTTCACCCCGATGAGGTGGTGAAGCCGAGAGGGCCGATTCGTACCATCGCCCCGTGACCGCAGACGTCGCCTCCGTCATCGACGTCCACCGGGAGGCAGGCTCGTTCTTCGATGTCGCCGGCGTCCAGTCGTTCGTCCGCACCGCTGGTGAGGGCGAGACGGTCGTGCTGCTCCACGGGTTGCCGGCGTCGTCGTTCCTCTACCGGAACGTCATCGGCGAACTCGCCGGCAGGGGGCTCCGGCCGGTCGCGTTCGACCTGCCGGGGCTGGGCCTCGCCGATCGCCCGACGGACTTCGACTACTCGCTGTCCGGGCTCGGCCTGTTCGTCGCCGCCGCCATCGATTCGCTCGACATCGACCGATTCCACCTGGTCGTTCACGACGCCGGCGGACCGATCGGATTCGAAGCCGCCTCCCGGTTGCTCGACCGGGTGCAGTCGCTGACCGTGCTGAACACGATTCCCGAGATCGACTCCACGCCGTTCCCCGGCGAGCTCTTGGCCCGGTTCACCCGCAAGGTCGGCGGACCGATGAGTTCGGCGGTCGTCTGGCGCACGATGATGTACCGCGTCGGCATCCTCGACCGGTCGGCCGTTCCCGTGGCCGAGGTCGACGCGTATCGCGACCTGGCTCTCGGCCCCGACGATGGCGCTGCCTACCTGCTGATCATGCGGGGCCTGCACGCGGCCCGGGGCGAGAGGAAGGACTACCGGCCGTTGTTGCACGTCGACTCCGCCCCGTACCCGGTGCAGGTCGTCTGGGGCGCAAGGGACCCGATCCTGACGATGAAGCGTTTCGGCTGGCGCGCCCTGGAAGCCACCGGTCTGCCATCGATGTCGATCGTGCCGGCGCGCCACTTCCTCCAGGAGGACCAAGCCTCGGCAGTGTCCGCGCTGATCGCCCAACACGTGGATCGAGCCGTCAGGTGAAGAACGGATCTCCCGCAGTGCACATTCGGACTCGGCCATGAGTCCGGCGACAGACAGGACGGAACAACGATGAAGCACCCCCAACCCCGACGCAGGCGGATGCGAACGATCGCGATCGGCGTCGCCGCCGGCGCGCTGCTCGTCGCCGCATGTTCGTCCGACGGCGACTCGGCCAGCACCGAGTCGCAACCCGACACGTCCCCTGCTGCGACGACGGCGACGTCGGAGCCGGCGTCGAGGGAATCAACCGCGGGATCATCGACGGGGTCAACGACTCCCCGCGACGCCGACCCGGCCGTGACCGGCAACGAGTGCCCGATGGTCGTCGACGCATCGTCGGCCGACTTCTACCCGATTCAGCCGAGCTTCTCGGCCGGCTACACGGCGGCGGGGCAGAAACTGAACAGCGACACCGCCGATTGGGCCTACGTCGTCGAGAGCGACTTCCCGTACTCCAACTGGATGGCCTGGTACCTGTACGACACCGACGGCGTCCCGCTCTACAAGGTGTCCGACCAGGACATCATCCCCGACGAGGGTTCGACCAACCCGTTCGTGGACGGCAACCCGATTCTCGCTCCCGAGCGCTCGTTCACGCTCTACTTCATGCCCAGCACGACGCCTTCCAGCGTGGTGTCGGACATGCAGGCCGATGGCAAGAACGTCGCACTGCTGCCGGCGCAGGGCGACACGCCCGGGGTCTCGGTCGTGTCCCGCAGCTACTGGTCGTTCGGCAACTCCGGCATCGGCAACTACGACCGTTTCGGGTTCGCCGGCGACACGAACACGCCGTATCCCACCATGACGGCATTCCTGACCGATTCGTCCACCGGCGAACTCACGTCGACACCGGTGGACGACTGCGGCTCCGAGAGCCAGCTGCCCGAGGAGTTCTGGTACAACGCCGAGACGAACAGCCCGGTCATCACCTTCGCCGACGCGAATCCGCCGTCCAAGGAGGACCTCGACGACCTGCCGAAGTTCCTCGTCCAGACCGGGTCGTTCTCGGGGGCAATGGGAGAAGAGTTCCCACCGTCGCCGGTTCCGAACGAAGTGCAGTTCTACCGCAACGTCGCGACCAACGCGCCCTATGCCGACGTGAGTTCGGCGCCGCCGAAGGGAAACCCGCCCGACGCATGCGGTGGGTACGTCATGGCGAACCTCCCGAACGACGTGGTGTCGCTGATCCACATCCCCCAGGTTCCGAGCTTCCCCGACTACACGGGCGCGACCGAGTCGACCCTGAACACCGGAGACGACTACGACGTCAGCTTCTACAGCATCGTCATCTACGGCGCGGAGAAGCAGCTCGACGCATTCGGGACGCTGCAGAACTCGCAGCTCGGCAACACTCAGATCGCCCAGAGCGACGACGGCAGCGCCACGGTGGTGCTCTATCCGGACACGGCCACGCAGGACCAGATCGACCAGATCGCTGCGGTCGTGGAGGCCAACGGCTGGAACCTGCTCAAGAGCGGCAGGCAGACCGACCTTGCGCCCAACCTGCTCGTCGTCCGCGAGAAGGGCCAGAACCAGAACTGGGAGAACGCACTCAGCGCCAACGAAGTCACCCAGGGCGCACCGTGCCCGCAGTCGACGGACCCGTCACTGCCGTTGCCGCAGAACCCGCCCGACGCTCAGGTGACCCAGACCAACGGGATGGGACTCACCGCTCCGGCCGGCGAGAACTGCTCGATCGATGCGTTCCTGTCGGGCAAGTGCCTGGAGGACTTCCAGACCCGCCAGAAGGCGGCAGGCCAGCAGTGGTCCGCCACCGGAGACTGGCCGACCCAGCTGTCGCCCTGAGTTCGAGCAGGGTCGAGAGGGAATCGGTCTGCGACCGCATCGGCCACGACGATCGCTACGGCCGTCAACTCGCAGGACCGCCGGCGCCAATGCATCCACTGCTGATCCGCGTTGACGGTGTGGCGGCGGTGGGTCCGCTCAGGGTGTGAGCGAGGTGATCAGCGCGCCGAGGGCCGCTTGCTGAGCGGGTTGGTCGGGCTCGGAGGCTCGCACTTGGCTCAGGACGTCGTCGATCCGGCTGTCGAGGAAGGTCCAGGCCGTCTCGTCGAGCGGTTCGAGCGTGGGTTGGGCGTCGTCCCATGGGATCAGACGCGGTAGCCGATCGTCCGCAGCAGTTCGAGCCGGGCGAGGACGTCGTCGTCGTTCTCCACGCCGAGCGGGGGTTGGCCGTCGACGACACCCACGATTCCGCGCCCGCCTGCCGTGGTGGCGACCAGCACCTCGAGCGGATTGGCCGTGGCACACACGATGTGGCAGACCTCGGGCACCTGCTTGAGCGCATTGAGCACGTTGACCGGGTAGCCGGCGCGGAGGAACACGACGAAGCAGTGGCCGCAGGCGATCGCCAGCGCGGCGTCGACCGCCGCTGCGATCAGCTCGTCGTCGTTCCCCGTGCGTCGCACGAGCCGTGGCCCGGATGCCTCGCAGAACGCCGCACCGAAGCGCAGCGCGGGCGACGACCCGGCGAGCGTTTCGTGAACGTCGACGATCGTCTTGATGAAATGTGACTGCCCGACGATGACGTTTGCGTCGTCGGGGATCGCGATGGGGACGGTTTCGAGTTCCATGCTGCCCAGCGTGCACCACCCGGTCCCGACCGCCAAGGCCCGTCGTGCGAATCGCTTCGTGTCAGCTGTCGGCTTCGGCGTCCTTCTGGATCTCGGCGGTGTCGGCCTCGAGTTGCTTCTCCTCGACCTTGTCGGCCTTGGCCATCGCCGCTTCGACCTTCGCGCCCATGTCGGAGACACCGACCACGACGAGGCCGGCCTGGCCCGCATCGAGATGCTCGCCGAGCTCCTTGAGGTCCTTGCGGCTCATGCCCGCGGCCGCGTGCCCGGCGAGCGCACCGAGCACCGCGCCCCCACCGGTCGTGGCAGCCAGCAGTCCGCCACCGATCGCTGCCGCGGGGAACAGCGCGATGACCAGACCGGTCGCGAGACCAACGGTTCCACCGCCGACTCCACCGACGCGCGTCGGCGTCTCGTGCTTCCTGACGATCTTGACCTTGCCGTCGTCCTTGCGCTCGATGACCGCAGCGTCGTAGGCGTCGATGAGGCCGTCCTTGGTGTGGAGGTCGTGAACCGCGTCGTAGTCGGCCTTTTCAGAGCAGTAACTGAGCAAGGCGAACCCGCACGGACGGCCGACCGATGAACACCGTCGAATCACCGCCCTACGGTTCTGCTGGATCGGCGATCGAGCGTGGGCCACGTCCGCTGTCGGTCGTCGGGCGCGTGGTGCTGGCCGCTGTCTGGTCGATCGTGCCGTCCCTGTTCCTGGGATCGCGGCTCGGTTCGACGTTCAGCTTTCCGGATTGCTCTTCGGATCCGCCCACCTGCTCGGCGGTCCTCTGCACATCGTGATGAGCGCGATCGTCGGCTACCTGCTCTACCTGTCACTGCGCGTCTCGGGCACGATCCTGGTCCCGATCGTCGTTCATGCGATGGCCGACTTCAGCGTGTTCTCCGAGTATTCGACCCAGCACCCGGTCGTGAACGGCACCAGCAGCCCCGCTCAGGCCCTGACGCAGATCGGGCTCCTCGTGGTGGTGCTCATCGCCCACAAGCGGATCTCCGTTCCGGCCGACGAAGCCGACGACGACGCGCCGGAACCCGCAACGATTCGGTGATCCCTGGGGGTCGGCGACTGGTGCGCGGATGTTCCGGCGGATGGGTGTGAACGATTGCCGAGGAAGAAACTTCCGCGTTACGCTGCGCAACACTGGCGTGACCAGCGACCCGTCCAATTGCTCCCCGGTGTGGAACACCGCCTTCGACCTCGGTCGCTTCTGACGATCCGAGTTCGCACTCCGTCCGCGCTCCTCCCTCATCCACTTCGCCAGAAAGACCGCCTTCATGGACCTCAAGCAGAAACTCATCGACCTCGCCCGTGAGGCGACCGGCGACAACGAGATCACCGTCGCCGGTGACTTCCAACCGAAGGGGCTCACGTGGAAACGAGCGGCGGCGACAGGAGCCGGCTCACTCGTGGGCAGCGCCGTGTCGGGCGGTGACGACCTCGCCAGCAGCATCGGCGCCTCCGCTGGTTACGTGGCCGGCACGTATGCCGGGACGTCAGGGGAACTTCCACCGGTGATCGTCGTGGCCGCTTCGCCGCACAAGCTGTACCTGCTCACCTCGAACAACGCGAAGGGGATCATCCTCGCCAAGCATCTGGTGCTGCTCGACACACTCGATCGCGACAACCTGAGTGTCGAAATGCACCAGAAGGCCACTGTGCGCACGGCGATCATCACCGACGAGTCCACGGGCCATGAATACAAGATCGAGGGCAAACGCGTCCTGTTCCACCACATGAACGACATGCTCGACGCCCTCGCCGCATCCGATGCGGACGACGACGTGCACGAGACCGCCGTCACGGTCGAATGAGTTCGCGGCCGTCTCCGAGTTCCGCCCCCCGCCAGGACCATTCGAAGGAATCGACATGAAGCGCCCCGTTCTCGTCACGGTGATCGGCATCGTCATGATCGTCGTGGGTCTGCTCCAGCTCGGCACCGGCATCTTGCTCGTGAGTCAACGCAACGATGCCAGCGTCCTCGCCGACGCGAACGTCACGTCGAGCGAGCTGACGTCGATCGCCGTCTCGCTCCTCGTGATCGGCGCGCTGTCGGTACTGCTCGCGTTCGGGCTGCTGAACGGCAGCCGCGTCGCTCGCGCGCTGATCGGTGTGCTGGAACTCGGCCAGATCGCCGGCGGTATCTACATCCTGGTGAAGTTGGACAGCAGCCATCAGGCCAGCGGCATCGGCCAGATCGCCGGTGGTCTGATCGTCCTCTACTTCCTGTTCGGCACCGAGAAGGCCAAGTCGTACTTCGCCCACTGAAGTCCCCGCGGGGATGGCGTCCGGGCCAGTAGCTTCCACGGCAAGCAAGATTCCGAGCACCCAGAAGTCGGACACGTTCAGGCGATACCGACACGACCAGAGAGAGCTGAGATGACCGACACCATCGTGGACACCGGCGCAGCGCGGGCCGTCGATGCCGTGAAGACCTATGGATCCGGGGAAACCGAGGTCCAGGCGCTCGCCGGGGTCACGGTGTCGTTTCCGGCCCAGCAGTTCACCGCCATCATGGGCCCGTCGGGATCGGGGAAGAGCACGCTCATGCAGTGCGTCGCCGGGCTCGATCGACTCACGTCGGGGGAGGCCTTCATCGGTGAGACCGCCCTGTCGGGCCTGAGCAAGACCGATCTCACGTTGCTTCGCCGCGACCGGTTGGGATTCATCTTCCAGCAGTACAACCTGATCCCGACACTGTCGGCGAAGGAGAACATCCTCCTCCCGCTGACGCTCGCGGGCGAGAAGCCGGATCAGGCCTGGTACGACACGATCGTGCAGACCGTCGGCATGGCGAACCGGATCGACAACCTCCCGAGCCAACTCTCCGGTGGCCAGCAGCAGCGTGTCGCCGTTGCACGCGCCCTGGTCCCGCGGCCCGACATCGTCTTCGCCGACGAGCCCACCGGAGCGCTCGACTCGCGCACGGGAATGGAGATCCTGTCGTTCATGCGCCAGGCGGTCGACGAGGCGGGACAGACGATCGTGATGGTCACCCACGACCCGCATGCAGCGTCGTACGCGGACAACGTGCTCTTCCTCGCCGACGGGCAGATCATCGACGAGATGCCGAAGCCGACCGCGGAGCGGGTGCTCGACCGCATGAAGCGCTTCGAGGCCTGATCCCGTGTTCCAGCTCGCCTGGCGCGGCGTGCGCCACAACACCGGCCGCTACGTCGCCACGCTGATCGCGATCATGACCGGGGTCGCGTTCTTCACGGCGACCGGGTTCCTCTCCGACCGTGTGATCAACGCCCTCGAAGGCGATGCCGCGCGACAGTACGGTGGCGTCGATGCCGCCGTGGTGGTCGACTACGACGCCGACGGCGGTCAGTTCGCCGACGATCTCCGAATCGGACAGGACACGGCAGACGAGATCGCGGCGCTTCCCGAGGTCGCGGCCGTCGGAGGAGATCTTGCCGGCTCGGTGGCGTTCCTCGCCCCGGACGGCTCGACCTTCGCCGACGATGCCACCGGTCGACTGTGGATCGTCGACGACGAACTCAACCCGATCGACATCGACAAAGGGGTCGCCCCGGTCGCTGCCGGGGAGATCGCCGTCGACAAGGGCCTCGCCGGCGACGAGGATCTGGAGCTCGGCGACCAGGTGACGATCCTGACGCTCGCGGGGCAGTTCGACGCGACGGTGGTGGGCATCACCTCGTTCGGGAACTCGGACGCCCAGGACTCGAGCGGCACCGTCTCGATTCCGGCACCTACCGCATTCGACTGGCTCAACGCCGGCCAGGCCGAGTACCAGGACCTGTACGTGCGCGGAACGGGCGATCAGGCGGCGCTCGTCAGCGCGGTGGAGCCGCTCGTCCCGCCCGGCTTCCGGGTCCAGCCCGGCGACGAGTTCCTGCGGGACAAGCAGGGCGAGGTCAGCGGGTTCGGCAAGGTCCTCAAGGGGGGCCTCCAGGGGTTCGCGTTGTTGGCGTTGTTCGTGGGCGGATTCGTCATCTACAACACCTTCAGCGTGATCGTCGCGCAGCGTCTGCGCGAGTTGGCCGTGCTCGCTGCGATCGGCGCCACACCCAAACAGATCAAGCGTTCGCTGCGATTCGAGGGTCTCGTGATCGGATTGATCGGCTCCGCGCTCGGGGTGGTGGCCGGATTCGGCCTGGCCTTCGCGTTGATGGTCGTGCTGAGGGCGGCCGGTGTCAGCCTGCCCGGCAGTGGCATCACCGTGTCGCCCACGGTCGTGTACCAGGGCTTGTTCGTCGGCACGTTGATCACGTTCCTCTCGGTGATGATCCCGGCGCGACGCGCGGCCAGGACCGAGCCGATCGAGGCGTTGCGTCAGGCGGCCGTCGAGACCTCGCCGCTGTCGCGTCAACGCGTGATCGCCGCCGGGCTCCTCATCGGTCTCGGCGCGCTCGGCATGCTGTTCGGGCCCGCCCCCGCGATCGGGTTCGGCGCGCTCGCGCTGTTCATCGGCGTGATCGTGGCCGGGCCGATCATCGCCGTCGTGGGAAGCAGGATCTTCCGACCGCTGCTCAGTCGACTCGGCCTCGAGGGCCGCCTGGCCGGCGACAACATCGCCCGCAATCCGCAGCGCACCGCCACCACGTCGAACGCGCTGCTGATCGGTGTGTTCCTCGTGACGCTGGTGACCGTGGCCGGCACGAGCGTCAAGGACTTCGCCGTCGCCAAGATCAACGATCTGTCGAGTGCCGACTATGTCATCGAGAGCACGGGCGGGACCATCGACGACGCACTGATCGCGGATCTGGAGGCAGTCGACGGGGTCGAGGCCGTCACGCCGTTCCGCCGCGAGGCCGTGTCGATCGAGGGCCCGGGGACCGTCGACCCGACCGTCGCCGGGGCTCCGTCGGTGCTCTCGACGGGTGACTTCGCGGCACTGTCCGACGTCGCCGATCTCGACCTCGGGCAGGGGTCGATCGACGATCTCGGACCGGGACAGGTGCTGCTCAGCTCGGTCGTCGCGGGCGACGATCCGATCGGACAGTCGGTCACGATGACGAACAGCCAGGGCGGCACCGTCGACCTGGAGGTGGTGGGCGTGATCAAGTTCTCGCTCGATTCGGGCCTGGTCGGCAACTTCGTCGACGTCGCCACATTCGATGCCTTCGTCGGCGAGACGGCACCGACCGTGGCGTTCATCGGCGTACAGACCGGCGCCCAGACCGACACCGAGGACGCCATCGACGCGATCACCGCACTTCGGCCGGACATCACCGTCACCCAGGGGAACGCGTTCGGTCAGCTCATCGGACAGATCTTCGACTTCCTGATCAATGCCGTCAACGGGCTGCTGTTGATGAGCGTGGTCGTGGCCCTCATTGGCATCGTCAACACCTTGTCGTTGTCGATCCTCGAGCGGCGCCGCGAGCTGGGCCTGCTCCGCGTGGTCGGCATGGAGGACAAGCGGGTGCGACGCATGGTGCGTGTCGAATCGGTGCTGATCTCCGCACTGGGAACCATCACCGGCGTCGCCCTCGGCGTCTTCACCGGCTGGGCGCTCATCTACGGCATCGACCGTCTGTCGGAGGCCGGGATCGCGTTCTCCTTCCCCGGCAAGATGCTCGCGTTGGTGCTCGTGCTCGGTGTCGGCCTGGGCTTCCTGGCCTCGCTGATTCCGGCGCAACGCTCGACGCGGCTCGAGGTGCTGGACGCGATCAACGCGACCTGATACGCATCGACCCGATGACCGTCACCGCCACGTCGGAACCGCAGCGGGAACTGCGAATCCGACCCGAACAGGCCCTGAAGCCGGGTCGCGCCGATGCCCGCAACCTGCTGATCGTCTGGTACATCCGCAAGTCGTTCTACTTCTGGCTGTTCCTCGGCCTGATCGGCGCGCAGGCCACGCGTGGGACGACCGACGTCGACATCGACTGGACCGAGCCGGACAAGCTGCTCGGCGAATTCCTTTCGCCGTTGGCCGGGATGATCCTCGCGGTCGTCGTGAGACTCGGGTCGACGTGGGCGGCGCTCGCCCTGGCGTACCCGCTCGCCCGGAGGCATGACGCGCTGCTCGAACCTCGAACCGGCTTCATGAGCGGGATCGGCCGATGGTTCGACCGGCTCCACGTCGCCAAGGCGTACCGCTCGCTCCGTTGGACACACCACGTTCGTCAAGAGGCACTGCACCGGTTCGGGACAGCCGGTCAGCGGGTGTCGAAGCTCGACCCGATCATGGACATCGTCAACATCTCGATGGTCGTGCTCTTCTTCGTCTCGCTGGTCGCCTTCGCGCCGTCGTGACCGTTTTCGGCGGTCGGTCGGTTTCGCACGACATCGACGCTGCGTCGGCGGAGACGACGGTCGATACTCGTGGGATGACACGGCGCTTCGTCCAGGTCGATGTGTTCGGCGAGTCCCCGTACCTCGGGAACCCGGTCGCCGTCGTGCTCGACGCGAACGGGATCACCGACCAGTCGATGGCGACGATCGCGCGCTGGACGAACCTGTCCGAAACGACGTTCGTCCTGTCGCCGACGACCGAGGCCGCCGACTATCGGGTCCGGATCTGGACACCGTTCGGCGAGCTTCCGTTCGCCGGGCACCCCACGCTCGGCACGTGTTGGGCGTGGCGTTCGAACGGTGGCGTCTCCAAGCGGTCCGACGTGACCGTCCAGGAGTGCGACGCTGGTCTCATCACGGTCCGCAACGACGCCGGCAGGCTGGCCTTCGCGGCACCGCCGCTCGTGCGGAGTGGTCCGGTCGAAACGGACGTCGTCGCGGACGTGGCCGACGCGATGCAGATCGATCCGTCCGATGTCGAGGACTCGCAGTGGGTCGACAACGGTCCCGGCTGGATGGCGTTGCTGCTGCGATCCGCCGACGCCGTGCGAGCGGCGCGCCCCCGCCGGCTCCCGACGAAGGTCGGCCTCGTCGGCCTCGTCGGTGCTGAGCTGTCGGGAGCCGAGACCGATGTCGAGGTGCGCGCATTCTTCCCCAAGGACGGTGTGCCTGCCGAGGACCCGGTCACCGGCAGCCTCAACGCCTCCCTCGGCCAGTGGCTCCTCGGCTCGGGTCGCCTCCGGGCACCGTACGTCGCCGGTCAGGGTTCCGTTCTCGGACGCGCCGGGCGCGTGCACGTCAGCCAGGACGGTGACGGGCAGGTGTGGGTGGCGGGCACCACGCGCACGCTGATCTCGGGCACGATCGACGTGTAGCTCGAACGCAGGTCGATCATCGACATCGTCAGCGGCCCGTTGGGCGTGTGCTTCGGTGTGTCGTCGGTCGTGGTCGCGCCGTCGTGACCGTGCGTGTCGTGACCGTGCCCGGCGGTCAGCCGGCGGGAGCGTCCGCGTAGGCGGCGTCCATCGTGGCGACGAACTCGTCGAGCGTGGTCGTCCCGGAGATCCACGCAGTGATCTCCTGCCACAGGAGTCCCGAGCCGATCGCCGATGGCATCAGGTCCGAGGCGTCGAAGCGGAACTCGCGGCCGTCACGCAACAGCTCGGCGAAGCGCCGATCGGTCTCGGTGTAGTAGGTGTCGAGGTCGACGGTGGTCAGGCCGCTGTAGAAGCCGCCGCGCCCCGCCCAGACTTCGGACCCGTCGGGCGAGATGAGAAATGCCATCAGGCGATTCACGTCAGGATCGTCGCTGAACTGGACGAGGCTGTCGCCGCCGGCGACGAGCGGTGCGAGGCTGTCGGCGTCGGTCCCCGGCAGGACGAAGAAGTCGACGTCGGTACCGATGACCGTGCCGGCGGGGAACCACGACTCGGCGAAGCTGGCCTGCTTGTACATCGCACAGCCGGGCTGGTCACCGAACAGCGGTGTGCTCCCTTGGGTCACGTCGGTCTGCAGGATGGCGCGGAGCCCACCGGCCGTGCGGCCCTGGCCGAGCACCAGCTCGTCGAACGTGGTCAGTGCCTCGCGGATCGCCGGATCGTCGAACCCGCGCTCACCCGCTGCCCACTCGTCGTACACCTCGGGTCCGGCCTGGCGCAGCACCAGGTCCTCCACCCAGTCGGTGGCGGCCCACCCGGTGGCAGAACCGGACTGCATGGCGAAGCACCAGGGAGCGATCGGGTTCCCGTCACCGGAATCCTGCTGGATCCGATCGACGAGCGTGCTCAGCTCGTCCAACGTCGTCGGAACGGCCCAGCCGCGAGCTTCGAAGACCGAGGGGCGGTACCAGACGAGTGACTTGATCGACTCCCGGGAGGGCGCCGCCACGATGTCGCCGTCGGCCGACTGCTCGATCAGCTCGGCCGGGTAGTTGTCGCGGAGCGTCTGCACCGACACCTCGTCGAGGGGAACGAGTCGATCCGCCGCGGCGAGTTCGTCGACGACTCCCGGTTGCGGCACGATGGCGATGTCCGGTGCCGAGATCCCACTCTCGACCCGCTGCGTCAGGTCCTTCACGAAGTCGGCGCTGCCGGTGTACCGGACCCGGAGACCGGTGTCGTTCTCGAACTGCCGGAGCGACGCGGCGAAGTTGTCGGCCTCGACGTTCCGGTAGGGCCCGAACACCTCGATGATCCGGCCGTCCGAGCTCGGCGCGCCGCCGCAGCTGACGACGGCGAGACACGTGACGACGAGCCAGGCGCGTTTCATCGCACACTCACCGAGTACAACTCGTCGCGCTGGTAGAGCAGTCGGAGGTCGACGGCAGCGTCGAAGCGGTCCTGGATCTCCTCGGCGAGCTGCCACGCCGGTCGGGGTTCGCCGCGTCCGACGACCAGCAGCTCGACGCTCGCCCGGTTTTCGTAGGCGTCAGCGGTGAGTTCGACGATGCGGACCTCGTTGTCCCACGCCGACACGGCGTCGGTCACCGCTCGACGGAGCCGGAGATCCTCGAGCGTCGTGCGCGTGTGGAACGTGAGGGGGATCGCGACGACGGCGACGGTCACCAGGGTGATCACCATGCGGGTTCGCAGGGCCCGTCTGCCCCGGAACTGCTTCGGACGGAAGCCGGTGAGGGCGAGTGCGACGCCGGCGGAGAAGATGATCGCCGCGAGGTTCGTGAGGAAGAGCAGGAAGGCGTTGCGCGAGTCGGTGCTCAGACCGAGCTGCGCGGTGATTCCGACCGTGGCCAACGGTGGAACGAGCGCGACGGCGATCCCCACACCCGGGAGCGCTCCCGAGGTCGACCGGCGCGGCAGGATGTAGCCGGCAGCCGCACCGGCCGCGACCGCGACCCCGAGATCGAGGAGCGTCGGGAACGTGCGAGCGCGAACCTCACCGGGAAGTTCACGTGGGTCGACGACGCTGCCCCCGGCGATCAGCGCGATGAGCCACCCGACGGCGACGGCGAGCACGGTTCCCCACGCCACCACTGCGAGCGCACGCCACAGCCGTTCGTTGCGGGCGGTGACCGTCGCGGCAGCGGCGGCGGTGATCGGTGTCATCAGGGGTGCAACCAACATCGCCCCGATCACGACTGCGGCCGAATCGGCCAGCAATCCGAACGCCGCGATGCTCGCCGACAGCACGATCAGGAGGCTGAAGCGCACCACGTACTCCGTGAACTCGGGACCTCCCTGGGGGATCAGCTCCTCGATCGCATCGTGTTCGTCCGATGACGGCTCGCGCTGGACCGCGTCGCGGATCCAGACGGCGATCGAGCCGATCGGGGTCAGTCGTCGCGGCGCGTCGCCGGCCGCCGTCGGAACCGGATCCTCCTCGGTCTGATCACGGGGATCCGGCACGGCGCAACGCTATCGCTCGGTCGCCCGACGGCGCCGGATCACGTCGGCCGCGATGATCAACAGCGCCGCGATGACGACGCCGATCGCTCCGCCACCGACGACGTCGAGCGGGTTGTGGGCGCCGAGGTACACCCGGGCGATCGCGTTCAGCGTTGCGACGCCGACCGGAACCCACCGCCAACGCCCCGGCAGCACGGTCCACAGCAGCGCGGCGACGCCCCAGGCGATGATCGCGTGTCCCGACACGAACGAGAGCCCTTCGAGCGGCACATCGCCGCGGAAGTGGGCGCAGTTCGGGTCGAACGCATCCGGGTTCGCCGCGTCATAGCCGCAGATCGTGGTGCCCGGACGTTCACGTTCGACGAGTTGCTTCACCACGCCCTTCTCGACGAGCAGCTTGAGTGGGATGAAGACGACCAGGGCGATCGCGAGCCACCACTGCTTGAACGCGGCAGCGACCACCGCGAGCAGCAACGGAACGAACAGGAGCCCTGCCAGCTGGAAGACCCACATCGGCGTCTCGAGCCAGTCGGGAAGATCGTTGACCGCGTGGAAGATCGACTGCTCCCAGCCCGGGACGGTTCCGCCGGAGGCGATCAGCCCGGCGACGACGGCGATCGCGACGGCGACCGCGCCGACGACGATCCAGCTCCGCCGGTCGTCGACGGTCGGCGTCACGAGGACCCCACTGTTGCGATGCTGTTCGTGGCATCGATGCGGTCGACGATCGACAGCGCACCCAGTGCGATCAGCACGCCGAGGCTCCAACCGCCGACGAGGTCCGCTGGAAGATGCACACCGTGCACCACTCGTGCGATGCCGACGAGGACGGCCACCGCGGCCAGCACGGGCCGCCAGCGTGGGGGTAGGGCTGCCATCGCCATCATCGCCGTGGCAGCAGCGACCGCGCTGTGGCCCGACACGTAGCCCAGGCCGGTTCCATCGCCTTCACGGATGATGATCTCGGGGAGGTAGGTGGCCGGACGATCCCGCTCGACCACCCGCTTCACCCCCTTCGCGGCGAACCAGGCGACGAGCCCGACGACGACCGTGGCCGCGCTCAGCAGCCAGTCACGCCGGAAGATCACGATCGCTGCGGCGACCAGAACGGGGCCACCCAGTGTTCCGAACTGCATGACCGGATAGAGCACGGTGGCAACCGCGTCGGGGGCGTCGTTGATCCATTCGGTGAGGCTGAGTTCCCAGCTCGGCACCGGCTCTCGGACGGCCACGAGGTACGACGCCACGAGCCCGATCGCCGCCGCGACGGCGATGGCCCCGCGATGTTGGAGCACCTGCACTCGCTCGCTCGATTCGACGGACCGCACCGCAGCAGTTGAGCACACGTGTCACTGTCCGAGGAAGCCATCCTGGTAAGAATCTGTGCTTCGAACCCGCTTGCAGTGAGACGAGGACGGCGATGACTGACAGCTCAACGATCGAGGACGAACAAACCCGACCTCCGGACACCGACGTCACCGGCGAGGGTTCGCGGCAGGAAGGGACGCGTCGGTACACCAGGTCGCCCGAGGACATCCTGCATCTGCTCACATATCTCGTCGCCGCGCTCGCGCTCGCGGCATTGACGCGGTGGGCCCAGGACTCCGTGGTCGGCTTCGAAGAGGACCTGATCGGACTGCTCGGGTTCCTCAGCCCGACCGTCGAACGGGTGCTGAAGGGCACCGTCGAGATCGTCGCGGTGCTCGTCGTGCTGGGCCTCTACCTGATCCCCCTGATCACGCGGCGGTACCGCTTGTTCGGGTACATCTTCCTGTCGTCGTTGATCGCCACGATTCTCATGGCGTTGGCGCAGAAGTTCGTCGACCGGGACGCGTCGGAGATGATCGTCAACGAGATCGCCGATCGAGCCGGGCTGGACGCCGCGACGACGATCGACGCGTCGTTCATCGCCTCGATGTCGGCAGCGTTCGTCGCAGTGGCGCCGTTCGTGTCGCGCCGCTGGCGGCGGTTCGGCGTCGCGCTCATCACGGTGATGACCCTCGTCACGGTGGTCGTGTCGTCGAAGCTTCCGGCCGACGCGTTCCTCGCCCTCCCACTCGGTGCCGTCTGTGGATCGCTCGTGCTCATCATCTTCGGGCGCCCCGACCGACGACCGACCTTGGACGCCATCGGTTTCGCCCTCGCGGACGCGGGCCTGCACACGACGGAGGTTCGACAGGCCAAGGTCGATGCACGCGGCTCGACGCCGTACTTCGCCACGCTCGACGACGGGAGCGGACTGTTCGTGAAAGTGCTCGGCCCGCAGGAGCGCGCCGCGGACCTGCTCTTCCGGGTGTATCGCTTCTTCCGGTTCAAGAACGTGGGCGATGATCGGCCGTTCTCGTCGCTGCGGCGGACCATCGAGCACGAGGCACTCATCGCACTGCTCGCCCGTGACGTGGGAGTGCACACGCCGCGCCTGCGGGGGGTGGTCGACGTCGGGAGCGACTCGATGCTGCTCGCGTACGACATGGTCGACGGGGTCTCGCTCGACGGGCTCGACGACGATGCGGTCACCGACGATCTGATGAATCGGATCTGGCAGCAGGTCGGCCAGCTGCGCCGGCACCGCATCGCCCACCGCGATCTCCGGCGGGCGAACGTGTTCGTCGGCGACGATTCCGTTCCGTGGATGATCGACTTCGGATTCTCCGAGGTGGCCGTTCCCGACGAGATCCTCGACGCCGACGTGGCGCAGCTCCTGGTGTCGTTGGGCGTCGTGGTCGGAGCGGAGCGAGCGGTCGTGTCCGCCGTCGACGTGCTCGGCACCGACGCCGTCGGCGACGCGTTGCCGCGACTGCAGACCAAGGCGCTGAGTGGCGCCACCCAGACGGCTCTGAAGGAGCACCCGGGCCTGCTCGAGGAACTCCGCAACGAGGTCATCGAGCGCTGTGGGGTCGAGAAGGTCGAGTACGTCCAACTCGAACGCGCCAGTCGCAACACCATCATCACGGTGGTCGCCCTCGTGCTGGCCACCTACTTCCTGTTCCCGCAGCTCGCCGACATTCCCGGCATCGTCACCCAGGTCAAGGACGCCGACTGGGCGTGGACCCCGGCGATCATTCTCGCCTCGGCGATGACCTACATCGCCGCTTCGATGAGCCTCGCCGGAGCGATCCCCGAGCGCTTGCAGGTAGGACCACTGGTGACGGCCTCGTTCGGCTCGTCGTTCGCCAGCAAGCTCGCACCGGCCGGGCTCGGCGGGATGGCGCTGAACATGCGGTTCCTGCAGAAGCAGGGCATCGACAAGACGGTTGCCGCATCGGGCATCGGGCTCAACACGATCGCCGGTCTCGTCGGCCACATCACACTCGTCGGCGTCTTCATCGTGTGGGCCGGCCGCGATGCGTTCGGGAGCTTCCGGCTCCCGGACCCGAAGTACTTCCTGATCGGCATCGCCGTCGTTGCCGTGTTCGCTCTGATCTCACTCGCGGTTCCCGCCACTCGGCGAATGCTGCGGGAGAAGCTCGTCCCCATCATCGCCCGGGCCTTCGACGGCGTGACCGACGTGCTGCGGCGGCCGAGCAAGGTCGTGCTGCTGCTGGGTGGATCGATCCTGGTCACCCTGGCGTACCTCACGACGCTGTACTTCAGTGTCGAGGCGTTCGGCGGAGGACTCCCGTTCGCCACGGTCGGTGCGGTGTTCCTCGTCGGTTCGGCGGTCGCCCAAGCAGCCCCGACGCCCGGTGGTCTCGGTGCGGTCGAGGCGGCCCTGATCGCCGGACTCGTCGCCGCAGGACTCGACAACACCGTCGCCGTCCCGGCAGTGTTCCTCTACCGGTTGTTCACGTTCTGGATACCGATCCTGCCGGGGTGGCTCTGCTTCCAGTGGCTCGAGCGCCACGAGTACCTCTGAGACAGGTGCGTGATGTGCGCGACGCCGGCCCGTCGTCTTCTGGGCCGAGGCTGTGCGCCGGGTAGTGTCGAGTGCGATGTCCGAACTGCACCATGAGAACGCCGAACGACTGCTGCTGCAGTTCGCCCGCTTCGGATCGGCGGTGTCGGAATCGCTCGTCGCAGCCACGAACGAACCGGATTTCGTCACGAATGCCCCGATCCTGGTGTTGTGCCTCCTCGACCTCGACGGACCCACGCGGCCGGGAGCGATCGCGGACGTGGTCGGCCTGACGAGCGGTGGGACGACCAAACTCCTCGATCGCATGGAGGCGGCTGGACTGATCCACCGGTCGTACGGTGCGATCGACCACGACCACCGTGGGGTCCAGGTGGAGCTGACCAGCCGTGGACGCACGTTGCTCCGACAGGCCACCGATGCGCTGCTCGCACACCTGCCGACCGCCGCGGTGACCGTCAAGGAGATCGTCTCCCTGATGGACGAGCTCGAGAGGACCGCGTCGGCAGACTGACGACGCGCTGCGGGTCGCCGGGCATGGTCCCCGGTGCCTCGAAGACGGGCAGAATCACAGGCCCTTCCACACCGGCGGCCGTTTCGCCACGAAGGCTGCGCGCGCCTCGGCGGTGTCGCCGGTACTGCTGCACATGATCTGCGTGCGGTTCTCGATGTCGAGGGCGTGTCGGAGCGACGGTGCATCGAGCGTCTGCCACATCGTCTCCTTGGTCATCCAGGTCGCGAACGGCGCGTTCGCCCGGATCAGTCGGGCGGTGTCGAGCGCCCGATCGATCAGGTCTCCGGGCTCGGTCACGCCGGCGACCAATCCGATCCGAGCGGCCTCATCGGCGTCGAAGATGCGCGCGGTCAGCAGGAGTTCGGCCGATCGCGAGGCGCCGATCAGCCGAGGAAGGAAGTAGCTCGTCCCCATGTCGCAGTTGGACACGCCGATCTTGAGGAACACTGCGCCGAAGGTCGCATCGCTCGATGCGAACCGGATGTCCGATGCCAGGCTCAGCGCGAACCCACCTCCGACAGCAGGCCCGTTGACGGCGGCGATCCAGGGCTTGCGCGACCGGTGGATCTGCTCGTGCAGCGTGGCCAGGTGGTCCTGCCACATGAACCCGCCGGCCGTTCGCCCGACGCCTTCGCTGCCCGGGGCCGCGCCCTGGTCCTGCAGGTCGAGCCCTGCCGAGAACCCGCGTCCGGCGCCGGTGACGATCACCGCCCGGAGGTGGGAGTCGAGATCGACGGCCCGCACCACCTGTTCCAGTTCGGTGATCATCGTCGACGTCATCGCGTTCAGGCGGTCGGGACGGCTCAACGTGACCAGCGCGATGTCGTCGTCGGCCTCGGTGACCTCGATGGTGTCGAAGGAGTTGGTGATGACTGCCATCGGGCCATGATGACCACGGTGCGGCCTTGCCGACGATCCCGGCCGGGTGACGTCGTCGGGACGGGCAGGCGCGCCGGCGGTCGCCGGAACGCCTGCGACGCCGGCCGGTAGGGCTGCCTCATGGGCCCAGCACAAAAGATCTCAGAAATTGCACCTTTCTAGTTGTACGAAAATAAGTTCCGGTATTACGATGCGGTCGATGTCTGGGGTCCTGATCGCCGTTCCTGTCCTGCCGCTGCTCGCGGTACTGCTCGTCCTGGTGCTCCGCTCGTCACCGGTGGTGACTGCTCGCATCTCCGTGATCTCGAGCGCACTGTCGCTCGTGGCCGCCGTTGCGGTGCTGATCGTCGTTGCCGTGGACGGACCGATCGACGCCGTGGTGACCGACGACGCGGGGCGCGCGGTGCTCGGGTTCAGCGCCGATCGCGTCGGTGGTGTGCTCATCACCCTCACCGCACTGGTCGGTCTCGTCGTGCAGTCGTTCGCCGCCCGCTCCCTGCTCGCGGATCCGCGAGCCCGTCGCTTCCACCTGCTCGCCCTCGTCCTGACCGCGGCCACGCTCTCGGTCGCCGTGGCCGCGACGGCCTCCGGCCTGGTGATCGCATGGATCGTCACCAGCGTCTCCCTGGTGGCGCTGATCGGTCACCGGGCGCCCTGGCCGCCGGCCGTCGAAGCCCAACGGCGAACCGGGGCGAGCTTCCTGATCGGCGACATCGCACTCCTGATCGCCGTCATCGTGGCGCTCGTCGCGATCGGCGAGATCGACATGCGGTCGGTCGGCGCTGACGCGGTCGCGCTCGACGGCGAAGAACTGCTCGGGGTCAGTGCGCTCACGCTCGTTGCGCTGCTGCTGGTGCTCGCCGGAATCGCCAGGTCCGCACTCGTTCCGATCCACCGGTGGCTGCCGTCCACGCTTGCCGCTCCCACACCGGTGTCCGCACTCCTCCATGCCGGCGTGATCAACGGTGCCGGTGTGCTCCTGATCCGATTCTCGCCCGTGTTCGGATCGTCGGCGACGGCGATGGCCCTCGCCTTCGGGATCGGCACACTCACGGCGCTCGTCGCCACCGCGGTGATGCTCGTGCGCACGGACGTCAAGGGTGGCCTCGTGTGGTCGACGTCGGGCCAGATGGGTTTCATGGTGTTGCAGCTCGGCGTCGGTGCGTTCGCTGCGGCGCTGTTCCACATCGTCGGTCACGCGCTCTACAAGGCAGCGATGTTCCTCGGCGCGGGCGGTGCGGTCACTGCCCTCAGCCGACAGAACAACCGACCGCACCTCGGTCGCGCCGATGCCGCGATGCTGCGATCGATTCCGGTCCGTCTCACGGTCGGACTCCTGCTACCGCTCGTCGCGTTCGCGCTCGCGCTCGCCCTCATCGACCCGCATCTCACTGCTGCCGCGACGATCCTCATCGTGGTGTTCGGCACGCTGTCGGTGGGCCGAGCCGCCAACGGCTGGCTCTCGGCGACGCCGTTCGCGACCGTGCGCTCGATCGCCACCGCGGTCGTCGGTGTCTTCGTCGGAGTGTTCGGGTACGTCGGCGGTGTCACGTTGTTCGAGACCTTCGTCGCCGACGTCGTGCCGTACGACGTGCCCGCCGCCGTCGGCCCGATCTGGGTGGTTGCCACCCTCGGCCTGTTGGCGATCGCAGCGCTGACCGTCGCCTTCACCCCTGGCAACCGGGGTGACGAGCTGCGGCGCCGTGTCTACGCCTGGCTCCTCACCACCGGCGCCTCCACTCCGTTGGGCGTCGACCCACGCTCGAACCGAGCCCCGTCCCCCGTCCCACACCAGCATCCCGGTCCGCCTCACCCGAGGGTGCCGCCGCTGCCGTCACCGTCGGAGAACCCGCATGACCGTCACGACCTCGACCGTACCTCCCGCGTCCGCCAGCACCCTGACCGACGTCGAGCGCAGTCGGCTCGTGGCCGACGTCGCCCGGGCCGGGGCGTCCGTCGCCCCCTACTGGCCGCTCACCGCCTTCGTCGCCGTCAACCCGCTCGGCGGGTTGACGGACCTCCCGTTCACCGAGGCGACCGCCCCCGCCGGCCGGTGGTTCTCCGCACGCACGCACCTGTCGCTCGCGGAGTTCCGAACGGAACACGCCAGGGGCAGGATCGGCGACGACGAGCTCGACGAGGAGATCCGCCGCCGGTTCCCCTGGCTGGTCGATCTCGATCCTGTCGATCTCGGGACGGTCCGCGTCGATGCCATCGACGTCGTGCGGTGGGACCTGGTCCACGGACCGACCGGCGACGAGGTGACCGCGACCCCACGCACCCTCGCCGATGCGCTCGACGACGTGCTGACCAACTGGTGTGCGACATTCGTCGACGACGCGCACGTGCCCTGGGCCATGCCCGACCGATCGCTCGGGTTCTATCGGGCGTGGCTGGCCGTTGCCGGCAGCGACCGTCGCCTCGGCAAGTTGATCGGGGCCGAGGGCCGCCGGCGACTCGACGAGCTCCCCGACGACCCCGCGGCGATGCTCGCGCACGCCTTCGACGCCCGCGGCATCGACGAGTCCGATCGGGTCGACGCGATTCGCACCCTGCTCCTGCGGACGCCCGGCTGGGCCAGCTTCGCCAAGTGGTGCGACGATTGGGCGCCCGCCGATCGCACCGGTGTCCGCTTGCGCATGATCGACCTCGCCGCCGCCCGCGCCGCGATCGACCTCGTTGCGCCGGAGCACCTCGACCTCGGCGATCCGCAGCCCGTCATCGACTCGACGCTCTCGACCCTGCGTGTCGACGCCGCTGCGGCAGCGTTCGCGCAGACGACTCCGACCGACGACGTGCGCTCGGCGATCGCGGCGGTGCTCCTCCGCATCGCGCAGGACGACCGGATCGCGGTCTGGCTCGGCGCCCACGAGTGGACCTTCCGCAACCGCCTCCTTGCCCGCCTCGACGCCGGTGTCGGAGCGGGGACGTCGAACCGTGCCGATGCCGCGACAGCACCACGTGCCGACGCGCAGCTCGTCTTCTGCATCGATGTCCGCTCGGAGGGCTTCCGGCGCCACCTCGAGTCGCTGGGGAGGTACGAGACGTTCGGTTTCGCCGGGTTCTTCGGGGTGCCGGTGCGGTGGCGACCGCTCGGCGCCGACGTCGGGCAGGCTCGGTGCCCCGTGCTCGTCTCGCCTCGCCACGAGATCGTCGAGGTCGCCGTCGACGACGACCACGCCTATCTCGCCACGTGTTCCACGAGCGCGGGCTTGCACGACGCGTTCTACGCCGCGAAGGGCGGCATCGCATCGCCGTTCGCGCTCGCCGAATCGGCCGGCTGGTTCGCCGGCCCGGTTGCGGCGGTTCGCACCCTGCTGCCCGGACGGGTGACGACGTCGCCCGCCGAGGCGAAGCAGCCATGGTGGAAGCGCCGGTTCGGATCTCCGCGAACGCTCCCGGTCGTCGACGCCGAGGTCGGTGAGCCGCTCCATTCCGGCCTGACGTTGGAGGAGCGCACGCTGTTCGCCGAGGCGATCGTCACCACGATCGGGATGGCGGAGTTCGCTCCGATCGTGGTGCTGTGCGGCCATGGGAGCGACACCGTCAACAACCCGCATGCATCGTCGCTCGACTGCGGGGCATGTGGCGGGCGCTCCAGGCGGCGCGAGCGCCCGCATCGCCGTCGCCATCTTGAACGATGCAGACGTCCGAGCCGGCCTGGTCGAGCGGGGGATCGAGATCCCCGACGACACCGTGTTCGTGGCCGCCGAGCACGACACGACGGCCGACGTCGTCACCATCTTCGATCGCGACACGATCCCCGCGGGATCACTCGCAGGGGTCGACGCGCTCCAGCGCGACCTCGACGCTGCCGGTGAACGCAACTCGCGGGATCGGGCGACCCGGTTGCCCGGCACCGCCACCCGCGTGCGCGACCGCGGTCACGACTGGGCGCAGGTGCGACCCGAATGGGGACTCGCCGGCAACGGAGCGTTCATCATCGGTCCCCGCTCGATCACCGCCGAACACGATCTCGGCGGCCGGTGCTTCCTGCACAGCTACGTCGCCGAACGCGATCCCGACGGGGTGGCGCTCGAGACGATCATGACCGCGCCGCTGGTCGTGGCGCAGTGGATTTCGGCCCAGTACTACTTCTCCACCGTCGACCCCGAGGTGTTCGGCGCCGGCGACAAGATGCTGCACAACCCCGTCGGGGGCGTCGGTGTCGTCGTCGGCCAGTCCGGCGACCTCGCGGTCGGGCTCCCGATGCAGTCGGTGATGCTCGGCGACCAGCGGGCCCACGATCCGTTGCGGTTGCTCGCCGTCATCCAGGCGCCGCTCGACCGCATCGCAGACATCATCCAGCGCAATCCCGGCCTGCGCCAGCTCGTCGGGGGCGAGTGGATCCACGTCGTCGCCCGCGAAAGCGAGCACGATGGTTGGTCGTTCCACACCCCGTCGGGCAACTGGGAACCCTGGCAGCCCGCCGACCGCGACCACGCCGCCTCCGCCGAACTACTCACCCCACTGGAGATCTCATGACCACCTGGAACAACCTCACCCCCATGGCCAAGATCGAGGTCGTCGTCGATGGCGACGACGTGTCCGCAGTTCGGGACCTCATCCTCGATGCGGGCGCCACCGGGTACACCGCGGTGTCCGGGGTGTCCGGGTTCGGGCACGGCGGACCTCACCAGGGCAAGCTGCTCTTCAACGACCGTGCCAGCCTGTCGATGCTGATCACCGTCGTGTCGATCGAGCGATCCGAAGCACTGATCGCGGGCATCCGGCGACTGCTCGACGACCGCAGTGGTGTGCTGTTCGTGAGCGAGACCCACGTCAGTCGCCCCGACTACTTCGCCTGATCACCCGCCTGCCAGGGCGACGCGGCCACGCACGATGTGGCGGTGGGTCACGTACGAGGCAAGATGGGGGTCCCCGACACGGATGGAGCCTGCAGTGCACACGATCATCGACACCGACGCCGTCAACCCGGTTCTCAACGAGATCCTCAAGGCGGAACTGTCCGGCGTGGTCCGCTACACCCACTACTCGCTCGTGATCACCGGCCCGAACCGTCTACCGCTCGTCGACTTCATGAAGGCGCAGGCCGCGGAGTCGCTGCTCCACGCTCAACAGGCCGGCGAAATCCTCACCGGCCTCGGCGGTCACCCCGAGCAGGGGATCGCCCCGATCGAGGAGTCGCACGATCACACCATCGAGGCCATCCTGCGCGAGTCGATCGGGCATGAGCGTCGTGCGCTCGACCTCTACCGGCAGCTGCTGAAGCTGACCGAGGGAGCGTCGATCTACCTCGAGGAGTACGCCCGCGGTCAGATCGGTCAGGAGGAGCTCCACGTGATCGAGATGAACAAGCTGCTGCGCGACTATTCGATCGACTGATCTCGGACATGGTGTCGAACAGCGGAGGCCCCGAGGTCGGGCTGTGCACGGGCAAGGACTGTCGTGGAGCCGACGGGTTCCGGACGGTGGAGCGTGAACTGCGCAGGAACTGCGCGGTGCTGCAGCTGCCGTGCCTCGACGTGTGCGACGGCGTGGTCGTCGTGATCGAACCTCGATCGCCGAAGTCGACGGTGCTCGAACGGATCGGGAGCCGGGGCCTGGCGCTGGAGGTCGTCGAGCACGTCGTGTCGGGTGCGCCACTGTCGGCTCGGCTGCGCAGGCGCCGACTCACCGGGGCGAAGCGGGCCAAGGCCCGCCGACGCGTCGAGCGCGCGCTCTGAGCGCTCGGCCGTCAGGCGGCGCGGGCGATGTGGAACGCGGGGATCACCCGGGGCGCCGCCGAGGTGACGTACTCACCGAACTGCGGCATCAGTTCGGCCTGCGCCCGCAGTTTGGCCTGACCCTCCTCCTCGGGGAGTTCGGTCACGGTGGCGGTGACCGTCTCGGTGCCGTACTCGACGGTGATCTCCGGGTGGGCCTTGAGGTTGTGGTACCAGTCCGGGTTGGTCGGCGCTCCACCCTTCGAGGCGAAGACGTACAGGTCGTCACCCTCGACCAACGCCACCAGCGGGATTTCGCGGAGTTCGCCGGACTTGGCGCCGATCGTGTGCAGGATCACGAGCGGGGCGTCGCCGAACTGAGCGGCCTTCCCACCGGTGGCGCGGAATTCGGCGATGATCTGTGCGTTCCAATCGTTCATGTCGTGGTGTCTCTCGCCGAAAGCTTGCAAACGCAAACAACGTAAGGTTGTAATTGTGTAATTGTCGAGTAGATTCGCGGCATGACCACCGACACCACGTCCACGTCCACCGTCACCTCGTGGTTCCTGGGGCGCCTGCCCGACGCCTGGACCTCCACGGCTCCCGCACAGATCACCGTCGACCGTGAGGAGATCACGGTCGTCCTCACCGTTGCCGCGCCCGAGCTCCCCGCCGACGCGAGCGACGTCGATCGGGCCGAGGCCGTGGCCGGCCGCATCTCGGGGTTCCGAGAGGACACCCGCGAGCAGCGCATTGCCGTGGCCCGCGAGGCCGAGCACCGCTTCGAACGCAAGGTGGCCTGGGGGGTCACCGTCGGTGACCGGAGCGACCTGTTCACCCACCTGGCCGTCCCCGTGATGACGCGGCTGCGTCAGCCCGAGCGCATGGTCCTCGACACGCTGGTTGCCGCGAACGTGGCGCGCTCGCGTGCCGATGCGCTCGCCTGGTGCGTGCGGCTCGTCGGTCAACACACCGACGACTGGCTCAGTGGCCTGCGCAGCGCGATGGAGGAGGTCGACCGCCTCCGCGCGACCGGCCCCACCCCCACCTGACCCCTTCACGAGAAGGGTGTGGTGACGCGGCGTTCGAAGACGAACTCGTACTCGAGGTAGTTGTTGAGGTGCTCCTCGCCGGGCAGCGGCGCGACGAGCTGTGCCGACTGCAACAGCATCCAGCCGTCACGCAGGGCGTCGACGCCGCTCGGATACGGTGGCGTCGACGCCGGAATCGCCGGCCCGCTGCCGTCGGTCGCGTCGTGGAACGCCCAGCCGATCGTGCCCGAGTCGAGCGACGAGCCGTTGGCCCACAGGTAGAGGACCTGTTGGCGCTCCATCCGCTGATCCATCAGCTGCCGACCAGTTCGGCCCGACCCTCCAGCCGGGTCAGGTAGTGATCGACGTCGTAGGTCTCGTCACCGGTGAGGTACCGCCACAGCTTGGCGCGTTGCACCTGCTCATTGCGGTAGTCGGTGACGCTCATCCACGGATGCATCGTGCGGAAGACCTGCGCCACGCTGTCGGGCAGGATGCGGGCGAAGATGTGGTCCGACGGCGGGTTCTGCAGGTCGGGCAGGTCGTCGGTGTTCCAGAGGCGCACCTGCGGCACCGTCGGGTTCAGCCGGACCTTGTGCATCCAGCGGTCGCCCTCGCCCGGGTTCGGCTGTCCGGCGTGCCACAGCCCGTGGTGGAAGACCACGACGGTGCCCGCCGGCCCGGAGAACTGCTGCTCGCCGGCGATGTGCTGGTAGCGGTCGAGGCCGGACGAGCGGACCCGGCGCAGGTGACTCCCGGGGACGAACCGGGTGCCGCCTTCCCCCGGCGCCACGTCGTGCGGATACCAGAAGAGCTGGACGTCGAAGGTGGGGTCGGCCGAGTCGGTGATCGCGTCGACGTGCAACGGCTGGACGTAGGTCGCACGGGGCTGGATGTGGTGGGTCCAGTCGTGGTCGAAGGTGGGGTCCGGCCCCACGAACGACTCGATGATTCCGCGGATCTGTGGCAGACGCAGGTACTCCCCGATCGCCGACGGCGGTGGGTAGCACTCGTCGAGCGGCGTTCCGGTGTGGGGCGGCTTCAGCCCGTCCGGAGCGAACCGCTCGACCTCCAGTCGCCGCATCTCGTCGATGCCACGCTCGTTGATCTCGGCCGGCACGATCGCATCGAACCGGATGAACCCGTTGGCGACGAACTGGGCCATCTGCCGAGTCGTCAGACGATGATCGGTCCCCATCACGCGATCTTGCCAGGGAGTGCAGCAGGGGGCAGACCCCTGCTGCACTCCCTGACGGGAGCTCGGAGGTCAGCTGGCGGCGTGCTCCTCGCGGGCGAGTCTCACCCTCACGCCGATCGGTGCCGTGAGGGCGTACCCGGCAAGGTGGCGCTCCTCCTCGTTCTCGCCGCCCCAGAAGCCGTACTCGTGGTTGTCGCGAGCGAACTGGCGACAGGGCTGCTTGACGACGCAGGTGTCGCACAGCTTGCGGGCCTTCGCTTCGCGGCGTTCGCGTGCCTGGGGTCGTTCGGCCACCTTGCCGAAGAACAGCTCGAGGTGGCCGGTGCAGTTCGCGAACTCCTGCCAGTCGAACCCACGTGGGAGCGGTGGGTCGATCTCGACGGCGCTCACGACGGACCTGCGGGGGAGTTGGTGATGGTGGTCATCGGGGGTCTCCTTCCGGAATCCCAGCGTCCCGGCGTGTGTGGGGCGTGGCTGCAATCGGTGAGGAGCACGTTATCGAGGTTTAGCACTAATTAGCAAGATTCAGCGGGAATTGTGCTGACGCGTAGGATGACGCCGTGCCGAGCGCAACCCGGGTCGACCTTCAGCAGGCTGCCGCCGAACTCGGGGTCCACTACCAGACGGCGTATCGATGGGTGCGCACCGGCAAGCTGCCCGCGCACCTCGTCGGCGGGCGGTACCTGGTCGATCGCTCCGACATCGCGTCGCTCGGTGCCGAGCGAGCTGCCCCCCGTGCGCCCACGCCGCCGACGTCACGTCGGATGGGCGCGGCCGCGGAACGAACGCACGCACTCCTCGTCGCGGGCGACGAGGCGGCTGCCCGTCAGTTGATCGTCGGTCTCGTTGCCGAGGGGGCGTCGATCGTCGACGTGATCCAGCAGGTCATCGTTCCGCCGCTGGTCCGCATCGGCGCGGACTGGCACGCTGGGTTGCTGACGATCTGGGTCGAGCACCGGGCGTCGGCGATCGTCGAGCGCATCCTCGGCGAGCTGGCCCCGAATCCGCGTGGACGGCGCCGGGGCACCGCCCTGGTCGCGGCGGTCAGCGGTGACTTCCACTCGTTGCCGACCTCGATGGCGGCGGTCGCGCTGCGCGGCGACAACTGGACGGTGGAACACCTCGGGGCGAACATGCCGCCGGACGAACTGGTCCGCTTCTGCGACGAGCACGATGTGGATGTCGCGGTGATCTCGTCGACGAATCCCGAGACCGCAGCCCTCGCCGCGACGACCGCCGACAGCATTCGCGCCGGTGGAACTCCGGTGGTGCTCGGCGCTCCCGGGCTCACGCTCGACGACCTGCTCGCGTCGGCCCGTGCAGCGGCAGCCCGGCAACCGGCCGCCCCGTCCCCCTGAACGCGCGCGATTGCGCCAGGGGTCAGACCCCTGATGCAATCGCGGCTCAGGCGGACTGGGTGCCGACCTTGAGTTCGCGGAAGGGGAC
Organism: Ilumatobacteraceae bacterium; assembly: GCA_963712775.1. Lineage (GTDB taxonomy): Bacteria > Actinomycetota > Acidimicrobiia > Acidimicrobiales > Ilumatobacteraceae > Sva-07. Next base: position 89,057 of record CAVQJG010000025.1, on the reverse strand, counting down.
GCCGCGGTCGACGGCGGGTTCACGCGGCAAGCCGAGCACGCGGTCGCCGATGATGTTGCGCTGGATCTCGTCGGTGCCGCCGGCGATGCCCGACTGGAAGCTGTTGAGCACGATGCGCTGCAGTTCGGCGCCCGCCTCGTCGTCCGGGTCCCAGGCCACCGATCCCGGCCCGGCGAACTCGAGCGCCATCTCGCGCACCCGCCAGGCGATCATCGAACCGAAGAGCTTGCCGAGCGAGCCGCCGGGGCCGGGTGTCTTGCCGGCCTTGAGCTCGTCGCGGGTCTTCATCGCCACGAGCGACTTGCAGGTCTCCATCGACCAGATCTGCATCAGTTGGTCACGCACGACCGGATCGTCGAGCTTGCCGCTCGACTCCGCCGCCTTGCGCAGCATCTTGAACTGGGGCTGGTTGATCTTGCCGGCGCCGGCGCCGCCGATGGCGACGCGCTCGTACATCAGCATCGCGGTGGCCAGGTTCCAGCCGTTGTTGAGGTCGCCGACCAGCCAGTCCTTCGGAATGCGCACGTCGGAGAAGAACACCTCGTTGAAGTGCGAGCCACCGTCGATCTGGTGGATCGGGCGGATCTCGACGCCTTCGCCGCGCATGTCGAGGATGAACATCGAGATGCCGGCGTGCTTCACCTGGTCCGGGTCGGTGCGGGCGACCACGAGGCCGTAGTCGGACTTGTGGGCGAGCGTGGTCCACACCTTCTGGCCGTTGATCACCCACTCGTCGCCGTCGAGTTCGGCCTTGGTCTGCAGGCTGGCGACGTCGGAGCCGGCGCCGGGCTCGGAGAACATCTGGCACCACATCGTCTTGCCGGAGATGTTGTCGGCGAGGAAGCGTTCCTTCTGCTCGTGGGTGCCGTACTCGGCGAGCATCGGCATGCACATGCCGTGGGAGATGATGAACTCGCTGTCGGGCATCGGGTAGTTGCCCTTCACCTCTCGCCAGATCTTCTCGTGGGCGAGGGTCAGGCCGCCGCCGCCGTACTCCTTCGGCACCGGCAGCCCGGCGAGCCCGGCCTCGGCGGCCGCAGCGAGAAATGCCTTCTGGTCGTCGAGCGTCGGGTTCTGGCCGGGAGCGAACTGCTCCATGAAGTCGACGCACTTCTGGCGGAATTCAGCGGCTTCGGCCTCGGTGAGCCCGGTGTCGGTGGCGGTGTCGGTCATGTGGTGTCCTCCGTCTCGACGGCCGATCTGGCGGCCGTTCGGCGATCTGCAGTTGCAATACTGTATGGCACCGTACAGTATGTGTCCACACCGAGCGCCATGAACACAGCCAACCTCACCACCCACGAACTCGATTCGCCACCATGGCTCCGCGTCGAGTCGACCCTGATGTCGACGGCGCGCCTGCTGCGGGTGGCCTTCGACACCCGGTTGGCCGCGCTCGATCTCAACCTCACGCAGGCGTCGTTGCTCGGGTACGTCGCCGAGTTCGGGGCGACCACGCAGACCGACCTCGCCGACCATCTCGGGATCGGCCGCGCGCAGATCGGATCGGTGATCGATCGCCTGGAGGCGCGTGGCCTCGTCGAGCGCCAGCCGAAGGCCGACGACCGGCGCGTGTGGCTCGTTGCCATCACCGACGACGGCCGGGCGCTGGCCGATCGCGTCAACGAGGTCGACGCGGTGCTGCGGGCCGAACTCCGCCGGGGCATCGGCCGCGAGGAACGCCAGGCGCTCGCCTGGGTGATGACCCGCCTCCAACAGAACCTCGCCACGGCCATCGCCAGCACCCCGCCGTGTCCCCCCGACCCCCTCTCAACCACACCAACAGGAGAACAGCAATGACCGAAGCAGTGATCGTCGACGCCATCCGCACCCCGGGCGGCAAGCGCAACGGAAAGTTGAAGGACCAGCACCCCGCCGCCCTCGCAGCAAAGGTCCTCAAGGCGCTCGAGGAGCGCAACGGCCTCGATCCCGCCATGGTCGACGACGTGATCATGGGCTGCGTGATGCAGGTCGGTGAGCAGTCGCTCAACATCGGCCGCAACGCGGTCCTCGCGGCCGGCTGGCCCGAAGAGGTCCCGTCGACCACGATCGATCGTCAGTGCGGCTCGAGCCAGCAGTCGATGCACTTCGCCGCGCAGGGCGTGATGGCGGGCGCGTACGACGTGGTCGTCGCCGCCGGCGTCGAGGTGATGACCCGTACCCCGATGGGCGCGTCGATCGTGCAGGGCATGGGCTTCCCGTTCCCGCAGGAGCAGCTCGACCGCTACAGCGAGACCGGCCTGCCGCCGCAGGGCATCGGCGCCGACATGATCGCCGTCGAGTACGGCCTCACCCGCGAGGACCTCGACGAGTTCGGTGCCCTCAGCCAGCAGCGCGCCGCCGTCGCACGCGACGAGGGTCGCTTCGAGAACGAGATCATCCCGATCGAAGTCGAGATCGACGGCCAGACCGAGGTCGTGAAGAGCGACGAAGGCATCCGCGAAGGGACCACCGCGGAGACGCTCGCCAAGTTGAAGCCCGCCTTCAAGGAGGACGGTCTGATCACCGCCGGCAACTCCTCGCAGATCTCCGACGGCGCCTCGGCGGTGCTGATCATGAGCAAGGAGAAGGCCGAGGAGCTCGGCATGAAGCCCCGCGCCCGGTTCCACGCGTTCGCGGTCACCGGCACCGACCCGGTCACGATGCTCAAGGGCCCGATCCCGGCCACGAAGAAGATCCTCGAGAAGACCGGTCTCACCATCGACGACATCGACGTCTTCGAGGTCAACGAGGCTTTCGCCTCGGTCGTGCTCGCGTGGCAGAAGGAGACCGGCGCCGACATGAGCAAGGTCAACGTCAACGGCGGAGCGATCGCCCTCGGTCACCCGCTGGGCGCGTCGGGCACCAAGCTGATGGCGACGCTGCTCAACGAGCTCGAGCGCACCGGCGGCCGCTACGGCCTGCAGGTGATGTGTGAGGGTGGCGGCATGGCCAACGCCACCATCATCGAACGCCTCGACTGACCCGACCCTCGCCCCCTTCATCCGAAATTTCGCGGGATCCGGACGCCGAGCGTCCGGATCCCGTCATTTTCGGGTTGGGGGTTGGGGTGCGGCGGGGGCGGGTGGGCTGGTCGGGTGACCGCTGACCAGCAGACTGGGGGAGCGCGTCGGAGTACGGTCGAGTCATGGCCAGGCCCGCTCCTGCGAACGTCGCTGTCGTCCGGATCAGCACCACCAGCGGCTCGGTGCGCGTCACGGCCGAGCCCGGCCGGACCGAGGTGTGGTCGAGCAGCACGCCGACCACGTCGGCCGAGGACTCGGTGACCATCGACGGTGGGAGCTCGAAGGTCGACGTGCGTGTGCCGGAGGGAACCGACCTCGTGATCGGCACGATCTCGGGGAAGGTGACCGTCGACGGCAGGGTCGGCGCCGTCTCGGCGCTCACGACGTCGGGCCGGATCTCCGTCGATCACGCCGTCTCGGTCGATGCCCGCTCGACCAGCGGGCGGGTGGAGGTCACCCACTCCGACGGCGAGTGCCGCGTGATGTCGACGAGCGGAAAGGTGCAGGTCGGTCGCTGCGGCGCGGCAGATGCCGCGAGCAGAAGCGGTCGGATCGTGCTGGCCGATGCGCACGGACCCGTGCGGGCGAACTGCACGAGCGGGCGGATCACCGTGTCGATGGCCGGCGCCCACGACGTCGACGCGGAGACCGTGTCCGGTCGCATCGAGATCTCGTTCCCGGCCGGCGTGCGGCCGCTCGTCGTGTCGTCGGCCGCCGCTGCCGAGGCGGGAGAGCAGCACGACTGCAACGTCATCGCCCGGTCCGGGAGCAGCCGGGTCGTCGTCTCGAATCGATGACCGACCGCCTCGCTCCGGTGTCGGCGGACACCATCTTGTTCACCGATCTCGTCGGGTTCACCGAGTACACCGACGCGTGCGGCGACCCGGCCGCGGTCGCCGTGCTCGACGAGCAGTCGACGATCGCCCGTGATGCGCTCGTCGATGCCCGTGGACGGCTGGTCAAGGAGATCGGCGACGGGCTCATGTTCTGGTTCCAGCGCCCGGACGACGCGCTCCGTGCTGCTGTCTCCTTCCTCGGCGGGGTCGATGCTGCACGCGAGCTGCGTGGCTTCCCGTTGGGGATCCGGATGGGCATGCACTGCGGCGAGGTGACCGCCCGCGGCGACGACTTCGTCGGCCAGACGGTGAACATCGCGTCGCGTGTGTCCGACCTCGCCGGTCCGGGCGAACTCGTGGTCTCGGAGGCCGTCGTCGGCTCGGTCGGGTCGGCGTACGGACGGTTCGAGCCGGTGGGGCCCGCGAGGGTGAAGGGCGTCGCCGAGCCGATCTGGCTGCACCGACTCGTCCCCGACCGCGCCCGTTGAAGCAGACTGCGCCGATGAACCGCCGCAGCATCGTGGTCGACACCGACACGGCGTCCGACGACGCGATCGCGCTCGTGTTGGCCGTGCGAGAGCCCTCGGTCGACGTGCGGGCAGTCACGGTCGTGGCGGGCAACGTGCCGCTCGACCTCGCCGTGCGCAATGCGATCGTCACGCTCGACCTGTGCGGTGGTGCCGACATTCCGCTCCACGCCGGGCGAGGCGAACCGTTGTCGAGGCCACTGGACACGGCGCAGTTCGTGCACGGCGTCGACGGGATGGGTGGAGCATCACTGCCCGAGCCGTCGCGTGCCGCCGTCTCCGACGACGCCGTGGCCGCGCTGCTGGAGATCGCGGCGGACGAACCCGGGCAGCACGATCTGGTGACCCTCGGCCCGTTGACCAACATCGCAGCGGCGTTGGAGGCCGACCCCGAGTTCCTGACGAGGTTCGGCCACACCTATCTGATGGCGGGCTCGCCCGACGGCGTCGGCAACGTCGATGCGCTCGGCGAGTACAACGCGTGGGCCGACCCCGAGGCCGCGACGGCCGTGTTCGCCGCGCCCGGCGCGAAGACGATGATCGGCTGGAACATTTCGCGGACCTACGCCGTGCTCGACCACGACGAGCAGGAACGGTTGGCCGCCGTCGGCCCGTTGGGCCGGTTCGCGATCGACATCAATGGCGATGTCGATCACTACGCGATCGAGACCGGTCTGGCGGGGTTCGATCTCCCCGACCCGGTGGCGATGGCGGTGGCACTCGATCCGTCGATCGTCACCGAGGCGACCGACGAGTGGTTGGTCGTCGGTCTGGACGGCCCGACTCGCGGTTGCACCATCCCCGACCGCCGTTTCGGTCGTCCCGATCCGAACATCCGGGTCGTCTGGGCGGTCGACGAGGCCGCCTTCAAGTCACGCCTCTTCGCCGCCTGCGGCTCTTGACGGCCCACCCCGTTTGCGTGACGTTTCGGGTGGGTCCGTCCCACCGGAACTGCGACGCAAACGGGGTAGGGCTGGGCTGCGGTGTTTGCGTGATGTTTCGGGTGAGCCGCCCCACCGGAACTGTGGCGCAAACGAGGCGGGGCCGGCGGGTGGCCGACGGAGGTCAGCGCGGACGGGGGCGATCGCCCGCCATCGGGCCCTCGGTTCGCGTGCGCTTGAGTTCGAAGAACGAATCGATGTCCATCATGGTGACGAGGGCATCCCACATCGCGATGCTCTTCTCCGTGGACGGGATGCGCGAGATGACCGGGCCGAAGTAGCCGGTCTTCACCCCGGCCGAGTTGTCGAACGCGATGATCGGTGTCCCGACGTCGTCGCCGACGAGTTCGAGGGCCTCGTCCATGCTCGCCCGGATGACGTCGTCCCACGACTCGTCGTCGAAGGCGGCGGCGTGCGAGGTGTCGAGGCCGACCGTGGCGAGCGCATCGGCGGGATCGAACGGCGACTCCTTGTCGTGGTGGATGCGGCTGCCGAACTCCCAGTAGAGCTCGAACACGCCGTCGTTGCCGTCGGTGGTCCGCACCGACTCCATCACGCGCAAGAGGCCGTGGGTGAACGCCGCAGCCTCGTGCCAACCCGTCCCTGGTTCCGGCTCGTTCTTGAGGAGCAAGCTGATCGGTCGCCAGGTGACGTCGATGTCGCGGTGGGGTTGCACCTCGTCGACCACCCAACGGGCGGTCGCCCAGCAGAAGGGGCAACCCGGATCGACCCAGAACTCGATCTTCATGTCGTCACGTCGCTTTCGTCGGTGGAGAGATGGTGTGGGGAGATCGTGGGAGGGATGGTGTGGGAGATCCCGATGCCGCCCGGCTCGTCGATGCCGAACCGTCGGATCTCGGCAGGGAGGTCGAGTGGACGAACCACTGCTCGAGCAGCGAGGTCGTCGCGGGTGAGCAGTGCAGCGGGAATGATCCACACGACCTCGAACTCGAGACCGTCGGGGTCCTTCGCGTAGAGGCTCTTCGTGGTGCCGTGATCGCTCGCCCCGACGAGTGCCCCGCGTTCGCGCAACAGCTCGGCGAGCCGCTGGAGTTCGCCGAGTGTGTCGACCTCCCAGGCGAGGTGGTACAGCCCGACCGTGGCACGGCCGGCTTCCGATGCCGACGCGGCGGGGCCGATCTGGAACACGCCGAGGTCGTGGTCGTTCGTCGAATCGGGAGCCTGGAGGAACGCCGCGCCGGGAAACGAGGTGACGACCCGGAAGCCGAGCACGTCGCCGTAGAACTCCGTCGTGCGCTCGACGTCACGGACGTACAGCACTGCGTGGTTGAGTCGTTGAACACCCATCGATGCATCACAACATGTTGCGGTCGCAAATATTCCGGTTGCTCCGTCCCCTGATTCGTCCGGACGGAAACCCGTGGTGCTCGATGTGGGCGGTCCGGCGAGAATGTGGCCATGGCCACGCAGCCCGCCACCGGCGGATCACGTTGGCGTGCCCTCGGCGCGCTGCTGCGGCCCGACGCCGGTCGTTGGGTCGGCCTCGGCGCGCTCGTGGCCACCGGTTCGGCGCTGGCGATCGCCGGGCCGCTGGTGGTGCGGCGGATCGTCGACATCACCGTCGACGGTACGACGGCGAGCGCGGTCACCCGGCTGGCGCTGCTGTTCCTGGTGATCGCCGTGACGGCCCAGTTGCTGTCGGTGATCGTCGCCTGGCTCGCCACCGTTGCGGCGTGGCGCACCACCAACGACCTGCGGCTGACGATGACCCGCCACGTGCTCGGTCTCGATCATGAGTTCCATCGGACCCACACGCCGGGCGAACTCATCCAGCGCGTCGACGGCGACATCACCTCGGTGTCGGAGTTCCTCGGCCAGGTGGTCACCAAGGCGGCCGGTGCCGCGCTGCTCGTCGCGGGCATGGTGATCGTGCTCTCGGTGATCGACTGGCGTCTCGGGTTGGGCATGGCCGTGTATGTCGGGCTGGCCCTCGCTGTCATCATCAGCACCCGCCACCGGGCGATCTCGGAGTCCTCCGACGAGATGGGTGCTCTCGGCCGCTTGTACGGCGGTATCGAGGAGCGGCTCACCGCGGCCGAGGATCTGCGGGCGAGCGGAGCGGCCGATCACGTCGCCTGGCGCTTCGTCGAGGACAGCGAGGAAGCGCTCGTCAGCGCGGTCCGGCGCGAGCGGGCCTTCCTCGTGATGTGGTGGTTCGTGCAGGGCGCTGTGGCTGCGGGCTGGGTCTTCGCGCTCGTCGTCGGGGCGGTGCTCTACGACCGCGGCGTCATCAGCCTCGGAACCGCGTTCCTGCTCTTCCAGTTCGTCCTGCTGGTGGCTCGACCACTCGAGGAGGTCGTCCACGAACTCGAGACCGTCCAGAAGGCCAACGGGGCGATGGTGCGCGTCGCCGATCTCCTCGCGGTCCGACCCAACGTGCTCGACGACGGGACGGTCAGCCCGCCGCCGGGTCCACTCGCCGTCGCCGCCACCGGCGTGCAGTTCGACTACGGCGACGACCGTCCCGTCCTGCACGATGTCGACGTCCACATCGCTGCAGGCCGATCGGTCGGCATCGTCGGCCGCACCGGGAGCGGCAAGACCACGTTCTCGCGGCTCGTGCTCCGGCTGGTCGAGCCGACCAGCGGCGGCGTTGCCCTCAACGGCGTGCCGATCGCCGACATCCCGTTCAGCGAGCTGCGCCGCCGCGTCGCGCTCGTGCCCCAGGAGGTCGAGTTGTTCGCGGGCACGCTGCGCGACAACGTCACCCTCTTCGACGACACCCGGTCCGAGGCCGACGTCGTCGATGCGCTCGAGCGTGTCGGACTCGGTGCCCTGGCCGCGGCGGGCGTCGACCGCGAACTCGGAGCCGGTGGCGCGGGGCTCTCGGCCGGCGAGGCTCAGCTGCTCGCGCTCGCCCGGGTGTGGCTGCGCGACCCCGATCTCGTGGTGCTCGACGAAGCCACGGCGCGCGTCGATCCCGAGACCGAACGTCGGCTCGAAGCGGCCGTGGTCGACCTGATGCGCGGTCGAACCACCCTCGTGATCGCCCACCGCCTCTCGACGCTGAAGTCGGTCGACGAGATCATCGTGTTCGACCAGGGCCGCATCGTCGAACACGGCGACCGGGCCGACCTCGTCGGTGATGACGAGAGCCGCTTCGCCCGGCTGCTCGCGGTGTCGCTCGACGAGGAACAGCGTCCGACCGCCGACCTCGGAGCGGAGGTGACACCGTGACCATCGGACTCGACCTCGTCCCCGACCGCGACGACGATCCGACCGTGGGCGCCGTCACCGCCACCACGGCCACCGCCGCCACCACCACCACCACCGCCACCGCCACGGGTGCCGACGATGCCTTCGACGTGTCCGCCGTCCCGAACGTCTGGGCGCTGGCGTGGCGGGTCTCGCAGCACCGACCACGCGAGTTCTGGGTCGGCTGGGCGCTGTTCGTGGTCTTCTTCATGATGCCCGCCATCAGCGGGTACTTCCTCGGCCAGGGGTACACCGCGCTCGAGGACGGCGACACCAGGGCGACGATCGGGTGGGCCGCAGCGATCGCCGTGAGCGAACTCGTCCGGATGGTGGCGATCCACCACGGCGCCCTCGTCTGGACGAAGGCCTGGATCCACATGCAGACGTTGCTGCGCGCCAACATGCTCAGCGCGCAGATGGCGAGCGGCGGTCTCCACGCGGGTCAACCGGTCGGTTCGGCCGGCTCGGCGGTGACGCACTTCCGTGACGACACCGAGGACGTCGCCAATCTCGTCGACGGCATGGTCGACATCTCCGGCGGGGTCGTGTTCACCGTGATCGCCGGATTCGTGCTGGGCTCCGCTGATGCCCGCGCAGCTGCGGTGCTGATCATCCCGCTGCTCGGGGTCGGCATCGCGACTCGGGTGCTCGACACGCGGATCAAGGAGTACCGCGCTGCCGACCGAGCGGCGACCGAGCGCGTGACCGGTCTGTTGGGCGACGTGATGGCAGCGGCCACGACCGTGAAGGTGAACGACGCATCGGAACCGATGCTGCGCCGCCTCGCCGTGCTCGTCGAACGCCGTCGTCACACGGCCGTTCGCGATCGCGTGCTCGACGAGGGGGTCATGGCGTTCAGCCAGGGTGCCGCCGACGTCGGATTGGGACTGGTGCTGCTCGTCAGCGCCGGCGCGATCGCGTCGGGCGCCTTCGACCTCGGCACGCTGGCACTGTTCACCGCCTATCTCGGCTGGTTGAGCTTCCTCCCGCGGATGGTGGGACGCGTGCTGGCCCGCCGGAAGCAGGCCGGTGTCGCCTTCGACCGGATGCGCAAACTGGTCGCCGACCAGGAGGCCGCCAACACCGTGCGGGCCCGACAGCTGCCGATCGACCCCGCCGACGAGCGGACTCGGCCCGACGTCGTTCGTCCGGACCGTGTGCCACTGGAGGAGTTCGCGGTCCGGGGTCTGAGCGTCGGCTACGGCGATCGGACGGTGCTGACCGACATCGACATGACGGTGCGCCGCGGCGAGTTCGTGGTGATCACCGGGCCGGTCGGCGCCGGTAAGAGCACGCTGCTGCGCGCCCTGCTCGGGCTGGCGTGGCAGGCCGAGGTCACCGGTTCGGTTCGCTGGAACGGACAGGAGATCGGCGACCGGAGTGCGTTCCTGGTGCCCCCGAACGCGGCGTTCCTGTCGCAGGTACCGCAGCTGATCTCGGACAGCGTCGCCGACAACGTTGGTCTCGGCCCGGTCGACCCCGATCAGCTCGCCACCGCACTGCGACTCGCAGCGATCACCGAGGACATCGAGGCGATGCCCGCCGGCGTCGACACGCTGATCGGACCGCGCGGGCTCCGGCTCTCGGGCGGTCAACGCCAGCGGCTCGCCACCGCGCGGGCGCTCGTGCACGCCCCGGAGTTGGTCGTGCTCGACGACCTCTCGAGCGCGCTCGACGTGGAGACCGAGGTGCAACTCTGGACGAACCTCGCCGACGCCGGCATGACGGTGATCGCCGTGTCACACCGTGCGGTGGCGTTCGATCGCGCCGATCAGGTCCTGCGACTCGAACACGGCCGCCTCGTCGACTGACCCTCCATCCATCTACCCACCCACTCACCCACCCTCGACCCACCCCCGACGAGTCTCGAGGGTCATGGTCGGCGGTGACCGAACGCGAGGTCGAGTGCCTCTCGCACCGACGGCGAGGTCGCGAACTGCTGCGCGATGGCTCGACAGCGCTGCGCGGCACCGGTGTCGTCCAGTGCCGCCACGATGGCAGCGGTGAGTCGGCTCCGGTCGGCCGGGCCGAGCGGCCGTCGGTCGTCGCCTCGTGCGTCCGCTCGAACGACGCGGCCGAGTCGATGGCGCTCGACGAGGTCGGCGTTCGCGAACTGATCGGCGAACGACGGCACCACGACGACCGGGACGCCCGCGGCGATCGATCCGAACAGCGTTCCCGAGCCGCCATGGCACACGGTCAGCGCCGCTTCCGCGAAGACGTCGCGCTGGTCGACCCAGCGTTCGACGCGGACATGGTCGGGCACGCTCCCGAGCGACGCCGGTTCGAGGTGGTGGCCGACCGTGAGCAGGACGCGAGCTTCGATGCCGTCGAGTGCTTCGATCAGCAACCGGTAGTGGTCGGGTGCGTCGGTCATGTGCGGAAGGACGGTGCCGAGGGTGGCGTAGACGAGTGGCCCCGACGCTCCGTGCCACCAGTCGGGCAGGGGCCCGGCCGATGGGTCGTGTGCGCCGCCGCATCGAATGGTCGTCGGGAACGGTGACGGATCGAGTGCCGCGGGGAATCGGGTCACGTAGGGCGACGAGCGAATGGCGTCGGTCAAGCCGGTGCGCCGCTCCTCCAGGGCGGGGGCGGCAACGGCGAGCGAACCCCACTCGACCCTCGCGAGCGAGATCGCCACCTGAGCCATCGGGATGCCCGCGCTCGCCGCGAACGCTGCCGACGCGTACTCACACGGGTCGCGCACGACCAGATCGGGGCCGAACAGGCGCCCGTGCTCGACCAAGGGGTCGTACATGGCCGTGGCTGCGAGCCGGCCGAACAGTTCGCGGTTGCCGATCACGGAGGCATCGCTCGGCGAGGCGATCGCCAGCCGATCTCGCAGTGGTGCGATGGCGCGCTCGGGTGGTTCGGCGCCCTCGGCGAACTCGAACCCCTCACGCCGGATCATCGCTCCGAGCGCTGGAGGTCCGACCACGAGCACCTCGTCGCCGCGCTCGCGGGCGCCGGCCACGACCATCGAGAGCGGGATCCAGTGCCCGGCTCCGCCGAGCGAGCACGCGGCGAGCACCCGCATCGATCAGCCCGAGCGCTGGCGGGCGCGGTGGTCGGCCGTGTGCGTGCGGCTCGCGCATCGGGGATCGGAACAGAACCGTCGCGAACCGTTTCGGGTGGCGTCGTAGAACAGGTGGTCGCAGTCGGCCGCGGCGCAGGTGCCGAAGCGGTCGGTTCCGTGGTCACAGATCTCCTGCGCCAGCGCCATCAGGATGTCGGCGACGACCTGCTCGTCGAAGCGCGCCGAGGCCGGCGTCCAGTGGATGTGGAGACCCGCACCGTCGTGATCGGTCACCGACGGCGTGATGTGGAGGTCGGCCAACTGCCCGTTGATCCACGCCACCGTGGGTTCCGGTGCGGCCGTCGGCAGCGAGCGGAGCGTGTCGACCATCGCGCCGACCCGGGCGTCGACGCGGCCGATCGAGGCTGCCGATGCCGAACCCGCACGCGTGAACCCGTGGTCGCTCAGCAGCTCCCGCACGTCGGCGGTGCCGCTGGTGTCGCGGGCGTCGGCGAGCGCGTTCACGAGATCGACCATCGCCTCGAGGGTCAGACGGATCTCGGTGTCGTGTCCGGATGTGACGTACACGACACCAGGGTAACCCTGCGCGTTGATGTAAGGTACTAACTCGTCTTAGCTACTTACATCGAGAAACGCGGAACATCGTGGACATCATCATCAACCTCCTGGTCGTCGTCGCCACCGTGCTCGGCTCGTGGATGGCGTTCCCGCAGGCGCGCCGCCTGGCGCGTACGCGCCGGGTCGAGGGGGTCTCAGCGGTGTGGATCGGCGTCAGCCTGGCGATCAACGGGTGGTGGCTGACCTACGGCCTGGTGGTCGGTGTGTGGGCGGTCGTTCCCGTGTCGGTGATCTCGCTGGTGCTCTACGGCACGATGGCCGTCGTGTACCTCGCCACCGTCGGTCGGTCGGCGATCGCGCCCATGGCGCTGGGCGCGTTCGGGCTCGGGATGGTGCCGCTGCCGTTCCTGATCGCCGGTGGCTGGACACTGGCGGCGATCGCCGTCGGTCTCTCCTACGGCATCCAGTTGTTGCCGGCGGTCGTCGCGGCGTGTCGGACCAGCGACCTGGTCGGCGTCTCCGCGGCGACATGGTTGATCGCCTGGGTCGAGGCGGCGCTGTGGTTGGTGTACGGAGTCGTCGTCGGCGACGTCGCTCTCACGCTGGCGGGGATCGTGGGTGTGGCCATGGCGTCGATCATCCTCGCCCGCCTCGCGGTGACGGGTCACGAGCCGTTCCTCGCGGTCGACCCGCGCCGACGGCTCCTCGCCGGACGGTCGTTGTGACTGCCGACCGCGGTGGACAATCGCACAATGGTCACTAGTCTGACCCTCGTAAACGTGAGTCAACGGTGGCTCCGATTTCAACAAGGAGCCGAAATGGCCACAGGTACAGTGAAGTTCTTCAACGACGAGAAGGGCTTCGGTTTCATCTCTCGCGACGACGGCGACGACGTCTTCGTGCACTACTCGAACATCGTCGGCTCGGGCCGTCGTTCGCTGAACGACGGTGACACCGTCGAGTTCGAGATCGCTGCGGGCCGCAAGGGCCCGGAAGCGGTCGACGTCAAAGTCGTCTGAGGAGGCGTTCCGATTGGCTCGAAGTCCCCAGTCCTACCAGAAGCGACAACGAGAGCTCCGGAAGAAGGAGCGCAAGGCCGAGAAGCTTGCCGTACGACACGGCAAGAGTTCCGACTCCGACGAGGAGCCCACTGAGGGCCCCGACGAGGATGCGCTGCTCGAGGAGTTCCGTCAGTTGAACGAGAAGTTCGCTGCCGGCGACGTCGAGGAGGACGACTTCGAGTACCGCAAGGCGGAGATCTTCGCCCAGCTCGGCCTCGGGGAAGCCCCCGAACCGCGCGACGAAGTTCCCGAATCGTCCGACTGATTCTCGACAATCTGCAGAACGACCCCCGGCTCGCCCGGGGGTCGTTCTCGTTTTCCGGCGAGTTGGTGCTCAGCTCCGCTGGGCCACGAGCCAGAACCCGGTGCCGGCGCGTGCGGTGCGTCCTCGCCAGGCCCCGGGCAGGGCGGCGACGACGTCGGTGGCCGGGAGATGGATCGGTGTCTGGTCGCCGAGGGTGTTGACCCAGACCACGCTGCCCCCTGGTCGCAGGACCCGGTCGACCTCGTGGGGGAACAGGAGCATGTTGATCATCAGCACCGCGTCGAACGATCGATCCGGGAACGGCAGCATCGACGCGTCCGCATTGACGCGAGGAGCGAGGTCGCCTGGCGCGTGATGGAGCATCCGGGCCGAGAGGTCGGTCGCCACGAGCGAACGGACGACGCCGGCGACCAGCAGGGTCCCCGCACCGGTCCCGGATCCCAACTCGAGCCAGCTGCCGTCGATCGGTACGGCGCCGCGTTCGAGCACGTCCCGCACCGGTGCCGCCCTCGTGTCGTCGACCTGACGGGTCGACCACTCCTCGGCCATCGAGTCGAACAGCGTCGCGACCCGGTCGGCGTCGTCGGGCGTCCACGGCTCCCCGAGCGCAACCGACCGAGTGAGCTTGCGCATCGGATGATCCGGCCCGGCGAACGGTTCGGGTTCCCGCGCCGACGGATGGTCGGCCAGCTCCTCGATCATCGCAGCAGTGTTGCACCTGGGGTCTGACCCCGAATGCAATCGGTGTCCGGTGCGGTGGGTGCCGAGGTTGCATTCATCACTCGATAGTTATAGAGTGCTCGTCATGCCCAAGGCGCTGCCGCCAGAACTCCTCGAACACGTCGCCGAACGATTCCGTGTGCTCGGCGACTCGACCCGGCTGAGCATCATCCGCACACTCCTCGACGAAGGCGAGATGAACGTCGGCGAACTCGTCGACCAACTCGGCACGAGCCAGGCCAATGTGTCGAAGCATCTGCGCATCCTGCACGATGCTCGGATCGTCACCAGGCGGGCCGAGGGCACGTCGGCCTACTACTCCGTCACCGACCCGAGCCTGATGCCCGTGTGCGCGATCGTCTGCGATCGCCTGCGCGACCAGGCGGCCGCCGACGCCCGAACGTTCGCCGCTTCCAGCTGATCCCCATTCCCACACCCGTACCACCCACACCCGTACCAGCCACACCCCCACCAGCCCACCGACTCACCCTGAGGAACCCATGACCATCGACACCGACGCTCCCGTCGAGGGATCATCGCTTCATGAAGATGAAACGCTGATCAATCGACCCCACCACGACGATCTCGAGACCGACGTCGAGCACCCTCCGCTCGCGCGGATGGGGCGATGGGCGCATTCCCATCGCAAGTTCGTGATCATCGCCTGGGCGGTCCTGGCGATCGGGCTCGGCGTCTTCGCGCCCAAGCTCGAGCATGCGCTCTCGGGCGCGATGTGGGAGGTCAACGGCAGCGAGTCGCTCGCCGCTCGTGACGTGATCGACGAGCAGTTCGGCGGTCTGTCGTCGCAGTCCGCAGTCGTCGTGATCCAGAGCCAGTCGACGCCGATCGACGATCCCGCCTTCCAGCAGGTGATCACCGACGTCAACGCGCTGATCGTCGCCGAGCCCGGGTTCGGCCAGCCGATGCCCGCGCAGCCGGGCATGGACGGGATGACCGTCATGATCCAGGCCGGCGCCGAGGTCGACCCGACCGAAGCCGTTCGCTCCGCCGGTGAACTGGGTGACGAGATCTCCGACCTGTCCGCCGAGGCGGCAGGTGACGAGATCACCGTCGCGCTCACCGGCTCGCCGGCGTTCTGGGACGACTTCAACGAGGTCAACCGCGAGGGCATGTTGAAGGCCGAGATCCTCACGTGGCCCGTGACCGCCGTGATCCTCGTGATCGCGTTCGGCACACTCGCCGCCGCGGGCCTTCCGCTGGTGCTCACCGCTGCCGGCCTGCTCGCCTCGATGGGCGTGCTCTACGGGATCACCCAGATCACCGACCTGTCGATCTGGACGCTCAACTTCGCGATGATGTTCGCCCTCGCACTGGGCATCGACTACGCGCTCTTCATCGTCACCCGCTACCGAGCGGCGCTCCACGCTCACCCCGAGGACCCGCAGCATGCGGCCGGGATCGCCATGGACACCGCCGGCAAGGCGGTCCTCTTCTCCGGCATCACCGTGCTGATCAGCCTGTCGGCCGTCCTGCTCGTGCCGATCCCGGCGTTCCGCTCGATGGCCGCCGGCATGATGCTGTCGGTCGGTTTCGTCCTCCTGGCCGCACTCACCCTGCTGCCTGCGTTGCTCGGACCTGGCATCGACAAGTTCGCGCTGCCGTGGCACAGCAAGGGCGACCACCACAGCGAGTTCTTCGCTCGTCTCGCCGACCGGATCCAGGCGCACAAGGTGCTCGTCGCGGCGGCGGCGGTCACCATCCTGCTCGCCCTCGCCCTCCCGTTGCTCGGCCTCAAGACCGGGATGCCCGGCATCACCGTGCTTCCGCAGGACGAGCAGGCCCGCATGGGGTACGACATGATCGCCGACGGCTTCGGCCCCGGTGGCCCCGGCCCGATCCAGGTGATCGTCCCCGCCGACCAGGACCCCCAGGTCGTCGCCGACCAGGTGATGGCCACCGAGGGCGTCGTGATGGCCTTCCCGCCCCAGCCGGGGATGGAGGGTGCACACATCATCCAGGCCGTCGGCGCCTACGACCCGTCGTCGGACGAGGCGCTGGCCCTGATCCCGACCCTGCGGAGCGAGCTCCCCGACGGAGTCCTCGTCGGCGGCCCCGTCGCCGAGAACTACGACCTCGACCGAACCCTGTCGCAGAAGGCGCCGCTCGTGATGGGCGTCGTCCTCGTGCTCGGTTTCATCTTGCTGATGATCGCCCTGCAAGCAGTGATCGTCGCCTTCGTCGGCGTGATCTTCAACCTGCTGTCGGTCGCCGCAGCGTTCGGTGTCGGTGCCCTGGTGTTCCAGCACGGGATCGGGTCCGGCCTGCTGAGCTTCGACAGTCAGGGCTACCTCACCTCCTGGGCGCCGTTGTTCTTCTTCGCCCTGGTGTTCGCCATCTCGATGGACTACACGGTGTTCCTGCTCGCCTCGACCCGTGAGCACTTCGAACGTTCGGGCGATGCGGCAGAGGCGGTCCGTGGATCGCTCGGCCACGTCGGCCGTCCGATCGTCGCCGCCGCCGGCGTCATGATCGCCGTGTTCTACACCTTCGCCATCGCCGGCACCCTGCCGATGAAGGAGATGGGCCTGATCCTCGGCACCGCGGTGCTGCTCGATGCCTTCCTGATCCGGTTGGTGCTCGTGCCGGCGACGCTCTACATCATCGGCAATCGGGCGTGGTGGCTGCCGCGCTGGATCGACCGGATCCTGCCGAACGTCGAGTTCGCCCACTGACCGAGCGAGCCTGAAACACCGTCGAGGTTTCTCCAATCGCCTCGGCTGAACCGGTGCGGACGTCCATCCCCGGGGCGTCCGCACCGACGCGTCCGGGTCCGAATCACCGTGCAACGAGTTCCGGCGCGCCCCGATGAGCGAATCCACGGGATGGAGGGGTTTGGCTCATCGGTGCGACGCACGGCATCGACTCCCCGCACGTCGATGAGCGAACTCCCCACCTACGCGGGTTTCGCTCATCGCCGGGTGATGGCGGCGAACGTGACGGCGGCGGCCTGGCCGACGTTGAGCGAGTCGACGTCAGGAGCGATCGGGATGCGGACGCGGCGCTCGGCGGCGGCCATCAACACGCGGCCGAGCCCCGGGCCTTCAGCGCCGAGGCACACTGCGAGGCGATCCGGAACGGTGAGGCTCCACAGGTCGAGCGATCCAGACGCCGGCGTCATCGCCCAGGTCTCGAAGCCCGCCTCGCGCAGCTGATCGAGGACCGTCGACCACGCGTCGACGCGAGCGATCGGCAGCGTCAGGACCTCGCCCATGCTGACGCGCACGGTTCGGCGGCTGTACGGGTCCGTGCACGTGGGATCGATCACGAGCCCATCGATCCCGAACGCACGGGCTGCCCGAGCGATCGCGCCGAGGTTCTCGGCGTCGTTGAGGCCTTCGAGGACGGCGATCCGTCTCGCCGGAGCCGTCAACTCCGGCAGTGTTGCCGGCGGCCGCCGCGTCGCGCTGGCGATCACGCCACGATGGAGGTCGAACCCGACCACCTCGGCGATCACGTCGCGCTCCGCGACGTACACGGGAACGCCGCGCGCCGTGAGCGCTGCGGCATCGGCCGCGAAACGTTCGACCCGCGAGGGGGCCAGCAGCACCGATCGGACGGCATGACCCGACTCGATCAACCGGTCGATCGCCACGTACCCCTCGACGATGAACGACTCGTCACCCTCGTACCGGCGCCGAAACGCCTGGTCGTTCAACGAGCGGTAGTCGACGAGCCGATCGTCGTCGGCTCGCTCGACGGGTGTGGTGGTCAATGGGCGAACACCTGGGTGTCGTCGGCGAAGGCCTTGAACTCGAGCGCGTTGCCGGACGGATCGAGCAGGAACATGGTCGACTGCTCCCCAACCTGCCCCGCGAACCTCGTGTGCGGCTCGATCACGAACCGCGTCCCGGCGTTCACCAGCCGGTCGGCCAGCGCCGTCCACTGCGCCGGAGCCAGCAGCACACCGAAGTGCGGGACCGGGACGTCATCCCCGTCGACCGGGTTCGAGAGCGTCGAGGGTCGGTGGGTCGGGTCGAGGTGGGCGACGAACTGGTGGCCGTACAGATCGAAGTCGACCCAGGTGTCACTGGAACGGCCCTCGGGGCAACCGAGCAGGCCGCCGTAGAACGAGCGGGCAGCGGCGAGGTCGTGCACCGGCATCGCCAGATGGAACCGGGGCCGATCGTGGTCGTTCATGATCAGTGCGGCAGGACGTACGTGCCCTGCGCCGTGGCCGTCGGCCTGCTCTCCCGGTCGTCGCACCACACACGCACCGTGCCGACCACGTTGCGTCGGCCCGCGACGTCGAGCGTCGCTTTCGCCCACAGCACCGAGCCTTGCGCCGGGCGCAGGAACCGGATCGACAGCTCCGAGGTGAGCGCCATCGGCTCGATCCGACCGGTGGCCCCGAACACGAGATACCACAGCGCCGCATCCGCGAGGCCGAACTGCGACGGGCCGGAGATGAACGCGCCCGGCCGGAGTTCCTCGTCGGAGATGTCGCGCCGCGCGACCGCGGTCGTGGCGGTCAGCTCCACGCACGCGTTGTTCGAACCCGGGAACAGTTCGCCGATCATCTCGTTGACGGCGGCGACCTGCGGAACCGCGGCAGGCGTCTCGGTGTCGGCGGGAGGCATGGTTCGACGCTAGCGAGCTTCGTGCGGGCCTCGAAACCATGGCATCGTGTCGCCCATGACCGATGCTGCAGCAGACCGACCCTCGCTCGATCGTGTCGTGGTCGTCGGCGCATCACTCGCAGGGCTGCGCGCTGCCGAGACGCTCCGCCAGCACGAGGCGGTCGGCTCCGTCACCGTCGTCGGCGACGAGCCGCACCGCCCCTACGACCGCCCACCCTTGTCCAAGAAGTTGCTGTCCGGTGAGTGGGAGCCCGACCGGATCCATCTCCGCCAGCCCGACGTGTTCGACGACCTCGACGTCGAGTGGCGTCTCGGCGCCGGCGCAGTCGCTCTCGATCTCGGCACCGGCGGCCGGATGCTCGCCCTCGCGGACGGGACGACGATCGGTTTCGACAGCCTGATCATCGCCACCGGTGCCCATCCTCGGCGTCTCCCCGGCCACGACGACTTCGACCACGTGCACGAGCTGCGATCACTCGACGACGCGCTCGCCCTCCGCACCGAGATCGCGCCGGGTGGCCGACGCGTCGTGGTGATCGGTGCGGGGTTCATCGGGCTCGAAGCGGCGGCGACGGCCACGACACTCGGCAACGATGTCGTGGTGCTCGAGGGCGCATCCGCGCCGCTGATCCGCGGGCTCGGCGTCGAGATGGGCGAAGCGATCGCGGGCCTGCATCGAGCGCACGGGGTCGACGTCCGCTGTGACGTCCGCATCGACGCACTGACCCACGACGGCGTCCGCCTCGCCGACGGCGAACTGGTGCCGGCCGATGTGGTGGTCGTCGGCATCGGGGTCGCTCCGGCGACCGCCTGGCTCGACGGCAGCGGGCTGGAGATCCGTGACGGTGTCGTGTGTGACGCCAACCTCAACGCGCTCGACACCGAGGGCAGCGTCGTGCCCGGCGTGTTCGCGGCCGGCGACGTCGCCCGGTGGCCCAACGAGCTCTTCGGCGAGGAGATGCGCGTCGAGCACTGGACCAATGCCGCCGAGCAGGGTGCGCACGCCGCGACCAACCTCGTCCGTCTTGCAGCGGGCGAGGCCGCCGAGCCGTACGCGCCGCTCCCGTTCTTCTGGAGCGATCAGTTCGAGCATCGCATCCAGTTCCTCGGGCGAGCCTCGGCCGAGGACGACGTGCAGGTCGTCGCCGGTTCGGTCGCCGACGGCAAGTTCCTCACGCTCTTCGGTCGCAACGGCCGACTTCACGGGGCGCTCGGTGTCAACGCTCCGCGTTGGGTGATGCCGACACGCAAGCTGTTCATGGAACACGCGAGTTGGGAGGAGGCCCTCGCGGCCGGGCGCGCGCTCGGTGCGTAGGCTCGTCACATGACCGGGGCCTCACACATCTCCAACGTCTGGGCGAAGACCACCGATCTCCAGGTCGTGAGCGGACATGGCTGTCGGGTCGTCGACGTGAACGGTGTCGAGTACCTCGACTTCACCGCCGGCATCGCCGCAGCATCGACGGGACACTCGCACCCGACGGTCGTGCAGGCGATCAGCGAGCAGGCGGGCCGGTTCATCCACGCACAGCAGAACGTCTACACGCACGACCTGCTCGAGCCCCTCGGGGCCCGACTCGCCGAGATCACCCCCGCATCGATCGAGACGTTCTTCTTCGGCAGCACGAGTGACGAGATCGTCGAGATCGCCGTCAAGGTGGCCAAGCACGCAACCGGCCGTCAGTCGGTGGTCGTGCTCGACGGCGCATTCCACGGCCGCACCAACCTCACGATGGCGATGTCGACCTCGCGGTCGATCGACCGTGCCGGCTACGGGCCGTTTCCGCCGGGGGTGTTCGTCGCTCCGTTCCCCGACCCGCACGCGTCCGATCAGGAGGCCGAGATCACCGGGGCCCTCCGCGGACTCGATCGGCTCTTCCAGACGCAGGTGGTGCCCACGGAAGTGGCGGCGATCGTGATCGAGCCGGTGATCAGTGAGCGGGGGTACATCCCGACGCCGGCGGGATTCATCCGGGGGCTGGCGGAACGGTGTCGCGAACACGGGATCCTCTTCGTGGCCGACGAGGTGCAGAGCGGCTTCGGGCGCACCGGCAAGATGTTCGCGATCGAAGCCCACGACGTCGAACCCGACATGTTGATCATGGCGAAGGGCATCGCGTCCGGCTTTCCGTTCGCGGCGCTCGGCATGCGGCGCTCGATCGACGAGTCCTGGCGGGTCGGGAGCCAGGGCGGGTCGTCCAACGGCAACCCGATCGGCTGCGCGGCCGCGCTCGCGACGATCGACATCCTCACGGAACCTGGTTTCCTCGCCAACGTTCAGGCACGCGGGGATCAACTGATCGATGCGCTCCGTGAGATGCAGCAGCTCGACGAGTCGCTGCGCTACGTCCGTGGTCGCGGTCTGATGGTCGCGACGGAGTTCGATTCCGCTGAGCGGGCGACCGCGGTCGCGGAACACTGCCTGCGCGAGCACCACGTGATCCTGATGACGGCGGGAACTCGCAACCGCACGATCAGGTGGATGCCCCCGCTCGTCGTGACCTCGAAGGAGGTCAACGAGGCGGTGCAGGCATTCGAGGCCGCGATCCGCGCGACGGGCTGAGCCGTGGCACGCCTCGATGCCTCGCGCATCGCTGCCTGGCGGGGGCTCCAGGCGGTGGTCGGTCAGATCGAACGGGGCCTCGACGAGGAGCTGCGGGCGGACTGGGACATCCAGCTCGGATGGTTCGACGTACTCGCGTCGCTCCAACGGTTGGGCGGGAGGGCGCGGCCGCTCGATGTCGCCGCGGATCTCCGCCTGCCACCGTCGAGTCTCAGCCGACGTCTCGATCGGCTGCAGGAGGAGGGCTGGATCGCCCGGCACCGCCACGTGCCAGGAGCGGATCACCGCGCCGTCGAGATCGAACTCACGCGAACCGGTCGGCGGCTGTGGCGGGAGATGAACGTCAGCTATCGCCGAGCCATCCAGGCGCAGTTCGCGATCCATCTCGGCGACGCGGACATCGACGACATCCGGCGGATCCTCGACCTGCTGATCGGCCTCGACCCCGAACCGCCGGACAGTGCACCGACCGCCTGAACCGGCTCTGACCCCAGGTGCAGAACCGACAGGTTTCGTCAGTCGAGGCCGGCGTACATGGCGTCGATCTCGTCGGCGTAGCGGGCGTTGACACCGCGGCGCTTGAGCTTCGAGGTCGGGGTGAGCATGTCGCTGTCGGGCATCCACTCCTCGCCGACGAGGGTGAACTTCTTGATCTGCTCGACCTGGGCGAACTGCGCGTTGACCTCGTCGATTCCGGCCTGCACCTCGGCGAGCACGTCGGGGTCGGCAGCGAGCTCGGGCATCGACAGGCTCTCCTTGCCGTTGGCCTTGGCCCACACCGTCGCCGCCTCGGGATCGAGCACGAGGACCGCCGACACGAACTTGCGTCCGTCACCGATCGCGGCCGCCTGGCCGATCAGCGGGATCGTCTTGAGCGCGGCCTCGAGGTTCGCGGGGCTGATGTTCTTGCCTCCCGAGGTGATGATCAGTTCCTTCTTGCGGTCGACGATCTTGATGTAGCCCTCGTCGTCGATCTCGCCGATGTCGCCGGAGTGCAACCAGCCGTCGACGATCGTCTCGGCGGTCTTGTCGGGCTGCTTGAAGTACCCCTGGAACACGTTGCCGCCGCGGCAGATCACCTCACCGTCGTCGGCGATCCTCACCTCCATCCCGTGGCAGCCCCGACCGACGGTGCCGATCTTCGGCCGCTCGGGTGAGAACGTCATCGGACCGGTCGTCTCCGACATCCCGTAGATCTCGGCGAGTGGCACACCGATCGCGTTGAACCACTCGAGGACGGGTACCGGGATCGGCGCGGCTCCGGTGATGGCCAGTTCGATCGCGTCGAGGCCCACGAGCGCCCTCACGTTGGCGAATGCCACGCTGTCGAGGAAGTCGAGCGTGGCCTGCTGCTCGTCGGTGAAGTCGCCGTCGAGGTTCGAGCGTCGGATCTCGATCGCGGCGTTGACGCCGTCGTCGAACTGGGCCTTGCGTTCGGGGTCGGCGGCGAGGGCGGCGTTGACGCCGTTGTAGATCTTCTCCCACACCCGCGGCACACCGAACGCGAGCTGGGGGTGCACCTCCTTCAGGTACATCGTGAGCTGGTTCGGGTCGGGGCAGCAGTAGACGCTGTAGCCGAGGATCATGCTCTGGTAGTGGCTCACGGCACGCTCGGCGATGTGTGCCATCGGCAGGTACGACACCACGCGCATCCCGAGGAAGTCGTCGAACTCGATCGAACGTTTGAGGATCTCGATCGTGTACACGACGTTGTACTGGCTGATCATCACACCCTTCGGCGGACCGGTCGTTCCCGAGGTGTAGATCAGCGTGGCGATGTCGTCGGGGTCGGTCGCCGCCGCCAACTCGGCGAGGTCGGCCAAGCCGTGCTCGAGCAGCTCGCTCGCCGGGTGGACGCCCTCGGGCAGCGGGCCCTCGGGTGGCTCGACGACGTAGATGCGCTCGAGCAGCGGCAACTCGGCTCGGACCTTCAGGATCCGGTCGAGGAACCCGCCGTCCTCGACGATGGCGATGCGCGCTTCTGCGTGACCGGCGAGGTACTGCACCTCCTCGGGCGACGACGAGTTGTAGATGCTGACGGGTGTGGCCCGCAGGAACTGGGCCGCGGCGTCGAACCAGTGGAAGTCGGGACGATTGCGCATCATCAGCAGCAGGCGTTCGCCCGCTCCGACCCCGACCGCCGCCAACCCTGCCGCTGCGCGGGCGACCTGGTCGGCGTACTCCTGCACCGTCCAGACGTTCCAGCCGCTGTCGCCGGACATCGAGTGCAGGGCCGGTGACGTCGGCGCCCGGCCGACGAGGTCGAGGAACAGCTGCGGCGCCGTCGAGCGACCGGCGGCGGCCTCGACCTCGGCGATGGTGGACAGGGGTGTCAACGTGGTCATGTGCTCATTGTCACACGTCCCGACGCGGAGATGAACCCTCGACCTCGTCATGACCGTCGGAGGACGGGCGTGGCGGAGATCGCGATGTCGGTAGCGTGACCGGATGCCGGCCGTGTCGACCATCATCTGGGTGGGCGCAGGCGTCCTGATGGGCTACGTCCTGTGGAAAACCGGGATCATGATGTTGCGGAGCATGACGTCGATGCCGCCCGAGCCGCCCCCGACCGGCGAACTGCGCAAGGTGAACCGCAGGTATCGCTGTGATGTCTGCGGGGTGGAGCTGAAGTTGACGATGGCTCCGGACGAGGACCCACCACCCCCTCGACACTGTCTCGAGGACATGACGGAGATCGCACCGCTCTACGACTGAAGGTGTCGATCGGCGTCGTCAGGGATCGAGGATCGGAGGTTGTCCACAGGATTGGGGACAACCTGGGTGAAACCACATCGATGTCATTCGACGTTTCCCACAGGCCGAGAACGTCAGCGTCGGCGCCCGCGGCGGTGCGCTCGGGCCGTCAACGCCACTTGGTGGCGGTCCAGAGCCCACCGAGGATGCACGCCAGCCCGATCAACGTCGGGATGTTGCTGTCGGTGAAGACCAGGTAGCGCGCCATGATCATCAGGCCGCCGATGATCAGCAGCGCCAACATGATGATCGGGATCCAGTGCGGGGGGATCAGTTCCCGCTTGGTCGCCTTGGGCGTGTAGCGCGACGACGCCGCGACCGCGTGGTGTGGCTCGTCGGAGGAGGCCTGGGTGTGGCGGTCCTCGGGTCGGGTCCCCTTGGGGGTCACCCGGCCGCCGCCGGTCTTTCGCTTCGGAGGAGCCATGCAGCGACGAGCATACGTGATCCGATGGGGAGAGCGTTCACGGTGCACCACCGGTGGCGCAATCAATCGACGCCTCCCCGATGCGTTCGGCGGCCCATACTGGTGCGGTGCCGCGTGTCCTCGTGATCGACAGCTACGACAGTTTCGTCTACAACCTCGTCCAGTACCTCGGCGAACTCGGTGCCGAGCCGGTCGTCGTCCGCAACGACCAGCTGACGGTGGCCGATGCCGTGGCGATGGAGCCCGACGCCGTGCTGTTGTCGCCGGGTCCCGGGCGCCCGGAGACGAGCGGCATCATCTGCGACGCGATCGGGGCGTTCGCCGCGATCGCCACGCCGGTGTTCGGCGTGTGCCTCGGTCACCAGGCGATCGGCCACGTGTACGGCGCAGCTGTGGTCGGCGCGCCGGAGTTGATGCACGGCAAGACGTCGGAGATCCTGCACGACGGCACGGGCGTGTTCGCTGGTCTCCCGTCACCGTTGACGGCCACCCGGTACCACTCGCTGACGCTCGAGCCGTCGAGCATCCCCGAGGAGCTGGCCGTCACCGCGCGGAGCGCCGACGGCGTCGTGATGGGAGTGCGACACCGCACCCTCGACGTGGAGGGCGTGCAGTTCCACCCCGAGAGCATCCTGACGAGCCACGGTCACGACCTGCTCGCCAACTTCCTCGCACGCGCTGCCCGGCCGGTCACGACCTGACACCTTCGCCCTTCTGCGGCGTCAGGGAATGGTCGTCGTGCTCGGGGCAGTCGTCGGAGTGGTCGTCGTGGTCGCCGAAGGGTCGGTCGTGGTCGTCGTGGGAGCAATCGTCGTCGTGGTCACCGGAGCGACCGCCTTGCCGACGGTGATGGTGATCGCGGTGCCAGGGTCGACCTGCGAGCCGGCCGGAAGACTCTGTGCGATCACGCGACCGTCGTCGGGGCTGCCGGCTGCAACGTCGACGAACGCCACGTTGGGGACGAGGCCCTGTTCGGTCAGCGTGTTGGTCGCCTGAGCCTGCGTCCGCCCGACCACCGCGGGCACCGTGATCGGCTCGGGCCCGTCGGACACGATGATCAGAACATCGCTGCTCCTCGCCACGAACTCGCCGGGCCCGGGGCGGATCTCCATCACCGTGCCGACAGGCACCGTGGAACTCGACCGCACGTCGGTCGTCACCACGAACTCGTACGGTGGCCCGGTCAGCACATCACGCGCCTCGGCCTCGCTCATCCCGATCACTTCGCCGGGAACCTGCACGCTCGATGGAGATGCGGCGACGACCAGGTTGACCGCAGTGCCCTGGAGCGCCGGCGTCCCCGCTGCCGGGTCGCTCGAGATCACCGTGTTCTCCGCGAGATCGTCACGCTCCTGCTGGATGATCTCACCGACGACGAACCCGTCGGCGGCCAGGCGCTCGCTCGCGTCATCGAAGGGGAGCGCGACCACGTTCGGGACCGGGACGAGCTGTGGGTCGGGATTGAAGAAGATCTCGACCACCTGGTCCTTGAGGATCAGGGTGCCGGCGACCGGGTCGGTCCTCACCACGAAGTTGACCGCGACGAGCGAACTCTCCTCCGGGGTCGTGATGAAACGGATGTCCTTCGCGGTGAGGTCGGCCGTGACCTCCTCGAGTGGGCGGTTGGTGTAGTCGTCCAGCACGAACTGCGTCGGCTCGGCTTCGCCCTCGTCACCGCTCAACGCCTGGAACAGCAGGACACCACCGACCACGAGCAGGATCAGCGCCAGGAATGCGCCCAGTGCGTACCAACCCGTTCGCGACGGGTTGGTGTCGTAGTACATCGCGTCGGCGGATGCACCGGTGGGGTAGCCGGCCTCGACCATGCCGGTCGACGGGACCGATGCCGCCCGAGGCGCGCCCACGGGCACGCTGCCGGTCGGCGCGACGGTCGGGTTGACCGTGGTGGCGCCGGCGACTGCAGCGCCGGCGAGCGTGGCCGCAGCCGCGGCCCGACCCTGTGCACTGGCGGCGGCGGCGAGCGCCTGGACCGGCTCGTCGTTGCGGAAGCGGCGGAGGTCGTCGCGGAGGGCGGCGGCGCTCGGGTAGCGCAGCTTCGGGTCCTTGGCGAGCAACTTGGCGACGATCGCCTCGAACGACCGCGGGACGTCGGCGACGATCTGCACGAGGGGTTGCGGTGCGTCGTGCACCTGCTTGTACGCGATGCTCACCGGGTTCTCGCCGGTGAACGGCGGCCGGCCGGCGACCATCTCGTACATCACGATGCCGAGGGAGTACAGGTCGCTGCGCGGGTCGGGCTGCGCCCCTTGCGCCTGTTCGGGTGAGAAGTACGTTGCCGTCCCCATCACGGAGCCGACCTGGGTGAGGTTCGACTCGGTCGGGGCGTTGAGTGCCCGCGCGATACCGAAGTCGGCCACCTTCACCTGACCATTCGTGCCGATCAGGATGTTGGCGGGCTTGATGTCGCGGTGGGCGACGTGGTTGTCGTGAGCGAACCCGAGTGCTGCAGCAACCTCGCTCGCGATCTCGGCTGCCTGCTTCGACGTGAGTTGCTTGTTGGTGGTGAGGATCTCCGCCAACGTCCGACCCTGCACCTCCTCCATCACGATGAAGTAGGTGCCCTCGTACTTCCCCCAGTCGTACACGTTGACGATGTTCGGGTGCGACAGGCTGGCTGCCGACTGCGCTTCTCGGCGGAACCGCTCGACGAAGTTGGCGTCGGTGGCGAACTCGGGGAAGAGGACCTTGACGGCGACCTGGCGGTCGAGCAGGAGGTCGCGCGCGGAGAAGACGTCGGCCATACCGCCGCGCCCGATCCGCTTGTGGATCTCGTAACGGTCGTTGATGACCGTCGCCTCGCCGTTGTTCGTCACGTTGTGCCTTCTGCGCCGGAACTTCGGTTCTCGGCGCTGGGCAAGGTTACCGAGCAGGTGGGGTGCATTCCCGGCAGCGGCATCGAGGCGGGGTTCACGTGCCGTCTCCCCCCACGGAGCTGCCGGGCACACTCGACCCGGGCGGTTGGGGTTGCCGTTGCGGTTGCGAGGTGATCGGTTGGGACCCGGCGCCGGTGAGCAGGTAGTCGAGCATGCCCTTGGCCAACGGACCGGCGAGACGACCGCCGGTCACGGCGACGTCGGGCGTCGACTGCACGTCGGTCAGCACGACCGACACCGCGTACTGCGGGTTGTCGGCCGGGGCGAAGGCGATGATCCATGCATGCGAGAGATCCGGGTTGTTCGGGTCCCCCAACTGTGCCGTACCGGTCTTCGCGGCGACGGGGATGCCTCCCTCCAGCGCGATGCAGCAACTGGCGGTGCCACGTTCGGCGACGCCGATCATCAGCTGCGTCATGATCTCGGCGTTGGTGGGCGACAGCGGCGTCTTCCACACCTCGGGGTCGGTCCGGTCGAGCACGCGGCCGGCCTGATCGTAGGTGGCCTGTACGGCGTAGGGCTTCATCATCCGGCCGCCGTTGGCGACCGTGCCGGCCACCATCGCCATGTGGAGCGGCACCATCTGCACCTCGCTCTGGCCGAACCCGCGGATCGCGAGGAGCGGGAGTTCCTGGGCGAGGTTGGTGGTGTTGCCGAACGTGCTCGCTGCCGGTCGGGGCAGGTCGATCGGGAGTTCCTCGCCGATGCCCCACGCAGCGGTGCCGTCGACCATCGCCTCGGGACCGAGCAGGGTGGCGAGCTGCGCGAAGGGAATGTTGCAGCTGCGTGCGAACACGGTGGCGAGATCGCCGCCGCACAGGCTTCCGTTGTAGTTCTGGATCGGGTCGTTCGTCTGCGGCGGGACCCACTCGCGTTCGTCCGGGAAACCGTTGTCGAGCGTGAGGATCCCGCTCTCCAGCGCGATGCCCGTGGTGATCACCTTGAACGTCGACCCCGGCATGTACCGCTCCTGGTAGGCCTGGGCGAGCAGCGGATTGCCGTCGGCGTTCTGGAGGTCGGTGATCGTCTGTTGGGCGATCTCGAAGTCCGCGTTGACGAACGTGTTCGGGTCGTAGGTCGGGTTGCTGTACATCGCGCGGATGGCGCCGGTCGCCGGCTCGATCACGGTGATCGACCCGGTGCGTCCGCCGAGCAGGAACTTGGCGACCTCCTGGGCATCCTTGCGCACGGCGAGTTCGACGGTGCCGGTGGTGCCCACGTCACCGCCGAGGAGATCGCCGAGGCCGCGCACCTGCTGCTCGGTGGTCGACCCGGTCAGCACGTCGCCGTACAGCCGCTCGACCTGGGTGGAGCCGAACGCGAACGTGTAGTAGCCGGTGATGTCGGCGAGCAGGTCGCCGGTGGGGTACTCACGGCGGAAGTTGTAGGGCTCGCCGGGCGCGGTCGGGAACGACACCGCCGCCACCTGGCCGTCGGCGGTGATGATCGGTCCGCGGGGTTTGTTGAACTCGCGCAGGACCTGACGGGTGTTGTCGAATCGGGCATCGAGTTCCTGCTTGCGGCCCACCTGCCAGTAGTTGAGCGCCACGAAGAGCACGACGTAGCACGCCATGAGGCCGACGGCGAGCTGGCGGATCTGGCGATTCACGTCACGCCAGTCCCTCGACGCTCGACCCGCGACGGTCGGCACGACGGAGGTGTCTCGACAGACGCCACGCCTTCCAGCGTTCGGTCGGCGTCGGCTCGTCGGGGAGCTCGCCCAGCCGGCGGGCGGACGAGTCCGAGAGCCGGATCAGCAGTGCGAGCAGGATGTAGTTGGCGACGAGCGAGGAGCCGCCGTAGCTCACGAACGGCAAGGTGATGCCGGTCAACGGCACGACCTTGATGACACCGGCGATGATGATGAATCCCTGGATGCCCACGATGGTGGTGAGGCCGACGGCGAGCAGCTTCTCGAAGGTCCGATCGGTTCGCAGCGCCGTCCGCAGACCGGCGCCGACGAGGAGGATGAACGCCATCAGCACCGCTGAGGCGCCGATCAGGCCCCACTCCTCGCCGATCGCCGCGAAGATGAAGTCGTTCTGGGCCTCGGGCACCTGGCCGGGGTTCCCGCGCCCGAGGCCGGTGCCGGTCAGCCCGCCGTCGGCGAGCCCGTAGAGCGCCTGGATGATCTGGTAGCCCCGGTCGAGCGGGTCCTGCCACGGATCGAGCCACACGTCGACCCTGGTCTGGACGTGGCCGAACTGCGTCCACGAGAAGTACGCGGCTGCGCCGAAGAGCACCGTGCCGATCAGGAGGTAGCTGACGCGCTCGGTGGCGACCCACATCATCACCACGAACAACGTGAAGAACAGCAGCGACGAGCCGAGGTCGCGTTGGAACACCATCACGACGACCGCGAACCCCCAGGCCATCACGATGGGAGCGATGTAGCGCGGTTCGGGAAGATGGAACGGGCCGACCCTCCAGGTCGATGCCGCGATCAGCTCGCGCCGGTCGGCGAGATACGACGCGAAGAAGATGGCGAGCGCGATCTTGGCGAACTCACCGGGCTGGAAGTTGATCGGCCCGACGCTCACCCAGATGCGCGCGCCGTTGATGTTCACACCGAGGCCGGGCGCCAGCGGCAGCAGGAGGAGGAATGCGCCGCCGAAGAAGAACAACCAGCTGTAGCGCGCGAGGTCGGTCGCTCGCTGCACGACCAGGAGCGTCAGGACGAAGGCACCGATCGCCACCAGGCTCCACGTGGCCTGGAGGCCGGCGAGTTCATCGTCGAGGCGGGTGATCATCACGAACCCGACCCCGTGCAGCAGCGCAGCGAGTGGCAGCAGGGTGCCGTCGGCGCCGCGGGCGACGAGGCGCACCACGACGTGGGCACACAGCAGCAGCCCGAGCAGGATCGCGACGAACACGACGATGCCGGGCGGGATCTCGGCGTTCGTGCCCAGGGCGGTGATCGTGTACGCCGCGCCGGTGATCAGCGCTGCCATGAACACCAACGTGAGTTCGGTGGTCCGACGGCTGCGCGCGAGCGGCGAGTCGGCGATGGCCTGCGACTCGTCGACGGCGAGCGTGGTCACGTCGCTCATGGCGGCGTCACGGCCCCGCGATCGTCGTCACCCCGGTGGGCGCTCCGGGGTCGATCGCGCCGGCGACCGTGGTCGGCGGCACCGTGGTCGGTGGCACGGTGGTCGTCGTGGTTGTCGTGGTGGTCGTCGTCGTCGTGGTGACGCCATCGCGGATGAACTCGGCCGCCGCATCGGCGGAGTCGAACGTGGGCTCGGTGTCGATCTCCGCGGCCACATCCGGTTCGAGGTCGTCGCGGGTCGGCCCCCCCGAGCTCTCGGCGGTCGGCTCGATCCAGAGCACGCCACCGGGGCGCCCCTGGTAGATGATCGCCTGATCATCGGCGTCGAAGGCCACGAAGTAGCCGCTGCGGGCCCAGACCGACACGAAGACGAAGACGACCACGATCGCCGCCGCGACGGCGAAGCCGATCGCCAGGCGCTTGAGGTTGGCGCGTCGCCTGCCAGCGGTCGGCTCGTCAGGGTGGGTCGCGGCGTCGCGATCGGATCCGGCGTCCGCGCCGACCGGTGCGAGGGCCGGGTCGGCGTCGAGTTCGAGTGTGCCCGCCGGGGTCGGATCGGCGGCGCCGTCGGCCCAGAGCGGGACGACGTCGAGTTCCATGGTGGGATCGGGTGGGTCGTCGCCGTCGAGGACGTCGAGGACGATGACGGTGATGTTGTCGCGGCCGCCGGCGCTGTTCGCCAACTTCACGAGGAGGTCGGCGGCGTCCTGTGGGTCGGACTCGTTCGACAGCGTCGAGGTGATGTCGTCGTCGTCGACCTCGTCGACCAACCCGTCGCTGCACAGGACGAAACGGTCGCCCTTGATCAGCGGCAGCGTCCACCAGTCGACGCGGACATCGGGCTCGATGCCGAGCGCACGGGTGATGATGTTGCGCCGCGGATGGTTGCGGGCTTCGGCCTCGGTGATGTGCCCGGTCGACACCAACTCCTGCACGTAGCTGTGGTCGACCGTCACGCGGCGCAGTCGCCCGTGCCGGAACAGGTAGGTGCGTGAGTCGCCGACGTTGGCGAGGACGAGGGCCTCGCTCGGTTCGGCGGGCACGATCGGCGTGACGTCGCCGGGCAGATCGCCGGGGCGGTCCCCGTCGCCGGCGGTTGCCGCCGGTCCGTGGTCGACGTCGATGTTCGGTTCGGCGCGTCCGGCGTGGTGGTCGGCGATCACGGCGATTGCCGTCACCGTCGTGCCCATGCCCGCCTGGCCGGGGTTCGCGATCGCAGCACGGAAGATGTCGCCGTTCGCCGTCCGGATCGCGGACACGACCGCTTCCGCCGAGGGCAGGTGGTCGCCGTCGAGCAGCTCGGCGATGCGCTCCACGGCGAGTTGGCTCGCGACTTCGCCGGCCTCGTGGCCGCCCATCCCGTCGGCGACCACGAACACGCGGTGGGTGACGAGCAGGCTGTCCTCGTTGGCCGGGCGGAGTTGGCCGGTGTGGGTGGTGGCGCCGACGCGGAGTTCGGCCATCACTGGGCCTCGATCACGGTGGTGCCGACCTGGATTCGATCGCCCGGGTGGAGCAGTTTGGAGCCGACGAGTTTCGAGCCGTTGTGGAACGTGCCGTTGGTCGACCCGAGATCCTCCACCATCGGCTGGCCCTCGTAGTCGTAGATGCGCAGGTGGAGCTGCGAGACGTACGCATCGTCGTCGATCGTGATCGTGCACCCGGGTTCGCGTCCCAGCGTGACCTCGCCCTCGAGCGCGACGGTCATGCCGCGTCGCGCCTTCGGCTCGAGGATCACCAGCCGACCGGCTCGGCGCTTGGCCTGCTGCTTGGCGTGTTTGGCCTGTTTGCGGCCGGCCGGCGGCGGCGTGATCGGTCGGGGCGCTGGAGCGGTTGCCTGGGGTCGGCGAGTCGTCCCGCTCGGAGCGCCGGCCATCGGGCGGCGAACCGGGGTGCGCACTTCGCTCCACACCGCCCAGAGCACGCGCGCGAAGAAGAGGTACAGCAGTCCCAGGAGGACGAACTTGAGGATGTTGAGGACTTGATCGGTCATGGGACGTGGAGCTCGCTGCTCCGAACGGTCAGGAGGCCTCGAACCGGATGTGCGTGGCACCGACGCTGATGATGTCGCCGTCGGTGAGGCGGTGCTCGCCGGCGATCTTGACGCCGTTCACCATCGTGCCATTGGTGGAGCCGAGGTCGCTGACCACGTAGGCGGTGGCGCTCGGGCGGACCTGCGCGTGGCGGCGGCTGATGTTGCTGTCGTTGACCGACACCTCGCACTCCGGCAGCCGCCCGATCGTGGTCGGTCCGTTGTTGACATACACGCGTTGTCCCGACGGCAGGACCAGCGATCCCATGCCAGGACCGGTGGTGGCCTGCTTGAGTTGGCTGACGACGCCGAATCGACCGCTGCGGAGGTTGTTGTCGACGGCGAGCTGGACCGTGACGGGACCCATGAAGTGGTAGCCCTCCTCCCGGGCGTACTCGCGGGCGGCCTCGGCGAGTTCGGCGACCAGGGCATCCTCGATGTCGCCGAATCCGGCGTGATCGACGGCGTTGAGCATCACGGTGAAGTCGTTCGGGACGATGCGTCGGCCCTTGACGTCGACGGAGCGGTTGTCGTCCATCTCGCGCACGAGACGGCGACCGAGTTCGATGGGACGGATGGACCCGCGGGAACGACGAGAGAACACGCCATCGACCATACGCTCCAGACGGTGCTCCAGTGACTGCAATCCCATAGGTGGAGAGCGAGGCTACTGCTCCCCATCGATGCCCATCGTCGCCCGCCCACCCGATGACCATGCGCCCCTCCGCCCCGCCGATGAGCAAGACCCCCACCATCCGGGCCTTGGCTCATCGCTCTGGTGGGTTCCGCCCGCGCCCACCCAGTGCGATGAGCGACAGCCCCCGATGCGGGGCGTTTGCTCATCGCCTTGTGGATCATCCGGCGTGTGGGAACGATGCGAGGGTGCGCTAGCGTTCTGGGCTCCACTTGCGCGAGTGGCGGAATGGCAGACGCGCCAGCTTCAGGTGCTGGTGTCCGAAAGGGCGTGGGGGTTCAAGTCCCCCCTCGCGCACGAGAGATCCCTTGCAGTGCAGGGGATTTCTTCGCGTCAGGCCGGCGTTGGCGGGCGGGCAACGGCGTCGGCGGGGCGGAACCGGTCGAAGAGCACGATGAGCACGGTGAGCAGCAGGCCGAAGAACAGCACCGTCGCCGCATCGACGCCGTCGTCGCCGACGATCGCCGAGTAGGTCCCGAGCAGCACGGCGTTCAAGGCGGCGAGGACCACGAACTCGATGGCCAGGGAGTTCCACTCGAAGCCCCGCCGCGCCAGCCACACGCTGAGCGCCGCATTGGCGAGCACGAGCAGCACGGTCGCGCCGACCACCCTCGCGGCCGAGGTGTCGACATCGAGCACCGCGGCGAAGATCGCCCCGATCAGGCCGATCAGTGCGAACTTCTCGAGCACGGTCGCCCGCAACGAGACCACAACCGTCTCGGTCGAGCGGACGGTGGCGTCGCTGCGATCCATGTCCAACCCGAACGTCCAATCCGCGGCCGGGAGGCGGCGACTCAGCTTCACGGCGGCGACGATCAGCAGCGCGATCGCGGCGAGGATCGCGATCAGGACCCCCGGACGGTTGGAGAACGCGGCCGACCACGACGATGTCGGATCGACGCCGAACACGGTCTCCTTCATGAAGTCGGTGAAGTCGTTCTGGGCGATGTGGATCCACCACTCCTGCGGCAGCTTGATGACGATCCAGATGAACGCCGTCAACTCGATCATCCCGCGATTGCTCACCCGGCGAGGATCCCAGCGGGTCTGGATGATGCAGTAGGCGATGAAGAAGTACTCGAACGTGTTCGGGAACACCACGAGCAACCACCGTTGGTCGAGCACCTCGAACAAGAGCACGCCGACAAGGCGGTAGTACCAGAGGAACTGGGCGATGTGGACGGCGAACGGGTTCGTCCAGTTCCGGTACACCGACACGTACGCGATCGCGAGGTAGTAGATGTCGAGCGCCTTGTCGAGGCTCTGGTAGTTCGTCAACTCGAGGTCGGTCAGCTGTTGAAGGATCGACTGGTCGGCCGCGTCGACCACGAGCGCGATCAGGATCGCCGGCAGGGGAAAGCGCGGGATGAACAGCGGAACGATGAACCGCACCGCGAGGATCGCGAGCACCACGAAGGTGTCGCTCTCAGCGGCGAGCACGGGATCGCACCTGGTCGATGAGCGGTGTCATGGGAGCGAGATGTTCGCGCAGGTGGCTCGAGTATCCGGTCCCGCAGATCAGGTGGTTCGGCACCCGCCACTCCCCGGACCTGCTGCGGTCGAGTAGTCGATTGTTGACTAGTCTACGCCGATGCGTTGGCGCGGGATTCGGGCATCGGCAGTGGTTGCCGTCTGCGCGCTGGGTGGCGCTTCGTGCGCAGGGGCGACGAACTCGTCGGACACCACGCTCACCGTCTTCGCCGCGTCGTCGCTGACCGACGCCTTCGGTGAACTCGGCGACGCCTTCACGGCCTCGAACCCCGACACCGACGTCGTCGTCAGCTTCGCCTCGTCGTCCGACCTCGCCCGGCAGATCACCGAGGGTGCACCTGCCGACGTGTTCGTCTCGGCCGACCTCGCCAACATGGCCAAGGTCACCGACGCCGGCGCGTCGGTCGGCGATCCGGTCGTCTTCGCCACCAACCGCGCCGAGATCATCGTCGAGCCCGGCAATCCGCTCGGCATCGTCGAGATCGCCGACCTGGCCGACCCGGAACTCGTCCTCGTCGTCTGCGCACCCGAGGTGCCGTGCGGTGCGTATGCGCAACAGGTCGTCGCGAACGCCGGCGTCACCGTCACCCCCGACTCGCTGGAGGAGAACGTGAAGGCCGTCGTCGCCAAGGTCACGCTGGGGGAAGCGGACGCCGGGATCGTCTACGCCACCGACGTCCTCGCTGCCGGCGACCGGGCCACCGGCGTCGAGATCCCCGACGACCTCAACGTCGTCGCCGAGTACCCGATCGTCGCGGTCTCCGACGACGCCGAGGCCGCGACCTTCGTCGACTTCGTGCTCGGTCCTGCCGGCCGGGCCATCCTCGATCGCTACGGATTCGGCGCGCCATGAGGTCGCACCCGCGCGGCCAGCGAGCGCAGCTCCCTCCGGCAGTCCTCGTCCTGGCGGTGATCGCGATCGCGTTCTTCGCGCTGCCGTTCCTCGGCCTGTTGTGGCGGGCGCCGTGGGGTTCGATGCTCGACGTTCTCGGTCAGGAGTCGGTGCGCACCGCGCTGTGGCTCTCACTGCGCACCTCGCTCGCCGCCACCTTCCTCGCGTTCGTCTTCGGCGTGCCGTTGGCCTGGCTGCTCGCCCGAGTCCCGTTCCCCGGCAGCTCCGCGGTTCGAGCGCTGTGCACCCTGTCGATGGTGCTGCCGCCCGTCGTCGCCGGCGTGGCGCTCTTCTTCTCGTTCGGTCGCCGTGGACTCTTCGGGCAGTACCTCGACCGGTGGCTCGGCATCCAGCTCCCGTTCACCACGTGGGGCGTCGTGGTGGCGCAGACGTTCGTGGCGATGCCGTTCCTCGTGATCACGGTGGAAGCGGCGCTCCGCCAGATGGATCGCCGCACCGAGGACGCGGCCCGCACGCTCGGCGGCACGCGCTGGTACGTGTTCCGTCGGGTGACCGTGCCCACCATCCAGCCGGCGCTCGTGGCAGGCGGTGTGTTGGCGTGGGCGCGGGCGCTCGGTGAGTTCGGGGCCACGATCACGTTCGCCGGCAACTTCCCCGGCACCACCCAGACGATGCCGCTCGCCACCTATCTCGCCCTCGAGACCGACCCACAGGAGGCGCTGGTGATCAGCATCGTGCTCATCGCCGTGTCGTTCGCTGTGTTGATCGGCCTCCGCGACCGTTGGCTCCACGGCGCACGAGCCGCGTTCGCATGAGCCTCGAGGCCCGCATCGCCGTGCGCCGCGGGGACTTCGACCTCGACGTCGAACTCTCTGCCGATGCGGGAGAGGTGCTCGCCGTGCTCGGACCGAACGGCTCCGGCAAGTCGACGTTGTTGAGTGCGCTGTCCGGGTTGCTCGCGATCGACGCCGGACGCATCTGCCTCGACGGCGTCGCCCTCGACGATCCCGCCGCCGACGTCTTCGTCCCGCCGGAGCGCCGCCCGATCGGTGTCGTCTTCCAGGACCACGTCCTCTTCGCGCACCTGAGCGCCCGGGAGAACGTCGCGTTCGGTCTGCGCGCCCGCG
Organism: Ilumatobacteraceae bacterium; assembly: GCA_963712775.1. GTDB lineage: Bacteria > Actinomycetota > Acidimicrobiia > Acidimicrobiales > Ilumatobacteraceae > Sva-07. The sequence goes on along the minus strand of CAVQJG010000025.1, from coordinate 52,415 downwards.
GCACCGGCAAGGCGCAGGCCCACGCGGCGGCGACGGCATGGCTCGATCGCGTGGGGCTCCAACGGTTCGGCGACGCGCGGCCCGCACAACTGTCGGGCGGGCAGGCCCAACGGGTGGCGCTCGCTCGTGCGCTCGCGACCGATCCGGCACTCCTGCTGCTCGACGAGCCGCTCGCCGCGCTCGACGTCGGCACCCGCCAGGACGTGCGCCGCAGTCTGCGTGAGCACCTCGCCACCTTCCCGGGCATGCGCCTCCTCGTCACCCACGACCCTGTCGACGCCTACGCGCTCGCCGACCGCGTCGCGATCCTGGAGCACGGACGCATCGCCCAGACCGGCACGATCGCGCAGGTGACGGCGCATCCCCGTTCGAGGTACGTCGCCGAACTCGTCGGTACCAACCTCGTGCGCGGCGTCGTGGCCGACGGCGTCCTGGTGACCGACACCGGTGCCCGGATCGCCGTGGCGGCGGACCCCGGACCGGTGTTCGCCGTGATCCGTCCGCAGGCGATCACGCTGTCGCTGTCGGCGGACCCGTCGAGCAGCGCCCGCAACGCGTGGCACGGGGTGGTCGGCGACGTGGAACGCCTCGGCGATCGCGCCCGCGTCGGTGTCACCGGGGAGCGTGGCAGCATCGACGTCGTCGCCGAGATCACCACGGCCTCCCTCGATGAGCTGGCGCTGCGGCCGGGCGACACCGTCCACGTCTCGCTCAAGGCGACCGACATCACGACGTATCCGGTGTGAAGGTATCCGGTGTGAAGGTATCCGGTGTGAGCGTCGTGGAGCGCAGTGGCGCATCGCGGGCGAAGCGACCCGATGGCGATCTGCTCCTCGGCGAGTGGGCGTGCCTCGGTGTGCTCGCCGCTGAACCGCAGCACGGGTTCGCCGTCGCCGCGCTGCTGCGACCCGACGCCGAGCTCGGTCGGATCTGGTCGTTGTCGCGGCCGCTCACCTACCGAGCGCTCGACCAGCTGATCGAGCGCGGTCTCGTCGAGGCGGTCGGGTCGGAGCCGGGCGCCGCCGGCCCGAATCGCACGATCCTGGCCGCCACTCGATCGGGCCGCAACCGACTCCGGCGATGGCTGCAGACCCCGGTCGAGCACCTGCGCGACCTGCGCAGCGAACTCCTGCTCAAGATCGCCCTCGCCGAGCGCTGCGGCGTCACGATCGACGACATGCTGGTGGCCCAGCAGCAGCGACTCGACGAGCAGTCGCAGTCGCTCGCCGCGATGGCGTTCGACCAGCGTGGCACCGTGGTCGACCCCGTCTCGCTGTGGCGCTACGAGGCGACGCAGGCAGGCCTGCGGTTCCTCGCACGGCTCGCGTGACGTCGCTGACGCGGTTTCGCGGTCACGCGCGGCGAGTGAGCCGGTAGGTCGCGAGCGCTGCGGCGATCGCCAGGAGCGCCAGCGTCGAGACCATGCCGACGGTGGTGACCGCGTGCGGCACGGTGTCGGTGGCGCCGGGGTTGCGGTCGGCGATCCCGATCGGGCGGTCGCCGAGTTCGATGAGCGAGGTGATCCACAGTGTTGCAGCGACGGTGACACCACCTGCCGCGAGGCCGAGTCCCCAGCTGCGCACGATCAGCATGCCCACCATCGCCACGACTCCGATCAGCACCACCTGGCCCAGGCGCCCGGCGAAGAATGCCGTGGGCAGATCCTGGCTCGGGTCGGTGGAGCGGAAGTTGTCGGCGAAGTCGGCCTGCCCGACCGGTACCAGGGGCCCGAAGGCGAGGATCACCCCGGCCACCGCCGTCACCGCTGCCACGAGCGGGTTGAGCGCAGGGCGTCCTCCGGTGCCGACCGAGCGCAGCGACGCGATGAAGACCAACAGGCCGAGCACACCCACGCCGACGATGAGCCACCAGCCCAGGTCGCGGGTGACGCGTAGGACGAAGGCTTCCGACGAGGAGCGTGTGATCGACTCGGCAACGGCGATCGGCACCTCGGCGAGACCGATCGTCAGACCGGCCCAGCCGGCGAGCGCCAGACCTGCCCCGCCGGCCACTCCGGCACCCCAGCGCAGACCGAAACAGGCCAGGAGACTGCCGAGCACCATCGCCGCCGAACCGGCGAACACCGCGAGGTCGAGGTTGGTCCCGAGGTCCGCGAGCGTGCGGGAGCCGCTGACGATCCCCGCAGCCGGCCGGGTGGTCCGGATGTCGACCACATCGGCGACGATCGTCATCAAGGCCGCGGCGACGCCGAAGATCGAGAGGATGAAGATCGCCCGCAACTTGAACGGCTCGCGTGGTGTCGGATACTCCGCCAGGTCGGCCTCGTCGAAGACCGCAGGTGTCTCGGCCGTCGTGTCGAGGGTCGTGACCGCGACGGGAATCGTGTCGGGCTCGGTCGACGGAGCGGCTGGTGGAAGCTGCTCGTCGACGGTGTCGACCGGTTCGGTGGGCAACGTGTCGACCGGCTGGGTGGGCAGGTCGGGGTCGATCGTGGTGGGTGGGGTGTCGATCGGTTGGGTGGGGAGGTCGGCGTCGATCGTGGTGGGTGGGGTGTCGATCGGTTGGGTGGGGAGGTCGGGGTCGATGGCGGTGGGAGGCGGCAGGGACCCCGGTGACGTGAGCGGTCGCCCGCACTCGTGACAGAACTTCTGGTGCTCGGTGACGTCGACCCCGCAGTCAGGACATCCCATGGCGACGACTGTACGGCGTCTCGACACCGTTGGTCCGAACGCGGCGCGGCGGCAGCCGCCTGGTCGGGCGCGAGACTGTGGCGATGGCGGGACGATTTGCCCCATCGCCCACCGGCGATCTCCACCTCGGGAACCTGCGAACCGCGGTGCTGGCGTGGCTGTCGGCGCGGTCTCAGCGCAAGGAGTTCATCGTGCGGATGGAGGATCTCGACCGTCACCAGTCCAGCCGCGACAGCGAGCTGAGACAGCTCCGGGACCTCGCCGCGCTCGGGCTCGACTGGGACGGGCCGGTGGTACGTCAGAGCGAGCGATTCGATCTGTACGAGCAGGCGATCACCGATCTCTCCGACCTCGGTCTCGTGTACGAGTGCTACTGCACCCGGCGTGAGATCCGCGAGGAGATCGCCGCGGCGAGTCAGGCACCCCACGGCCCACCCGGGTCCTACCCGGGGACGTGTCGTGACCTGACTGCAGGCCAGCGGGAGCGACGCCGGGCAGAGGGCCGACCGCCGGCGTTGAGGTTGCGATCCGACGGGCGGACGATCGAGTTCGTCGACCGGGTCGTCGGCCCGGTCCGGGGCGAGGTCGACGACGTCGTCCTGCGACGCAACGACGGTGTGCCGGCCTACAACCTCGCGGTCGTCGTCGACGACGCCGACCAGGGGGTGAGTGAAGTGGTGCGTGGTGACGACCTCGTCTCGTCGACCCCGCGCCAGATCTGGCTCCAGGAACTGCTCGGCCTGCCGCGGCCCCAGTACGCCCACGTGCCGCTCGTCGTCGATGCAGCTGGTGAACGGCTGGCGAAGCGCGCCGGGATGGCGGTGACGTTGGGTGATCTCGACGCGATCGGCGTGGACGTCGACGACACGGTCCGCTGGCTCAGCGGGAGCGTCGGGAACGCGACGACCACGCTGCGTGAACTCGCGGCACGCTTCGACGTCGCCGCGATCGATCCGGACCCCTGTCCGGTGCCGTCCTGGGCGGTTCGCCCGGACTGATCCGCCATCCAGGACGAGGAACGCCGACGAGTGCTGCGCCGCTTGCGGGCCGCCCGCCGGATCGAACGAAGCGGTGAACATCGGGCTGGTGCCGACACGGTCGCGGACATCGCCGTTAGGCTCGCTGCCCGTGGTCGAGAAGGAGCATCGTCGCGGGGTGATCGGCACCATGGTGCTGTTCGGCGCGGTCGTGCTCACGGGCTGCGCGACGGCGGTCACGAGCGGATCGGGCGGCGAGGGTGCGAGCGCGTCGCCGCAGGGAGCGGTCGCGCTGAGCGACGACGCCACGAGTCCACCGGCGCCCACGACGACGCCGCCCACGACGACGCCGCCCACGACCGCACCGCCCACGACGCAGCCGCCAACCACTACCGAAGCCCCCACCACCACGGTGCCGCCCACCACGGCGCCGCCCACCACGATGGCGCCCGTGATCGAGATGGTCGACGCGATCGACCCGCCGCTCCAGGCGGTGGGTACCAACAGCGGCAACGAGACCGCCCGCATCCAGCTGCGACTCTTCCAGCTCGGCTTCTGGCTGTCGGCCGCCGACGGCCAGTACGGGCTCACGACGAAACAGGCCGTCATGGCCTTCGAGAAGTACATGGGCCTCGAGGCCGACGGCAAGGTCGACCAGGCGACCGCCGAGGCGCTCACGACGATCACGGAGCGGCCGAGGGCTCGTGCCAATGCCGGCACCCTCGTCGAGGTCGACAAGGGCAAGCAGGTGCTGTTCTTCGTGATCGACGGACGCACCGAGTGGATCCTCAACACCTCCACCGGCAACGGCAAGGAGTACACCGAGGAGGACAAGAACACCCCCGGCGAGATGATCAGCGGCGTGTCGCTCACCCCGAGCGGCCTGCACAAGGTCAACCGTGAACGTCCCGACGGCTGGTGGGAGGGCGACCTCGGCGAGATCTACCGACCGAAGTACTTCGTCGGCGGTGTCGCCGTCCACGGATCGAACAGCATTCCCGCCTATCCGGCGTCGCACGGGTGTGTGCGGGTGAGCGTGCCGGCGATGGACTGGATCTGGGACAGCGGCATCATGCCGATGAGCACCCCGGTCTGGGTCCACGACGGCGCCTGAGGCACGGCGCTCACGATCGCCGGCCGCGAGACCGTCCGCTGATTGACGCCGGCCGATCGTCGTCTGGGAGACTCCGGCGATGCTGCCATCGATCGGAGACATCCGGCCATGGGCCGACCCGCACGTCGTCTCGCTGGGCCGCCTCGACATGCGGCCGCCATCGACGGCGGCCGAGTCGATCGACGACCTGCGCGCGGGCGCTCCGTCGCGCTGGCGGCGGTCGCTGAACGGGCGATGGGACTTCCGTCTGTTCGACTCGCCCGACGACGTACCGGCTGCCGCCGTGGTGCGCCCGGCGTCCGGGCGTGGATGGACGAAGGTCACCGTGCCCGGCAACTGGACCCTGCAGGGCGTCGGTGATCTCCCGCAGTACACCAACGTCCGGATGCCGTTCCCGGGTCCGCCGCCCCGCCTGCCCGACCGCAATCCAACCGGTGTCCACCGTCGCCGGATGGCGATACCGGCGGGGTGGAGCGGCCGCCAGGTCGTGCTCCACATCGGAGGCGCCGAGAGCGTCCACGCGGTGTACGTCAACGGCACCTTCGTCGGGTACGGCACCGACAGTCGGCTCGCGAGTGAGTACGACATCACCGCTGCCGTCCGGCCCGGCCCCAACGAGTTGGCGATCGTCGTGGTGCGCTGGAGCGCTCACAGCTACGTCGAGGATCAGGATCAGTGGTGGATGGCCGGTCTGCACCGCGAGGTGTACGTCGAGGCCCGCCCGGCGGTGCACCTCGGCGCCCTCGTGTGTGATGCCGGCCTCGAGGGCACGGTCGGCACGCTCGAGGCGCGTGCCACGCTCGCTGGTCTGCGTCCGCCCGAGTCCGGTTGGCAGGTCCGCTTCGCGCTGCACACGCTCGGTGGGCGTCGGATCGGCCACGCCGTCACCGCGCGTCTCCGATCGCAATTCGACCGGCCGTACGTGTTCACCGGGCACACCGCCACCGCGCAGTTCCGAGTCGACGACGTCGAGCCGTGGTCGGCGGAGTCGCCGACGCGGTACCGCGTCGTCGCAGAGCTGCTCGATCCCGACGGTGACGTCACCGAGGTCCACGAGCAGCTCATCGGTTTCCGATCGGTCGAGGTGCGCGGCCGGCAGCTCCTCGTGAACGGTGAACCGGTCTGGATCTTCGGCGTCAACCGACACGACCACCATCCCACGCGGGGCAAAGCGGTCACGGTCGACGACATGCGCGACGACCTGCTCGCCATGCGACGCCACAACATCACCGCGGTCCGCTGCTCGCACTACCCGAACGACCCGCGATTCCTCGACCTCTGCGACGAGATCGGGATGTACGTCGTCGACGAGGCCAACATCGAGAGCCACGCCTACAACACGAGCCTCTGCAACGACCCGCGCTACCGGTCGACGTGGCTCTCGCGAGGCGCACGGATGGTCGAGCGCGACCGCAACCACCCCAGCGTGATCATGTGGTCGCTCGGCAACGAGTCCGGCTACGGCGCGAACCACGACGCGCTCGCCGGGTGGATCCGTCGCAGCGACCCTTCACGACCGTTGCACTACGAGGGAGCGGTGTTCCACGACGGATGGATCGACGGTGGGCTCGCAGCGTCCGACGTGGTCTGCCCGATGTACCCGACGATCGAGGCGATCGAGGCCTACGGCCGCGACGGCCGCGGCGACCGTCCCCTGATCATGTGCGAGTACAGCCATGCGATGGGCAACTCCAACGGATCGTTGGCCGACTACTGGGATGTGATCACGTCGACACCCGGGTTGCAGGGAGGATTCATCTGGGAGTGGAAGGACCACGGTCTGCTGACACGTCTCCCCAGCGGCAAGCGCGGCTTCGCCTACGGGGGGCAGTTCGGCGACGAACCCAACGACGGCAACTTCGTGGCCGACGGACTGATGTCGGCCGACCTCCACCCGCACCCCGCGATGCAGGAAGTGGCGTGGGTGCACCGTCCCGTGGTCACCTCGTACGACGGCGACCGGCTCGAGATCGCGAACCGGCGCAGCTTCACCGACCTCCACGACCTGTTCGCGTCGTGGGAGCTCCTCGTCGCCGGTGAGGTCGTCGCAGCCGGCGATCTCGATGCTGTTGCCGCCGACGGCGGTCCGATCGGCCCGGCCTCGACGGTCACACTGGCGCTGCCGTGCGCCGTCCCCGAGTCACCCGACGCCCACCTCACGATCCGCTGGTTCCAACGTCGTGCCACGGCGTGGGCGCCGGCATCCCACCTCGTCGCCTGGGACCAACTGCAGCTCACTCCCGCCGCACTCTCCGCTCCCTCCGGGACCCGTGCACCCGTTGCGGCGCCAGCGGCGTCGACGGTCGCTCTGGCAAGCGCCGTGCGGCTGTGCGTGTTCCGGGCGCCGGTGGACAACGACGGGCTGAAGTTGATGCCGAACCTGGGGGAGGACTTCCAGGCAGGGACCAAGGCGCTCAGCCGGTGGCGGCGCAGCGGCGTCGATCGGCTGGCGGCCGACCAACTCGTCGAGCACCACCACGGCGTCGACACGCTGGCCGATGGGTCGCAGGTCCACACCCACGACGTGATCGTGCCCGACGACCTCGACGACCTGGCGCGCGTCGGCGTCACGTTCGAACTGTCCCGGCGCTTCGACACCGTGCGCTGGTACGGCCGCGGACCGCTGGAGAACTACCCCGACCGGTGCCGTGGTGCGGTGCTCGGGGTCTGGGAGGCGGGCATCGACGCCTCGCCGTACCTCGTGCCGCAGGAGTTCGGGTTGCGCACCGACTGCCGCTGGTTCGAGTTCATCGACTCCTCGACCCCCGGGATCATCCGCCTCGACGTCCTCGATCCCACGGTGATGCACGTCTCGGCGACGCGGTTCACCGACCAGGACCTCTACCACGCGAGCCACGAGACCGACCTGCGACCACGACGGTCGCTCGTGGTGCACGCCGATGTCGCCCACCGCGGGCTCGGCACCGCGAGCTGCGGCCCCGACGTGCTCGACCGGTACCGCATCACACCGGGCGCGTACCGGTTCAGCTACCGCCTGTCGACACGCTGACCGGCCCGACCGGCCCGGCCGGCCAGAGCCGTCCCGGAGCGCTCTCCTGGTCGGTGAAGTTGTCGATGCGGTCGCCGATCCACTCGAACAGGCTCGCCTGCGCCACCACCTGGAACACGAAGTAGGCGACGAGCAGCACGATCGCGACGATCGCGGCGATCTTGATCCATCGGACGATCCGGTTGGAGTACTGCGAGATCAGCGGTTCGATCTCCGCGCGCATCGATCGGGCCTGCCGGGCGAACACGTCGGCGGCCCGGTCGATCTCCTCGCGCGTCGCGCGCCGGACCTGTTCGATCACCTGCTGCGAGTCCTGCCGCCCGGCGCGGCTCGCCGCGGCGCTCGCGGTGGCGAGAGCATCCTCGGCGGGGGGCACGTACCGATGGGCCTCCTCGAACGCGGCCCGGCTCTCGTGCGAGATCAGCTCGGCCTGGCTGGGCGGGGCACGACGGGCGTCGGTCCAGTCGAGGCCGTCCCACCACCGCAGTTCCGTCCGGCTCTCCGGATCCGGGTACCAGCCGGCCTGTGGGGCATCGACGCGGCGCATGGTCAGCGCGTCCGGAACTCGGATCGATCGGGCTCGGGCAGATCGATACGGTCGTCGTCGTCGGGGATGGGCAGCCCGGCCTTCGGGCGCACCTCGTCGTCGGTGTCGTCGTCGCCGGTCGCCGACGCGAGTGCGGCGACCGTGCCGAGCAGCCCGGAGAACTCCGCCGGGATGACGAGCTTGGTCGCCCGCCCGTCGCCGATCCGTTCGAGCGCCTGCAGGTACTCGACGGTCAACACCGCCTTGTCGGCGTGCGCGTCCTTGATCCCGGTGAGTCGCGCCTTCGCGGCGTTGCCCTCACCGGCGCCGACGAGTTCGAGGCGCAGCTTCTCGGCGTTGGCCCGCAGCTCGATCGCCTGGGCCTGGCCCTCGGCATCGAGGATCGCCGCCTGCTTGCGGCCCTGGGCGGAGAGCACGGCTGCCTGCTGTTCGCCGTCGGCACGGGCGATCGCCGCCTCCTGGTAGCCCTTGGCCTCGGTGACCGTGGCGCGGCGGTCGCGTTCGGCGCGCATCTGGGCGTGCATCGCCGACACGATGTCCGGTGGCGGGTCGATCCGTTGGATCTCGACTCGCACCACCCGCACGCCCCACTTGTCGGTGGCGTCGTCGAGGACGTCGCGCAGTTGCGTGTTGATCGTGTCGCGGGAGGTGAGCGCCCGGTCGAGTTCGAGGTCGCCGATCAGGTTGCGGAGGTTCGTCTGGGCGAGCTTGGTGATCGCGGTGAAGAAGTCGGCGACGTTGTACACGAGGCGTTGGGGGTCGGTGGCCTCGTAGTAGACGACGGCGTCCACCGAGACCACGACGTTGTCGGCCGTGATGACTTCCTGGGGAGGCACGTCGACGACCTGCTCACGCATGTCGATCAACTGCATCGTCTCGATGAACGGCAGGATCAGGTTGAGTCCCGGATCGCGGGTGGTCTTGTACTTGCCGAGTCGTTCGACGAGCCCCCGTTGGTACGGCCGCACGATCTTGACCGAGGCTGCCAACACCAGGATGCCGATGAGGGCGATGACGATCAGGACGATGGCGATGGGGTTCATGGGACCTCCGTGCTAGGTGGTTGACGATGGTGGTGTCGGCGGTGATGGCGGTGGGGACGGTGGAGGCGGCGACGTCGGCGATGTCGGTGGGCCGGTGGGTGGGGCGGACGGGGCGTCGGCGGCGGTCGACTCGGTCGACTCGACGACGACCTTGGTGCCGTTCACGGCCGTCACCCGCACGTGCGTGCCGATGGGCAGGACCCGTCCGCTCGCAGAGATCGCTCCCCAGATCTCACCGTGGGCCGTCACGCGGCCGCGTCGGTCGGTGTCGTCGGGATCGATTGCCGTGGTGACGATGCCCTCGAGACCGATCAGGCGGTCGGCCCCCACGCCGGGTTGGAGTTCGTTCTCCCCGGCGAACCGTTTCGCGTACCGGTACAACAGGATCCAGAGCACGCCGCCGCCGACGGCGAACACGAACCACTGGATCTCGATGGGCACGTCGTAGAAGCCCAGCAGGGAGGCAGCGAACGCCGACACGGCGAACGGCAGCAACACGAACGAGCCCGCGAGCGCCGTGAGCTCGACGATCGCGAACACCACCGCGATACCCAGCCACACCCAGGGCCAGACGTTCAGGTCGATCCCGAGATCCAGCACACGACCAACCTATCCCACCCCCGTTTGTGTTGCGTTTCCGGTGACCCGTCCCACCCGGATCCGCACACAAACGGGAATTTGGGGGCGGTCAGTCGGTCGGGGTGGCGGGTCGGATGCGGATCGGCCGGTCCGACGCCGTCTTGTTGCGACCGGTCTCGAGATCGAAACGCCAGCCGTGCAGCGTGCACACGAAGTCGCAGCCGTCGATCTCCCCGAACGCGGCGAGGTCGGCGTTGCGGTGGGGGCAACGACGCTGCACCACGTAGTCGCCGATGCGGATGTCCGGTTCGTCACGCGCCGTCAGCTCGTCGATCGGAGTCAGCTTGCGCACGACCTCGGCCTCCGCTCGGCGCATCCGCTCGCGCGAGAGCGACTTGAGGAAGTTGTAGACGTACTCGTTGAACTCCCCCTCCCGCCACGCGGTGAACCGGCACGACAGCAGCAACGAGTTGCTCCAGTCCACGGCCCGCTGGGCGACGACGGTCTCGACGAGTTCACGGGGGATGTCGAAACGGAACGCGTACTCCTCGCCGTCGTGGAGCCGGAGCTCGCCGTTCGGGAAGTCGACGAGGATCGGCAGATCACCGGCGCGGAGCAGCACGTTGGCACCCACCTGCGCCCGCAGGGTCGGAGCGATCTCCAGCAACGGCTCCCACCATTCCTGCAGCGTGGCCAGCAGATCGGTGCTCGGCGGGTTCCACGACGCCTTCAGGTCGTCGAGCCACGGCATCCAGTCGGCCTGATAGGCACGAAGGTACGAGCGCTTGTCGGCGAAGATCGCGTCGACGTCGTCGATCGGGTGGGTGACCTCGACGCCGTGCGGACCGACGTCGATCGTGGTGCCCGGCACGTTGAGGATCCCGTGTCGGCCGACCGATGCGAGACGCTCCAGGAACTGTGTCTGGTCGGGGAAGATGCTGAGTTCGTCGCCGTCGATCATGTTCAGATCGAACAGGTCCGGATCGAGAAAGGCGGGTGGTCCGGCGCTCGGCACGACGTAGCGCGCGTCGATGTTCTCGACGTAGCGCATCGCCCGGGCGAATTGGGCATCGACCTTCGCTTCGCACAACGCCCGCTTCTCGGAGTCGGGCATCTCGTACACCATCGGATACCAGATCGCCCCCGAGAACTGCAGCCAGTGGAGATCGACCGGGCCGTGGGCGCGGAGCTGCGCGAGGTCGTTGGTGCGGCAGTCGTTCTGGTTCACCAGGATCGATTCGCCGTCGGACACGACGAGTGCGGAGTCACCGCCCGGTCCGTCGGTGATCGACGTCTCGACGTGGATCGCCACCGTCAGGCCCGGAGCGAGCTCCAACTCCTCGGTGTCGACGGTGCGGACGAACTCGGTGAACCCGAGCGCTCGGAGGGTGCGCTGCTGTTCCCGTGTCGGGAATCCCGGCAGCAGGATCGGGATGTCGCGACGGAGGTGTTCACGGAGCCACGGCTCGTCGTGATGGTCGCCGTGGAGGTGGGAGATGTAGAGGTAGTCGGCCCGTTCGATCCGGTCGCGCAGGTCGTCGCTCAGTTGGTCGTTGCGCGGGAACACGAACCACGAGCCGAAGAACGCCGGCACGAACCATGGATCGCACAACACCGAACCGGCGTCGGTCTCGATGAGCATGCCGGCATGGCCGACGGACGTGGCGCGCATGAGGTCAGGGTACGGCCGCTCCCGGACTGCGAGCGGTCAACGCGGGCGGATCAGGCGACGGGCGGGTCGGTGAACTGCTGGCCGGCGCGCGAGACGTGCTCGGTCCATGCCGCTCCGTCCCAGTACCGGAGCTCGAACCGGCCCGACGGGTCGGCGTACCAACCGGCAGGAACGGTCGGTTCGGCTGCCGGGGCGGGCGCGGGTGCGGGCGCAGCAGCGGCGAGCGTGGGCTCGGCGGCAGCGGCGGCCGGCTCGGTGGTGGTGGTCGTGGCGTCGGCGGCGGCATCGGCTGCGCCGACCTGCGCGGCGAGACCGGCGATCGAGTCGTCGGCAGGTGCGGTGCTGTCGGTGGCGGGCTCCGTGGCCCAGCCTGCGGGCTCGGCGGTCGCGTCGGCGGCGACCTCCGCTGCTGCTTCCTCGACGGCGACCTCCTCGGCGGCGACCTCGATGGCTGCTGCTTCGACGACGGCTTCCTCGGCGGCGACCTCGGCTGCTGCTTCCTCGACGACGGCCTCCTCGACGGCCACCTCGGCAGCGGCTTCCTCGACCATGTCCAGCTCGTCGGTCTCGCGGCTGAGGTAGGCCACGATGTTGGTCCCGGCGGACACGATCGAGACGATGCTCCAGCCCTCGGCTGCCTTCTCGTTCAGCAAGGGGGTGAGTGAGGCGGCGTCGTAGGACGAGGCGGTGACCGAAGAGAACTCCTGCATGGCGGTGATGCTAGACCACCACACCCGCTGTGCGCGTTCTCATCGGTCGAACAATCGGTCTCAGTCGTCGCGTTGGCGGATGCCCTCGGTCAGGCTCGCCAGATCGGCGCCCTCGGGGTCTCCGTCGAAGGTCAGCTCGCCGCCGCTCAAGGCGATCAGGCGGCTGCTCTCCTTCACGCTGGAGAGCTCGTGGGTGGCGACCACCATGGTGGCCCCGTCGCCGTGCGCGAGCGTCAGCAACTCGAGCAGCGCCTCCCGGCCCGTGCGATCGAGGCCGACGAACGGTTCGTCGATCAGCATCACGTCGAAGGGCCGGACGAACGCCATCGTGATCGCGGCCTTCTGCTTGAGGCCGCGGCTGAACGTCATCGGGAGGTCGTCGACGCGCGGCATCAGGCCGACCATGTCGACGAGATCGACCGCCTGCTGCTCCCAGTCCTCGGTGCCGTGCAGACGAGCGATGTACTCCAGGTGCTCCCACACGGTGAGGTCGTCGTAGAACACCGGTTGGTCAGCGAGATACGACACGGCAGCCTTGGCTTCCAACGAGCCGATCTCGTGACCGGCGATCCGAGCGCTGCCCTCGGATGGTTCGAGCATGCCGACGAGCATCCGGATCAGCGTGGTCTTCCCGCTGCCGTTGTGTCCGATGAGCGAGATCCGTTCCCCGGTCCCGATCCTCAGGTCGAGGGGGGCCAGCGCCGGTGCATCGCCGTAGGACTTGCCCAGTCCGGTCGTCTCGATCGCCGGCGGCGGCCCGGTCGGTGCGCGCTTGGCCGGGGTGACCGACCGGTCGGCGGTGGGCTCGCCGGTGCTCTTCGACGCGGATCGTGACCCCGATGTCGACCCCGAAGCCGACACGGGGCGCTGGCGTTTCGAGGCGGGCCGGTTGGATCGGGAGTTCGACCGGGGTCTCGATGGCTGGTTCATGATGAGGCAGCACGCCCTTCTTCGAAGAAGTTGCGGATCTTGGCGGTCCAGGGGTCGCGACGACGCACCCACACGACGCCGACGGCGATGAACAGTGCGAGGCCCACGATCGATCGGCCGACGCTGGCAGCGTCGTCGGTGAAGCGGGCGACGAACACGGGAATCGTGCCGGCGGCGCTCACGACGACCGGGATCATCGCCTTGATCACCGTGCTGAATCCGGCGAACTCGGGCGGGACGAAACTGGTCTCGGCATCGCGGGGTGTGCCCAGCAGCGTGGTGGCGCTCGGTGCCGTCGGAGCGTCGAGGACGGTGACCACGACGCCACCCATCGCTCCCGCCCAGGCCATCGGGACGGCGATCGCGAAGGCACCGAGCGCCAGCGACGGGTCGACGGCCGCGGCTGTCGCCGCTCCGATGATCGCCACGCCGACGAGCAGGACGGCGGGTGCGAGGAGGTGGTTGGCGAAGAGCCAGCCGCGGTCGGTCGGGTAGCCGTCGGTGAGGTCGGGACGGTCGACCTCCTGCGACAACGGTTCGAGCGACTCGAGTCCGACGAGGAACAGCGCCCCGAGCAGGACCAGGCCGAACAGCGGCGACGAGTCGTAGGTCAGTGCCCCGCCGACTCCGGCGAGCGCGGCGAGCAAGGCGATGCGGACGAGCCGGGCGAGTGGCAGGCGTCGCAACGACCGCGCCCCGCGCCGCCACACCACGCTCGGCCGCGGCCGCATCGTCGGATCCGCCGGCGTCGCCGGCGTCTTCGAAGGTTTCTTGGACGGCGTCGCGGTCGGTCGACGGTGTGCACGGGCCGGTGTCTCCGGCGCCGGCCGCGTCGGGAGGTGCTGCCCCCACTGCCGCGTGCGCAGCACCTCGGAGCGCAGCTGTCGGCGGAGCTGCACCACCGTGCGGAGGTCCTGCACCGTCGCGGCGAAACGTAGCTGTGACACCAGTTCACCGCGCCGGGCGAGCGGCTCGAGCCGGAGGCGTCCGCCGAGCGCCAGTGCGGCTGCGGCCATGGCGACCGCGACGACGATCGCGACCACGTCGATGCCTCGCTGGCTGATCCCCCACAGCGCGAGTCGACCGGCGAGGTTGCCGGGCCCGATCCTGGCGAGACCATCGGTCGAGTCGTTCCAGACGCCCCAGGCGACGAGGCCCTGCCAGGCCACGACGATCGTGGCGACGAGTGTGGCGGCCCAGCGCGGCACGCGCAGCGCATGACTCAGCACGGCGGTCGCAACGAAGGTCGAACCCACGATCGCGCCGAACACGCCGCAGGCGGCGGCCCACGCGGCCCTCGAACCCTCGACCTCGGTGGCGATCAGCTGGCCGAGTACGGCGCCCGCGAGTCCGAGCGCGAACGCGGCGGAGCGCAGCCGCTGGCCGATCGGACGCAACATCACCGATCGTTGCGAGATCGGGGCGAGGAGCACGTGGCGGATGTCGGCGACCTCGATCGAGATCGGCCCGCCGTCGGCGCCGCTGCGCAGCCCCAAGGCGAAGGCGACCACGACCATCAGGCCGATGATCGCGGGACCTCGGGTGAGCAGGTCCTGGGTGTCGACACTGTCACCGATCGCGCCGTCGATCGCGTCCGACACCCACACGACCACGACGAGGCCGACCAGTGCGAACAGGTACACCCGGTAGGCGATGTCGTACCAGTCGGTCTCGCCGAGCCGGCGACGTTGGCGGGTTCGACGCAGGTCGGTCAGGGTCGCCTTCGCGTCGGCGTGCACCGGCACGGCGAGTACGTCGGACGTCATCGCGGAGAGAACGTACTGCCCTCGTTGCATACTTGTGCAGTGAGCACCGAGACGGCCCAGCTCTTCTTCGCCCTGTTGACGGTCGCCGCCGGCGTCGGGGCCATCGCCGTGATCGTCCTGCGCATCGCCACCGCGGCGGGAAGCGATGGTGCGTGGAGACTCGGATCCGCGATCAGTGATTCCGGTGTGTGGCTCGCGTGGCTGGTCGCCCTCGGGGCCACCCTCGGGAGCCTGTACTTCTCGGAGGTCGCCGACTTCACCCCGTGCCGCTTCTGTTGGTTCCAGCGCATCGCGATGTATCCGCTGTCGGTGATCCTGCTGGTCGGCGCGCTCCGCAAGGATCCAGCGGTGCGGTGGTACGCGGCGCCACTGGCGATGATCGGTGCAGCGATCTCGGGCTGGCACAGCCTGATCGAGTGGCGGCCGGCGCTCGACAACGGCGAATGCGAGTTCCAGGGTCCGTCGTGCACGTTCGTCTGGTTCCGTGAGTTCGGCCTGAGCCTCGCCAACATGGCGCTGATCGGCTTTCTCACCATCCTCATACTGTTGTTGGTGCGCTTTCCCGCCAGACTGGACACAGAAGTCCCCCCTGCGACATCCGAGCCCGAACTGGAGACCTCCTCGTGAAGAACCGCACCGTCATGATCGTCGTCGGAGTGATCGTGTTGGTACTCGGCCTGGCCGGAGCGGCGGTGCTGCTGACCGGTGGCGACGACGAGAACTCCGGCGGCGTGCTCGCGCCGGGCGAGACCACGCGACCCACCTACGGCGACGACGTGCAGGAGAACCGTCCGGTCGAGGTGTCCGGCGATCCGCTGCCTGCGCTCGATGACACGGTCGAGGTCGACCCCGCGGTCGGGATGCCGATGCCGGTGATCGACGGAGCGACGTTCGACGGCAACGCGCTGACGATCGGAGGGCCGACCGACGGCCCGACGATGTACGCGTTCCTCGCGCACTGGTGCCCCCACTGCAACGACGAGATCCCCGAACTGATCGAGCTGAGGAACCGCGGCGGCATTCCCGACGGAATGAACGTCGTCGCGATCAGCACGGCGGTCGACAGCACGGCGCCGAACTATCCGCCGTCCGAGTGGATCATCGAGAAGGACTGGCCGGCCGAGTGGCCCGTCATGGCCGACAGCGTCGAGGCGACCAGCTTCGTGTTCAACGGTGGCGGCGGGTTCCCGTACCTGATGATCGCCGACGCCGACGGCAACGTGCTCGACCGGGCCAGCGGCACGAAGTCGGCCGAGGACCTCGCTGCCTGGATCCAGGACGCACTCGCCACCTCCGCCTGATTGCACCAGGGGTCAGACCCCTGCTGCAATCACCTGCTGCACTCAGTGCCAGGCGGCGGGGAGCGTGGTGTGGTCGGTGACGGTGCAGTCGTCACCGAACACGACGTAGCGGTCGAAGCCGCGCAGGAACCATCGGTCGTGGGTGACGGCGACGACGGTGCCGTCGAACTGGGCGAGCCCCGCCTCGAGCGCTTCGGCCGACACGAGGTCGAGGTTGTCGGTCGGTTCGTCCAGCAGCAGCAACGTCGCGCCGGAGAGTTCGAGGAGCAGGATCTGGAAACGGGCCTGTTGACCGCCCGACAGCGTCTCGAACGTCTGCTCCGCGCATCCGTGCAGTTCGTACCTCCGCAGCATGCCCATCGCGGGGCCGAGCACGACGTCGTGCGAGTACAGGATCTCCGCGAGTGTGCGACCGGCCCACTCGGGATGTTCGTGGGTCTGGTGGAACAGGCCGGGGGTCACTCCGGCACCGAGCCGACAGACCCCGTCGTGCTCCACGGCGCCTGACGTCGACGCGGTTCCGCCCGAGCTGCCGGGGGACTCGTTCAGGAGACGGAGGAAGTGGGACTTGCCGACGCCGTTGCCGCCGAGCACGGCGACCCGCTCGCCGTACCAGAGCTCGAGTTCGAACGGATCGGTGAGTCCGGCGATCTCCAGCTGCTCGCAGATCACAGCGCGTTTGCCGGTGCGCGCCCCGCGCAGTCGCACGTCGATGCGCTGGTCGCGGGTTTCCGGCGGCCGGTCGTTCCGCTCGACGAAGTGACGCAGTTTCGTCTCTGCCGCCTTGAGTTTCGGCGCGAACGTCTCGCTGATCTTCGCCCGCTCGCGCATCACCTTCACGTAGTCCTCGAGCCGTTGGCGCTCGTCGTCGTAGAGCGCCCGGTCGTGTTCGCGGCGGTCGTCGTGACGTCGTTTCGCCTCGGCGTAGTCGGCGAACGAACCGCCGTGGGTCCAGGCACCCCACGCGTCGACGGTGACGATCTTCGTCGCGGTCGCCGCAAGCAGCTCGCGATCGTGGCTGATGAACAGCACGGTCTTGCGCGTGTCGTTCAGCTGCTGTTCGAGCCAGCGCTTCGCCGGTACGTCGAGGAAGTTGTCGGGTTCGTCCAGCACGAGCACGTCGAACTCGCTGCGCAGGAGCGACTCGAGCGCGAGGCGCTTCTGCTCGCCGCCGCTGAACGTGCGCAACGGTCGATCGGCGACGGCGCCGAACGACTCGCCGATCGCCCTGGTGACGCACTCGTCCCAGGCGACCTCCAACTCGTAGCCCCCGACGTCACCCCATGCCGCGAGGGCGTCGGCGTACGCCATCGGGTCATCGTCGAGGCGGGATTCGGCGGCGTCGAGCCGGTGCGCGGCGTTCCGGAGGCGGCGGGGCGCGACCGACACGAGGAGTTCGCGCACGGTGGTCGCGGGGTGATCCGCAGTGCCGACGAGCTGGTGCATCACGCCGAGTTCGCCGTCGACGCTGATCGTGCCGTCGCTGGGTTGGAGGTCGCCGGTGATCAGCTTCAGCAGCGTCGACTTGCCGACGCCGTTCGCCCCGACGATGGCGACCCGGTCGCCATTGCCGACCCGGAAGCCGACCTCACGGAAGAGTTCGTCGCCGCCGGGCAACCGCCAGGCGAGTCGGCTGACGGCGATCGATCCCACGGGTCCGAACTCTAGGAGTCGGTCGCACCGTGCCCGGCCCGGGATTCGCGCCGCTGGACGTCGGCCGCAGCGGTTGCCCGGTCGATGACCTGACGCACCGGGAGCTGCAGTGCCTCGGCGGCGGCGAGCGCGTCGTCGAACTCCACCTTCGTGCGGTGCCGCCCGAGTTTGACGCCGATCTCGTGACCGTCGACCACCACGGTGGCCATGTCGCGCTGCTGTGGCCAGCGCCGCACCGTCGTGGCACGCACCCCGAGGGTGCCGGTCTCGCGGAGCAGCACGGCGCGCAGCTCGGCGCCGGCCGAGGGGTCGCACAGCGCGCTCACGGTGTGCGCGGGACGACCCTTCTTCATCACGATCGGGACGACCCAGGCGTCGTGGGCGCCGGCAGCGAGCAGCGCAGTGATCGTGTGGGCCAGCACCTCGCCGGTCACGTCGTCGACGTTCGCCTCGAGCAGGGTGACCGGCGTGCCGTCGCCCGTCTCGGCGATCTCGCGCACCCCGACCATCACCTGCACGACGTTGGCCCGGTCCGCGGGGTCGGCGGTTCCCGCGCCGTAGCCGACAGCGCCGAGCGCCATCGCCGGTGGCGGGCCGAAACCGGTGGCGAGGGTGGTCATCAAGGCCGCGCCGGTGGGCGTGGCGACCTCGAGGGTCGTGTCGAGGCCCACCACGGGCGCACCGACCTCGCGCAGCAACGCGACCGTCGCCGGCGCCGGATTGGGGATGGCGCCATGGGCGCTGCGGACCGTTCCCGACCCGACGGCGATCGGACTGCACCAGACCTCGTCGATGGCGAGTGCCTCCAGTGCGGCGCACGCACCGACCACGTCGACGATCGAGTCGAGTGCACCGACCTCGTGCAGCTCGACGTCGCCGGGATCGATGCCGTGGATCGCTCCCTCGACCGCGGCGAGGCGGGTGAACACCGCACGGGCCCGAGCGCGGACGCGCTCGGGAAGGTCGGCGTCGTCGAGCAGTCGGAGCACCTCGCGGGCCGGTCGGTGCGCCACGTGGTCATCGGGCGCTGGTTCGACCTGCCCGTGATCGTGGACGACGACGTTTGCCCAGGTTGCCCCGACCCCGCACCGTTGCACCCGTTCGAAGAGCAGGGCGTAGCCGTCGACGCCGAGTCCGCCGATGGTCTGCGCGACGACGTCGGGATCGGCGCCGGCATCGACGAGGGCAGCCATCGTCATGTCGCCGGCGACGCCGGCCTGGCAGTTGAACCATGCCACCCGAACGCCGGTGCTGCGGTCCGTCATCGCGTCGGCCACGTCAGGATCCGCGCCACCGCGGCAGCGGCACCGAAACCGTTGTCGATGCCGACCACGGTGACACCGCTCGCGCAGGAGGCGTGCATGGCCAGCAGGGCGGTGACGCCGTCGAGTCCCGAGCCGTACCCGACGCTGGTGGGCACCGCCACCACCGGGGCGCCGGTCAGGCCCCCGAGCACGCTCGCGAGCGCGCCCTCCATCCCGGCGATCACGATCAGCGCGTCGGCGTCGGTGAGGTCGTCGAGGCGAGCGAGCAGACGGTGCAGGCCGGCGACGCCGACGTCGGTGACGACGGTCGGATCGACGCCGTAGGCCCGCATCGTGAGGGCCGCTTCGTCGGCGACGGGGATGTCGCTCGTCCCGGCGGTCACGATCGCCACCTTCGCCCGGGAAGTGAGCTTGGCGGTCGACACCTCGCCGGGCAGGCGCCACACCATGCTGCGGCTCGCTTCGGCCGCGGGAGCGCCGTGCGCAGCGACGCACGCCGAGCGCTGCTCCTCGTCGGTTCGTGTCAGCAGCACCGGGCCCGTCCCGTTGGCGAGGAGTTCGCCGACGATCGCCACGCACTGCGCCGGGCTCTTGCCCGGGCCGTAGATCGCCTCGGGCAGGCCCTGACGGAGGTGGCGGTGATGGTCGATCGTGGCGCCGTCGACATCGGCGAACGGGAGGCGACGCAACCTGACGACGGCAGCGTCGGGGGTGATCGCTCCCGACTGCACGTCGTCGAGCAGGGCCCGCAGGCTCGGTTCGTCCATCGGCTCATCGTGGCACGTCCTCGAACGGGCGACGGTCTCGAGCACGACGACCCCTAGCCTGGCGACCATGTCCGCCGATGCCACCCTGTCGACGCCGAAGCGGGTGGGCTTCTTCGGGCCGTTCGGCACGTTCACCCAGCAGGCGTTGCTGTCGCAGCCCGATCTTGCCGAAGCCGAGCACGTCGCGTATCGAACGGTGCCCGACGTCCTCGACGCAGTCGAGCGCGGAGAGATCGACGTCGGTGTCGTCCCGATCGAGAACTCGATCGAGGGGATGGTCAACTTCACCCAGGATGCGCTCGCGTTCGACCACGACCTGCTGATCCAGCGGGAGATCGTCATCGACATCGAGCACTGCCTGCTCGCTCGCCCTGGCGTGACCCTGGCCGACGTGACCGAGGTGTTCTCGATCCCGGTCGCCACCGCGCAGTGCCACCGGTTCCTCCGCGAGGAACTGGACGACGCCGAGATCCGGGCTGCCTACAGCACTGCCGACGCCGCGCAACAGGTGAGCGAACGTCAGGCCCGAGATGCGGCCGCGATCGCACCGCGGGTCGCGGCCCAGGTGTACGGCCTCGAGATCCTCGCCGCGGACATCGCCGACCACAAGGACAACCAGACGCGCTTCGTCGTGGTCGCCCGCGAAGGCGTCCCGGCGCCGACGGGCAACGACAAGACGGCCCTGGTGATCTACCAACGAGCCGACGAACCCGGCAGCCTCGTGTCGATCCTGCAGGAGTTCACCGCTCGCCGGATCAACCTCTCCAACCTCACCAGCCGGCCGACGAAGGCCGGTGGTCTCGGTGACTACTGCTTCATCGTCTACGCCGAATCGCACGTGGCCGACGAACTGCTCGCCGACACGATGCGGGCGCTGCACGCGAAGCAGGGCGGCGTGAAGTTCCTCGGGTCGTATCCGGCGGCCGGCGACCACGCCGACAGCACGCGCGAACACGCCGATGCGCGTTGGCGCGAGGCCGACGACTGGGTCGCGCGGATCCGCGCCAGCGTCGAACGCTGACGACACGCCGACCACACGAGCACCACCACGCCCACGACACGCTGCCGGTCGTCACCGCGTTCGTCGCCACGTTCACCGCCACGTTCGCCGCGACACTCGCCGCCACGTTCGCCGCGGCGGTGGCCCCGGTCGCGACGTACGCTCGGCGCCATGTCCAACTCCGATGATCGTCCGGTCTCCGTCGTCACCGGTGCCAACTCCGGCATCGGCCGTGCCACCGCCATCCATCTCGCCAAGCAGGGCCACCGCGTCGCCGGCACCGTCAGGTCGATCGCCAAGGCCGAGAAGCTGAACACGATGGCCTCCGATGCCGGCGTGTCGGTCGAGTTGTTCGAACTCGACGTCGCCGACGACGACTCGGTTCGCGACGGTTTCGCCGAACTGCTGGCGGCCACCGGTCG
The DNA here is from genome assembly GCA_963712775.1 of Ilumatobacteraceae bacterium. Classification (GTDB taxonomy): domain Bacteria; phylum Actinomycetota; class Acidimicrobiia; order Acidimicrobiales; family Ilumatobacteraceae; genus Sva-07. Next base: position 31,008 of record CAVQJG010000025.1, on the reverse strand, counting down.
GGTCGACCACCTGGTCAACAACGCCGGGATCGGCGGCAACGCGGTGGCGGAGGAGTGCCCCACCGACCTCTACCTGTCGGTGATGAACGTCAACCTGTGCGGTGCGGTGCGCTGTGCCCAGGCGGTGTTGCCGCAGATGCGCGAGCGTCGCAGTGGCACGATCGTCAACATCTCGTCCGTCGCGGGTCGGATCGCTGCGCTCGCCCAGTCGCCGTACGTCGCCTCGAAGTGGGCCTTCGAGGGGTTCAGCGAGGGTCTGGCGCAGGAGCTGGCCCCGTTCGGCATCCGGGTGGTGATCATCGAACCCGGCGTGACCAAGTCGGCGATCTTCGCCAAGAACATCGACGCCCCGAACTCGACCGGCGCGTACGAACCCCACTACCGACGGATGTTCCAGTTCTACGCGACCGGCATGGCCAACGCGACCGACCCCTTCGAGGTCGCCGAGGTGATCCACGAGGCGATCACCACCGACGAGCCCCGCCTCCGCTACCCCGTCAGCTGGGGTGGCGCCGAGCTCGCCGAACTGCACGACCGCATCGACCACAGCGACTGGATCGCGATGGGCGCCATCGAGGAGGACGAGGCGTACTACCGGCGTTTCCACGACGTGTTCGGGCTCGATCTTCGTTGATCGATCCGTCTCTGTCGGGTCCACCCCCGCCCGGTTCGTCTCCGCCGGTGAGGATCCTCACGGTCTGCAGCCACAACCGGACCCGATCGGTGATGATGGCGGCGCTGTTCGAGGCGATGCTCACCGAGCGACTGGGACCGGGGCGGGTGGCGGTGCGCTCGTCGGGGTTCGGACCCGCAGGCATCCCGGCGATCGACGACGCCGTGGCGGCGATGCAGCGCCGCGGGCTCGACGTGTCGCCACATCGCAGCCGTGCGACCACCGTCGCCATCGTCGACGGAGCCGACGTGATCGTCACCGCCGAACGGGATCACGTGGTCAAGATCGCCGCGCTGTCACCGCCGGCCTTCGCCCGTGCGATGACACTGCCCGAGCTCTTGAGCCGGGCTGCCGACGCTCCGGTCGCGCCCGGCGGTGGCGTGCGTCCGTGGATCGAGGTGCTCACCGCCGGGCGGACCGCCAGCACCTACCTGCGCGAGCCGATCGCGGAGGTTGCCGATCCCACCGGTTCGAGCCCGCGGGCGTTCGAAGCGGCCGTGGCGGAGATCGAACGGCAGTGCGCCGAGGCGAGCGCATGGTTGGCGTCCGCCGCAGGTTGAGACCGCACAGTCAGACCGCACAGCCAGACCGGGCGGTCAGACCGGCGTCGTATCGCCCCAGACCTCGCGCACCTTCTCGTAGACCCCCTGGTCGTAGGAGAACTCGACCATGTTCCCGTCCGGGTCGCGCAGCATGCAGATGTAGCCGATCGGGTCGGGCATCTGGGTGGCCGGCATGCTCAGGCAGCCGGCGGACTCGGCCCGCGCTGCGATGGCGTCCACGCCCTGACGGTCGGGCATCTCGATGCCCATGTGGTTGAAGGGTCCCAGCGAGCCGATCGGGGCGGGAGCGAACGGGTCCCGGTCGGGGAAGAACTGCGCGACCACGAGGATGAAGGGGAACTCGCCGCTGTCGGGGTGGCCCAACCATGCGCCGTAGCCGTCGTCGTCCTCGCGCCGGTCGAGGAGTTGGAGCGGCGTGTACTCGGTGTACCAGTCGATCGTGGCCTGGATGTCGGACACCCGCAGCGCCACGTGGGTCCAACGCGGTGCGGTCGGTCGGAGGCTGTGCAGCGGCTCGCTCATTGGGTCATCCTCACGGGTCGATGCGCCGACCGTGAAGTCGGCCGATGAGGGCCGAGAGTAGCTTCGGCTCGATGCTCCGACCCATCGATCACCTCGATCCTCGCCGATGATCGCCGACCGCGTGACGACGGAGTTCTCGCCGTGCTGATCGTCAGCGGTGGCGACGTCGTCACGATGAACACCGAGCGGGAGGTGCTGATCGGTGGCGCGGTGGTCATCGACGGTGACGTGATCGTCGACGTCGGCTCGTCGACGGTCCTCGGTGAGCGGTATCCCCATGCGTCCGTCTTCGACGCGAGGGGATGCGTGGTGACCCCGGGCATGATCGACGCCCACCAGCACCTGACCGGTGACCCGCTGGTGCGTTGCTGCATTCCCGACCTCCTCCCGCCGGGTGACGCGATCTTCGAGTGGTCGATCCCGGTCCATCGGGTTCACGACTCGGTGGACGACGAGGTGTCGGCGGCTCTCGCCGCGGTCGAGGCCGTCCTCAACGGGGTGACGACGGTGGTCGAGGCGGGAACCGTGGCCGACGTCGACGCCGTGGCTCGCGGACTCGGGACCGTGGGACTCCGCGCCGTGGTGGGCGTCTGGGGTTGGGACATCGAGGACGGGCCGGGTGCCGCTCCGACGGCCGAGGTGCTCGACCGTCAGCGCGCCACCGTCGATGCGTACCCACCGGGCGGCCTCATCGAGGGATGGGTGACCCTGGTCGGCCATGACCTCGCCTCCGACGACCTCCTCGTCGGTGCTGCGGATCTCGCCCGCGAACTCGGTACGGGCATGACGATGCATCTCTCGCCGACATCGTCGGATCCCGAGCGGTACCTCGAACGCACCGGCCGTCGCCCGGTCGAGCACCTGGCCGACCTCGACGTGTTGGGCCGGCACCTCCTCATCGGCCACGGTGTGTGGCTCGACGACGCCGAGGTCGAGCTCGTCCTGTCGTCCGACACCGCGCTGGCGTACTGCCCGTGGGCGTACCTGCGGTTGGGGCAGGGCGTGTTCGCGAACGGCCGACATGCCGAGATCGTCGAACGTGGAGGCAGGGTCGCGCTCGGATGTGACGCGGCCAACGCCGGCGACTCGATCGACGTGCTACGCACGGCAGCCCTCGCGGCCGGCATCGCTCGCGACGCTCGGTTGGCGCCGACCAGGTTCGGTGCACATCAGGCGTTCGAGCTGGCGACGATCTCGGGCGCGGATGCGATCGGTCTCGCCGACAGGATCGGCTCGCTCGAGGTGGGCAAGCAGGCCGACCTGGTCGTGCATCGAACCGACACGCCCGGGTGGACGCCGCGCGGCGATGTGGCTGTGCAACTCGTCTGGGGTACCGATGGCCGGACGGTGCGCGACGTGTTCATCGCCGGTCGACAGGTGGTCGGCGACGGCCGGGTGCTCACGGTCGACACGGCCGAACTGTTCGCCCGGGCCGCCGAGCGGCACGATGGGCTCGTTGCGCGAGCGGGGCTCGAGCTGCAGCACACGTGGCCCCATCGAGACGCACGATGATCCGGATGCGGTGCAGTCGGGAAGAATGGCGTTGATGTTCGTCGAGAACCCCGCACTGCGACATCAGTGGTACGTCGTCGCGGAAGGAGCCGACGTCACCGACGCGCCGGTCGGCGTGCGGCTGCTCGGCGCCGACTACGTCGTGTGGCGGTCGCCGAGCGGTGACGTCACCGCGGCCCCGGACCGCTGCCCGCATCGCGAGTCGCCGCTCAGCATCGGCACCGTCGAGCAAGGATGTCTCCGTTGCCCCTACCACGGCTGGACGTTCGGCGACGGCGGCCGGTGTGTCGAGGTGCCGTCGTCCGGTCGGGACCGACCGATCCCGCCGGCGGCACATCTCGCCACGGTGTCGGTGGTCGAGCGGTACGGGTTGGTGTGGTTGTGTCCCGACGAGCCCGAGGGCACGATCCCCTCGATGTCGGTCGACGACGATCCTTCGTACCGGCGCATCAACACCGGCATGGAGACCTGGGCGACGTCGGCGACGCGGATGACCGACAACTTCATGGACATCGCTCACTTCCCGTGGGTCCATCTCGGCACGTTCGGCGTCGAGCAGCACACCGACGTGCCTGCGCTTCACCTGGAGGCGCTCGACGACGGCTGGTTCGGCTACAGGTACGAGGTCGACGCCCGAAACGACACCGGCGGCACCGTCGCATCGGGCCAGGAGAGCGACGTCGTGCACCGTCGGATGACCACCGGCTTCCACTTGCCGTTCTCGGTGCGCAGCACCATCCACTACGACACCGGGTTGGATCACGTGCTGTTGCTGTGCTCGACGCCCGTGGACGACGCGACGTCGTCGTTCACGTTCGTCGTGTGGCGGAACGACGACTTCTCCACGCCGGCCGAGGAGATCATCGCCTTCGACCGGGCGATCGGCGCCGAGGACAAGGTGATGCTCGAACGCGTGCCCGGGGTGCTGCCGCTCGACCTGCAGGCGACGGTCAGCGTGCAGTCGGACAGGCCGTCGGTCGAGTGGCGTCGCCAGCTCGCTGCACTGATCGGCTCCTGACCCGGTACGGGTTCATGCGGTGTGCCGTCGGTGTTCGGGGGGTTGCCAGGTGGCTCGGTGTTCGGGTGGCGGGTTGAAGTGGAGCCAGTGGGTGTCGAGGCGTTCGCCGAGGGGGTGTTGGTAGACCCCGGTGGGGGTGGGTGGTGGTGCCCCGGGGGGCACGGGTCTCGCCCCGGTCGGACGAAGGCGTTGGCCGTTGGCGTCGGTGAAGGCGACGGTGTTCTCGTCGGCGTTGCCTGCGATGCCGAGTTGGCCTTGGTGGTGCAGGCGGTGGTGGTGTGGGCACAAGGCGATGAGGTTCCAGGTGTCGGTGGGGCCACCGTGTTGCCAGTGGAGGATGTGGTGCACTTCCAACACGTGGCTTTGGGTGCAGCCGGGTACCCGGCAGTGCTGGTCGCGCAGGATGACGAGGCGGCGGGTGCGTTCGGGGATCATTCGCCCGGAGCGTCCGATCGAGATCGGTATCGAATCGTGGATGAAGGTGGGGGTGATCAGCCCATCGCAGGTGATGTACTTGGCGATCGCGTCGGGGAGGCGTCGGCCTCGGTCGTTGGTGGCGGTGCCGTCGGTGTCGAGGTGGACATGGATCCGGAACCGGTCGCGGCGGGCGAGGTCGGCCACTGCGTCCAGCGATCGTTCCGAGATGTCGCGTACGGCGTCGATCCAGTCGACGTCGGGGTGGCCGTCGTGGAACAGTCGATCGCGTGACTCGCGCAGTGCGTTGGTGATGATCATGCCGGTGGTTTCGTCGCATTCGAGGTTCAGCCGGAACCGGCCGTCGGCGCCGACTCCAAACCACACCCGGTCCTGCACGCGCGGCACCAGCGGCGACACCGGTGACGGCGTGTCGGGGGCAGTGGAGGGTTCGGTGCCGCCGTCAGTGTCTCCCTGTTCGGATTCCGCATCGGGTTCGGGTTGGGTGTCTGCGGGGTTGTCAGGGTTGGGGTAGTCGGGGAACGGATACTTGCTGAGCGCGGTGCGCAGCTGGTGCACGGTGGCGTTGCGGGCCAGCTCGCACACTTCACGATCCGCCCACCACGGCGCCCGACGCACCACGGCAACGACCTGGTCGATCGCCAACTCACCGCGCCGCAACGCGTCGACCGTCACCGGGAGTTCACGGGCGCGTTCGGCGATCTCGACGATCTGTTTCGCTCGGGCGGTGGACAGACCGACTTTCCAGGCGAGGTACAACTCGGGGCGTTCCACCCCGGGCCCGGCCCATGCGGTGCGGTCCGCCAACATCCCACACAGGCGTCGACCAGGCGGCCGTGCAACGCGTTCAGGTGGCCGGCGGTCTCGTTCAGCACCGTGTCGAGATCGTCCTCGGAGGTGATGGCGCCGGCTGACTCCATGGAGTCATGGTAGCACACCAGTACGATAGATGCAACGAGAAACGAACAGAAGTTCTGACGTTCGGACATGAAGTTGATTCGGCGGAGCGATGAGATGTCAGCCGTCGCGCCAGGCGTCGTCGATCGGCGTGACGTCGGTGACGTGGATCTCGGGGCCGAGGGACGCACCGACGAGTTCGAGACGGTCGCCACTCCAGAACGTCCCCGGGTCGTACCAGTTCGGCGGACGCTCGCCGTCGAGCAGACCCATGCGTTCGTAGGTGATCGCGGCGAGCTCCGCGCAGTACACGTCGGTGAGCGAGATCCGCTTTCGTACCCGCCCCGTGAGCCAGTGCTTGGCGAGCGACGCAGTGCTCGGGAACCCTCGACCGCTGTACTCGGCGACCACTGCCAGCGCCTGGTTCTCCATGTCGTCGGACACCTCGATGTCGATCTGACGGAACCACGGGTCCTGGCCGTACCGGTGCGTCCACACACTCACGGCCCGTTCGAGGAGATGGAGCTGGGCACCGCGCTCGCGTTCGCCGGTCCACACGTTCGGCATGCTCGCGCCGAGTTCGGCGTGCCAGATCAGCGGCGGGAGGTCGTCGATCGCGAGGACGATCCCGACGTGGTTGACGGGGCTGTTCGTGAACAGGCGGATCGCACGATCCGCGGCCGATCGCCCGCGGAACAGCCACACGTCGCCCGTCGCCGCTTCGTCGAGGGCGTCGCGCAGGGTCATCGTGTCGGGCATCGGTGCCCTAACGTACGTGGTCGTGAGGTGGGCGAAGATCCTCGGTGTCGCCGGTGTGATCGCCGTGCTCGGTGCGGCGGGCGCCGTGGCCTACCAACGCCGACGTCGGCGGACCTGGGTGGAGCTGCCACCCGACGAGTTGCGCTCGCGGCTCCATGCCCGACTCGAAGGGGCCAACGGCGCCGATCCAGTCGCCCGGTAGGGTGGTCGCATTGGGGCCAGCGTTGTCCTGATCGCCGAGCGGTCGTGGAGTCACCACGGTCCGGGCGTCGACGGAACGAGGCAACATGGCCACCAAGAAGCAGCCGGTCAGCCGCTGGCACGACGGCACCACCCCGGTCGAGGATCTCCCCCCGACCGAGCAGATCGCCCACGAGCTCGTCGTCGGACGGCGCGACCTCGCCCCGTCGATCGAGCGCATCATGGACGCCGAACTCGACGACGACCAGCGCAACGTGGCGATCACGCTGTTCCGCGACTCGCTGGACGCCGACGCCGATCCGAACCGCGATCCTCGTGTCGCGATCGCGACGGCAGAAGCCGGCTGATCCACGGTCGCTCGCGATGAGCGCCCCGTTTCCCACCGAGGACGTCCGGAGGCTCCGCAAAGCGGAGCTGCACGTGCATCTCGAGGGCACCGTCGACGCGGCGACGGTGCTGACGCTGGCCGAACGTCACGGCGTTCGGCCGCCGGCCGACGACATCGCCGGGGTCGACGCCTGGTTCCGCTTCGACGGGTTCCCGATGTTCCTCGAGCGGTACTTCGCCGTCCTCGACCTGCTGCGCGAGCCCGACGACTTCGCACTCGTCGCCGAGCGGTACCTCGACCATGCGGTCGAGCAGGGCGTCGTCCACGTCGAGTTCCACGTGTCCGCCACCGGTCACATCGTCGAGCAGGGCAAGGCGTGGGGGCCGATCCACGACGGCGTCGTCGACGGTTGCGTGCGGGCGGCCGACCGCACCGGGATCTCGTGGGGTCTGATCCCCGACATCTCACCGCACCTTCCGGCCGACGCCTGCGCCGTCGCGATGCAGGAGGTGTTCGCCCACGGCACCGACCACCTGGTCGCCATCGGCATGGGCGGTCCGGCCGACAGCTGGACGACCGACGACTTCGCACCGATCTACGTGTCTGCACGCGACCACGGACTGCCGGGCGTGGCCCATGCGGCAGAGCACGGTGGCCCTGCCGAGGTGCGCTTTGCCGTCGAGCAGTTCGGGGCTGTGCGAATCCAGCACGGGATCGGGGTGACGGCGGACCCGGACGTGGTCGCGATGCTCGTCGATCGTGAGATCGCCTGCGACGTCTGTCCGGGGTCGAACCTCGCGCTCCGTGCCGTCGGGTCCGCCGCCGACCATCCCTTGCCGCGGATGCTCGATGCCGGCATCGTGGTCACGCTCGGCACCGACGATCCGCCGATGTTCCAGACCGACCTGCTCGCCGAGTACCGACGGGCGTGGGAGTGGTGCGATCTCGATCTCGACGGCGTGAAGGCACTGGCCCGCAACTCGATCGAGCACAGTTTCGCCGCCGACGCCGACAAGGTCGACTGGCTCTCCGATCTCGGATGAGCCTCCGGGCGCCGACCCGGTCAGTTCGCCGCGCGGATCTGCGGGATCACCTGCTCGGCGAAGAGGCGCATCGTCTGGGTGTCGGGGTAGTCGGAGCACCACGGGTAGAAGCCGGTACAGCCCAGGTCGATGTAGGTCTGGAGCTTCTCGGCAACCTGCTCGGGCGTGCCGACGAGGTTGCCGGCGTGCCACGACTCGAACGGTTCGCCGTAGAAGCTGCGGGTGCCTCCGTCGAGGATCTCCTGCTCGGACTCGCGGATGAACACCTCCGGCGACCACGTCTTCTGGATGTCGTCGTAGTCGCGGCCGACGTCGCGGCAGTGCTCGCGCAGCACGTCGCACTTGTGCTGGAACTCGTGGGGCTTGCCCCCGAAGTTCGAGGCATCCGCGAGGCGGGCGACGACACGGAGGGTGAGCTGCTCGCCGCCGCCGCCGATGAGTACCTGGGGACGTGGTGACTGCAGCGGCTTCGGGTCGCACTGCGCACCGTCGAGTGTGTAGTGGCGACCGTCGTACGACACGTCGGGCTCCGACCACATCGCGGTGACGATCTCGACGGTCTCGCGCAGCATGCGGATGCGGTCGGCCGGCGCAGGGAACTCGTAGCCGTAACCCGTGAACTCGTGCTGGTACCAGCCGGCACCGATTCCCCAGATCAGACGACCGCCCGACATCACATCGAGGTTTGACGTGAGCTTCGCCAGCAACGACGGCTCGCGGTACGGCGCACACCCGACCATCTGACCGAGCTTGATGGTGCTCGTGCGCTGTGAGATCGCCGCCAGCGTCATCCAACACTCGAACATCGTCTCGTGTGCGGGCACCGGCACGTTGTGGAAGTGGTCGTACACCCACAGCGAGTCGTAGCCGAGGTCCTCGGCGAGTTGGGCGATCTCGACGGCCCGCTGCCATTTGTCCACGGGGTCGGCGATGGACGAGAGCTCCATCTTCCAACCCTGGGGGATGAACATGCCGAACCGGAGATCTGTCATCCGTTCATCTTGGCAGCACCGGTGGTGGCGGTCGACCGTTGCGTCGCCTCGGTCGCCGAGCAGTTGTCGGACGACGTCGGTCTTGCCCTCCGTGTAGGCCACCCGGTCGCCGTCGACGTCATCGACGAGTCGCAGCTTGACCGCTTCGTACCGTGCGCGCGCCGCGGCGCTCGCGCGCAGCACCTCCCGCAAACGGAGGTAGTCCACCCACTGCGTGCCGCCGAACTCGACGACGTGGAGGTGGGCGACTCGGTGGCCCGGGCGGGCCTCGAGCATGAAGATGTGACCCCCGTGCGGACCTGCGTCGCCGTGGTAGATCCAGCTGCCGCTGGTGAGCGACTCGCTGATCGGGGCGACGTCGTGCTCGCTCACGATGCCCACGGCCAGGTCGATGATCGGTTTGGCCAGCAGCCCGAGTACCGACGACGAACCGGCCTGTTCGACTTCGGCCGCGAGCCCGTCCAGGTCGGCGGCCACCTGGTCTCGCAACGAGGTTCCCGCCTCGATCCAGCGCTCGCTCGTTCGTTCGAGTCGCAGCGCGTCGTGGTCGAGTCCCAACCCGGCATTGGACAACCACTCCACGATCATGCTCGCGCAGAGCGAATCGTCAACCTGGGGGCTCGCGGTGTACCCGTCGCGGCCGATCGAGCCGTGCTGGTCCATCCGGTCGACACTCACGGGGCGAACCCGAGCGGACTCTCCGGAGTGGTGACCGCCGACCGGATCTGGGCGAGGTGGGGAAGGATGCGTTCGAGGCGGTGGTGGAGGTCGTGCCGTCCGAGGTCGGTGAGGGTGATGGTCACGGCGCGCCGGTCGGGCGCATGTCCGGTGGCGCGTCGGATCAGACCGGCTTCCTCGAGACGGTCGAGCAGCATGGTGATGCCACCGCTCGACAGGTCGGTGAGCTCGAGGAGGTCTCGAGGTCGAGTGCCGTCGGTCGTTGCTGCGGCGCAGAGCACGACCGTCGCCTTGACCGGGGCGGGTTCGTCGACACCGTCGTGGTCGCCCATCGCGTCGGCGAGGTCGTTGCCGAGTCGGGCGAAGCGTTGGAGCTGTTCGAGCGGTCTCGGAGCCGGTTCGGGCGCTGGGCTCGGCGCAGTCGGGTCCGAGATCGAGTCGATCAGATCGCGGAGGTGCTGGAGCAGTGCGGACTGCTCGGTGAGGGTGTCACGGATCGCGTCGGCGATGGCGTCGACGAGGTCTGTGCCATTGGCGGTGAGAGAGATGAGCGCGCTTCGGCGGTCGCCGTCGGTGCGGCCGTAGGTCCGGACGATGAGCTGCTGCTGCTCGAGGCGGTCGAACAGGTTGGACAGTCCACCGGTGGTGAGCCCGGCCCCGTCGATCAGGTCGCGTGGCCGCTGCGGTCCCGAGAGGTGGAGTGAGGTGAGCACGGCGATGTCCGCGTTGGACGACAGCCCGGCGAATTCGGGGTCTGCGAGCGACTGACCGAATGCGTGCGTGAGGGTGCCCGACGCGAGGAGGATCCGGCGCAGCGTTTCGGCGACCTCCGACGTGATCCCTGTCCGCGTGTCGCCTCCCATGTCCCAGCACCTTAGTCAGGATGATGCTTGATCAGTAAGAGACAATCCCGTATAGTCACGTGCAGTTCGGTGCAGTCCGTGCGTCGTTGGCTTCGACGCACGGGATCCAGCGAGCCAGCGTCCCACTCACGAAGCGCCACCGGCTCTCCGTCCCGCCCTCCACCGTCCGCCCCACCCTCCGAAGGACATCGCACATGACCCCCCAAACCCCCCGCGCCGGTCGCCGCCGTTCGCTCATCGCACTGCCGGTCCTGGTGGCGCTGGTCGCCGTCAGCGCCTGCGGCGACGACTCCGACAGCAGCGCCGACACGACGACTGCCGTGACCGCACCAGCCGACACCACCGAGCCGGCCTCCGACACGACGGCGCCCACCGACGACACCGAGTTCTGGACCGGCACCGCACCGAACATGACGCCGGTCGACGACGACACCGCTGCCGAGTGGCAGGCCTTGGCCGAGGAGGCACTCGCGAAGGCCGAGGGAACGCCCGGGGCCCTGATTGCTGTCTCCCACCCTGATCTCGGCTACTGGTCGACGGCGATCGGTGACGCCGAGATCGACGTCGACCCCATGACGCTCGACCATCACAGCCGCATCGGCTCGATCACCAAGACGTTCACCGCGGTCGCGATCCTCCAACTGGTCGACGCAGGAAGCCTGTCGCTCGACGACACGGTCGCCGAGGTCGTCCCGGACATCGCCGAGCAGTTCCCCGAGACCGCCGACATCACCGTCCAAGAGCTGCTCTCGATGACCAGCGGCCTGCCCGACTACGCCAACGTCCCGGGTGCCGCCACCGCCCAAGCCGTCGAGGACCCGACCAAGATCTGGACGCCCGAAGACCTCATCGAGTCCGCGCTGGGCGCGTCCGAGGTGCAGCCGATCGGCACCGCCGGGTACTCGACCACGAACTACGCCATCCTCGGACGCATGTACGAAGCCGTCACCGGCGACACGATCGAGGACGGCGTCACCCGCGTCGCCGAGGAGGCGGGTCTCACCGACACGGCGCTGCTCCCGGGCGATCAGAACGAGATGCCCGACCCGTCCACTCACGGCTACATCGACCCGGCCGGCGTGACCGCCCTCAAGGAGTTGGCCGGGGTCGACGTCGAGGCCGGCACCGACACCACCGAGTGGTCGCTGTCGTGGGGAGGGGCCGGTGGTGGCGCCTACTCGACGGCCGACGACCTCCTGCTGTGGGCGTCGACCGGCCTGGGCAACACGCTGTTGTCGAGCGAGCTCGGCACCCAACGCCTCCAGATGGACACCTTCATCGCAGAGGCCAGCCTCCTCTACGGGCTCGGCATCATGCAGCAAGTCGAGGGCTGGTACGGGCACACCGGCCAGGCGATCGGCTGGGAGGCGCTGGCGATGTTCAACCCCGAGACCGGCGCGTCGATCGCGATCCTCATCAACGGCACCAGCGGTCTGTCGAACTTCTACCCATTCTGGCTGGAGGTGTTCGGCCTCGACTCCGGGGGTGACGAATCCGCGACCGACGACACCACCACGACGACACCGTCGGATGACAGCTCGAGCGGGTCCGAGACGGGCGACGGAACCGACGCAGGCGCCGACGGACCATCCGGTTCGGCGGTGATGTCCGTCGGCGACGTCACCGTCGAGGCCGAGATCGTCGGATGCACCCTTGCGGAACCCGACGTCGTGTTCCTCGCCCAGGGCGAGTCGGCGGAGTTCGAGGTCTACATGCTCGACGACGGCAGCGGTGACGCCGGCGTGACCGTGCGGGGCGGCTTCGAGTTCGAAGGGCGCGGCACCGTCAGCTTCGACCCGGGCGCTGGCATCGACCAGGGCACGGTCACGATCACCGGATCCGGCGCCGCACCCGACGACGGCGCACCGGTCGAGGACTTCACGATCGAAGCCACCATCGAGTCCTGCTGAGACCGCCGACCGGACGAAGCGCACACCCTGAAGACGAAGGGAAGCTGAGCTGGGCGCTCGTCGACCATCGCGATCTCAGCGGTGGTTGCAGGACGTTGCCCCGGGGACATCACGTCGCCGGCGGGCATGGACTGATCGGTGCGACGGACCGACGAGCAGCGTCGGTCACGTCGATCCGACCCTCGGCGAACGGCGAGGTGGTGACGGTTCGTCTCCAGGAGTGGGTCGCCAACGGAGACATCCGCGGAACGGGAGGGATTCCGCACCTGTCTCGATGAGTGACGCGTCAGCCCTGCTCAGAGCTTTAGACCAAATTTTCGAACCATCTCGCGGGAGTAACCGCGGGAGTAACGGACGCGGGAGTGGGGCCGTCGGGACCGCACCATGGTGCTCTTGACGCCGCGGATGACTGTCAACTATGGTTGACAGGTCGTGAGGGTCGTCCGGAGCGCAACGTTCGATCGGTGGCTCCGCAAGCTCAACGATCGGCGAGCAGCCGCCAGGGTGCTGGTCCGGATCGAGCGGCTGGCAGCGGGCAACCCGGGCGACATCAAGCCGGTCGGCCACGGCGTGTCCGAACTGAGAATCGACTACGGGCCCGGCTACCGGGTCTACTACCTGCAACGAGGAAGCGAGCTGATCGTGTTGCTGTGCGGTGGCGACAAATCGAGCCAAGCCGACGACATCGACCGCGCGCACCGCATCGCAGCCGACTGGAGGAGCCAGCCACACGATGAGCACAACACCTGAAACCTTCGCACCGTTCGACACCGCCGACTACCTCGACGACATCGATGCTGCCGCGGCGTATCTCGAAGCAGCACTCGAGGAGGCCGGTGACGATCCCGCCTTCGTCGCCCAGGCGCTGGGGACGATTGCTCGCTCCGGCAACGTGAGCGAGCTGGCGCGACGCACGGGGATGAGCCGCGAGGGGCTGTACAAGGCGCTGTCGGCTGACGGCAACCCGAGCTTCGCGACCATCGTGAAGGTCGCACGCGCGCTCGGTCTGAGGATCCGCTTCACCCCCGCCGCTTGATCGCCGAACTCGCATGTCGTCGAACGCGCCGGCGGTCGGGTGTGCGCAACGACTGGGCTCACGCCGCGCGCTTGCGTTGGACGTAGTCCTGGAGATCGTCGATGGTGAGGCGGACGCTGCGGCCGATGCGGATTGGTGCGAGTTCGTCGTCCCAGATGAGTTGGTAGATGGTCGATCGACCGACGGCGAGGAGCTCGGCTGCTTGCGGGATCGTGACGAGCAGCGGCGGCCTCGGTGTGTTGGTGTGTGAGGTGTTGTCCGTGGGTTCGTGCATGTCGGCAATCGTCCGACAGGGACGTCACGGATCACCGCCCGACTCGCTACCCGGATCACCGTCCGGGTACCTCGATCTCCACGACGGGTACCGGGCGGGTAGCTGGACGCAGGCCGAACTCGGCCCAGCCGTCGGGAAGGCACCCGTGCCGGTCGAGGTGCACCGCCGCAGCGACGATCCGGGTAGCCAGATCGCTGACGCGGGTAGTGCCGAGGCGGCCGTCGTCATGCAGTCGTCGCACCTGTTCGACGACCCAGTCGGGCGGGTCGGTCAGCACGTCGCAGCCGACGGTATGCACGCGTCGCTCGACGGCGTCGTCGTGGGGACTACCGCCGTAACGGGCGAAGACGTCGTCGATGCGTTGCGCTCGGCGAGCCTGGCGGAGCTCCAACCGCGCTGCACGCAGCGCCTTCTCGACAGCGGCCCGTTCGGCGCTCGTCGAGGCACGGCCCGCGAGTTCGTCGAGCTCGCGGATTGTGGCTTTGGCCTGGCGGGCGGGGTCGTTCGCGGCGGCCTCTAGGTCGAGTGCCGCCAGGGTGCGGTGCTCGCGTGATGGTGGGGAAGTTGCGCCGCTTGCCATGGCGTCGAGCACGGCCTGGACTGGGGGAGGGATTGCCGTCGGCCAGTGGGCGAGTGCAGGTTGCGCGGCGATGAGCGCATTGAGTTGTTCGAGTTCAACGACGTGGGGCCAGTTGGCGACGATCCAGTCCCGTCGATCTTGCTGAGCGGTGGCCGCCGCTACGAGATGCTCGTGGACGTCTGCGGAGCCGACCTTGCCGGCGGTGAGATGTTCGATGAGTTCGCGGTGGTCGGCAGGTGCGGTACTCATCAGTGCCTGGAGCTCGACGCGTCGATCGTGCATCTCGGTCGCCGACAGGCACGTGCGGGTGGCTTGTGGTTCGTGCCGGCGGTCGGTCAGCCAGACACGATCTCGCAGCGTCCGCAGCATCAGCTCCTGCCAAGCCTCGGCCGCTTGCGGGTCGAGCGGCTGTTGCCCGAGTCCGGGTGTTGCGGCGTCGACCTCGTGGAGGGTTCGGTGATGTGCGATCCGAGCGACGGAGTCGTCCCACACGGCGGCTCCCGGCCCGTCTGTTGGCCGGTTGCCGAGCCAGTTCGTGAGCCACTCCGGAGGTTCAGCTCGCAGTCGGTGAGCCGCACGCTCGCATGCGACGTTGGCCGCGCGCTGGAAGCGAATGGCGTCGCCCGGCTCGACACCGTGGGAAGCGAGCGCTGCTGCCCATTCACGTGAAGCCTGCTCGACATCGTCGGTGATCCGCTGGAGTGTCGCCGTGGCGTCGGCGGTGAGTGCGGTGGGCTCGGGCTGATCGATGACCACGAACTCGCTCCATGGCATCGTTCGGGTCGCCGAGCGACCCCGATCATTGACGAACAGGACTTCGCAGATGCCGTCGGTGTCGTCGAGCGCGATGACGTGGCCGACGTTGTCTCGATCCAGAGCCCGCACCCGGCGGCCGACCTCGGCGTGCGCCCGGAACGTCACGGCCCGCTCGAGGTCGGCCCAAAGGCCGGTCGGGTTGGTGTGGCCCTCGTGCTCGGCGGCCCGCTCGGCGTGGCGCGCTTGCTGTGCTCGTGCGAGCAGCGTGGCGACCGGGATCTCGGTGGTGAGGTCGCTGATGCGTGCCGCCTCTGCATCCCGCGCCGACACGAGCTGCTTTGCGCCGGAGACGTGGATGCGCTCGATCAGTTCGTGCTCGGGGTTCTCGGCGCGTTCGGTGGGGAGGGGGATGCCGGTGGCGTGCCTCTCGGCGATGTCGATTGCCTCTGCCGTTGTGCTGTAGATCCGTGCGGACAGCCGGGCGCGTGACATCGCCACGTAGACCGCTTCTCGGTAGAGGCCGGCCGGGCCGACGACGAGAACGTGATCGCACGTGACGCCCTGGGCGGTGTGGACGGTGGATGCGTAGCCGTAGTCGAGCCACCCTGCTGCGAGGTAGCCGCGGTCGAGCACGATCTCCTCACCGCTCGTCAGGGTGACGTGTGCGCCGGCGGCGTCGATGTGAGTGAGATGGCCGCGCATCCCGTTGTCCACGGCGAACTCGGTTCCTTCGGCGAGGTGTTGGCTCCGGTGGTTGCGGCGCAGGATGACGTGTTCGCCGGGTGCGTACGATCGTGAGCCGATCGTGACGGCTCGTTCGAGGTCGAGTTCACCGGTATCTGCGAGGATCTGTCGGGCGAGGAGGTTGAGCTGGTGCGCTTCGGCGCGGGTGCCGGCGAGCATCAGCGTGGCCCCGTCGGATCGGAGCGTGTTCCAGTCGGTGATCGCTCGCTGGCGGAGTGCGTGGCGGTCGTCGTCGAGCACGACCCGACCGTGCGCCTGGTAGGCGGCGAACGCTGTAGCGATGTCGCCGTGGCGGAGTTGATCGAGGGCTGCCTGTTCCCATGGGGCGTGTTGGCGGCGGTTGACGGTGAGCTCCACGACCCGGTCACCGAGCACGTCGAGCGCAGCGCGGAAGCCTCCGCCGGCAGCGACTTCGGGCAGCTGGTGGTGATCGCCGACGACGATGAGCTTGGCGCCGACCCGTGTCACCTGATCGACGACACGGGCCAGGTCACGCACCGCGGCCATGCCGGCCTCGTCCACGACGACCACGGTGCCAGCGTCGATGTCGCGGTGCTCGACGAGGTGGCGAGCCAGCGTTGTCGAGTCGATCCCGGCACCGGCTTCGAGCTCGCGGGCGGCCCGTGCTGACGGTGCCAAGCCGATGAGGGTGGACCCGGCGTTCTCGTACAGCGTTCGGACGGTGCCGAGGGTGTGGGTCTTGCCCGTGCCGGCCCGACCGACGAGCACCGAGATCCGATCACCCGACAACGTCAGCGACCCCACCGCCGCTGCTTGGTCGTCGCCCAGCGTCGACGCAGCGGCTGCGGCCTCGACATGTCCGTGTTCCAGGACGCCGATGCCGGCGTCGACACAGCGGGCGAGTTGGTTGACGAGTCGCTCCTCGAGCGCGAGCAGCGACCGCGCGGTGTAGGTCCGCACGCGATCGTCGGCGATCACTCGACAATCAGGACTTCCGACCATCAACTGGGGTGAGTGGTTGCCGAGTGGCACCACCGCCGGTGACCCCAGCGCTCGCTGCACGGTGGCCTCGACAACCTCCATCGATGTCGACGCCGGTAGCGCTGACGTGACAGCTCGGGTGAGATCGTGGCGGGTGAACGTCGCGTCGTGGGCCGTGACTCGGTGATCGAGCAACCAGTCGAGCCACTCGTCGAACCCGACCAGCCGTGTCGTCACCGACCGGACACCGTGACGCCACGACTCGTCCTCGACCACGAACCCGTCGCGCACCGCTGCTGGGATTGCTGAGGCCAGGAGCTGCTCGAGCTGGACCGGCCCCCAACCTGCCGCCTCGGCCCGGGTCTGCCAGTCGGCCTCGACCGCCGAGAAGTCCGCAGGCGTCTGCTTGCGGGCGCGAGTCGCGCGCTGGCCGACCGCCGCAGCCGCAGGGCCCGCCTCGCCGGCAGCCTCGAGCCACTCCGCGATCTGTTCATGCCGCCGTGAGAACTCGCGCAACACGGTGTGTGGGATGCCGGCGATCTCGGCCGTGTCCTCGTGCACGGGTCCCCATTCGACACCGAGCGCGCTGGTGAGCTCGCGGCGCATCGCCGCCTGGAACACCACACCACCGGTACGGGCGGTGTCATAGATCGCCCGGCCGTCCAACGCCGACCAGCGCCCGTCGATCCCCTGGGCGATGTTGGCGACGAGCACATGCCAATGCAAATGCGGATCGCCGGCACGCGAGGTCCGATGCCGATACGCGGCACCGACGAACCCACGCGCCACCATCCGCCGGGTGCCCCACGCCTCACCCCACGTGTCGCGGTTCTCGGTCTTGTTCGTGCCCCGCCGCACGAAGCACGCCTCACGCTCCAACCAGCCCAACGTCTCGCCGAGCGCCGCCTCACAGGCGGTGACGATCAGATGCTGCACCCGACGGTCGGCGAGCGCGTAGGCGACCGACACCGACTTCGGCACCGAGAACGTCAGATCGAACCCGGGCACCCGGCGAGGATGTGCACGCAGTGTCGTGCCGTTCGGCGTCAACCCGGTCCCCGGTGCGAGCCCGGCGAGCACTGCGCGAAGATCGGCCGGCTCGACCTCGCCGACCAGCCCGAGCGACTCGACGCCGTTGCCGACCCAGACACCCGGCGCCTCCCCAGCGCCCGTGTAGTACTCGTCGAGCCCACTCGCCACCTGCGACAAGTAGTACGCCTCGGCACCCACCCGGAGCTTCCACACTGCCTCCACATAGACACATGCCTGTGGAACGCCGATTCTGTGACGCGATCCGACCCGATTTCTTCAGTCGGCACATATGCACCCCATGGGTGCCCGGACTGCACGGCCATCCCGTGCGTGATGCGGCGGCGCACGACGTTCATCTCCAGCCGTCTCGTTATCGCGTCCGACCGACCCACCGGCCGGGACTGCTGGGTGCGCTGCTTGGGCCGCACCCAAGTCGTTCGCTCCCTCGGAAGTTCCGACGCGCATCATTGCTGCTTGTTCGGATGGGGACTACCTGGATGTTGTTGATGCGAGCAGCTGGCTGACGTCTGTGAGCGCTTGTTCGAGGATCTCGACCGCTGTGTGCACCTGATCGTCGCTGATGATCAGCGGCGGCTCCAATCGGATCACGCGTGGATTGTTCAGCGTGTAGGCCGCGCACATGCCACCCTTCAGCATCTGTCCGACGGTCAGCTCACAGGCTTCGTCCGTGGCGAACTCGACGCCGATCATGAGGCCTTTGCCGCGCACGTCGACGACGAAGTCCGGGTGCCGGTTCTGCATCTCCCGGAGGAGTCGGAGCATGAGCGCACCACGGTCGCGCGACCGGGCGACGAGATTCTCGTCTTGTACGACGCGGACGGCGGCGAGCCCGGCGGTGCATGCCAGAGGGTTTCCACCGAACGTGGACGTGTGCATCAACGGGTTCTCGGAGAACACGGCCTCCCACACCGCCGCCGTGCCCATGGTCGCGCCGATGGGCATGACGCCACCGCCGAGCTGTTTTGCGAGGGTCATGATGTCCGGGGAGATGCCCTCGTGGTCGCAGGCGAACATCGCACCGGTGCGCCCGATGCAGGTTTGCACCTCGTCGGCGATCATGAGCGCGCCGGTGCGGTCGCAGGCCTCGCGGATCGCTCGGAGGTAGCCGTCGGGAGGTACGTGGATGCCTCCCTCACCCTGGATCGGTTCGACGATGAAGGCGGCGGTCTCGCTGTCGATGGCAGCGACAGCAGCGGCGGTGTCACCGAACGGAATGAACTCCACGCCTGGCATGAGCGGTTCGGCGCGGGCGCGGTACTTCTCGCGCCCGGTCGTGGCGAGCGCACCCAGGGTCTTTCCGTGGTAGCCGCCGTCCGTGGAGATGATTCTGCTTCGCCCGGTGGCGATCTTCGCGAACTTGAGCGCGGCCTCGACCGCTTCGGTGCCGGAGTTGCTGAAGAACGTGTACTGCAGCCCAGCTGGTGCGATGCGGGCCAGCTCGGAGGCGAGATCAGCAGCCGGCTTGCTGAAGAACGCCTTACCGCTCATGGCCAGCGAGTCGAGCTGGTTCCTCACGGCAGCCACCACCGCCGGATGACGATGTCCGAGAGCGAACGTGCCGTATCCCCCGAGGCAGTCGAGGTACCGACGACCGGTGTGATCCTCGATGTAGCAGCCCTCGCCGTGGACCTCGACCCCGAAACCGGCGAACGCCAGGTACTCGGCGAGGTAGGGGTTGACGTGATCGCGGTAGTTGGCGAACACGTCGGCGAAGTAGGCGTCCGGATCAGGCATCGGTCTCGAAGTGTCGACGAAGGCGCCGGGGACCGAATCACCCCGGGCCGGGTGATCCACGCCGAGCCAGGAGGCGGTGCCCGGATCGAACTCCGGCTGGCTCGGTCAGGGCGCTAGAGGAATCCCTGCGCCCTGCCCGCAGCGAGGGCCTGAGAACGAGATGAGACACCCAGCCGGCGATACAAGCTGCGAACATGGGTCTTCATCGTGTTGAGGGAGATGTACAGCTCAGCAGCGATCTCCCGGTTGGACAGGCCGGTTGCGAGATACCGAAGGATCTCCAGCTCCCGGCTGCTCGGCAGGTACGGGGTTCGGGGAGTGTCGACCGTTCTCGGAAGAGGCGGTCGCGATCGGTAGTGCTGCGCCAGTGCGTCTCGGTACGTGCCGCCGGGTGCTCGGCGCAGCGCCCGACGGAGCACGTCGTCGAGCGGACCGCCGTCGACGAGCAGCGACCGCATGAACCGATGCTCCTCCGCGATCGCCAGCGCGGACTCGACGACGTATTCCACATCACCAGTCGATTGACCGAGTGCGAGTGCAGCCCGCGCGCGTAGGAGCAGCACCTCCAACTCGTAGCGGGGCCACTGATGCGTCTCGACAGCGTCGAGGATGCCAACGGCGTCACCGGGACGCTGTTGCGCGATCGAGAGTCGCGCTTCTTCGAGTTGTCGTCGGGTTCCCGTTGGCGTCGTGCGGATGAGCGCCTCGGCATCGGCGATCCCACCGACCAGCAGATGGAGGTGCGCGTTTGTCGCAGTGACCCTCGACAACAGGGCTGCTGATGCGTCGACCTGCTCGGCGAGCGACGCGGCCCGAGCGATGGTCTCGAACGCGTCATCCAGACGGCGTCGCTCGACGAGGAGCCAGACCTGGTCCACCAGACAGAGCAGCTCGATGGCCGGTCGTTCTCGCTCGACCGTGCGCAGTGCCTGCTCGAGCAGGGGCTCGGCCTGATCGAGTTCGAGGCGTTCGAGGTGCACTGCGGCGACGACGCGAAGGGCTTCACCAGCCGCATAGTGCTGCCGGGTCCCGCCGTCGTCGGCGAGCTTCAGTGCGGCTCGCCCGAGTCGATCTGCGGTGTCGAGGTAACCGGCGTCACCTTCGATGGCGCCATGTGCGCCCGTCACGATGACCGCAGCCATCGGGGGAAGACCGTGTGCGGCTCCTTCGGCAGCGAGTCTGCGGACCCCGTCGAGGTCGTCGAGGTAGTGCCTGAGCCGGGATTCCGCGACGGTCAGCTCCCGTGCGATGTCCTCGGACGGGTCGAGCAGTTGTCGAGCTCGGATCGTGTGGGACATCGCCCGTTGGGCGCCGCCGCGAGCCATCTCCCAGAACGCCTGCGCCGCTGCGAGACGACCTCGAAAGACGGTGTCCACCTGCGTGTCGTCGAGAAGTGCGAGGCGCTGCAACCACCGACCGGCTTCGTCGAGCGCCCCGTTCATCCCGACCGTGAGGGCGAATTCGAGTGCGAGTTCTCGCTCCTGACCCAGTGTCGCGTCGTCGAGCAGGTCGATCAATCGAGTGGGCCGGAGCGGAACCCCGGAGAAGTAGTTGCGGACGAGCCGGTCACGAAGCAACGTGACGGCACGCGAGGTCGACCGGGCGCGGACCGCGTGATACACGGCGAGGTCGAGGTCGCCCTCGCTCTCGAACCACTCCGACGCCGTCTGGTGCAGTTGGAGTTCTCGTTGCTCGTCGCGCAGGCGCAGCTCTGCCTGCAGGAGTTGCGCGAACAGGTGGTGGTACCGGAATCGCCGGCGTTCGTGATCGAGCGCCACGAGGAACAGTCCGCGTGCCTCGATGTCCCGAAGCCGTCGGTGCGCATCGGGCTGGCCGGTGATCGCCTGGCACGCTCGAGCATCCAGTTCGCGGAGCACCGACGTGGCAAGGAGGAAGTCGGTGACGTCGTCGGGCTGTTGGTCCAGGACCTCGGCGGTGAGGTAGTCGGCGAGATTGCGGTCCGTGGACGCGACCTCGTCGAGGTAGGCGGATGCATCGTCCCGATCGCGAACCGACAGACCTGCGAGCTGCAGGCCGGCCGCCCACCCCTCGGTCCGACGGGCGAGCAACGAGACAGCATCGCGGTCGAGGTCAGCGCCCAACCCTGCGAGCAGTCCAGCTGCCTCGTCGTCGTCGAAGGCGAGCTGCTCGTTGCGGATCTCGGCAAGTCGGCCTTCCACGCGCCAGCGATGCAGAGGCAGTGGCGGCTCGCTTCGACTCGCCAGTACCACGCGATGAGCTGGGGGGAGCCACTCGATGAAGGCGGAGAGCAACGGCCACAACGATTCGTCGGCAGCATCGTGGAGGTCGTCGACGATGATGACGAGGGGCTCGCTGACAGCGCGGAGTTCGTCGCTGAGGACACCGATGGCAGCAAGACCCACCTCACCGTCGAGTTCGATCCGGTCGAGCGTGTCGTCGCCGAACGACGGTTCGACGACGCGGACCGACGCGACCAGCGTGGTCCAGAATCGCAGCGGGTCGGCGTCGCCTCGGTCGCAGGACATCCAGGCACATCGCACTGCCTCTCGCGTTGCCAACCACGACGACAGCAGCACTGACTTGCCCGCCCCTGCGTAGCCGAGCAGCAGGGTCAGCGACGACTCGCTCGATGCGTCGAGCCGGTCGAGCAGCCGGTGCCGTTGCACCAGACTCGAACGCAGCGTGGGAGGCGACAGTTTCGAAACTGGCGGTTCGAGCGGTGATGTCGCCATGCGTTGGTGCCCCGGCCAGGGAGGGTACTTCGCCGAGCGGGTCGGCGGTGTGGGGAGCTCGAAATCACCCGTGCCGGGGTGATTCGAGCTCGAACGGGTTCGTCGACACTACGCAGCCGACGCCGTGTGTTGGACCGGCAGACAGCCCCGAGGAGAGAGCAATGCCCCGAGAACCGTTCCAGGTGCCGACACGGGAGGAACGCTGATGCCCAATCTCGCACCGGTGGAGTACATCGTCATCGACTTTCCGGGCAACCGGTTCGACGGTTCGATCGTCCCGGCCCTGGTCGATCTGGTCGACAAGCGCACCGTGCGCATCCTCGACCTCGTCTTCGTCAAGAAGGACGACGATGGCTCCGTCGACTGCTTCGAGTTCGATCAACTCGACGAACTCGGAGACTTCGGCGCACTCGACGGCGATGCCGGCGACGTGCTGAGCGACGACGATGTGCTCGCACTCGCAGATGACATCCCGCCGGGTTCCTCGGCATTGTTCATCGTGTGGGAAGACCTGTGGGCTGCCGACCTCGGACGAGCAGTCCGCAACGCTGGGGGTGAGGTCCTGATCGGTGGGCGAGTCCCGCATCAGGTGGTCACCGACATCATCTCGAACATCGAAACGCAGGAGGTCCCGTCATGAGACGCAGAGGAGTCGGTCGACCGGCACAACCAAGCCTGGTCAACACCGCAGCGAGAACCGCCGTCGTCGTCGGCACCGCCAGTGCCGTCAGCAACAAGGCGGCGTCGAACCAGGCGGCCAAGGCACAGGCCGCGGCACCACCAGCGGCTGACGTTGCGGCAGCTGCCGCCCCTGTCCCGGATGCACCGGCAGCGCTCTCCGACGACGTCTACGAGCAGCTCAAGAAGCTGGGAGAGTTGCGCGAGGCCGGCATCCTCACCGATGCGGAGTTCGACGCGAAGAAGGCCCAGATCCTCGGGTTGTGAGCCGGTGGCGTGTTCCCTCGACGGGAACGACCACCTTCAGAAGAGCAGCCGCTTGAGGACCGCGATCCCCGCCGCGCACCCGAATGCCAGCACTGCCAGGCGAGTGCTTCGAACCGGTGACGCTCCTCCTCGTCGCAGTTCGCCGTGGACGAGCAGGGCCAGGAGTGCCGCTGCGGTGAGGCGACCGCTGAGCAACGCGACGTCGTCGGGCACGACGAGGACCACGAGGCTCGTCGACGCGGCCGCCACCGCAGGGAGGAGCAGGTGAGCCAGCACGTACTCGCCGGTGGAATGGTGGATGTGCTCGTCGCGCACCAATTGGATCGCGATCGTGGCGGCAAACCAGTGCGCGAGCGCCAGCCCGACCGTCGAGATCCAGATCAACGCCAGGAGTTCGCCGTTCGGCGGGGGTGGCTCGTCGCCGACCGAGAGCGCAGCGAACAGCGTGACGCAGGTGTAGAAGCCCATCGTGACGGCTTCCCTGCGCAGGGCGCTGTCGTCACCGATGCTCGGCAACGCGCGACGGAACGACGATCGATCGGTCATCAACCGCCGACGGTCGCGCACCGCAGCAGCATGCACATCACCCCGACGAGGATGACGTGCGCCCGGATCACCCTGCTCGGGGTGATGTGGCGCTGCCCTCGGACGAGTGAACTGACGGCGTCCGCGTCCTCGAAGGGAGTCTCTGCATGCCGAACGGCAAACCGAACATCGTGGTGATCTGGGGCGACGACATCGGGATCACGAACCTCAGCTGCTACAGCCACGGCGTCATGGGGTACCGGACCCCGAACATCGACCGGCTCGCCCGCGAGGGCATGATGTTCACCGACGCCTACGCCGAGCAGAACTGCACCGCCGGCCGTTCGTCGTTCATCACCGGCCAATCGGTGTATCGGACAGGCCTGAGCAAGGTGGGGCTGCCAGGGGCGGCGATCGGTCTCCAAGCCGAAGACCCCACCATCGCCGAGATGCTCAAGCCGCACGGTTACGCAACGGGGCAGTTCGGCAAGAACCACCTCGGTGACCTCAACCGGTTCCTGCCGACCGTGCACGGCTTCGACGAGTTCTACGGCAACCTCTACCACCTCAACGCCGAAGAGGAGCCCGAGCGTCCGAACTACCCGCCTGCCGCCGACTTCCCCGACTTCCACGCCAACTGGGGTCCGCGTGGTGTGCTCAAGTGCTTCGCCACCGACGAGGACGACCCGACCGAGCACCCGCGTTGGGGGCGTGTCGGCAAGCAGACGATCGAGGACACCGGTCCGCTCGACGCCAAGCGGATGGAGACGATCGACGACGACATCGTCGCGACCGCGCTCGACTTCATCGAGCGGCAGCACGCCAGCGACACCCCGTTCTTCACGTGGATCAACACCACCCACATGCACCTGTTCACCCATCCCAAGCCCGAGAGCGTCGGCCAGTCGGGTCGCTGGCAGTCCGAGTACCACGACACGATGATCGACCACGACCGACACGTCGGCGAGATCCTCGACAAGCTCGACGAGCTCGGGATCGCCGATGACACGATCGTCATCTACTCCACCGACAACGGGCCCCACGAGAACAGCTGGCCCGACGCCGGCACCACTCCGTTCCGCAGCGAGAAGGCCAGCAACTGGGAAGGCGCCTTCCGCATCCCCGAGGTGATCCGTTGGCCCGGACGGATTCCTGCCGGCACGATCTCGAACGAGATGGTGCACCACTCCGACTGGCTTCCGACGTTCGTCGCCGCTGCCGGCGACGACGACATCGTGGCGAAGCTGAAGGTCGGCCACACGGTCGATGACCGTATGTTCAAGGTGCACCTCGACGGTCACAACCTGCTGCCATACCTCATCGGCGAGGTCGACACCTCTCCTCGGACGAGCCTGGTCTACTTCTCCGACGACGGTGACGTCCTGGCGCTGCGCTACGACAACTGGAAGGTCGTGTTCCTCGAGCAGCGCAGCAGGGGAACCCTGCAGCTCTGGGCCGAGCCGTTCGTCAAGCTCCGTGTGCCGAAGCTGTTCAATCTGCGCACTGATCCGTTCGAGAACGCCGACATCACCTCGAACACCTACTGGCAGTGGCTGATGGAGAACGCGTTCATCGTTGCGGCGTCACAGCACGTGATGCGCGAGTTCCTCCTGACCTTCCTGGAGTATCCGCCCCGTCAGAAGGCCGCGACCTTCACCGTCGACCAGGCCCTCGAGATGCTCACCGATGCCTTGAAATCCGGGGCCTGACCGTTCCGGTCACCTCCCGTCAACGTCACACCACCACGTCGCACACCAACCCCGAAAGAAGGACCCATGCTCGCCTACGACTTCCCCCTCCTCTCCATGTTCTGGACGATGATCTTCTTCTTCCTCTGGGTGGCGTGGATTTTGATCGTGTTCCGCGTCGTCATCGACATCTTCCGCAGCAAGGATCTCGGCGGCGTCGGCAAGGCGTTCTGGGTCTTGTTCGTCATCCTGATCCCGTGGCTCGGCGTCCTGGTGTACCTGATCGCTCGCGGCAGATCGATGGCCGATCGAGACGTCGCCGACGCCGTCGCTCACGAGGAGGCGGTGCAGGCGTACATCCGTCAGACCGCTGGCTCGGCCAGCCCGGCTGACGAAGTTTCCAAGCTCGCCGCGCTGCACGCGCAGGGCGCCATCACCGACTCCGAATACGCGCAGCAGAAGGCGAAGTTGCTCGGCTGAGCGATTTGTCTCGACGTGAGCCGCCGCCTCCCTCGTTCCCGGCCGTCACGACGCGACGTGACGGCCGGGGTCGTACTGGGGGTCCAGTCCGTACCCGACGGCCTGGCCACCGGGCTGCTGGCCGGGCTCAACCCCACGGCCGGCCTGTACGGCTACATGGTGGGGACGGCGACCGGTGCGCTGGTGACCAGTTCGACGTTCATGGCGGTGCAGGGCACGGGGGCGATGGCGATGGTGATCGCCGACGTCCCCGGTCTCAGTGGAGCGAACGCGCCTCGGGCCCTGGCGACACTGTCATTGCTGACCGGAGCGGTGATGCTCGTCGCCGGACTGCTGCGGCTTGGCGCCGTCCTGCGATTCGTGTCCAATGCCGTGATGGTCGGATTCATCAACGCGGTCGGCGTCAACATCGTGCTCGGTCAACTGGCCAACCTCACGGGCTACAGCGCCGACGGCCCCAACCGTGTCGTCAGGGCAGTCAACACCCTGATTCGGCCTGACCGGATGAACGGGCCGACCTTGGCGATCGGGCTCGCCACGATCGCGATCATCGTCCTGCTCGGCCGCACCCGCCTCGGCGCGATGGGTCTCGTGATCGCCGTGATCGCCACGTCGGCCGCTGCATACATCGGAGGCTGGGAACAGGTGACGACGCTCGGCGATCTGGGCATTGCCCTCGACTCGCTCCCGTCGTTCGAGCTCCCGCTGCTGCGATCGGTTCCCGCGCTCATCATCCCGGCGGTGTCACTGGCGTTCGTCGGACTCGTGCAGGGCGCCGGCATCTCGGCGACGTTTCCGAACCCGGACGGCACCTACCCGGACGGCTCACGTGACTTCGTCGGCCAAGGTGCAGCCAACATCGCGTCGGGAGTGCTGCAGGGCATGCCCGTCGGAGGATCGGTGTCGGCATCCGCGCTGAACAAGGAAGCCGGGGCCCAGACCCGCGCCTCGCTGCTGACCGCAGCCCTCGTCATGGCGGTCGTCATCGTTGCGTTCGGCGACGCAGTCGCCAACATCGCCATGCCGGCACTCGCCGGCCTGCTGATGCTCATCGGCATCCGGACCATCAAACCCGGCGACCTCGCGACGGTCTGGAAGGCAGGCAACGTGCAGAAGGTCGTCCTGACCGTGACCTTCGGACTCACGATGCTCGTGCCGTTGCAGTACGCCGTGCTGATCGGCGTCGGGCTCTCGATCGTGCTCCACGTCGTCCGCCAGTCCAACCAGGTCGTCGTTCGCCACCAGGTCCTCGACGCGGACGGTCACCTCGTCGAGGTCGATCCACCGGCGGTGCTCGCATCGGGCGAGGTCGTGATCCTGCAGCCCTACGGAAGCCTGTTCTTCGCGGCCGCCCCGGTGATTGAAGCCATGCTGCCGGCGGTCGGCTCCCAGACATCGGGCTCGGTCGTCATCCTGCGACTCCGCGGCCGCACCGACCTCGGCACGACGTTCATGGACGTCCTCCACCGCTACGCCACCGCACTCGCCGCCGCCGACAGCAAGCTCGTGCTGTCGTCGGTCAGCGATCACGTGCTCGAGCAACTACGCGTCGCCGGTGTCACCGACGTGATCGACGCCGACGATCTGTACCCGAGCGACGAACGAGTCGGCGCCACACTCACACGAGTCCAACATGACGCCCTCGCCTGGGTGGAGTCCCGACCATGAAGAACAACCGACGGCAAAGAGACCAGGGGCCGACCGTGGAGGCGGGTGAGGGTGGGGTCATCGCCGCCGAGACGGTGACGGCGATGAGCAGCAGGGTGCGGCGTGGTCTGCGTCTCTTCACCAGCGCACAGGATCAGCCGCGGGCGCGTCGCGCCACCGACGTCATCCTGCTCACGATCTCGTTTGTCGGCATCGTGTTCGTCGGGCTCGTCGCCATTCCCGAACCGGGCTTCTCGAGGGCGGTCACCAGCTTCCTCGGTTCGCTCCCCGACGCGCTGACGGGCATGTGGCAGGTCTTCGCGGATTCGCCGACAGTGTGGGCCCTGGTGGTGCTCGTCGCTGCGTTCGCACGCAGCAGGTCGAAGGTCGGGCGGGACATGATCCTGGCGATCGTTGTCAGCATCGTCCTCTGGCTGCTCCTGGGCCGGGTGGTGACCGGAGCGTGGCCCGAGATGAGGGCGCTCCTCGGAGATGTCCGGCCCCCACCGGTGTTCCCTTCGGCGAGACTCGGCATCCCGACTGCGCTCCTCATCACGGCATCGCCCCACCTCGTCCGGCCGGCCCGGCGTCTCGGCTACGCGATCATCGCGCTCGGTTCGATCGCTCACGTCGCGCTGGGGGCGAGCTCCACGGTGGGCGTCGTGGCGGCACTGCTGTCTGCCGCCGGTGCGGCTGCGATCGTCCATCTGATCGTTGGGTCGAGCGTTGGTCGACCGAGCCTCGACGACGTCCGCTTCGCTCTGGCCGACTTGAAGGTCGACATCACCGAGTTGGGGGCAGCAGACCGTCAGGATGTCGGTCTCTTCTCGGTGGCCGCCCGAGGGGCCGACGGCAGCGAACTGATCGTGAAGCTGTACGGGCGCGACGCCCACGACGCCGCGCTGGTGTCGACGGTGTGGCGGACGATCTGGTTGCGTCAAGCCGGCTCGCCCGTCGGTTTCGGCCGCCTGCGTCAAGTCGAGCACGAAGCACTGATGACGCTGCTCGCAGCGCAGGCCGGCATCGCCACCGACGCGATCGTGACCGCCGGGGCCACCGCCACCGACGACGCTGTGCTCGTCCTGCGTCGCAGCGGCACGCTGCTCGTCGAGCCCGGCCGCGTCCGCGCTGGCGCCGACGCCCCGAACACGGTCTTCACCGGCGTCGACGCGCGTCCACGGCTCCGGGAACTCTGGCAGCTCCTCGCCACACTGCACGACAACGGAATCGCGCACGGCGAGCTCGACGCCGACCACCTCATCGTCGACGACGATGGTCGACTCGGGCTCGTCCACTTCCGTGGCGCGACGGTGGCGCCCACGGCCGCCCAGTTGCGCAATGACGATGCGCAGCTCTTCATCACCTCGATCGGACTCGTCGGACGGGAGCTGGCACTCGAGGGCCTCGTCGAGCACCGCTCCGTCGAGGAGGTCGAGGAGCTGCTCCCATATCTGCAAGCGACGGCGCTGACCGCCGACCAGCGGCGGATGTTGAAGGTGCTCCAAGTCGACCTCGACGCGCTGCGAGCCGAGGTTGCGGAGGCATCGGGCGTCGAAGCACCCCCACTGATCCAGATGCGAAGGTTCACCTTCGGGTCGGTCATGCGGGTGGCGATGCCGGCGCTGGCAGTCGTTGTGCTGTTGTCGGCGATCGCCGGGTTCGACCTCGAAGCGTTTCTCGACTCGCTGCAGGACGCAGCGTGGTGGCTCGTCGCAATCGGCTTCGTCGTGGCGCAACTTCCTCGCATCGCCCAGGCCGTGTCGACGCTGGGCGCAGCGCCTGTTCCGTTGCCCCTCGGCCCCGTCTACGCACTCCAGCTCGCCATCTCCTACGTCAACCTTGCGGTTCCCACCGCCGCATCGCGGATCGCGGTCAACGTGCGGTTCTTCCAACGCCAAGGGGTTCCACCAGCCACAGCGGTGGCGACCGGCGCGCTCGATGGCGTGAGTGGCTTCATCGTCCAGGCGTTGCTGTTGGGTTCACTGCTGCTGTTCACCGGGCTGTCGCTCGATGTCGACATGAGTGGTCCGGCGTCTGCAGCGGTGCGGATCGCATGGATGCTGGTCGCGGTGTTCGCCGTCGCCGTGCTGGTGATCCTGGTCGTCCCTCGCCTGCGCCGATACGTGGTCGGCGCGGTGCGCACGACCATTCGTGAGGCCTTCACCGTGCTGCGAGGCCTGCGGTCCCCGCGCCGGCTGGCGATGCTGTTCGGCGGCAACCTCGTCTCTGAATTGCTGTTCGCGCTGGCGCTGGGTGTCATCGTCCAGGCGTTCGGCTACTCACTGGGCCTTCACGAGCTGTTGTTCATCAACCTGGCGGTCTCGCTACTCGCCGGCCTGGTCCCGGTTCCCGGCGGTGTCGGCGTGACCGAGGGAGGGTTGATCTTCGGTCTGACCTCCTTCGGTGTCCCCCAGGAGGTCGCGTTCGCCGCCGTGATGCTGTACCGCTTGTCGACCTTCTACACCCCGCCGATCTGGGGATTCTTCTCGCTCAGATGGCTCGAAAGGAACCGGTACCTCTGATGGTCCCCGATTCGCAGGACGGCTCAACGGATGCCGCCCACGACCTGTCGCTCTTGCGTCGCTTCGAGCCGATCGTGCGTTTCACCGAGGGCGAGTTCTTTCTCCCCGCGTCGGTCGACGACTACGTGCGATGCTGTGAGCTCCTCGAACACGGCCCCGACCGCGAACGGGTTGTCGTGGCCCCCAAGGGGTCGCTGACCATCGAACAGCTCGTCGAGTTCGGCGCCGACCACCCTCGTCCTGGGCACTACCTGCGTTTCGTCGACACTCCGTTCACGAGAATCGAGGTCGCGAAGTGGCGGGTGCGCAGCGACCGGCCCCGCTTCAAAGACGCCAGCCGTCTCGCTCGCGTCGGGGTGTTCAGTCGCGGCCTCGACGCGCTCAACCGTGCGAGTCTGATCTTCCGTGGTCGCAACTCGTCGGGCACCCAGGCGGCCGCGGAAACGCTGTACCGCACCGGGATGCAACCCGATCACCACCCGTACTACGCGCGCGTCGTGCGAGACAGCGGATACACGGTGCTGCAGTACTGGTTCTTCTACGCGTTCAACGATTGGCGCAGCCGCGTCTTCGGTGTGAACGACCACGAAGCCGACTGGGAACAGGTCACGATCTACCTCGCCGGACCACACGACGACCTTCGGCCGGTCTGGCTCGTGTCGTCGGCACACGACGAGGTCGGCGACGACCTGCGACGGCGTTGGGACGACCCAGATCTGACACTCGAGGGTGAGCATCCGGTCATCTTCGCCGGCCTCGGTTCGCACAGCGGTGCCTACCTGGCCGGCGAGTACCTCACGACCCACGACATCCCGGCGTTCGCCCGTTTGCTCAGATTCACGCGCCGGATCTCACGCCTCTTCTTCCCGTGGACACGTGACGTCGAACACTCCGGTCTGTCGATCCCGTACATCGACTACGCCCGCGGTGACGGCGTTGCAATCGGGCCTGGTCAGCAGCGCGAGTGGGAGCCG
>CAVQJG010000024.1:0-163567 GCA_963712775.1 Ilumatobacteraceae bacterium | reverse complement strand
GGCGGACAAGATCCGGCGACTGGACTCGATAACGACCGCACGAAATCACCAGTCGTCGCCCACAGCTCGTGGCCGAGTTCGACTCGCGCACCCCATAACGCCGATCCGACGACGTCTGTCGGACACTCTCGGCCACGGTTGCTCAGGATCAGCACCCCGACCGCTCACGAACGTTCGCCGACGAGGCAGGATTTGCCAGCGCACAGCCGGCATTGGGGTCGAGGTCGATCGGACGGAGCCGCTGCATAACACGCGCTCGGTAACCCGCTCATCACCGGGACCAGCGCGCAACAGTGCGGTCCAAGTCCCGCGCCACGTAATCGCGCCACTTGATCGTTCCGACGGCGTTCAGGAGTTGGTGAGTCGTTCGAAGCGTTGGCGCGCGCCTTGCCGGGTCATGCCGAGCTGCGCACCGATCACTCCCCAGGAGGCACCGTCTCGATGCGCCCGCAGTGCTGCGGCCTCGATCCGGCTGTCAGCTTCTCGCCGCGCCGCAGCAGCGGCACGAAGTTCTGCGAGCGCATCGGATCCGATCACGACGTAGTCGTCTGCGGCGTCGAACTCGTCCACGATGGCCTCGACCTCGGCGTCGGAAAGCTCTCGCGGGTGCTTGGCGGCCTTCACGACTCATCACCTCCTGGGATCTCGAGCATGGACAGGTACGTGCTGCGGGCGGCCATGGCGTGAATCACGTAGTCCCGGTCCTCGGTCTCGATGACCCCAACCTCCAGCAGGCGCACCGTCGCGTCAGGTCCGACCAACATCGTGAAGTCCGGTTGCTCCGGGCGGGTGATGGCGGCGATGGCGTGTCGATGGCATGACGGATGTCGTCATCGGAGATGCCGTGCTTGCGAGCGCTCGGCCGTATCTCCACTGCGACAACAGTAGTTGTCGTAGGCTCAGCCGGCAACCACTCTGGTCAGACCTGGTGGAGACGATGGGAATCGAACCCACGACCCCCTGCTTGCAAAGCAGGTGCTCTAGCCAACTGAGCTACGTCCCCCTGTGTAGGGGTCCTGCGAACAGGACCCGACCACGATACCGCTCACCCGGGCTCGCAATGCACCCACTCTCTGGCCACGTCGAATCCGACACTCCGATACAGGCCCAGCGCTCGTTCGTTCTCGGCCTCGACACCCAGGCCGATCACACGCACACCGATGCGCCGCAGGCGGTGGCAGGCCTCGATCAGGACCGCTCGGCCCAACCCCGCACCCCGATCCGGACGGCCGACCGCGAGCTGCGAGACCCAACCGACGTCGGTCCCGAATCGGCGTCCGAGCGCCACCCCGGCCGCGGGCCCGGCGCCGTGGTCCCGCCGGGCGAGCACCACGAGGTCCTGCTCGAACCACGGCCCACCGAGCAGTCGCTCCCGCCACTCGGCGAGCGGCCGCAGCGTGTGGCCGTCGACATCGAGCCACACCGAGTAGATCATCTCGTGGACCTCCTCGTCGTCGACCCCCTTCCTGAACGGGACCGGCGCGATCCCATCGGGCCACACCGCCGGTTCGAGATCATCGACGTCACCAGGACGCTCGAGTTCGAAGCTCGACCGTCGAGGCACGAATCCGACCGCCGCGATGGCCGCCAACCGGTCGACGTCCTGAGCGGGCGACTCGATCTCGCCCGCGCCGGCCTCGACGAGCCATCGGAACAACGCTGCGCAGGCCTCGTGAGCCAGCGGCGCCGACGGGTCGATCGCCGCCGAGGTGTGGCCGTGACCGCTCAGGAGCGCGAACCCGAGCACGGCCTCCTCGACGACCGCCACGCGGGACGCGGTCTCGAGCGAACCCATCACGCTCACGACCTGGTCGAGTTCGTGGCGGGTGTCGTCGATGTCACCGTCGGGCGAGCCCCACCACGCGGTGTCCTGTGCGTCGGTCACCGCCGAGATGACAGCGACGTCGTCGACGGTTGCCGGGCGGAGTGTCACGGTGGCCACGGTCATGCATCGTGGCAGGTGCCGGGTCCGGTGGGAGCCGGCATTTCGGAGATCCGTACCATCGACCGGATGCCACGGCTTCGCTTCGGAACCTTCCTCGCCCCGCATCACCCCACCGGCGAACATCCGACGTTGCAGTTCCAGCGCGACCTCGACTTCGCTGCGCACCTCGACCGGCTCGGCTTCGACGAGTTCTGGTGCGGAGAACACCATTCGTCGGGTTGGGAGATGATCGCCTCACCGGAGATGTTCCTGGCGGGCGCCGCCCAACGGACGCACACCATCATGCTCGGCACCGGCGTCACCAGCCTGCCCTACCACCACCCGTTCAACGTCGCCCAGCGCATCGTGCAACTCGACCACATGAGCCGCGGGCGGGCGATGTTCGGATCGGGACCGGGAGCGCTCCCCTCCGATGCCCGCACGCTGGGAATCGACCCGATGGTGCAGCGCGACCGCCAGGACGAGGCGCTCTCGGTCATCACCCGACTGCTGCGGGGCGAGGACAGGTTCAGCTACGAGTGCGACTGGTTCACCCTCAACGATGCCCGACTGCAACTCCTGCCGTTGCAGGAGGACCTGCCGATGGTCACCGCCTCGTCGATCTCACCCTCGGGGATGACGTTGGCGGGCAAGTACGGGATGGGCGTGTTGTCGATCGCCTCGAACTCCACCGAGGGAATCCAGGCGTTGCCGATGCAGTGGAGCTTCGCCGAGGAAGCCGCCGCCGAGCACGGCCGGACGGTCGACCGGAGGAACTGGCGGGTGATGATGGCCTTCCACCTCGCCGAGAGCCGGGAGCAGGCACGCAACGAGGCCGTCGACGGACTGCACCGTTGGCACAACGAGTACAACGTGTGGACCCTCGGCCGACCCAACGCCACACACGTCGACGACAAATGGGACCTCCTCGAGCAGACCACCGGAGGCGGCGCGTCCGGAGCGGGGGCCGCCGTGATCGGCACCCCCGACGATCTCGTGGCTGCGATCCGTCACCTCCAGGAGATCACCGGTGGGTTCGGTGTGGTGCTCGGCTTCGCTCACGACTGGGCGAACCGCGAGGCGACACTGCGGTCGTGGGACCTCCTCGCTCGCTACGTGATCCCGGAGCTCAACGGCCACACCGCCGGGTTGCGCGAGTCGCAGGAGTACCTCAACCGTCACCAGGCCGAGCTGATGGCCGGCGCCGGCAAGGCGGTGGTCAGCAAGATCCTGGCGAACGAGCGCGCCGCTGCTGCGTTGCAGACCACCATCGAGCAGGCCGCGCAGGCGGCCGCCGCCAAGGAAGCGACCCAGTCCGAGTTCCGCCCCGGCGGAGGACTCCCCACCTCCACCGACTGAACACTCCTCCCGGCCCCGAATTCACTGTTCGTGTCGAGATCCGGGTGGCCCGTCCCACCCGAATCTCGACGCAAACAGAACGTGTCAGTCGTCCTTCAGCGCCACGGCGTTGGGGGTGACGTTCATCTTCGGCTCGTACTCGGCCACGTCGACCGCTCGTCCCTCGGAGCGGAAGGCGTCGCGCAGCTGGGTTCGGCACGCCTCACAGGGCCCGTAGAAGTCGTCGACCGCGGCAGACTGGCATCGGGGACACACGAACTCCATGCGGCATGACGCTAGTGCGCCTACGATCCACCTCGATGCCGTCGCCACCGACTCCGTTCGACGACGAGGCCGACCGCATGTCCGACAGGTCCGCCGGCTTCGACGCGTCCTCCCGCTCCGACACATCGTCCGATCGGGACGCGCGCCCCCACCGGGACGACGGACGAGCCTCTCCCGCTGCCGACCGGCACCCGAACTTCTGGATCCGCCGGCTCGTCGTGATCGGTGGGGTGGTGGCGGTGTTCCTCGCCGCTGCTTTCGTGGTGAACTCGCTCATCGACAGCACCGACGACGACACCGCGTCGGGTGCCGTCAGTGCCGATTGGAACCGAATCGTGCTCGTCGACGAGCGGACGGGTCGCGTCACCATGGAGAACGACGCAGGCGAGGAGACCAGCCGTATCGACACCGGCACCCGATCGGTCCTCGATGCAGCGATCGTCGACGCCAGCGCGCTGGTCGTTTCGGCCACGGAGACGAGCGTCGTCGACCTCACCGACGAATCGTCGACCGAGATCGCCATCGACGCCGACTCAGTGTCGTGGCCGTCGGGGAGCGCGCTCACGATGATCGTCGCCGCCACGTCGGGTGCTCGCGGCCTCCTCGTGCACGGCCCGAGCGGCGACGTCCTCGACACCGACGACGTCGCCCCGATCGCCGGCACGCGCTACGAATGGGCCGGCTCCCACACGGTTCCGTCGGGCCGCGACATCCTGGTGACCGACTCGGGCAACTTCCAGAGTGTGCTGTTGTCGTTCGATCGCGACGAACCGTCGTACTTCCCCGGCCTCGCCCTCGCGATCGGTGACGACATCGTCGTCACTGCGCAGAACGTCGGCGCGAACGCCGCCGTCGACGTGTTCGACCACGACGGCGAGCCGATCGCCTCCGGATCCACATCGTCGGTCCGCGCAGCACTGATCGGCGACGGCACGATCCAGTTGATCACCGTCGACGGTGAGGTCGTGTCGATGTCGACGTCGTCGGGCGACACCGAATCGACCGGTCGGCTCGACATCGGCGTCGTCGACTCCGGCGTGGTCAGCACCAGCGGCGACCGACTGATCGTCTCCGGGACCGACGGATCGGCGATCGTCGACACCGACGGCTCGGTCGTCGGCACCTTCCCCCAGCAGCGGCCGCTCCCCGGCAACCAGGCCACGGCCGGCTCGACGTGCGTGATCCTCACCGACCGATCGGGTCCCGACGGTGCTGGGCAGGCATCGATCGTCACCCTCGCGGACGGCTCGATCGTCAACGAGGTCGACGCCACGGCGCCACTGTGGGCCACGGCCGACGGCTGCACACTCGCGTCGACGGTCACCGACGGGTATCAGCTCGCATCGCCGGAGGCCGTGTCGACCGTCGCCACCGATGGTGAACTGACCGGTCTCAGCCCCGACGGCGCGGACGTCGTCCTCACCGTCAGCCGCCGACTCTCCCTCGTCGACGCGACCACCGGTCCCGTCGACGACGACGGTGTCGACCTGGGTCCCGCCGGACGACGCATCGGATTCACCCAGCTGTGACCGGCCCCGAACCGATCGAGATCGTCGACGGCGACACCGTGTGGCGGTTCGAGCGTGAGTTCCTCGAGTCGAACTGGACCTGCCTCTTCGGCAACGGGTGCAAGGGCATCCTCGATCGACCCGCCGAGGAACTCAACCAGGGGTGCTGCTCGCTCGGCGCACACTTCGGTGACGGCCCCGCCGGGCAGGCCGAGGCGATGAACGTCGGGGCGTACGCAGCGATGCTCGCCCCGGAACAGTTCCAGTTCCACGCCGTCGCTCACGGCGACCCGGATCCGGACACCGGCGCCAACGGCGTGTTCGGCGACGAGGAACGCACCTGCACCCGAGTGGTCGACGGTGCCTGCATCTTCCTCAACCGACCCGGGTTCCCCGGTGGCGAGGGATGCGCGCTCCACATCGCCGCGCGCGACGCCGGCGAACCGACGACCGAGTGGAAACCATCGGTGTGCTGGCAGCTGCCGTTGCGCGTCGACTGGCAGGAGATCGATGCCACCCGCGAATCGGCGACCGTCCGTCGGTGGAGCCGGCACGACTGGGGCACCCACGGCACCACGATGGCGTGGTGCTGCACGGAACGCTCCGACGGTGGCGAGGCGTACTCCGGCAGCGAGCGCGTGATCGACTCACTGGCCGAGGAACTGACCGCGCTCGCCGGTGCCGAGGTCTACGTCGAGCTCCGCCGCCGCCTCTGACGCCCGCCGGCGGACGTCGTCAGATGATGTTGATCGCGTCGAGCACGACGGCGAGGTCGGGCTGGTCGGTGTCGCCGGTCACCGAGTCGCGCCAGTCGGAGCGCTTGGTGCCCCACGACACGAAGTCGTGCACGGTCGAATGGATGCTCGGCGCCTCGGGGTCGGCCCCCTCGGTGACCACCCAACCGTCGACGCCGGGCGACAACAGCCAACTCCCCCCTGCCGGGCCGTCGAAGACGAGGTTCACCGGCTGAGCCGGCGCCGCCGCGAGCGCAGCGGCGCACATCTGCGGCAAGCCGGCGAGCATCCACTCCAGGGTGACCGCCAACGTCGACTCGTCGCGCGGGAGCACCGTCGCCCGTTCGATTCCCGGCAGGTCGTGACGGAGATGGCAGTAGTGGTCGAACACGATCGCGTTGCCGAGCAGATGGAGCGGATGCGTCCCGAGGTCGGCGATCGGCACGACCATGTCGGCCATCGGCGGCTCCTGCAGCGCGGCCAGCGCGGCGACCCCCTTGGGCGCCCACTCGTCGTAGGCGGCCACCACCTGGTCGATCGACCAATCCTTGCGAGCCTGTACCGGAACCTCGTTGGACGGCTCGGCCCGACCGGAGTCGCCGACGTCGATCGACGGTGCATCGGCAATCTGCTGGAACACCGCCGCCATGTGCTGGGCGAGGTCCTGGACACGCCATCCCTCACACCCGGACGCCGATGACCACTCCAACGGGGTCAGCGTGGCGAACAGCTCCTTGGCATACCTCACCTCGCGCTCGAGTGCCGGGATCGCTGCTGCCGTCATGTCGTCTCCTCGTCGTTGCCGGCCGTGGCGTCAGGGTGACAGCCGGCCCGTGTCCCTGCGACCGTAGCGACGGGCGCGTCGCTCAGTTCGACCGGAGCATCCGACCTGCGAGTGCGCCCGTGTGCTCGCCGTGGTCCATGAAGACGTAACCATTGACCAGGGTGTAGTCGTAGCCCGACGAACCCTGCACGTACCGCCCGGCTCCGTTCGGCAGATCGTTCACGTACTCCGGCTGTGGAAGCCGCAGGCCGTCGAAGTCGATCACGTTGACGTCGGCGAACGCTCCGACCGCGAGGCGCCCACGATTCCGGATCCCGAACAGATCAGCGGTGTCGCTGGTGAGGCGCCGGACCGCCTCCTCGATACTCCAGCGTTCACGTTCACGGATCCAGTAGGAGAGAAAGAACGTCGGCTGACTGGAGTCCATGATCTGGCCGACATGGGCACCGGCATCGGCGAGGCCGAGGGTCACCAGTCGGTCGTCGAGCATCGCTTCCACCGCCGCGAGATCCTGATTCAGGAAGGGCAGGTTCGCCACGAGTGCACCGTCGGTCTCGAGGATCAGTTCGATGAACGCCGCCGCCGGGCTGACCCCGCGGTCGACGGCGATCGACGCCAGCGAGTGCGCCGGATCGCAGTCGTAACGGGCATCACCATCGGGGAGGACGAACAGTCCGTCGAGATCGATCGGCGTGCCGTGCACGTCGGCCTCGCTGATCAGGGTCTGCCGGAAGGTCGCGTCACGGACCATCTGGAGCTTGCGACCGTTGCCGGCGGCGCGCAACTCCTTCCACGACGGGGCCCGATCGAACGGCGTCCGCGACTCGAGCCCGAACAGGAGGCCGACGCCGCGCGCCGTGGTCTGCGGCCGGACGTTCGCCCCAGCTTCGTTCTCGTCCCTCACGAAGTCGATCACCCGCTCGTAGAGGTCGGGGCGACGGGAACTCTGGGTGAGACCGAAACTCACGGGGCGGCCGCTCCGACGACTGATCTCGCCCATCAACGCAACCTCGCTGCGCGTGTTGTCGAGCGCATCGTTGTCGCGTTCACCGAGGCGCATCGCGCCTTCGAAGATGCCGGCACCGTGCTCGTGCAGCACCTCGGCGAACGCGAGCAACTCGTCCGCGGCAGCGTACGTCCCCGGGATCGGACGACCGTCGGGCACCTTGTGCATCAGGGTCCGGCTCGTCGACACGCCGAGCGCACCGGCGGCCATCGCCTCGTCCAGCAGTCGAACCATCGCGCCGATGTCGTCGCCCGACGCCGGTGCCTCGTCGAGGCCACGCTCACCCATCACATAGGTGCGCAGCGCGCTGTGGCCGACGAGTCCGCCGGTGTTGATGCCCTTGCCGAGCCGGTCGATCGAGTCGTAGTACTCGCCGTAGGTCTCCCAGTCCCACGCCAGCGACTCCAGGATCGCATCCCGAGGGATGTCCTCGACGCTCTCCATCATCTCCGCGAGCGTTGCCCGGTCCTCGGGCCTGCACGGCGCGAACGTGACACCGCAGTTGCCCATCACCTGACTCGTCACACCGTGCCAGCAGCTCGACGTCCCGATCGGATCCCAGGCCAACTGCGCGTCGAGGTGGGTGTGGATGTCGACGAATCCCGGGGTGACGAGGCGACCCTCGGCATCGATCTCCCGCTCCGCCCGTGCGTCGACACCGCCGTCGTCGAGGTCGACGATGTCGGTGATCCGGTCGCCGCGGATCCCGACGTCGGCGCGGCGGGCGGGTGCGCCCGTCCCGTCGACGACGGTGCCGTTGCGAATGATGATGTCGTGGTTCATACCGCCTCGCGTGAACTCGCGGAGACCCGGCCCAACTGCTCGGGTTCGAAGACCGACACGGGTCTAGCGCGCCGAGATGTCAACCCGACCGCCGGAGATGTTCCAGTTCCGTGTCACGACCCTGCAGCCCTCGTGCCACTTCCCGCGGGACGACGGTTGTCTCGGTAACGTCGTGACCAACCCGCCAGCGCGCATCGGCCTCGTGCAGTGGATGCATCGACGACAAGATTACGGTCGTCGCATGCGCGTCGACGTGATGACCTTCCCGAGATCGCTGCGTGAGATGGGGGCAGTGGCAACGTCGACGGCTGATGCCGGATTCGACGGCATGCTCTTCACCGAGGGCGGACGCACCGCGTATCCCGCAGTCACCGCAGCGGCGCTCGCCGCCCCCGAACTGGAGATGTCGACCGGCGTCGCCGTCGCGTTCCCGCGCAGCCCGATGATCACCGCGCAGGTCGCGTGGGAACTCCAGGAACTCACCGGTGGCCGCTTCCGCCTCGGGCTCGGCACCCAGGTGCGCACCCACGTGGTGCGGCGGTACGGCGTCGACTTCGACCGTCCCGGCCCGCGCCTGCGCGACTACGTCCTCGCGGTCAAGGCGTGCTTCGCCGGATTCCGGGGCGCACCGCTCGACCACCACGGCGAGTTCTACGACCTCGACTTCCTCAACCGACAGTGGAGCCCCGGCCCGATCGACGTCGCGGACCCGAAGGTCGACGTCGCTGCGGTCAACCCGTGGATGCTGCGGATGGCAGGCGAGGTCGCCGA
Organism: Ilumatobacteraceae bacterium; assembly: GCA_963712775.1. Classification (GTDB taxonomy): domain Bacteria; phylum Actinomycetota; class Acidimicrobiia; order Acidimicrobiales; family Ilumatobacteraceae; genus Sva-07. The sequence goes on along the minus strand of CAVQJG010000024.1, from coordinate 154,434 downwards.
CGGCGTCCACGTGCACCCGATCGGCGAACCCGGCTACCTGAGCCGTCACGTGCTGCCCAATCTCGCCGCCGGTGCGGAGGCAGCGGGCCGAGCAATCGGCGAGGTCAGCGTGATCGTGCCGGTCACCACGATCGTCGGCGACACCGACGAGGAGATCCAGGCGAGTCGGGACGCCGCCCGGTTGTCCCTGTCGTTCTACGGATCGACTCCGAACTACGCGTTCGTCTGGGACGAGGCCGGTTTCGAGGGCACGACCGAGAGGATCCGGACCGCTCAGAAGGCGGGCGACTTCGCCACGATGGCCGCCGAGATCACCGACGAACACCTCGCCGTTTTCTGCACCGAGGCGAGCTGGTCCGACCTCGCCGACGCGTTGATCGCCAAGTACGACGGGATCGTCGACCGATTGGTGTTCTACAACCCGGCGTTCGACAGCCCGGAACGTTTCGAACGCTACGGCAGCGTCGCCCGCGAGATCTCCGACCGCACGGCCCCGTGAGCCACGACCAACCGGAACCCACCCAGCTGGGCAACGGCGGCGTGATCCGTCGGGCCGGCATCGCCGATCTCGATGCACTCGTGGAGATGCACCGCACGTTCTGCGAACTCGACCAGCACCCGTTCGACCGACGACGCGCGCTCGTCGCCTTCAGCGGGCTCCTGACCGACGACGATCGTGGCGTCGTGTGGATCGTCGATCGACCCGCTGCATACGCCGTTGTCACCTGGGGCTGGTCGATCGAGGCGGGCGGGCTCGAAGGGGTGCTCGACGAGGTGTTCGTGTCCGAACCGGGCGGCGGCATCGGTGCGCAGCTGATCGATCACCTGGTCGGCGACGGACGACGGCGCGGTCTCGCCCGCATCTTCCTCGAGACCGAGACCCACAACGAGCGTGCCCGGCGGCTCTACGCGCGCCACGGTTTCGTCGAGGACGATTCGATCTGGATGAGCCTCGAGTTCACCGACCTCTCGTGAACAGCCGTCGACTCGCCGTCGTGTTGTGCTGCCTCCTCGCCGCCTGCGCGGACGCGACCGTCGACGACACCGACAACGCCACGACGACAACCGGGGCCGCCGCCGATCGCGACGCGGCGGCGCTCGACAGCACGGTGCGGGTGCGCGCCGACGGCTGCGGTCCGCGCACGCGGCTCGGCATCGGCACGATCGTCGAGGAGTCGTTGATCGTGACCGCGGCACACGTCGTCGCCGGGTCCGACCGGGTGGACGTGGTCGATCGCGACGGTCTGGTCACGACAGCAAACGTGATTTCGTTCGATCCCGATCAGGACCTCGCTCTGCTCCGTGCCGATGTGCCCGCAGGCGCCGTCGCCGTCGTTCGGCCGGACGAGCCGATCGCCGGTGAAGCGGGGATCGTCGCAGTCACCGACGACGGTGGCGACGAACTCGAACTCGTCGACGCCACGATCACCAGGACGGTCACGGTTCGCACGACCGACATCTACGGCGACGGCGTGGTGCTGCGTGACGGCTTCGAGATCGACGCCTCGATCGAGCCGGGCGACTCGGGCGCGATGGTCCACTTCCCCGGCGGCGTGAGTGGTGTGGTGTGGGCCAGGAGCCTCGAGGCAACCGATCGGGCCTGGGCCGTCGCCGTGCCGCCCGCCCTCTTCGAGACGCCACGCTCGGCCCCACCCGTCGACATCGGCCCCTGCCCCTGATTGCAGCAGGGGTCTGACCCCTGCTGCAATCGACCCCTGCGGCGATCAGGGCTGGCCGAGGACCCGGTCGACGTACGCGTTGCGGAACGTGCCGGCGGGATCGAGCTTCGACCGCCACGAGGCGAACGTGTCCCACTCCGGGTAGCGGTGCGCCAGGGTCAACGAGCTCTGGTAGTGCATCTTGCCCCAGTGCGGCCGACCGTTGTAGTCGTTCATGATCTGTTCGACGCCCTGGAAGTACGCCTCGTACGGGGCGCCGACGTACTGGTGAACGGCGATCCAACCGGACTCGCGCCCGTGCGCAGTCGACAGCGGAATGTCGTCGGCCGCCGATGCCCGCACTTCGATCGGGAAGAGCGGGGGGAACGGCAGCGACGCCACCAGACGACCGATGCGGCCGATCGCGTCCGGGATCGCATCGAACGGGACGCCGTACTCCATCTCGAGGAAGTGCACGTGGCGTGGACTGCAGAAGATCCGGTCGCTGCGGTCGACGAGGTCGCGTTCAGCGGCTGCCGAGGTGACGAGCTTGGCGACCTTCGGTGCGAGCGAGGGGAAGCGACGACCGACGCGGCACACCGTGCCGAAGGCCAGGTTCTCACCGATCCACTTGTCGCGGACGTAGGCGAGCTTCGGTTGAGGCCGGGGAGGATCGTCGGTGCGGGTGTTGCGCTTCACCTGACAGCGGCGTGCACCCGGCATCCAGTAGAACTCCACGTGGTCGGTCGACCGCATCACCCCGCCGAAGTCGGCGATCACGTCGGCGAGCGGCTCGATGGTCTCGACGGCGCGGAGGTTGAACGCCGGAACGCAGCGCAACGTCACCTCGGTCACGATGCCGAGCGCACCGAGGCCGACGCGAGCGACACGCAGGAGTTCCGGTTCGTGGTGCTCGTCGGCACGAAGGATCGTGCCGTCCCCGGTGACGATCTCGAGGCCGACGATCGTGGTCGCCAAGTTGCCGTAGGCCAGCCCGGTCCCGTGCGTCGCCGTCGACGTGGCGCCGGCGATCGACTGGACGTTGATGTCGCCGAGGTTCGGCATCGCCAGTCCACGCTCGAACAACTGGTCGTTGAGGTCTCGGAGACGGATTCCGGCCTGCACGGTGACGTCGGTGCCGTTCACCGACAGGATCTGACTCATCAGATCGAGCGACAGCAGGTGCCCGTCGGTCATCGCGGTGTCGGTGAAGGAATGCGCACCGCCGATCACCTTGACCCGCTCCCCCGCCGCCGCGGCCGCTCTCACGATGGCTGCGACGTCGTCGGTGAACCGTGGTCGATGGACCTGCGTCGGGACACATCGTTGGTTGCCGGCCCAGTTCTTCGTCGGAACACCCATGGAGGCAGCGTAAACCCCGGGGTCCGACCATGCGTCAGCGACCCGTCCCCTCGACGGCGAACCGGCGCGCCCGATCAGTCGAGTGCGGCGAGCAGCGCGTTCTCCACGACCTCGGTCAGCGCGGGATGGATGTAGAACACCTGGCGGGCGACGTCCTCGGCCGGCTGATCGAACTGCATCGCCTGGACGAGAGGTTGGATGATCGACGAGGCCTGTGGCCCGAGGATGTGAGCGCCGATGATCAGGCCGGTCCGGTCGTCGACGAGGACCTTGGCGAACCCGGTCTCGTCGGCCATCGCCCAGCCGTACGCCGTCCCGCCGTAGTCGCGCTGGCCGACCCGGAACGTACGGCCCTGGGCGGTCGCCTCGCGCTCGGTCAGGCCGACCGTCGCGACCTGAGGGTTCGAGAACACCGCGCTCGGAACTGCCTTGTAGCTCACGTGACGTTGCTCGTCGGGGTGCGCGATGTTCCAGAACGCGACCGCTGCCTCGGCGTTGGCGAGGTGCTTGAGCTGGTAGTTGTTCGCGAGGTCGCCGATCGCCCAGATCCCGGGCACGTTCGTGGCCATCGTGTCGTCGACCGCCACGGTGCCGTGGTGGTGACACTCGAGTCCCGCGGCGTCGACGTTCAGCAGGTCGCTGTTGGGTTCGCGCCCGGTGGCGACCAACAGTTCGTCGACGATCGTCTCCCCGATCGCGCACGTGATCTTGATGCCGTCGGCGACGCGTTCGACCTTGGTCGGCACGTGGCCGAGCATCAGGTCGACGCGCTGCCCGAAGACCTCGGTGAAGCGCGCCGAGATGTCGTGATCGAACTCGCGCAGCAGTGTGTTCGAGCGGTTGAACACCGTCACGTGTGACCCGAGACCGGAGAACACGTGTCCCATCTCGACGGCGATGAACCCACCGCCGATGATGCCCAGTCGTCGAGGCAGTTCCGGCAACCGCATGATCGAATCGGACGTGTGGAAGCCGGTCTCCATCAGCCCGGTGATCGGCGGGACGACCGGTCGGGCGCCGGCAGCGAGGAGGATGGCGGGTGCGGTGATGCGGCGGCCCTCGACGTCGAGGGTCCGTTCGTCGATGAAGTCGGCGGTGCCCTCGATCAGCGTGACGTTGGGGGTGCCGGTGGCCCGGTACTCGCGGCCTCCTTCGGCGATCGGGTCGATGCGACCGAAGACCCGGTCACGGATCGCCGTCCAGTCGGCGCCGTCGAAGTGGGTGTCGATGCCCAGCTTCGCAGACGAGCCCGCTGCCACCGCGACGTCGGCGGGGTACACGAACATCTTCGACGGGATGCAACCGCGATTGAGGCACGTCCCTCCGAACACGTCGCGTTCGACGATCGCAATCCTCCAGTCGTCGAGATACCCGGGAATCGAGTTGCCCGAGCCGCTCCCGACGATGATCAGGTCGAACGAGTCGATCGACGGATCCGTTGTGGGCACGTCGTCGGGCTGGACTGGGCTGTCACTCACGTGGGGACCCAACCCCGGAGGCCCACCTTTCCTTCCCGACCGTCGCGTCCGGTGGCGGATCGCGGACGGGGCAGTCGTTGGCGGAGCGGGTCGAAATGCGGCAGGGTTGCATCCATGAGAGCGACCGGCGACGGGTTCATGCGGTGCAGCGACGGCCACGTCCGCTGGGGCATCTACGGCGCGGCCGGCGTCGTGTTCGTCGTGCGCGATCAACACGGCTCGCCGCTCGTCATGCTCCAGAAGCGTTCGGCGATGGCGCACGAAGGAGGCAACTGGTCCTGTGCCGGCGGCGCACTCGACCTCGGCGAATCACCGTTCGAGGGGGCGTTGCGCGAGGCGAGCGAGGAGGTCGGCGTACCGCCCGGCGTCCCCCGACTGCTCGGCCAGTACGTGTTCGAGCCCGCGGTCGACTGGAAGTACACCACCGTGGTCGTCGAGGTCGACGCGCCGTTCGGTTCGTCGCTCAACTTCGAGACCGATGCCGTCGACTGGTTCCCGCCCGACCAGGTCGATCAACTTCCGCTCCACTTCGGATTCGCCGCGGCGTGGCCGCACCTGCGAGCCATCATCGAGCACCCCGTCGACTGAGCGGGCCCCGACCGACACGACGTCGCGTCTCCGCCAGCACGACGAGCGCTCGGCCCATAGCATCACCGAATGGCGACGCGCACGGTCAACGGTTCCTGCCACCACGACTGCCCGGACACCTGTGGTTGGACCGTGACGGTCGATGACGACGGTCCCGCTGCGGTTGCGGTCAAGTTGCGCGGCAACCCCGACCACCCCTATTCCGCAGGCGAGTTGTGCCCGAAGGTCAATCGATTCATCGACCGGGTCTACGACCCGGGTCGAATTCTCCACCCGATGCGCCGGGTCGGACCCAAGGGCTCCGGCGAGTTCGAACGCATCTCCTGGGACGACGCGCTCGCCGAGATCGGCACGAGGCTGCGGGCGGTGATCGACGAACACGGCGCCGAGGCCGTGCTCCCCTACTCCGACGCCGGCAATCAGGGTCTGCTCGCGATGATGGGGCTGAACCCGCGGTTCTTCGCTCACATGGGCGCCTCGAAGCTGCTCCGAGCGATCTGCGGGCCGACGGTCGGCGCCGGTCTCCGCATGACCAACGGCACCGGCCGCGGCATGGATGCGCTCGAACTCGAACACTCGAAGCTGATCCTGCTGTGGGGCACGAACACTCGACTGACGAACCGGCATCTGTGGCCCACGATCGAGCGCGCACGCGAACGCGGCGCCCGTCTCGTGGTGATCGACCCGATCCGGACCGTCACGGCCGAAGCCGTCGACACGGCCCGCGGCGACCGGTTCGTCCAGCCGCTCCCCGGCACCGACATCGCGATGATGCTCGCCATGATGCACGTCATCATCCGCGACGGGCTCACGAACGACGAGTGGATCGCCGAACACACCGTCGGGTTCGACGAGCTGCGCGACGCCGTCGTCGACTGGACACCGGTCCGGGCGAGCAGCGTCACCGGTGTCGACGCCGACGTCATCGAGCAGCTCGCGACCGACTACGCATCCACGCGGCCGGCCGCCATACGCACACTGATCGGCGCCGAGCACCACGAGAACGGCGCGATGTTCTTCCGCACACTCGGCTGCCTGCCGGCACTCACCGGAGCGTGGGCCGAACGAGGTGGCGGGATCGCCAAGAGCGTCGGTTCCTACGCCGACGACCTCATCGATGTGCCTGCCCTCTTCCGGCCGGACCTCGAACGCTCCGACGATCGTCGGGAACCACGCACGCTCAACATGAGCCGACTCGGCGAGATCCTCACCGCTGCGCACGCCGGAGAAGTCGACGGACCCGGCGTGCACGCGATGATCGTGTGGAGCTGCAATCCGTTGGCGACCGTGCCTCATGCGGAGCTGACTCGCCGAGGGATGGAGCGTGATGATCTCTTCACCGTCGTCCACGAGCAGTTCCTCACCGACACGGCCCGATACGCCGACATCGTCCTGCCCGCCACCACCCAGATCGAGAGCGACGACGTGGTGCTGCCCTGGGGTCATCTGTGGCTCGGCTGGAACAGTGCAGCGATCGACCCGGTCGGCGAGTCGTGTTCGAACACCGAACTGTTCCGTCGGCTCGCCGGCGCGATGGGCTACACCGACCCGTGCCTGTTCGACGACGACGACACGTTGGTGCGAGCAGCGCTCCCGTCGGTCGACGTCGACGAACTGCGCCGGGTCGGCTGGCTGCGCGCCCCCTACCCCGACGACGGTCGGCCGTTCGGCGACGGCGAGTTCGAGACACCGTCGGGACGCGTCGAGCTCGCCTCCGACCGGCTCGAGCGGATGGGCCAACCGCGCCTCCCGACCTATGTCGCACCGCGGGAGGGCCCCGGTGGCGACGCTGCGCTGGTCGCCCGCTATCCACTGCAGCTGTTGACGCCCAAACACCACTCGCGGTTCCTCAACTCCGGCTACGCCGACCTGCCCAAGCACGGGCCGGCCGAAGGCGGACCGTTCGTCGAACTCGACGAAGCCGACGCCGCCGCCCGTGGCCTGGCCGACGGCCAGATGGCACGGGTCTGGAACGACCGTGCGTCGGTCACCGTGCCCGTGAAGGTGACCCGGCGGCTGCGCCGCGGGGTCGTCGCCATCCCCTTCGGGTGGTGGAGCCGTCATCATCCCGACGGCAAGGTCGCCAACAGCCTCACCAACGACACCCTCACCGAGTGGGGCGGCGGCGTCGCCTATTCCGACACCCTCGTCGAGATCGCAGCCGTGTGACCGTCGAATTGCAGCAGGGGCCTGACCCCTGCTGCAGTCGATGTCACGCGGGGGTCACGGGGCCGTCGGTAACCTGCGGCCATGGCCGGTGACCTGATCTACGCGTTCAGGGTGATGCGATTGCCCCTGCTCGACGCGGGCGGCGCGCCGATCGGCCGCATCGAGGACATCGTCGCGATTCCCGGTCGACCCGGCAAAGGGCGCGAGCCGGCGATCCCCCCACGGATCGTCGGCTTCGTCGCCAGCAGCCAACGCCGCCGGATCTTCGTCAACGCCAACCGCGTCGCCGAGTTGAACGGTGACGGGGCGCGCCTGCGGAGTTGGGACGTCGATCTCAACCCGTTCAAGCCCCGCCCCGGGGAGGTCCTCATCGGTGAGCAACTCATCGACCGCCGCGTCGGGGACGAGACGGTCAGCGACGTCGCGTTGCGCATCCAGGACGACGCCCGCCTGCCCTACTGGGTGATCGACAAGGTCCGCCTCGCCCGCAAGAGCTCACTCCGTCGGCGACCGAGCTATCGCCTCGTCGACTTCGACGAGGTGCCCGCGCTGTTCGACGCCCCGACGGCGATGCAGGCCGAAGCCGCCCGGCTCCGTGACTTCCACCCCGCCGAGGTCGCCGCGATCGTCCGCGCGCTGCCGATCGACCAGCGCCGCCAGCTCGCCGAGGCGATGGACGACGAACGACTCGCCGACGTCCTCGAGGAACTCCCCGAGGAGGAGCAGGTCCGCATCGTCGAACAACTCGACCGCGACCGCCTCGTCGGCGTGTTCGACGAGATGGAGTACGACGACCTCGCCGACCTGCTCGGCGAGATGGCGCCGGCCGACCAGGAACGCATGCTCGGCGTGATGGATGTCGACGACGCCGACGTCGTGCGACGACTGCTGTCCTACGAGGAGGGCACCGCCGGCGGTCTGATGACCCCGGAAGTCATCATCCTGGGCCCTGATGCCACCGTCGCCGAAGCGCTCGCCCAGATCCGCGATCCGGACTGGGTCGTGAGCATCGCCACGCAGGTGTTCGTCACCCAGGCGCCGTACAAGGCGCCGACCGGCAAGCTGATCGGCGTCGTCCACGTGCAGCGGCTGCTGCGTGAGCCACCCCCGATGGAGCTGGGTCGGCTCGTGTCGGACGATCCCACGGTCGCACCGGACAGCACCGACCGTGAAGTGGCCGAGATGTTGGCGAGTTACGACCTGCTCGCCGTGGCCGTCACCGACGAGGCCGGACGACTGCTCGGTGCCGTGACGGTCGACGACGTGATCGACCGGATGCTGGGCGATGGCTGGCGAACGGCCCAGCGCCGCCGACGCAGCGATGTGCGAACGGCGGTGGAACCGTGAAGCGTCGGGAGGATCTCACCACACCACGCGCCGCCGGGCGCCTGGGGGTGTCCTACGATTCCGACCGTTTCGGCGCGTTCAGCGAGTCGATCGCGAACTTCCTCGGCACGGGGCGATTCCTCGTGTGGCAGACCGTCGTCATCACGGTGTGGATACTGCTCAACACGATCGTCGCCCAGCGCTACCAGTTCGACCCGTGGAATCGAGGCCTGGTCCTGCTGACGCTCGTGCTGTCGATCCAGGCCTCCTACGCCGCGCCGCTCATCCTGCTCGCCCAGAGCCGACAGGAACGACGCGACCGGGTCACCGCGGAGACCGACCGCGACGTCGCCGAGCGCACGCAGGCCGACACCGAGTTCCTCGCCCGCGAGATCGCCAGTGTTCGCCTGTCGATGTCGGACATGCTCACCGGCGAGGCGTTCGACGATCGCCTCGCTCGACTCACCGAGGTCGTCGAACACCTGGCCGAACGCATCGACGAGCTGGCGGCCGACCGCGACACCAGCGACCGTGCGAGCACCGAGGCGACCACGCCTACGGATTCGCGCTGATTCTGCTGGTCGACGACACCCCGGTGTACTCCTGGAGCCGGACGCCGGCTCGACCCACGGTCTGCAACAACTCCACGGTGTCGAGATCCGCGTCTCCTGCGCGCACCGCGCCCGCTCGCAGTCCGTCGCCGAGCGCGGCGGCGGTGAACGCGATCGCGCTCGCCGCGGTCGCCGTGGCGACCAGTTCGGCGATCCCTGCGATCAGCGTGACACGGCCGCCCCGGTCGTCCGCACCACGCACCTCGACTCGGATGGCTCCGACACCGCCCTCTCGGTGCGGCGGGCTCAGCATCGGCAGCCAGGCCGTGAGCCGGTCGCGACGGTTCGCCGACACACGGGCACTGATTCGTGCGGCGTCGGGGAATGCCTCGTGCAGCAACACCGGAGACGCCAACTCGGCTCGGTAGCAGTCGTACGGACCGACAGGCTCCGGGAAGTAGCAGAGTTCACGTCCCGATCCGGCGGGGGGCCGGATCCACGCACCGTCGTGCAGTCCGACCGCCCGCCCGCCGAGCGCACGGTGTTGCTGGCGAGCGCACGCCGGGCCCGCGGTCCCGTGGATCGCGACGTGGATCTCGTCGCACGACGCCAGCTGGGACGCGAGGAGCCGGGCGAGGAGACCGGTCAGGCCCGGTGCCATTCCGGCCCCGACGACGATCGGGATCCCCGCTGCCGCCGCGCGATGATCGAGGTCGGCAAGTGCCCGGACCTCGCCGAGGTCGTCGCTGACCGACACCACGGCGACACCGTGATCGAGGAGCTGCGAGGCCACCGGAGCGTGTTCGCCTCCATGGGCGAGAATCGCAACGTCGATCTGGGGTGGCAACGGGCGTCCCGAGCGTGGATCGAACGGGACGACCTCGACCCCATGCACGACCGTGGGCAACCGCCGAGCGACCCGAGCCCCCACGACACCGGCACCGATCACGGCGACTCTGGGCATCAGCGGTCCGGCAACTCGAGGGGTCGCCAACCGCCGTGCTGGGGCGGTGTGCCTCCCGTCCCGCGCACGCGCAGGATGGCCGCCGCAAGGCCCATCATGAAGATGGCCGAGAAGGCTCGTCGAAGCAGCTTCATCCGAGCGGCAGGGTACTCCGCCTGGTGGACGGTGTCGGGACGACACGTGTGCGGACGCGCAACGAGGCGCCCGAAGGCGCCTCGTTCCGTCCGGTGGGGCTAACAAGAATCGAACTTGTGACCTCTGCCTTATCAGGGCAGCGCTCTAACCGACTGAGCTATAGCCCCGGCAAGTCGGAGAGGTTATCGGTCGCTCGCGGGCTTCACGCCTCGCATCTCCACGGCAGTGGAATCGGCAACCGTCGACGCTCCTGATTGGGGGGTGATGCCGTCGACCGAGTGACTCGTCGAGGAGGCACGAGGTCAGCGGTGGAGACCGCCGCTGTCGTCGATCGCAGCCTCGCGGATGATCGGTCCGGACTCGTCGTAGGTGACGAGCGGGACCTCGGGCTCGGCTCGACGCACCACGAATCGTCGCATCGGCGACGTGCGAGCCTCGACGACCTCCTCCTCCAACACCGTGAAGCGCATCCCGCCGACGAGGTCGGTGATCAGGTTGAACAACGTGGCGAACAGCACCGCCAGGCCGGTCAGACCGATCACGACGAAGAGCCCACCGATCCAGGCGTTGTGGTAGATCTCGCCACCGTTGAACTCGAAGGACGACCATCCGAACGACTCGAAGAACCGCTCGACGTTGTCGACGGTGCCGGTGGCGTAGGCGACGTTCCACAGCAGGACCCCTGCGGTGAGCAGGATCAGGTAGAGCACGAGGTTGGCGACGATCGCGATCTTGAACACGCTCCACGGATCGACGTGGCGGACCACCCGGGTGACCCGCCGAACACGTGGCTTCCGGCCGAGCATTCGTGGCACGTTGACGGGAATCGGAAACGGTGCCGGGTCGTAGTCTGGTGCGCGTCGCGGACGTCGCACACCCGATGACGTGTCGTCCTGGGGTGCAACCGCGACGGTCGGTCCGTCGATGTCGGCGCGACGGAGCTCGTCGAGCAGGTCGTCGGAGACGGCTGGAGGATCCTGACCGGGCTCGAGGTCGACCGGACCAGGATCGTCGACGTGCTCACCGGGCAGCCGGCGGGCGAGCAACGGGTCGGCTCCGGACCCGGTGTCGCTTCCGGTGTCGGTTCCGGTGTCGTCTGCTTCGTCGGTGGCGATGACGATCTCGGGAAGTTCGTAGGGCTCGTCATCGACGCCGTCGTCGACATCCTCCGACTCCTCGACCTGGACGTCGTCGACGTCGACGTCGACCGCCGCGTCGAGCTCGTCGTCGAGCGCGTCGATCCCCTCATCGAGAGCGCGCTCGGTCTTGCTCATTCCGGCAAGTGTATGCACGACCCGTCGCGACGTCTCGTCACGCTCGGGTCAAGGTTCGTTCGATGCACGTGCCGAGGCCCTTGCGTCGCCGAGGACGACCACCACCGTGACCACCGTGCTCGCGCCGTCCGGGCCCGATCGCCGCGTCCAGGTGGTGATCTGTGCCCCGTGTCGACGAGCCAGCCGTTCGGCCGCCGGTCGGCCACCCTCCAGCGAGACGAGCGCGACCGCGTCCGCCGCGGTCTGGGCCCTGCTGCGATCGATCAGCCGATCGCCGACGTCGACCAACGACCAGGCGACGATCGCTCCCAGTGCGGCCATCACGATCACGACGGCGATTGCGGCCTGACCGCGATCGCGCTCCGACGTCGCCATCTCGAACTCCCCTCGTCACTGCGGTGTGGAGGCGGCCCGAACGGCCGCGAGAGGCGCTCCCGCGCGATCGGTCAGGTCTCGTCGGCAGCGAGAATCGGGGCGACCGAACCCACGGCGTCGCCGTCGTCGATGTTCATCACCTTGACTCCGGTGGCGTCGCGTCCCTGCGAGGAGATCCCCCGCACTTCCATGCGGATCGTGACGCCGTGGTTCGACACGGCGACGATCTCGTCGTCGAGGCCGACCATGAAGGCCGCCACGACGGCGCCCTTCTTGCCGGTGAGTTTGATACCACGCACGCCCTGACCACCGCGTCCCTGGCGGTTGAACTTGTCGAGTTGGGTGCGTTTTCCGTAGCCGGCCTCGGTCATGATCAGGATCGCCGTGTCGTCGCGGGCCACGTCGACCGACACCACGCGATCGTCGCCGTTCTTGAGCTTCATGCCGCGTACACCACCGGCCGTGCGACCCATGGCTCGCACGTCGTTCTCGTCGAAACGGATCGTCATGCCGTTGCGACTCACCATGAAGATGTCGTCGCTCCCGCTCGTCTCGATCACGCGGACGAGTTCGTCGTCGTCGCGGAGGTTGATCGCGATCAGGCCGTCGCGGCGGCTCGAGTCGTAGGCGTCGAACGCCGTCTTCTTGACGGTGCCGTTCTTGGTGGCGAAGAAGAGGAACCGCTCGCCGGCGAAGTCGCGGGTGTCGATGATCGCCTGGATCTGCTCGTCGGCCTGCAAGGGCAGCAGGTTGACGATCGGCATTCCCTTCGCCGTTCGCTCACGTTCGGGGATCTCGAGCGCCCGCAGGCGGTAGACCTTGCCCCGGTTGGAGAAGAACAGGAGATGCGCGTGCGCCGTGGTGAAGATCACGTGGCGCACGATGTCGTCGACCTTCATCTTGCCGCCCGACACACCGCGACCCCCGCGTCCCTGCGTCTTGAACGAGTCGGCCGAAACGGCCTTCACGTACTGCGCCTGCGTCATCACGACGACCAGTTCCTTGTCGTCGACGAGGTCCTCGATCGACATCTCGCCGTCGTCGTAGGTGAGTTCACACACGCGCGGCGTGGCGAACTCGTCCTTGATGGCAGTGATCTCGTCGCGGATGACCGTGTTGAGGCGGTCGGGGCTGTCGAGGATCTCCTGGAGATCGATGATGTTCGCGCGGGTCTCGTCGAGTTCGGCCTGCAGGTCGAGCCGCGAGAGCCGTGTCAGCTGGCGCAGCTGCATGTCGAGGATGTCGTTGGCCTGGATCTCGCTGAACTCGTACGGCGCCGCCATCAGGCCGTCACGAGCAGCGGCGACGTCGTCGCTGGCCCGGATGAGGGCGATGATCGCGTCGATGACGTCGAGCGCCTTGATGCGGCCCTCGAGGATGTGCTCGCGGCGCTTGGCCTTGTCGAGGCGGAACTGCGACCGGCGGGTGATGACGTCACGCTGGTGCTTGACGTAGGCCACGATCGCGTCGCGCAGGTTGATCTGGCGAGGCACGCCGTCGACGAGGGCGACCATGTTGATCGAGAACGTCGACTGCAGCTGGGTGAGCTTGAACAGGTTGTTCTTGACCACGTTGGCGTTGGCGTCGCGCTTGAGCGTGATGATCAGGTTCGTCTTGCCACCCGAGGACGCGTCGTTGACGTCGGCGATGCCGTCGAGGTCGCCGCCGTCGACGAGATCCTGGATGCGGGCCGCGATCGACGAACAGCTCGTCTGGTAGGGGAGCTCGTTGACCACGATCTCCATCCGCCCGGTCTTCGATTCCTCGATCTCGAGCCGAGCCCGCATCTTCACCGAACCGCGGCCGGTTCGGTAGGCATCGATGATGCCGGCACGACCGAGAATGCTCGCCCCGGTGGGGAAGTCGGGGCCCTTGACGAACTCCATCAGGTCGTCGGGGGTGGCATCGGGGTTGTCGAGCAGGTGGACCACGGCGTCGACCACCTCGCCGAGGTTGTGCGGTGGGATGTTCGTGGCCATGCCGACGGCGATCCCCTGGCTGCCGTTGACCAGCAGGTTCGGGAATCGCGCCGGCAGCACGACGGGCTGCTCGAAGTTGCCGTCGTAGTTCGGGATCATGTCGACGGTGTCTTCGTCGATGTCGGCGAGCAGCTGCATCGCCAACGGGTTCAGACGACACTCGGTGTAACGCGCGGCGGCCGGACCGAAGTCGGGGCTCCCGTAGTTGCCGTGGAAGTCGATCAGCGGGTGACGCAGCGAGAACGGCTGGGCCATGCGCACGAGCGCGTCGTAGATGGCACTGTCGCCGTGGGGATGGAACCGCGCCATCGTGTCGCCGGTGACGCGGGCGCACTTCACGTGGGGGCGATCGGGGCGGAACCCCTGGTCCTCCATGTCCCAGATGATCCGGCGGTGGACCGGCTTGAGGCCGTCACGCACGTCGGGAAGCGCACGCGACATGATGACCGACATCGCGTACTCGAGGAACGAGCTCTCCATCTCGTCGCTCAACGAGATGGGCTGGACGGGTTCGTGCGGAGGGGTGTCGTTGGTGTCAGTCATGAGGTGATGTCCGAGCAGTCAAGAGGGTGTCAGCGGGTGTCAGGCGGTGGGCGCGAGCGGTCAGAAGTCGAGGTTGCGGACGTCGCGGGCATTGGTGGTGATGAACTCGCGCCGCGCCGGCACGTCGTCACCCATCAGGATCGAGGTGATCTCGTCGGCCAACGCCGCTTCTTCGAGGGTGACCTGCAGCAGCGTGCGGGTGCCGTCGAGCATCGTGGTGGTGCGCAACTCCTCCCAGTCCATCTCGCCGAGGCCCTTCAACCGGTTGAACGGCTTCTTGTGGTTGGGTCGCTCGGCGAGGAAGGCGTCCTTCGCGACGTCGTCCTTGAGGTACACCTTCTCCTTGCCGATCTCGGTGGAGTACAGCGGGGGCTGGGCGATGTAGCAGTAGCCGGCTTCGACCATCTCGCGCATCTGGCGGAAGAAGAAGGTGAGCAGCAGCGTCCGGATGTGGCTGCCGTCGACGTCGGCATCGGCGAGACAGATCACCTTGTGGTAGCGGGCCTTCTGGACGTCGAACTCGTCGCCGACACCCGCACCGATCGCGGTGATCAGCGCCTGGATCTCGTTGTTCTTGAGCATCTTGTCGATACGGGCGCGCTCGACGTTGAGGATCTTGCCGCGGATCGGCAGGATCGCCTGCGTACGCGGATCGCGGGCATCGACCGCGGTACCACCGGCGGAGTCGCCCTCGACGATGAAGAGCTCGGACTCGTCGGCGTTCCTCGACGAGCAGTCCTTGAGCTTGTCGGGCATACCTGCACCCGAGAGTGCGGTCTTGCGTCGGATCGCGTTGCGGGCGTTCTTGGCGGCGACGCGTGCCTGCGCAGCCGCGAGACCCTTCTTGACGACCTTGTTGGCCTCGGTCGGGTTCTCCTCGAGCCACTCGGCCATCCGTTCGTTGGTGGCCTTCTGGACGAACGACCGCATCGGCACGTTGCCGAGCTTGGCCTTGGTCTGTCCCTCGAACTGCGGCTCACGCAGCTTCACCGAGATGATCGCGGTGATGCCCTCGCGGATGTCCTCGCCCGTCAGGTTCGGATCCTTCTCCTTGAGCAGGTTCTTCGCCCGGGCGTACTTGTTGACCACCGAGGTGAGCGCGGTCTTGAAGCCCTCGACGTGCATGCCACCCTCGATGGTGGAGATGCCGTTGGCGTAGCCGTGGATGCCCTCGTAGTAGCCGGTGTTCCACTGCATCGCGATGTCGAGCATCTGGCCGTCGGCCTCGTCCTCGTCCTCGAACTGGCAGACCTTGGAGAACAACGGTTCCTTGGTGGCGTTGAGGTGCTTGACGAAGTCGAGGATGCCGCCCTTGTACTGGTAGGTGACGGTCTGCTCGCGGCCTTCGCGCTGGTCGGCGAAGGCGATCTCGAGGCCCTTGTTCAAGAAGGCCATCGTCTGGAGCCGTTCGAGCACGGTGCGAGCCACGAACTCGGTGCCCTCGGCGGCGAAGATCGTGGGATCGGGCCAGAACGTGATCGTGGTGCCCGTGGTGCGACCCCGCTTGGGGGTGTCGCCGACGACGGCCATCTTGCCCTGCGGCTTGCCGCCCTTCGCGTACTCCTGTCGGTAGTGCTTGCCACCGCGATCGACCTCGATCAGGAGCCGCTCGGACAGCGCGTTGACGACCGAGACGCCGACGCCGTGCAGGCCGCCGGACACCTTGTAGCCGTCGCCGCCGAACTTGCCACCGGCGTGCAGCACGGTCAGCACCACCTCGGCGGCGCTCTTGCCCTTGTGCTCGCCGGAGGTGAACGGGTCGACCGGGATGCCGCGGCCGTTGTCGTCGACCTGACACCCGCCGTCGGCGAGCAGGGTGACGCCGATGCGCGTGCAGTGACCGGCCATCGCCTCGTCGACCGAGTTGTCGACGACCTCCCAGATCAGGTGGTGCAGGCCCTGCAGACCGGTGGAACCGATGTACATGCCGGGACGCTTGCGGACCGGATCGAGCCCCTCGAGGACCTGGATCGCCTTCGCGTCGTAGGTCGCCGTCGTGGTGGCGGAGTTGGTGGAATTCGACTTCATCTTCGGTGCCGCGCTTCCGTTCGTGTCGGAGACGTCGGCTGCTGCTTCGGTGTCGCTGGACACTCGTACCTCGATACTTCTGGCTGTCTGGCGGCATGCCCGGTGGGACACGTCGGTGGGCGAACCGTGCAGTCAGCCGGCCCTCGACGAGAGGTCGAACCGGCGCCCACACGGCGATCGCGAGTGCTCTCAGCCTACCAGCGGGGTGTCACGGAGTCGGGGAACCCGACGATCGACCGGCACGCCCGACACGCACCTCGATCCGTTCGATCCGGACATGCGCGACGTCCGCGAGCCGGCCGATGATGTCACCGCTCAGGAACTTGACCTGAGTGGCCCATCCCGGTTCGTCGGCTTCCACCACCAGCACACCGTCGTCGAGCCGGACGGGTCGGACGTGAGCACTCACGGTGGGTCCGACCGCCTCGTCCCAGCGTCCGAACACGCCCCCGATC
Organism: Ilumatobacteraceae bacterium; assembly: GCA_963712775.1. GTDB lineage: Bacteria > Actinomycetota > Acidimicrobiia > Acidimicrobiales > Ilumatobacteraceae > Sva-07. The sequence continues at coordinate 137,549 of CAVQJG010000024.1, read as the reverse complement.
TGGATGCGGTCGGTGCCGCGCAGCGACTTCATGATCGAGTCGAGCGATCGCGAGATCGGGACGGGTTCCGGCACGTCCCCAACGTACCGCGGCGCCACCTGCCCCGGTCGACGACGAACTTCGGCCGGCGAGCCTCGATCGGCGACGAGGAGCTTCAGTCGGCGACGGCCTGGCCGTGTGCGATGCGCACGACGTGATCGGTGTGTGCGCCCGGCGGGAGCTCGCTCGCCGTCGTGATGACGACCTGGCCGGCGGGCAGATGCTCGAGCAGGGCGATGGCGCGGTGATCGTCGAGTTCCGACAGTACGTCGTCGAGCACCAGCACCGGAGCGGATCCGGTGCGTTCGGTGACCAACCGGTGGCCGGCCAGTCGCAGCGCCAACGCCAGGGTCCGCTGTTCACCCTGCGACGCGTGCGTCCGGCTCGGGAGTCCGTTGATGCTCATCGCGAGTTCATCGCGGTGCGGACCGACCGTGCTCACACCGCGTCGTACGTCGAGCGCCCGGGCCTCGCTCAGCGCGGCGGCGAGGCCCGTCGTCCGCCAGGCCGGTTCATAGGACAGATCGAGCGGTGTTGCGACTCCGGCGAGCTGTTCGTACGCCTCCTGCACCATCGGCGTGAGCCGGGCGACCAGCGTGGCACGTGCGTAGCCGAACTGGTCGGCGATCTCCGCGAACTTCGCGTCCCACACGTCGAGCGTCACGGCGATCTCGTCGGTGAGCCGACCCCCCGACTGCTTGAGCAGCGTGTTGCGCTGCCGGACGATCCGATCGATCTCGAGGCGGATCGAGTCGTACTTCGTGGCCAACGCCACGAGCGTGTCGTCCATGAACCGCCGGCGATCACCCGGGCTCCCCTTGACCAGCGAGAGGTCGTCCGGAGAGAACACCGTGACCCGGACGGCGCCGAGCAGATCACGCACGCGACCGAGCTTCTGCCGGTTGACCTGCACCCGATTGCGGCCGGCTGCCGCGAGCTCGATCTCGATCAGCGTCGAACGATCGTCGTCGTGGCGGACCGTCGCCCGGATGATCGCGGTGTCGACCCCGGCGCGCACCAGCGCGTCACCCGGAGCCGACCGGAAACTCGTGAGCGTCGCGAGGAAGGCCAGGGCCTCGGCGAGGTTCGTCTTGCCCTGACCGTTGTCGCCGATGACCAGTGTGGTCCCCGAGTGGAGATCGAACGTTCCGGTGACGTAGTTCCGGAAGTCGACCAGCTCCAGGTGCTCGACGATCACGACCCTTACGGCACGCGGACGGGCATCAACAGGTAGAGGTAGTCGTCCCGGCCGACGCCGCGGAGGACCGCGGGCTTCATCGGGTCCATCGTGGCCAAGGTGACGTCGTCGCTGTCGATGGCGTCGATGCCCGCCGACAGGTAGTCGGGGTTGAACGCGACGGTCATCTCGGTGCCGTCGTAGCTGGCATCGATCTCCTCGACCGCGTTGCCGACGTCCTGGGTGATCGCCGTCAGCTGCACGGTCTCACCACCGAGCGTGAGCCGCACCGGGGTCGAATCCTGCGCCAGGATCTTCACGCGGCGGATCGCCTCGAGCATCGCCGCCTTGCCGACGGTCAGCAGGTTCGGGTAGCTCGACGGCAGCAGGTTGCGGTAGTTCGGGAACTCGCCCTCGATCAGCCGCGTGCTCAGGCGGGTGCCACCGGCTTCGAAGGTGGCCTCCCGGTCACCGAGACGCACCACGAGTTCTTCTGCATCGCCCATCACACGCTGCAACTCGCTGAGTGCTCGGCCCGGGATCAGGACCTTCTGACCGGAGGCGAGCACCGAGTTCTCCGGGAGGTCACGCACTGCGAGACGGTACGAGTCGGTGGCCACCATCCGCAGCCCGTCGTCCTCGGCCGCGAGCAACACGCCGGTGAGCACGGCACGCGCATCGTCGGTCGACGCCGCGCGCACGACCTGGCGCAAGGCGTCGGCGACCACGGCAGCCGACAACGTGACGGCCTCGGCTGCGGGCTCGCTCTGTGACGGATAGTCCTCGAGTGACAACGGCCGCACGGAGAACTGTGAACGACCCGCGCTGATCGACATCTCCTCGTCGCTCAGCTCGACCGACACCGCGCCGGCGGGGAGCGCCTTGACGATGTCGCCGACGAGACGAGCGGGCACGACGACAGCGCCATCGCGTTCGCCACCGACGTCGACGGTGAGCCGGATGGTGAGCTCGAGGTCGGTGCCGGTCACGGTCAAGCGATCACCGTCGACCTCCATGCGCACACCAGCGAGCACCGGCAGCGTGCCGGTTCGGTTCGTGGCCGCCCGTCCTGCTGCTCCGACGGCCTCGGCCAGAACATCACGTTCGCAACGAAACTTCACAGTGGGCACTTCTCCTCATGCAGGGATGTCTCAATGTTCAATGTCAGTAGTAGGTGCTGTGGATTGGGGACAACCACGCGTTGGTGCAGCGTAGGACGGCGATGGACGTCCACACGGGATGGGTGGTCGATCCCCATGCCGGGAGTTACAGCCGTGTGGTCCGGTGGACAGCGCGAGGTTGTCCACCGTCGCGGGCAGCGTTGTCCTCGTCGCGTCCGCTGCTGTGTCCCCAGGCACGGTCGTGGCGGTCGGGGGCCGCTCATGCCTTCAGCTGCTGCAACAGATCGGTGACCTGGTCGTAGATCTGTTTGCGCTCGCTCATCAACCGTTGGATCTTCTCGTTCGCGTGGATCACCGTGGTGTGGTCGCGTCCACCGAACAGCCGGGCGATCGCCGGATAGCTGAGATCGGTCAACTCGCGGAACACGTACATCGCGATCTGCCGTGCGGTGACGAGCGGTCGCTGCCGGCTGCGCCCCTTGAGATCCTCGACCGGGAACTTGAGGATCTCGGCGATGTCGGCGAGCAACTCCTCATCGGTGCGCGCCTTGGGCTTGCTGTCGTTGAGGAGGTCGGCGAGCTGGGTCTGTGCGAGGTCGGTCGTGATCGGGACCTGGTTGAGACTGGCGTACGCGGTCACCCGGATCAGTGCGCCTTCGAGCTCACGGATGTTGGTGGCGATGTTGGTGGCGATGAACTCGAGGGTCTCGTCGGGGACGAGCACCCGGTCGCGCTCGGACTTGTTGCGCAGGATGGCGAGACGCGTCTCGAGATCGGGTGGCTGGATGTCGGTGATCAGGCCCCACTTGAAGCGTCCTCGCAGACGTTCCTCCAGCGTGGGGATCGCATCGGGCATCCGGTCGGACGAGATCACGACCTGCTTGTTGGCCCCGTGCAGCGAGTTGAACGTGTGGAAGAACTCCTCCTGGAGGCCTTCCTTGCCGGCGATGAACTGGATGTCGTCGATCAGGAGCACGTCGATGTCGCGATATCGACGCCGGAGCGAGTTCGTGGTGTTCTGGCGGATCGCGTCGACGTACTCGTTCATGAACGTCTCGGTGGAGACGTAGCGCACCTCGTGGTGTTGGTAGTTCGAGTGCACGTAGTGGCCGATCGCGTGCAGGAGATGGGTCTTGCCCAGGCCGGCGGAGCCGTAGATGAACAACGGGTTGTAGCTGCGGGCGGGTGTCTCGGCGACGCGCAGCGCGGCGGCGAGTGCGAACTGGTTCGAGGCGCCCTTGACGAACGTCTCGAACGTGTAGCGAGGGTTGAGGCCGGCTTCGTCGAGCAGCAGGGACTGCTGGTCGGCACGGTCGCGAGCGAACCGGTTGCGTTCGGTCTGCTCCACGGCGTCCTGCTGGTCACGATGGTCGTGCTGAGCGTGGTGCTCGTCGGTGACCGGTTCGGGTTCGGTGGGAGGTGCCCCGCTGGTCTCGATGTCGATCTCGACCACGCGATGCCCCTCGTTCGCGTCCTGCAGTGCCTCGGTGACCAAGGGCAGATACCGGGTGAGGATCCGTTCGCGCACGTACGCACTCGGCGCGAGCAGTCGGAGGGTGTCGGAATCGGAGTCGAGCGGCGTGACGTCCTGGAACGTGGAGAACCAGACCGACTCGGCGAGTTGGGAACGCAGAGAAAGCGTCACCTGCGTCCAAACGTCTGCGCTCTCGCTCACCCTCGACATCTCCCGGTCAACGCCAACACACAGTCCACATGGTTGTCCACACGATGTGGACGAACGGAGCGAGCGGGCGGAGGGGAGAACCTAGCAGGTCCTCGCCACGAGGAAAACCTGACCGACTCACCAATCTCGTCGCCGTCGATACCGCCCCTGTACTGGGGTGATGCAATCGGAATGGTGCTGTGGACAACTTACATGCGTGTGGTTTGACCGACATGGTTGGCGCGTGTGCCCCCGTCGCCGTAGCCTTGCCCGGTCAGTCCGTGTGAGTGCGCCGACGAGGGTGCACGACACGGTCCGTGAGCGCTGCCTCGAACTTGTCCGGAGACCGCCGTGAAGCGTACCTTTCAGCCCAACAACCGCCGCCGAGCCCGCAAACACGGGTTTCGTGCGCGCATGAGCACCCGCGCCGGTCGTGCCGTGCTCAAGTCACGCCGCGCCAAGGGCCGGGCCCGTCTGTCAGCTTGATCGACCGGATCCGCGAGCGCGACGCCTTCGTTCGCCTTCGGCGAGAAGGCACTCGCGTGCGGATCGACCCGCTCTGGTGCACGTTCGTCAACGATTCTCGACTGGTTCCGCCACGCGTGGCATTCGCCATCGGCCGCGCCACCGGTTCCGCCGTGCAACGCAACCGGCTCCGGCGACGGCTCCGGGAGATCCTGCGTCGCCACGATCTTCCACCCGGGTTGTACCTGTTCGGCGCCCATGCCCGCGCGTGCGAACGTACGTTCGTGGAACTCGAGCAGACGGTCGATCGTCTGCTCACGACGGTGCGATCTCGCACGAGCGACACCTCGACACCGTGATGACCGACACCGTGATGACCGACACCGTAATGATCGACACCGTGACGACCGACGGGACGAGGGCCGATGACACGACCTGGACCCAGCGTCGGGCTCTCCGCTGGATCGAGAGCTATCAGCGGGCGTTCGCCGGCCGTCCCTCGCCGTGCCGGTTCTATCCGACCTGTTCGAGTTATGCACACGAGGCGTTCGAGGTGCACGGCACCCGCCGGGGCCTCTGGTTGACGGTCCGTCGACTCCTGCGTTGCCGTCCCCTGGGACCGTCGGGGTTCGATCCGGTCCCCGAGCGGTGTGCCTCCGACCATCTCCACCCCGCGAAGGAGCACTGAGCCGTGTTCGAGATTCCCGCCGCACTCCTGTCGTGGTTCTACGGCTTCACCAACAACTACACGATCGCCATTGCGCTGATTGCGGCGGTGGTGATGGCGATCACGACCCCACTGACGCTCAAGAGCACCAAGGGGATGCTCGAGATGCAGCGGTTGGCGCCCGAGATGCGCAAGTTGCAGAACGAGTACCGCAACGACCGCACCAAGCTCAACGAAGAGATGATGAAGCTCTACCAGGAGCACAAGGTCAACCCCATGGCCTCGTGTCTGCCCCTGTTGGCGCAGGCTCCGGTGTTCTACATCATGTTCCGGGTGCTCCGTGGCCTCGTCTACGAACCGCGCGGGTCGGCGCTGCCGGTCGCCCAGGCGGTGTGGGGCGCGTTCGATCAGCCCGCGGAGGTCGCCGACCCCGGCTTCATCCCGCGCTACCTGGCGATCGATTCGTCGCTGTATCGGTCCCTGTACGGCCAGCACGAGATGATGTCGCTCGGTCTCGACCTGTCGAAGACGGCGGCCGTCGAGGTCGCGAACGGCTTCGTCACGGCGTTGCCCTACATCCTGCTCGTGGTGGTGCTCGGCGCGCTGTACTTCGTCCAGCAGCGCATGGTGGCGGCGCGGGCCTCGATCAGCCCCACGATGTCGGCCAGCCAGCAGAAGCTGATGCAGTACCTGCCGGTGTTCTTCGCCATCTTCCAGATCTTCTTCCTCGCCGCGCTCGTCGTCTACTACATCTTCCAGACCCTGCTGCGCATCGCCCAGCAGGCCTACATCACTCGGGCGTTCTACGGCCACGACGAGTCGTTGGGTCGTCAGGCGCAGCGTGCCGGTGAAGCCGCACGCGAAGAAGCGAAGAAGAACCCGGACGGCGGCGGCGGGATCTTCGCTCAGGCGAAACGCGATCTGGCCGGCCCCAAGCCGGACAAGAAGCCGTCCAAGCCGTCCAAGTCCGACTCGTCGAACACCAAGCCGGTCGATGCGAAGAGCAAGGACGTCACCAGCAAACGGGTGACGCCACCGAAGAACCGCCCGACACCCTCGGCCAGTGCCAAGGGTCGCCCGACGCCATCGCGCCAGCAGGCACAGGCCGACAAGGCCAAGGCAGCCAAGGCCGCGAAGCAGTCACGGCCGAAGTCGACCAAGAAGTCGACGTGATGATCGTCTCCCCGGCGCTGCGCGTCGGCCTCGAAACCAGAAAGTGAAGTAGTCATGGAGTGGGTAGAAACCACCGCGAAGACGCTGGATGCGGCCCGTGAGGCAGCGCTCGACCAACTCGGCGTCGCCGCCGACGAGGCCGAGTTCGACGTGATCGAGGAGCCTCGTCCCGGCCTGTTCGGCCGGGTGCGCGGTGAAGCACGTCTGCGGGCGCGGGTCCGCCCGGCTCAGGTCCGTCCCAAGCAGGAGCGGCGCCGCACGAAGCGCAGCGGGGGCACGTCCACGGAGTCCGATGCACCGACCACCGGCGCGGCGCCGTCGCGGCGCTCGAGCTCGAAAGGTGCCACCGCCCCAGCCGCCGGCGGTGTGACCGGCGACGACACCGGGAACGACAGCACGGATGCCGAGCGCGACACCGCCGATACGAGCACCAGCACGACCGACACGAGCACCAACGCCACCGACACGAGCACCGACACGACCCAGGAGTCCACGATGAGCCATGACGATCGCCCCGAATCCACGGTCACCCCGGAGGAGGTCGGTGCTGCCGCCGTCGCCTTCATGGAAGGTCTGACCAGCGCGTTCGGCGTCACCGGCACCGTCGATGTCCGTGTCGACGGCATCGAACTCGATGTCAACGTCACCGGGTCGGAGCTGGGCCTGCTCGTCGGCCCGGGCGGCCGCACGCTGAATGCGGTTCAGGATCTGGCCCGCGTCGCCGCCCAGCGCCGCCTCGGCGATCACGAGACCCGCTTGCGCATCGATGTCGCCGGGTACCGCGAGCGTCGTGAGGCTGCGCTGTCGGCGTTCGCTCGTGACGTTGCCGAGCAGGTCCGTGTATCGGGCACCGCGCGTTCGTTGGAGGCCATGACGTCGGCGGATCGCAAGGTCGTCCACGACGTGCTCAACGAGGAAGAGGGCGTGAGCAGCCGCTCGGTCGGCGACGACCCGGATCGCCGCATCATCGTCGAGCCGACCTGATCCGAACGGTCCGACTCCGAGCTCATCGACGGACCCCGTCTCCGGCGCCCCACACGAGTGACGCTCCCACGGTGCCGACGAGTCCATGACCACGCCCGCCGACCTGATGTCGGTGCTGACGGAATCGCAGCGCCTCGGCTTCCTGGGTGCCCGTCCGATCCCCGAGGTCATCGCGCATGCGCAGGGATTCGTGGCGGCAATTCCGGTGACTGCTCGAACGGTCGTCGATCTGGGATCCGGTGGTGGCGTCCCCGGACTGGTCATCGCCCGGGACCGTCCGGACCTTCACGTGACGCTGCTGGATCGGCGGACGAAGCGCACCGACTTTCTCGAGCGCATGGTGCGTCGGCTCGGCTGGCACGACCGTGTCACCGTCGTTGCGGCCGACGCCGAACGGTTCGCGGACGAGCACCCTCGCCGTTTCGAGGTCGTCGTCGCCCGTGGCTTCGGACCACCGGACGTGACCCTCGGGTACGGTGCCGCGCTGGTGGTCCCCGGCGGGCGGATCGTCATCAGTGAACCCCCGACCGGCGATCGGTGGGATCCGGTGGGGCTCGACGCGAACCGCCTGGTCCGGGTCCCCTCGACCGCCGTCACCCGTCATGTGGTGATCTTCGAGGCGGCCGACACCTCGACGTGATCAGTGGGTCGAATGTTTCACGTGGAACATCCGATCGCGCCGTCCTCGCCGGGTCGGCGACATGTTTCACGTGGAACACCGGGCGAAATGCTTGTATCCGTCCGGTGAGTGCGGCAGAGTGTGCACATCCCGCTGACAGGATCGTTGGTCCTGTCCCCCGTTCGTACTGGAGTCTCCGTGTCGGATCATGACGCCTCGGCGTCCGTTTCCCCTGAACCCGCCGCAGCATCCACCGCTGCCATCTCGACCCCACGCGATCGGCACCCACTTCCCCGGGTGATGGCGCTCGCCAACCAGAAGGGCGGTGTCGGCAAGACGACGACCACCGTCAACCTCGGCGCCGCGCTCGCCGACATGGGGTTGCGGACGCTCATCATCGATCTCGATCCCCAGGGCAACGCCTCGACCGGACTCGGCATCGAGAACCGCGGCCTGGAACACTCGATGTACCACGTGCTCATGCACGAAGAACCGCTGGAGAACGTGGTCGAGCCGACCGACGTGAGGAATCTCTTCGTCGCCCCCGCGTCACTCGATCTCGCCGGCGCCGAGATCGAGCTGGTTCCGGCGTTCAGCCGGGAGCAACGCTTGAAGCGGGCGATCGACGCCGTCATCTCGGACTACGACTACGTCCTCATCGATTGTCCACCATCGCTCGGGCTCCTGACGGTCAACGGTCTCGCGGCTGCGAGTGAGGTGATGGTGCCGATCCAGTGCGAGTACTACGCACTCGAGGGCCTCGGTCAACTGTTGCGCAACGTCGACCTCGTCAAGCGCAACCTCAACCCGACGCTCGATCTCAGTACGATTCTGTGCGTCATGTACGACGCACGCACGAAGTTGTCCGGCCAGGTGGTGAGCGAGGTCCGCGAGCACTTCGGCGACAAGGTGCTCAAGTCGGTCATCCCCCGGTCGGTGCGTCTGTCCGAGGCCCCGTCGTTCGGACAACCGATCACCACGTTCGATCCGACGTCGCGGGGCGCCATCGCCTACCGCGATGCCGCACGGGAGGTTCACCATGGCTCGATCTAGCGGACTCGGCAAGGGTCTGAGTTCCATCATCCCGACGGCGGAGCGGCCGGATGGAGGAGGGGACGGTCAGGATCGGGCAGCCGTCCTGATCGAGATCGCGGTGGCCGACGTCGTGCCGAACCCGAATCAGCCGCGCGTGCACTTCGACGAGGAGAGCCTCAGCGAATTGACGGCGTCGATCGCCGAGATGGGCGTGCTCCAGCCGATTCTGGTGCGGCCGACCACCGACGGTGGTTTCGAGTTGATCGCCGGCGAACGACGGTGGCGGGCGGCGCAACGCGCCGGCCTGGCGACCGTGCCGGCGGTGGTGCGAACCACCGACGATGCGAGTTCGGTCGAGCAGGCGTTGGTGGAGAACCTCCACCGCCAGGACCTCACGGCACTGGAGGAGGCCGCAGCGTACCAACAGCTGATCGACGACTTCGGTCTCACCCATGATCAGGTCTCCACCCGTGTCGGCAAGAGTCGTTCGGCGATCACGAACAGCCTCCGCCTCCTCGGACTTCCTCCTGCGGTCCAGCGGCTGCTGGCCGACGGTCAGCTGACGGCCGGGCATGCGCGAGCCCTGCTCGGTACCCCTGACCGCGGCCGCCAGGAGTCCCTCGCCCGAGAGGCAGCCGCCGGTGGTTGGTCGGTGCGCATGGTGGAGGACGCCGTGCGCCGGTTGACCGAGAACGCGGAGGGGGAGACGGCGCCGGAATCGGCGCCGTCGTCGACCACCGGAACCATCGACGGCGCCGGGCTCACCCCTGCCACGAAGCTCCGCCCCCCGGGCCTCCTCGAGCTGGAGCGGCTCCTGGCCGAGCAGCTCGAGACGCGCGTCAACGTCCAGATGTCGGCGAAGAAGGGTCGCGTCACGATCGAGTTCGCCGATCTCGAGGACCTGGAGCGGATCTATCGGGTGATCGCCGGTTGACCCGCGCGTGGTCGCGCGTGGTCGCGCGACGCGCAACCATCGATCGTCACTGAACCCCCCTCATCCTCTGGTCGCGCGTGACGTTCGACATGCCCGGACAGCGAACACGCAGGGTCACGTCAGGCGCCGGTCACCGGCAGTTCACCCACACTGCGTGGTCGGGCATTCAACGTGTGGTCGAGACGAACCCACAGCCTGTGCGCAAGGCTGTGGACAAAGGGTCGACACGCTGGTGGAGCGGGGCTATGAGCGGGTCGGCGGGTCGCGATCGGTCATCGGCGACGTCGCCCAGGCGTCGATGGCGGCGACCAGTCGCTCGGTGATCTCGTCGGTCGCATCGACCACCGCCCGTACGGGTCCGAGCGAGCACAGCACGGCCGGCATCCTGGTCTCGCGCAGCACCGGCAGCCGCATGCCGTGGAGTTCCGGCGGCGCAGCGAGCACGGAGCGGAGTTCGTCCACAGCACGAGAGGCGAGCGTCCGTCCGCCCACCGATTCGAACGTGGGTACCGCGAAGTAGCAGATCATCGAACGAACGTCCGGGCGGGCCTCGAATCCGATGTACGCGGATGCGCCGAAACGGTTGGCGGCGGCCGCCTGCGCCCCGGCCTCGTACTCGTCGGTGGACATCACCGTGGCGCCCCCGTCGCGCAGTGCGCGCGACAGTGACCGACTGATCGAGCTGAGTCCGCCGAACTGTCCGATCACCACCCGGAGCGTCCGCAACGAGGCGTGGGTGGCCACCGATTCGCTCTCGCGTACCACCGCAACGCCGGGGCCGGACCCGCTCTGTCGGCTGACCAGCTCGAGCATCCGCACGGTGTGACTCCCGCACACCCCGTCCGCCGTGAGCCCCGAGTTCCGTTGGAAGTCCTCCAGTGCCCGAGCGGTTGCGGGGCCCATGATCCCGTCGGGCCGTCCGCAGTCGAAGCCGAGGTGGTTCAGCGCCGTCTGCAACTGGGCGACGTCGTCGCCTCGCAGCTGGGGCGCCCCGAGCAGCAGCAGCCGGTCGCCGAGGGTCCATCCCGCCTCGACGAGCGCGAGCCAGGTCGGCTCGTCACACGTGCCACTCGCGTGCAGACCGCGTTGCTGCTGGAATGCGCTGAGTACCTGCTGTGTGGACGGGCCGAACACCCCGGGTTCGTCACCGACGGTGGTGAACCCGGCCGCGGCCAGGCGCCGTTGGAGGTCTCGAACTGCATCTCCGCGCTGACCGACGGTCAACGGGAGCAGGTTCGTCAGGCTGAGGTCGTGAGGAATTCGTCGAGCTCCTGGAGCAGCGCACCCTTGCTCTTCGCACCCACGAGGCGCTTGGAGACCTCACCGCCGGAGAAGACCAGCAGTGTCGGAATGCTCATCACGTTGTAGCGCATGGCGAGATCGGGGTTGTCGTCGACGTTCAGCTTGGCGACGGTCACGTCGTCGGCGTGCTCGCCGGCGATCTCCTCGAGGATCGGCGCGATCTGCTTGCACGGACCGCACCATTCGGCCCAGAAGTCCACCACGACCGGCTTGTCCGAGCCGATCACGGTCTCGTCGAAGGTGTTGGTGGAGAGGTTCACAATGCCGTTGGCCATGGGGAAGTTCCTTTCGCAGGGCGTGGAGTCGTCGCCGTCCGTGCAGTTCGGCGCGTGGTCGTCAACCGTGATGTTGCGTCGAACATTCCCGTTGCGGGGCGGTACGTCAGTGATGGACGTTCGCCTCGAGCCACCGCTCGGCGTCGATGGCGGCCATGCAGCCCGATCCGGCAGCGGTGATCGCCTGTCGGTACACGTCGTCCTGCACGTCACCACAGGCGAAGACGCCCTCCACGTCGGTGTAGGACGAGTCGTGGCGGGTCACCAGGTAGCCGGTCGCCGGATCCATGTCGAGCTTGCCCACGAAGAGGTCGGTGTTCGGACGGTGACCGATCGCCACGAAGAGGCCCGTGACGGTCAGCGTCGACACGCTGCCGTCGAGGGTGTTGGTGACCTCGACACCGGTGACACTGGTGTCGCCGAAGATGTCGGTGACCTGGGAGTTCCAGAGGAACTCGATCTTCGGGTTCGCGAAGGCCCGGTCCTGCATGATCTTGGACGCCCGGAGTTCGTCGCGACGGTGGATGATCGTGACCTTGTCGGCGAACTTCGTGAGGAACGTCGCCTCTTCGATGGCGGAGTCACCGCCGCCGACGACGGCGATCTCGTGACCGCGGAAGAAGAAACCGTCGCACGTGGCACAGGTGGAGAGGCCGTGGCCGATGAGGCGACGCTCGGCCTCGAGCCCGAGCATCAGCGACTGGGCACCCGTGCTCACGATCACGGAGTTGGCGAGGTACTCGTCGTCGCGGACCCACACACGGAAGGGCCGTTGGGAGAAGTCGACCTCGGTCACCTTCTCGGTGAGGATCTCGGTGCCGAAGCGCACGGCCTGCGCGCGCATGTTGGCCATCAGTTCGGGACCCATGATCCCGTCGGGAAACCCGGGGAAGTTCTCGACCTCGGTGGTGAGCATCAGCTGACCGCCGGGCTGATCGCTGGTGCTCGAGGGCTCACCCTCGATGAGCAGCGGCGACAGGTTCGCGCGGGCGGTGTACACCGCGGCAGTGAGACCGGCGGGGCCCGAACCGATGATGATGACGTCGCGGACGTCGGCCATGGGGACTCCTTCTTGACGTGGGGGCGATTGACGTGGGGGCGATTGACGGGGGTGTGATCGACGTGGGCGGCCGCGAGCGTCAGCTCGCGGCGGCGTTGCGCTTCTTGAACAGCACGATGCCGGCGACGGTGAACACGGTGCCGACGATCAGGTAGCTGAGATAGACCGCACGTTCCCACGTCGTAGCGAGTTCGAGCAGTGCCTGCAGACCACGCATGAGCATCACGAACAGGATGACCAGGGCGAACGTGCCGACGATGACAGCGATCAACCCGAACACGACGGCTCGGGCCGCGTAGACCACGTTCTGGGTGGTCTTCGACCGAACGAGGTCGATGTAGCTGACCAGGGTGTCGGTGGTTTCCGAGGCCCAGTTCGGATCGGTGAGCGGATTTGCCGGCATGCGGCGAGGTTAGCCGGACGTCAGGGCAGGCGCGCACGGGCGACTTCGCGACACGTCTCGCCGACGTACGCGAGCGCGAGGTCGCGGCTCACGTCGACGCCGACGACGACCTCGGTGTCGCGGTAGAAGGCGGGTCCCACCACGAAGTCGGCGCCGAGGCACAGGGGCAGTTCGCGGGCGAGGAGCTCGGCCTGCTCGGGGGTGAGCCGGTCGTCGATCGGCGCGCTGGTGGCGGCGGGGACGTCGGGTGAGACCGGCGCCCCGACGGCATCGGAGGCGAAGAGTGCGAGATCGTCGGGTGTTTCGAGGAGGTCGAGCGTCCGCTCGGTCGGAGGGGCTGCATCGTCGATGCCGGTGTCGAACTCCGCACCGGACTCGGGTACCGCGAGCGCGTCGGCCGACGCGATCTCGGCGGAGCTGCGGTCGCTCTCCGTGGGGGCACCGCCCGACTCGCTCGCAGCGCCGGCAGCTTCCTCGAGTGGCAGGGTGGCCTCGGCGGAGGAGGTCGTTTCGTCGTCGCTGCTGCTCGACAGGGTCTGCAGGGCGACGCCTGCGCCCAGCACGAGCACGATGGCGGCCGCGGCACCCAGCATGCGCCGGTTCGTCCTTGCACGCCGCCGGCGCTCCAACGAGCTGGGCTTCGTGATCGTTGCTGCAGCTGCCGCTGATGCAGGGCTGGCGCCGCGCTTGAGCGCCGTCGGGGTGATGTCGCGCACGGCGCCCGTGCGTTCGGCCTCCGGGAGGCGATCCCAGGCGTCGAGCGCGGTGGCGAGCTGCTCCTCGCGCCGTGAGATGCTCGGCGGCTCCTGATCCGCCAACACGGCGCGGACCTGGCGCAGTCGTGCGACCTCCGCGAGCAGTTCGGGGTCGGTCTCGACGAGGGCGCGTTCGTCGGCGCTCACGTCACCGTCGAGGTACGCGCTCGCAAGAAGGGTGTCGTCGTCGTTCATGTCAGGTCTGTTGGACGTTCGTCGGGGTCGGTTCGGTTCCCGGCTCCTCCGAACGGATGGGGAGACGAGCCGGGCTCGGCATCGACGCGGAGGTCGCGGGCGAGTGCGGCGCGTCCTCGCGAGATGCGCGACTTGACGGTGCCGACCGGGACGTCGAGCACCGCTGCGATCTCGCTGTAGTCGAGATTCGTGACATCGCGCAGCACGACCGCGACGCGGAGATCCTCGGGGAGTGCCGCGAGGGCGTCATCGAGGAGCAGTCGATCGCCGACGTCGTCGAGCCGCTGCGTGGCCACCGGGTCGGCGACGTCCATGGTGGCCTGCTCCTCCGCCGCTGCGAGCCCCGGCCGACGGTTGCGCTTGCGGAGTTCGTCGAGTGATGCGTTGGTCGCGATGCGGTAGGCCCACGTGCCGAACGACGATCGCCCGTCGAATCGTGGCAGGTTGCGCACGATCTTGATCAGGGCCTCCTGGCACGCGTCGTCGCCGTCGCGTGTGCTCCCCGCCACGCGCCGGCACACCGCGTGGATCCGGTCGTAGTGGCGTCGCAGGAGTTGGTCGAGCGCGTTGCGGTCGCCGCCCTGCGCGGCGGCAACCAACGCGGCGTCGTCGAGGTGTGTCGGAATGCCCGCGAGCGTAACGAGCCGCTCAGTTCACGATGGCGATCTCACCGAGACGTCCGCGGTACGGATTGGCGTCGGTGCAGCTTCCGTCGGTGCCGAGCTCCTTGAGCAGGATCAGCATGTGTCGTGCCGGGGTGGCCGGTACCGGTGACACGACCGTGCCGGTGTCGTCGGCGAAATCGGTGGGGCCGAGCGCCGGACCCCAGTCGGCGATCGTCTGAGGGATCACCTCGGCGTCGGACGCCAGGAAGGCGACCTGATAGGGCGCCGACAGCAACTCGACCTGGAGGGCCTGCTGCATCGGGGCGTCGAACGTGACGACCAGGCCGACACCACCCTTGCCGCCGAGGTAGCGGTCGGCGTAGCAGACCGTGCTCCACGACGTCCCGGGGTTGCCGTCGGCCCCGGCGAGCATGGCGTCGCCGTCGTTCTCGGTGCCGTCGCCGTCGGGGTCGTAGGCGGTGATGGTGGCGATGGCGGCTGCGGACGCCGCGACGGCCGGCGCAGCGTCGCCGCCGTCGACCACCGCGCCCCGGTGCCGTCGGTGCCGTCGCCGGAGGCGCTGGGCGACGGTGTGGACACCACCGCTTCACCGCCCCCGAACTCGAGATTGGCCCAGAGCAGCACGCCCACCACCAGGGCTGCGGCGACGAGGACGGCGACGACGGTGAACGCAGGCTTCCACTCCTGCGTGAGCCCACGTGCCGGCTTGCCCCGCAGTTCGGTGCCGGCGTCGGGGGTGGGTTCGGCGATCGCCGGCAACTCGGTGAACGCAGTCGGTCGAGCGGGCCCAGCCGCACTCGCCGTCGTCGGTGCAGCTGCGGTGACCGGTGTGGCGCGCGTGTGGCCGACCTCGCCCGGGATGGGGCCGGCCAACGTCGTGGTCGTCTGCTCCGGGGTGACCGCACGGGCGCGATCGGCAGCGCGACCGGCGACGTCGGACGGGGCGCGCCGCAAGCGGCGTCCCCCGAACGGTGCGACCGGCGAGCGTTCGTGGGGGGTCGGGTCGATGTGCGGAGGACCCTCCTTCGCGGCATCGCGAAGTGTGACCACGAGATCCGCTCCGCTCGCGGGGCGTTGCGCCGGATTGCGTGCGAGCAACTGGTGGATGACGACCACGAGCTTGGTCGGCAGCGTGGCGCGAAGACGTGTGAGATCGGTCGGATCGCGCTGGAGGCGCGCGAGTGCGGTGTCGGCGTCGGTCTCTCCGAGGAACGGGACGCGACCGGCCAGGCACTCGTAGAGCACGAGCCCGAGCGAATAGAGATCCGCACGTCCGTCGAGCTTCTTGCCACGTACCTGTTCGGGGGACAGGTACTTGGCAGTCCCCATCATGATGTTGTCGCTCGTGAGATCGGTCTCGGCCGACTGCAGACCCTTGGCGATGCCGAAGTCGGTGAGCAGCACGCGACCGTCGGACGTCATCATGATGTTGCCCGGCTTGACGTCACGGTGCACGAAGCCCGCCTCGTGGGCGTGATCGAGGGCAGCGGCGACGCAGGTGCCGATGTGGCAGGTGAGTTCGGGGCTGAGTCGCTTCTGTGTGTCGAGCACCTGGCGCAGGCTCTTGCCCTCGACCAGCTGCATGACGACCGCTTGGCGCCCGTCCTGTTCGAAGACGTCGTGGACCGCGACGATGTTCGGATGATTGAGGCTGGCCGCTGCGATCGCTTCGCGACGGAACCGTTCGGCGACCACCGGGTCGGTGGCCAACGACGGCTTGAGCCACTTGACGGCCACCTTGCGGTCGAGCGTCAGGTCACGGGCGAGCCACACTTCGGCCATGCCGCCCTGCGCGAGCATCCGTTGCAGCTCGTACCGCTGTGCGATGACGGTCGGGGTGGGTGGCGGAGCCGCGGCGGACATGACTGCAGCGAACGCTAGCGGTGGCGGGTCAGACGGGCTGGTCAATCCGGCGACGCGCAGCCAGGACGGGGTGTCGACTCAGGTCGAGGTGACCTGGAACGCGACGCCGATCGTGCCGCGTCCGCCGTGGGTGCCGATGACCGGGCCGATCTCGCCGACGACGATGTCGCCGGAGTAGTGGGGCTGGAGCATCTCGACGAAGAGATCGACGTCGCTGCAGTCGGCATGGAGTACGGCGAGGTTCTCGATGCCACCTTCGTAACTCGTCACCTTGTCGACGAGGAACTTCAGCGCCTTCGATCGCGTCCGTTGCTTCCCACCCTGCTCGACCACGCCTCCGGTGACCTCGATGATCGGTTTGATCGACAGTGCGGTGGCGAGCAACGCCTTGGCATTGCCGATTCGTCCGCCCTTCTTGAGGTTGTCGAGGGTGTCGAGTGCACCGAACACGCGAGTGCGTTCGACGAGGTCGACCGCGAGACGCTCGATGTCGTCGACGTCGACGCCGTCACGTGCGGCGCGTGCGCAGGCGAGCGCGATCGTGCCCACGCCCATCGAGATCGTGCGGCTGTCGACGACGCGGACGTCGAGTTCGATCGAGTCGTCGTCGGCGATGGTCCGCGCAGCGAGCTGGGCGGACTGCATCGTGGCCGACAACGCCGCCGACAGTGACACCACGACGACGCCGGTCGCCCCGTTGGCAGCTGCGCGGCGGTACACCTGCTCGAACTGTCCGGGCGCCGGCGCCGCGGTTTCGGGCAGAGTGGACGAGTTGACGCAACGGGTCCAGAACTCGGCCGTCGACAGTTCCTCCCGGTCGACGAACTCCTCGTCGCCGAACCGGATCGTCAACGGCACGATGTCGATGCCGAACTCGTCGGCGACCGCGGCGGGCAGGTCGCACGAACTGTCGGTGACGACCACCACGTGGCCGCCGGAGGATGTTCCGCTGGGGTTGTCGTTGTCGTCGTGGTCGCTCACAGGGCGTCCGATCCTACTTTGCGTGCCGTCGGATGACGATCGCGGCCGTCGTCGATGAGGGCGGCGCGGCGGCGGGCGCGCCAATGGGTGAACCACCAACTGAGCAGCACGAGGATCAGACCGCCGGTCAGCAGGTAGCCGAGCCCGGTGAAGCCGGTCACGCGCGAGGTGAGGGTGACCGGTTCGTCGATCGGCTGGCCGGCGGGCGTGGACACGATGAGGTCGATCGGTGAGGTTCCGTTCGATCGCGCCCGGACCGGGATCGTCACGCTCGTCTCGTCGTTCGGGCGCAGGGTGACGACCCGGTCGCCCTCGGGGAACTCGACCTTGCTCGAGTCGAGTTGGAGCAGCACCTTGACCGGTTCGTCGCCGGTGTTGCCGAGGCGGATCTCGATGGTGCCGGTGCGCCCGGTCAACGTGAACGTGAAGGGCTCGGGCAGCTGGACCACGTCGGTGAGCGCTGCCGCCTCGGCCGTGAGCTCGGAGACCGCGGTCTCGACCTCGGCGTCGTCGTAGGCGGTCGAGATGAGTCCGTCGAGTTCCGCAGCCCATTGCGCTGGTCGCGGGTCGTCGTCGGTCAACATCGACGCCGCGCTCACCATGGTGAGCGATGCCGCGTCGAGCAGTGCGATCCGGTCGGCGAGCTCAGGTCCCGCCACCTCCGGCAGTTGAACGGTCACCTCCCGACCGTTCACGCGCTGCACGTCGGTGGTGCCGATCAGTGCGGAGGCAGGGCTGAATCGAGCCGCCGGAGTGGTGGCAGCGAGCTCGTGCAGGCCGTTGAGCAGGCGGGCGTCGGGTGCGTCGAGATCAGGCGTGGTCAGCACGATGCTGCGCTGGGGTGCGGTGCCGTTCGAAGCGTCGGCGTCGGCCTGAGTGGCGAGCAGTCCGGCGAGCGTGGCCACCGACCACTCGGTGAGGGTCGCCTCGGCGAGTTGTTCGTCAGCGGCCTCCGTGGTGAGGGCGGCTGACAGCGGATCGACGAGCAGCAGCGGGAGCGTGCCACCGTCGGGGAGTTCGGCCCCGACGAACAGGTCGGTGTCGGGAAGGGTGGCGCTGACGGTGGCACGGAACAACGCCGTCGGCATCACCACGAACCGGACACCGAGGTCGCGGAGCTGTTGAGCGCCAGCAGCGCTCAGCTCATCGGTGGTGATCCAGACGTCGCGTCGCGAGGGAGTCGTCGGCACTGCGGCGGTGAGCATGTCCTGTCCGGCGCTCAGCAGCCGGGCGAACGTGTCGCCCCGACCCGCGGCAGCGGCCGACGACACGTCGAGCGGCGGGACGGGGAGTGCCACCAGTTCGTCACCGTCGAGCGCGTCGGCGAGTTCGGCTTGGCGTTCCGGGGTGGTCGCCCGAGCCGCGACGAGCGGTGGCGGCACCTCGAGGGTGACCGGCGCGTCGAGCGTGGCCGCGAGATCGATCGCGTCGGTCAGTCGTGCGTTGGCGTCGTCGGCCGCGCTCCGGTCGGCGTCGGGTCCGGCCGGCGGCGTCGCAGTGACCACCGAGAGGTCGATCGGTGGTGGGGGAGCATCGTCGGTGGGTCCGGGCAGTCGTTGGACGATCGTGCCCGCGGTCGCGACCACGATGTCGTCGGCCGGGTCACCGGTCAGCAACTGGACGCGGATCGGGTACAGGCCCGGGCGATCGAACTTGAGTCGCTCCTCGATGCTGTCGACGACGTCGGTCTCGAGGTCGAGCCGGATCGTGACGGTGTCGTCGTCCTCGACCGTCGAGAGCGCGCGGACGTCGCTGATCGCCACGCCGTCGACCGCGGAGCTGAACGCATCGGGGTCGACGTCGCTGCCCACCAGGGCAGCGATGTCGTCCGGATCGTCGATCGGCGCGTAGTTGGTGATCTCCATCGTGAGCCGGATCGACGGTTCGACGGGCGCGGATTCGACCGGGGGTGGAACCGTGTCGCCCGGAATCGTGTCGCCGGGTGGCGGGCGTGGAGCAACCGGTGGATCGGGGACGAAGTCGAGCGCGTCGTCGACGACACCGCTCAGGCGGTACACGAGGCGGATCGTGCCGTCGGGCTCGATCGCGAAGTCCTGATCGATCAGGTCGAGCTGTGCCTCGATCCCCTCGCTCTGCTGCGCCAGCGCGGCACGGTCGGCCGTCGGTGGCGCTCCGAGTACGGCGAACAGCACCGCAGCGACCACGATGGCCAGCACGGTGGAGACGGTCGGGTGATGCCGTGCGTGTGAGGCGGTGACGATCACCGGACTGCGTCCATCACGAGCGGAGTACCCGTTCGAGGATCGTGAGGTCGTCGGGTCGATCGGTGAAGCCGTACGAGCGGTAGAGCGACAACGCCGCGACGTTGTCGCTGGCCGTGTTCACCAGCACCCGCTCCACGTGGCGTCGGCGCATCCACCGCACCGCGTCGTCCACGAGCGCGCGTCCCAGCCCGACCCGTTGTGCGGATGGATCGACGGCGAGACGCTGGATGTAGCCCCACGTGCCCGCACGCCCACTGATCACGAAGGCGACCATGCGCCCGTCGAGTTGGACACAGCGGGATCGATGGTGGGGCGTGGCCGCCATGATGTCGCCGAGCCCCGCTGCGTCGTTGGCCCAGGGTGCGGCGAACGCCCGGCGGTCGACCCTCGACGCCCCGTCGAGCATCGATGGACGCAGGCGCCTGAGCCGGGTCGGTGCGCCGTTGCGAGCCGGCGAGTCGTCGGACTGCCGGCCGCTCGGGTCGAGTTCGAGCAGGCGCAGTCGGTCGATCGTCTCGAAACCCGCTTCGTGGAACGCCGGTGTCGACGTGGCGAACAACGCCCCGGTCCGCAGCGCCCTCGCGCCCGTCGCCCGGGCCTCGACGATCCAGCGTGCGACGTCGGAAGCGTCGGGGACCATGTGATGATCGAGCAGCACGAGGTGCGCGACGTCGGGTTCGTAGGGCCAGGACCTCAGACGAGCCCGAACAGGGTGCTCGACCGCCGCAGTGTTCACGGCTCCGAAGGTACTCGCCGCGGCCCTGGCGGGAGCCTCACGGCGCGTGTGTCCGTCCGCGCTCCCGGGAGCCGAGGTCGTAGCCTGACGACGTGATTCCCGAACGACTGACGCCGGTGCTGCGCGAGCTGGAACCGCTCGCTGATCGGTTCCGTGTCGCCGGGCATCGGCTCTACCTCGTCGGTGGCACCGTGCGCGACCTGTTCGTCGCCAACGACCGCGAGGACTTCGACCTCGACCTGACCACCGACGCCCGCCCGCCGGAGATCAAACGGTGCCTCGACGGGTGGGCCGATGCGATCTGGTCGCAGGGCGAGAAGTTCGGCACGATCGGGGCTCAGAAGATCGATCCGGACAGCGGGCGTGAACGGATCTACGAGATCACCACGTTCCGCGCCGAGGCCTACACCGACGAATCACGCAAGCCGCACGTGGTGTTCGCCGACGAGATCGAGGCCGATCTCTCCCGGCGTGACTTCACCGTCAACGCGATGGCACTCGACCTCACGGTGCCCGGCGAGGTGCCCGTTCTGATCGATCCGTTCGATGGCGCCGTCGACCTCGCGACACGAACGTTGCGCACGCCGATCGGCCCGGAGATCAGCTTCAGCGACGATCCGCTGCGCATGCTCCGAGCGGCGCGCTTCATCGCCGGCTACCAGCTCGAACCGACACCGGAGCTGGTTGCCGCCGTCCGCGAGATGGCACCCCGCCTGGAGATCGTGTCGGCCGAGCGGATCCGCGACGAGTTGGACAAACTGATGGTCGTCGACCATCCGTCGGCGGGGCTCTGGTTCCTGGTCGACACGGGGCTCGCGGACGAGTTCCTGCCCGAACTGCCGGCGATGCGCCTGGAACACGACCCGATCCACCGGCACAAGGACGTGTTGACCCACACGATCGCGGTGGTGGAGAACGTCCGGCCGCTCCACGAGCATCCTGGCGTGGTCGCCGGAGACCAGCCGCCGTTCGACTTCCGGCTGGCGCGGCTGGCGGCGCTCTTCCACGACGTCGGCAAGCCGCGCACACGCGGCTACCTCGAGGGCAAGGGCACGACCTTCCACCATCACGACGCGGTCGGCGCGCGGATGACCCGCAAGCGGATGAACGCGCTGCGGTACTCGAACGACGACGTCGCTGCGGTGACCGAGCTGGTCGCGCTGCACCTGCGGTTCCACACCTACTCGATGGGATGGTCGGACTCGGCGGTTCGGCGCTACGTGCGCGATGCCGGCGATCTGCTGCGCGAGCTGAACGTGCTGACCCGGTGCGATTGCACGACCCGCAACGAGAAGAAGGCCGCTCGCCTGTCGAGAAGGATGGACGAGCTCGAGCTCCGGATCGCCGAACTCCAGGAAGCCGAGGAGCTCGCAGCGCTCCGCCCCGAGCTCGACGGCACCCAGGTGATGGAACAGCTCGGTCTGACACCGGGCCGGGAGGTCGGCGACGCGATGCGGTTCCTGATGGAGGTGCGTCTCGACGAAGGGCTGCTCGGCGACGACGAGATCCGCCGCCGCCTCGACGAGTGGTGGGCGCAACGCAACGCGTGACACCAGCGCGGCCGGCACCGCTGCGCTGGTCGCGTCGGTGTCCGAGCATCACCCGTTGACGGGGCCCGGCGTCGTACCGTTTGGCAGTGGCTCAGCCGGTCGAGAAGACGTTCCGAGGATGGTGGTTGATCGTCCCGATCGTCGCCGTGTCGGCGAGCCTGATGGTGATGGCGGTGCTCCGTGCCGGCACCGAACCGGATGCCGGAGCGATCGCTGCCGTCTCGGGCATCGGCGTGCTCGCGATCGTCGCCGTGACGGCAACGGTGGTGGAGTCACGGCGGATCGGGCGTCGCTTCCGGCGCACGATCGACGAGTTGGAGCGGACCCAGTCCGAGATCCGCCGCCTGCTCGATGATCTCCCCGACGCGGTGATGGGCCTCGACGAGCGCGGGGTGATCGAGTCGGCCAACCAACGCGCCGCGGTGTTGACCGGCCGAACCATCGACGAACTGGTCGGCCGGGCGTTCCTCGAGATGATCGGCGACTCCGATCGCGAGGTCGTGACCGCCCGATGGCACTTCGACGATCCGCGGGCGGCGCCGGAGCCGCTCGACGTCACCGGACCGATCGGGAACCACGTGCTGTTCGAGTTGGTCGACGCGTTCGGTGATCCACACCTCGTCGAGGCGTCGCTGCACCGGCCGGGCATGGGCAGAGCTCCGGGTGGGGCGACCACCGGCGGGCAGGCCGACGACGAGGGTGCCGGCGGGCTCGTGGTGTTGTTGCGCGACGTCACCGACCGCGCCCGGAGCACGGTGGCGCTGGAACAGGCGAGGAGACGCTTCCAGCAGGCCTTCCACTCCGCGCCCACCGGGATGGCGCTGGTCCGGCTCGACGACAGTCGCATCGTCGATGCGAACCAGTCGCTGGCCGACATGCTCGATCGCCCGCTCGACTCCCTGATCGGCATGGGAATCCGCGAGATCACCCACCCCGATGATCTCCGCGCCGCCGCGACGCAACGCGCACGGCTCGAACTCGGCATCGCCGACACGTACCTGTTGGAGCAGCGGTACCTGCGCAGTGACGGCGAGTTCGTCTGGGCGAGGACCCGGGTGTCGGTCACCGAGGACGAGGGTGTCGCGTTGGCGATCACGCACATCGAGGACGTCACCGACCAGCGGGTCGCGGCGGAACGGCTGACGCACGCGGCGACCCACGACGATCTCACCGAGCTGCCGAACCGGGCAGCCCTGGTCAAGCGCCTCGACACACTGCTCGACGGAGCGGCGCCGGGCAAGGTGTCGGTGTTGTTCATCGACCTCGACAACTTCAAGGTCGTCAACGACAGTCTCGGACACGGCGTCGGTGACGAACTGTTGCGC
Source organism: Ilumatobacteraceae bacterium (assembly GCA_963712775.1). Classification (GTDB taxonomy): domain Bacteria; phylum Actinomycetota; class Acidimicrobiia; order Acidimicrobiales; family Ilumatobacteraceae; genus Sva-07. Next base: position 114,376 of record CAVQJG010000024.1, on the reverse strand, counting down.
GAGGTGGCGCGCCGCCTGCGTCACGTGATGCGCGACACCGACTGTCTCGCACGCTTCGGTGGCGACGAGTTCGTCGTGTTCGTCGACGGTGGAGTCGACCCCGCCGTGGTGGCCGAACGGCTCCGGCGCGCGGTCCAGCGACCGGTGACGATCGACGGTCACGAGTTGGTCACGACGGCGAGCATCGGGTTCGCCGTGAACAGCGCGCCGGGTCTCACGGCCGACGAACTGCTCCGCGACGCCGATGCGGCGATGTACCGGGCGAAGGCCGGTGGCCGGGACCGAGTGGAGGCATTCACCGAGGAGACGCGCCGAGCGTCGATGGCCGTGCTCCAGACCTCCACCGAGTTGCGCCGCGGCCTCGAGCGAGGTGAGGTGGTGCCCTACTTCCAGCCGATCGTCGACCTCGACGGGGGCCAGGTCGTCGGCTTCGAGGTATTGGCACGATGGCGCCACCCCGACCGTGGGCTGCTGATGCCGTCGCAGTTCCTGCCGATGGCCGAGGAGGCCGGGCTGATGGTCGACCTCGGTGGTCGCGTCCTGCGGGACTCGCTGGCGCAGCTCGCCCACTGGCGAGCGGTCGGTCTTCGTTTCGCCGAGTGCACGCTCTCGGTCAACGTGGCGACGCAACAACTCATCGACGGCAGCTTCCTCGATCTGGTCCACGATGCGCTCGGCGAGACCGGCATCGACGCCGACTCGCTGTGGCTGGAGATCACCGAGACGGCGCTGATGGCCGACACGCAGGCGGCGGGCAACGCACTGCGCGACCTGCGCGGGCTCGGCCTGCACCTGTCGGTCGACGACTTCGGTACCGGGTACTCGTCGCTCACCTACCTCAAGCGCTTCCCGGTCGAGGCGATCAAGGTCGATCGGTCCTTCGTGACCGGGCTCGGTCTCGAGGCCGACGACACCTCGATCGTCGAGGCCGTCGTGCGGTTGGGGCACTCGCTCGGGCTGTCCGTGGTGGCAGAGGGCGTCGAGACGCCGTTGCAGCTCAACCGGTTGCGTGAACTCGGTTGCGACAAGGGCCAGGGCTACCTGTTCGGTCGACCGCGACCCGCCGGCATCACCGCCACCGAGCGCGCCGACGCCTGATCCCTAGGAACCTTCCTTGCGGGCGCGCAGGACGAGGGTGCTCGGCACGGGGTGGCCGGCGTTGGCGCCGAGTTCGAGCAGCTGGTCGACGCGGAAGTTCGATCGATTGAGCGCGGTGAACCACGAGCCGATCGTTCGTTCGCCCGCTCCGTAGGCGTGGTCGGCATCGACGCCGGCGAAGGGGTGCGGCATCGAGATGATCAGGGGCATGCTCGGCTTGAGGATCCGGTGCACCTGGCGGAGCAGACGCCCGAGGTCGTCGACGTCGCCGATCGTGTGGGCCGCGACGACCACCTCGCACGAACTCGACGCGATGTCGCCGAGGTCGGCGAGGTCGGTCTCCAGGCACTGCACGGGCACCTCGGCGGCGGCGGCTCGTCGGCGGGTCTCCGCGATGCGTTCGGCGTCGGTGTCGACGGCGATCGACTTGGCACCGGCGCGGGCGAAACCGATCGAGTTGAACCACGGGGAGATGCCGAGTTCGACGGCGCGGCGGCCGTCGCTGACATCGCCGCACAGCCTCAGCTCGTCGTCGTCGGGTGTCCCGGTTCCGTAGTTGATGTTGGCGACCACGCGACCAGTGTGGCGCACGCGGTCGGGATGGCCGGGGATCGGCGGCGCGCGTCCGTGTCGAGGGGATAGTGTCGTCGCCCATGGCGATCACGGTCGGCGCGCTTCGTGGCTCCGACGGATCGCGCGGCCTCGTCGACCATCGCCTCGCCCGGCGCATGTTGATCGCTCAGGTCAAGAAGGGGCGCGTGCCGATCGACCAGGTCTGCGACGCGCATCCCGAGTTGATCCGAGCGGCTCGCAACGTCGGCACGCAGACCTCCACCCGGTGTCCGATCTGCGAGGAGGCCGATCTGAAACTCGTGACGTACGTGTTCGGCCCGCGGCTGTCGGCGCAGGGCCGGTGCGTGTCGACGGCCAAGGAGATGCGGCAGTTGAACGATCGCAGCGAGGAACTCAGCGCCTACGTCGTCGAGGCGTGTGTCGAGTGTCGTTGGAACCACCTGCTGCGGGTGATCCCCGTCGGTGGGCGGACTTGATCGTCGCGCCTCGGTCGGGCGCGCCTCGTCGTTGGACTGCGATCGCTGTTGCGGTCGTCGTGCTCGCTGCGTGCTCGGCCGGATCGAGCGACGACGCATCGGTCTCCTCGTCCACCGCGCCGGACGGGAGCGGGCCGACCGCCGTCGGTGACTCGCCACCTCTCGGCGGCACCGTGGCCGAGAACGCGCCGTCGGGCCGGCAGCCCGAGGGGTTCTCGACGATCACGGCGCGGATCACCGAGGCCGACGGTGGGGTGTGCGAGGTCTGTGTCTGGCTGGCCGACACCCCGGAGGAGCGCGGCCGCGGGCTGATGGACGTCACCGACCTCGGCGACGCTGTCGGGATGGTGTTCGTCTTCGACGAACCGCTGATCGGCTGGTTCTACATGTTCCGGACACCCACACCGCTCTCGATCGCGTGGTTCGGCGCCGACGGCGAGCTGGTGGGCGAGGCCGACATGACGCCGTGCCTCGACAGGCCGGCGGGCGAGTGTCCGCTCTACTCGCCCGAGGCTCCCTACGACCTCGCGCTCGAGGTGTTCGACGGTGGCTTCGACGATCTCGGAATCGGCCCCGGCGCGCGCCTCGAACTGCTCGACGGCACCGAGGCCGAACGCTGTCCGCTCGCTGCGGCGACCGGATGAGATCGCCACACCCGGGATCGACGATCAGACGTGCGTGACGATCACGCGTACGTGAGGGGATGGGCCCGGGCCTGCTCGTAACCGGGCCAGCCCGCGCCGCGCTCGTGGCATTCGCAGGGGCAGCACCATCCGATGACGTCCGGGTTCGATCGCGACGGCCACCAGCCGGCGCATCCCTCGTGGCGGGTCGGCATTCGAGTCGAGGAGGTTGCAACGAGCACGACGTGGGGGTCACACGCGAAGCCGTAGCCGGGTCCGACGCGCGATCGCTCGGGGTGGTGCAGCCGCTCGGCCGGTTCGTGTTCTTCGCTCACGATTGTCGGATCGACACGGAGCAGACCTCGCGTGAGCACTCTTGATCGGAGCTTGCCGAGGGCCCCACCGATGCTGCCAACCGTGTGACACCCCCTCGCGATGATCGTGCCCATGAGACACCATCACGCGACCGAGTTCGGCCCCGATAGGGTTGGCACGTCCATATTGGCCCTGCCCCACACCGGGGCTCCCGCCACGGCGCTGTCATCAGGCGGTCGTGGGGGATCCGAAGGGAGGAAACACGCATGATGCGTGCATACGAAATGATGATCATCATCGACGGCGACGTCGATGACCCCAAGGCGCAGGCCTGGATGAAGACGGTCACCGACGGCGTCACCGCCGCCGGTGGAGAGATCCACGGCAAGATCGATTGGTGGGGCAAGCGCCAGTTCGCCTACCCGATCAACAAGAAGCCGTCCGGCTACTACCTGGTCGCCGAGATCGTGGCCCCGGCAGGCTCACTCGACGAACTCGAGCGCACGCTCCGTCTCGCTGACGACATCGTCCGCCACAAGCTCATCCGCCTGCCCGAGGCCGAGGCCGAGCGCCGCGGCATGGCAGTCACCGCTGTCTGACCGGCAGCAGCCACCAAGCCACCAAGGGGAATCAACATGGCATCGGAAAACAGCGTCACGCTGGTCGGGAACCTCACCAAGGACCCCGAGCTGCGCTACACACCGAGCGGCGCCGGCGTCGCGAGCTTCGGGCTCGCCGTCAACCGGCGGTACCAGCAGAACGGTGAATGGCAGGAACAGGTGTCGTTCTTCAACATCGTCGCGTGGTCCGAACTCGGCGAGAACGCGGCGGCCAGCCTCAGCAAGGGCATGCGCGTCATCGTGACGGGCCGGCTCGAGCAGCGGTCCTACGAGACCAAGGAAGGCGAGAAGCGCAGCGTCACCGAGATCCGCGCCGACGAACTCGGCCCGAGCCTCCGCTGGGCGCAGGCGCAGGTCGAGCGCATCAGCCGCGACTCCGGCGACGGCGGCTCGCGCAGCGGTGGCGGCGGCGGCGGTGCCGCCAGCAGGACCCCCGACCCGGTCTACGGCGACGAAGAGCCGTTCTGACCCCCATTGATCTGAATCATCAGTCGTAAGGAACCACCAGGAATCATCATGGCAAGCAAGAAGAACAAGGCGCGCAGCGCCCGCGATCTCAACCCCCGCAAGTTCAAGAAGAAGACCAGCGTGCTGGTCATCGACAAGGTCGAGTACATCGACTACAAGGACGTCGATCTGTTGCAGCGCTTCATGAGCGACCGCGCCAAGATCAAGAACCGTCGCGTCGCCGGCAACACCCTGCAGCAGCAGCGCGAGGTCGCCAACGCCGTCAAGGTGGCGCGCGAGATGGCGCTGCTCCCCTACGCCAAGCGCGTGGCATCGACCCGAACGGGCGGCCGCGGCCGCGACGGCGGGCGCGATCGCGACGCCAGCCTGAGCGACAGCGTCACCGAGACGGCCAACGACGTCGTCGAGACCGACGAGTTGATCGACGAGACGGCCGAGTTCGACACGAACGACGCCGCCGAGACCGAGGAGTACTGAGCGATGAAGGTCATTCTGCGTTCCGATCTCGACGGGCTGGGCAAGCGCGGTGACATCGTCGACGTCGCCGACGGTCACGCCCGCAACTACCTGCTCCCGAAGGGCCACGCCATCACGGCGACCGAAGGTGCCGTCGAGCAGGCCGGCCGCATGCGCAAGGCTCGCGACCAGCGCGACTCCAGCGCCCGTGAGGCCGCCACGACGATCGCCAGCACGCTCGTGCCGAAGGTGATCACGGTGTCGGCGAAGGCCGGCCCCGAGGGCAAGCTCTTCGGTTCGATCACGTCAGCCGACGTGGCCGGTGCCGTCCTGGAGCAGACCGACATCGAACTCGATCGTCGTCAGATCGAGGTCGACGTGATCAAGACGGTCGGTCAGCACACGGTGACCGCGTCACTCCACAGTGACGTGTCGTTCCCGATCACGATCGACGTCGTCGCCGCCGACTGACGGCTCGGCCGGCCGGCCGCGAACCTCCGCTCCCGATCCTCTCGACAGCCTCATTCGACGCGCCTGTCCACAGGCGCGTCCACAGATGGGCTGTCCACAGTTCCGGGAGGTTGTCCACAGTTCGTCAACAACCAAGACCCAGGGTTGTTCCTCTTCCGCCGCACAGGAAACCCCTGAGAGAGTGGGGTCCCCATGTCGATCGATCACGAATACGGAACCAGTCGTCCCGAACGCAGCGCGTCGCCGTCGAACCGCGGTGGACGGGTCCCTCCCCACAACCTGCAGGCCGAGGAATCCGTACTCGGCGCGTTGCTGTTGTCACGTGATGCGATCGGCGTCGTCGGCGAGGCAGGGCTCAACGTCCGCGACTTCTACAGCCCCGCGCACCAACACATCTTCGACTCGATCCGGTCGCTGTATTCGTCCTCCGGTCCGGTCGACGTGGTCACCGTTGCGGACGAACTCCGACGTCACGGCCTGCTCGACGAGGTCGGCGGGATCGAGCGGCTGAACGACCTGCAGAACGCGACGCCGTCGGTGTCCGGTGCCGAGCACTACGCCCGGATCGTGATGGACACCGCGTTGCTGCGCCGGCTGATCCACACCGCCGGTGAGATCACCGACCTCGCGTTCTCCGAGCCCGACGACGTCACCAAGGCCGTCGATCTGGCCGAGTCGAAGATGTTCGAGGTGGCCGAGGACCGCGTGGTCGACTCGACCCGTCAGATCCAGGAACTCCTCAACGAGACGATGGATCAGCTCGAGGAGAACTACGAGCGCGGCGACACGATCACCGGCGCGGCGACCGGCTACGACGACCTCGACGAACTCCTCTCGGGCCTCCAGCCCAGCACCTTGAACATCGTCGGTGCGCGGCCGGCGATGGGCAAGACCAGCTTCGGCCTGGGCATGGCGACACACATCGCGAAGCACTCCGGCAAGCCGGTGCTCGTGTTCTCGCTCGAGATGGGGCACTCGGAGTTGACCCAGCGCATCCTCGCGAGCGAGGCGAAGGTCGATTCCACCAAGCTGCGGACCGGCAAGTTGAGCGAGGCCGACTGGTCGAAGATCGGTCTGGCGGTCGGGCGGCTGGAAGTGCCGTTGTTCCTCGACGACAACCCGCAGGTGACCGTCATGGAGATCCGGGCGAAGGCCAGGCGCATCAAGGCGCAGCACGGCGGCTTGGCGCTGATCATGATCGACTACCTGCAGCTGATGAGCGGCAGCGGCCGGTCGGAGAACCGCCAGCTCGAGGTCAGCGAGATCAGCCGAAACCTCAAGGTGTTGGCCCGCGAGCTCGAGGTGCCGATCGTGGCGCTCAGCCAGCTGAGCCGAAACCTCGAGGCGCGTTCCGACAAGCGGCCGATGCTCGCCGACCTGCGCGAGTCCGGTTCGCTCGAGCAGGACGCCGACGTCGTGATGTTCCTGTACCGCGACGAGGTGTACAACCCGGAGTCGCCCGACAAGGGCTCGGCCGAGGTGATCGTGTCGAAGCACCGCTCCGGCCCGATCGGCACCAAGCGCCTCGTCTTCCTCGGCCAGTACACGAGATTCGACAACGCCGCCCGCTCGATGTGACTCGAGTGCAGCAGCGGTCAGACCCCTGCTGCAATCGTCACCAGTGGCGCAGGTCGATCGGCCAGCGGTCGCGGATCTCGTCGCCCTCGACCAGCCAGAACTGTTCGTGGCGGGCGACGGTCGGGTCGACATGGGACGGCCAGATCCTGACCCGGTCGCCGACCTTCCAGTCGCCGAGTTCACGTGGTGACAGCGTGATGTGCTCGTCGGAGCAGAAGAACACGTCACCCTCGGCCCACGACGGGTTGCCGTGGTCCATCCCGAACGCCTTCAGCCCGGCGTCGGCGATGATCCAGCCCTTCGCGCTGACCGAGATCACGGTGGCGAGCACCGACAGCGCCTTCTCGAAGGGCGTCTCCAGCTCGTCGTACTGGGTGTCCATCAACGTGTAGGAGCCGGCCTGGATCTCGGTGCACCACGTGTTGATGTCCCAGGTGCCGGTGCCGCCGCCGGACACGATGTCGCCGCCGACCATCTCGTGTGCTCGGAGCAGGATCGCCATCGCCGCCTCGACCTTCTGACGCTTCGTCTCGCGGTCGTGGACCATCATCAGGTGACCCTCGTAGCCCATCACGCCGCGGACGTCGAGACCGGCAGCGCGGGCACGGTCGGCGAGGCGACCCGAGTCGTCCACGTCGCAGCCGCACCGGGGAAGACCGACGTCGACGTCGACGAGCACGGAGCGGATGCCGCCGGCGATCGCCGCGTCGAGCGTTGCGTCGGAGTCGATCGCCACCGTGATGTTCGCCCGGTCGGCGAGCGCTCCGAGGCGCCCGGCGTCGAGCGTCTCGTTCGCGAGCAGCAGGTCGTCGGTCAGGCCAGCGGCGACGAGGCCCTCGATCTCCCTGGGTGTCGCCGCGCAGAAGCCGTGGTGGCCGTCGGCGTCGAGCCGCTTGGCCATGTCGGTCGACTTGAACGCCTTGACGTGGGGTCGCAGTCTCGCTCCCGGTAGCACGGCGTCCATCGCCGACAGGTTGCGGTCGAACGTCGGAATGTCGACGAGCAGCGCCGGGGTGACGAGATCGTTCGTGGTCGACGGATCGGCGCTCATGCGCCCCATCATTGCCGTCCGATCCACGTTGTCGTGAACAGATCCGCGTCCTGGGCGTTCACGGGTTCACGAGAGCGAGGGGGAGGGCGGGGCGGTTACTACCGTGAGGGCGTGCATCTCGACCTCGACTTCGTCCGCTCCCAGTTCCCGGCGTTCGGCCGTCCGATCAACGACGGGCAGTCGTTCTTCGAGAACGCCGGCGGCTCGTTCGCTTGCCGGCAGACGATCGACGCGCTCACCGAGTACTACACCGACCTCAAGGTGCAGCCCTACAGCGAGTTCGAGTCGTCGGCCCGGGCAGGAGCGCTGATGGACCGCTCGCGCGCCCGGTGGGCCGAGACGCTGGGCGTGGAGCCGCGCGAGGTGATCTTCGGTCCTTCGACCTCCGCCAACACCTACGTGCTCGCACACGCCTTCGCCGGCGTCCTCGAGCCGGGCCACGAGGTCATCGTCACCAACCAGGACCACGAGGCGAACACCGGCGCGATCCGGCGAGCCGCCGAAGCCGTCGGGTGCACACTGCGAGAGTGGCGCACCGATCCCGTCTCCGGCCTGCTGGACATCGACGAGTTCGAATCACTGCTCAGCGACCGCACGGGCCTGGTCACCGTGCCGCACGCCTCGAACATCGTCGGCGTCGAGAACGACATCGCCCGGATCACGGCGCTCGCACACACGGTCGGGGCCCGGGTGATCGTCGATGGGGTGTCGTTCGCGCCGCACAGCCTCCCCGACGTCGCCGCGCTCGGCGCCGACGTCTACCTGTTCAGCCTCTACAAGACGTACTCGGTCCACCAGGGGCTGATGGTGGTGCGGGCCGGGTTGCTGACCGAACTGCCCAACCAGAGTCACTTCTTCAACGACAACGTGGCGGACAAGCGCCTCAACCCCGCCGGCCCCGATCACGCCCAGGTGGCATCGGCCGGTGCGGTGCTCGAGTACGTCGAGTTGCTGCACCGCCACCACGGAGGCAATGACGGAGGCGATGACGGGGACGACCTGCGCACCGCCGCCGCCGCAGTGTCGGCACTCTGGCGCGAGCACGAGGATTCGCTCAGCCCGGTGCTGCTCGACCTCCTGGCAGCGCGGGACGACGTCCGGCTCCTCGGACCGTCGGCGATCGACGCCACGACCGGCCACCGTTGCCCGACGATCGCGTTCAGCCCGCTCGCGATCGAACCGGAGGCGGTGGCGCACGAGCTCGTCCGGCGCGGCGTGCAGACCAGTTCCGGGCACTACTACGCGGCCCGCGTGCTCGACGGACTCGGTGTCGATCCCGATCGCGGAGTCGTGCGGCTCTCGTTCGTGCACTACACGTCGCCGGCGGACGTGGCCCGCGCGGCCGAGGCGCTCACCGACGTGCTCGGCTGACGGCCGCGGGCCTCGTCATGGGACCAAAGACCCTGACGGCGGCACCCTGGTTCCGAACATGATTGGAACAACGTTCCAATCACAAGGCAGGTTCCCAGATGACCCAGTTCCTCGCGCAGTACTCGATTCAACGGTGGATGGAGATGTGTCCTCAGGGGTACCTCGAAGACACGGTCTACGGCCACGAGCCGAGTGAACACGAACCCGACCAACTGCTCGAGGACGACGACGAACGTGAAGCTGCCATCCGCACCACGGTCGGGCTGGTCGTCGGCGAACGTTGCGCGCTTGCCGCGTCATCCGGGCTGATCAACGCCGCGCCCGACTACCCGAGCAAGCGGTTCCTCGCGACGCAGACCCTCGATGAGGCCCGTCACGTCGAGGTCTTCACCCAGCGGCTGTTCGACCTCGGCGTCAAGCCCGACGACCTCGAGTCGACGATCGACCGCTATGCGAACCCGAATCTCGTCAAGTTCGCCGAGGTCCTCCTCGAGAAGGTGTCGAACGGTGACTTCATCGCCGGCGTCGTCGGACAGAACATCGTGCTCGAAGGTCTCGCGTTCAGCGTCTTCGAGATGCTCGAAGCCGGCAGCCGCGAGTTCAACCCCAAGTTCGCCCACACGCTGTCCGGCACGATCGCCGACGAACGCCGCCACGTGGGCTTCGGTGAGAACCGCATCGGCTCGCTGATCCAACAGCACCCGGAGAAGAAGGCCGAGATCGAGCAGATGCAGCAGGAGATGACCTACTACATGCTCGCGGTCTTCGCGGACTCGTTCCGAGGCCCGCAGAACACCCCGAAGTCGACGCCCACACCGACCGCGAGCGCCGAATGGCACGGCACGAACCTGTCGACCGCCAGCCCGGAGGAGATGGAGGAGGTGCTGGCCACCACGGTGCTCGGTGAGTTCAAGACCCGACTCGCCCGAGTCGGCCTCGAGTACCAGACACCCCGCGTTCCGGCGTGATGGACGTCGACGACTTCGATCCGCACGCGCTCGCCGAACAGGACTTCCTCGACGAGGTCCATTCGTTCCAGTTCTGGTTCGACTCGGTCGAGGGGTATCTCTCCGACCGTCCGTACGGGCGGCTGGAGACCACGGCCGAGGAGCGACTCGACGACGCGCGACGCGAACGGCTGATCACCACGCTGTGCAACTACTCGGTGGGGGAGACCGCCGCACTCGAAGGTGCAGCCGGTCTCGTCCGGCTGGCACCGGATCGGAACTCGAAGATCTTCATGGCCACCCAGGTCGCCGACGAGGCCCGCCATCTCGAGGTGTTCCTGCACCGACTGCGCGAGCTCGGTGTCGACGACCCGGAACGTGAGATCGAACGCCGCGCCCAACCGGCACTCGTCGACTTCAAGGGAGCCCTGCTCGATCTGATCGACGAGGGCGACTGGCAGGCGGGCGTGTTCGCCCAGAACGTGATCCTGGAGACGATGGAGTACACCGTGTTCCGACTCCACGCCACGACGGCCGACCCGGTGACGAAGGACGTGCTGGCCGGCGTGATCTCCGACGAGCGGCGGCATGCGGGCTTCGGAGAGAACGATCTCGGCCGCAGCCTCGCGGTCGATCCGTCGGGTCGCACCCGCCTTCGCGAGATCCGCGGTGACCTGGACACCAAGGTGCTCGGCGTCTTCGAGGGTGCGCTCGCCGATGTCGGCGCTCCGGCCGGTGAGAGCTCGCGGCTCGCCGACGAGTATCTGCACACGATCGAGCGACTGGGGCTCACCTGATGACCGACACCGACGTCTCCGCCCCCGAGGTCGGTGCCGACCCCTCACGAAGGCGTTACGAGCTGGAGGAGACCGGCTTCAAGGAGGTGCCGAAGAAGTGGCGCAAGTTCTACCGGCACTGGGGTGGGCCGCTCGACACGCTGGCGCCCAACGAGGTGATCTGCCCCGTGTGCAAAGTGGTGATCCGCGCGACCAGGGAACTCCGGCCCGGCGACAAGGTCTACTGCATGCCGTGCATGTCGCGCATGGTGGTGGTCGTCGGCGAGAACGGCCGACTGGAAGCCGAGGTGATCTTCTGATTCCGGAGATCTCCCTGCTCCGGTGATCTCCTGATCCCACGTCGACCGCCCAGACGCGCCCGAGCGGTTGCGGTGATGCATGCTGTTGCGGTGACGACGACGGAGGCGCCGAGCGCGGCACTGCGCGAACAGGACCGTCGCGACTGGCAGCGCCATCCCGTCGACGTCGCCCGGCTCGTCGTCCGCCTCTGTCTGCTGGGCCTGGTCCTGTTCCTGACCGCCGTGCTCCCGGGTGCGTTGACCAACACCTCGGCCGACATCGTCAGCTTCTTCGCCCGGATGCCCGAGCCCTTCAGGTACGCACTCGTCGGTCTGGCACAGCTCGCGATCCTGTTGATCCCGATCGTGACCGTCGGGTGGTTCCTCACGCGCCGGACGCGAGCGGCAACGCTGCTCGTGGTGGGCGCAGCGCTCGTCGGCGGGATCGTCATGGTGCTGTTGACCGACTGGCTCCAACGAGCGGCCCCGCCGACGGCGATCACCGACCTGCCCTCGGGCTCGTTCGTCCGGGCGACGTTCCCCTCGGCGGGCTATCTGGCGGCGTTGGTGGCCGGTGCGACGACCGCTTCTCCGATGATGACGGCCCGGTGGCGGAGGATCACCTGGGCGGCGGTGTGGTTGACCGTCCTGGTGCGCCTGATCACGGCCACGCAGGCGCCGGTCAACCTGTTGGTCACGCTCGCACTCGGGACCGCGGTCGGCTCGGCGGCCCTCGTGATCTTCGGGTCGCCCCGCCGGCGCCCCGGAGCCGCGACGCTCCGCGCCGGGCTGGCGGCCGGCGGCTTCGTGATCGACGAGTTGGGGGACGAGACGTCCGAGCGTGGCGTTCGGACCTACGAGGGGCGCGCCGGCGGCGAGGCCGTCGACGTGGTGTACCTCGACCGGGACGACCGTGACATCGAGTTGATCGCTCGCGTCGTCCGGTCGATCAGGGTCCGCGACGTCGACGAACAACGCACCTCGGTGCGACCACGATTCCGGGCCGCTCAACTCGCCGAGTCGACGATGATGGCCCGTCGAGCGGGAGCACGGGTCCAGGAGGTGTTGGCGGTCGCGCCGACCGGGTCCGACAGCGCGCTCATCGTGCTGGGAGCCGCGTCGGCCTCCGGCCGCACGATGCGTCAGCTGACCGTGGAGGACATCAGCGACGAGGCACTCGACGACGCGTGGCGCCAGCTCGGCCGACTGCACGCAGCGTGCATCGCGCACCGGTCGCTGACACGCGACAACGTGGTCGTCGGCGGCGGCGATCGCGTGACCCTGCTCGGGCTGGACACCGCCCTGCTCGGGTCGAGCCCCGAGTCGCGGGCGGTCGACCGCGCGGAGTTGCTCGTCACGACGGCCCTCAGTGCCGGTACCGAGCGAGCGCTCGATGCTGTGGTGCGCTCGGTGCCGGCGGACGATCTCGAAGCGACGCTCTCGTTCGTCCAGCTGCCGGCCCTCCCGGCCCGTACCCGTGACGAGGCGAAGAAGCCGAAGCATCTCGTCGACGACCTCCGCGGGGGGCTCGCGGACCGGCTCGGTGTCGAGCAGGTCGAGCTCGCCGAGCTCGAGCGGATCAGCTTCGGCAAGATCGTCAGCTGGGTCGGCTTCGCCGTGCTCGCGTTCTTCGTGCTGACGCTGGTCACCAACTGGTCTGCGATCGCCGATGCGATGTCGGGGATCGACTGGGTCTGGGTGGGACCCGCGGTGCTCGCCACGCTCGTCGGAACGGTGGGCGGGGCGATGTCGCTCGCGGGTTCCGTCGTCCGCCCCATCCCGCTCGGCGATGCGACGGTCATCATGTTCGGCCAGTCCTTCCTCAACCGGTTCACGCCGATGAACGCCGGCGGCATGGCGATGCGGATCCGTTACCTGCAGAAGGGCGGCACCGACGTCGCCGTGTCGACGGCGGCGGTCGGGCTGACGTCGTTGGCGAGCGGCATCGTCCAGGTCGTCTTCATCGTCTTCTTCTTCCTGTGGAGCAGCACCGATCCGCGGGGTGATGTCGACGCCGCCGGCGGCGGGCCCGACTTCACGCTGGTGTTCGTCTTCGTCGGCGCCGCGGTCGTGGCGGCGATCGTGCTGGCACTGACACCCAAGTTCCGCCGCTGGCTCGTCGCGATCGTGAAGTCGACGATCGAGAAGATCCGCCACGACTTCGGCGAGCTGGCGCGCATGCCGTCGAAGCTCGGTCTGCTCTTCGGAGGTCAGGCGATCGCGAAGCTGTCGACCATCCTCACCTTCGTGTGGGCGTGTCGGGCATTCGGCATCGACCTGCCCTTCGCCGAGCTCGGTGCGCTGTATCTCGGCGCCAACACCGTCGCCTCGGCCGTGCCGACCCCCGGGGGTGTCGGGGCGATCGAGGCGGCGCTCGTGTTCGTGCTGACACGCGCCGGCGTGCCGGAGGCGGAAGCCTGGGCCGCGACCCTGTTGTTCCGCTTGATCAACTATTGGTTGCCGACGATCCCGGGCTACCTCGCCCTGCGCTACAGCGAGCGCCGCGAACTGGTGTGAGCGGGTGGCTCCTCCGGCGGGCGCGGCGGCCTACGCTGCGACCGTGAGCGGAGCAGTCGTCGGAGTGGTCATGGGGTCGTCGAGCGACTGGCCGACGATGGCGAAGTCGGTCGAGGTCCTCGAGTCGTTCGGCGTCGACCACGAAGCGAGGGTGGTGAGCGCCCATCGGATGCCCGACGAGATGTTCGCCTATGCGGAGCAGGCACGTGAGCGCGGGATCCGGGTGATCATCGCCGGCGCCGGCGGGGCCGCCCATCTGCCGGGGATGCTGGCCGCGAAGACCACCGTTCCCGTGCTCGGCGTACCCGTGGCGTCGCGCCACCTCGGCGGACAGGACTCGTTGTACTCGATCGTGCAGATGCCGGCGGGTGTTCCGGTCGCCACCTTCGCCATCGGCGAGGCGGGGGCCACCAATGCAGCACTGTTCGCGGTCGCCCTCCTCGCCGACACCGACGTTCGACTGCGCGACGCACTCGCGGCGTACCGCGACGCCCGGCGCGAGCAGGCGAGTTCGTCGGTCCTGCCTCCCGAGTCGTCGTGACCCCCATCGTTCCACCCGCGACGCTCGGCGTGCTCGGTGGGGGCCAACTCGGCCGCTACTTCGTGATGGCGGCCGCCACGATGGGCTACCGCACGATGGTGCTCGACCCGGACCCGTCCGCGCCGGCCGGCGCGGTTGCGCACGAGCACCTCGTGGCGGCGTACGACGATCCCGCCTCGCTGCGGCGTCTGTCGTTCGACTGCGACGCGGTGACCACCGAGTTCGAGAATCCACCGGCGGCCGCGCTCGACGAACTCGCCGTGACGGTGGTGGTCGCCCCCTCACCGTCGTCGGTGCGGATCGCCCAGGACCGGATCGCCGAGAAGGCGTTCCTCGCCGACAACGGCTTCCCGATCGGTCCCTACATGGTGCTGCCGTCCACCGACGACCCACCGATCGATTCGTCGGTGGTCGACGAGGGAGCAATCGTGAAGACGGCCCGCCTCGGCTACGACGGCAAGGGTCAGCGTTCGGTCGACGGTGTCGCCGGGACGCTCGCGGCGTGGGCCGAACTCGGTGGCGGGCCGTGTGTGGTCGAACGCCGCCTCGACCTCGACACGGAACTGAGTGTGATCGTCGCCCGCACCGCCGACGGCCGTCTCGACGCCTGGCCGGTGGCCGAGAACCGACACGTCGACGGCATCCTCGACCTGACGGTGGTGCCCGCAGCCGTGTCACCGAGGCTCGCCGACCGGGCGGTCGGCCTGGCGATGGCGATCGCCGACGCCCTGGACTACGTCGGGGTGTTGGCGGTGGAGCTGTTCGTCGTCGATGGCGACCTGCTCGTGAACGAACTCGCGCCCCGGCCCCACAACAGCGGTCACTGGACGCTCGACGCCTGCGTGACGAGCCAGTTCGAGCAGCAGGTGAGGGCGGTGTGCGGCCTGGGGCTCGGGAGCACGGCGATGACGGCGCCGTCGATCGCGATGGTCAACCTGCTCGGCGACCTGTGGGAACACGGGTCACCCGACTGGTCGGTCGTGCTCGACGATCCGGTTGCCAAGCTGCATCTCTACGGCAAGGGCGAGGCGCGACCCGGACGGAAGATGGGTCATCTGACGGTGACGTCGGACGTGTCGACGGCCGCCGCGGCGCGGGCCGTCGAGCTCAGGTCGGCCGTCGTGCGATGACCAGCGTGTCGAGCGCGGTGCGGGGCCCGTCGGGCGTGTCGACGTGTCGGTGCGCGATCTCGGCGGTCACGATGTCGAGCCCGTCGAGCGCGTCGACGGTGGCGTCGACCGTGTAGCACACCTCGTCGGACGGCGGCCCGCCGTAGCCGTCGGTGACGTTCGTGCGATCGTGGGCGATCACGAACAGCGTGCCGCCGGGGCTGAGCCAGGTGGCCGCGTGTTCGAGCACGATCCGTTGCTGGTCGGTCGGGAGTTGCAGGTAGGACAGCACGACGAGATCGACCGGTCGTGGTGGGGCCCAGGTGGTGGCGTCGGCCCGTTCGACGGTGATCGTCACGTCGTGTTGCTCTGCGAGCCGCAGCGCCTTGTCGAGGCCCACCTGCGAGAAGTCGACCGCAGTGACCGACCATCCCCGCTGCGCCAGCCAGACCGCGTTGCGGCCCTCGCCGGCGCCGAGATCGATCGCCGTGCCCGGGGTGAGGTCGGCGAGATGCTCCTCCACGAACTGGTTCGCACGGCCGGTCCAGATCAGTTCGCTCGTCGAGTACCGCTCGTCCCACTGGGTGCTGTCCATGCCCCCAGTCTGCCCGGCAGTTCGACGTCACCCCGTTTGCGTCGGGAATTCGGTGGGGCGTTCCACCGAAAGCGTCGCGCAAACGGGAATGCTGTTGGCTCAGTCGGCGTGAACGGGCTCGACGTCGAACGTCTCGACGCGGCCGTCGGCATGCCGGGCGAACCGGCGAGGTGTGGCCCCGTGGTTGGGATCGTCGCTGCCCCAGGGCCATCCGCCGAACTGGGTGCGGCGGTAGTCCTCGAACGCCTGCTGGATCTCGGCCTGGGTGTTCATCACGAACGGTCCGTACTGCGCGACGGGCTCACCGATCGGGCGGCCCTGCAACACCATGCACTCCACGCCCTCGTCGCCCGCGACCAGTTCGAGCGGACGCGACGAGTCGAGCACCGCACCGTTGCCGGCATCGAGACGCTCGCCGTCGACGGTGAGCCACGAGCCGGCGAACGCGTACAGCAGCCGGTGCGTCTCGTCGCTCGCGGTCGGTGGCATCGTCCAGCGGGCCCCTGGATCGAATCGCAGGTGCCAGATCGCCACGTCGGCCTCGGCCTTGGACGCCCACGAGTTCGGCGGCGGCGCGGGTGCGGTCGCGTTCGCCAGCGAGCCGGCGATCACGGTGACGTCGACGATGGCGCCGTCGTCGGTCGGCTCGGCGATCACGGTCGGGGTGTCGTGGCTCCACAGCATCGTGAAGTACGGCTCGACCATCTTGTCGGCGGCCGGGAGGTTGAGCCACATCTGGAACAACTCGAGCGGGTTCGGGCCGTCGGGGTCGAGCAACGGGAACATCTCGCAGTGCACGATGCCCTTGCCGGCGGTCATCCACTGCGTGTCGCCGCGCCCGAACCGGGCGGTCGCTCCGAGCGAGTCGCTGTGGTCGCAGAAGCCGGTGCGTACGTACGTGACCGTCTCGAAGCCGCGGTGAGGGTGCTGCGGAAACCCGGGCACGGTCGAGCCGTGATACATGTTCCATCCGTCGACTCCGGCGAAGTCCATCCCGATGTCGCGACCGTCGAGCGGCGCGTCGGGCCCGAGGTCGACGGTGCCGGTGGGGTAGTCGTCGCGGTGGTGCGCACAGAAGAGGAACGGATCGATCGTCGGCCACTGCGTGCCGAGCGGGAAGGTCTGCAGGAGGGCTCCGGTCATGACCACAGTGTACGACCGGTCGCCGATGCTTGCGCCCGCAAACTCTGGTCGCGGTCCCCGCCCGTTGTGGCGATCGATGCGCCGTCGGGTGATCGCGTTGCCGGCACAGAGGGGTTAGCTTGCCCGCGTGTCCACCGCCCGCGACGTGTTGCGCTACCCGGCCGTGCGGCGGTATCTGCTGTCGACCGCGCTCGCGGCGATCGGCCTCAACATCCTCGTGACCGTGCTGTTCAAGCAGGCGTTCGACATCACCGGGAACACGCTCGCGATCGGTTTCATCGGTCTCGCCCAGTTCGTCCCCGCCGTGATGCTCGTGTTGGTCAGTGGCTGGGTCGCGGATCGCTTCGACCGCCGTCGCGTCACGGCGCTCTTCCTCCTCGCTCGCACGTTGTGCGCCGTCGGGTTCGTCGTGTACAGCCAGATCGAGCCGGGCGCGGTGTGGCCGCTGTTCGCGATCGCGTTCGTGTTCGGTGCCGCCGATGCGATGCTCGGACCGTCACGGCGTTCGATCGCGCCGCTGCTCGCGCCGCCGGAACTCTTCCCGCAGGTGGTGGCCCTGTGGACCGCGACGTTCACGGCGTCGGCGATCGTCGGTCCCGTCCTCGGCGGATTCCTCTACTCGGTCGGACCGAGCCAGGCGTATGCGCTCGCCGCGATCCTGGAGTTCGCGGCGATCGTGCCGATCCTCGCGATCGTCTACTCCCGCGAACCCGAGCGCATCACCGACCGCCCGACGCTCCACACCGCACTGGAGGGTCTGCGGTTCGTGAGGCACACGCCGGTCGTGCTCGGAACCATCTCGCTCGACCTGTTCGCCGTGCTGTTCGGAGGGGCGATCGCCTTGATCCCGGCGGTTGCGAGCGATCGGCTCGGCGTCGGCGACATCGCGTACGGCTGGCTGCGCGCGGCACCGGGCATCGGTGCCGCCGTGATGGCGTTGTGGCTCGCGGTCCACCCGGTGACCCGCCGTGTGGGCCCGACGCTGCTGATCGTGGTCGGGATCTTCGGTCTCGGCACCACCGTGTTCGGTCTCACCACCAACTATGCGGTGGCGTTCATCGCTCTGATCGTGATCTCCGCCGCCGACATGGTGTCGATGTTCATCCGCGGATCGATCGTTCCGCTGGTGACCCCCGACGAACAACTCGGCCGTGTCAGCGCCGTCGAGGGTGTGTTCATCGGAGCGTCCAACGAACTCGGGGCGTTCGAGAGCGGCGTGGCCGCCAGGATGTTCGGTGTCCCGTGGGCGATCGCCGGTGGCGGAGTGATCACGATGGGCATCGCAGCGAGCTTCGCGTTCGTGTTCCCGTCGATCCGGCGCATCGACACCTTCGACGAACTCCGCCCGGCGAAATCCACGGTGCCGGTCAGTTGACGGCGATCTACCGTCGCGTCGTGGAGTTGCGTTGGCCGACCGAGACCGAGTTGCCGGGCTACGTCGCGGCGCTCGAGGCGGGATGGTCACCGAACACGATGGACGACGACGCGGGACGCGTCGAACTCGCGGCGATCGCACGCGACCCGGCGGCCTTCCTGGCGTCGCTCGTCGACCGTGACGCGTCGGGGCGGACCATCGAGCTGCCGGACGGATCGGTCGCCGAGCGCATCCCGGGCTACCGAAAGTGGATGTGGGACGGGGAGTTCTGCGGGTCGATCGGCTTCCGATGGGTGTCCGGAACCGAGGAGCTGCCCCCGCACGTACTCGGTCACATCGGCTACGCCGTCGTCCCCTGGAAGCGGGGTCGAGGCATCGCCACCGCCGCCGTCGGATCGATCCTCGCCGACGCGGCCGCCGAGGGGCTGCGGTGGGTCGAGATCACGACCGACCCCGACAACGTCGCATCGCAACGCGTGATCGAACGCAACGGCGGCGTGCTGGTCGAACGGTTCGCCTACCCCGCGGCATACGGCCGCGCCGACGGCCTGCGCTACCGCGTCAGTGTGACGCCAGGGGTCAGACCCCCGGCGTGACGCGGCGGGTGTAGAGGAGGTCGACGGGGTGGCGGCCGACGTCGAGGCCGCGTTGTTCGAACCGGGTGAGCGGACGCCACTCGGGGCGTTCGACGATGCCACCGGTCAGCCGGGACTCCGCGTCGCACACCCGCTGCATCTCCTCGGCGTAGCCGGCGATGTCGGTCGCGAGGTGCAGCGTGCCGCCCGGGCGGAGTCGGTCGGTCAGTGCCGCGATCACGTCCGGCCCCACGAGACGCCGGTGGTGGTTGCGTCGCTTCGTCCACGGGTCGGGGAAGTAGATGCGGACGCCGGAGAGCGACGCCGGTCCCACGCGGTCGAGGAACGGCAGGACGTCGCCGTGGACGACCCGGATGTGACGGAGGTCGCGGTGCTCGATCGCATCGAGCACGGTGACCACGCCGGGCGTGTGGACCTCGACGCCGACCACGTCGGTCGCCGGGTCGGCGGCGGCCATCTCGATCGTGGACTCGCCGTGCCCGAACCCGATGTCGAGCACGACGTCGCCTTCGCGTCCGAACACCTCGGCCCAGTCGAGCACCGGACCGTCGATCGCCAGACTCCACCGTTGGATCCACTCGTCGAACTCGGCCTGCCGCTTCGGCGACAGCCGGCGCTGCCGCATGCGGAACGACGCTGCGGGGCGGCGGACCGAGTCGGCCGACCGCTCGACACCGTGGCGGAACTCCTGCATCGAGGCGAACCTACCGGCCTCGACGCCGTCGTCATCCGACAGACTGCCGACCGTGACCGGCGACGATCAGGGCGACCCCGATGGTGTGCGGCGCCGCGCGATCCGGCGCCAAGCGGCGTCGATCGTCGCGGCCGTGGCCCCATTCGGGATCGTCTTCGGGGCCGCCGCTGCCACCGCCGGGCTGAACATGTGGCAGGCCGTCGGCTACTCGGCGCTGGTCTTCGGCGGGAGTTCGCAGTTCGCCGCCGTCGAGATCCTGGGCGACGGTGGATCGATCGCATCGGCGGCGATCGCCGGGCTGCTCCTCAACGTGCGCTCGCTCGCCTTCGGGGTGATCATGGCGCGTGCGCTCGCGGGGCCCTGGTGGCAGCGGGCCGCGATGTCGCAACTGATGATCGACGAGTCGACCGCGGTCGGCGCTGCCCAGGAGGAGCTGCGCTGGCGACGCTACGGCTACCTGGTCGCGGGCCTCGGTGTGTTCGGCGTCTGGAACCTCACCACCGTGATCGGTTTCGCCGTGTTCTCCGACGCCGGCGACCTGATCACCGATCTCGGGCTCGACGCCGCCGGCCCCGCCGCGTTCCTCGCACTGCTGTGGCCTCGTCTGGCCTCGCCGGCACAACGACGCACGGCGATCGCGGGTGCGCTGATCGCGCTGGCGCTGATCCCGGTGGCGCCGCCGGGGGTGCCGATCCTGGCCTCGATGTTCGGGGTCGCCGTGGCCGCACTGTGGCCGCCGACCGAGCCGGCGTCGTCCGTCGACGAGGTGTCGTCGTGAGCGCAGCCACCAGCGTGCTGATCATCATGACGGTCGGCACGTACGCGCTGAAGTCCGCGGGACCACTCGTGCTCGGCGACCGCGCCCTGCCGATGCGGATCCAGCAGGTCGTCGATCTCCTGCCGGCGGCGCTGCTCGCCGCCCTCGCGATCGTGTCGACCGTCGGCGACGGCGAGCAGATCGTGGTCGACGCCCGGCTGGTCGGTCTCGTCGTCGCCGGAATCGCCCTGTGGCGACGTGCGCCCTTCGTCCTGGTCATCGTGCTCGCATCGGCCGCCACGGCGTTCGCCCGACTCGTCGCCTGAGCGGCTCCGGGAGGACTACGATCCGCGGTGATGGCTGGCTCACAGATCGACCTCATGCCGGGTGAGGACATGGTCCTCTACTCGAATCCACACTGGTGGTACTTCTGGAAGGACGCCGTCGCGGGGCTGATCTTCCTCGGGTTCCTGATCCTCCTCCTGATGGCCGACGACGGCTGGGTGAACGACGGCCTGGGGTGGCTCACGCTGATCGCGTTCATCGTGTTCATCGTGATGACGGCGTACGCCTTCGTGCAGTGGCGCACGACGAAGTTCGCGATCACCACCGAGCGGGTGGCGTATCAGAGCGGCATCATCCGCCGACGCGGCGTGTCGATCCCGCTGAACCGCATCAACAACGTCAACTTCACCCAGACGATGATCGCCCGGATGCTGAACAACGGCGTGGTGATCATCGAGTCGGCCGGTGAGACCGGCGACTCGGTGTTCGAGAACATCCCCGAACCGGAGAAGGTGCGAGCGCTGATCTTCAAGCAGGTCGAGGCCGACGAACAGCGCGACTCCGATCGCGACGCGGCGGCGCTGGCGAAGGCCCTGCGCGACCAGGCGCCGGCGGCCACGACGACCGGCGCCGCCGCGGGCGTGCCGGAGCGGTTGAAGCAACTCGACGACCTCCGGGCCCAGGGTCTCGTGACCGACGAGGAGTACGCGTCGAAGCGTCAGGCGATCATCGAAGACCTCTGACGTCGGCAGCCCAGTCCGTCACGAACGCGAGAAAGGCGTCGACGTCGGCGTCGGTGACCTCGATCGACAGCGCGATGAACCCGCGTCTGGCGACGTAGAACCCGGCCTCGAGCGCGGCGAAGAACCACAACTCCTTCCACCGGTCGTCCCCTGCGGCCAGATCGGCGACCGAGCGGATCGGTCCGCCGGTGCCGTGGACGGTCATCAGTGACCCGGCCCCGGTTGCACACATCGGAAGGCCGCCATCGGCGAACGCGCCGTTCAGCCCGTCCCGGAGACGGTCGCCGCGGGCGTTGGTGGCGGCCAGCACGTCGTCGGTCAACACCTCGGTGAGCGTCGCGACGCCGGCCGCCATCGACACCACGTTGTTGTTGAAGGTGCCGGCATGGCCGAGGGCACCGCCGGTCGTGACGTCGAACGCGGCCATCAGGTCGCGGCGCCCGCCGAACGCTCCGAACGTGAAACCGCCGGCGAGGTACTTGCCGAGCGTGGTCAGGTCGGGGAGCACGCCGAGGAGCTGCTGGGCACCGCCGCTCGAGAGTCGTGACGTCATCACCTCGTCGAACACGAGGAGTGAACCCGATGCATCACAGTGGGCTCGCAACGAGTCCAGGAACTCCCTGGTGGCGGGGATGCAGCCGGCCGATCCCTGCACCGGCTCGACCAGGACCGCGGCGATGTCGGCACCGTGCTCTGCGAACACCGCGGCCAGGGCATCGATGTCGTTGTAGGTCGACATCACCCAGTCGTGTGGCACGTTGACCGGGTTGGAGGATCCGCCGCCGAACGTCAGCACGCCCCCGTGGTATCCACCGGCGAAGACGAGGACCTTTCGCCGACCGGTGTGGTGCATGGCGAGCGCGAGCGCCATCAGGTTGGCTTCGGTGCCGGAGTTGGTGAAGCGCACCTGCTCGATCGACGCGAACCGCTCGACGATCGCCTCGGCGAGGCGCACCTCGTTCGGGTGGACGGCGCCGAGCGCCCAGCCACCGTCGATCGCAGCGTGAGCGGCGGCCCGGACCGGCTCGGGGGAGTGGCCGAGCAGCCCTGCGGTGTAGTTGCCGAGCAGGTCGACGTAGCGGTGGCCGTCGACGTCGACGAGGTACTGGGCCTGCGCCGCCGCGACCCGGAACGGGAAGGGGTCGAAGTGCAGCACCGACCGCGTGTTGCCGCCGGGGAGGACCCCGCTCGCTCGCCGCGCCCACTCGGCGCTGGCCGGGTTGGCCTCCACGTAGCGCCGTCGTGCGGCCGCGACCGCATCGGCGATCGACCCGATCCCGGGCGTGTCGACTGGTGTCATCCCGCCATCATGATCGACGTGATCGTGGACAGCACGGGTCAGACCCGTGTCGTCCGGGTTCAGGCTCGGGTTCGGCGTTCGCCCCAGTGGCCCATCGCACCGACACGCTGGAAGCGTTCGGGCCGATCGTCGGCGCCGAGGACGTCGGTGGCGAGCCAGAGCCGCTTCAGCCAGCGAGTGTGACCCGGACCGTCGACGTAGCGGCGCCGCCCGTGGAGGACGTGGTAGTTGTTGACGAACTGGATCTCGCCGGGTCGCAACGCCATCTCGACACGGTTGTCCGGGTCGTTCACGAAGGCGTCGTAGGCGTCCATCGCCTCGATCTGCAGATCGGTGAGACGCGGTGCCTCGGGGTGGCGTTGGGAGGCCTCGATGAACGGGCGGATGTAGCGGACGAACAGGCGATCACCCGTCGGACCGGTGTGGCGCGTGAACGCAGGTACCTCGTAGAACGGCCGAGCGCCCTCGCGCTGCTCGCCCCGGAAGTCGTAGGGGAGTGGCTCGTACAGCACGGCCGCCAGGTCGGGCCGGGATCGCACGAGGGCGTTGTGGGCGCCGAGTGCGTTCGCCACGAGGCTCTCGCCACCGCTCAGCCCCGAGTCGATGCACATCAGCCCGACGAGGTCGGAGCCGTCGCTGTGGAAGCCGAGCGGGTGCCCGCCGATCTCGTTGCCGCGTGCGGTCGGGTCGTCGGGGGCCTTGCCCTGGTCCTTCACGTCGCCGAGCAGGTGGCCCTTCGCGTTCTGGGGCCAGGGTTCGCCGAGGTGCATGCCGATGCCCCAGTACATCCACGAGGCGTCCTCCGCACCGAGCCGTTCGACGTCGAGCGACGCGATCCGTGCGAATCCGCGGCCGTTGACCAGCTCCTCCGCGAGCTCGGCGAGCAACGGTGCGAGGGTGGGGAGCGGGAAGTCGTCGGCGGTCACGTCGAGCACCTCGTCGGTGACCGAGCGGGCGTGCGCGAGCGCGGCGTCGAGTTCGTGCTGATGTGCGTCGGTCAGACGCAGTGTCCACTCCTCGACGTCGCCGATGTCCTCGGCGCGCCAGTTCGCATGCGTCTCGAGTTCGGCGACGTCGCCGGTGGTCGCACTGGTGGTGGGGGTGGTGGGAGTCGTTTCGACGGTGCTCATCGGTTCAGCCTCTCGGTGCGGGTTGGGCGCCGCGGATCAGGCGGCCGGGCAGGGCGTCGGTCGCGGTGCCGTCGTGGTAGGTCTCCTGGCCGGCGACGATCGTGTGCCGCCACCCGTCGGCGCGCTGCAGCAGCCGTCGCCCGTTGGCGGGCAGGTCGTGCACGATCGTCGGCTTGTGCAGCCGCAGGCGGTCGAAGTCGACCACGTTGAGATCCGCGCGGTAGCCCGGCGCGATGACGCCGCGATCGAGCAGGCCGACCGTTCGGGCGGTGTCACGGCAGTGCCGTTGCACGAGGAACGGCAACGGGATGCGGTCGTGATCGCGGTCGCGTCCCCAGTACGAGAGAAGGGTCGTGGGGAAGCTGCCGTCGCAGATCGTGCCGACATGGGCGCCGCCGTCGGCGAGGCCGGGAACGGTGTGCGGGTGGGTGAGCATCTCGTGGCACCCGTCGAGGTTGCCGTCGACGTAGTTGAGGAACGGCAGGTAGATCAGGCCGTGGCCGTCGTCGGCGAGCATGACGTCGAGCGCCACCTCTTCGGCGGTGACACCTCGCCGGGCGGCGACGGCGGCGATCGACGTGTCGAGCGCCGGCTCGTAGTCGGGTTCGTCACCCATCTCGAACAGCAGGTCGAACCGGGAGATCAGGTTGCCGCCGAGCTTGTCCCGTGAACGCTCTGCCGCCTCTGCGAGCAGGCGTCCCCGGAACCCGGCGTCGCGCAGTGCGGCGACCCGTTCGGCCAGCGGTCGATCGGCGATCTCGCGATACACGGGATTGGTGAGGAACGGGTTGAGCGTGCACTCCAGGCCGAGGATCAGCCCCACGGCGCGGGGCGCCACCTGGCCGGTCATGGTGAGCCCGTCGGCGTTGGCCCGCGTGATCCGGTCGAGCAGGCCACGGAACGCATCGGGCACCATCGGGTTGCGGGCGATCGAGATCGACATCGGGCGGCCGGACCGTTCGACCATCGTGCGCAGCGTGTCGAACTCGTCGTCGGGATCGAGGAAGTCGGAGACGACCTGCAGTACGCCGGTGCCGGTCGCGCCGACGCCCTCGGCGATGCCGATCAGCTCGTCCGGTGCTGCGGTCAGCGTCGGCGTGTAGGCACCGGTGGAGGTCTTGTGGTTGCGGGTGCGGCTCGTGCTGAAGCCGAGAGCCCCCGCCACGATGCCCTGTCGGGTCAGCTCGGCCATCGCGGCGATGTCCTCGGGGGTGGCGTCCTCGTGGTTGGCGCCGCGTTCGCCCATCACGTTGAGACGCACGGCGCCGTGTGGCACCTGCATGGCGACGTCGATGTCGTGGGGGACCGATTCGACGGCGTCGAGGAACTCGCCGAACGAGTTCCAGTTCCAGGCGAGACCTTCGTGGAGGGCGGCGCCGGGGATGTCCTCGACGCCCTCCATCAGCTCGATCAGCTTGTCGTGGTCGGCATCGTGCACCGGCGCGAAGCCGACGCCGCAGTTGCCGGTGACCACCGTGGTGACGCCGTGCCACGACGACGGCTGCAGGCGCGAATCCCAGGTGGCCTGGCCGTCGTAGTGGGAGTGGATGTCGACGATGCCCGGGATGACGAGCGCTCCGTCGGCATCGATCTCGCGATCGGCGCTGCCGACGATCCTGCCCACCTCGACGATCACGCCGTCGACGGCCGCGACATCAGCGGTGTGCGCCTCCGAGCCGGTGCCGTCGATGACGGAACCGCCCCGGACGATCAGGTCGTAGTCAGCCATGCGCAAGTCTCGCGCCTCCCGGGCCCGCATCGAGACCCGGGCGGACGCGAGGGGTGGCGGTCCCCGGGGTGTGAGGAGGTGACGGTGCCGGAATACGGTGGTCCCGAGTCGAGGGCTCGACGAAGGAGGGGACGTGACCGACACGCGTGGACAACGAGAGATGCCGCCCGGCGTCGGGTTGCCGGCCGACGACGACATCTTCACCGACAACGTCCGCTTCGGTGACATCGACGC
This sequence comes from Ilumatobacteraceae bacterium, assembly GCA_963712775.1. Lineage (GTDB taxonomy): Bacteria > Actinomycetota > Acidimicrobiia > Acidimicrobiales > Ilumatobacteraceae > Sva-07. The sequence goes on along the minus strand of CAVQJG010000024.1, from coordinate 88,506 downwards.
CTGGAACCGAGCGGCGCTCCGCATCCACGAGGACCTCGGTGGCTTCTACCGGATCGACCGGGAAGGGTTCCCGCCGATCCTCGCCGTGCTCGACCATGCCGCCGTCCTCGAGGTCGAACGCCAACCCGAGCTCTTCACCAACGGACCGGCCCCGGTGCTCACCACGCAGGAGGCGCTCGACAATCCGCCGCCGGTCGAGCTGAAGACGCTGATCCACATGGACGGTGACGAGCACACGGCGTATCGGAAGCTCGGCCTGCCCCAGTTCAAGCCCGCCAGCCTCGACCGGTTGCAGGGCCGTCTCGACGAACTGAGCGAACGAGCCGTCGCCACGATGCGTGACGCCGGAGGTGAGCTCGACTTCTCCACCGACGTCGCGTTGCCGTACCCGTTGCACGTGATCCTGAAGATCCTCGGACTGCCCGAGGACGACTACCCGCGCATGCTGCAACTCACCCAGCAGCTCTTCGGTGGGGAGGATCCGGACCTGCAGCGCGAGGAGCTGAGCCCCGAGGCGATCGGCGCGATCCTGATGGACTTCATGACCTACTTCTCCGGGGTCACGATCGACCGGCGGACCAACCCCACCGACGATCTCGCATCGCTGATCGCCAACGGCCGTCTCGGCGACGGCCCCGACGCGCCGCCGCTCGGCGACCTCGAGACGATCGGGTACTACATCATCGTGGCCACCGCCGGCCACGACACGACGTCGAGCGCGATGGCGGGCGGGTTCCGAGCGCTCGTCGAGCACCCCGACCAGCTCCGGCTGCTGCAGGAGCACCCCGACCGGTTGAACAACGCGATCGAGGAGATGCTGCGCTGGACCGCCCCGGTGCGGCACTTCATGCGGTGTGCCACCGCCGACACCGAACTCGGCGGGCACCCGGTGGCGAAGGGCGAGTTCGTCTACCTGTCGTACAAGGGGGCGAACCTCGACCCGAAGGTGTTCACCGATCCGTTGCGCTTCGACATCGAACGTCCGAACGCCGACCGTCAACTCTCGTTCGGGTTCGGGAAGCACTTCTGCATGGGGGCGCAGCTGGCCCGCATGGAGCTGCGGTCGCTGTTCGGTCGGCTCGTCCCGTTGATCGAGTCGGTCGAGATCGCCGGCGAGGCCACGATGTCGCAGACGACCTTCGTCGGCGGTCCCAAGGCGCTCCCGATCCGCTACACCCTCCGCGACGCCTGACGAGTGCACCAGGGGTCAGACCCCTGGTGCACTCCTCACGTGAGTTCGAGGCCGGCGAGGTCGCCGGCGGCGCGCCAGGCCTCGAGCACCTTGATGAACGCGACCGAGCCGGCGCCGTAGCTGCCGTTCTTGACGCTGCGATCCCCCGGTTTGCCCTCGTTGTTGTAGTAGCCGGGTGTGCACGATTCGAGGAACCGCTGGTTCATCTGCGACAGGCTCACGATCGTGTCGACCCAGGCCGCCTCGGCGTCCGCGTCGGCTTCGATCACCGTCACGCCCCGGTCGGCCGCCTCGGCCAGGATGTAGGCGAGGTGCTTGCTCTGTTCGTTGAGCATGTGGGGGAAGTTGACCGTGAAGCCCGACTGCACGTTGGAGAAGATGAAGCAGTTGGGGAAGCCACGGCTGTGCATCCCGTGCAGGGTCGACGCACCGTCGTGCCACTTCTCCGTCAACGTGATGCCGTCGCGGCCGTACAGCTCGTAGCCGGCGCGCCGGGTGTAGTCGGTGCCGACCTCGAAGCCGGTCGCATAGATCAGGCAGTCGACCTCGAACTCCTCCTCGACGAGCGCGCCGGTCGCATCGTGGCGCTCGACCACCACGCCGGTGGGCGTGATGCGCTTCACCCCGCGGCCCTCGGTGTCGATCAGGTGCACGTCGGGCCGGTTGAACGTGTCGAGGTACTGATCGTGGAAGCACGGTCGCTTGCAGAACTGGCGGTAGTAGGGCTTGAGCGCTTCGGCGGTGTTCGGGTCGTTGACGATCGTCTCGACCCGGGACCGGATCTGTTCCATCTTCTCGAAGTCGGCCATCTCCATCGTCGTGGCCAACCCCTCCGGTGTCATGTCGCCCTCGCCGCGCCGGATGCGGATGAGGAGGTTGCCGATGATGTCGGTCCATCCGTCGTCGACGAGATCCTCCGGCTCCGGGATGCCGGACACGAGGTTGTTGAAGTTCTCCATCCGTCGCTCCTGCCAACCGGGCTCGAGGCTCGCTGCCCAGTCGGGATCCGTGGGACGGTTGTCGCGCACGTCGATCGACGACGGGGTGCGCTGGAAGACGAACAGCTCCTTCGCTCCGGCGCCGAGGTGGGGGACGCACTGCACCGCGGTGGCGCCGGTGCCGATGATGCCGACGCGCTTGTCGGCCAGTCGGTCGAGGCCACCGTCGGAGTCGCCGCCCGTGTAGTCGTAGTCCCACCGGCTCGTGTGGAACGTGTGGCCCTCGAACGTGGTGATGCCGTCGATGCCCGGCAGCTTCGGGCGGTGCAACGGCCCGCTGGCCATCACGATGTAGCGGGCGCGCATCGCGTCGCCCCGGTTGGTGATGACCACCCATCGACGGTCGGCATCGTCCCACCGCATCTCCGTCACCTCGGTCTGGAAACAGGCGTTGCGGTAGAGGTCGAAGTGCTCGCCGATCGCCTGGCTGTGGGCCAGGATCTCGGCCGCCTGTGAGTACTTCTCCTTCGGCATGTAGCCGATCTCCTCCAGCAACGGCAGGTACACGTACGACTCGACGTCGCACGCGGCGCCGGGATAGCGGTTCCAGTACCAGGTGCCGCCGAAGTCGCCGCCCTTCTCCACCATCCGGATGTCGTCGATGCCCGCCTCGCGGAGCCGGGCCCCGGCGAGCAGTCCGCCGAAGCCGCCGCCGATGATCAGCACCTCGACCTCGTCGGTCAGCGGTTCGCGTTCGATCGGATCGACGTACGGATCGTGGACGTAGCGCTCGAACTCCCCGGTGACCTCGATGTACTGCTCGTTGCCCGCCTCACGCAGCCGCTTGTCGCGTTCCTCGCGGTACTTCTCACGTAGTGCATCCGGATCGAACGTCGTGGTGCCCATCGAGATGTTGTAGCCCGCATGCGTCTCGTCGATCGATCCGGAGTCCGCGATCGGTCCCGGAGCGCACTGCTCGTCCGGGCTCGTCGTCAGGTGGTCGGGCGAGCCGGGATGCCGGTCAGGTCTCGACGTCGGCGAACCGTTCGATGTCGCCGCGGTGGCCGGCGACCACGATCAGGTCGTGTTCGCCGAGGAGGGTCGCGCTCTCCGCGTAGGTGAACGGTTGACCCTCGGGTTTGATGCACACGACCGTGACCTTGTACGTCGCTCGGAGATCGGTGTCGCCGAGCTTCATGCCGGCGAGGTTCTTCGGGACCCTGGTCTCGACGAGCACGAAGTCGTCGTCGAGGGCGAAGTACTCGATCAGTGCCCCGGTGACGAGGCGAGCGACCCGCGCGCCCATGTCGGCCTCCGGGAACACGACATGATGCGCGCCGACGCGCTCGAGGATCCGGCCGTGTGACTTGGTGAGCGCCTTGGCCCAGATGTTGGGCACCTCGAGGTCGACGAGCGCGCCGGTGGTGAGCACGCTCGCCTCCACGTCGGCTCCGATCGCCACGACGGCGGTCACGGCGTCACCGACACCGAGTTGTCGGAGGGTCTGCTCGTTGGTGGTGTCGGCCTGGGCGACGTGGGTCAACAGCCCGGCGTGCTGTTGCACGCGGTCCGCGTCGGCATCGAGCCCGAGCACCTCGTGACCCATGTCGATCAGCGTCGACGCGAGCGACGAGCCGAACCGCCCGAGGCCGATCACGACGATCTCACCGCGGTGCTCCACGGGCGGCCGGAAGCCGGACAGCATCTTGGAAAAGTTCTTGTCAGCCAATGATCGGACGCTCCTCGGGATAATGGTACGCACGCGAGCGCTCTCGCAGTGCCAGCGCCGTGACGAAGGTGACCGGGCCGACGCGGCCGGTCAGCATCACCAGCACCAGGATCAGCTGGCCGGACACTCCGAGCGAGCCGGTGACGCCCGTCGAGAGCCCGACGGTGCCGAACGCCGACGTCGACTCGAACAGGGCGGGAGTCAGCGACAGGTCCTCGATGCTCATCAGGAGCAGCGACGATCCGACGACGAGGCCGATCGACAGCAGCGCGACCGTCAGCGCCTGGCGGATCAGGTTGGCCGGAAGTCGCCGACCGAACGTGTTGACGTCGGGGTTGCCGCGGACCTCGGACCAGAGCACGAATGCGAGGACCGCGAAGGTGGTGACCTTGATGCCGCCGGCCGTCGACGCCGGTCCGGCGCCGATGAACATCAACGTCGTGATCACGAGGAGCGTCGGTTCGTTCATGCCGCCGATGTCGACGGTGTTGAACCCTGCGGTCCTGGGCGTCACCCCCTGGAACCAGCCGGCGAAGAACTTGTCGATCGTGTCGAGCGGTCCGAGCGTCGCCGGGTTGTCCCACTCGAACACCGTCACCACGAGCGTGCCGAACACGATCAAGGCGACCGTCGTCAGCAGGGTGATCTTCGTGTGGAGTGACCAGCGCAGTCGTCGTCGCGGTCCGTTGGCCCGATGGCTCCGCTGGCGGCGCATCACCTCGACGATGATCGGGAAGCCGAGGCCGCCGATGATGAACGCCGCCGACATGCCGAACACGACCACCGGGTCGCCGACGAACCTCGTCAAGCTGTCGGAGTACAGCGAGATGCCGGCGTTGTTGAAGGCGGAGACCGAGTGGAACAGCGCCGAGTAGGCGGAGCTGATCAGATCGTCCTCGTAGCCGCGGCGCCAGAACTGCACGGTGAGGATCGCGGCCAGCGTGCCCTCGACGGCCAGCGTGATCTTGGCGATCGCGAGCAGGAGTCGCTTGAGGTCGCCGAGGTCGACCGCGCCGATCTCGGCTTGGGCGAGCATGCGCTGCTTCAGCCCGACGCGGTCGGACGCGACGATCGCCAGCACCGAGCCGATCGTCATGATGCCGAAGCCCCCGATCTGGATCAGCACCATCAGGACCAGTTCCCCGAACAGTGAGAAGTCGGCGATGTCGATCGTGGCCAGGCCGGTGACGGTGGCGGCGGACGTCGACATGAACAGCGCGTTGTCGATGCCGACCGTGCCGGGCCCGTCGGAGGCGATGGGGAGCTCGAGCAGGAAGGTCCCGGCGAGGATGAAGGTGACGAAGGCTCCGACGACCAACTGGGCCGGGTTCCGGATCCCCGCGATCACCCCTCGACGTGGCACCGCCCGAGCATAGGTGGAGCGCGCAGCGAGCGATGTGAGCGCGGCGCGGGCGAAAGTGAGCGCAGGTGACGGCATCCTGGGGGGATGTTCCTGGGAGAAGACCTCCTCGCCTGGTTGACCCTCGCGTTCGGTGGTGCGCTGTTCGTCGGCAACCTGTTGGCGATCGTCAAGCCGCCCGCGAAGCAACTCGACGACTCGAACCTCGAGCGCGCCCCGGTCGTGCGCAGCGCCGTGTTCTCTGCGATCGGTCTGGTCGCCGCGATCTGGGCGCTGGCGTCACTCGTCAGCGGCTGACGTTCGCCCCACGGCGCCGGTCATCCCGAGCGAGTCATTCCGAGGGTGCCGAGAACACACCGAGCCCGATGACCGGGCTCTCGCCCTCGAAGGCGACGACGTTGAGCACCACGGTGTAGGCGGAGTTCTCGTACACGGACGCCCAGTTCTCCTCGCCTTCGTAGACCGCCTCGGCCTGCGGCGTGAACCCGCTGCTCTCGAGTTGCGCGGTGTACTCGGCCACGAACGAGGCCGGATCGTCGGTCGTCCCCGAGAGTTGGATCGCCGATCCGTCGGTGGACTCCATCGAGGAGGCCGTGGTGATCGTCATGCCGTCGGGGGTCGGGACGTCGGCGGGCCAGTCCTCCGGGAGCTCGGACGTCGACCCGGAGGAGAAGCTGCCGTCCTCGCTCTCGATGTTGAACTCTCCCGATTCGGAATCGGCGTTGCCGGTGATCACCGAACCGTCGGCGTCGGTGACGACGAAGTTCCCGTTCTCGTCGACGGTCATCGACCCGTCCTCGGTCTGGATCGAGAAGCTGCCGTCGTCGGAGTTGATGTCGACGTCGCCGCCGCTCTGCTGCTCGATCAGCTGTTCGATGCCGGTTTCGGCGGAGTCGCTGCAGGCGCTGAGCATCACCGTGGCGCCAGCGGCGACGACGAGTGCGAAGCGGGCGACGGGGATGCGACGGTCGGTCATGTGCAGAGGCTAATCCTGCGGGTCGACAGGGTCGAGCGATCGGGCGGTTCACGATGAGATGCCCACGCCGGTGTCGATCTGGAAGATTGGAGGGATGAGTGGACCGCTGCGGCTGACCTTCCTCCAGTCGGCCAGCCGTGCCGACCAGTTGCCCGCGTCACCCGCCGAGGTCGCCTTCGTCGGACGATCGAATGTCGGCAAGTCGTCGTTGGTCAACGCCCTCGCCAATCGCAAACAGTTGGCGCGCGTCTCGAACACCCCGGGCCGCACGCAGCTGATCAACCTGTTCGAGGTGGCCAGCGCCCGTCCGGAGCCGGGCACGATGGTCGACCTGCCCGGCTACGGGTTCGCCAAGGCGGCGAAGAACGTGAAACGCGACTGGCCCGAGATGATCGAGGGGTATCTCCTCGACCGCGAGAACCTCTCGATGGTGTTCGTGCTCGTCGACGGCGCGATCGGACCCACCACGCTCGACACCCAGATGCTCGATTGGCTCCGCTACAACGGCGTGCCGCACACCGTGGTCGCCACGAAGTTCGACAAGGTGAAGTCGTCGAAGCGGGTCACACGCAAGAAGGAACTCGCGGCCGGTTGTCGGCTCGACGAGGGCGACATCGTGTGGGTGAGTGCGTCCAAGGGCGACGGAATCGACGCGCTGCGTTCTCTCGTGCGGACCTGGGTGGGCTGAGTTCGTTAGCGTCGGCGACATGCCAGTCGTCGACCTGCCCGCTGTCTCGATCACCGGAACGGGGTTGTTCACGCCTCCGGAGTCGATCAGCAACGCGGAGCTCGCGGCGTCGCTCACCGAGTCGGTGCTGAAGTGGAACGCCGAACACGCAGAGGAGATCGCGGCCGGTGAGCTGACGGAACGGCCGGTGCCCGACGAGGAGTTCATCGTCAAGGCGTCGGGCATCCGGTCGCGCCACGTGATGGAGAAGTCGGGCGTGCTCGACCCCGCCCGGATGCGCCCGCGGCTCGAGACGCGCTCCGAGGATCAACTCGGCATCCAGGCAGAGATGTCGATGTCCGCCATTCACGAGGCACTCGCACAGGCGGGTCGCTCGCCGTCCGAGGTCGACGCGGTGATCGTCGGTTGCTCGAACCTGCAGCGCGCCTACCCGGCCGTGGCCATCGAGATCCAGGACGCCCTCGGAGCGTCCGGCTGGGGCTACGACATGAACGTCGCGTGCTCGTCGGCGACGTTCTCGATCCAGGCTGCGGTCGACGCGTTGCGCAACGGCAGCGCGAACTGCGTCGTCGTGGTCAACCCCGAGATCACCTCCGGGCACAACAACTTCGAGCTCCGCGACTTCCACTTCATCTTCGGCGATGCCTGCACCGCGTTGGTGCTGGAGCGATCCGACGACGCGGTGGCGTCGACGTCGTGGGAGGTGCTGGGAACCAAGCTGGCGACGAAGTTCTCCAACAACATCCGCAACGATTTCGGCTTCCTCAACTCCTCCGAGGTCGTCGAACGCGATCCCCACGAGGTCGTGTTCCGCCAGAACGGCCAGATGGTGTTCCGCGAGGTCTGTCCGATGGTCGCCGAGCACATCTCCGCCCATCTCGCCGCGCTCGATCTCGCTGCCGACGACGTCCGGCGCTTCTGGCTGCACCAGGCCAACCTCAAGATGAACCAGTTGATCGCGAAGGGTGTGCTGGGGCGGCTGCCGAGCGACGACGAGGCCCCGGTGATCCTCGACGAGTATGCCAACACCAGCTCGGCCGGCTCGGTGATCGCGTTCCATCTCCACCGCGACGACCTCGGCCCGGGTGACCTCGGCGTGATCTGTTCGTTCGGTGCGGGGTACTCGGTCGGCAGTGTGATCGTTCGGCGTCGATGAAACACTGGAGGTCATGAGCTTCCACGTCGGTGTCCAACTCCATCCTCAGCAGACCTCCTACGTCGAGATCCGCGACGCCTGGCGGCGAGCTGAGTCGGTCGGCGTCGATTCGATCTGGACGTGGGACCACTTCTTCCCGCTCTACGGCGATCCGGCTGCGCCCCACTTCGAGGGGTGGACCCTCCTGACGGCGATGGCGGCCGACACCGAGCGCGCCAAGCTCGGGATGCTCGTCACCTGCAACAGCTATCGCAACCCGGAGTTGCTCGCCGACATGGCGCGCACCGCCGACCACGTCTCCGGTGGGCGCATGTACCTCGGGATCGGTTCGGGCTGGTTCGAGCGTGACTACACCGAGTACGGCTACGACTTCGGTACGGCGATCGGGCGGCTCCGCAAGCTCGGCGACGACCTGCCCCGCCTGAGGGCACGGCTCGCCTCGCTGAACCCGGCGCCGATCGGCAGGCTCCCGATCCTCGTGGGCGGCTCCGGCGAGAAGGTCACCCTCAAGCTCACCGCGGAGCACGCCGACGCGTGGAACTCGTTCGGTCCGCCCGAGACGTTCGCCCACAAGAACGCGGTCCTCGACGACTGGTGCGCCGAGATCGGTCGCGATCCCTCCGAGATCGAGCGCACGGTGGCGATCTCCCCCGAGGACGTCGGCAACGTCGATGCCTTCCTCGAGGCGGGGGCGACCCACCTCATCGTGATGGTCGGCCACCCGTACGATCTCACCTCGGTCGAGCAGTTGATCGCCCGACGGGACGCCTGACCTCGGTCACCCCCGGTCGGCCCGGCACTCGTCCGGTGGCCTGGCTCACCGGGGGGCGTGGAGGCGGACGAAGTCGTCGATGACCCGGTCGGCGCGATCGGCGTCGAACACCTCGCTCGACATGAACCGCAGGAACAGGAAGCTCCCGACGATCGAGGCCATGCTCGATTCCGGTTCGACGTCGGGTCGGAGTTCGCCGACCGAGATCGCGTTGTCGATGATCCGGGCGAACACCGTGCGGAACTCGGTGAGGAATTCGTCGCGGACGGCGATCACCTCGGGGTCGTGCAGCGCCCGCTCCATCATGTTCGCGATCATCGGTGCCCGCTGCTCGTCGACGAGGTCGGCGACGAGCGGGTCGAACACGATCGCGAGGTCGGTCCGCAGCGACCCCGACAGCAGGTCGATGTCAGGCTTGTGGCGCCGGACCGAGTCGATGGTCGCACGCAGGAGATCCTCCCGGGTCGGCCAGTGGGCGTAGACGGTCGTGCGGCTGACGCCCGCCGCGGTGGCCACGTTGCCGTGGGTGATCGCACCCGGGCCGTCGTGCATCATCAACTCGGCGGCCGCCTCGATCACGGCGGTGCGCGTGCGTTCGACGCGTGGGTCGTCGGATCGGGGGGAGGAGAGGTTCGTCGTGGTCATCGGGGTCCGCCACCTCGGTGTGCAGACGTGACGCCGGGCGTGACGATCTCGATCGCGACGCCCCTGCGCTGTGTCGTCGGACACGTCACCGAGAGTTTGCTTGTGATTGCACATTCTACTGGACAGAATGTCCAACAATGAACATGACGTCCACTTCCCCCCAGGACGCGTCGGGCCTGCCCGATGATGCCGACCGCCCGTACGAGCCGGTTCACGGCGCTCCTCACGTTCCCATCGAGGTCCCCGACTCGGCGTGGGGCAAGCTCGGCCGCTTCGGCTTCCGCCGCCGCTGGTTGGTGCTCGGCGCCTGGGTGACGGCGCTCGTCACGGTGTTCGTGCTCGTCGGCGCGATCGGCGCATCGAGCGACAGTTCCTTCTCGATCCCCGACTCGGAGTCGAAGAGCGGGTTCGACACTCTCGATCGGTACTTCGGCGGCGCCGGCAGCGGCCGCTCCGGAACGATCATCTTCCGCGCCGAGCAGGGTGTCGACGACCCCGAGGTCGTCGCGGCCATGACCGAACTGTTCGACGAGGTCGCCGCGATCGAGGGTGTCACCCTCACCAGCCCCTTCTCTCCTGCGGGGACGGCGCTCGGCCTGACCGCCACCGAGGGCCCGCTCGCCGGCCAGGTCGCCTACGCCCAGGTCGATCTCGCCGAGAACCTCAGCGAGACCCAGTCGGGCGAGATCGGCGCCGAGATCGCCGACCTGAAGCCGACCGACATCGAGGGCCTCCAGGTCGAGATCGGCGGCCAGGCGCTCGGCGAGTTCGAGCCGCCGGAATCCGAACTGATCGGACTCGGCTTCGCCATCATCATCCTGATCCTGTCGTTCGGCTCCGTCCTGGCGATGGGCCTGCCGATCGGCGTGGCGCTCTTCGGCGTCGGCATCGGCGCCGGCCTGATCACGCTGCTGTCCAACGTCATCTCGGTGCCCGACTTCGCCGTGACCCTCGGCGCGATGATCGGCATCGGCGTCGGCATCGACTACGCCCTGTTCATCGTCACCCGCTACCGGGAGGGGCTCAAGGCGGGCCTCGACCCCGAACAAGCGACCGTCGTCGCGCTCGACACCGCCGGACGCGCCGTCGTGTTCGCCGGTTTCACCGTGGTGATCTCCCTGCTCGGCATGTTCATCATGGGCCTGTCGTTCATCAACGGCCTGGCCACCGGTGCTGCGGTCACCGTGCTCATCACGATGATCGCCTCGGTCACCCTGCTCCCGGCGCTGCTCGGTTTCGCCCAGCGCAAGGTCGAGGTGTCGCGCTGGCGCGGGGTGATCGCTGCCGGGTTGGTGGCGCTGGCGCTGGTCGGCGTCGGCCTCAGCATCCAGCCGCTGCTGATCGGCCTGCCGCTCGCCGCCATCGTGATGCTCGCGTCGTTCGCCGTCGCTCCGCTGCGCAGGGAGCTGCCGCCGCGCAAGGAGAAGCCACTGCGCCAGACCTGGGCGTACAAGTGGAGCCGCTTCGTGCAGCACCGCCCGTGGCCGATCGCGATCGTCACCACGCTGTTCCTGCTGCTGCTGTCGGTTCCGGTCCTCGGCCTGCGCCTCGGCTTCTCCGACGAGAGCAACTTCGCCGAGAACACCACGACGCGTCAGGCCTACGACCTCACCAGCGAAGCGTTCGGGCCCGGCACCAACGGGCCGCTGTTGTTGACCGCGGAGGTCTCGTCGCCCCAGGACCTCCAGGTACTCGCCGAGCTCGCCGCGACCCTGCAGGCAACCGAGGGCGTCGCCGATGTCGTCGGCCCGCTCCCGAACACGGGCGATCCCGCGACCGCCGAAGCCGCCATCATCCGGCTGACCCCCACCACCGGCCCGCAGGACGAAGCGACCGCCAACCTCGTCAATGACCTGCGCGACGACGTCGTCCCGTCGGTCACCGACGGGACCGAGGTGGTCGTCAACGTCTCGGGTGCGGTCGCAGCGAACATCGACTTCAGTTCGTACCTCGCCAAGCGGATCCCGATCTTCTTCGTCGCCGTGCTGTCGCTGTCGTTCCTGTTGCTGATGATGGTGTTCCGTTCGGTGCTCGTGCCGCTCAAGGCGGTCATCATGAACATGCTCTCGATCGGCGGTGCCTACGGCATCGTGGTCGCCGTGTTCGGCTGGGGCTGGGGTGCGGCGCTGTTCAACACCGCGGGCGGACCGATCGAGCCGTTCCTGCCGATGATGATGTTCGCGATCGTGTTCGGCCTCTCGATGGACTACGAGGTCTTCCTGCTGTCACGCGTCAAGGAGGAGTTCGACCGCACCGGTGACCCGAAGGGTTCCGTCGCCGACGGTCTCGCAGCGACGGCGCGGGTCATCACCGCCGCCGCCGCGATCATGATCGTCGTCTTCGCCGGCTTCGTGCTCGAGGACAACCGCATCATCAAGATGTTCGGCCTCGGCCTCGCCTCGGCGGTGTTCCTCGATGCGACGTTCGTCCGCATGCTGCTCGTGCCCGCCACGATGGAGCTGCTCGGCGCCAGGAACTGGTGGTTGCCGAGGTGGCTCGATCGCATCCTGCCGACCCTCAACGTCGAAGGCGGCACGCACACCAGCGCGATCGCCCTCGCTCACGAGGAGGAACAGCGCGAGCAGGAACAACGCGACAAGGACCTCGTCGACGCCTGAGCCGTTACGCCAGGGGTCAGACCCCCGGCGTAACGGTCGGACCCCCGGCCTCACAGCAGTTCTTGCCGATCGGTGAACGGATCGGGAACGATCGGATTCCCGCGTCCGGCGACGCAAACCGGTACCTAGGTTGCCGGCATGAGTTGGATTCGCACCCACCTGAAGATCGTGCTGCCGGTGACGCTGGTCGTCATCGCCGGCGCCGCGTACGTCGCGTTCGGATTCTTCGGCGTCCACACGCTCTTCATCGACGACGAGGTCGATGACGCCGGCCCGGTGTTCGACTCCGGTGTCGTCGCCGCCGACGTCATCCCGGACGACCCGGCCGACGAAGCGACGGCCACGGTGCCGTCGGCGAGCGCGCCGCCGGTGACCGTTCCCCCCGCGAGCACGCCGCCGGCCGACACCGCTCCACCCACGCCGCAGGTCGTCACGCTGGCAGAGGGGTCGTTCATCCCGCTCGGCCGGTACTCGGGAGCGGGCACGGCGCTCGTGCTGAACGACGGCAGCGAGCAGCGGTTCCTCCGCTTCGAGGACTTCTCGACCGACAACGGCCCCGATCTCAACGTGTACCTGGTCAACAGTGACGCCATGGCCGACCAGGGCACCTTCGACGACGACTTCGTCGATCTCGGCGAACTCAGGGGCAACATCGGCGACCAGAACTACGAGATCCCGCCCGACGTCGACCTCTCCGTCTACGACACCGTCGTCGTGTGGTGCGTCCGGTTCTCGACCGGCTTCACCGCCGCCGACCTGATCGCAGCCTGACGAATCCCGCGCGGCTCGACGCGGTCAGTGCGTCACCGTGCCGAACGACATCGATCCGCTCGCCCCGCGAATCGCCTCGATCGGATCGCGCACGTCATCGATGTACCCGAGGGCGTACGCACCGATCCGGTAGCCCATCAGCCGGAGCAGCTCGTCGGGCAGCGTCTCGGCGATCTCCCGGGGGACCGACAGGTACTGGTTCTCCTCCTGGCGCAGCCACCCGACGTCGTAGGTGATGTTCAGTCCGACCCGTGTCTCGTCCGACGTGTTCGCGCCGCCACCGTGGTACACCTTGCCCGTGTAGAGCAGGCACGAGCCCTTCGACATCTCGGCGGGAACGGTCTCGGCGATCGTGTGCTCGAAGCTGTTCGGCAGGTCCTGGCTGCCGGGCATCAGTCGGGTAGCGCCGTTCGCTTCGGTGAAGTCGGTCATCGCCCAGATCGTGTTGCACTGCACGTGGTAGTCGCTCGGGAACTCGAAGAAGTCGAACGCCCACTGGTCGCGGTGGATCGACTGGCCGGGCGAGTCCGGACCGATCGCGATCACCTGCGTGAGATGGAGCTGGTAGCTCTGCGCCCGGTCGAGGAGCTTGGCTGTCACGTCCAGGATCGTCGGATGCTGGATCAGTTCGTGGCTCGACGGCGAACGGGCGATCAGCGCTCCGGTCCGTCGGGTGGAGCGACCGGAGAAGTCGTCGCTGCCGGGCGGCGTTGCCTCGATCCACGGTTCCATCTCGGACATGATCCGGTCGATCAGTTCCACGTCGGCGAGATCGTCGACGATCAGCGCCCCGTCGCGTCGCAGCACGTCGTGGATCTCGTCGACAGGGGCGGCGGCAGGAAGATGAACGACGCTCATGACCCGACGCTAACCACGAGCGATCAGGCGATGCCGCACGGGAACCCGTCGCGAGCTGCGAGACTCGACGATCGTGACGGCGATCATCGAGACACAGGGCCTCGTGATGCAGTTCCCGTCCACCCGGGCCCTCGACGTGCTCGACGTGTCGATCCCGAGTGGCGTCACGGGGCTGGTGGGCGCCAACGGCGCCGGGAAGACCACGCTGATCTCGCTGGTCCTCGGCCTGTTGAAGCCGACCGCAGGATCGATCTCGGTGCTCGGCCTCGACCCCGACTCGAACGGGCCGGAGCTGCGCGCGTTGATCGGCTACGGCCCCGAACGCAACGTGTTCCCCGACGATCTGCGTGCCTACGACTTCGTGAGGCATCTCGCCGAGGTGAAGGGGCTGCCGCGAGACGAGGCGCGGAGCCGGGCCAGCGATTCGCTGTACCTGGTCGGCCTCGGCGAGGAGCGGTTCCGGGCGCTCGGCACGATGTCGACGGGCCAACGCCAGCGCGTGAAGTTGGCCCAGGCGATCGCTGCCGACCCTCGTTTGATCGTGCTCGACGAACCGACCGATGGCCTCGATCCCGTGCAGCGCGACGAGATGCTGAACATCATCGTGCAGGTCAACCGCGACTTCGGGATCGACGTCATGCTCTCCTCGCACGTCCTCGAGGAGGTCGAGCGGGTGTGTGACCATGTCGTGGCGCTCGCCGAGGGACGCCTCGTGGCGCAGGGATCGATGACCGAGCTCGCCGGCGCTTCGGGGGGCATCGAGCTGGAGCTGGTGGAGGTGGCCGATCGTCCGACGTCGATCGACGAGGTCGCCGCCCTGCTGGTGGCAGGGGGCGCAGGCGTCCGGCGTTCCGGGCCGGTGCTGTCGGTGATCGGCCTGCCCGACGACGAACTCTTCGATCTCGCGGCTCGATCGGTGGCGCGGAGCGGTGCGCGCATTCGGCGGCTCGGCCAGCACCGCCGCACGCTCGACGACATCTTCGCGGGCCCGGCCGTCGGGGATCCGCACGAGCGAGGCGCGGAATGAACGGCCGCGGTGACGCGCAGATCGTCGAGCGGGGCTTCCAGCGGTACGAGGGTCGCCGGTCCGGCGTGGCCGGCGCGATCCGCTCGGTCAGCTGGGAGAGCATCCGGGCGACACTCGGCCTCGGGCGACCGGCGCGCACCAAGATCTTCCCGGTGATCGCGGTCGTGATCGCCTACCTGCCGGCGGTCGTGTTCGTCGGGATCGCGGTGCTGATTCCCGGCGACATCCTCGATCCCGAGGAGGTCGCCGACTACCCCGGCTACTACGGCTTCATCATCCTGGCGATCGTGCTGTTCTCGGCGCTGGTCGCACCCGAGGTGCTCGTGTCCGATCGACGCAACGGGATGCTGGCGATGTACCTGTCGACCCCGCTCGATCGGCGCACCTACCTCACTGCGAAGGCCATCGCCGTGATCAGCACGCTCGGCCTCGTCACACTGGGGCCGCCGGTGTTGCTCCTGATCGGCTACACGGTCGAGGGCGCCGGCCCCGACGGCCTCGACGGGTGGCTGCTCACACTCTTCCGGATCGTGCTGTCCGGCGCTGCGATCTCCGCCGCGTTGGCGGCCGTGTCGATGGCCGCGTCGAGCCTCACCGACCGCCGAGCCTTCGCGGCGATCGGCATCGTGCTGCTCGTGCTCGCCTCGCCGATCCTCGCCACAGCGCTTGTCGACGGCGCCGAGCTGTCGCCGTCGTGGCGGCTGATCGACATCTCGTCCGTGCCGTTCGAGCTGGTCTTCCGGATCTTCGATCAACCGGGCAACTTCCCGGAACTGTCGACGTGGAGCGTGCTGCTCAGCAACGCCGTGTGGACGCTCGGCGGGATCGCCGTCGTGTGGTGGCGCTACTCGAAGCTGGTGATCGCCCGATGAGTGAGCTGCCACCACCGTCGGCGGCCCTTCCACCTCCGGTCCCCGGCACGCCGGTGCCCGCCGGCGCCCGGCCTGCGCCGGTGCGGGGGATGATCGCGGTCAACCAGGTGTCCAAGTTCTTCGGCTCGGTGGTCGCGGTCAGCGACGTCACGTTCGCGATCGACGACGGGGTCACCGCGCTGCTCGGCCCCAACGGGGCGGGCAAGTCGACGCTCTTCCGCATGCTGTGCGGGCTGACGCCGCCCTCGCGCGGCGCCGTCGACGTGTTGGGTTTCGACCCGCGGCACGATCGCGACGTGCGCGGCCGCGTGTCGCTGGTGCCGCAGCAGGACGCGCTGTTCGATCACCTCAGCGCCGCGTCGTTCCTCGAGTTCGCCGCACGAACCCACGACGTGCCGAACCCGGAGCGGGCGGCGACCGATGCGCTGACGGCGGTCGACCTCGCCGACGTCGGCCCCAAACCGGTCGGCCAGTTCTCCAAGGGCATGCGCCAGCGGGTCAAGGTGGCGGCGGCCCTCGTCAACGACCCGGAGGTGCTGATCCTCGACGAGCCGCTCACCGGGCTCGACCCGGTACAGCGTCGTCACATGATCGAGTTGTTCCACCGGCTGGGCGACGAGGGTCGGTGCGTGCTCGTGTCGAGTCACGTGCTCGACGAGGTCGCGAAGCTGGGGTCGCGGGTGTTGGTGATCGCGCAGGGACGGCTGGTGGCGAGCGGCGACTACCGCGACCTGCGCGAGCTGATGGACGACCGCGCGCACCGGATCCGCGTCGGCGCCTCCGACCCGCGACGCCTCGCCACCGCCCTGGTCGAGCGGGGCCTGGTGAGCGGGCTCTCGATCGACGACCGCAACGTGATGGTCGACACCCTCGACGTCGACGCGTTCGGTCGGCAGGTCGCTGCCATCAGCGTCGAGCTCGGCGTCCGGCTCACCGAGGTCAGCCCGCTCGACGACGACCTCGAATCGGTGTTCCGCTACCTGGTGGAGGGACGATGACGGAGCCGAGCACGCTCTCGCGGGACCGTCCGGCCCGTCACGTAGCCGCCGGCACGGCGATCGCTCTCTCGTACCGGATCGTGTTGCGCCAGCTGACCAGCCGCGGCCGCATCATCGGCTTGACGTTGCTCGCACTCGTCGCACCCCTGTCGGGATGGGCGCTCGGGAGCTCCGATCCGTCGCTCGACGACGCGGTGCGACTCGTTGCCGGCGTCGGCCTCGGGCTGGTGCTGCCGATCGTGTCGCTGGTGTTCGCCGGGGCGGCGATCGGTGATCTGCGCGAGGACAAGACGCTCGTCTACCTGTGGCTGCGACCGATGGACCGGTGGCCGATCGTCGTCGGAGCGGCGCTCGCGGCCGCCACACTCGTGGCGCCGATCACCTTCGTCTCGATCGTGGCCGCCGCGGTGCTGACCGGAGCGGGCAACGGGATCGTCGGGGCAACCGTGCTGGCGACGGCGGTCGGCCTGGTCGTCTACGTCAGCGTCTTCACGCTGTTCGGTGTCTGGTTGAAGCGCTTCATCGTCTGGGGACTCGCCTACATCCTGATCTGGGAGGGGTTCATCGCCCAGGCGGGACCCGGTGTCGCCCGGGTGGCGATGCGCGCCTACACGCGGTCGATCCTCGTCGAGCGCACCGGCGCCGATCTCGACCTGGCCGACTACTCGATCGTCACGGGCGTGCTCGTGCCGGTCGTGGTCGCCGGCGCGGCGCTCGCCCTCGCGTCGTGGCGCCTCTCGCACCAGGACATCGACTGAGCGGACATCGTGACGAGACCCCTTCGCATCGGTCACCAACTCTCCGGGCGGGTGGACGAGTCGCCGGTCGATGTCGCCCGACGAGCCGAACAGCTCGGTTTCGACATCGTGCTGGCCGCCGACCATGTCGGCACGGAGACGGCGCCGATGCCCGCGCTGGCGGCGATCGCCGCCGCCACGAGCACGATTCGTCTGGGCACACTCGTGCTCAACAACGACATGCGCAACCCGGTGCAGCTGGCCTGGGAGGTCGCCACCATCGATGCGATCTCGAACGGTCGTTTCGAGCTCGGTCTCGGCGCAGGGCACACCCCGCAGGAGTATGCAGCCACCGGGATCGAGCGGTCGAACGCGGCGATTCGCAAGCAGCGACTGCGCGAGAGCGTCGAGCTGCTCCGAGCGTTGCTGGACGGGGACACGGTCGATCACACCGGCGAGCACTACCGGATCGCCGGGGCGCGGGTCCGTCGATCCACCCAGGATCACCTCCCCATCCTCGTCGGCGGCAACGGGAGGTCGTTGCTCGGCCATGCCGGCGCTCACGCCGACATCATCGGGCTGCAGGGCCTCGGACGGACGCACGCCGACGGGCACCGTCACGACGTCGACTGGCGCAGCAGCCGCCTGGAGGACCAACTCCGCCAGGTTCGAGAAGGCGCCGGTGACCGGTATGACGATCTCGAAATCAACGCGCTGGTGCAGGTGGTCCAGCTCACCGACGACCGCGACGGGGCGCTTGCGAAGATCTGCGAGCGCGTCGACGGGCTCACGATGGACGATGCCGCAGAGACGCCGTACCTGTTGGTCGGCACGGTCGACCAGGTCATGAACCACATGATCACCTGCAACGAACGTTGGGGCATCAACTACTTCGCGGTGCGAGCGCTCGACGAGTTCGCACCCGTGCTCGCGGCGCTCGGTCGCTGACCCGGATCACGGTGCCCCCGAGCGCTCAGCGTCAGCACGAGTCTGCGATTCACGAGTAGTTGCTGACGCTGAACGTCGAACCTGTCATCGCTCGTGGACAGCGTCGGCAGACAGCTGCGAATCGCACGTCGTTGCTGACGCGGAACGTCGCAGGGTGTGGTCAGGCGGCGGCGCGGGTCTTGCGCAGGATCGGATCGGCGAGGCCGAGGGTCTTGTCGGCGAGCGTCATCACCCGGCCGGCGGCGCCGGGCGTGGCGTTGTCGACCAGGTTGCCCATCACCGCGAGCGTGATGTTGGCGATCGCGTCCGTGCTGACCGAGAGCCGCAGACCTGGCTTGAGGATCCACGGGTGACCGATCAGGAACGAGAAGCGACGACCGGTGCGCAGGAAGGCGTCGAAGCGTTCGCCGACGAGCTGGTCGTACCGCTCGGGGGCGGTGGCCGGATCGTCGATGAAGAGATCGGCCGCGAGCATCCCCGACTCGAGGCCGTAGTCGATGCCCTCACCGTTCATCGGGTTGACGAAGCCGGCGGCGTCGCCGATGGCGACCCACCCCGGTCCGTGTCGTCGTTTGGCCGACATCGGGAGGCGCCACGCGCGCGGCCGCTCGAGGTTGGGGCCGAGGTCCCATGCGTCCTGGACCAGGTGCCGGTAGGCCTCGAGGAGGGTGTTGAGGTTGAGCTTCTTGAACCCCTTCATGGTCGACAGAGCGCCGACGCCGATGTTGACGGTGCCGTCGCCGGCAGGGAACATCCACCCGTAGCCGGGGATCGCCGTGCCGTGTTCGTCCTTCAGCGACAGGCACGCCTCGAGGTGCACGTCGGTGTGGCGCGGCGTGGCGGCATACGTGCGGATCGCGAGCCCGAACGGCTCGTCGGGGACGCGTTCGGCCCCGAGCATCCGGGCGACCGCACCTTGTGCGCCGGCTGCGACCACCGTCAGGCCGGCCTCGACGGTTCGGCCGTCGGCGGAGACGCCGGTGACGCGGCCGTTGTCGACGACCGGGGCCGCCTCGGTCTCGTAGACGAGTTCGGCGCCGGCCTCCTCGGCGGCGTCCATCAGCGCCGTGTCGAGCCGACGACGTGGCCAGACCGCACCGTGGTTCGGGAAGCGATCGGTGGTGGGCCAGTCGAGCTCGCGCACCTGCTTGCCGGCGATCATGCGCAGGCCCTTGATGTAGTGGGCGTCGTCGAGCGGGATCTTGAGTTCGTCGAGCGCGCCGACCGCTCGGGGGGTGAGCCCGTCGCCACAGACCTTGTCGCGGCCGTGCGCGCCCTTCTCGAACACCACGACGCGGGCCCCGGCTCGGGCCGCTCGGATCGCGGTCGCCGCCCCCGCGGGGCCGGCGCCGATCACGGCGATGTCGACTCGTTCGGTGGTCACCTGCCCCACGCTGCCGGAAGACGCGCAGAAAAGCACGGTCGAGCCCTGTGACCCCCGCCCCATCCACCCCGTCAACCTGCGTTTGTGTCGAGGTTTGGGTGACCCGTCCTACCCGGATCTGCGCGCAAACGGGGGTGGCGGGGGGCGGATGCGTTTGTGTCGGGGTTCGGGTGACCCGTCCCACCCGGATCTGCGCGCAAACGGGGGTGGCGGAGCGAGGGGGGTGTCGGAGTTCGGAGGCTCGGGACGATGATGTGGGTGATGGGGACGCCGCAACCGACGATCGATCACGGCGCAGCGCTGCTGGAGATCTACGACGGTGCCGTCGCCGACGTGTTCGCGTACCTGCGGTCGCGGTGCGGTGGGCGTGCCGTCGCCGAGGATCTCACCGCCGAGACGTTCCTCGCCGCTGTGGGTCAGATCCGCCGAGGAGGTGTCGAGGAGGTCACGGTCGCCTGGTTGATCGGCATCGCCCGCCACAAGCTGCTCGACGAGTGGCGGCGTGCCGCCCGACGTCCCCGCACCGATCGACTCGACGACGATGACCCCGCCCGCGACCTGACCGTCGAGGCCGACGACGTGTGGGATGCGGTTCTCGACCAGCACCTCGTCGGCGACGTGATGGCGGAGCTCGGCCCGCACCACCGATCGGCGTTGGCCCTGCGCTACTTCGACGGTCTGCCCGTCCCCGAGGTCGCCGCGCACCTCGGTCGCACCGTCGAGGCGACCGAGACCCTGCTGGTTCGAGCCCGACGGCGGTTCCGAACGGTGTACGAACGACAGCAAGGAGGTGTGACATGACCGAGCGGAGCGACCCCTTCGACCAGCTCACGGCGATCACCGACGACGTCGTCGACCCGGTCTTCGCCGCTCGCCTGCGTGCGCGGGTGCAACGAGCCCTCGGTGCCACACCCGACCGGGTCACGATCGGGCTCTCGTCCCGTGCTGCGACCTCGACCGACACGACGAAGACAACGATCACCGCCGACTCCCGAACCGAGAGGAACGCCACCATGGCCCAGGTCATCACCCCGTACGTCTGTGTGCACGACGCCGCCGCAGCGATCGACTGGTACCGCGAGTACTTCGGTGCCGGGGTCAGCAACGTGATTCCGTGGGAGGGTCGTGTCGGCCATGCCGAACTCGACGTCGCCGGCGCCGTGTTCTACCTCAGCGATGAAGCCCCGCAGCTCGGCGTGGTGGCGCCGACCCTCGACGGCTCACGGACGTCGGTGAGCATCGTGATCCAGGTTGCGGCTGTCGAGCAGTTCGTCGAGCGTGCCGAGCGTGGCGGAGCCACGGTCCAGCGCCCGATCGAAGAGGCTCACGGCTCGCGGAGTGCCTGGATCGTCGACCCCTTCGGCCACCGCTGGAACGTCGGCACCCCGGTGTACGACGCCGAGGAGATCGCGGCCCGGCGAGCACCGTCAGAGCCGTACTACATGACGCTGACCACTGGGGATGTCGAGCGCGGTGCGGCGTTCTACGGTGCCGTGCTCGGCTGGGAGACGGTGCCGCAGGACAACGGCGGTCGACACGTCACCAACACCGAGATGCCGATCGGTCTCCGGGCCACCGAGAACCCCTTCGGGAACACCGAGCCCGGCCAGATCGACATGTGGTTCACCGTGCGCGACTTCGACGATGCCGTCGAACGGGTTCGGGTCGCCGGCGGCACCATCATCGCGATCAACGCCTGGGACTCAGGCCGAGAGGCGATCTGCGAAGACGACCAGGGCGTCACCTTCAAGCTCAGCGAACCCGCCCCCGGCTACGAACGCTGAGCTCGCAGGAGGAGCTTCCGGTGCGGATCGCGATCTGGCCGCTCGGTACGGTCGATTCGCCCTGACCGAATCGGTTCGGATGGGCGACAACGAGAAGGGCAGCGACATGGAGATCCAGGGAGTGAAGGCGATCATCATCGGGGGAGCGTCGGGGTTCGCTCGAGCGACCGCGGAACGGATCGCTGCCGGAGGGGGCTCGGTGGCGATCCTCGACCGGGAGGAGTCCGCCGGCGCGGAGGTCGCCGCCGCGCTCGGTGGCACCTGGCATCCGACGAACGTGCTGGACTTCGACGGGATCGCCGTCGTGATCGACGAGGCCGTGGCCGCCCTCGGCGGACTGCACGTCGCCGTCAACACCGCCGGGGGCGGCAAGGCCGGTCGGACGCTGGGTCGCAACGGCCCGTTCGATCTCGACGACTTCCGCGCCGTGATCGACCTCAACCTGATCGGCACGTTCAACACCAACCGTCTGTGCGCGGCGCACATGGCCGAGGGCGAACCGAACGACGACGGCGAGCGCGGTGTGCTGATCAACACCTCGTCGATCGCGGCATTCGAGGGCCAGATCGGTCAGGTCGCGTACACCGCCGCGAAGGCGGGCATCGCCGGGATGACCTTGACGATGGCGCGCGATCTCGGTTCGCTCGGCATCCGGGTCAACACGATCGCGCCCAGCTTGTTCGCCACCGGCCTCACCGCCGGCGTCACCGAGGAACGTGCCGCCAACCTGACCAAGGATGCCGCGTTCCCCAAGCGGCTCGGCCGGCCCGACGAGTACGCGCGCCTCGCGATCGCCATCATCGAGAACCCGATGCTCAACGGCGACACGATCCGCCTCGACGCCGGCACCCGCTTCGCTCCCAAGTAGTCGTTTGCGCACAGATTCGGTTGGGCCATCCCACCCGGAATGCAACGCAAACGGGGATCGTGGTGGGCGTGGGGGTGGGCGTGGAGGTGCGGTCAGTACTCGAGCTGCTTGGCGAGGGACTCGACGGCATCGATGAACTCGGTGACCATGTCCATCACCACCTGGCCGGCCGACTTCGGCTGGTTCATCGTGCCGACGATCTGGCCGACGAAGTAGTTGGCGAGCTTCTCGGCACCGGAGCCGTGGGTGTAGGCCGCGCGGTTGATCCGGGCCTGCGCCTCGTTGGTGAGGATCGGTTGCAGCGGCATGCCCAGTGGGTCCGGGGTGTCCGGTCGATCCCATTCCTCGGTCCACGCTGACTTGAGCATGCGCGCATGCTTGCCGGTGAGCGATCGTGAGCGGATCGTGTCGGCCGACGTCGCCGCGAGGAACTTCTGCTTCACCACGGGGTGCGTCTCGGCCTCGTCGGTGGTCAGCCACACCGACCCGCACCACACGCCCTGCGCGCCGAGCGCCATCGCCGCCGCCATCTGGCGTCCGCGCCCGATACCGCCGGCGCCGAGCACCGGGATGTCGACCGCATCGACGATCTCGGGGATCAGCACCATCGAGCCGATCTCGCCGGTGTGACCGCCCGCTTCGGACCCCTGGGCGATGATGATGTCGACCCCCGCCGCCTGGTGGCGCTCGGCGTGCACCGGTCTCCCGGCGAGGGCACCGATGAGGCGGCCCTCCTCCTTGACGCGGTCGATCAGGAACTGCGGGGGCGGTCCGAGCGCGTTCGCCACGAACGCGGTCTTGTGGGCCAGCGAGATCTCCAGCTGGGGTCCGGCCGCCGCGGCGCTGAACGGGGCGACACCACCGTGTCCGCCGGTCGAACGGCCGCTCGACCGCTCCTCGTCGGGCGGGAACTCCGGCACGTCGTACCGGCGCAGGATGTCGTCGACGAACTCACGGTGCGTGTCGGGGATCAGTGCCCGGATGTCGTCGAGCGTGTAGCCGCCGCCCTCGTCGCCGGCGTACTTGGCGGGCACGATGAGGTCGACGCCGTAGGGGCGGTCACCGATCTCGTCCTCGATCCACTTCAGATCGATCTCGAGCTGCTCGGGCGAGTGGGCGACGGCGCCCAGTACGCCGAGTCCACCCGCCTTCGACACGGCAGCCACGACATCGCGACAGTGGCTGAAGGCGAAGATCGGGAACTCGATGTCGAGCATCTCGGTGGCGGCGGTCTTCATCGGGGTCTCCTGACAGCGGGCGGACGTCCACATTGTGACCTCCGGAGGACATCACCGACGAAGCCGCAGCGGCGCCTCGACGGAGCAGCGTCGAGGGTCGGGAGCGCGCCGAACGGGGAACGGCATACGATGGAGGCGGCGCGACACTCCGTCGGCCGCAATCCAATCAGGAGCCGATACCTCATGTCCGTGACCGACTCGACCACCACGTCAGAGCTCGTCGCCAGGGCGAAAGCGATCACCGAGCGCGAGCTCGCGATCTACGCAGAACGAACCATGGGATCCCAGGTCGCCACCGAGCGCGCCCGCAAGGTCCTCCCCGCCGGAGTCCCGTCGAGCTTCCAGGCCTACGACCCGCATCCGATCGTCGTCAAGCACGCAGCGGGGTCGCGGATGGTCGACGTCGACGACAACGAGTACGTCGACTACGACATGGGATTCGGCGCGCTGTTCGCCGGACACATGCACCCGGCGGTCCGCAAGGCGGTCGAGGCGCAGCTCTCCGACGGCACGCTCTACGTCACGCCGTGCGAGCTCGACGCCGAGGTCGCCGAACTGCTCGGCCAGCGCTACGGCTTCCCGATGTGGCGGCCGACCAACTCGGGCACCGAGGCCACGATGGATGCGATCCGACTGGCCCGCGGCGTCACCAAGCGCGAGAAGCTCGTCAAGGTCGAGGGCGGCTACCACGGCCACCACGACGAGGTGATGATCTCGAACAAGCCGGCCATCGCCGATGCCGGTCCCGCCGACGCCCCGTACTCGGTCCCGCAGTCGGGTGGCATCCCGCAGGGCACGATCGACGACGTCATCGTGATCCCGTACAACGACGCACCCGCCCTGGAGCGGGCGCTCGCGAGCCGCGAGGTCGCCTGCTTCATCGTCGAGCCGGTGATGGAGAACATCGGCATCTGCCTGCCCGACCCCGGCTATCTCGAAGCGGTCCGTGAGATCTGCACCAAGTACGGGACCCTGCTGATCTTCGACGAGGTCAAGACCGGCATCACCGCCGGCGTCGGCGGAGCGACCAAGAAGCTCGGGGTCACCCCTGACCTGATCACGCTCGCCAAGTCGATCGGCGGCGGTTTCCCGGTTGGCGCGTTCGGCGGCAAGGCCGAGTACATGGAGCTGATCGCCACCGGTGAGGTGTTGCACCTCGGCACGTACAACGGCAACCCGCTCGTGATGGCTGCCGCCAAGGCGACGCTCACCGAGGCGTGCACGCCCGAGGCGATCGACCACGCGATCGCGCTCAACCACCGTCTGGTCGAGGCCTGCCAGAAGATCATCGACGACGCCGGGCTGCCTGCGCACACCGTCGAGTTCGGCGCCAAGGGCTGCATCACGTGGTCGGTCGATCCGGTGCGCAACTACCGCGACTACAAGGCCACCGACTTCGACCTGGCGTTCGCCCAGTGGATGCACGGCATCAACCGCGGCATCCTGCTGCCGCCGGGCCTCGACGAGCAGTGGCTGATCTCGGTGATGCACACCGAGGCCGATGCGATGCGCTACGCCGACGTGTTCGCCGAGTTCGTCGCGGAACTCACCGCCTGATCGATTGCAGCAGGGGTCTGACCCCTGCTGCAATTGCTCGCTGGAGGAGACTGGACGGCGTGGCACTGTTCTGTACCGACACGTTCCTCCACGCCAGCGCCGAGCGGATCGCGAACGCGGCTCCGGATCTCGAGGTCGTGGCACTGCGACGCGGCGAGGAGGTGTCGGCCGAGGACATCGGGCGCATCACGGTCGCGTTCTTCTCGAACGACGTCTGGCCCGAGCGGACGGCACCGTTCATGAAGATCGCGCTCGGCGCGCCGAACCTGCAGTGGCTGCACTCGATGTCGGCCGGGGTCGACAGCCCCGTCTTCTCGATGTTCCTCGATCGCGGCGTCCGGGTCACGACGTCGTCGGGGGCGAGCGCATCTCCGATCGCCGGCACCGTCATGCTCTACCTGCTGGCGCTCGGCCGGGGGCTGCCGGCGTGGTTGCGGGCGCAGGCGAGACACGAGTGGTCGCCGGCACCGTTCCGTGAGCTCGACGGTCAACGGGTGGTGGTCGTCGGCTACGGCCCGATCGGGCAGGAGGTCGTCCGGCTCGCAACGGCGTTTCGCATGGACCCGGTCGTGGTGCGTCGCGCGGCTCGCGGCGACGAGCCGTGCCCGGTCCGTCCCCTCACCGAACTCGCCGAGGCGATCCGGGATGCAGATGCCGTGGTGGCCGCACTTCCCCTGACGCCCGACACCCGCGGACTGTTCGGTGCGGAGGTGATCGCGGCGATGCAGCCGCATGCGGTGTTCGTCAACGTCGGACGCGGCGAGCTCGTCGACCAGATGGCACTCACCGATGCCCTCGCAGCGGGTCGGCTCGGTGGTGCCGGTCTCGACGTCTTCGATCCGGAGCCCTTGCCGGCGGACGATCCACTCTGGGATCTGCCGAACGTGATCATCTCACCGCACAACTCGGCCTCGAGCGACGGCACATCCCGGCGTGTCACCGAGATCTTCCTCGACAACCTCGCCCGGTTCGTACGGGATCAGCCGCTGCGCAACGAGGTCGTCGGCCGCTGAGCCGCCGGGTCGGGCCAACCGGTCACACCGGCGCTCCGACCACGTGGGCGGTGACACCGAGTGCACGTGCCGCCTCGACGTTGCGGTGCGAGTCGTCGAAGTAGGCCAGCGACGGTCGATCGACCAGCGCAGCGAACGCCTTCGGCGAGGGCTTGGCGGCGCCCAGCGCGTCGGACACCAGCACCCGCTCGAAGCGGTCGGCCACCCCGAAGCGTTCGAGTCGCGGCAACAGCCAGTCGCTCCGGTGGTTCGACAGCAACCAGATGGGCCCGTCGTGGGCGGCGGCCCAGTCGAACCACGGCCCGGGCCGATAGCGCTGTTCGAGATCGGCCTTCAGGCAGCGGGCATCGAGATCGGGAGCGATGCCCGCCCACATCTCGGCCTCGGTGATCCGGCCCTCCCAGAACGGGATGCGCCACCTCGACCGCCACTGCCGCTTGAACCGGCTGGCGCCCACACCGGAGCGGTCGCCCAGTTCGGCGAGGAAGAACGGCAACGGGTTGTTGAGCACCACGCCGTGCACGTCGAGGACGATCAGCTCGTGGGATTCGATCACCGCCGCCGGCGGGGCCGCCGGGATCATGCGGACCCGGCCGGCTCGTCGAGGCGTTGCACGATCTCGTCGACGATGTCCTGCGTCAGATCACTCGCCTCGCCGCCGTCCATCGCAGTGATGCCGGCCCGTTCTGCCTGTTGCATGAGGTGGTCCTGGATCAGTCGGATGTGGTCGAGACGTGCGAGGTGCCGCTGTCCCCCTCGGTGTGGTTCGCTCGACTCGCGTCGGCGGAGGAGCTCGGCGTGTTCGTCGGCTCCAGTCTGGATGATCAATCGTTCGATCACCACGGGCTTCGCCGGGTGTTCCGCGAGCGCGTTCGTGACGGCGCCCGGGAGGGCGTGGACGCCCTCCACGATCACCGAGCGGTGCTCGTCGGCCAAGCGGTCCGCGACCGCGACCGCAGCGGCGCCCACGGCAGTGCACTGGCGGAGGAACCCGGCGAACGGGTCGACGGTGTCGGGGGCGACGACCTCGAAGGTCGACTCGTGGAGTTCCGGCAGCACGTTGACCGGGACGACGGTCCGCAGCACGTCACGAATCGCATCGGTGGTCACCACTCGGGTGATGTCGAGCCGGACCGCGAGCTGAGTTGCCAGCGTGCTCTTGCCCGTGCCGGGCGCACCGCCGAGCACGATGACGATCGGCCGCCCGGAACGCTTCGCTCTGCGCCACGCCGTCCACCGGACGGCGATGTCCGGGTCGCCTGCCTCGGTGGTCAGGGTCTCGTGCGTGAATCGCACCAGTGACTCGGCGTCGATCTCGCGCTGGCCGCGAGCGAGGAGGTGACGCTGGATCGTCGACGAGAGGCGGTAGGCCTCCTCCGTCGGGACCCCGGTCGCCAGCAGGCTCGTCGCCATGATGCCGCGCGAGAACGGCAGCCGGTTCTCCCGGCGGTCCTGGACGATGATCGTCTCGTTGCCGTGGGGGTCGGAATCCTGTGGACGGCGCGACATCGACGCGATCGGCGGGCTGACGGCGACGGGTCAGGCAGCGATCGGCGCTGCGTGGGTGCGCAGCTTGGCGATGGCCCGCTCGACTCGGCGTCGCACGGCCTGTGGCGTGACGCCGAGTTCGTCGGCGATGATCGCAAAGGTCGCGGGTTCGTGGCCGCGCAGCCCGAATCGGGCGGCGACGGCGAATCGGCTCGTCTCGTCGAGGTGGTCGAGGAGCGCGTCGATCTGTTCGCGCTGGACGTTCCGCTCGGCGGTCTCGTCGGGTCGATCGTCGTCGCAGGGGACCATCGCGCCCAGCGTGTCGGGGCCGTCGCCCAGCGGTCGATCCATCGATTCGAGCTGGCTGAGCATGTCGATCATGGCGAGTTCGTCGGTCAGCCGACCACCCGCGGCGGTCTCGGCGAGGGCGGTTCGGAGCTCACGGCTGCGGTGGCCCGGGATGCGAATCGTGGTGGCCGATGCCTCGAGACCACGTTGGATCGACTGGCGGATCCACCACGTCGCGTAGGTCGAGAACTTGTAGCCGCGGCGCCAGTCGAACTTCTCGACCGCCTTCTCCAGGCCGATCATGCCGTCCTGGACGATGTCGTCGCGGTCGAGGTGCACGGGGACACTGAACTTGTTGGCGATGCTCTGTACGAGCCGAACGTTCGCCTCGATGAAGTGGAGTCGTGATTCGGCGGCGTCGGCCACCAGATCGGCGTCCCCGGGCGCCGCCGTTCCGGCCTCGATGCGTTCCGCAGCCGCTCGCCCCGCTTCGATCGACCTGGCGAGCACTCGTTCGTCGTGAGCGGTGAGCAGTGCCCGGCGGTCAGTGCGACGGCGCCGAACCTGGTTGCTGACCCGGTTGCGAACCCGATGGGTGGTGTCGGTGGAGGGCATGGATAGATCTTAAAACACCTTTTTCAAAAGGTCAATGTTGGAGTGCAGATAATTCGACCTCTATCCTGCGGGTCTGTTGATCTGGTTCCTGCTCTCGCTGTTCGTCGTCGCCAGCGCGACGACCGCCCTGTTCGGGGCTCGTCTGGGGCGCAATGCACTGTGGGTCGCAGCGATCCCGATGGCCGCGACGGCGCTGTGGTCGTTGACGCTCGTCGGTTCCGACGACGTGGTCGAGTCCGGGTTCGCCTGGGTCCCAGGGCTCGACGTGTCGGTCCTGTTCCGAATCGATGCCTCGAGCGCCCTGCTGTCGCTCCTCGTCGCGGGCATCGGTGCGCTCGTGTGTGTGTACGCGGTCGGCTACTTCTCGGTCACGGCCGCCGGGATGGGGCGGTTCGCATCGACACTCACGGCGTTCTCCGGTGCGATGGTCGGTCTGGTCTGGGCCGATTCGGTGTGGACACTCTTCATGTTCTGGGAACTGACCTCGATCACGTCGTTCCTGCTCGTCGGCTTCAAGAACACCGATCCGGTGGCCCGCACCGCAGCGCGGCGAGCGCTCGTGATCACCGCTGCCGGTGGACTCACGCTGCTCGCGGGCTTCGTCCTCTTCGTCGACGCGTCCGGCACCGCCGTGCTCAGCGAGATCACGCCGATCACCGGTTCCACCGCCACGGCCGCCGCCGTGCTGATCCTGGTCGCCGCAGCGACCAAATCGGCGCAGGTGCCGTTCCACGTGTGGCTGCCCGGCGCGATGGCGGCGCCCACGCCGGTGAGCGCGTATCTGCACTCGGCGACGATGGTGAAGGCCGGTGTGATCCTCGTCGCCGTGATCGCGCCCGTGTTCCAGGAGACCGACGTCTGGAAGCCGCTCGGGCTCACCTTCGGCCTGGCGACGATGATCTGGGGCGCCATCGGCGCACTCCGCCACGTCGACGCCAAGCTGATCCTCGCCTGGGGCACCGTGTCGCAGCTCGGGTTGCTGATCGCGCTGCTCGCGATCGGCACACCGAAGGCCACGTTCGCCGCCATGGCGATCCTGGTCGCCCACGCGGTGTTCAAGGCGGCGCTGTTCATGGTGGTCGGTGAGGTCGACGTCCGGACCGGCACCCGCAACATCAACGAGCTGTCCGGCCTGCGGCGCTCGATGCCGATCACGTTCGCGGTGGCCGTGGTGTGCGGGTTCTCGATGGCCGGCATCCCGCCGACGCTCGGCTTTCCCGCGAAGGAGGCGGCGATCGAGGCGGTGCAGGGTCTCGCCGGCTCCGAGCTGTGGCTGGTCGGCGGCCTCGTGATCGGTGGCTCCGTACTGACCGTCGCCTACACCACGCGACTGCTGATCGGCATGTTCGGTTCGTCCGAGCCGATGCCCGACCGGCCGGTCGCACCGGTCCGACCGGCGATGACGACGCCCGAGGTCGTGCTCGGCCTGGCGACCGTCGGGGGATTCGTCGCCCTGGGCTGGGTGACCGACGTCGTGCGGACGGCGACCGTGGTGGTGTCGCCGAAGGCCGAGGTCTACTCGCTGTACCGCTGGCCGGGATTCACGGATGCCTTCATCACGTCGATGCTCGTCGTGGCGGGTGGTTCGGTGCTCGGAGTGCTCCTCGCCCGGCGCGTGGTCCTGTCCGGACCCGCAGCCCGCGGTGCTTCGGTCGCCGATGCGCTGATCGATGGGCTCGGACGGGTCGCGCGTCGCATCGCCAGGCGTGTGCAGCACGGCTCGCTCCCGCTCTACCTCGCCACCACCGTGGTCGTGCTCGGCGTTGCCGCGATCCCGTTCGTCGGCGAGATCGACACCGACCGGCTCTACTGGTGGGACAATCGCGCCGAGGCGGTGCTCGTCCTGATGATCGTCGCCGCGGCGGTCGCCGCCACCACCGTCGGGTCACGCCTCGGTGCTGCACTCGTCCTCGGTGCGGTCGGGTTCAGCGTCGCCGGCCTCTTCGTCGCGATCGGCGCGCCCGATCTCGTGCTGACCCAACTCCTGGTCGAGACGGTCATCGTCGTCGGGTTCGTGCTCGGGCTCGGGCGCCTCGCCACGCGGTTCCCGACCGCCACGCGCCTGTGGTTCGTCGGTCGTGTGGCGGTCTCGCTGGTGATCGGCGCCGCGGTGGCCGTCGCGCTTGCCGGTGCGGCATCGAGCCCGTCGGGGGATCCGCCGATCCTCGATCTCGCCGAGTCGGCAGTCGACGAGGGCGGGGGCAACAACGTCGTCAACGTGATCCTCACCGACACCCGCGCCCTCGACACGCTCGGCGAGGTGATCGTGCTGATGACCGTGGCGGTCGGGATCCTCACGCTGACCAGGAAGCGACGTACCAGAGCGAACGCCACCGAGGCCGGCGGCGACAGCCGTGTGCCCGAGACGGAGGCGGTCGGATGATCGCACGGACCTCGCCGATCGTTCGTCTCGCCGTGCGCGCGATCACGCCGATCGCGCTCCTGATCGCTGCCTTCGTGCTGTTCGCCGGACACAACCAACCCGGCGGTGGTTTCGCCGCGGGGTTGTTGCTCGGCGCGGTCATCGTGCTGCGCACGATCGCCGGACTCCAGCAGCCGCGACACGCGGCGGTGTTCCTCGCCGTCGGTGGGGTCATCGTCGGTCTCGAGGCGATCGCCCCGATGCTGTGGGGGGAGCCGCTGCTCGACCAGGTCGTGCTCACCTGGGACGTTCCGTTGCTCGGCAAGGTCAAGACCGGCTCGGCGCTCGTGTTCGACCTCGGCGTGGTCGCGGTGGTCGTCGGTCTGATCGTCGCGCTGCTGGACGGTTTCGACGCCTCCTCCCTCGTCGATCGAGGTCGCCGCCCCGTCGACGGCGGGCGCACCGATCACGATGCAGGGCGGCCGGCATGAGCGTGGCGATGATCGTCGCAGTTGCCGGCCTCGCCGCGACCGGGACCTTCCTGGTGACGTCGCGGTCGTTGAGCCGCATCGTGCTCGGCTTCGCGCTGCTCGGCCACGCCGCGGTGCTCGCCCTCCTGGCGTCGGGTGGGCGGGCCGGCGATCCGCCGATCGTCGACGGGGCCGTCCGGCCCGACACCGCGAATCCGCTGCCCCAGGCCCTGTCGCTCACCGCGATCGTCATCTCGTTCGGGCTCACGCTGTACGTGCTCGCCCTCGCCCGGCGCCAACAGGTGCTGACCGGCGACGACCTGGTCGAGGACGACGTCGAGGACCGCCGCATCGCCGCCTACGCCGAACTGCGGGCGGCAGCGAGCGACGAGACGCGAGCGATCGAGGAGCACCGCGAGGACGGCCCCGACGGCGACCCCGGGGCTGAGCCCGACGACCACGATCACACTTCGTCGCCCGACGGGAGGCTGCCATGACCGCGGTCGTCGGGCTCGTCGTCGTGCTCCCACTGCTGGCCGCCGCCGTGGTGTTGGCGTTCCGCCACCGTTCGGGAGTGCGCGACGTGCTCACGTTGTCGACGATGGCCGCCACCACCGGGTTGGCCGCCGCGCTGCTGGTGGCCGTCGATCGCGACGGCACGGTGGTGCTGCGCGTCGGCGGGTGGGCACCCGAGCTCGGCATCGTGCTCGTCGCCGACCTGTTCGCCGCCCTCATCCTGCTGGTGGCGTTCGCCACGATCCTCGTCGTCGAGCTGTTCGCGATCGGGCAGCGCCGCACCCCGGCCGGCGCCGACCCGGCGGTCGTGTCGCCGATCCTCCTCGTGCTGGCCGGCGGTGTCGGCCTGTCGATCCTCACGGGCGACCTCTTCACGCTGTTCGTCGCCTTCGAGCTGATCCTCGTGGCCAGCTACGTGTTGCTCACCCACCAGGGTCGAGAAGCACAGATCCGATCGGGCATGACCTACGTCGTCATCAACCTGTTCGCCTCGACGCTGTTCCTGTTCGGCGTGGCGATCGTGTACGCCGCAACCGGCACGGTCAACATGGCCCTGCTCGCCGAACGCATCCCGGAGCTGCCGGCCGCCACGCAGGTCGGCATCGGGCTGTGGTTCCTCGTGGTGTTCGGCACCAAGGCGGCGATCTTCCCGCTGTTCTCGTGGCTGCCCGACAGCTATCCGACGGCGCCGACCACGATCACGGCGGTGTTCGCGGGGTTGCTCACCAAGATCGGCGTCTACGTGCTCATCCGGTTCTTCACGCTGATGGAGTTCGACGAACTCGGACCGTTGCTGCTCGTGATCGCCGGCCTGACGATGGTGATCGGCGTCGCCGGAGCGCTCGCGCAGGACGACGTGAAGCGCATCTTGTCGTTCCACGTCGTCAGCCAGATCGGCTACATGATCATGGGGCTCGGGATCTTCACGGTCGCCGGCGTTGCCGGCGCCGTGCTGTTCCTCGTGCACCAGATCCCGGTCAAGACGGTGATGTTCCTCGCGGGTGGTCTGATCGAGGACGACCAGGGCACCTCCGCACTCAACAAGGTCGGCGGCCTTGCCACGAGCAGGCCCGTGATCGCCGTGCTGTTCGCCTTGCCGGCGCTCAGCCTGGCGGGCCTGCCCCCGTTCTCGGGGTTCGTCGCGAAGCTGGCGCTGGTCGACGCCGGGATCGCGGCCGGTGACTACGTGATCGTGGTGGTGTCGTTGGTGGCGAGCATCCTGACGCTGCTGTCGATGACCAAGATCTGGATCGGTGCGTTCTGGGGCGAGGTGACGCCGGCGGCGGTGCCCGCGTCGAGTCGACGGTCGGTCGGGATCATGCAGACCGCGGCGACGGTCGCCGTCCTCGGGACGATCGCGGTGGCCGTGCTCGCCGGTGTGTTGTGGCCGATGTGCGAGGAGATCGCCGCCGATCTCCTGGCGCGGGCCCCCTACGTGACGGCGGTGCTCGGATGAGTGTCGTCGCCACCCTCCGGGAACTGGTGATGCCGCGTCGTCTCGTGACGCTCGCCCTGCTCGTGGCCGCGTGGTGCGCGTTGTGGGGCGGGATCTCGGTGGCCAACGTGCTGGCCGGCACGGTGGTGGCGGTCGCGGTGACCCTCGTTGCCGGGGTCCAACCCGGCCATGGCCGGATCCGCTTGGTGCCGTTGCTCCACTTCGTGTGGTTGGTCGCCGTCGACCTCGTGTCGTCGATGGTGTCGGTCGCGTGGGAGATCCTCACGCCCACCGACTACACCGACGAGGCGATCATCGCCGTCGACACGCAGGTCGAGAGCCGATCGCACCTGCTGATGCTGGTGGTCGCGATCACCGTCACGCCGGGCACCGCCGTGGTCGACACCGACGCCGACACCGGGCGCTTCTACCTCCATCTGCTGCACGCCGACAAGGCCGACGCCATCGTCGCGCACGTCGAGCGACTCGCCGACCTCGCCTGCCGCTCACTTCCGGTCGACACCGACGCCGGAGCGGAGGTGCCGACGTGATCGCCGACATCGCGGTCGCGATCTTCCTCCTCGCCGGGGTCCTCGCCGGCGTCCGGTTGGTTCGCGGGCCGAGCCTCGCCGATCGCGTGATCTCGCTCGATGCTGCGCTCGTGGCGCTGATGGGCGCGATCGGGACGCGTGTCGCCGAGACGGGCGACACCCTCTACATCGGCATCCTGGTGGTCATCGCGATCGTGGCGTTCACCGCCACCGTCGTACTCAGTCGCTTCATCGAGACGACGGGTCGCCGATGAACGCCGTGTCCGCCGTGTTCGTGGTGCTCGGAGCACTCGTGGCCCTGCTGGCGTCGATCGGCCTGCTGACGTTCCACACCCCCTACGCGCGGTTCCACGCCGCCGGGAAGGCGAGCCCGATCGCGTTCCTGCTGGTGGCGATCGGTGCGGCGATCGAGGTCGGCCCGGCCGGTGCCGCGGAGCTGGCGATCGTGGCCGTGGCGCTGTTGCTGACGTTGCCGGCCAGCACCCACCTCCTCTTCCGGGCGACCCACCGCACCACCTCGTCGACCCACCTGAGTCGTGACGATCTGCAGGCAGCCGAGGACGAACTCGCTGCCCGCGAGCGCGCCGAGGAGTCCTGAACGCGACCACGCGATTGCACCAGGTGTCAGACCCCTGGTGCAATCGTCGGCTCGTTCGAAATGTACCCGGGCAACATGCGTCTTCGAATACGTATGATGTCCAGGTGACGCTCATCGAACCGAAACCGGACCTGCCTTCGTGGACCTTCCTGACCAACCACGCGCACGTCATGGTGGCCCTGAGCCGCGATCCGGATCTCCGCCAACGCGATCTCAGCTACGTCGTCGGCATCACGCCGGGTGCCGTCCAGCGGATCCTCGACGATCTCGAACGCGGGGGCTATCTGCGGCGCGAGAAGGTCGGGCGCCGCAACCACTACGAGATCATCGATCGCACCCCCCTGCGCCATCCGCTCGAGGGGCAGCACACCGTCGGCGAACTGCTCGACATGCTGCACGACTGAGCTCACCGGCGGACCGCATCGCCCAGCGGGGCGGCCGGCCGGACATGGTCAGTCGACCAGCTCGAACTCACCCGGTCGCCACGTCTGGTCGAACCACGGCTCGAGCGGGCCGTAGAGACGCAGCAGTACGAACCAACCCTTGCCGGGCACGGTCTGGATCCAGTTCGACTCCTTGCCGGCGGGTGCAGTCGCACCGAAGTAGAGGTCGACCGAACCGTCGTCGTTGGGCACGAGCGGGTCCTTCTCGCTGTTCTTGCTCGGGAACGGCTGCGCGGTCTGCAGTTCCGATCGGGTCTGTGGGTCGTAGGCGACGACCGACCAGAAGTCCTTGGCCGGCGGGTCGGCGGGGATGTTCAGCCGGTAGTTCTTCGCCCCGTCGAGGTAGTTGCCGTCGCGGTCGACGTCGAGGAAGCCGTACTGCGATCCGACGCCGACCATCTTCAGCGCCATCGCGGGCGTGTTGACGGTTGCCATGTAGAAGAAGTACGTGCGCGCGTCGAGGTTGCGGCCGCCTGCGCCGTCGTCGATCAGCCATCGGTAGTCACCGCCGACGAATCCCGTCTTCCAGTGACTGCCGTCGTCGTAGATGTAGGCGTCGGGATCGCGTGGCCGGAAGAACAGCGAGCGCGCCGTTGCGTTGGCGACCGCTGCCGCGTCGCGCAGGATTCCCTGCATGTGCTCGTCGGGGGCGAACGGTTGCCCCTTTCGGATCCCGATCGCCGACAGCAGCCCGCGGATCTCCGGGTCGATCACGCCGACGTGCTCACGGTCGATCACCGCATGGAGTTCCTCGTAGAAGGTCGCGTCGTTGGAGTGGATGGTGTTGAAGTGCGTGCCGTGCGTCGAGATGAACTCCATCGCCGGCGGGTCGTCCGATTTCGACAGCGGGTAGACGCGCAGGCCGTCGCGGAACATCGCCGCCGCGGCGTCGGGCAGACCGTCGACGATGAAGCCGCGCAGGATCAACCAGTTCGTGTAGCTGGGCGAGGTGACCGTGAAGTACCCGTCGGGCAACTCACCCTCATGGTCGGGCGGGACGATCAGGTACTTGCCGCCCTGGCCGCGGTCGGGGCCCGGCCCGCCCATGTCGACGACGAATCGGAACCAGGCGTCGTTCACGGTCCCGGGGCCGCAGCCGGGCGGGATCTCGACCACCGTGGGGCCGTCGTGCTCGAGATCGAGGATCACCGACGCGTAGACGGTGTCGGTGTTTCCCGTGAGGAACAGCGGGTTCGAGTCGAGCAGCTGGTCCATCATCACGCACTGGTGGGATGCGGTCGCTCCCATGGAGACCATGCCTCGGCGCATCGCCTCGATCGACGCGGCCGGGACACCGTTGAGGAAGGCCTCGACGCCGCGGATGAACGCCAGGTGGTCGTGGAGTCGGGCGGCGGTCTCCTCGGTCGGCAGGCCGTCGAAGAAGTCGAGGCGCCCGATCCGGGTGTCGACGTGGTCGGGCGTCGTGATCGACTCGGGGATCTCGGTGTTGTAGCCGGGGTGGGGGGACGTCATGGTCGGTTCGCTTTCTGTGGACTCGGAACACGGGGGCGGGGAGTCGCCCCATGGATGGTCATCGCGTCGCACCGTCGAAGAGGGTGCGACGCCAGATCGTGACGATCGTCTCGACGGCCGCCGAGGTCGGGGTGCCCGATCCGCGGCCGTACGTCTCGTGGAGGTATCGCTCGGTCATCCACACCAGCGCCCGGGCGATCTCGCGGGGGTCGGGCACCTCGGTGTGGCCCGACTGTTGCAGGTGTCGGATCCGATCGGTCGTCTGCTCGACGAACCCCTCGATGGCCGCATGCCATGCCTGCTCGACCTCCGGTGCGATCGCGGCGGCGTCGGAGAACGCGAGCAGCAGGCGTCCGTGTCGCTGGTACACCTCGACGAGGCCGGTGGCCGCGGGTTCGAGCGCGGCGGCGGGGTCGCCGACCGCGTCGTACCAGAGCGTCGACGCCTCGTCGAGTTCGGCGGCGATCTCCGCCACCCCGTGCAGCAGGATCGACTCGAGGTCGGGGAAGTACCGGTAGAAGGTCGTCCTCGGCAGCTCGGCCTGTCGCATGACGTCCTCGACGGTGAGATCGCGGAAGCTCCGGTCGGCGAGTAGGGATTCGACCGTCCGCAGGATCAGGGTCCGGCGATCGGCACGGCGCTCCTTGGTCGCGGACCTGCGACGGGTGCTGGCAGCTCTCACCGACACCAAGATACACGCCGCGCTTGGCATGCGACAATAAGTGTGACATAGTGTCACAGTTCACACGGCCGGCCCGGCCCGACTCACAGGAAGCGCACGATGACCATCGACGAGACCATCACCACCGACGCGCCGATCGGCGACACGCTGACGCAGGCGACCCTCGAGGACAGCGCCGCCCGCTGGGATGTCCCCACACCGACCACCACGGTGTTCGACTGGGACTACACCGGTGGCCGCGACAACCTGCTGCGCCTCTACGACAAGGGCACGCGCAACCAGTGGGTCGGCAGCGACCGAATCGACTGGAGCATCGACGTCGACCCGACCAACCCGGTCGGCGTTCCCGATGCCGGGATCGCCATCGCCGACTCGCGCATCTGGCCGATGATGACCGAGGCCCAGCGCGCCGAGGTGCGTCGTCAACAGCTCGGGTGGCAGTTCTCGCAGTTCCTGCACGGAGAGCAGGGCGCGCTGGTGTGCACCTCGAAGATCGTCAGCACGGTGCCGCAACTCGACGCCAAGTTCTACGCCGCGACACAGGTCGTCGACGAGGCCCGCCACGTCGAGGTCTTCAACCGGTACGTCCACGACAAGCTCCAGGTGACGTACCCGATCAACCACAACCTCAAGACGTTGCTCGACCAGGGCCTCAACGACGCCCGCTGGGACTTCGCCTACCTCGCGATGCAGGTGATCATCGAGGGCCTCGCGCTCGCCGCATTCGGCCTGATCCGCAACATGGCCACCGATCCGCTCGGCCGGTCGCTGCTCGCGTATGTCATGCAGGACGAGGGTCGCCACGTCATGTTCGGTCGGCTGGTGCTGCGTGACTACTACCCGCAGCTCACCCAGCGCGAGCGCGACGAACGCGAGGAGTTCGTCGTCGAGGCCTGCTACCGGATGCGCGACCGCTTCCTGCTCGAGGAGGTCTGGGAGCGTCTCGACCTCCCGGTCGCCGAGACGGTCGAGCACGTCAAGAACAGCGAGACACAGCAGCTGTTCCGGAGTCACCTCTTCTCCCGCATCGTCCCGGTCCTGAAGGACATCGGACTGTGGGGGCCCCGAGTGCAGAACGCCTTCATCGACATGGGCGTCATGGGATACGCCGACTCCGACATCGAGGAGATCGTCGCCGAGGACGAGGCGATCGCCCTCGAATTCGATCGCGAGCGCAACGACCATGTCGCGGCCACGATCGAACTCGGTCGGGAACGCTGACATCGTGTTGACGAAGGCGGCATCGGCGATGGCTACTGTGTCGGCTCGTATGACCGTTCCGACAGGGAGTGTGTGATGGACGCAGCCGTGTGGATCTCGATCCTCGTCGCCCTGTTGTTGTTGGCGGTGGGGGTGTACGTGCTGCTGCTCGCGACCTCGGTCCTGGTCGAGCCCGGCACGCTCGCGCTGCTGCTCAAGCGGGGCAAGGCGACGAGTCGGGCGCTCGACCCCGGTCGTCACTTCATGCAGCCGTGGCGCAAGGCGATGATGCAGGTGTACCCCTCGCGTGAGTTGGCGCTCGTTGCGGGCGGTGAGACCACGGGTGACCCCCGGGTCGACGCGACCGAGGCGCCCTTGCGTGTCCATCTCGGCGACAAGACGTTCGCCCAGGTGAGCTACACCGTTCGTTGCCGGCTCGACATCACCAAGTTGAAGTCCGTGCACGAGCAGTTCGGACCCGAAGGCATCTGGTCGGCATTGCGCGACACCACTCGCCGGAGCCTGATCGCGGAAGTGGGAACCTCGGATGTCTCCATCGACGATGTCTTCGGCGACGGATTCGCGGCTCTCGAGAAACGTCTGGCCACGGCGCTCGGCACCGCGCTCGCCGACATCGGGTTCGAACTGACCATGTTCAATCTGCGCGAGATCGATCTCGGTGAGACCGGTGAGGTCATCCAGGCGACGCTTCGTGCTGCTGTCGAACTGGAACGTGAACAGGCACTGACCCCGGTGCGCCAGGCGCGTCTCGAGAACGACGCGTCGATGAACGAGCTGCTCGACGACGTCGATGCCGATGTGATGTTGCGGTATCGGCAGATCGAAGCCCTGTCGCAGATCCTCGAACGCTGGGGTGGCGATCGTCCGATCCCGTCGGCGATCTCGGCGCCGCTCACTGCGGCAGCACCCTCGACGTCGACGACGTCGACCGACTCGACCCAGGAACCGGTCGATGCCGAGCACGAGGCCGAGGTCGGGAACGACCTGCAGTGAGCGAGTCGCCCT
This sequence comes from Ilumatobacteraceae bacterium, assembly GCA_963712775.1. GTDB lineage: Bacteria > Actinomycetota > Acidimicrobiia > Acidimicrobiales > Ilumatobacteraceae > Sva-07. The sequence goes on along the minus strand of CAVQJG010000024.1, from coordinate 49,230 downwards.
GGGCTCGAGAGTCCTCGCGACGCAAGGGGGCGCCACCGTCGGGACGGATCATCGAGATCATCACCGTCGCGTTGCTCGCGCTCGCGACGGTCGGTTCTGCCTGGTCGGCGTTCCAGGTGTCGCGATGGAACGGTGTCGAGACCGACGAGGCCCGCACCTCCGCGTCGTACCGCATCGACGCCTCGCGTGAATACGCGCTCGCCACCCAGACGGTTGCGTATGACGCCGCGTCGGTGAGCCAGTACGCGCAAGCCGTCAGCAACGACAACGCCAACCTGCAACGGTTCATCCGCGAGACGATCGTGCGCCCCCGCTTCCTGCCGATCCTCGACAGCTGGGAGGAACAGATCGCGGCCGGCGAGCTGCCGACGAATCTGCTGCAGAACCAGGAGTATCTCGATGAGCTCCTGGAGCCGTCACGGGACCTCGATGCCAAGGCACTCGCCGCCAGCGTCCAGAGCGAGGAAGCAGGCGACACCGCGGACGACTACATCCGTCTCACGCTGTTCTTCGCGTCGGCGCTGTTCTTCGCCGGCATCACCGCCTCGTTCAGGACGCGCCTGCCGAAGTTGCTCCTGATCGCCGCGTCCAGCGCGACCCTGGCCGTCGCCGGAGCGCTGCTCGTCAGCTATCCCGTCGCCTGAGTCGCGGCCTGCACGCCGGCGTCATGGCCGAGCACGATCGTGGTGCGATCGGCGAACCGGTCGAGCGTCGTGGCCAGTACGTGCTCGGCGGTGCCGGTGTCGAGGTGGGCGGTGGGTTCGTCGAGCACCACCACACGATGATCGGCCAGCAGTACCCGGGCGAGTGCGAGCCGTTGCGCCTCACCGCCGCTCATCCCCGATCCGCCGCGTCCGATCCGGGTGTCGAGCCCGTCGGGAAGACCGTCGAGCCACGCGTCGAGCCGAACCGCGCCGAGCGCGTCGGTCAACCGGTGGTCGTCGGCGGCAGGGTCGGCGATCCGGAGGTTCTCCCGGACGGTCGTGTCGGCCAGCCACGGCAGCTGCTGTACCCACGTCACCCGCTCGCGTATGTTCACCCCACCGATGGTCGCGACGTCGTCACCATCGATCCGGTAGGTGCCCGAATGTGGCGCGACGAAGCCCACGAGCACGGCCGCGAACGTCGACTTGCCGCTCCCGCTCGGACCGGTGATCGTGGTGCGTGACCCGAACGGGAACTCGATCGTCACCGGGCCGAGGACGTCGTGCGCGCTCGTCGGCCAGCGCGCCGTCAGGTCGTCGATCGTGAGATCGGGCGTGTCGCCGACGGTTCGGGGGTCGGCGGGCGCCGGAAGCGGATCGGGCGTGTCGAGCGCGGCGATCACCCGCAGAGCCGACCCAGCCACACTCGGCGCCGTGGCGGCGGTGTCGTTGACCGTGCCGACCAGCTCGACGATGGCCAGCGGCCAGAGCACCAGCACACCGAGCACCGGTCCGGCGATCGACGTGGCCGAGGGGCCGATCACCGCCAGCGTGGCGATCGTGGTGGCGAGGGGTGCGGCCGCCACGACGGCGCCGCCACCCATGCGGACTCGGGTCCGGCGCATCGCCAGCCGGTCGAGTTCGGCGCCGGCGACGTCGATGCGTGCCCGTGCGGCCCGCTCGACCCGGTGGGCGATCAGCGCATCCAACGCCTCGGTGTAGGACAGAGCGGCGCCGGCGAGGCGGGCGCGCCGATGTGCAACGAGCGGGCCGATCGTCGTCTCGCGGGCAGCGGTGATCGAGGGGAGCAGGACGCCGATGATCACCAGCGCGACGATCAGCACCGCTCCGGCGGCGGGGTCGAGCACCAGGGTGATCAGCGCAGCGGCTGCCGCGGTGACGGCGACGGCGAGCACCGGACCCAGCACCCGCACGAACAGATCGAGGAGCCGGTCGACGTCGCCGACGACCCGTTGCAGGAGATCGCCGCGTTCCCATCCCGGAATGCCGGCCGGGGCGATGTCGGCGAGCCTGTCGACGACCGCGGCGCGGATCTCGCTGAGCGAACGCAGCCCGGCGTCGTGGGTCGCCAGCCGCTCTCCGTAGCGGAACACCCCCTTGCCGATACCGAAGGTCCGCACGGCGAGGATCGCCAGCGACAGTTCGGCGAGATCCGGCTGTTCGCTCGCCTTGACGATGAGCCAGGCGGCGACACCCGCCAGACCGAGGGTGCAGGCCTCGGCGAGCGCGCCGAGCGCGGTGGCGCCCGTGAACCGGCGCCGGGCCGGCCGTGCCATGCGCATGACCCGTCGAGTCGCCGACCAGAGCTCGTGGCGGCCGGGGACGACGCCGTCGCTGCCCGCGTTGCTGCCCGTCTCCGGTTCCGTGCCCATGTCCGTGTCCGTGTCGGCGATGGCGGCAGTCGGGGGCGTGGGGGCGATCAGCGTCAGCGCCGTTCGGAGGCGGGGTTCGGTCGGGGGAGGCGATGGGCGGTCGTCGAGGGGACCACCGAAGTCGACGACCCGGTCGGCGACTGCCCGGCAGCGCGCGTCGTGCGTGGCGACCAGCACGGCAGCGCCGTGGACGCCGGCGAGTCCTGCCAGTGCACGCCACACCCGGTCGGCAGTGGCCGCGTCGAGGTGGGCAGTCGGCTCGTCGGCGAGCACGAAACGGGCACGACCGCACCGGACGGCGACGAGCGCTCGGGCCACCTGGACCCGACGCAGCTGGCCGCCCGAGAGTTCGTCGGTGCGACGATCACGCAACGCAGCGAGGTCGACGTCGTCGAGCGCAGCCGCCACCATGGCGTCGGAGGCCGACGTCGACCCGCGGACCTCGTCGGCGATCGAGCTGCCGAGCGGGGTCAGCCGTTGTCCGATCACCGCGAGTTGATCGGCCCACGAGTCGGGGTCGAGGTCACTCACGTCGATCCCGCCGACGGTGATCGTTCCGTGCCGGTCGACCAGCCGACCGCGACAGGCGTCGATGAGCGTCGACTTGCCGATGCCCGTCGGGCCGTAGACGGCGACGACCGAGCCCGGCGCCACATCGAGGTCGATGCCGTCGAGCACCACTCGGCCACGGCGCACGAGGGCCACGTCACGCAGCATCATGGGCCCCGACGTCGGTGCAGCTCGGGTACCGGTGGGAAGCGTCGGTCGTTCGAGCAGGTCGTGGAGGTCATCGCCGGCGTCGAGGCCCGACTGAGCTGCATGGAAGCTGGCACCGACGCGTCGCAGCGGCAGGTAGCACTCCGGCGCGAGGAGCAGGACGATCAGTGCGGTCGTGAGCACCAGGCCACCCGATGCCAGACGCAGGCCGATCTCGACCGCGATCAGAGCGACCGACAGCGTGGCGATCAGCTCGAGTGCGAACGCGGAGAGGAACGCGATGCGCAACGCCGTCATCGTGGTTGCCCGGTACTGCTCCGACACCTCGTGGACCGCGTCGCGTTGCGCCTTGGCCCGCCCGAAGAGCCGCAGGGTGGGCAGGCCCTCGACCACGTCGAGGAAGTGACCGCCGAGACGCTGCAGCACGGCCCATTGTCGTTGGGTCCGACGTTCGGTCATTCGGCCGATCAGCACCATGAAGACCGGGATCAACGGCACGGTGACGGCGATCAACAACGCAGAGGCCGGGTCGGCGACGAGGATCCGGACCCCGGCTGCCACGGGCACCGTGACCGCGAGCATCAGCGCCGGCAGGAACTGACGGACGTAGGGCTCCAATTCGTCGACGCCGGCGGTTGCGACGTTGGCTTCGCGGCTCGCGAGCCCGCTGGTCGTCCGGTCGCCGTCGACCCTGGCGTGGTCGAACACGGCAGCCCGCACATCGTGGCGGATCGACGCCATCGCTCGGCCCGCCGACCACTCGCTCACCCCGGCGCCGACCGCGCGGACCGCCGCCACCGCGCCCAGCGCGACGAGCATGCGGGTGAGTCCGCCCGTGACGTCGCCGACCTGGATGAGTTCGGCGAGACCGTTGGCGAGCAGTTCGGCCTGGACGAGGACGGCCAACGCCGTCGCGACGGCCACGGCACCGACGACGATCAGGTGTCGACGGAGGCCGGGGAGCAGTCGGAGGAGGCGGGTGTCGACCGGCCCGCGCCGGTCGACACCGGTCACGAGCGGTGGACGACCGGCAGGTGTTGGGTGCCGATCCGCTTGCGGAACACCCAGTACGTCCACCCCTGGTACAACAGCACGATCGGCGTCATCACCAGGGCGACGATGGTCATCACCTTCAAGGTGTAGTCGGTCGACGAGGCGTTCTCCACGGTGAGGTTGAAGGCTTCGTCGGTGCTCGACGGCATCACGTTCGGATACAGCGATCCGAACAGGGCGATCACGGCGAACGCGATGGCGAGGCCGGTTGCGCCGAAGGCGATGCCCTCGCTGTTGCGCCGCTCGGCGAGGAAGCCGACGACGAGGGCAGCTGCGGCGCCGAGCACGATGATCCAGGTCCACCCCTTGCCACGTTCGAGTTGGTTCCAGATCAGGAACGTGGCACCCGCGACGATGGCGACCGGTCCGGCGATCTGGGCAGCGCGGTGCGACCGGTCTCGGACCTCGCCGACCGTCTTGAGGCTCAGGAAGTTGGCGCCGTGCAGGATGAACAGCGACGCGGTGGTGACACCGCCGAGCAGGCCGAACGGGTTGAGCAGCGTGAACAGCGTGCCGGTGTAGTCCTGGTTCTCGTTGATCGGCACACCGCGCACGATGTTGGCGAACGCGACGCCCCACAGCACGGCCGGGATCCACGAACCGACGGCGATCGCGAGGTCCCAGCGTCGGCGCCACCGCACACTGTCGATCTTGCCGCGGTACTCGAAGGCCACGCCGCGGAAGATCAGCGCCAGCAGGATCAGGAACAGCGCGAGGTAGAACCCGGAGAACAAGGTCGCGTACCAGTTGGGGAACGCCGCGAACGTCGCTCCGCCGGCGACGAGCAACCACACCTCGTTGCCGTCCCACACCGGCCCGATCGTGTTGATCATCACGCGGCGCTCGGCGTCGGTGCGTCCGATCGGGTGCAGGAGCATGCCGACACCGAAGTCGAAGCCCTCGAGGAAGAAGTAGCCGATCCACAGGACGGCGATGGTGATGAACCAGAAGTCGGTGAGTGCCATGGTGGTCTCTCGTTCTCGGCGGTGATCTCGGGTCAGTAGGCGAAGACGAGCCGGTCGGCGTCCTCGTCGGTCGGTGGTGTGTCGTCGGATCCGTCGGGCCAGTCGTCACGGTCCTCGGGCCCTCGGGCGGTGTCGTCGTCGGGCTCGTCGCCACCGCCGAGGATGCCGGTGATCGCGGCGTCCGGTCCGGCTTCGACGTAGCGTTTGAGCAGGACGAGTTCGATGATTCCGAGTGCGCCGTAGACGAGGGTGAATGTCACCATCGACAGCAGCACGGTCGCGCCGCCGACGGAAGCGGAAACGGCCTCCTCGGTGAGCAGACGGACTTCGGGAACGCCGTTCGGGTTCGGGGCGACGACCCAGGGCTGGCGGCCCATCTCGGTGAAGATCCAGCCCGCGGTGTTGCCGAGGAACGGCGTGACGATCAGTGCGATCGCGGCACGTCCGCCCCACTTGCTCTGTGGGAGCACCTTCTTGAACCGCAGGTAGACGAGCGCACCCGCGGCCCCGATGACGCTGACCATGCCGATGCCGATCATCGCCCGGAAGCTCCAGTACGTGATGATCAGGTTCGGCCGGTAGTCGCCGGGACCGAACTGCTCGACGTACGACGCCTGCGTGTCGATGACGCCGGGGATCTCGGCGTCCCAGGTGTCGGTGGCGAGGAACGACAGCAGGCCGGGGATCACGAGTGAGCGGACGTCGCACTCCTGGCTGACGTCGCCGACGGCGAACACGGACAGGCCGGGTCCGGTCTCGGTCTCGCACAGGGCTTCGGCGGCGGCCATCTTCATCGGCTGCTGTTCGAACATCAGGCGGGTCTGGAAGTGGCCCGAGAGGCTGAGTGCGATCCCGGCGACGATCGTGACCCACAGCCCGGTCTTGAGCGCCCGGGTGAAACCCTCCCGGTCGACCTCGCTCGGAGTGCGGCGCATCAGCCACCAGGCCGAGATGCCGGCCACGAACACCGCGGCGGTCAGGACCGAGCCGCTGATCACGTGCGGGTATGCGGCGAGGGTGGTGCTGTTGGTGAGCACCGCCCAGATGTCGACGAGTTCGGCGCGTCCGCGCTCGGCGTTGAAGATCACGCCGACCGGGTGCTGCATCCAGGAGTTGGCGGCGACGATGAAGTACGCCGACAGCCAGGTGCCGATCGCCGCGGCCCAGATCGTGGCCAGGTGGACCTTGGGGTTGAGGCGACCCCAGCCGAAGATCCACAGGCCGAGGAAGGTCGACTCGAGGAAGAAGGCGACCAGGCCCTCCATCGCCAGAGGAGCGCCGAAGACGTCGCCGACGAAGCGGGAGTACTCGCTCCAGTTCATGCCGAACTGGAACTCCTGCACGATGCCGGTCACGACACCCATCGCGAAGTTGATCAGGAAGAGCTTGCCGAAGAACTTGGTGAGCCGCAGGTCGGACTCGCGGCCGTGGCGATACCAACGGGTGTGGAACCAGGCGACGAGCATCGACAGCCCATCGTCACGGCACCATTAAGAAGTGGTAGACGGTCGTGATTCCGAACTGCCAACGGCCAGAGTCTCACGCAAACATCTTACTATCTTCTACTGGGTTCTAACAACACATGCCGATCTCGCGTCCAGGTGTCGGTGGCGAGAACGACAGCAGGCCGGGGATCACGAGTGAGCGGACGTCGCACTCCTGGCTGACGTCGCCGACGGCGAACACGGACAGGCCGGGTCCGGTCTCGGTCTCGCACAGGGCTTCGGCGGCGGCCATCTTCATCGGCTGCTGTTCGAACATCAGGCGGGTCTGGAAGTGGCCCGAGAGGCTGAGTGCGATCCCGGCGACGATCGTGACCCACAGCCCGGTCTTGAGCGCCCGGGTGAAACCCTCCCGGTCGACCTCGCTCGGAGTGCGGCGCATCAGCCACCAGGCCGAGATGCCGGCCACGAACACCGCGGCGGTCAGGACCGAGCCGCTGATCACGTGCGGGTATGCGGCGAGGGTGGTGCTGTTGGTGAGCACCGCCCAGATGTCGACGAGTTCGGCGCGTCCGCGCTCGGCGTTGAAGATCACGCCGACCGGGTGCTGCATCCAGGAGTTGGCGGCGACGATGAAGTACGCCGACAGCCAGGTGCCGATCGCCGCGGCCCAGATCGTGGCCAGGTGGACCTTGGGGTTGAGGCGACCCCAGCCGAAGATCCACAGGCCGAGGAAGGTCGACTCGAGGAAGAAGGCGACCAGGCCCTCCATCGCCAGAGGAGCGCCGAAGACGTCGCCGACGAAGCGGGAGTACTCGCTCCAGTTCATGCCGAACTGGAACTCCTGCACGATGCCGGTCACGACACCCATCGCGAAGTTGATCAGGAAGAGCTTGCCGAAGAACTTGGTGAGCCGCAGGTCGGACTCGCGGCCGTGGCGATACCAACGGGTGTGGAACCAGGCGACGAGCATCGACAGCCCAATCGTCAACGGCACCATGAAGAAGTGGTAGACGGTCGTGATTCCGAACTGCCAACGGGCCAGGGGGAGTGCCTCGAGCGCAAACATCGTCACTCACTCTGCTGCTACCCCCTGGGGTGTCCCTAGGGACCAAAGGCACCAGCTGGTGCCCGGTGACCGACGTCACGGGTCGAGACCGGGCCTCGGCCTCGGGTTGCCCGTGGCCGCGGCGAGGCCGCGGACGGTGTGTCGACGGTCGCTTGGCGTCGGTTCGTGGCGTGGGGCAGCCCGCCTGACGATTCCACGCCCGAGAGCCCGCACCGCAACTTCTGATGAGCCAAACCACCACATTCGGTGGTTTGGCTCATCACTTCCGTGTTCGCCATTGGACTCCGGCACCGCGATGAGCGAGTCCCCCCGATCGGGGAGTTTCGCTCATCGCTCGAACATCTGGATTGGGGACTTTGGGCGGTCGTCACGGTGGTTTGCGGGCGCAAGGATGGAGCGCATGAACGCAACCACCGCCTGCATCGACGGCAACGAGGCAGCCGCCACCGTCGCCTACGCCCTGTCGGAGGTGGTGGCGATCTATCCGATCACACCGGCGTCGGCCATGGGAGAGCTGGCCGACGCCTGGTCGGCGGCCGGTGTCGCCAACCTGTGGGGTGCCGTTCCCGAGGTCGTGGAGTTGCAGTCGGAGGCGGGCGCGGCGGGCACACTGCACGGGGCGTTGCAGACCGGCGCACTCGGCACCACGTTCACCGCGTCGCAGGGCTCTGCTCCTGATGCTGCCGAACATGTTCAAGATCGCCGGCGAGCTCACCCCGGCCGTGATCCATGTCGCAGCGCGGGCGATCGCCACCCACGCGCTCTCGATCTTCGGTGATCACAGCGACGTGATGGCCGCTCGCACGACCGGCTTCGCGATGCTCTGCGCCAGTTCGGTGCAGGAGGCGCACGACTTCGCTGCGGTGTCCCACGCCGCCACGCTGCGGACCCGGGTGCCGTTCCTGCACTTCTTCGACGGATTCCGGACGTCGCACGAGATCAATCGCATCGACCTGCTCGCCGACGACGACCTCCGGACGCTCGTGCGCCCCGACGACGTCGCCGCCCACAAGCTCCGCCGGCTCCGGCCGACCGCACCGGTGATGCGCGGGACGGCGCAGAACCCCGACGTCTTCTTCCAGGCGCGTGAAGCCTCCAACCCGTACCACGATGCGGTTCCGGCGGCGGTCGAGGAAGTGTTCGCCGAACTCGCCGAGCTGACCGGACGCCGCTACGGGCTCGTCGACTACGAGGGCGCACCGGATGCCGAACGCGTCATCGTGATCATGGGCTCGGGTTCCGGTGCCGTCGGCGAAGCCGTTGCGAGCATGGTCGCCGACGGTGAGAAGGTCGGTCTGGCGACGGTCCGCTTGTTCCGCCCCTTCCCGACCGATGCGCTGCTCGCCGCCCTGCCCGACACGGTCCGCTCGATCGCGGTGCTCGACCGGACCAAGGAGCCCGGCGCGGCCGGTGAGCCCCTGTTCCAGGACGTCGTCACGACCCTGGCCGAATCCGACCGGCCGAAGGTCCGGATCATCGGTGGGCGCTACGGCCTGGGGTCGAAGGAGTTCACCCCGGCGATGGCCAAGGCCGTGTTCGACGAGTCGGCACGCGACGAACCCAAGCGGCGTTTCACGGTGGGGATCCACGACGACGTGAGCCATCTCAGCCTCGACGTCGACGACTCGTTCCAGGTCGCCCGGGCGGGACGCTCGGCGGTGTTCTATGCGCTCGGCAGCGACGGCACCGTCGGCGCCAACAAGGCGTCCGTCAAGATCATCGGTCACGAACCCGACCTCTATGCGCAGGGCTACTTCGTGTACGACTCGAAGAAGTCCGGCTCGATGACCGTGTCGCATCTCCGTTTCGGTCCCGAGCCGATCCGCTCCACCTATCTCGTGCAGGAGGCCGATCTCGTCGCCTGCCACCAGTTCGGTCTGCTCGACCGCTTCGACGTACTCGCCGACATCCGCCGCGGTGGCACGTTCCTCCTGAACGCTCCCTATCCCGCCGACGAACTGTGGGACCACCTGCCGATCGCGATCCGGCGTCGCATCATCGAGCAGGAACTGCGGGTCTTCACGATCGACGCCACCCGGATCGCCCGCGAACTGAAGATGCCCGGTCGCATCAACACGATCATGCAGCCGTGCTTCTTCGCATTGACCGACGTGATGGAGTTCGAGCGAGCGGTCGGGGCGATCAAGGAGTCGATCGAGAAGGCCTACGGCCGCCGCGGTCGCCTGATCGTCGAACGCAACGAGGCCGCCGTCGATCGCGCGATCGCCGAACTCGCCGAGTTGACCGTGCCGTCGACAGCGGGTTCGGCGATCGCGGACCAGACCCTCGACGTCCTCGACTCCGCCCGCGAGGTCGCGCTCGACGACTTCGTCGAACGCGTCACGATGAAGATGATCGCCGGCGAGGGCGACCTCTTGCCGGTGTCCGCGATGCCCGTCGACGGCACCTACCCGACGGGAACGACCAGGTACGAGAAGCGCAAGCTCGCCCTCCAGATCCCGGTGTGGGAACCGGATCTCTGCATCGACTGCGGGAAGTGCGCCGTCGTGTGTCCGCACGCGACGATTCGGATGAAGGCATTCGAGCCGTCGGCGCTCGACGGCGCCCCCGACGGCTACCTGTCGAAGACGTTCCGGTCACGCGAACTCGATGGTCACCTACTCACGATCCAGGTCGCTCCCGACGACTGCACGGGCTGCGGCATCTGTGTCGAGGTCTGTCCCGCGAAGGACAAGACCCAGGTGAAGCGCAAGGCGATCAACATGGCGCCGGCGGACGACCATCGCGACGTCGAACGCGAGCGGTGGGACTTCTTCACCTCGATCCCCGAACTCGATCGGGCGTCGATCACGCACGACTCGGTGAAGAACTCCCAGTTGCTGCAGCCGCTGTTCGAGTTCTCCGGGGCGTGCTCGGGCTGCGGGGAGACGCCGTACCTCAAGTTGCTCACCCAGCTGTTCGGTGATCGCCTCGTCGTGGCCAACGCCACCGGTTGCTCGTCGATCTACGGCGGCAACCTGCCGACCACCCCCTGGGCGAAGGATGCCAATGGGTTGGGTCCGGCCTGGTCGAACTCCCTGTTCGAGGACAACGCCGAGTTCGGCTACGGCATGCGCCTCGGCATCGAGCACCATCAGCGTGAAGCCCGCCGTCTGCTCGAGGAGCTGCGCAGCGCTGTCGGCACCGATCTCGCCGATGCACTGCTCGCCGACTCCGCGCCCACCGATGCCGGCGTCGTCGAGCAACGCACCCGCGTCGCGATCCTTCGCGAGCGCCTCGCCGACCTCGTCGACGGGCCGGACGGCGTCGTCGCCGAGGTGGCGCGCCGGCTGACCTCGATCGCCGACGAGCTCGTTCGGACGAGCACGTGGATCGTCGGTGGCGACGGCTGGGCCTACGACATCGGCTTCGGTGGCGTCGACCACGTGTTGAGCAGCGGCCGCAACGTCAACCTGCTGGTGCTCGACACCGAGGTGTACTCCAACACCGGAGGGCAGGCGTCGAAGGCGACACCGCTCGGCGCCGTGGCGAAGTTCGCGATGGCGGGCAAGCCGACCGGCAAGAAGGATCTCGGCGCGATCGCCCGTCGCTACGGCAACGTCTACGTCGCGCAGATCGCGATCGGTGGCAGCGACATCCAGACCGTCAAGGCACTCGCCGAAGCCGACGCGTGGGACGGGCCGTCGCTGATCATCGCCTACTCGACCTGCATCGCTCACGGCATCGACATGGAGACGTCGATGTCGCACCAGAAGGAGGCCGTGAAGTCCGGCTACTGGCCGCTCTACCGCTACAAGCCGACCGTCGAGGAGCACGAGCACCCGTTCCAACTCGATTCCGCAGCACCGAGCATCCCGCTCAAGGAGTTCGCGCTGAAGGAGGCGCGCTTCTCGATGCTCGCCCGATCGGATCCCGACCGTTCGTCGATGTTGCTCGGGCTCGCGCAGCGTGACATCGACGAGCGCTGGCACTACTACGAGCAACTCGCGGGCCTCGAACGCAAGGTGCACGAGCAATCGGAGATCGTGATCGAGATCGACGAGAACGCAACGACCACCGAGACGACCACCGAAGCGACCACCGAAGCGACCACCGAAGCGACCACCGAAGAGGGTGACGACGATGCCTGACCTGCACACCACCTACCTGGGACTGTCGCTGCGTTCGCCGCTGATGGCCTCGGCGGGCCCGTTCACGGGGGATCTCGATCGGCTCGCCCAGCTCGAGGAGGCGGGCGCCGCCGCGGTCGTGCTCCCGTCGCTGTTCGAGGAGCAGATCGAACACGAGACCGCCGAGATCGACCGGCTCTTCACCGTGCACGGCGAGAGCTTCAACGAAGCGACGTCGTTCTTCCCGGAACTCGACGACTACAACTCCGGCGTCGACTCGTACCTCGAGCTGATCGAGGGAGCGAAGCAGCGCGTCGACGTCCCGGTGATCGCGAGCCTCAACGGGACGAACATCGGTGGCTGGGTGAAGTACGCCCGGCTGCTGGAGGGTGCCGGTGCCGATGCGCTCGAACTGAACCTGTACACGGTGGCTGCCGATCCTTCCGTCGACGGAGCGGCTCTCGAAGCCGAGCACCTGGAACTGGTGTCGCTCGTCGCCGAGGAGGTGTCCGTTCCGGTGGCCGTGAAGATCTCGCCGTACTACTCGTCGATGGCCGCATTCGTGGTCGCCGTGCAGGCGGCCGGCGCGTCCGGCGTGGTGATGTTCAACCGGTTCTACTCACCGGATCTCGATCTCGAGACGCTCGAGGTCATGCCGCGCATCGCGCTCAGCACCCCCGAAGAGCTCCGTCTGCCGTTGCGCTGGATCGGCATCATGCGCGAACACCTGACGATCTCGATCGCCGGATCGACCGGGGTCCACTCGGGCTTCGACGCCGCCAAGTTGATCCTGGCTGGTGCCGACGTCGCGATGTCGACGTCGGCGGTCCTCCACGACGGTCCCTCGCACTTCGCCACGATGGAGGCGCAACTCGTCGACTGGATGGTGGAGCACGACTACGAGTCCGTCACCCAGATGCGTGGCGCCGTGGCCAGCCACGCCGCGGCCGACCCGGCCGCCTACGAGCGGGCCAACTACATCGGCAACATCGCCACCTACACCAGTCGCTTCATGTCGACGGGTGCCGGCATGCCGCTCTCCGGTCCGCGCATGGAGTGACCACTCCCGTTTGCGTTGCAGTCCGGGTGACCCGGTCCACCGGAACCGTCGCGCAAACGTGGTGGGGGCGGGATCGGGCGGGGGGCGTCAGCAGACGGCGCGCACGTAGGGGTACGGGTTGACCGCGCGTCCGCCGCCGGGGTGTATCTCGAAGTGGAGGTGGTTGGCAGTGGTGTTACCGGTGGCGCCGACGTAGCCGATCACCTCGCCCTGCGACACGCCGCGACTCGACCCCTCCCAGGCGCTCAGGTGGGCGTAGAAGTAACGGGTCCCGCTGTTGCCGTTCAGCCACACCGAGTTGCCACCGAGGCGCGTCGTCTTGAACTGGACCGACCCCGATTCGACGGCGACGAGCGGGGTACCGCGCGGCGACATCATGTCGACACCTTCGTGGCTCCGGCCACCCGAGCGGGCGGCGCCCCACGTGTCGCCGAAGGCCCGCGGCCCCGCGACCGGGCAGACGATGCCGCTTCCGGCATTCGACGGTGGGGGTGAGGGTGCCGCTGGAGCCGGTGCTGCGGCCTGTGGAGCAGCGGACGCTCCCGACGACTGGCCCGACGCGCGGCCGGAGGACGCCGCCGCCGGTGCCGCGGCGGCCGAGCCGCCCGATGTCTGGATGGCGGCGGCACGAGGGGCGTTGGCTGCGGCCTGGCTGGCAGCGGCGGCTGCTGCAGCCGCGTCCTGTTCCGCCCGGAGACGGCGCTGGCGTTCGAGCTCGCGCTGCACGGCGACGTCGGCGAGGCGCTGCTTCTCGATCTCGGCGAGCTTGACGACCTCGGCCTCGGCGTCGGCCTGCAGGCGTTCGTAGTTCTGACGGGCCTGGGCGGTCAGCTCCTGCTGGCGTTCGAGGTCGGCGCGCTGCGCGTTGACCTCCTTCATCACCACGTCGAAGTCGTCGAGCTCCACGGAGGCGGCACCGCGGGCGACCGACGCCTGTCGTTCGGCGGTGATGCCGGCGTTGGCCTGGTCGAGATCGATCAGGAGCGGCATGGCGCTGCCGGAGTTGGCGAAGCTGCGCTGTGCGTCGGTCTGCAGGCTCGAGCGCATCGAGGCTGCCTGCGCTTCGACCGCAGCGAGTTGCTTCTCGGCCTCGGCGATCTCGACGTCGAGCGTGTCGAGCTTCGACTGGGCGTCGAACATCGCCTGGGCGGCAGCGTCGGCGCGGTCGCGTGCGGCCTGGATCTCCCGCGCCGCCTGGACCGCGGCGGGATCCTGGGCCGAAGCCTCGCCGGCCGTCACGACGGGGACGATCGTCGCCGCGAGGGCGATGGCGACGAGCGCGACGATCCAGCGGACTCCGAACCGTGGTGTCGTCCCGGGCGTCGACATGGCTGCAGAGCCTACCGCTATGTGACGGTTACGTGACGATCGGGTGACGACGCGTTCCCGCTCCGTCATCGAACGGTTCGCGTGAGCTGTCAGTGCCGCGGGGCGGCGACTTCGTCGGGGTACGGGAACCAGCGCAAGTGCTCGAAATCGGCGTTCGTCTCGGGATGGGCGGACGACGCGGTGGGCCCATCGCCCCCGGCATGGAACAGTGCGTGAGCGGCGTCGAGGTGGCGGGCGAGGTCGATCGCCTCGCTGTGGCGACGGTTGACGAAGTGCATGCCGCTGGCGTCGTAGGAGATCTCGTGCAGGCTCATCGACGGACCGCGGCTGCCGAGGCGATGGTGCCACAGGCCGCTGTCGGGTTCGAAGTCGTACTCGCCCAGCAGCGACGCGCCGTGCGAAGCGATCAGATTGACGGCGTCGACGATGTACTCGAAGGTCGCATCGTCGATGAAGTAGTTGAAGTTCACCCGGACCCAGCCCGGCTTGATGCCCTCGCAGCCGCGAGTGATCTCCCGCTGGAACTCGTGCGACCGGTCGAGGTCGATGCCGAGCAGGCGGTGGCCGTAGGGGCCTGCGCACGAGCAGCCCCCACGGGACTGGATGCCGAAGACGTCGTTGAGCAGCGCGACGACGAAGTTGTGGTGCAGGAATCGTTCGTCGTGGCGGATCACGAACGACACGATCGAGAGCCGGTCGGCCTCGTGACTGCCGAGCACGTTGATGTTCGGGTTCAGCTCCCACGAGGCGATCGCCCGCCGGACGAACGCCGACTCGCGGGCCTCGATCACCTCGGGCCCCACCGCCTCCTTGAGCTGGAACACGAGGCCGGCGCGAATCGACTCGATGATCGCCGGCGTCCCGGCTTCCTCGCGGTGTTCGATCTCGGGGTGGTAGTCGTGCTCGGTGGTGCTGACGTAGCGGACGGTCCCTCCGCCGGGCACGTCGGGCACACGGTTGGTGAACAACTCGCGCCGTGCGACGAGGACGCCGGGGGTGCCGGGTCCGCCGATCAGTTTGTGCGGGGACACGAAGATCGCGTCCTTGTAGGCGAGGTTGCCGCCCGCGCGCGTCCCCATGTCGATCGGGACGTAGGGAGCGGCGGCCGCGTAGTCCCACAACGACAACGCACCGTGGCGGTGCAGGAGCGTCGAGACCGCCACGGTGTCGGTGATGATGCCGGTGACGTTCGATGCGGCGGAGAACGACCCGATCAGGGTCGAGCGGTCGGCGTGGCGGACGAGCTCGCGTTCGAGGTGGTCGAGGCTGACGTGGCCGTCGGCGTCCTCGTCGATGATCACGACGTCGGCGATCGACTCACGCCACGGCAGTTCGTTGGAATGGTGCTCGTACGGGCCGATGAACACGACCGGCCGGTCCTCGGGCGGAATCGTGGCGGCGAATCCGTACCGGTCGTCGAGTGCCGAGGGAATCTTCAGTCCCATCACCCCGACGAGCTTGGCGACTGCGTGTGTGGCGCCGCTCCCGCAGAAGACCACCGCATGTTCGTCGTGGGTTGCGCCCACGCACCCGGCGATGATCTCGCGGGCCTCCTCGCGCAGACGGGTCGTCTGGAGGCCGGTGCCGGACGACTCGGTGTGCGTGTTGGCGTAGAGCGGGAGCACGACGGCGCGGATGTAGTCCTCGATGAACGTGAGCGAGCGGCCCGACGCGGTGTAGTCGGCGTAGATGATCGGTCGTTGGCCGTACGGCCCGTCGATGACGTCGTCACGACCGATCACCGAGTCGCGCACGT
Organism: Ilumatobacteraceae bacterium; assembly: GCA_963712775.1. Lineage (GTDB taxonomy): Bacteria > Actinomycetota > Acidimicrobiia > Acidimicrobiales > Ilumatobacteraceae > Sva-07. The sequence goes on along the minus strand of CAVQJG010000024.1, from coordinate 33,452 downwards.
AGGCGATCAATGCGTCGGAGTCGACGGTGCTGGTCATGGTTGACAGTGAATCACTTCCCGACCGTGACTGTCCGCGCTGGCTACCCTGCCACGGGAGATGGACAGTGTTCGCGTCGACGTCGCCCGTGGGCTGAGCGACGCCGAGGTGTCCCGATCGCGTCGCGGCCGGACAGGTCAACGTCGTACCCGAGCCGCCCGACCGGACGATCGGCCAGATCGTCGCTGCGAACACCTTCACGGTCGTCAACGCGATCATGTTCACCCTGTTCTTGCTGGTGCTCGTGGCGGGCAGCCCCCAGGACGGCCTGTTCGTCGGGGTCGTCGTCTCCAACTCGGTGATCGGCGTCGTCCAGGAAGTGAGGGCGCGACGCGAGCTTCGACGTCTCGAGGTGGTGACCGAGCCGAGGGCGGTCGTGGTGCGCAACGGCGAGTCCGTCGAGATCCCGACCGACGAGATCGTCATCGACGACGTCGTCGAGCTGCGTCTCGGCGGCCAGGTCGCCGTCGACGGCACGGTGCTCCTGTCGACCGGCCTGCGCCTGGACGAGTCGATGCTCACCGGCGAATCGCTCCCGGTTGCGAAGGAGCCCGGCGACGAGGTGCTGTCGGGCAGTTTCGTGGTTGCCGGCAACGGCACGATCGAGGCCACTGCTGTCGGAGCGGCGAGCTACGCCAGCACGCTCGCGACCGAGGCGAAGCGATTCGCCACCTCGCAGTCGCAGTTGCGGCGCGGCATCGACACGATCCTGCGCTGGCTGACGTTGGTCATTCCGCTGGCGTCGGTCTTCCTGTTCGTCAACCTCCTCTCGGCGGAAGACACCTGGCAGGACGCGTTGATCGGGACGGTGGCGGCGGCCGTCGCCATGGTGCCCGACGGTCTCGTGCTGCTCACGAGCCTCGCGTTCATGGCGGGGGTCATCGCGCTCGCCCGTCGCAATGCCCTCGCGAAGCAGTTGTCGACGGTCGAAGTGCTCGCCCGCGTCGACGTGTTGTGCCTCGACAAGACCGGGACGATCACCACCGGTGAGATCCGATTCGCCGGCACCCATGCGGCCGAGGGACGCAGTGACGCGGAGGTGCGTGACGGCCTCGTCGCTCTGGCGACGGCGGACCGGGCACCGAACTCCACGATGGCGGCGATCGCCGCGGAGGTCGGTACCGGCTCGACGTGGGAGGTGGACGAGATCGAGCCGTTCGACAGCGAACGCAAGTGGTCGGCGGCCTCGTTCGTCGGTCACGGCTGGTTCTATCTCGGTGCGCCCGACTTCCTGCTGCACCCGAACGATCCGGCCCGTTCGCTCGTCGAGGAACTGAGCACGGCCGGCAAGCGGCTGCTCGCCGTCGTGACGTCGGCGAGCGGACCGGTCGACGGCGCCCTCCCGGTCGACGCGAGAACGCTGGCGATCGTGGAGTTGGAGGACGAGATCCGCCCCGACGCCGCCGAGATCCTGGCCTACTTCGTCGAGCAGGACGTCACGCTCAAGGTGATCTCCGGCGACAATCCCGAGACGGTCGCGGCGATCGCCGAACGCGCCGGATTGCGGGTCGACGGCGAACCGGTGGACGCACGCGACCTTCCCGACGAGCTCGAGAAGATGGCGGCCGTCCTGGAGGTCCACACCGTGTTCGGGCGGGTCAAGCCGCAGCAGAAGCAGGCGATGGTCAAGGCCCTGCAGTCACGCGGGCACACCGTGGCGATGACCGGCGACGGCGTCAACGACGTGCTCGCACTGAAGGACGCCGATCTCGGGATCTCGATGGGATCTGGCAGTGAGGCGACCAAGGCGGTGGCCGACCTCGTGCTGACCGACAACGCGTTCTCCAGCCTGCCGGTGGTGGTGAACGAGGGCCGCAAGGTGATCAACAACGTCGAGCGGGTGTCGAACCTGTTCATCACCAAAGCGGCGTATGCCGTGTTGCTCACCGTCGCGGTGGGGTTGATGAACGAGCCGTTCCCGTTCCTGCCGCGGCACCTGACGTTGATCGGCACGTTCAGCATCGGCATCCCCGGGTTCTTCCTCGCCCTCGCTCCGGAGGTCGACCTGATCCGCCCCGGTTTCCTGCGTCGCGTGCTGTGGTTCTCGGTGCCTGCCGGTGTGGTCGCCGGCAGTTCGACCCTCGTTGCGTACGAGGCGGCGTTGGACATCTCCGACATCGACCTCGACCAGGCGCGGACGCTGGCGACGGTCACCCTGTTGGGGCTCGGGCTGGTGGTGTTGGCCGTCGCGAGCCGTCCCCGCGCTGGTGGAAGGCCCTGCTCGTTGCGTGCATGGGCCTCGGCTACGTGGTGGTCTTCGCCGTGCCGTGGTTGCGCGACTTCTTCCAACTCGAGGTGTTCTGGAGCTCGGCGTGGTGGTTCTCGGCGGCGGCGGTCGCCGTCGGCGGCGCGGTGATCGTCGTCATCCCCCGGCTGATCCGCCCCATCCTCCGGCGATGACGCCCGTGTTCAGCGGTTGAGGAGGACCGGGATGTTGCGAGGACCGCGGACCTGACCGTTGGCCCACGTCGTCCTCGTCGACGTGTCGAGCGAGTAGTCGGGGAACGCGCGCAGCCACTCCTGGAGTGCGACGACCAACTCGAGGCGGGCGAGGTTGGACCCGACACACCGATGGATGCCGAGCCCGAACGCAACGTGGCGGTTGTTGAGGCGGTCCATGTCGAACTCGTCGGCCCGTTCGAATGCTGCCGGATCGTGGTTGGCGGCGGGGAAGGTGAGCAACATCTGATCGCCCGGGTGCACGGGGCAGCCGCCGATCTCGGTCTCGCCGATCACCTTGCGGGCCATGGTGACCGGCGCGTAGTACCGGAGGACCTCCTCGGTCGCCGTGTTCCACAGGAGGTCGTCGTCGTCGACGGCGACCAGTCGCTGGACCTGGTCGTTGTGCTGGGCGAAGTGCCAGAGGCCCGATCCGATCGCACTCCACGTGGTGTCGATTCCGGCGACGATCAGCAGGCGGATGTAACCGAGCTTGAGGTTCCAGTCGACCGGCTCTCCGTCGATCTCCGCGTTGGCGACGAGCGTCAGCATGTCGTCCTTCGGGTTCTCGATCCGATCACGGAGGAGCACGTCGATGTACTCGCCCATCTCCTGGGCAACGGCCACACGGACGGCGTTGTCGCGCGGTGCCAACTGGAAGTTGCGATAGATCCAGTCGCGGAACATGTCGGCGTCCTCTTCCGGCAGCCCGGTCAGGATGCAGATGCCGTGCACCGGGATGTGCTGCGAGTACTGCTCGGCGGCGTCGGCGGTGTCGGCGCCGTCGAGGTCGGCGATCAGCCGGCGACAGAACGTGCGCAGCTGCTCCTCGAGTGGCGCGACCTTCTTCGGGCTGAACGCGGGCAGGAGGAGGCGACGGTGGCCGTGGTGTTCCGGTGGATCGGAGGTGATCGGTGGTGCCGGCGAACGCGGTGCGTCGGGCCGGCCGACGTTGACCCAGATCGACGAGAAGTGCTCGGTGTCGTTGGCGACGGCCGCGACCGCATCCATCGTGACCGGCATGAACGCGCGCCCGTACCGTTCGGTGGTTGCGACCGGGCACTGTTCGCGCACCTGGTTCCAGATCTCGATCGCGTTCTCGCCCCACTGGTCGTCGAGCCAGTCCCAGTCGGTCAGCCAGTTCTCGACCGGTGGCATCTCCACCTGTTCGCCCCCGTATGCCATGACATTCCCCTTCGTCGCAGTGCTGGTCGTCACGCTAATCAACCGTGAGGACGCCGGAGGGTGTCGGACCGGCCGGCGCGGTGGGCGAGACGGCGTCCTCGACGGGCTGCACGGATGCATCCCGATGACCCTGCGGTGCGCTTGAATGGCGAGCGATGGAGCTGAAGCGGCCCTACGCAGCATCCGATCGACGCATCCCTCGTGCGATCATCCAACCCGCCCAGCGGTTCATGGCGATCGAGACCGCCGGCGGGATCGTGATGTTGGTCAGCGCCGTCGTTGCCCTGATCTGGGCCAACTCGCCGTGGTCGGCGTCGTACCGCCAGCTGTTCGAGACGGAGATCAGCGTGCGCGTCGGCGACCTCGTCGACGTCGAGCAGACGCTGCAGGAGTGGATCAACAACGGGCTGATGTCGTTGTTCTTCCTCGTGGTCGGCCTGGAGATCAAGCGTCAGCTCGTCCACGGCGAGCTGCGCGATCGGCGGGCGGCCGCCTTGCCCGCCCTTGCCGCTCTCGGCGGGATGCTCGTTCCCGCATTGATCTACCTCGCGGTCAACCTCGGTGGCGCCGTCGACGGTTTCGGCGTTCCCGTCGCCACCGACATCGCGTTCGCCGTCGGGGTCGTCACCCTCGTGGGATCCCGTGTCCCGCTCGGGGTGCGCATCTTCATCCTCACCCTGGCCGTCGTCGACGACATCGGCGGGATCGTCGTGATCGCGATCTTCTACGCCGACGGGGTGCAGTTCGGGTGGCTCGCGGTCGCGGTCGCCTGCGTTGTCGCCGTCTGGTTGGCCAAGCGGCTGGAGATCCGCTCGCTGATCCCGTACTGCGTGCTCGGGGTCATCGCGTGGTTCGCGCTGTACGAGGCGGGTGTCGAAGCGGCGATCGTGGGGGTGGTCTTCGGGCTGCTCGCCCCGGCGGTGCCGTTCCACGACCCGAGCCGGCTGGCCGAAGGCGTCGAGGAGTTCATCGAGCGCTTCGAGGCCAACGACCACACCGTGCCCAGCGATCTGGCCGGGTACGTGCGCGAGGTCGCTCCACCGCTCGACCGCGTCGAACATGCGTTGAGCCCCTGGGTGGCGTTCGTGATCGTGCCGATCTTCGCACTCGCGAACGCGGGCGTCAGCCTCTCGGTCGACGGTCTCGACGCGAACGTCTTCGTGGGCGTGTTCGCCGGTCTGGTGGTCGGCAAGCTCGTCGGCGTGGTGGCGTTCACCTGGCTCGCGGTACGCCTGAGGGTCGGGCGTCTTCCCGAGCGGACGACGTGGGCGCACGTCGTGGGTGTCGGCGCCACCGCCGGGATCGGGTTCACGGTGGCACTGTTCGTGGCTGCGCTGTCGTTCGACGATGCCGACCTCCTGCGGTCCGCCAAGCTCGGCATCCTGACGGCCAGCACGGTCGCCGGGTTCCTCGGGTACACGCTCCTGCGGCGGGCCACGCGATCGACCGTGGAACCGGCGCCGGAGTCGGATCGGCCCGCGGTCGTCGTCTGACGGTCCGGCTGACCGACTGCGGTGGCGGGCGGAGTAGAACGGTGCGATGACTCCCCTCGAGATCGTGCAGCAGACGTCACCGACCATCAACGAGGCGGGCAACCGCTTCTACTTCCATCCCGACACCCTCGCCCGGGGCAAGGAACTCGGCCTCGATGGGTTCCGGTTCTACTTCCTCGGCCGCGGCGGGGTGCTCGGCGATGTCGAGCCGGCGGTGGTCGTCGCGTCGTTCGGCTACTTCAGCCCCGGTGTCGTCGAAGCGATCTGGAGTTCGGCCAAGCAGATCATGGCGCCCCGTGAGGCGGCCCGGGCGTATCTCGCCTGCGCCGACCACGTCGGCATCGAGAAGCTGGACGGCCTCGATGTTCTCGACGGCTTCAACGACGCCGCCGAGACGATCGTGGCCGCCGTCGACCGGTCAGCGCTGCCGCTGTTCGCCGGGATCGCGGCCGAGCCCCTCCCGGACCACCCGGCAGCTCGCGCCTACCGCAACGTCTGCATCCTGCGCGAACTTCGCGGCAGTGTGCACCTGCTGGCGATCGTCGCCAGCGGCCTCGCGCCCTCGGTCGCTCACGCGATCCGCCGGCCCGACGACGTCACGTCGTTCGGGTGGGAGAGCGTTCCGGAGATCTCCGACGACGATCGGGCGCAGCTCGCCGTCGTCGACGAACTGACCGACCGGTTGCTCGTCCCCTCGATCGAGGTGCTCACCGACGCACAGCGCGCTGCGTTCGTCACCGGCGTCGAGGTGATCGGCGCCCACCTGGCGTGACCGCCGGGGACGGTCGTCGTCCGGCAGTCGTCAGGAGCACGCGGGGCGCTGGGGTTCGTTGCCGGGGACGAGGCGGCCACATCCCTGCGGCGTGAGCTCGCGGCCGACGATCGCGCAGGCCCGCTCGACGCTCGCTCGCTTCTCGGGGTGAACTCGGTCGAGGGGAACGTAGGGTCGAGGGGAACGTAGGGTCGAGGGCGTGAAGATTCCCACGGCACCCATCGTCGCTGCAGGCCTGGTCGGCGGCTATCTCGTCGCCCGGGAGACCGAGATTCGGCCTCTGGGAGGCGCGGTCCTCGCCGTCGCGGGCGTCGCCGCGGGACAGCAGTGGCTCCGCACGAGCGGGCCGGTCGGTGCCGGGGTTCTCACGGCGGTCTACCTCGGCAGCTTCGGAGTGTCACACCCGCTGGCCAAGAAGATCGGGGCCTGGCCAGCGGTCATCGCCGCAGCATCGCTCAGCGCCGGGGCGTCGTGGCTGGTCTCCGACCGTCGCGCCTGACCACGCTTCGGTCCGGGTCGTGTGCCTGGTGCTCACATCGCTGGACCAGGAGAGCCGGCGCGTGGGCGCTCCCGATCCGGAGTGGTCGGTCTCGGGAGCTGTCGCCTTGACCCCGCGCACTCGGCGACCGAGGAGATGGAGCGGATGACGGGAATCGAACCCGCGTTCTCAGCTTGGGAAGCTGATGTTCTACCATTGAACTACATCCGCACGAGGCGGCCAGGATAGCGGGAGCCCGTGGTGGGCGCCGAAATCTCAGGCGCCGCGGGCGTCGATCGCAGCTTGGTCGTACGGCTCGATCATGATGCATTCACCGGGGCACTCCTCCGCGGCGTCGACGGCGAGATCGATGAGCGAATCGGGGATCTGGGCGACCCCGCGGCCGTTGTCCGGTCCGTGACCGGCGCCCTCGGCGCCGTCGAAGATGGTGGTCGTGCCGAAGTGTGCCGCTTCTTCCTTGACCACCCAGAGCCCGTCGTCGCGGGACACGAACACGTCGGGGCAGATCTCCGAGCAGATGCCATCACCCGTACACAGATCCTGATCGATCCACACCATCAATGCTGTTGCCACGTCACCAGGTCCTTCCGAGGGTTCGAACGTCGTTGATCGTTCTATCTCCCGACGGGCGCGAACCGTCGGCCCGCTGGGATTCGAGGGCGAGCGTGTGCGCTGCAATTCGGGTGACCCGTCCCACCGAGATCTCGACGCAAACGGGGTGGTGAGCGGGGGTGGGGGAGGGAGCGCGGGCGCGGGCGGGCCGACGGAGGGTGGGTCACTAACGTGGGCGACCGTGATCCTGTCCGACCGCACCCTTCGTGAACAGCTCGCCGCCGGTCGGATCGTGATCGATCCGTTCGACGAGTCGCTGATCCAGCCGTCGTCGATCGACGTGCGCATCTCCAACCTGTTCCGGGTCTTCCGCAACCACACCCGCGGCGTGATCGACGTCAAGCTCGACATGGTCGATCTCACCGAGCTGATCGAGATCCCGGAGGCGTCCGAGGAGCCGTTCATCCTGCACCCCGGCGAGTTCGTGCTGGGCTCCACGCTCGAGCGCATCGGGGTCCCCGACGATCTGGTCGGCCGAGTGGAGGGCAAGTCGTCACTCGGTCGTCTCGGCCTGCTGATCCACTCGACCGCGGGGTTCATCGACGCCGGGTTCGACGGTCACATCACCCTCGAACTCGCGAACGTGGCCAGCCTGCCGATCACGCTCTACCCGGGCATGAAGATCGGCCAGGTCAGCTTCATGCAGATGACCACGCCCGCCGACAATCCCTATGGCACGGGCGCCAGCGGCTCGAAGTACCAGGGCCAACGGGGCCCCACGCCGAGCCGCTACTTCGAGAACTTCTCCCGCTGATCCGTCGGGGCGATGGTTTGACCTCGGCCCGGCCGGGTACTCCGTGTTGGAGCGGGCCAGCCCCGTCCCCCCGACAACGAAGGAGAACCCCGTGAGTGGTGAGACCGATCAGGCCAAGGGCCGAATCAAACAGGCCGCCGGTGACCTGGCCGACAACGAGCTGGACGATGCGGTCGACAGCGTGAAGAAGAAGCTGAGCTGACCCCTCGAGCGCCGCAGGGCGCACAGCGCGCCTCGTTCGCGCCGGAGGTTCCGTCGCCGGTGCCGTCGCCTGTTCCGTCGACCGTGATCGCGAGCACAGCGATGTCGTCGTCGTGCAGCCCGGTGGGACGGAGTCGAGCGAGCACGTCCTGCACGAGGCCGGCCGGTCGCTCGACGTCGATCGGCTTCCCGAGCGTGAGCGCGAGATCGTCCGTCTCCGCTGCTACGAACGCATGTCGCAGTCGGAGATCGGCGAAGCGGTCGGCATCTCACAGATGCACGTGTCGAGGCTCCTGCGTCGATCCTTCGACCAGATGCGCGGGTGGCGCGACGAGCCGGCCGGTCACGGCGACGCCAGCGCGTCCGCCGCCCGGGAATAGACGACGCCGAGGATCTCGCCGACCGACGGGAATGGCCACATCGACCGCGCGAGGTGGTCGACGGTCAAGCCACCGTCGATCGCCGTGACCAGCGCCGCGGCCAAGTCGTCGAAGCCCGCTCCGATGCCGTGCGCTGCGACCACGGTGTGCGACTCGCGATCGACGGCGATCGCGAGGAAGCCGTCGACGAGTTCGTCGGTCGTCCAGCGCGGAGTCTCACTCAGGCGTGCCGTCGACCACAGCACGTCGTCGTCGGACAGCGCGTCGTGCGTCGGGCCGATCGTGAGGATCGGTGGGTCGGTGAACACGCACGCCGGTGTGACCACCTCGTCGAAGCGTCTCGTGTGGTCGCCGCAGATCGTGGCGGCCACCACCCGGGCCTGGTGGTTCGCGAGGTGTGTGTACGCGCCGAATCCGGCGACGTCGCCGATCGCCCACAGCGATGTCGCACCGTCGACGCGACCGGACCCGCCGACCCGCAGGTGGTCGGGATCGATGCCGACGTGTTCGAGTCCGAGTCCTCGGGTTCGCGGTCGCGTCCCGGTGGCGACCAGCAACCGGTCGGTGTCGAGGCAGGCGCCGGACTCCAGCGTCGTGCGGACCCCACCGCCGCGTCGCTCGACACGGTCGATCGTCACCCCTCGACGAACTCGAACTCCGGCCGCACGCAGCGCGTCGTCGAGGATCTCACCGATCTCGGGCGGCAGATCCTCGAACGCGGTCGCTGCGACATCGAGCAGATGGACCTCGGTTCCGAAGCGGGTGAAGATCGTGGCGAGCTCACAGCCGATCACGCCGCCGCCGACGATGGCGAGGCGGGTGGGCCGCTCACGTGCGGTCATCGCATCGGCACTGGTCCAGCAACGATCACCGAGATCGTCGAGCCCGGGGATCGGAGGGAGGATTGCGTCCGATCCCGTGGCGATCACGATGTCGTCGGCGACGTAGCGTTGCGATGCCGCCTCGATGGTCCGATCTGCCACGAGCTGCGCGGCCGACCTGACGAGGACGACGCCGCTGCGCTCGAGTTCGGCGGCATGACCGGCGTCGTCGAGATCCTCGACCACGTCGGTGCGCCGACGGACCGCATCCGGCCAGGTCCGGCCGATCGCTGCGTCGTGCAGCATCGCCTTGGTCGGCATGCACGCCAGGAACGGACACTCGCCGCCGACCAGCGTGGGTTCGAAGACCACCACGCTGCGTCCGTTCGAGGCGAGTTCCGTCGCCACCGTCTCCCCCGCACTCCCGCCACCGATGACGGCGACATCGAACCGATGAGCAGCGTGTTCGTGGAGGACGGCGCCGGTGTCGTTCATGTCGGTGTCGTTCATGTCGTTCGGAACGTCGATGGTCGTACCCGTCGGCGAACGGGTCGAAACCATCCCACGTTTCGGATCCTCTCGATTCGGCTACTACGAGCGTATGAGCAACAACACCCTGACCGCACACGACCGCAGCGCCTCGCCCGACCCGGGTTCGGCCAGCACGACGATCGCCGGGATGTCCGACGCCTCGACCACCGAGGCGATCATGACGCTGCAGGACCGCCTCGTCGCCGCGGGGCCTCGGATTTCAGGATCACGCTTTCGACGCGAGCGGTCGTGGCGTCGTCGAGGAACGCCGCCGGGGCGTCCCAGGTGTACAGCACCACCTTGTCGATCGCGTGGTCCGCCAGCATCTCACGCACCCGTTCGAGCGTGTGGCGCCGACCGGCGAAGGTGTCGAACAGGGCGATGTCGCACGAGCCGTCCGGGGTGTCACCGGCGATGGTCTCGACCACGCGGATTCGATCCGCGAACGGCTCGAGCATCACCCGCAAGCCCTCGACGATGATCTCGTGGTCGTTGACGAGGGCAACGCTGGTCGGAGCGTCGGGTGCGGCCACGTCAGCACCGTTCCCGTGACGCCGGTCGACGAAACGACACGCCGCGAATCGGTCGGGGCACCGTGGGCCTCACTCCACGAATCGGCGAACGCGGGCACGCTTGCCGCGCATCGTCGTCGACTGCATCGTCTCGATGACGTGGTCGACCGACGCCTCCGGCACCCCGACCACCGAATACGCGTCGGAGATGCGGATCGGGCCGATCTCGCGGCCGACGAGGCCGGTCTCGTTGGCGATCGCACCGACGAGGTCGCCGGGGCGCACCCCCGCCTTGCGGCCGAGGCTGACGTGCACGAATCCGGTGCCCGCTCCGCCCGAGCGCTGGCCCTTCTTGCCGGGTCGGTCGCGTTCGCCGGCGTTGCGGTTCTTGTTCTTGTCGAACTTCTTCGAGTCGGGCTTGCCGCGCAGGCGGTCCGACGCGTCGGGGATCTCCAACTCGTCGATCGTCGCACCGCGTGACTCGTGGACGAGCTTGATCGCGGCGAGTGCGATGTTGCGGTCACTGTCCTCGCCGGCGAGCGCGTGGAGGACGACGTTGAAGTCCTCGAGGTCGACCGCGGTGAGCGCCTCGCGAACGGCGTTGACCGTCATCTCGATCTGGCGGATGCGCAGGTCGGCCACCGTCGGCACCTTGGCGATCTCGAACTTCTGTTTCGTCAACCGCTCGATGTTCTCCAGCCCTCGCCGCTCGCGCGGCTCGGCCAGCGTGATCGCCACGCCCTCGCGTCCGGCGCGGCCCACGCGCCCGATGCGGTGGACGTAGCTCTCCGCCGCCGACGGCACGTCGTAGTTGACGACGTGGGTGAGCGTGTCGACGTCGAGTCCGCGAGCGGCGACGTCGGTCGCGACCAACAGCTCGGCGGTGCCGTCGCGCAGCCGCGACATCACGCGGTCGCGCTGCGCCTGGTCCATGCCGCCGTGCAGTGCCTCGGCGCGGTAGCCGCGGGCGTTCATCGTCTCGGTCAACTGGTCGACCTCGGTGCGGGTCCGGCAGAAGACGAGCGCCGACTTCGGAGCTTCGATGTCGAGGATCCGGCCGAGTGCCGACGGCTTGTGGGCCCGCTGGACGACGTACACGGTCTGGCGGACCAGCACCTTCGCACCCGGCTCGGAGTCGGCGCGCCCGATCGTGATCCGCTCGGGGCTTCGCTGGTAGCGCTTGGCGATCGAGGTGATGCGCGACGGCATCGTGGCCGAGAACAGCACGGTCTGGCGGTCCTCGGGTGTGCTCTCGAGGATCGACTCGATGTCGTCGGTGAAGCCCATGTCGAGCATCTCGTCGGCTTCGTCGAGGATCACCGTCTGGATCGAGTCGAGGGCCAGGGAACCGCGACCGATGTGATCGAGGGCTCGTCCCGGTGTGGCGACCACGACATGGACGCCGCGGTCGAGCGCCTGGAGCTGCCGCTGGATCGGCTGGCCGCCGAACACGGGCACCACCTTGACGCCGAGCTCGCGCCCGTAGCGGAACATCGCCTCGCTGACCTGCACGGCCAGTTCACGTGTGGGCACGAGAACGAGCACCTGCGGGACGCGACGCGACGCGTCGATCATCTGGAGCGCCGGCAACGCGAAGGCGGCCGTCTTGCCGGTGCCGGTGGCGGCCTGGCCGAGCAGATCGCGTCCGGTCAGCAGCAGCGGGATCGTCTCACGCTGGATCGGGGTGGGTTCCTCGTAGCCGAGATCGTCGAGCGCAGCGAGGAGTTCGTCGCGCAACCCGAGCGCGGCGAATCCGTTCTCGACCTCGGCCACGGGCTCGGCGGTCGGTTCGGTGTCGATCGCCTCGGTGTCGGTGTCGGTGTCGTCGTGGTCGTTGCTCATCGCGTGCTCCAAGTGGGGAATTGGCCAACGATACGAACACGATCGCCCGGATCGAACAGAATGTTGCATGGCCTACATCGCCGACCGCATCGCGCACGACGCCGACGCTCACATCATGGAGCCGCCGAACTGGCTGCGCGACCACGCCGACCCCGACATCCGTGACCGCATCGAGCGTCCCGGGTACGCCAACGAACTCGCCCAGACCGGCGACGGCGGACACGGCGGCGACCAGGAACGCATCGACGAGGTGTTCGCGCGACTCGCCGAACGGCACCGCACCGACGAGTTCCTCGCGAACGAGGACGTCGAGGTGATGAACCGCAAGAACTTCGCCGCCACCGGTTCGTTCCTCGCCGAGGACCGACCACGCGTACTCGACTTCATCGGCGTACAGAGCCAGCTGATGTTCAACACGTTTCACAACAGCCGGCTGTACCAGTGGGAGCACCAGCCCGACCTCGACCTCGCGTACGGCACCGCCCGCGCCCACAACCGTGGAATGGTCGAGTTCTGCTCGGTCGATCCCCGCCTCCTGCCGACGTGCTACGTGCCGCTCGTCGATTTCGAGCGTGCCGAGGCGATGGCGGCCGAGGCGATCGAGATGGGTGCCGCTGCGCTCCTCGTCGCGTCCGGCTGCCCGATGGGCCACTCGCCGTCGCACATCGCGCTCGACCCGGTGTGGCGACAGGCCGAGGAGGCCGGCATCCCGGTGGTTTTCCACGTCGGCGGCACCGGCGACCTGATCGATCGCGCCTACTTCGACAACGGCCTGCCGATCCCCGCCGACTTCCACGGCGGCGAGGAGAACTTCCGCTCGGTCGACTACATGGCGATCCCGTTCCCGCCGATGCAGACCCTCGCCACGCTGATCTTCGACGGTGTGCTCGAACGGTTCCCCGAGCTGCGCATCGGTGTGATCGAACAGGGCTGCAGCTGGGTTCCGAGCTGGATGAAGCAGATGGAGTCGGCGATCGAGGCGTTCGGCCGCCACGAGGAGCGCCTCCAGAAGCTGTCGCTGCGACCGAGCGAGTACGTCGAGCGCCAGGTGCGCGTCACGCCGTATCCGACCGAGGACATCGGCTGGGTGACCGACCAGATCGGCCCGGACATCCTGCTGTTCAACACCGACTACCCGCACGTCGAGGGCGGACGCCGCCCCTTCGAGCGCTTCGAGCGAAGCCTCGGCGACCGCTCCGAGGAGATCCGCCAGAAGTTCTACGCCGACAACTTCGTCGACCTGATGGGCACTGCCGTCACCGCGCTCGTCTGACCACCCGCCCGCACCCGCCGAACTCGTGAACAAGGTGCGGCCCAGGGCCGCACCTTGTTCACGAGAAGCGGGTCAGGAGGCGGGGACGTTGTCGTAGCGGATCGACCAGTCGTTGACCGTCAGGCCGGAGGTGGGCTCGTCGCCGAAGTAGCACCCGGTGGTGCCGACGGAGAACGCGACCCGGGTGGAGCAGTGCAGCTCGGCCTCGAGTCGGTAGAACTTGTCGAGGTCCAGCTCGGGCAGCTCCGCCGACTGGAAGTCGCCGCCGTCCATCCGCAGCGTGGCGATGCCCTGGAGTGCCGAACCGACGCCGTCCTGGAGCACGACCCGCTCGAAGACGGTCGGTCCGACCGTGGAACCATCGGATCCGGGAATGATCTCGTACACCCGGATCGTGACCCGTGCGACCGCCGACGAGTCGGCGCCGACGAACGAGGTCGTGTAGCCGCTCCAGCTCACGTCCCAGGTCACGGTGGCATCGGACGACCGGGGCTGGAACGAGGTGTACAGCATGGCCCTGACCTCGGCCGCTTCGGCGATCGCGAGCGGTCCGTGCTCGGTCTTGGCCATCACGCGGCGGTTGTCGGGATCGAGCCACCACTCGTTGTAGGAGATGAGTCCGCCGCCGCTCTCGGCGTGTCGTGCCTTGAAGAAGTCGGCCTCGTCGACCACCGACACCGGCGGTGGCGTGGTCGTGGTCGGTGGGGCCGTCGGTGGCGGAGGTGGTGCCGGTGCCGGTGCCGGTGCAGGTGCTGGTGCTGGCGCGGGTGCTGGCGCGGGTGCTGGCGCGGGTGCTGGCGCGGGTGCCGGTGCTGCCGATGTCGTCGGTGGAGCAGCTGGAGCTGCCGTGGGCGGAGCGGCCTCGGGGACGGTCGGCGGCGCGGCGACACCGATCGTCGGGAGCGGTGTCGCTCCGACGCCGGCGCTCTCGGTGGTGCCGCCGCAGGCGGCAAGCGCCAGGAGACCACCCGTCAGGAGGACGGCGGTGGTACGCGCCGATCGGGCGCCGCTGGACTGGGTGGTCGTGTCGTTGATCGCTGTCTCGCTCATGGGTCCCAGCCTGCGCAAACGCCGTCGTCGACGACAGGGTGGGGCGGAGTGTCCCCTCATTGGTGCTGGCACCACCGCGACGCACGCTGTGGCACCCTGGTGCCGAGCCCCTCGCCGGCGCACGCTGGTGGCACCACCGAAAGGACCAACATGCGCGGCTCCCATCCCCATCGACTCCTCGCCTCGCTCTCGGCGCTGGCCCTCCTCACCGTTGCGTGCGGCCACGACGACAGCGACGACGAGGCGATCGCCGCGCCCGACGGTCCCGCATCGGGATCGACGGGCGCCGTCGAGTTCGGCGGTGACACCGTGCTCGCGATCGTCGGCGACGCGGGCGAGCTGAACGACGACACGCTGGCGGTTGCAGCGCTCGTCGGGTCCGCCGATCCAGCCGCCGTCTTCACCGTCGGCGACAACGAGTACGTCGCCGAGGGCCGCACGGTGGATGCCTACGAGGAGTCGGTCGGTGGCGTCTACGGCCGGTGGCTCGACGACCGAGCGTTCTTCCCGATCCCAGGGGATCACGACTACGGCGACCAGTGCAGTGACCCCGACGCACCCGCCGATCTCGACGCCTACCTCGAGTACTTCGACCTGCCGGTCGGACCCGAGGACGAGACCTACTACGACGTACGGATCGACGACGTGCACGTGTTCGCGCTCGACTCGATGCCCGACTGTCACCGCGACGGCGGCGCCAAACTCGCTCGCCAGCGAACGTGGCTCGCGGAGACGGCGACCGCCTCCGATGCCGCCCTCAAGATCGTCCTGCTCCACAACCCGCCGTACTCGTCCGGCATCGCGCACGGCAGCGTCGAGGAGCTGCGGTGGGACTTCGCCGGGTGGGGCGTCGATCTGGTCGTGTCCGGCGACGACCACATCTACGAGCGATCGACCCACGCCGGCGTGCCCTACGTCGTGAACGGTCTCGGGGGGATCGAGGCCCACGAGATCGGTGACCCGATCGACGGCAGCGAGGTGCTCTACGCCGACGCATTCGGCGCATTGTTCGTGACGGTGGACGGAACGACCGCCGAGGCAGCATTCGTGACCGTGGACGGTGAGGAGATCGATCGCTTTCCGCTCGCGCTCGACGCCGGAGCAGTCGGCGATCCCGGCGCCGGGGCACCGAGCGCTGCGAATGCGCGGGCCACGCTCACGGCAGCGAGCACGTGGCAGTGGCAGCTGCAGGGCGCACTCGACACCTCCTACGACGTCGACGTGTACGACGTCGACCTGTTCGAGACCGATCCGTCGACGATCGCCGGCCTGCGGGCCGAGGGCCGCGTCGTCGTCTGCTACTTCTCCGCCGGTTCGTACGAGAGCTGGCGCCCCGACGCCGGCGACGTCGCGTCAGCGGCGCTGGGCGGCACGCTCGACGGCTTCGAGGACGAACGTTGGCTCGACGTGGGCGATCCGTCCGTCCTCGCGGTGGCGGAGGGCCGGCTCGATCTCGCCGTCGAGCGAGGCTGTGACGGCGTGGAGCCCGACAACGTCGACGGCTACGTCAACGACACCGGGTTCGACCTCACCGCCGACGACCAACTCGACTTCAATCGAGCGCTCGCGGCGGCCGCTGCCGAACGGGGCCTGCTGATCGGACTCAAGAACGACATCGATCAGATTCCCGACCTCGTGGACCACTTCGACTTCGCCGTCAACGAGCAGTGCCACGAATTCGACGAGTGCGAGGTCTACGCAGCGTTCGTCGACCGGGACAAGCCGGTGTTCAACGCCGAGTACGCGATGCCGTTCGTCGATGATCCCGACTCGGTCTGCGCCCGATCGATCGCGCTCGGCCTGCGGACGTTGCTGCTGCCGCTCGACCTCGACAACTCGTTCCGGATCAGCTGCGATGAACGGTGACGCCGCCGGCACCGAGCGAGGTTCGGTCCTCGACACGATTGCCGTGTTCGCCGTCGACGACCACTCCGCATTCCTGCGCAGCGTCGAGCTCGTCATCGCGGCGACCCCGGGCTTCGTGCTCGTCGGCACCGCGGAGAGCGGCCTCGACGCACTCGATGCACTGGCTGAGCGTTCCGACATCGACCTGGTGCTCCTCGATGTCAACCTTCCCGACCTCTCCGGGATCGATGTCGCGCGCCGCCTCGCCAGAGCCGGGGGCGGGCCGGTCGTCGTGCTGATGTCGACCACGGACCCGGACGACCTCCCCGCCGATGCCCTCGAACGCGGTGTGGCAGGATTCCTGTCCAAGGAACTGCTCACCACCCAAGCCCTCCGTGCGGCCTGGGACGCGGGCGCCGATCGGAGCTGAGTGGGGCTCCGCCGAGCGATCGCCGGGCGAGGAGGGAGGAGACCTCACATGATCGGATCCGCCGAGCTGGAACGCGAGTCGCTCGCCGAGCTGCGGGCGCAGTTCCGGAGCGAACAGATCGCCTCGTGGATCGCCGCATCCGGCGTTGCGGTGCTCGCGCTCGCGTACAGCGAGCCCGGCGCGCTGCTGCTCGCCGTCGGCATCGGCCTGATGGCGGCCTTCCGCCTGCCGTCGTTCGCTGCGGTCGACCGTCACGACGTGGTGGCGGCGATGTGGTGGGAAGCGGCCGGCACCTGGGGGATCGCGCTGATCGTCGTCGCCGCGGTCCCCGATGCCACGCCGATCATGGTGCTCAACCTGATCGGACCACTCATGACCGGGGCGGTGTACCTCGGAGCCCGCGACATGCGTCGGCTGATCGTGGCCGGCGTCGTCGTGGCCGTGCTCCTCGGAGCGCTCGGCTTCCGATCGGAGGGCACCGGGATCGAGGACGCCATTCCCGAGTGGCTGTTCCAGGTGATCATGGTCGTGTATCTCGTGGCACACGTGATCACCATGAGTGGTCAGGTCAGCGGTGCCAACCGCATCCGACTCGCCACGCTGGTCGAGGTCGTCAGCACCAACGAAGCGTTGACCCGCGCCGACGCGGAGTTGCGCGAGTCGCGACGGCGGGTGATCTCGGCCGGCGACCAGGAACGAGTGCGGCTCGAACGCGACATCCACGACGGGGCCCAACAGCGGTTGGTCGCGCTCGCAGTGCAACTGCAGCTGGCGAGTCAACTGACCCGCCAGGGAACGCCGCTCACCGCCGATCAGCTCGACGCAATGCACGCGGAGAGCCGCGAGGCGATCGACGAACTGCGCGAGTTGGCCCGTGGTATCTACCCGTCCGTCCTGGCCGAGCGCGGCCTCGAGGACGCGCTTCGCAGCGTCGCTCGCCGGGCGCCCCATCCTGTCGAGGTCGTCTACGACCCGGCGATCGTGCTGTCGTCCGACGACGCTGCCGCGGTGTACTTCGTCTGTCTCGAGGCCCTTCAGAACGTCGCCAAGCACGCAGCGGCGGGCACGACCGTCGAGATCGCGCTGGCGCTCCGAGACGACGAACTCGTGGTGTCGATCTCCGACGACGGACCGGGATTCGACGTCGCGGGGGCGGGTTCGTCCCGGGGCCTGCTCAACATGGCCGACCGAGCCGGCGCGCTCGGCGGCGAGTTGACGATCGAGTCCGCCCCGGGCGAGGGCACGCGGGTCTCGATGGTGCTTCCGTACGGTGCTGCTGCCAACGTGGTGGCATGACGACCCGGGTCATCGTCGCGGAGGACAACCTGCTGATGCGTCAAGGTGTGGTGTCAGCGGTCACCGCACTGGGCGACACCGAGGTGGTCGCTGAGTGCGCCTCGAAGGACGAGCTGCTCGCGGCCGTCGACGAACACCTGCCGGACGTCGTGTTCACCGACATCCGGATGCCGCCGACCAGCACCAACGAGGGCATCGAGGCGGCCCGGTCGATCCGCGCTCGACATCCCGAGGTCGCAGTGGTCGTGCTGAGCCATCACGTCGATCCCGACTACGTGTCGGTCCTGTTCGATGACGGGTCCGATCGGCTGGGGTACCTGCTCAAGGAGAACGTCGGCGACCTCGACGAGCTGCGCAGGGCGATCGCCACGGTGTGCGCCGGTGGGTCGTCGATCGACCCCGAAGTGGTCGACGCGATGGTCGGCCGCAAAGCGTCGAGTCCGGTTGCCGGCCTGACCGATCGCGAGCGCGAGGTGCTCGCGCTGATCGCGGAGGGGCTCAACAACGCGGCCATCGGTGAACGGCTCGTCATCGCGGAGAAGTCGGTTCAGAAACACATCAACACGATCTTCTCCAAGCTCCACCTGACCGACGAGACCGACACGCACCGTCGTGTGCGCGCGGTGCGCCTCTGGCTCGCTGCGCCGTCCTGATCCTCCCACCGCCGAGAAGCGGGGGGAGTGTTCGCCGGCGCAACGGGGTAGACACGAATCGTGGCAGCGGAGCTCGACATCACGCCGGTTGCGACCTATCGCATCCAGCTGACGCCGACGTTCGGATTCGCCGAGACGATCGGGATCCTCGACCATCTCGTCGCACTCGGCGTGAGCCACGTGTACCTGTCGCCCGTCGCCGAGGCGGTGCCGGGGAGCGAACACGGCTACGACGTGATCGACCACACCCGCGTGCGATCCGAGTTCGGTGGCGGAGACGGGCTGTTCGCGCTGCTCGATGCCGCCCGCGACCACGGCCTCGGGATCGTCATCGACCACGTCCCGAACCACATGTCGGTCGCCGAGGCGCACCTCAACGAGCGGTGGTGGGAGATGCTGCGCGACGGACGCGAGTCGCCGGCGGCATCGTGGTTCGACGTCGACTGGGACGCGGCCGACGGCATGGTCATCGTTCCCAAGCTGGGTGACCCGCTCGATCAGGTCGTCGCCGGAGGTGGGTTGTCGATCGGCGAAGGGGCTCGTGGCCCCGAGATCCGGTACGGCCCACTGCGCTTCCCGCTCGCACCCGGAACCGAGGGGCTCGACGTCGCCGAGGCCGTGACACGTCAGCACTACCGCCTGCAGTGGTGGCGCGACCCCGCCCGCAACGTGCGGCGATTCTTCACGATCGACGACCTCGTCGCCGTGAGCGCGGAGGATGCCGACGTCGCCGAGGTGATCGACACGATCCCGTTGTTGCTCTCGGCGCACCCGGCGTTCGCCGGCGTTCGCGTCGACCACGTCGACGGACTCACCCGACCGGACGCCTACCTGGCTGGGCTCCGTCGCAGGATCGGCGACCACCGCTGGTTGCTCGTCGAGAAGATCCTGGCCGTCGGCGAGACGCTGCCGCCCGCGTGGCCCGTCGAGGGCACGACCGGCTACGAACACATCCGGGTCACCGAGCACACGTTGCTCGCTCCGGCCGCCGAAGGCCCGTTGACGTCGCTGTGGACCGAGCTCACGGGTGATCATCGGTCGTTCGCGGAACTCGAGGAGGCCGGACGCCGCGAGGTGATCGACGGCGGGCTGCGGCCCGACCTCGACCGTCTCGTCCGGCTGGTCGCCTCCCGGGTGGCGCCGGCAGACGCCGAGCGGGTCCGTCAGGCGATCATCGAGCTGACGATCGGGCTCCACCGGTACCGCACCTACCTCCCCGACGATGCCGACTCGGTGGTGCAACTCGCGACGGCTCGTCGTCGGGCGATCTCGACGCGGGCCGACCTCGCCGACGACATCGAGCGCCTCGTCGAGCTGATCGGGAGCGACCCGGCCGTGGCCGGACGGTGGCAGCAGCTCACCAGCCCCGTGATGGCGAAGGGCGCGGAGGACCGCGCCTTCTACCGCTATCTGCGCCTGGCTGCGCTCTGTGAGGTCGGCGGCGCTCCTGGCCAGTGGAGCGTCCCGGTCGGCGAGTTCCACCGGTATCAGCTCCGGGCGCAGACCGACGCTCCTCTGGCCCTCCTGGCGGGCACGACCCACGACACCAAACGGTCCGAAGGAGTGCGGGCCCGGGCACTGGCGCTCGCGGAGATCGCCGACGACTGGGCGGCCGTCGTGCGCGACTGGTTGGCGGCGCACCGGGACCTCCTGCGTCGTGGTGGGCTCGACGCGGCGACCACGTTGTTGGCGGTGGAGACCGCGGTCACCGCATGGCCGATCGATGCCGAACGGCTGACGGAGTATCTCGTGAAGTCCGCACGGGAGGCGGAGGAACACACGTCCTGGACCGCTCCCGACGCGGCCTACGAGGACGCGCTCGGGCGGCTCGCCGACGTACTGGAGGGGGAGCTCAGCGATCTCGCCACGGCCGGCCCGCTCGGCGACGTCATCGCCGTCACGCTGCGTTCCGGTTGGGCGCGCTCGTTGGGATCGCTGGCCATCCGGCTGACGGCACCGGGGGTGCCCGACCTCTACCAGGGCACGGCGGCCTTCACGTACTCGCTCGTCGACCCCGACAACCGTGTCGAGCCCGACTGGAACGAACGGCGCTCGCTCGTCGACCGCGCGGTCCAGCTCGACGGACCCACGGCCTGGACCGGCGGAGAGGTCGACGCGTCGAAGGCGGTCGTGATCACGCGGACGCTGGGGCTCCGGCGGCAGCGGGCGGCGGCGTTCGGTGCCGGCGCCGGGTACGTGGCGTTGGAGGCCACCGGCGCCCGCTCCGATGCCGTGATCGCCTTCGGCCGCGCCGATTCAGACGGGCCTGCCGTCGTGACGATCGTGGCGGCCCGAGACGTCGCGGGATGGGGCGACACCACCCTCGAACTGCCCGACGGTTCGTGGCGCAACGTGCTCGACGACGATGCCGACGTCGTCGTGGGCGACACCCCGGTGCTCGTTGGTCCATGTCTCGACCGCTTTCCCGTCGCCGTCCTCGAACGCATCTGACCGGCGCGATCGGGCTCGACCGTCATGCCTGGGGTCTGACCCCGGACGTCACACGCGGTCGCCATGCGCCGGTGATCAGGCGGGCGCCGCGGCGGAACGTCAGGTAGTTCCACGCCCAGTTGATCAGCACGAGCAGGCGGCTGCGGAAGTCGATCAGGAAGAAGATGTGGACGGACCACCACGCCATCCACGCCACCCACCCCGACAGCTCGCGGCCGGCGATCACCCCGACCGCCGACGACCGGCCGATCGTGGCGAGTTCGCCCTTGTTGCGGTACCGGAACGTGGGCCGGCGCGTACCGTCGAGGTCCGCCCGGATGGCACGGGCGACGTGCGCTCCTCCCTGGATCGCACCCTGCGCCACGCCGGGAACCATCGCTCCGTCGGAGGTGGCGTGGGCGACGTCGCCGATCGCGAACACGTTGCGGTGGCCGGGCACGGAGAGATCCGGTTCGACCTCGACGCGCCCGACGCGGTCGACCGGTGCTCCGAGTCGCCGTGTGAGGGGGGAGGCCTCGTTCCCGGCGCCCCACACGATCGTGCGGGTACGGATCGCCCCGGCAGAGGTCTCGACGCCGTCCGCGTCCAGCCCCGTCACCATCACGCCGGTGCGGACGTCGACACCGAGCGCGGCCAGTTGCCCGCGGGCGCTCGTCGACAGCGACTCGGGATACGTGGCGAGGATGCGGTCGGCGGCCTCGAGCAGGATGATCCGTGCGGTCGTCGAGTCGATCGTGCGGAACTCCCGTGTCATCGTGCGAAGGGCGATCTCGGCGATCGCTCCGGCCATCTCGACGCCCGTCGGTCCTCCGCCGACCACGACGAAGGTCAGATCGGCCTCACGTTCGTCGGGATCCGCCGCCCGTTCGGCGCGCTCGAACGCGAGGAGGATGCGTCGGCGGATCTCCAGTGCGTCCTCGACGGTCTTCAGGCCGGGAGCGTGCGCCTCCCAGTCGTCGTGACCGAAGTAGGAGTGCGTCGTGCCGGTGGCGAGCACCAGATGATCGAAGCCGACCACCGTGCCGTCGTCGAGCGTCACGTTCGCCTCGTCGGGATCGACGTCGGTCACCTCTCCGAGGAGGACGCGGACATTGGCCTGGTCGGCCAGCATCGACCGGATCGGCGACGCGATGTCGGCGGGATTCAGCCCGGCGGTCGCCACCTGGTAGAGCAACGGTTGGAAGAGGTGATGGTTGCGGCGGTCGATCAACGTGATCCGCACCGCGGCATCGGCGAGCCCCCTCGCCGCCGCCAACCCGCCGAAACCACCGCCGACGATCACCACGTGCGCGTCACCTCTGAGGTCCGAGTCCCGAGGGGACGGCGGGTCAGCGGGCATGGGAGATGCTCAAGCGGGCGGACCAGGGGGCGATGCGGTCGATCGACCAGCCCGTGCCACCCCACCGGACGTCGGCGGAGTCGAAGACGACGTCGTCGGCCGAATCGGGGGTGCGGCCGTCGACGACTTCACCCGAGAAGTTGAACACGAGCGAGGCCGTGCTGCCCGACGACGAACGCACGACGAACACCGCGCCGTCCACGAACGACACGTCCTGCCGCGCACCGGGGTCGGTGAGCACCGGATGCGCCCGTCGGAGGCGGAGCAGCTCGGTGTACATCGCGAGGCGTGACCGGTGGGGCTCGTGCTCGGAGAGGCTCGCGTCGAGCACGGCCGCCTCGAACGTCGACCGATCAGCAGGATCGGCCACCGGACCCGACCAGTCGGCCCCGGAGAACTCGCGCCGGCGACCCTCCCGCACGGCCTCGACGAGATCGGGGTCGCCGTGGTCGATGAAGTACGGGAACGGTGCGGTCTCGCCGTACTCCTCACCCATGAACAGCATCGGTGTGAACGGCGACAGGAGGATGGCTGCCGCCGCCAACCGGTGACGGGGGTCGCCGGGTTCGGCATCGGCCAGCATCCGATCGCCGCGCGGGGTGTTGCCGACGTGGTCGTGGTTGGTGTCGAACACGACGAAGTGGCGGTGGTCGATCGATTCCGCCGGAGCACCGTGGCGCCGGTCGAACGAGGGCGAATACCGGCCGGAGTACACCCAGCGATGTTCCCAGGCGGTGGCGACGTCCGCGGCGCCCGCGTACGCGCGGTAGTACTCGTGGCGTTCACCGGTGAGCGCCACCCGCAGGGCGTGGTGGAAGTCGTCGTTCCACACGGCGTCGCACCCCCAGCCGTGCTCGGACGTCGATCGGACGATCCGGGGATCGTTGGCGCTGCTCTCGATCGTCACCAGTGCAGTGCGCTCGGCGACGCGGGCGGCATCGTGCACCGCGGCGCTGAGCTCGGCGACGAACGCGGTCGGGGTCGGATCGAAGATCGCGTGGACCGCGTCGAGACGCAGACCGTCGAGGTGGAGATCGCGGACCCAGGAGACGGCGTTCTCGATGAAGTAGCGGCGCACGCCGTCGCTGCCGCGGTCGGCGACGTTGACCGCCGCTCCCCACGGCGTGCGGTAGGCATCGGTGAGGTACGGCGCGTAGTTCCCGAGCACGTTGCCCTCGGGGCCGAAGTGGTTGTAGACGACGTCGAGCACGACGCCGAGCCCGAAGCGGTGGGCTGCGTCGACGAAACCTGCGAGCCCGGTCGGTCCGCCGTAGGAGTGCTGCACGGCGAACGGGAAGACGCCGTCGTACCCCCAGTTCCGCGTCCCGGGGAACGCCGCGACCGGCATCAGCTCGACCAGCGTCACCCCGAGGTCGCGGAGCCGGGGAAGGTGCCGGATCGCCGCGTCGAACGTGCCCTCGGAGGTGAAGGTGCCGACGTGCAGTTCGTACAGGACGGCGTCGTCGAGATCGACGCCCGGCCAGTCGCCGTCGTGCCAGCGGTACAGCGACTCGTCGACGACGGCCGACGGACCGTGGACCCCCTCGGGTTGCCAACGCGACGCCGGATCGGCCAGCCACTCCCCGCCGTCGAGCCGGAACCGGTAGTGGTCGGCGTGTCCGACGTCGTCGACCACGACCGACCAGGTGTCGAGTTCGGCAACGGCATCCACCGCCCGCTCGAGCGGATGGATCTCGGCCTCGGTGAACCCCGGTGCCCCGGCGTCGGTCTCGACGCGTCGTTCCACGCCGATCTCGACGGTCGACGCGTCGGGCGCCCACACCTCGAAGCGGGTGCCCCCGTCGGCGACCGTGGCACCGAGGCGCGTCACGCCGGATCGACCGCCAGGAACACGGCGCCGAGCGGCGGCAGCGTCAGCACGATCGACTGGTGGAACCCGTGGGAGTCGACCGGCACCGACTCGACGCCTCCGTAGTTGCCCGCCCCGCTCCCGCTGTAGGCGGTCGCATCGGAGTTGAGGAGCTCCGTCCAACGACCTGCCTTCGGCACGCCGAGCCGGTAGTTGTGGCGCGGCGTCGGTGTGGCGTTGAACACGGCGAGAACCGGACGGCTCGCCCCGGTCGGGTCCTTGCGCAGCCAGGCGTACACGCTCTGGTCGGCATCGGCGCCTTCGATCCACTGGATGCCGGCGGGGTCGCTGTCGCCCCGGTGCAGTGCCGGCTCTCGCCGGTAGAGGTGGTTGAGGTCGGCGAGCCACTCGCGGACGCCTCGGTGCCAGTCGACGTCGTGGAGCGACCAGTCGAGGGTGCCCTCGTGGTTCCACTCCTGTCGCGTCGCCAACTCGCACCCCATGAACAGCAGCTTCTTGCCGGGCTGGGCCCACTGCATCGCGTACAGCAGCCGCAGGTTGGCGAACTGCTGCCAGTCGTCACCGGGCATCTTGGCGAGCAGCGAGCCCTTGCCGTGCACCACCTCGTCGTGGCTGAGCGGGAGCACGAAGTGCTCGCTCGACGCGTAGACGGAGCGGAACGTGATCTCGCCATGATGCCAACGCCGGTGGATCGGGTCGTGTTCGAAGTACGCGAGGGTGTCGTGCATCCACCCCATGTCCCACTTGTAGCCGAAGCCCAGCCCGCCGATGTAGGTCGGCCGGCTGACCATCGGCCACGAGGTCGACTCCTCGGCGAAGGTCGCCACGTCGGGGAACTCGCCGTACACCGCCTCGTTGAGTTGGCGGAGGAAGACGATCGCATCGAGGTTCTCGCGTCCGCCGAACTCGTTCGGGATCCACTCACCCTCGTTGCGCGAGTAGTCGAGGTACAGCATCGATGCCACGGCGTCGACGCGCAGCCCGTCGACGTGATAGCGGTCGAGCCAACACATCGCGCTCGACACGAGGAACGAGCGCACCTCGTTGCGGCTGTAGTTGAAGATCGCCGAGTTCCAGTCGGGGTGGTAGCCCTGGCGGGGGTCGGCATGCTCGAAGAGGTGGGTGCCGTCGAACTCGTACAGGCCGTGGGCGTCGTTGGGGAAGTGCGAGGGCACCCAGTCGAGGATCACGCCGACGCCGCGCTGGTGGAGCCGGTCGATCATCCGCATCAGGTCGACCGGTGAGCCGTAGCGGGCGCTCGGGGCGAAGAAGCCGGTGGTCTGATACCCCCACGATCCGAAGAAGGGGTGCTCCATGATCGGGAGCAGCTCGACGTGGGTGAATCCGTGGGCCAACACGTGGTCGGCGATCGGGTCGGCGAGTTCGTCGTACCGGGGGAAGCGTCGGCCGTCGGTGACGTGGCGGCCCCACGAGCCGAGGTGGAGTTCGTAGATCGAGATCGGTGCGTCGAGAGCGATGCGTTCGGCCCTGCCGGCCATCCACTCGTCGTCACCCCAGTCGTAGGAGAGATCGGCGATCACCGACGCGATCGACGGGGGCTCCTCGGTGGCGGCGCCGACCGGGTCGGACTTCTCGACCACCGAACCCGACGGCGTCGTCACCCGGTACACGTATCGGTCGCCGACGGCCGGGCCGTCGACCCAGCCGCTCCAGACGCCCGACTCGCTCGGCCCGAGCGGGTGGTCGTTCCAGCCGTCGAACGATCCGGCGACGGCGACCGACCGGGCGTTGGGCGCCCAGACGGCGAAGTGCGCGCCGCCGTCGGCGGGCTGCGCGCCGAAGCGGCGGTGCAGGTACCGGTGGGTCCCCTCGTTGAAGAGATAGCGGTCGAGCTCGTCGGCTCGAGGCGATTCGTGCTCGACGCGAGCTGGTGGTGTCGGATCGTCGGTGTTCACGATGTGGTCCTTCCCAGGATGGAGAGTCGGCGGCGGACGTCGGGATCGTCGAGGATCTCGGAGGTCGGACGCTCGAGGCGTCGGGCCCAGAGACCGGGCACCACCCGACCGGGCAGGTTGTGCGGGCGCGTCTCTCCGATCAGGTCGTCGAGATCGGCGCTGACCAGGTAGGCGTCGCTCGCGGCGAGGCGCACGAGCATCTGGTCGACGATCTCGTCCCAGCGCGGCCCGATGGTGCACTGGTGAGCGGCGCCCAGGCGTTCGCGGTAGCCGGAGGTGTCGCTGGTGGCGACGAGATCGGCGATCGGTTCCATGTCGTGGGTCCGTATCCCGGCCACCGTCCGAGCGGGGATGTGCGGGAGCGGGTCGTCGTCGAGGTGGAACTGTTCCTCGTACATGCCGAGGACATCCCAACGCTCGAATGCCTCGGAGACCTCACTCGGCACCGTGCCGAGATCCTCGCCGACGATGGTGACGCCCGCCGCCGCGGCGGACGCCGCGATGACCGCGAGGATC
The DNA here is from genome assembly GCA_963712775.1 of Ilumatobacteraceae bacterium. Taxonomy (GTDB): domain Bacteria; phylum Actinomycetota; class Acidimicrobiia; order Acidimicrobiales; family Ilumatobacteraceae; genus Sva-07. The sequence continues at coordinate 6,774 of CAVQJG010000024.1, read as the reverse complement.
TCCTCGCGCGGGTAGTGGACGTACACGCCGCGATCGGCGGAGTGTCCGTCGGGCACCCACCACAGCCGTTCGATGGCCATGGCGTGATCGATCCGCAGCACGTCGGCGTGACGACCGACCCGCTCGATCAACCGGCGCCACAGGCGATGGCCGCTCTGGTGCATCGCCGCCGGCAGTGGGGGCGGGAATCCCCAGTTCTGACCGTCGGCGAAGAACGTGTCGGGCGGTGCCCCGACACTGACGCCGGCCGCGAACATCGACGGGTCGGCCCAGACCTCGTAACCGACCGGGCTGGAACCGATCGGGAGATCGAGAGCCAGTGCCGCGGCATCGGGGTCGGAGGCGATGGCGGCGAGCTGCTGATCCGCCAGGTACTGGGCGAGCAGGTGGGACCGTTCGACGGTGGGGTCACCGCCGGCTTGGCGGTGTGCCATGAAGCGGGCGTAGGCGCCCACGTCGGGGTGGGCGGTGACGAACGCCGTCAGCCGCGCGTCGAGTGCCGGGGTGACCCGGGCGGCAGCCTCGATCAGCTGTCGCCGGCGTCGCTCGGCGAGCGGTCCCCAGTCGACCAGGTCGGTCTGCGGCGGAATCGGTGCCGGCGGGAGACCCTCGTCGTCGAGGTACAGCTCGTTCCAGTGCAGCCGGCTCACCGGTGAATACGGACTGGGGTCGAACGGGTCGTCGAGGAACGTCGCGTACAGCGGCAGCGTCGAGACGGCTTCGACGCCGGACGCCTTCAGCCTGCGGGCCAGTTCGTGCAGGTGACGGAACGACGGCAGGGGCCGGTCGTGCTCCCAGAGCGCGTAGGTCGGCACGAAGAGGCTTCCCTCGCCCGCCAAGCGATGGTCGCGCTGCATCGTGGCCGGCGCGACGACCACGACCGTCTCACCGGGGCCGGTGTCGGCATCGAACCGGACCAGGTGGCAACCGAAGGGGAGGTCGTCGGGCAACTCCAACAGGTCGCCGGCGGCATCGTGACCCACGACGAGTGCGACCGGTCGGCCCCCCACGTCGATCGAGGCATCGAGGACGCGAGCCGACACGACGATCGGCCCGCCGGCGGCGACGTGAACCGGTGGCGCCACTCGCGATGTCGCCGCAGCCGTGCCACGGTCGACCTCGAGGATCTGGACCACGTGGTCGAGGACGTTCTCGTCGGCTTCGTGGAACCCGCCGTTCACGTCGTGGTAACCGGTCTGGATCCCCAGCTCGGTGGCACGGGCCCGCAACGCGTCGCCGGTCATCGGTTCGCCGGCAGCATGTCGGAGATCGCCGACATCGGCCAGCTGACCCAGCTGGGACGATTGGCGAGCTCGTAGCGGACCTCGTACATCGCCTTCACGAGCACGTAGATGTCGACGAGGAGTCGACGGTCGTCGTCGTCGGCAGGGATCAGACCGGCATCGCCGATCGCTGCGAAGTAGGAGTCGAGCAGCGCAGCATGGATCTGCGACGTCCATCGACGTCGCCAGGCGTCGATCGCAGTCGGGTCGGCGATGCGTCCTCGTTCGACGGCGGTCTGCACCGACATCCGACCCGCGTAGTCGAACGAGCGGATCAGCCCCGCGACGTCGGCGAGGGGTGACCGTTTGATGCTGCGCTGGGCGATCGGTGCCCCGGGCTCGCCCTCGAAGTCGATGAACACCACGTCGTGACCGGTCCACAGGACCTGTCCGAGGTGCAGGTCGCCGTGCACCCTGATGCGCTTCGCGTCGAGCTTCGTGTCGCGCAGCCGATCGAAACGCCCGAGCAACCCGCCGACGTGCGCATCGAGTCGCTCGTGCTGTTCGAGCGCAGCCTCGTCCAACAGGCCCGCACGGCGTGCCCGGGTGAGTTCGCGCTGCGTCGATCTGACCGCGTTGCGCAGGGTCTGCAGGATCGATCGTTGCCAGAGGAGGGTGAACGGCTCCGGTGCCATCGCGCTCGACCGGTTCCCGCGGTTCGCGCCGACGTCGGTGCGGGCCAGTGCGAGGTGCAGCTCCGCGGTGCGTCGCCCGAGCAGGTCGGCGACGTCGCTTCCGATCAGCTCGGCGTCGCGTCCGTCGGCCGCTGCACCCCGGTCGATCGCCAGTCCGAGTTCGTCGAGCATCTTGACCCACAGGTCGCTCTCATGGGCGACCGCGTCGTGCACGATCACCACATCCGCGGACTCCGACTCGCCGGCGAGATCGATCGCCGCGGTCGCGGCGACACCCGGCACCCGGTCGAACCCGGCTGCCCGCAGGTGGGCGGGGAGTTCCACGTCGGGGTTCACGCCGGGCTCGAGGCGCCGGACCAGTTTGGCGATCAGGGCGCCGTCGATGGTCACCGAGGAGTTCGACTGCTCGACCGTCAGCAACTGGATGCTGCGCGGGTCGTCGACGAGGTGAGCCAGGCCGGTGCGGCGCGGCGCACCTCGCAGCTCGCCGTGACGGGACCCACGCGACCGACGACGCAGGGCGGTGCCGATCACGGCGGCGGCACCGCGCGCGTCGAGCATCGCATCGACGAGGACGGCATCGCCGTCGAGCTGGGCGATCAGGTGAACCGCGAGATCGGACGATTCCGCGAGCTCGCGGCTCAGCTGGATGACCGGAACGGTGTAGCGCTGATCGTCGCCCTCGGTGAACGCGACCGTGACGACGAGCATCGCGACCCAGGGGTCGCGGCCGAGCTCGATGGCGTCGTCGATGGCGACGCCGGTGATCGTGCGGCCCTTGCCGGCGAACCAGCGCCGGCCGGGCAGCCAGCGTTCGAGGGCGCGGCCGAGCCCGGCCCGGCGGCGGAGCACCTCGGTCATCGTGCCCGGCAGGTGCGGAACCGGAGAGGCATCGAGCTGCGCCGGAGTGCCGAGCAGCGACAACCAGAAGAAGCCGTACGGTGCCAGGGTCACCTGGTAGTCCTGATCGCGGATCGTGGCGAAACGGGTCTGGCCGAACACCTCGACGGGGGTGGCGCCCTGGTAGGCACGGAGGTCGAGTTCGACGTGCTGTGCAAGGCGCGACAGATTGGCGACGCACAGCATCGGCGGTTCGCCGTCGAGTTCGCGGACGAACGCGAGCACGTGCGGGTTGTCGGGGTCGAGGAACGCGATGTCGCCACGTCCGAACACCTGATGACGGGTTCGCAGGGCGATCAGCTGGCGCATCCACGACAACAGCGACGACGAGTTGTCCTGCTGCGTCTCCACGTTGACGCTCTCGTAGTGGTACTCCTGTTCGGTGATCAGCGGGAGGTAGAGGCGGTGGGGGTTGGCCGTGGAGAACCCGCCGTTGCGGTCCGACGACCATTGCATCGGCGTGCGCACGCCGTCGCGGTCGCCGAGGTACACGTTGTCGCCCATCCCGATCTCGTCGCCGTAGTAGACGACCGGAGTGCCGGGCAGCGAGAACAGCACGGCGTTGAGCAGTTCGACCTTGCGACGGTCGTTGCCGAGCAGCGGTGCGAGGCGGCGGCGGATGCCGAGGTTGATCCGCATCTCGTCGTCGCGGGCGTACGCCCGCAACATCATCTGACGCTCCTCCTCGGTCACCATCTCGAGCGTCAGCTCGTCGTGGTTGCGCAGGAACGTCGCCCACTGGCAGTTCTCCGGTGGTGTCGGCGTCTGCTCCAGGATGTCGATGATCGGCATCCGGTTCTCCCCCTGCAGCGACATGAACAGGCGCGGCATCACCGGGAAGTGGAAGTTCATGTGGCACTCGTCGCCGTCGCCGAAGTAGGCGGCGGCGTCCTCGGGCCACTGGTTCGCCTCGGCGAGCAGCATGCGGCCCTCGTACTTCGCGTCCATGTGGGCGCGGATGCGCTTCAGCAGATCGTGGGTCTCCGGCAGGTTCTCGCAATTGGTGCCGTCCCGCTCGTAGAGGTACGGCACGGCGTCGAGGCGGAGGCCGTCGACGCCCATGTCGAACCAGTGGTCGAGCACCTCGAGGACCGCCTGCTCGACCGCGGGGTTGTCGAAGTTCAGGTCGGGCTGGTGGGAGTAGAAACGGTGCCAGTAGTACTGGCCGGCGACCGGATCCCAGGTCCAGTTCGACGTCTCGAAGTCCTGGAAGATGATCCGGGCGTCCGACCACTGGGTGGGGTCGTCGGTCCAGACGTAGAAGTCGCGGTGCGGCGAACCCGCCGGGGCGCGGCGTGCGCGCTCGAACCACGGGTGTTGGTCGGAGGTGTGGTTGATCACCAGTTCGGTGATCACCCTGATGTTGCGGGTGTGGGCGGCGTCGAGGAACCGGCGGAAGGCGCGCAGGTTGCCGTAGTCGGGATTGACGGTGCGGTAGTCGGCGATGTCGTAGCCGTCGTCGCGGAGCGGCGACGGATAGAACGGCAGCAGCCAGACCGCGGTGACGCCGAGGTCGCTCAGGTAGTCGAGCCGGGAGGCGAGACCGTCGAAGTCGCCGGTGCCGTCACCGTTCGAATCGGCGAAGGCCCGCACGTGGATCTGGTAGATCACGCCGTCGCGAAACCAGTCCTCGTTCACGCTGACTCCCGTGTCGTCTCGGTGGTCTCGACCGGTCCCCCGAGGGGATGCACGGAGAAGATGTGGGCCGACGCCGACCACGGTGCGAGGTCGACGAAGTTGGAGTTCCCGCTCCATCGGAAGGTGACGCCACCGAGTTCGTCGACGACGTCGTAGTCGGATCCGTAGGGCAGGCCGATCGCGGCGAGGTCGATGTCGACGAGGCCGGCGTGTCGCCCCACCGGGTCGAGGTTGACCACGACGATGACCGGCGCACCGATGCCCGCCGGGTCGCTCTTGGTGAAGCACAACAGGCCGGGATCGTCGGTGGGGTGGAACCGGAGGGTCTCGAGTGTGCGGAACGCCCGGTGTTCGTGACGGATCCGGTTGAGGCGCTGGAGCAACGGGGCGAGCGAGTCCTCGCGGCCGAGGTCCCAGGTGCGCAACTGGAACTTCTCGGTGTCGAGGTATTCCTCGGAGCCGTCGCGCACCGGTCGGTGTTCGAGCAGCTCGAACGCGGGCCCGTACACCCCCCAACTCGGCGAGAGCGTCGCGGCGAGGATCGCCCGGCTCACGAACGCCGGCCGGCCGCCGGTCTGCAGTTGTTCGGTGAGGATGTCGGGCGTGTTCGGCCAGGCGTTGGGGCGGAAGTAGTCGATCGTCCTGGTCGACAGGTCGGTGAAGTACTCCTGCAGCTCCCACGACGCCTGGCGCCAGGCGAAGTAGGTGTACGACTGGTTGAAGCCGACCTTCGCCAGCCGCTCCATCAACCGGGGACGGGTGAATGCCTCGGCCAGGAACACGAGGTGCGGGTGCTCCGCGCGCAGCGTCCCGAGTGCCCACTCCCAGAACGCGAACGCCTTCGTGTGCGGGTTGTCGACACGGAACACGGTGACGCCTCGTTCGATCCAGAACCGGAACACGTCGGCGAGTGCGGTCCAGAGGCCCTCCCAGTCGGACGACTCGAAGTCGAGCGGGTAGATGTCCTGGTACTTCTTCGGTGGGTTCTCGGCGTACTGGATGCTCCCGTCGGCGCGCTTGGCGAACCACTCGGGGTGCTCGGTGACCCACGGGTGATCCGGCGAACACTGGAAGGCGATGTCGAGCGCGAGGTACATGCCCCGGTCGCGGCATGCGGCTGCCAACGCGGTGACGTCGTCGACGGTGCCGAGTTCGGGGGCGACAGCGGTGTGGCCGCCCGCCGACGAACCGATGCCCCACGGGCTGCCGACGTCGTGCGGTGCCGCGGTCGTCGAGCCGTTGCTCCCCTTGCGGTTGGTGAACCCGATCGGATGGATCGGTGGCAGGTACACGACGTCGAACCCCATGTCGGCGATGTGGTCGAGCCGATCGATCGCCTGCGCGAGGGTTCCGTGAGGAGGCGACCCCGTGTCGTCGGTCGTTGCGCCGTCCGGGTGATCGGCGGAGGTCACCGTCGATCGGGGGAAGAACTCGTACCAGGCGCCGAATGCTGCATGCGGCGGGTCGACGTCGACCGGCAGCGGGCGCGCGAGGCGGCCGACGGGGTCGCGCAGCGAGCTCCGCCGGAAGATCGCCTGCCAGTGATCGTCGGCGAGCATCGACGTGTCGCCGTCGAGCAGCGCCGAGCGCAGCTCTGCGAGCAGACGATGGTCGGCCGGGCCGGCGTCGCCGGTCAGCGGAACCCCGGCATCGAGGACGTCGCCGATCAGTCGTGCGCCGGAGAGGGCCTCGAGGGTGACGTCGAGGCCGGCATCGAGCTTCTTGACCGTGTCGCGCCGCCAGGACTCGAGATGATCGATCCAGCCGACGACGTCGTACTCCAGTCGCCCGAGGGAGTCCGGCGTCAACGTGGCACGGAACCGGTCGTTGCCGAGCGGTTCCATCGCGACCTCGCGCCACTTCCGGCTGCCGGCGAATCGCCACCGAACGACCGCATCGACCACGTCGTGCCCGTCGGTGAATGCGTCGGCGACGACGGTGAGCGGCTCACCGAGCGCGGCCTTGGCGGCGAATGCGCCGCCGTCGACGATCGGGCGAACCGGTTCGACGACGACCCGTGACGGTCGGGTGGCTGGCAATGAACGGTCGGGCATCGGTCAGGAGGTCCCTTCGTGCGGGTCGGGGGTGGGTTCGGTGGAGGTGTGGGGGCGACGTTCGGGGGAGGTGCCGGCAGGTTGCTCGTCGACGATCGAGTCGTGCTCGGTCGCGTCGAGCACCTGATCGGCTCGGGCCGCTGGTGCAGCAGTTCGGGCGTGCACGGGGTGACGGCTCGGGGGCCTGACCGAACGCAGCACGACCATCGATCGGTCCGTCACCGCCAAGTCGTCTCCGGGGCGTTTGTTGACGGTGCGGGCCAT
>CAVQJG010000023.1:0-93473 GCA_963712775.1 Ilumatobacteraceae bacterium | reverse complement strand
AAGGGCCGTGTGCAGAACGCTGGTCAGCTCAATGCCTTCTTTGGACCGGGCGCGGCCAACCCGGCCTGCGACGGCTGCAACCCGAACGGTGGGCCGAACTAAGGAGGGCTGCTCGGCCGCCCGCTCCCGGTTCGCCGAGGGCGGGCGGTTCCACGTCCGGGCTACGGTCGCCCGATGGACCTCGAGGGGATGGCCGAAGGTGAACGGGTCGTCGGCGTGCGTGTCGGCCACGGGTGGAACGCGGACACGTCCACGGCGTTGGTGTTGTTGCAGCTTCGGACCGATGCCGGCGCGGGTCGGTGTCGTGTCGCTGTCGGCCTACCTGGCGCAGACACTCGTCGATCAGGTGACCGCCACGATCGCGATCGTTCGCGGCGACACTGGCTAAGGCCAATGGGGGTCGAAGGAGTATGACCCCGTCGTCTCGGTTTGCAGACACGAGCGGTTATGGCCCGATCGACCAGTTGCCGTCGGCGGTGATCTCAATGAGCGCAGGCCCGGCGCGGAATGGTCGTGTGGCGCTGTAGACGCCGATCGCGTTGGCGACGAGGTCGCTATCTGAGCTGTCGCTCAAGTAGTTGCGGTGGTGCCACACGATGAAGTTTGACTGGCCGTCGTGGGTCACACGCAAGACCTGCCGCGGGGCCGGTGTATCGGAGGACTCGATCGCCCCGCCCAGGTGCGCATTGCTGGCGAACGCCGGCGCCGAGTCGATACTTCGCACACGGATCGTCCACGGACCGGTGGCCGTGATGTCGAGAAAGCTCGTTGTCTCCGTCCCGAAGAAGGCGAGCGCGGCGCAGCCTCACCGGGCGACCACGGCCGCGTCCGTCGAGTCGATCATGCGGGTGCACGTCTACCCGACGTTCGGTGCTCGACGCCTCGCGTCGATCCGCACGTCCGAGGTGCAGGCGTGGCTCTCGGGCCTCGAGCTGGCACCGTCGACGGTCGCCGTCGTGTACGGCAAGGTGGCCGCGGTGTTCCGTGCGGCGGTCGAGGATCGGATGATCGCTCACTCCCCTTGCACCCGTCGGGTGCGTCTCCCGCGGCCCGATGGCGGCGAGGTCGTGCCGATGTCACCCGAGCAGGTCCGGGCGATGGTCGACGCGGTCGGTGATCGGTACCAGGCGCTGATCGTGCTCCTGACGGGCACGGGGATGCGTCCGGGTGAAGCGCTCGGGCTCACCGCCGATCGCGTCGAGTTCCTGCGTCGAACGATCCGTGTCGATCGTCAGCTCGTCACGATGTCGAACACTCCCCCGGTGCTCGGGCCGTGCAAGACGACGTCGAGCGTGCGGACGATTCCGGTACCCGACGGCGTGCTCGATGCACTGGCGGCGCACATGGCCGTGTACGAGCCCGGGCCGCTCGGCGTGATCTTCACCGACGGCAAGGGCGACCCGATCCGTAGGAACGCACTCGGGCACGTCTGGCGTCGAGCAGCGGTCAAGGCCGGCGTCGAGGGATTCACACCGCACGATCTGCGCCACTACGCGGCGTCGGTGATGATCGACCAGGGCGCGAGCGTGAAGGCGGTGCAACGTCATCTCGGGCACGCATCGGCGACAACGACGCTCGACGTGTATTCGCACCTGTGGCCGGACTCGGACGACGTCACACGGGCGGCGCTCGCGGCGGGTCTGGAACAGATTGCGTCACCCGTGCGTCACGCACCTGCCGTCGAGGCGTGACGCAGCGCCGCTACCTGGGGGTTTGCTCGTAGCCGGGATCGCTGGGCCAGTTCGGTTGGAACAGACACGGGCAGTTCGCTGACCTGGGGCTTTGCGCATTTCCCCAGCGTGTTGCCACTTTCAGTTTCCCAGCACTTCCCACTCGATCGCACCGTTGCTCAACGAACCGTGTCACGGCTGTGTCACGGAGCGCCCGCCTGACGGGTGCCGACGCTTCGCCTTGTCGATCTCGGCGAGCCGGCGCAGCGCCACCACGACGTCGAGGCGGTCACGGTCGCCGAGCACGCCGGACATTGCGACCGATCTGGCGAGTTGCTCGAGGTGCTCTGGCGTCGGGGTGTCGGTCACCCGGACAAGTGTGATGTGGGGGTGTGACGGTCGGTTGGTTGACATTGTCGGTCGATCGGCGCAAATTGGGTCCTCCGGCGGGCAAGTTGCACGCCGAAATCGGTCATCGACCTATGGGGGTTACATCATGGTTAGGAAACGCGTTGTAGGTGTCGTTGTGTGCGTGGCGACGATTGTCGGGTTCGGGGGCTCGGCATTCGCTGGCGAGTACACGGGCAGCGGCAAAGTCAAGGTTCCGAATGGGCGATCCGAGTGCTCGTACTCGGGTCTTGATCAACCGGACACCGGCCCCAACCCAGAGGATCACTACGGCGGTCCGGGCGATGATGACCTCTGGGGATTGACGCCAGCAAAGGGCCGTGTGCAGAACGCTGGTCAGCTCAATGCCTTCTTTGGACCGGGCGCGGCCAACCCGGCTCGCGACGGCTGCAACCCGAACGGTGGGCCGAACTAAGGAGGGCTGCTCGGCCGCCCGCTCCCGGTTCGCCGAGGGCGGGCGGTTCCGCGTCCGGGCTACGGTCGCCCGATGGACCTCGAGGGGATGGCCGAAGGTGAACGGGTCGTCGGCGTGCGTGTCGGCCACGGGTGGAACGCGGACACGTCCACGGCGTTGGTGTTGTTGCAGCTTCGGACCGATGCCGGCGCGGGTCGGTGTCGTGTCGCTGTCGGCCGACCTGGCGCAGACACTCGTCGATCAGGTGACCGCCGCGATCGCGATCGTTCGCGGCGACACTGGCTAAGGCCAATGGGGGTCGAAGGAGTATGACCCCGTCGTCTCGGTTTGCAGACGCGAGCCGTTATGGCCCGATCGACCAGTTGCCGTCGGCGGTGATCTCAATGAGCGCAGGCCCGGCGCGGAATGGTCGTGTGGCGCTGTAGACGCCGATCGCGTTGGCGACGAGGTCGCTATCTGAGCTGTCGCTCAAGTAGTTGCGGTGGTGCCACACGATGAAGTTTGACTGGCCGTCGTGGGTCACACGCAAGACCTGCGCGGGGCCGGTGTATCGGAGGACTCGATCGCCCCGCCCAGTCGCATTGCTGGCGAACGCCGGCGCCGAGTCGATACTTCGCACACGGATCGTCCACGGACCGGTGGCCGTGATGTCGAGAAAGCTCGTTGTCTCCGTCCCGAAGAAGGCGAGCGCGGCGCAGCCTCACCGGGCGACCACGGCCGCGTCCGTCGAGTCGATCATGCGGGTGCACGCCTACCCGACGTTCGGTGCTCGGCGCCTCGCTTCGATCCGCACGTCCGAGGTGCAGGCGTGGCTCTCGGGTCTCGAGCTGCCACCGTCGACCGTCGCCGTCGTGTAGGGCAAGGTGGCCGCGGTCTTCCGTGCGGCGGTCGAGGATCGGATCATCGCTCACTCCCCTTGCACTCGTCGGGTGCGTCTCCCGCGGCCCGATGGCGGCGAGGTCGTGCCGATGTCAGCCGAGCAGGTCCGGGCGATGGTCGACACGGTCGGTGATCGGTACAAGGCGCTGATCGTGCTCCTGACGGGCACGGGGATGCGTCCCGGTGAAGCACTCGGGCTCACCGCCGATCGCGTCGAGTTCCTGCGTCGGACGATCCGTGTCGATCGTCAGCTCATCACGATGTCGAACACTCCCCCAGCACTCGGGCCGTGCAAGACGACATCGAGCGTGCGGACGATCCCGGTCCCCGACGGCGTGCTCGAAGCACTGGCCGCGCACATGGCCGCGTACGAGCCCGGGCCGCTCGGCGTGATCTTCAAAACCGACGGCAAGGGTGATCCGATCCGTAGGAACGCACTGGGGCACGTCCGGCGGCGTGCTGCGGTCAAGGCCGGCGTCGAGGGGTTCACACCGCACGATCTGCGCCACTACGCGGCCTCGGTGATGATCGACCAGGGCGCGAGCGTGAAGGCGGTGCAACGTCATCTCGGGCACGCCTCGGCGACGACGACGCTCGACGTGTATTCGCACCTGTGGCCGGACTCGGATGACGTCACACGGGCGGCGCTCGCGGCGGGTCTGGAACAGATTGCGTCACCCGTGCGTCACGCACCTGCCGTCGAGGCGTGACGCAGCGCCGCTACCTGGGGGTTTGCTCGTAGCCGGGATCGCTGGGCCAGTTCGGTTGAAACATGTGCCACTGCGATGGCGCTCGCCGGATCAGGATCTCCAGATCGTGCGCGAGCGTCTGCGTGATCCGATCGACATCGGCTCGCAGGCGCTTCTCCCTGCGTTCCGCCTCCAGGGACGGGCGGACCCAGGCGTGGTGACCGTCGACGCGGCTGGTGAAGTAGACGGCGGTCGGCAGGATCGGCGCCCCGGTTCGCAGCGCCAGCGTGGCGGGCCCGGCCGGCATCGTGGTCCGTTCACCGAAGAACTCGACCTCGGGGCCGCCACCCTGGAGGTCACGGTCGGCCAAGAGGCAGACGACGTGGTTGTCGTTGAGGGCCCGCATCACCGTGGTGCCGGCACCGGGACCGAGCGGGACCACGTTCATCCCGAGCGCTGAGCGGAGGTCGACGAACCACTCGAACAGCTCGGGCGGATCGATCTGCTCGACCACCACCGTGATCTGGTGACCCTGCTCGGCGATCCAACGGCCCGCCCACTCCCAGCCCCCGAGGTGAGGGAGCACGAGGATCACGCCGTTGCCGGCGGCGAGCCCGTTCACGATGTTCTCGTACCCGTCGACGTCGAAGCCCCGCTCGACCGTGGCCGCGGACAGGTTGGGCAGCCGGAAGCTCTCGAGCCAGTAGTGCGCGTAGGAGTCGAACGCCTCCTGGACCGCCCGGCGCAGACGCAACCCGCTCAGGGTCGGGTCGACTCGCCGCAGGTGTCGACTGATCATGGCCCGACGCTCTCGGCTGGCGAAGTTGGCACCGAAACCGAACGGGGTCGTCAGGCCCGCCGCAACCCGAGCCGGCATCAGTTGAGCCGCCGCGGCGCCGAACCGGTACGACGACGTCGTCGCCAGGTCGGTCAGACGACGAGGGTCGGTGATCGGTCGCGACGGCACGTGTCAGGTCGGCCGTCGTGGCACCCGGGTGCGGCGCCGTTCGGTGCGTGCAACCCGACGGCTCTGACGCCGCGAGCGACGGATCTCGATGCGTTCGGCCGTCACCGGCGCCACGGCCGCCTGCTTCCACACCTTGACGAACCGTTGAATCGCCGTGATCGAGGTGAGCACCAGCATGATCCACAGGATCGGGATCAGGAGCACGGGGACCAGCAGGCCGACGCAGAGCGCGATGATGCGCTCGGCGCGCTCCATCAGGCCGCCCTTCGCGTCGATGCCGAGTGACTCGGCCTTGGCCCGTTCGTAGCTGATGATGCTCGACACCGCCATCACCGCGAACGGCAGGATGCTCATGTAGGGCGACTCGGTGCTGGCGAAGTACCAGGCGATGCCGCCGAGCAGGAACGCATCGGTCACCCGATCGACCGTGGAGTCGAAGAACGCGCCGCGCTGGCTCGCTGCGTCGGTCGCCTTGGCCAGCGCACCGTCGAAGAGATCCGGGAGCGCAGCGAGAATCACGAGGAGGAGACCCAGGCGCAGGTAGCCCGCACCGATCGCGATCGCCGCCGAGATGCCGACGAGCAGCCCGAGGATCGTGAGGTGGTCGGGCGTGAGACCCGTCTTCCGGAGCGCGTTGCCGATCGGCTTGACGGCCTTGTCGACCGGGGTCCGGAACTTGCCGTCGAACATCGGGGAGACGCTATCGCGACTCGGGGGCGAGTTCGGGGTTGTCCTCGCTGAGGTGCTCGACGACGCGCCCGTCGACGGCATCGACCAGCACCAACGCCCGCGTCGTGGGGGGATCCTCTGCGGAGTAGCACATCACCCTCCAGGTCGGCCGGCTCCGCAGGCCACGCCACACCTGCTGCGCCGATGCGTGGCCGACGGGATAGCCCAGCGCCTGCTGCGCGGCGACCAGCGCCTCCTTCTCGTCGACGTGCATCCGCCAGCTCGAGGTGATCGAGAACACGCCGACTGCAGCGAGCACGGCCGCCGCCACCAGGAAGCCCTCGTTGACGAAGGCCTCGTCGGGCAGCGCCACGTACACGACCAGGCAGAGTGCGGCGATCGCGAGGTAGATCACACCGGGCCAACGGCGCCGGCTGTTGTCCGGGAACTGGTACGGCCCGACGTACCCGCGGGGTCGAGGTCGTCGGGGAGTTCGTCGCGGAGGTCGTCGGTCATCGTGATCAGGTTACGGCCCAGGCAGCGGTGAGCTTCGCGGCGGTGTCCTCGATCGACTCCGGCAGGTTCTGTGTGTTGGAGACCGCCATCATGAAGTTGGAGTCACCGGTCCAGCGGGGCACGACGTGCACGTGGAGGTGGTCGGGAATCGATCCGCCGGCCGGACGCCCGAGGTTCAGCCCGACGTTGAGACCGTCGGGCCGGTAGACGCCGCGCACCACGGCGACCGTGTCGGTGACGGTGGACCAGAGATCCCTCGTCTCGTCCTCGGTCAGCTGCTCGAGGTCGGCGACCTCGCGGAACGGCACGACGAGCACGTGACCGATCGTGTACGGGAACAGGTTGCAGATCACGAAGCAGGTCGTCGATCGGTGAACGATGTGGGTGTCGACATCGGTCGCCCCGGAGTTCAGGATCCGGGTGAACACCGACCCGGCACCGTCGAAGTCGGACCGCGAGGGCGAAGCAGCCGAGCGCACGGGCGCGTCCGTCACGTACGCCGACCTCCAGCCGGACCAGATCCGCTCGATCATCGCACCCTCAGGCACCGAACGCGTCGGACTCGGCGCTCGCGACCTCGTCGCGCAACTGCTCGACGAACGACGTGAGGTCGACGCCACGCTCGACCTCGCCGCCGCGGGGGTTGACCCCGACGGTGCCCGCCGCCACGTCGTCGTCGCCCACCACGAGGACGTAGGGGATCTTCTCCAACTTGGCGTTGCGGATGCGCTTGCCCAGTCCGTCGTCGGCCACCACGGTGTCGACCCGCGCGCCGGCTGCCTCCAAGGCCTCGACCACGGTCGCTGCGTAGGCCTCGTGCGCCTCTGCGACAGCGAGCACCCGGACCTGGACCGGGGCGAGCCAGGTGGGGAACGCTCCGGCATAGTGCTCGAGCAGCACGCCGAAGAACCGTTCGATCGACCCGAACAGCGCACGGTGCAGCATGATCGGACGGTGCCGGTTGTTGTCGGCGCCGACGTACTCGAGGTCGAAGCGCTCCGGGAGCTGGAAGTCGGCCTGGATCGTCGACAGCTGCCACGACCGTCCGATCGCATCGCGCACGTCGATGTCGATCTTCGGACCGTAGAACGCGGCGTCGCCCTCCTTGACGGCGTACTCGAGGCCGTGAGCGTCGAGCGCCTCCCGCAGTGCCTCGGTGGCCTCGTCCCAGATCTGGTCGTCGCCGATGTACTTGTCGGGATCCTTGGTCGACAGGTTGAACGTGAACTCGTCGAACCCGAACGCCCGCAGCACCGACAACACGAAGTCGAGCAGGCTGGCGACCTCCTCGGCCATCTGCTCCTTGGTGCAGTAGATGTGGCTGTCGTCCTGCGTGAAACCGCGGATGCGCATCAGGCCGTGCAGCGTGCCGGCTCGTTCGTACCGGTAGACGTTGCCGAGCTCGAACAGTCGCAGCGGGAGTTCGCGGTAGCTGCGCTGGCGACTGCGGAAGATCAGGCAGTGCATCGGGCAGTTCATCGGCTTCATGTAGTACGTGCCGTTGTCCATCTCCATCGGCGGGTACATGCCGTCGGCGTACCACTGGAGGTGCCCCGACGTCTCGAAGAGCTTGCCGTTGGCGAGGTGCGGCGTGTACACGAACTCGTAGCCGCCGTGTTCGTGGCGCAGCCGGCTGTAGTCCTCCATCAGCTTGCGGACGATCGCACCCTTCGGATGCCACACGGCGAGACCGCCGCCCAGTTCGTGGGGGAAGCTGAGCAGGTCGAGTTCGGTGGCGAGCTTGCGGTGATCGCGCTTGAGCGCCTCCTCCAACTGGTGGAGGTGTTCGGCGAGCGCCTGCTTCGACTCCCACGCCGTGCCGTAGATCCGCTGCAGCATCGGGCCCTTCTCGTTGCCCCGCCAGTACGCGCCCGAGACGCGCTGCAGCTTGAAGAACCCGAGCTTGCCCGTGGACGGAACGTGCGGGCCGACGCACATGTCGACGAACGAATCGGTGTTCCGGTAGGCGCTGATCACACCGCCGTCGCCCACCTCTGCGGCGTCCTCGTTGTCGGCCTCCGCCGATTCGACACGCTCGATGATCTCGACCTTGTACGGCTGGTCGGCAAAGAGCTCCTTGGCCTCGGCCATCGACATCTCCGAGCGGATGAACGGCTGGTTCGCCTTGACGATCTCGCGCATCTCGGCCTCGATGCGTTCCAGGTCGTCGTCGCTGAACGTCGCACCGCCGGGCAGCTCGAAGTCGTAGTAGAACCCGTTCTCGATCGCGGGGCCGATCGAGAACTTCGCACCCGGGAACAGACGGGTCACCGCCTGCGCCATCACGTGCGCCGTCGAGTGCCGCAGTACGTGACGCCCCTCGTCGGTGCCTGCGGTGACGATCGAGACCACGGCGCCGTCGTGCAGCGGCGCGGTCAGATCGGTCTCGCGGCCGTCGACGACCGCAGCGACCGCCGCCTTCCTGAGACCGGAACCGATCGACGCCGCCAGGTCGAGGGCGGTGGCGTCGGCGGCCAGCTCTCGCTCGGATCCGTCGGGGAGGGAGACCGTGATGTTCGACATGCGACCGTCAGGATAGGAGGGTCGATCACGGACCAGCGGTGAGGTTTGCCCGCGACCCCGCCCGATCCGGGCAGGCCGGCGCCTGCCGGCGGTCAGTTGCCGGCGACGAGGGTGAGTTCGCGCTCGGCGCCCGACGGCAGCGGAACGACGTCGGGGGCCGGATCGACGACCGACGAGACCCGAGCGGCAACCGTCGGTTCGGTCTCGGCGGTCGCGCCGGCATAGGAGTTGACGTAGGTCTGGCCGGTCAACTCTCGGATCTCGTACATGACCTCGTCGATCATCGATCGCCAGGCGATGTGTTCGGCACCGCGACCGCGATATCGCTCGGGTCGGATCGGCCGACCGATCTTGATCTGGCAGCTGCTGAAGAGCTTGGGCAGCTTCGCGTCGGGGGGCTGGATCTGGTCGGTACCGATCACCCCGACGGGGAAGATCGGGCAGTCGAGCTTCATCGCGAGTCGGGCCGCGCCGGTGCGGCCCTTGTGGAGGTTGCCGTTCCGGCTGCGCGTGCCCTCGGGGAAGATCCCGAACAACTCGCCACGACGGAGCACCGCTTCGGCAGCGTCGAGCGCGGCGGTGCTCTTCTCGCCGCCGGAGCGATCGATCGGGATCATGCCCATCGCCGGGAAGAGGTACTTGGTCTTCCACGAGTCCATGTACTCCGCCTTGCCGACGAAGGAGATGTTGCGCGGCACGGTGAGCATCAGGAACGCCGAGTCGAGGAAGCTGATGTGGTTCGGGCACAGGATCGCCGGACCCTCCGACGGCAGCCGTTCATAGCCGCTCATCTCGATGTTCCACAGCAGGTTGGAGACGGGCCGTCCCAGCTTGCGCACCCTGCGCTGTATCGCGCCTGCTCCCGGACCATCTGCCACGACCGACAGAGTAGACGGCACAAGCGCACATTTGAAGCGACGCGCCGAAAAATGCCCGACGGGTCGCGCCGGGCGCGCACATCGGAGAGGTTTTCGGGAGCTCGGGCCGAGCGGGAGGGCTCAGTCGAGGTCGACGCCGAGCAGCGCGGCTGCTTCACCGACACCGGCGCCGGCCCTCGCGGCGGCGTCGATCGCAGCGATCGCGCCGGGTGTGTCGAGGTCGTCGTCGAGCCGAGCGCGGACCTGGTCGAGCAGGTCGGGGTTCGAACCGCCTCGCTCGTTCCACGCGTCGAGCCTGGCTGCATTGCGCGGCATCAGCCCGTCGTCCCACTCCCACTCGGTGCGGTAGTGGTGTTCGATGATGCCGAGGCGGATCGCCCTCGGGTCCCAGGTCTCACGGAGCTGGTCGACGAAGACCAGGTTGCCGAGGCTCTTCGACATCTTCTCGCCGTCCTTGTGGATCAGCGCGGTGTGCATCCAGTGCTTCACGAACGGCTCGCCGGTCGCCGCTTCGGACTGTGCCCGTTCGCACTCGTGGTGCGGAAAGATCAGGTCCGCTCCCCCACCGTGCAGATCGATGGTCGTGCCGAGTTCACGCAGCGCGAGCGCAGAGCACTCGATGTGCCAACCGGGACGGCCGGCGCCCCACATCGTGTCCCAGCTCGGCTCGTCGTCCGCCGACGGATGCCAGAGCACGAAGTCGAGCGGCGAGCGCTTGTTGGGATCGTCGATGTTGCCGCCGCGCTCCTTGGCGAGCACCAGCATCTCCTCGTCGCTGTAGTGGCTGAGCGACCCGAACGATCCGAACCTGGAGACGTCGAAGTAGACCGAGCCACCGGACTCGTAGGCGAACCCCCGGTCGAGGACCATCCCGATGAACCCGCGGATGTCCGGGATCGCCGACGACGCCCTCGGCGTGGCCGCGACGGGCAGAGCGTTCAGCGCCTCCATGTCGCGTTCGAACCGGGCCTCTTCGCCGGCAGCCAGGTCGAGGTAGTGCACGCCGAGTTCGCGGGCCTTCGCGAACAACGGATCGTCGACATCGGTGACGTTGCGGATGCATCGCACCGTGTGGCCCTTGTCGATCAGCCGACGCTGCAGCACGTCGTAGGCGATGAAGGTCGCCGCATGACCGAGATGCGTGGCGTCGTACGGGGTGATGCCGCACGTGTACATGAGCACGTTGTCGTTCGGTTCGAACGCAACGATGGCGCGCCGCGTGGTGTCGTAGAGCTGCATCACCCGGCGTCAACAGCGCGGGGGTCGCGTTTGATTCCCGTCAGCTTGGGAGCGACCCGGGTCTTGTAGCGCACGTTGAGCTGCAGCAGCACGGCGGTGAACGCCTCGATCGCCGTCGCGTTCGACAGCTCGCCGGCATCGAGCGGACGACAGCCGGGAAAGTCGGCGACGATGTCGCTGACGATCTTGACGGCGGCGGCGTCGTCACCGCAGATCAGCACGTCCGAGTCGATCGGATGGTCGATCTCCCCCAGCTCGGCAGCAGGGAGGTGGTGGAAGGCAGCCACCACGCGACATCTCGGCACGGCCGCCTGCACGTGGGCGGCGACGCTGCCACGCGGCGGCACGAGCGGCTGGAATTCCTTGTTCACACGAACGAGTGCGTTGGCCATCGAGATGACGATCTTGCCGACCATTGCCTCTTCGTTCTCCTGCGCCGTGCCGGCGGCGGAGTCCCACGGCGTGGCGATGACGATCAGGTCGCAGGTCGCGGCATCGGCGTTGTCGCCCGCCTCGAGGAGGTCGGCGAGGTGCGGCCACTTCCCGATGAGCTGGTCGCGGGCCTCCATCGCGCGGTACTTCGATCGGGAACCGATGACCGTTGGGTAGCCGATGCTCGCGAGCCGAGCAGCGAGCCCGCTGCCTGCCGGTCCGGTGCCGCCGAGAATGCCGATGCGCATGGCGACAGCGTGGCACACGGGCACGGCGAAGCTCCAAGGCGCCGCCCTCGATGATCTACGGTCCGGTCCATGGGTCTGCTCGACGGCAAGAAGATCGTGGTCACCGGCGTCCTCACCGATGCCTCACTGGCGTTCGGGGTGGCTGAGCTCGCGCTCGCCGAGGGGGCCGAGATCGTCCTCACCGGCGCCGGTCGCGCGTTGTCCCTCACACAACGCACGGCGCGCAAGCTCGGTGAGGGCATCGAGGTGTACGAACTCGACGTGACCGTGCCCGAACACGGTGTTGTGGTTCGCGAGGCTCTCGCAGAGACGTGGGGTCACGTCGACGGCGTCGTCCACTCGATCGCCTTCGCCCCGGAGGTCTGCCTCGGCGACGACTTCCTCGCGGCCCAGTGGGAGGACGTCGCCGTGGCGATGCACATCTCCGCCTACTCGCTCAAGGCGCTTGCCGATGCGTTCCTGCCCCTGATGAGCGAGGGAGGATCGTTCGTCGGCTTCGACTTCGACAACCGGCAGGCGTGGCCGGCCTACAACTGGATGGGCGTGGCGAAGTCGGCACTCCAGAGCGTGTCCCGGTATCTCGCCAAGGAGGTCGGCCCGAAGGGGATCCGCTCGAACCTCGTCGCCGCCGGCCCGATCAAGACGATGGCGGCGAAGTCGATTCCCGGCTTCGCGGTGTTCGAGGACACCTGGGACGGGCGCGCCCCGCTCGGCTGGGACGTCACTGACTCCGAGCCGGTTGCCCGAGCGTGCGTCGCCCTGCTGTCGGACTGGTTTCCCGCCACGACCGGCGAGATCATCCACGTCGACGGCGGCTACCACGCCATGGGCGCCTGAACCACCGGCTCGGGTGCGCGTGATGTGATTGGCTCGTGAGCATGACTGCTTCGGTGCTCTCGACGCTGCTCGACCCGATCCGGCTCACGGTCGCCGGGGCGGTGTGCGGCCGAACGCGGTCCACGGCCGAGATCGCCGAGCACACCGGACTCGAGGTGCCGGTCGTCCTCCAGGCGCTGGGAGCGCTCCGCCAGGCCGGCCTCGTGGTCGCCACCGGGGACCGGTACGTCCTGCCCGAGGCGGCACTGCGACAACTCGCGCTGGCCACCCGGGAGGCGCCCGAGCCGATGGCTGACGTGATCGGGTACGGGATGACCGACGACGAACGCGTGATCCTCTCGCGGTTCTTCTCCGGCCACTCGCTGACGCAGATTCCGGCCGACCACGCGAAGCGGATGGTCGTGCTCCAGCGCCTTGCGCTCGAGTTCGACGTCGGCACCCGCTACCCGGAAGCCGAGGTCAACACGGTGTTGCAGCGCTTCCACCCCGACGTCGCCGCCCTGCGCCGCCACCTCGTCGACGAGGAGTTCCTGAGCCGCGACCACGGCGACTACTGGCGGACCGGAGGCAGGGTCCCGCCGTCGTTCCCGTGAACCCGTGCGCTCCCTGAGCGCGTACGGGTTCACGAGAACGGGCGGGTACGGTCGACGGGGTGAACCGGCTCGCCGACGAAACCTCCCCGTACCTCCGCCAACACCGCGACAACCCGGTCGACTGGTACCCGTGGGGTGCCGGGGCCTTCGCCGCCGCCCGGGAACGCAACGTCCCGATCCTGCTCTCGGTCGGCTACTCGGCCTGCCACTGGTGCCACGTGATGGCCCACGAGTGTTTCGAGGATCCCGACGTCGCCGCGAGGATGAACGAACTGTTCGTCAACGTGAAGGTCGACCGCGAGGAGCGCCCGGACGTCGATGCCGTCTACATGGATGCGGTGCAGGCGATGACCGGCCGCGGCGGCTGGCCGATGACGGTGTTCATGACCCCCGACCGTGAGCCGTTCTACGGCGGCACCTACTACCCGAAGGACGCGTTCCTCAAGCTCCTCGACGCGATCGACGACGTCTGGCGCAACAAGCCCGCCGACGTCCGCCAGAACGTCGACGCGCTGGTGAAGGCGATCGACACCACCGCACAGTTGCGCCCTGCCGGAACGGCGCCGGGGGTCGAGCAGCTCAACGAGGCGCTCAAGGCGCTCGCCGTGGCGTTCGACCAGGAATGGGGAGGCTTCGGAGCGGCACCGAAATTCCCGTCGACGTTCCATCTCGACCTGATGCTGCGCGCCTACATGACCACCGCCGGCGAGGGGCCGAAGAACATCATCGCCACCACCCTCGACGCGATGTGCTC
This sequence comes from Ilumatobacteraceae bacterium, assembly GCA_963712775.1. Classification (GTDB taxonomy): domain Bacteria; phylum Actinomycetota; class Acidimicrobiia; order Acidimicrobiales; family Ilumatobacteraceae; genus Sva-07. The sequence goes on along the minus strand of CAVQJG010000023.1, from coordinate 79,756 downwards.
CGGCGGCATGTACGACCACATCGGCGGCGGGTTCGCCCGCTACTCCACCGATCGCGAATGGCTCGTCCCGCACTTCGAGAAGATGCTCTACGACCAGGCGCTGCTCCTCGGGGTCTACCTGCGCGGTCTGATCGTGATCGGCCGACCGCAGTACCGCCTCGTGGTCGAGGAGACGATCGACTACGTCCTCGGCACCCTGCGCCACCCCGAGGGCGGCTTCTTCTCCGCTGAGGACGCCGACTCGCTCGACGTCGACGGCAACAGCGTCGAGGGGTGGTTCTACTCGTGGACACCGTCGGAGGTCCGAACGGCGCTGTCGGATCTCGACCCGGCCGTCGTCGACACGTTGATCGACTGGTACGGCATCACCGACGACGGCAACTTCGAAGGGCGGTCGATTCCTCATCGTCTGTCGGCGCGAGGCCAACTCGTGCGCACGCCCGAGCTCGACGACGCCCGCCGCCGTCTCGGCGCAGCCCGCTCGCGGCGCCCGCGCCCCGGCCTCGACGACAAGGTGCTCACCGAATGGAACGCACTGTTCCTCTCCTCGCTCGCGCAGGCGGGCGCCGTGTTCGGACGGCGCGACTGGCTCGACGCCGCCATCGCCAACGGCGAGTTCCTGCTGCGCGAGCTGCGCGACGACCGCGGGCGGTGGAAGCGCAGCTGGCAGGCCGACGGAACTCCGCCCGCGCGCCACAGCGCCCTCGCCGCCGACCACGCCGCGCTCGTCGATGCGTTCACCCGGCTCGCCGAGGCCACCGGCGAGGCCCGCTGGATCGGCGAGGCCGTCAGCGTCGCCGACACGATGCTCGACTGGTTCTGGGACCCCGAACACGGCGGACTCTTCACCACGGCGGAGGACGCCGAATCGCTCGTCGTCCGCCAGAAGGACCTGGCCGACAACGCCACCCCGTCGGCCAACTCGTCCGCGGCGATCGCGCTGTTCCGTCTGGCGGCCCTCACCGGCGAGCAGCGCTACGCCCACCAGGCCGACCGCATCCTCGAGCTGATCGGTGCCGTGGTCTCCAAGGCACCCGCCCAGTACTCGAACACGCTCGTCGCGGTCGACCTGCGTCGCCGTGGCCTCACCGAGGTCGTGATCGTCGGCGATCGCCCCGAGATGGTCCGCCTGGCGCACTCGATCTGGCGTCCCGACACCGTGCTCGCCTGGGGCGAGCCGTACGACTCGCCGCTGTGGCACGAACGCCGAGACGGCTACGCGTACGTCTGCCGCGAGTACTCCTGCCAGGCCCCCCAGGACACGCTCCAGGGCTTCGCCGAGGCGCTGACGGGTCGCAAGGTCGTCATCGACGGCGACAGGATCACCACCCAGCCCGTCACCAGCGAGACCGATGAATGATCTGCCGGGCCCCGCGCCGTTCCCGTGCGGCGCTGCGTCCCGGGCCTGACTCGGCTCCGTCGACGGGTTCGGCCGGATACCCGAGTGCCAACGCGCCGAGCAACTCGAGCCCGCCGGGAATCCCGAGCTGCTGACGCACCTCGCGTTCGCCGCGGAACACACCGAAGAAGAGCGCGCCGAGCCCCGCATCCTCGGCGGCGAGCAGCAGCGTCATCACCGCCATCGACGCGTCGATCGTCCAGTACGGCACGGGCCAGGCCGATGCACCGGAGCCCAACCCGGTCTGGACCTTGTCGGGTTCGCCGTACCGGTCGACGTAGGCCTTCGAATCGGCGAGCGGCAGCGCGATCACCGGCGCGTTCAGCAGCCGCTTCCAGCGGAACGAGTCACGCTTCACCGCCGGCAGGGTGGCGTCCCAGAACACAGCGGTCTCGTCGCCTTCGAGCACCACCAGGTGCCAGCCCTGCGTCTTGCCGGCGCTGGGCGCCCGAGCAGCGAGGTCGACGAGGCCGTCGAGCACCTCCGGATCGATCGGGCGATCGTCGAACGCCCTCGTCATTCGCCGGGATCGGACGATCTCGGCGAACTCGGTCATGTCACGGACTTCAGCGCTTCCCGAGCTTGAGCAGGTCCTCGGCCATCGTCCAGCCGTACACCACCATGGCGCCGCCCTTGTCGACCGGCACCGCGGAGAACATCTCGACGACAGCCGGATCGAGCTTGTCCGGCTTCGACGATTCGTGGTCGAGGTAGCCGTCGGTGCTGCCGCTGGCAGCGATGAACGTCTTGGCGTCGTACTTGGCATCGATGCCGAATCGCTTGGCGAGACGGCGCCCCCAGGCGCGTTCCTCGCCGACCGCGTTGCTGCCGGGCGACGGGGTGACCTCACGGAGGTCCTTGAAGGCCTCCAGACCGTCGGCGTTGACGAACCGACAGCCGACGACCACGTCTTCGTCGGGAAACGCCATCAGGGCACGGTGGTAGGCCTCGCCGACGAGGCCGCGCAGTACCTGATCACGCTTGGAGGAGCGCTTCACCGACATCAGACCGATCAGCACGCACGGCGTACCGCCGATGCGCTCGAGGGTGGAGAAGGTGAAGCCGTGCAGCGCCGAGCCGAAACGGGCAGTCGTGATGAGAACCCAGTCCTCCTTGGCCTTGGAGAGCTGGCCGGCACTGAACGCGTCCTCCATCGACGCCAGTTCGTCGAGGTCGGAGTCCGTCAGCGCCGAAGCGTCGTTGGTCGAGACGTCGAGTGCCATTCGTCCTATTCTACAGCAGCACCGCCTCATGTCCGAAGGCCATGCGGAGTTCGCCGACCGAACGGTCGAGATCCACCCGGAACTCGTCGGCCAGCTTGAGCACCTTGCCCTGGCCGATGTCGACCATCACCACCGAGTCGCCGGGATGTTCGCGCAGGATCCGCTTCAGCCGCTGGATCTTCAGCTCGTCGAGCGCCGCCGACGGCAGACGTAGCCGCAGCGGGGCCGCGGGACCGTCGCTCAATCCGGACAGCACCGTCACGGTTTGGCCGATCAGCCCGAACCGCGATTCGTCACGCCGGTCGAGCCGGCCCTTGACGGCCACGATCAGGTCGTCTTCGAGCTTGTGGCCCTGTTCGGCGAGCGTCCGCGGGAAGATCGTGACCTCGATCGATGCATCGAGATCCTCGAGGAGGAACACCGCCATCTGGTCCCCCTTCTTCGTGAACTTGCGCGCGAGGTTGGTGATGACGCCACCGACGACGACGTTCGCCCCGTCCTCCATGGTCTGCAGGTCGAGCACCGACTGCTCGACCTTGCGCTTCAGGGCCGCTTCGACCCCGAACAGCGGGTGATCGGACACGTACAGACCGAGCATCTCCTTCTCGTAGCGGAGCTGCTCGGTCTTGTCGAAGGCCAGGTCGGGGATCTCGGTGCGTTCGTCGAATCCGTCAGCACCTGCGCTCTGCGTGTCACCGTCCGCGTCGCCCCAGTCGCCGAACAGGCTCATCACGCCCTTCTCGCGTTCGCGGCGGCGCTTCACCGTGGTGTCGATGATGTGCTCGAACACGGTCAGCAGGCCGCGGCGGGTGTGACCCAGCGTGTCGAAGGCCCCACCCTTGATCAACGATTCGACCGTGCGCTTGTTGAGCACCGGTTCGGGCACGCGCTCGACGAAGTCGTGGAAGCTCGTGAACTGCCCGTTCTCCTCACGCTCGGCGATCAGCAGCTCGACGAGCGCCTCACCGACGTTGCGCACCGCCGACAGCCCGAACGTGATCGCACCGGGGCTCCCGACCGGCAGCGTCACGCCGGGCGGCAGCTCGGTGGTCGCCAGCGCTCCGAAGTTCGACATCGACCGGTTGACGTCCGGCGGCAGCACCTTGATGCCCATCGACCGGCAGTCGCTCAGATAGGTCGCCGCCTTGTCGAGGTTGTTCTTGACGCTGGTGAGCAGACAGGCGACGTACTCGACCGGGTAGTGCGCCTTCAGGTAGGCGGTCTGGTAGGTCACCAGGCCGTACCCGAAGGTGTGGCTCTTGTTGAAGGCGTAGTCGGCGAACTTCTCGATGATGTCGAACAGCTGGGGACCGAGTTCCTTGCCGTACCCCGTGCGTTCCACACCGGCCTCGAACGCATCACGTTCCTTGGCCATCAACTCACGGATCTTCTTGCCGCACGCCTTGCGCAGGTTGTCGGCCTCGGCGAGCGAATAGCCGGCGAACTTCTGCGCCACCCGCATCACGCTCTCCTGATAGATCATCAGGCCGTAGGTGTCGTCGAGCACCTCCTCGGCGTCCTCGTGGAAGTACTCGACCGGCTTGCGCCCGTTCTTGCGGTCGGCGTAGTCGTAGTGCATGTTGACGCTCATCGGCCCGGGCCGGTAGAGCGCGAGCACAGCGGACACGTCCTCGAAGCTGTTCGGCGCCATCGCCTTGAGCAATTGACGCATCGGCGGCGACTCCAGCTGGAACACCCCGATCGTGTCGCCCCGGGACAACAATGCGAACGTGGCAGCGTCGTCCATCGCGATGTTCTCGACGACGAAGTCGGGGTCACGTTGACGCTGGATCATCTCCTCGGCATCGGTGATCACGTCGAGGTTGCGCAACCCCAGGAAGTCCATCTTCAGGAGTCCGAGATCCTCGACGCCGTGCATTTCGTACTGGGTGACGACCGGTGCGTCGGCCGGATCCTGGCCCGACTCCGGCTTCCGCTGGATCGGGACGTAGTCGGTGACGGGGTCCTTGGTGATCACCACGGCCGCCGCGTGGATGCCGTCGGAGCGCTTCAGCCCCTCGAGTCCTCTGGCGACGTCGATCACCTTCTTGAGGTCGGCGTCGGTGTCGTACATCGCGCGCAGGTCGGCGGCGGCCTTGTAGCCGTCGGCGTACTTCGGGTTCTGCTCGAAGCAGTACTTGAGCGGCGTGTCGCGCCCCATCACCATCGGCGGCATCGCCTTGGCCAGCTTGTCGCCGACGCCGTACGGATAGCCGAGCACCCGCGCCGCGTCGCGGACGGCGTTCCGCGCCTTGATCGTGCCGAACGTGATGATCTGTGCGACGTGGTCGCGCCCGTACCGCTCGGCGGCGTAGCGGATCATCTCGTCGCGATAACGCGAGTCGAAGTCCATGTCGATGTCGGGCATCGAGATGCGACTCGGGTTGAGGAACCGTTCGAACAGCAGGTCGTACTTGATCGGGTCGAGGTCGGTGATCCACAGGCAGTACGCCACGGCGCATCCGGCCGCAGATCCTCGGCCGGGACCCACCCGGATACGCGAGTCGCGAGCGTGCTTGATCAGGTCCCAGGTGATCAGGAAGTACGACGCGAAGCCCATGTCGTTGATGGTCTTCAACTCGAAGGCCAGACGTTCCTCGACATCGGCCGACAGGTTGTCTCCCCACCGCTTGCGGGCACCCTCGTAGGTGAGGTGGCGCAGGTAGTCCGCGTCGCTCGCGAACCCCTCCGGCACCGGGAACTCCGGCAGGAGCGGATTGCCGAACTCGATCTCGAGATCGGCACGCTCCGCGATCCACAGCGTGTTGTCGCACGCCGAGGGCACCTCGCGGAACAGGTAGCGCATCTCGGCGGGCGACTTCAGGTAGTGCTCACTGCCCTCGAACTTGAATCGCTTCGAGTCGGACAGCAACGCGCCGGTCTGCACACACAGCAGCGCGTCGTGCGACTCGTGGTCCTCCTGATGCGTGTAATGGCTGTCGTTGGTGGCGAGGAGCGGGGCACCGATCTTCCTGGCGATCTCGATCAGCTTCGGGTTGGTCTCGCGTTGCGCCGCGAGACCGTGGTCCTGCAGTTCGACGAACAGGTTGTCGCGCCCGAAGATGTCCTGGAGACGTGCGGCCTTCTCGACCGCGCCCTTGTCGTCGCCGTTGAGCAAGGCCTGCAACACCTGACCACCGAGGCAACCGGTGGTGGCGATCAGGCCGTCGGAGTACTTCTCGAGCAGCTCCCAGTCCATCCGGGGCTTGTAGTAGTAGCCCTCCATGAACGCGAGGCTCGACAGCTGGATCAGGTTCCTGTACCCGGTCTGGTTCTCGGCGAGCAGTGTGAGGTGGTAGTAGAGCTTCCTGCCCCCCTCGGTGTCGCCACCGGAGTCGTCGATGCGGCCCCGCCGCGCCGGCCGCTCGGCACGGCTGTCGTAGGCCATGTACGCCTCGGTGCCGATGATCGGCTTGATGCCCTGCTTGTTGCACTCCTTGTAGAAGTCCAACGTGCCGTACATGTTGCCGTGGTCGGTCATGCCGATCGCCGGCATGCCGTCGCGGACCGCCTTGGCGACCAGTTCGTCCAGCCTCGCCGCACCGTCGAGCATCGAGAACTCGGTGTGGACGTGGAGGTGGGTGAAGGAATCGGTCACGGATCTGTTCTGTCGGGATTACATCGATGTTGTTCGCACGACCATAGCGCTCGCGTCGTCGCTCCCGCTCACGGGTCCTGTCACCGGCACGGCGGAGGGCGTGCGGCCTCCGGCCGGTCCCTCCACGGCCCCGGCGCCACCCGTTCGCTGTCCCGGCGCCACCCGTTCGCTGTCCCGGCGCCACCCGCTCACTGGCTGGCTCGCCAGATCCGTGGCCTTTCCTGGGTGGGGCTGGAGCTGGGGGTTGGAGCTGGGGGCTAGAGGTAGGTGCCGGGGCGGTCGCCGGCGGGCTGCTGGCCGGGGGCCATCTGGCTGCCGGGGAGCTGGCGCATCTCCTGGAGTTGCTGGCGCGCGGCGAACTGCTGCGCCATCAGCGTGGCCTGGATGCCGTGGAACAGCCCCTCGAGCCAACCGACGAGCTGCGCCTTCGCGATGCGCAGTTCCGACTCGCTCGGCACCTCACCCTCGTCGAACGGCAGCGCCAGGGTGTGGAGCTCCTCCTGGAGGTCGGGCGACAACGCCTCGGACAGCTCGGCGATCGACCGCTCGTAGATCTCCGCCAACCGCTCCCGCGAGGCCTCGTCGAGCGACGCGCCGCGCACCTCCTCCAGGAGCTGCTTCACCATCGAGCCGATCCGCATCACCTTCGCGGGCGACGTCACCGACTCCTCGGCCTCGGGCTCCGGATCGCTCGACGGACTCACCGTCACCTCGTCGGGCGTGATCGGCTCCGAGCCGTTGTCGTCGGTCATGTCCCCCTTTCTAGCGGGATCACGTGGACGCCGCGACCAGCGGGACGTTCACTTCCGCCGATGTCAACGATCCGTGGCGGCAGACCAGTTCGAACGGGCCGGAGTCCGCGGGATCGTGAAAGCTCACCGGCTCGCGCGCCACCAGGGCGAGATCACCGAGACGGGAACGAACCGCGGGTGCCATCGCCGCACCGAACCACTCCTCGTCGAGCATCTGTTCACGGGTCGCCACCCAGGCGAGGTGCCCGACCTCGTCGCTCGCCACGGCGGCGACGTCGTCGATCGCTCCCTTGGCGACGTGCAGCCAGCGAAAGCGTCCTTCACCCGACTGCAGGGTCACGTTCGCGAGCAACTCCGCCGACGGCGTCACGATCCGGCTCCCCACCTCGACCTGCCCGTGGTCTGCGGTGACGAGCAACGTCGTGCCGGTCGGAAGCGCCGCCAGGACATCGCCGACCAGCACGTCCGCCGCGCGCAGTTCTGCGTCGTAGTACGGCCCGAACCCGCGCTCGTGAGCGATCTTGTCGATGCCGCCGTAGTAGCAGTACACGAACCGCTCGCCGGCCTCCACCTGGCTCCGCGCCTCGACGGCGATCGACGACGCCGCGCGCCACCCCACGGGTCGGCACCCGCGCAGGTGCGCCTCGCTGAACGCCGAGTTCTGCAGCTCGGCCGGGCTGACGACCGGAACCGCCTGCCCGAGGAACGGATCGTAGGGCTGGACGTCACGCGGTGGATGCGAGCGACGGACCGGCTGGTCCCCCACGCACCATCGGAGCACGTTCACGATCTCCCCACCGAGCACGATCCGGTAGCCGATCAGCCCGTGCTCCGCCGGCGTCAGACCGGTGGTGATCGAGCTCAACGCCGTTGCCGTCGTGGTCGGCGCCACGGTGTGGATCGGACCGCCCGTCATCGCCGCCACCGTGGGCATCAGTTCCCGGTGGTCCTGCAGCTGATCCCAGCCGAGCCCGTCGAGCACCAGCAACACCACGCTTCGGGCGCCGGCCACCTCGCTCGGCATCCAGTCGGGCAGACCCGTGGACCACGACGACGGCCCGAGCAGGGCCGGCACGATGCCTCGGACGTTGGCACCCCGGTAGTCCGGAATGATCGGACCCTGGGTGCCACTCATCGTCACGGAGAGCAGTCCACCACGTCCCGCCGCCCGCCGACAAGCGCTGCCCGACGGCGGCCAGTGAATAGGGTGGCCTCGTGCGCATCTCGACCCGTGGTGACTATGCCTGCCGTGCGCTGCTGTCGCTGGCGCTGCACGGCGACGAGGGTGGCCCCACGTCGGTACGCGACATCGCCGAACGCACCGCGCTCCCCCAGCCCTACCTCGAGCAGATCCTCCTCGCCCTCAAGGGCGCCGGGCTCGTGCGGTCCAAGCGTGGCGTCGGCGGCGGTTACGTTCTCGCTCGACCGCCCGCCGAGATCCGGTTGTCCGAGATCGTGTCGGCGGTCGACGGCCCGATCACCCTCGGCGACTTCGGGCAGCCACACCAGGACGGATCGTGCGACCACGAGGGCCAGTGCGTCCTGCTGGGGATCTGGAACAAGGCCGGCGAGCACATGCGCACCTACCTCGAGGGCTTCACGCTGGCCGGCATCGCCGACATCGCCCGCGGCGACGCTCCCTGGCCGTGATGCTGCGGTCGCGGCGGTGACCCTCCTCCACCGGTGTGTCACACCTCGGCGGCGTCCAGCCATGCCTGCAGATCGGGCGCGAGCGGACTCGTGAACGTGACCCGCTCGCCCGTCAGCGGATGGTCGAAGGCCAGTTCGGCCGCGTGGAGGAACGGCCGCGTGAGGCCGAGCACCGGTCGACGCTGACCGTAGGTCGGGTCGCCGACGAGCGGGTGGTTGATCGACGACAGGTGCACACGGATCTGGTGTGTCCGTCCCGTCTCGAGCCGACACTCGAGACGCGAGACGAGCGCCGGTGCGGAGTAGGTGCCGACCACCCGATAGTCGGTTCGTGCAGGTCGGCCACCGGTGACCACCGCCATCTTGAGCGGATCGCCCCGGTCCCGACCGATCGGAGCGTCGATGATGCCGTGCGGGGCGTCGGGCACGCCCCATACGACGGCGTCGTAGCGGCGCGTGGCGCTGTGGTCGGCGAACTGCTCGATCAAACGCGACGCGGCGTCGCTGGTCCGGGCGACCACGAGCAACCCCGAACTCCCCGCGTCCAGGCGGTGCACGATGCCGGGGCGAACCGGATCGTCGCCGACCCCTTCGAGTTCCGGGTATCGAGCGAGCAGCCCGCTCACGAGCGTGCCGTCGAGGTTGCCGGCGCCGGGGTGCACCACCAACCCGGGCGGCTTGTCGATCACGATCACGGCCTCGTCCTCGTACACGACGCCGAACTCGACGGTTCGATCCGACGTCGGCAACACCGGTCCGGGGACCGCCTCGGGGTCGACCTCGACCGTCTGGCCCTCGACGAGCCTGACCTTGCCGGACGCTGCCGGCTCGCCGTCGACACGGACGCCGCCGGCTGCGATCGTTGCCGACGCCTCCGCGCGGCTGAGATCACCGATCAGCGCGACGATCCGGTCGAGGCGCTCTCCCGCCAGTGCCGACGGCACCGCCTCGACGATCATGCCGCACCCCCCGCCGGCCGCTGTCGCTCGTGCTCGTCCTGCGGCTCCGGTCGAGCGCTGTTCCCGTCCTGTCGGGCCGACAGGACGCTGCCCAGGATCAGCAGCGCTGCGCCGACGTTGATCGCCATGTCGGCGACGTTGAAGATCGGGAACCACTGCAGGTCGATGAAGTCGACGACCGCACCGTTCAGCCATGCGTCGCCGCGGAACAGGCGGTCGATCAGATTGCCGGCCGCTCCACCGATGAGCAGACCCATGCCGATCGTGCTGATGCGACTCGATTCGTTCCGCAATGTCGCGAGCAGGTACACGATCACCAGCGTGGCGACGACGGCGATCACCGGCCCGAGGCCGCCCGCCTGGCCGAACGCCATTCCGTTGTTGAACGCGAGGTTGAAACGCAGCGTCCAGACGAGATCGATCGTCCGGTCCTCGCCGAGCGAGGTGACCGCCCAGTGCTTCGCCAACTGGTCGACGACGACCACACCCAGCGCGATGGCGACCGGAACCCGCCATGCGCCCAGGGTTGGCATCGATCAGCGCGGGCCGACGCCGCTGACCTTCTCAGCAGCCAGGACGGTCGTCTCCGGGATCGCCTCGAGCCGTTCGCGCGGGATCGGGAGACCGGACACCGACGAGTAGCCGTACGTGCCCTGTTCGATGCGGGCGAGTGCGGCGTCGATGTCGAGGATCGTCTGTCGGGCCTGGGTGGACAGCACCCGGTCGAGGTCGCGCTGCACGACCATCGTGTCACCCTCGCCGCCTTCGTCGTCGAACTGCACGTCGCCCATCTCGCCGTTCTCGATGATGCTCGTCGCCTCGTCCTCGAGCCGGGTGGCACGAGCGAGTTCGGCGTCACGGCGTGCCAGCAGCTCTTCACGCTGGGCCTTCAGGAACTGCACGTCGAAGTCCTTCGTGTAGGCGATGCCGTCCTTGGTGTGTCCTCGCGGAGCAGGGATCTCGACACGCTCGAACTGTGCGTTCGACAACAGCGACGGGGTGAGGCTCGTCTGGCTCGGGCCCTTGCGCTTGGCTGCGGACGTCGTCGCCGCGGTCGACCTGGTCGCCGCCTTCGCGGTGGACTTCGTCACGGGTGCCGCCTTCTTCGTGGTGGTCTTCTTGGCAGGCGTCTTCTTCACGGGCGCCTTCTTGGCCGGCGCCTTCTTCACGGGTGCCACCTTCTTGGCCGGCGCCTTCTTCGCGGGTGCCGCCTTCTTCGTGGTGGTCTTCTTGGCTGGCGTCTTCTTCACGGGTGCCTTCTTGGCCGGCGCCTTCTTCACGGGTGCCTTCTTGGCCGGCGCCTTCTTGGCCGGCGCCTGCTTCACGGGCGCCTTCTTCTTGGCCGGCGCCTTCTCGGCCGGTGATTTCGTCGCGCGAGCCGTCTTCGGCGGCGCCGCCTTCTTGGCGGAACTCGTCTTCTTCGCGGTTGCCATGTGCGCTCCTCCCGGCGGTGTGAGCGGCGGACTCTACCGGACGCTCGACCGGAACGACCAGCGACTCACCCAGATGTCGCGGCGACGACGATGGTGGGGTCACCGGCGTCGTCGGAGGGCATTGCCGTGACCGACGTCGCGAGCGTCTCGGCGGCGATGAGCCCCTCGTGGGCCCGGATCGCCTCGATCCACGGTGGTGATGCGGTCACGGTGAGGTCGATGCGATCCGACACGTCCAGGTCGGCCTCGCGGCGGGCCTGCTGCACGAGCCGCACCAGGTCGCGAGCGCGTCCTTCGATCTCCAACTCCTCGGTCACCTCGATGTCGAGGGCCACGACGCCGGCGTGATCGCTCATGCCGGCGCTCGCCTTGTCGCCCTCGGCCACCAGTTCGAGGCTGTACTCGCCCGGGAGCAACTCGACTCCCCCGACCACCACGGTGTCACCCGACACCGCCCAGTCACCCGCCTTGTGCGCGCGAATCACCTGCTGGACGTCGCTGCCCAGGCGGGGTCCGAGCTTGGCCGGCACCAGTTGCAGGCGCTCGGTCGCCACCGACGCCACGTCGTCGGTCAGCTCGACGCGACGGACGTTCACCTCGTCGGCGATCACGTCCACGAAATCGGCGAGACGGTGGGCGTCGACCGACGCGACCGTCACCGTGTTCAGCGGGAGGCGAACTCGTCGCTGATGCGCCTTGCGAACCGACAGCGTCGCGGAGCACACGTCGCGCACGAGGTCCATCGTCGCCACGAGGTCGTCGGCGGCAGGGAGTTCGTCGACGTCGGGCCAGTCGGTGAGGTGGACACTGCGCGCGCCGTCGTCCCCGTGGAGGCCGGCGTGGATCTCCTCCGACACGAGGGGCAGCAGCGGTGCTGCGACCCGGCTGAGCACCGACAGCACGGTGTGCATCGTGTCGATGGCGTCGTGGTCCCCCGCCCAGAACCGGTCACGGCTGCGGCGGATGTACCAGTTGGTCAACACGTCGAGGTAGTCACGCACGAGCTGACATGCGCCGAACAGGTCGAACGCGTCCATCGTCACGGTCATGTCGGCGACGAGGGCCCGCGTCTTCGCGAGCACGTAGCGGTCGAGCACGTTGGTGGAATCGGTGCGGTTCGACCCCTGGTGGTCGGCTGCATTGGCATACAGCGTGAGGAAGTACCAGGAATTCCACAGCGGGAGCAGGACGTGACGAACCGTGTCACGCATCCCCTCCTCGGTGACCATGCCGTCGCCGCCCCGCAGGATCGACGACGACAGCAGGTACCAGCGCATCGCGTCGGCGCCGTGGGTGTCGAACATCTCCTTCGGGTCCGGGTAGTTGTTGAGGCTCTTCGACATCTTGCGACCGTCGTCACCGAGCACGTTGCCGTGGCTGACGCAGTTCGCGAAGGCGGGCCGATCGAACAGTGCGGTGGCCAACACGTGCAAGGTGTAGAACCACCCTCGGGTCTGCCCGATGTACTCGACGATGAAGTCGCCCGGGTGGTGGTGCTCGAACCACTCGGTGTGCTCGAACGGGTAGTGCACCTGGGCGAAGGGCATCGACCCCGACTCGAACCAGCAATCGAGCACTTCGGGCACGCGTCGCATCATCGACACCCCGGTCGGGTCGTCGGGATTCGGCCGGACGAGTTCGTCGACCTGCGGTCGGTGCAGGTCGGTGACCGGTACACCGAAGTCGGCTTCGAGTTCGGCGAGCGAGCCGTAGACGTCGACGCGCGGGTACGCGGGATCGTCGGACTGCCACACGGGGATCGGCGATCCCCAGAACCGGTTGCGGCTGATCGACCAGTCTCGGGCGTTCTCCAACCACTTGCCGAAGCTGCCGTCCTTGATGTGCGCGGGTTGCCACGTGATCTGCTGGTTGAGCTCGACCATCCGGTCGCGGAACTCGGTGACCTTGACGAACCACGACGAGATCGCCCGGTACACGAGCGGCTGGGCACAGCGCCAACAGTGCGGGTACGGGTGGTCGTAGGTGGCATGGCGAACCACGACGCCTCGCTCCTTCAACTCGCGGATCACCAGCGGGTTGGCGTCGAACACGTGGGTTCCGGCCCAGTCACGCACCTCGGCGGTGTAGCGGCCGTGCTCGTCCATGGGACAGACGGTCGGGATGCCGGCCGCGTTGGCGACGACCTGGTCGTCCTCGCCGAACCCCGGCGCCAGGTGGACGATGCCGGTGCCGTCGTCGGTGGACACGAAGTCGGCGGCGAGCACCTGGAAGGCGTTGTCGGTGCCGGCGAAGTAGTCGAACAGCGGCGTGTAGCGGCGGCCCACGAGTTCGCTGCCGCGCATCGTTGCGACCCGGGTGGCCTCGCCCAACTCGGCGGCATAGGCGCCCAGCAGCGCCTCGGCGATCACGTAACGCACGCCGTCGAGCTCGACGACGGCGTACTCGATGTCGGGGCCGACTGCGAGGGCGAGATTCGACGGCAACGTCCACGGTGTGGTCGTCCACGCCAGCATGCGCTCACCGGACTCGAGCTCGAAACCGACCGTCAGCGCGGGATCCTGCCGGTCGCGGTACACGTCGTCCATGCGCGTCTCGGTGTTGCTGAGCGGGGTCTCGCAGCGCCAGCAGTAGGCGATCACGCGGAACCCCTCGTAGACGAGACCCTTGTCCCAGAGGGTCTTGAACGCCCACATGACGCTCTCCATGTAGGTCAGGTCGAGGGTCTTGTAGTCGTTGTCGAAGTCGACCCACCGTGCCTGGCGCGTGACGTAGTCGCGCCAGTCGTCGGTGAACTGCAGCACACTCGTGCGGCAGGCGTCGTTGAACCGGTCGATGCCGAATGCGGTGATCTCCGGGTGACCGGAGATGCCGAGTTCCTGCTCCGCCTTCACCTCTGCGGGCAGGCCGTGACAGTCCCAACCGAATCGCCGCTCGACCCGGTGGCCGCGCATGGTCTGGTATCGCGGAATGGCGTCCTTGACGTACCCGGTCAGCAGGTGGCCGTAGTGCGGGAGGCCGTTGGCGAACGGCGGACCGTCGTAGAAGACGAACTCGTTCGCGCCGTACTCACCGGCCGGACGCTGATCGATCGACGCCTGGAACGTGTCGTCCTTCTCCCAACGGGCGAGGATCTGCTCCTCGAGGCGGGGGAAGTGCGGCCGGGGGTCGACGTCTGGATAGGGCACGAGGCGATGCTACCGACGGCGGGCGGGGCCGACGCCAGGGGTTCTGGCCCCGTCGGCGTCAGGAGCGTTCGTCGTCGAACGAGAACCGGAAGTCCTCGCCGGACTCGTCGCGTCCCGGTGCGGCGTCGTCGTCGGCACGGAACACCGGAATCGCCTCGGTCGGATCCTCGACCGACGAACTGCGGTCGCCCCACGGGTCCTCGACGGGGGCGTCGCTCGCGTCACCGGCGGTCTTCGCGCTGTCGTCGACAACGGCGTCGCTGTCGGGTCCAGGGTCGTTGTCGGCGTCGATCTCGGTGACGATCACGATCTCGGACGGATCGTCGCCGATCGTCTCCTCGGGTCCGCCGTCGACGTCGGGGCTCGCCTCGTCGCGTGGCTCCGTGCCACCACGGAAGAGACCGGACGGCGTGTCGTCGTCGGAGGCCGACAGCAGTGGACGGCGGACCTCGCCCAGTCCACCGGGGACTCGCTCGGCGAGATCGATCAGTGCGGTCGCGGCCTCCCTGACCCGAGCGCGCTGATCGACCAGGAAGGTCTCGAGATGATGGACATCGGACTCGAGGAAGTCGCGACGGGCCTTGAGCGCCTCGACCTCGCTGGCGATCGACAGACGCTCGGCCTCACCGACGCGCTGGGCTTCGATTCGCGCCTCCTCGAGCATCTGCGCCGACATCTCGCGAGTGGAGTCGAGGGTCGTCGCCGCTTCGTCGTTGGCCTTCGCGAGCACGCGCTGGGCCTCGGCGTTGGCAGTGGCGATCGTGGCATCCGCCGTGCGTTGCGCCAGCAGGAGGGTGCGACTGATCGTCTCGGACTCCTCCGCCGAGGCGTCGACGGTGGGAGCCGCGGCCGCCTGCTCGCTGACCTCCTGGAGCCGTGCCACTGCGGCCCGGGCCCGGGCCTCCATCGCCGTCGACTGATTCTGGGCGCGTTCGAGTTCGTCGGCGACCTCGCTGAGAAATCCGCGGACCTCGTCGGGATCCGCACCCTTGCGCACCGTCTTGAACTCGGCGCTGCGAACGCGCTGCGGGCTCATCTCCATCAGGGTCTCCTTCGAGTTCAGTCGTCGTAGTCGTCGTAGCGCGGGCGTTGCGGCGCGGGCGGCTTGAGCAGGTACACCCCGGTGGCGACCTTCTCCATCGATCCGTCGAGGGCGTAACAGATGCCGCTCGCGAAGTCGATCAGCCGACGAGCGACATCGCGTTCGGTGCCTTCGAGGTTCATGATGACGGGCTGTCCGTCCTTGAACTTGTCGGCAACCTCCTGGGCCTGGTCGAAACGACGCGGACGAACCGTGTGCGGCTCCATGGATCCTCCCGGCACGCTGCGGAGATTCGTGGGTGGGTTCTGCTGGGGCGCCGGGCGGACCTGGACGCCCGAATCGTCGGGGCGTCCGCCGCCGTTGCCGGCTGCACGCCGTGTCGGTGATGCGTCGAAGTCGCGCGACGGGAAGCTGGGTCGCGCCGACACCGTGCGAACGGTCGGCTCGGGTTCGGCGGCGGCGTCCCAACTCCCACGGGGGTCGGCATCACGAGGCGCGCGGCCCTGCCGCGGCGCGGGCGCCGGCTCGTCGTAGTCGTCGTAGTCGTCGTACGCATCGTCGGGACCCAGACCCAGGTAGTCCATGGTCTTCTTCCAGAGTGACATGCATTCCTCCTGCGTGGCGCAGGCTAGCCCAGGTCACGCCGTTCACGGTGGACGGCGGAGTCAAGTCCGCGGCGGTCGGGGCCCGAAGAGCGCCGTCCCGACTCGCACCTGGGTCGAGCCCTCCTCGACCGCCACGGCGAGGTCGCCGGTCATGCCCATCGAGCACACCGTCAGGCCCAGTTCGTCGACCAGTCGACGAACCCGGCGGAAGCCGGAACGCGCCGCCTCGGGAGCCTCGCCGGTGGGGCCCACCGTCATCAACCCGTCGACGACCAGTCCCGCCGTCGCCGCGCGTTCGACCAGCGCAGCGGTGTCCTCGACGCGGCAGCCTCCCTTGGCCGGATCACCGGTGGTGTCGACCTGGATCAGCACCCGGGCACCCGGTGCCCGCTTCGCGACCTCGTCGACGACCGACGCACGGTCGAGGCTCGCCCAGACGTCGACGAGGTCGACGAGCTGGCGCACCTTGTTGCGCTGCAGTCGGCCGATGAACTGCACCAGCGGCCCGAGCCGCTCGACGACCGCTCGCTTGGAGAGCAGTTCCTGGGCGTAGTTCTCGCCGATCACCCGACATCCGGCGGCGATCGCGGCTTCGATCGCCCAGTCGTCGAAGCCCTTGGTCACGGCGACCACCTCCACGTCGTGGTCGAACGTTCGGGTGACGTCGTCGATCCGACCCCGGATCGCCTCGAGTCGCCGTGCGACCAGCGCCGACCGGTCGTCGTTCACCGCGCCACCTCCGACCAGGCGACCACGGCCTGGCGTTCGGGATCGCCGCGCCGGTGGGAGTACCACCGATCGTCACAACCGGTGCACGCGCCGGTGGCGTCGAGCGCGATGCCATGGCGGCCCAGCGCGACGGCGACCGCTGCCGGAACGTCGAGTGCGAGCGCGCCGGCCGACGTGCGGCCGCTGATGGCGTCGCGGTCGACACCGAGGCCGGCCGCCACCTCGGCGAGTTCGATCGCCCCGAACTCGTAGCAGCAGGGATGGATGCACGGTCCGAGCACCGCAGCCGCACAGGGCGCCGCGAGTTGGCCGACGGCAACGCCGATCACGCCGGCTGCCAGTCCCCGCCAGCCTGCGTGGCAGGCCACGGTCGCGCCATCACGGTCGAACAACACGACCGGGGCACAGTCGGCGACCCAGACCGCGACGGCGGTGCCGGGCCGGCCCACGAGCACGTCGCCGACCCCGACGACCGCATTGCCCGCGGAGGCGTCCCGGGTCGCCGCGCGGTGTACCGCGGTGCCGTGCACCTCGTCGAGCATCGCCCAGGTCCGCCCGCTGACCGCGGCCTGCCGCGCTCGCAGTGTCTCCGCGTCGACGCGCATCGGATGGACGTCGCCGTCGGACCGGTCGGACGCGATCGCGACCAACCGCCGGCCGGGAATCTCCTGGCGCAGCAGCTCGAGCAACGACGCTCGACTACTTGAGGAACGAGGGGACGTCGAAGTCGTCGCCGTCGTCGTCCGCCAACGGATCGGGTTCGTCATCGCTCCCGAACAGCTCGGTGATCCGGGTCGGCGAGGTGCGCAGACCGTCGTCGACCGTCGCCGACGGCCGGCCTCCGCCGTGCTCGTCGAGGCGATCGAATCCGGCGGCGATGACGGTGATCCGCACCTCGTCGCCCATCTCGTCGTCGATGACGGTACCGAAGATGATGTTGGCATCCTGATGAGCGACGCCGTGGATGATCTCGGCGGCGGCGTTCATCTCGAACAGCCCCATCCCCGACGGCCCGGTGATGTTGAGCAGCACGCCTCGTGCTCCGTCGATGGCCGACTCGAGGAGCGGGCTGGAGATCGCCGCCTTCGCGGCGGAGACCGCCCGATCGTCGCCGCTCGCCTGACCGATGCCCATCAGGGCCGAGCCGGCGTTCGACAACACCATCTTGACGTCGGCGAAGTCGGTGTTGATCAGGCCCGGTGTGGTGATCAGGCCGGTGATGCCGGAGACACCCTGCAGCAGGACCTCGTCGGCCATCTTGAAGGCGTTGAGGACACTGGTCTTGTCGTTGGCGACGGTCAGCAGTCGATCGTTGGGGATGACGATCAGCGTGTCGACCTTCTCCTTCAGCTTCTGCACGCCGTTGTCGGCCTGGACCGCACGGCGGCGTCCCTCGAACGAGAACGGCCGAGTCACCACGCCGATCGTGAGCGCCCCGGCCTCTCGAGCGATCTCGGCGATCACGGGTGCAGCACCCGTCCCGGTGCCACCGCCTTCACCGGCGGTGATGAACACCATGTCGGCGCCGCGGACCATCTCCTCGATCTCGTCGTGGTGGGCTTCGGCAGCGGAACGGCCCACTTCGGGGTCGCTCCCGGCACCGAGACCACGAGTGAGGTCGCGACCGATGTCGAGCTTGACGTCCGCATCGCTCATCAACAACGCCTGGGCGTCGGTGTTGACGGCGATGAACTCGACGCCCTTGAGTCCGGCGTCGATCATGCGGTTGACGGCGTTGACGCCACCGCCACCCACCCCGACGACTTTGATCACGGCGAGATAATTCTGCGGAGCGCCGACCATCAGCTGATCCTCCATTGGTTCTGGTTCATGAGTCGATTCGTTTCGAGCGAGCGGGCGAGGGTGGAGAGTAGTGCGCCACATCCTGCCAGGTATGTGCTCGCAGAACACGGACACTGCCGCGCGAGCCCCGACGAATCCGTCATCGCACGGTGACTTCTGCGGTCGAGACGTCGATCACCGACACCGACTCGTCGCCGAGATCGTCGAGTTTGCGCTCCAGCCTCACCAGCTTCTCGATCTGCTGGTTGTCACCGATCGCCGATCCGAAGCGGACCTCGATCGGTCCCGACGGGCTCGTGAGCACGAGCACCAGATCCGAGCCGTCTGGTGTGACGAGCATCGACTCGACCCGGGTGCGGATCGTCGGCGTCAGCTTGGTGACGAGCGACGCGGCGGCCTGGTAGCCGATCGGTGCCGTGTCGCCCGCTCCGAGGTCGAGGGTGCCCGGACCGCTGATCCACACGAGTGCCACCGGCTGTCCCTCGATCACCGCGAGCACCCGGCCGTCGGCGTCGAGCACCCGCGAGCGGGTGTCCTCACCCAGCATCGACGCCACCGGGGTACGTTCTCTGATCTCGATGCGAGCCGAATCGGGGAACCGGGTCGTGACGCGGGCCGCCTCGACCCACGGGATCGCCTCGAGCTCCGCTTCGACCTCGGCGGTGTCGACGAGCAGGACGGGCGTCCCGCGCAGCTCCTCGATCACGGCGTCGAGCGCTGCCTGGTCGGTGTACACGTTGCCGCTGACCGACACCTGGTCGACCGCGAACCACGACGATCCGAGGACCGCGAGCACGGCGACCGCGACCGCGACCACGGCGATCACGATCGCCGCCCACCACAGACGCTTGCGGCTGGCGGCCCGGCGCACGCCGATCCGTCGTTGACGCAGACGCGGTTCGATACCGCGAGACGTTGCGTCCTTCGGCATCACCGCGTCGCTGCTGCCGTCGTCGTCGATGAACACCGGCCGGCCCGCCGAGGAGTCGTCCCCACCGGTGCCGTCGTCGAGGTACACCGCGTCGGGCAGCTCGTCGTCGGCGCCGATCGAGATGATCGACGGGGACGCCGAGGCGTCGCCGTCGGGAGCGGCGTCCGGTGCTCCCGAACCGAACGCACGGGAGAGTTCGTCGAGCACGCTGGGGTCGGGGACGTCGGGGTATGCGTCGCCCGCTCCCTGGTCGGCGCCGTGGTCCTCTCCCTGTTTCTCTCCCGGTTTCTCTCCCGGTTTCTCTCCCGGTCTCTCTCCCCGGTCGACCTTGATGACCCGGACGCCCTCGGTGCTCGTGGCACCCTCGCCGGTGCCGTCGGGTTCGTCGGACCGCTCCGCAGACGTTCGCCGCCACCGCATGTCAGTCCTCGGCATCCTCGAAGCCGACCAGCCGGATCTCGCTGCGCAGCGCGTACCCGCTCGTCTCCTCGACTCGATCGCGCACGAACCTGATCAGCGCATGCACGTCGTCAGCCGAGCCGCCGTCGGCGACCTGGATGAAGTTGGCGTGCTTCTCCGAGACGTGCGCCGAGCCGAGGCGCAGCCCACGGAGACCGGCGGCGTCGATCAACGCGCCGGCGCTCACCTCGCCGGGCACCGGGTTGACGAACACCGAACCCGCATTCTGACCACCGGGTTGGTGAGCGCGTCTCCACGAGACGATCTCGGCGATCACCGCCTCCGATGCCGCGCGGTCCCCGTGCGCGAGCTGGAGACGCGCCGAGACGACCACGACCGAGTCGGGGAGTTCGCTGTGGCGGAACCCCAGCCCGATCTCGGCCACCGGCACGGTGCGGACGCCCGTCGCCGCGGCGAGATCGACGACGATGGCGTCGACGAGCGCGGCCGCCATGTCGGAACCATGACCGCCGGCGTTCATGCGCACCGCTCCGCCGATCGATCCCGGTACACCGACCGCCCATTCGAACCCCGTGAGACCGGCCGCCGCGGTCTTGCGGGCCACGACCGGCAGCGCCATGCCGGCGGATGCGGTGACGACGGCCGCGTCGGCGTCGATGTCGAGGACGTCGGCCAGGTCCACCAGGCTCACGGCGATCCCACGGAAGCCGCTGTCGGCGATGAGCATGTTCGAGCCCCGGCCGATCAACAGCACGTCGAGCCGTGAGCGCTCCGCAGCCTCGGCGACCGACACGAGGTCGTCGACACGACGCGCCCGGACGAACACGTCGGCGGGGCCACCGACCCGATAGGTGGTCAGCGGGCCGAGCGGGACATCCCGCTCGGCGAGCGGGCCGAGGATCGCCGCCGCTCTGGCGGCGGCGTCGCGACCGGCCCCGCGCTCAGCGACGGCGGGCATCGAGCACCTCACTCGGCAGTGTTGCGATGTCGCCACAACCCATCGAGATGCAGACGTCACCGGAGCGGACCTCGTCACGCAGGAAGCGCACGAGGTCGTCACGACGCGGCAGCCAGACCACGCGCTGTTCGGGGTGCGCCTCGGTCACGGCGTTGACGATCAGCTTGCCCGTCACACCCGGGATCGGCACGGTGCCGGACGGATAGATGTCGGTGAGGACGACCAGGTCGGCGTCGACGAACGCCCGGTGGTAGTCCTGCCACATCTCCGCGATGCGGTTGTACCGGTTGGGCTGGAACACCGCGACGACACGTTGCCAGCCGTCGCCACTGCTGCGCGCAGCGGCGATCACGGCGGCGATCTCCGACGGGATGTGTGCATAGTCGTCGACGAAGGTCGCACCGCCGTCGGTGCCGCGAACGTCGAAGCGTCGTGCGACACCACCGAATCGTGCGAGCGCCGTGTGGATGTCGTCGAACGGGACACCGAGCTCGAGCGCCATCGCGACGACGCCCAGGGCGTTGGTGACGTTGTGCACTCCGCGCAACGGCAGGGAGACGACTCCGATGCGTTCGTGGCTGCCGGAAGCGGCTCGACGCTCGACGGCGAAGGTGAATGCACCGGTGCTCGGTGTGACCTCGACGGCGCGGACATCACAGTCCGGCGAGAGCCCGTAGGTGAGCGCACCGTGGCGTCGGGCGAGTTCGGCGGCCACCTCGTCGTCGCCGCACACGATCTTCGGGCCGCGAACCTGGGCGAGATAGCGATCGAAGCCGTCGACGATCCCGTCGAACGACCCGTAGTGGTCGAGGTGGTCGACGTCGACGTTGGTGAGGATCGTGCCGTACAACGGCAACTCGAGATGGGTGCCGTCGCTCTCGTCGGCCTCGACGACGAGCCATCTCCCTCGGGTCCACTGAGCACCGGTGCCGACGTCGGTGACGTCACCGCCGACGATGAAGCTCGGTCGCTCTCCGGCCTGCGCCATGACCAACATCAGCATCGACGTCGTCGTGGTCTTGCCGTGTGTGCCCGCGACCGCCACGGCATCGGCCTGCGCACAGATCGAGGCCAGCATCCCGGCACGCGACAGGATCGCGACGCCGAGCCCACGCGCCTCGTCCAGCTCGATGTTGCTCGCCGGTATCGCCGTGGAGGCCGTGACCGCGTCGACGCCGTGAACCACCGCTCGCTCGTGGCCGATCCGGACGTCCACGCCCGCAGCGCGCACCCGTTCGAGGACAGGGTGCTCGCGCAGATCGGATCCGGAGACGCGGTGTCCCATCTCGGCGAGCGCGATCGCCACGGCGCTCATCCCGGGCCCACCGACTCCGACGACGTGGAGACGGTGCGGGATCGCGAGGTCGAGCGGAGCCGTGGGTGGCGCTGCTACGGGGACGGGGCGGTCGACGAGTGCGCCGTGCGCCGACGACCACATCGTGTCGGGCGACCCGGGACCGTGCGCGACGGCTGCAGACAGAGCGGGAACGGGGGGAGTCACGATCCTGTCGATGTTACGGCGACGCGCTCGATCAATCCGGCCAAGGCGCCCGACCGGCTGATCTCGCCCCGGCGACGGGCCGCGACCGACAGTTCCGCCCGACGATCGGGGTCGGAGCGGAGTGCCTCGATGGTGCCGGGGAGTCCCGGGAGTTCGGATTCGGAGAGCAGGACCGCTCCGCCGACCTCGCTCAACCACCGGACGTTGTCGGTCTGGTGGTCATCGGCCGACGCCGCCCAGGGCACGAGCACGGCCGGTGTCCCCGTGACCGCGACCTCGTGAACCGTGCTGGCACCGCCACGCCCGATCAACAGGTCACAGGCGGCATACACCGACGGCATGTCGGACTCGTAGGCCACGACCTGGTGGAGCACGCCGGGTCCCGCCACCACGACCGAGTCGGCGAAACGCTCCCCCGTCACCTGACGCACCGCCAGGTCGCCATCGTCATGATGCGTGGCGAGGTAGTCGGCGATCGCCCGGTTCAGCACGCCGGAGCCGAGCGAGCCACCCATCACCGCGATCATGAATCGGTCGTCGGGCACACCGAGGCGGCGCCGTGCCGCGACACGCTGCTCGGCGCTGCGATCGACGTCGAGCACGACCCGGCGCACGGGCGCCCCGGTGAGTTCGGCGCGCGGCAGCGACGAGTTCTCGAAGGCGACGGCGCACGCCGCGGCCCGACGCGCCGCGAGCCGGCTCGCCCGGCCGGGTGTGCGGTCGTAGGAGACCACGACCACCGGGATCCCGAGCCGACCCGCAGCGAACACGGCGGGCATGCTGGCGTATCCACCGACCGAGACCACGACGGCAGGTGACCACGCCCGCAGCAGCGCGGTGGCCTCCCGTGCGCTGCGGAGCATCTTGGGAACGAAACCGAGGTTGCGGCGCGTGAGGCGACGTTGGAACCCGATGACGTCGAGGAACGTGGCCGGATACGGCGTCTCGGGGAGCAGCCGGGTCTCGATCCCGCGCTGGGCGCCGACGTAGCGGATGTTCGCGGGGTCATGGCCGGCGGCGACGAGCGCGTCCGCAACGGCCAGCGCCGGGAGGACGTGGCCTGAGGTTCCGCCGCCGGTGACGACCGCGAACGCGTCGGCGCTCATGTGGAGTTGACGCGGCGGGCGACACTGAGCAGCAGGCCTGCGGCGAGCATGCTCACGAACAACGAGCTGCCTCCGGCCGAGAAGAAGGGCAACGTGAGGCCGGTCACCGGCATCAGCCCGGTCACGCCACCGAGGTTGACGATCGCCTGGACACCGAACCATGCGGCGAGCCCGCCGGCGAGCAGCATCCCGAAACGATCCGGAGCGGCCAGGGCGGTCTGGACCCCGAGACCGACGAGCATCACGAAGCCGCCGATGACCGCGATCGTGCCGATCAGCCCGAGCTCGTCGGCGATCACGGCGAAGATGAAGTCGCTGTGCGCGTACGGGAGATAGCCGAGCTTGCCGTTGCTGCCGCCGATGCCCGAGCCCGTGATCCCACCGGAGGCCATGCTGAGGAACCCCTGATAGGTCTGGTAGGCGAGGTGGTCCTTCTCCTCGGTGACGTTCATGAACGCGGTGAAGCGGTCCAGCCGCCTCGGGCTCGACACGACGAACAGCAGTGCTGACCCGGCCGCCCCGGCGACCATCACCGCCAGCGGCGTCACCGGAACCCCGGCGATCCACGCGACGCTGAAGACGATCGCCCCGAGCACCACCGCAGAGCCGAGGTCGCCCTGCACGAGACACAGGCCGGCACCGACCGCGGCGAGCACACCGACGGGCAGCAGGGTGCGGCGGCGGTCCCCCAGGTCCTCGTGTCGGCGGACGAGGAGATCGGCGGCGAGCAGCACGACCGCGAGCTTGAGGAACTCCGACGGCTGCACGCTGAGCGGCCCCAGCCTGATCCACGACTGGGCACCGTTGACGTTGGCCCCGATCCCCGGCGCGAACGGCGCGGCCATCGCAGCCGCGGCGAGCACGCCGAGCGGGATGATCACGCGGCGCCACGATCGGTAGTCGATCTTGACGCAGATGATCAGACCGATCGCACCCAGCACCGCCCACATCGCCTGCTTGCCGAAGACCCGGTAGGGCGAGTGGCCGAGATTCGCCTCGGTCACCGCGGACGCCGAGAGCACCATCACCAGGCCGAGCATCACGAGCACGGTCACCACGCCGGCGATCGCGTAGAACGTTCCCGGCGGCGGGCCGAGCACGGGTCGGGCCCGCGGTGGCGACACCGCGCGTCGGGGAGCCGAGCGAACCAACGCAGGACGTCGCTCCCGCGTCGCGGGGCGTCCGGGAGCCGGCTTCGCTGCGTCGGCGCCGTGCAGGCGCTCGAGCGCGGCTCGCCGGCGGTCGGCCACGGTCAGGCTGCTGGTCATGACGTCTCCCGTGTTTCGTGTGCTGCTCGGACGAGGCTGCGGAAGTGCTCGCCGCGATGTTCGAACCCCTGGTACTGGTCGAAGCTGGCGCATCCCGGCGACAGCAGGACCGTGCTCCCCTCGGTGGCGATGCGGGCGGCGAGCGACACGGCCTCGTCCATGTCGGCGACCACCTCGCGCCGGGCAACGCCGTCGAAGGCCGCAACGATCGCCGGAGCGGTGGCCCCGAGTGCGATCACGGCGTCGACGTGGTCGGGCGTGGCTGCCATCGGCGACAGATCGACCTGCTTGTCGTAGCCGCCGGCGATCAGCACCACCCGCTCGAACGAGCGGATCGCCGCGGCAGCGGCGTGCGGCGTGGTGGCCTTCGAGTCGTTGAACCAGGCGACGCCGTCCCACGTGCCGACGTGTTCGAGACGGTGCGGCGGTCCGGTGAAGCGAGCGAGCGCAGCCGCGACGGCTGCGGCGTCGGCGAGGCCGGTCTCGAGCACGAGGGCGGCAGCTGCGAGTGCGTTCGTGACGTCGTGGGGCAGGCTCCGCTTCATCGACGCGACCGGTGCGATCGCTCCGGCGGGACCGTGCAGCGCACCGTCGACCACGCAGTAGTCGGCCTCGGCGGCCCCGAAGGTGATGTGGCGGCCCGGAGCGTTGCGCAGTCGCCGCATCACCACGGCGTCGTCGACGAATCCGATCGCCACGTCGTCGGCACGCTGGTTCGCGAACACCTGCGCCTTCGCCGCCTCGTAGGTGTCCATCGACCGGTGCCAGTTCAGGTGATCGGGTGCGAGGTTCAGCCATGCAGCGCCCTCGGCCCGGAACGTCGGAGTCCAGTTGAGCCGGAAACTGGTGGCTTCGACGACGAACGCGTCGAGGTCGAGGGCGATGGCATCGACGAGTGGGGTGTCGGTGTTCCCGGCGTCGATCGTCCGGAGCCCGGCGGCTCGAAGCATCTCGACGGCGAGCAGCGTCGTGGTGGTCTTGCCGTCGGTCCCGGTGATCGCCAGCATCGGGCGGGGCCCGCCGGGGCGCTCCTGCTCCCAGCGATGGGCCAGTTCGATCTCGGACACGAGCGGGACGTCGAGTTCGAGGGCGGTGGCGACGACCGGGTGCGTCTCGGGCACGCCGGGCGCCGGGCTGACGAGGTCGCAGGCCCGTACCAGGCGCTCGAGCTCGGCGCCTCGCGGACGTTCGACGATCTCGGCGTCGAGGGACGAGGCCACCGCTCGGCGTGCCTCGGTCACCTCGTCGTCCGCGACCAGGACCTCGTAGCCGCGACGGCGGAGCGCCCGGGCGGTCGACTCGCCGGCGACGGCGAGTCCGTAGACGAGGGCGCGACTCACGACAGGCCTGCGCTGATGTCGGTGAAGTCGGCGATGAAGATCGCGAGTGCGGTTGCCACGCAGATCGCCGAGATGAGCCAGAAGCGGATGATCACGGTGGTCTCGGGCCAGCCGATCAACTCGAAGTGATGGTGGATCGGTGACATCCGGAAGAGACGCTTCTTCCGGCCGGAGGCCTTGAAGACCCCCATCTGGACGGCGACCGATCCGGCTTCGATCACGTTGATGCCGCAGATGAGGATCAGCAGCAGTGTGGTGTTGAGCGTGAGTGCGCAGAAGGCGAGCGCCGACCCGATCGCGAGTGCGCCGACGTCGCCCATGAAGATCCGTGCGGGTGCAGCGTTCCACCACAGGAAGCCGAGACACCCGCCAGCGAACGCGGCGGCGAACACACCCATGTCCAGCGGGTTGACGACCGAGCTGTAGATGTCCGGATTGCGGAAGGCCCAGTAGGCGATGATCGTGAAGGCGCCGAACCCCATCAGGGCCGATCCCGATGCCAGACCGTCGAGCCCGTCGGTGACGTTGACGGCGTTCGTCGTCGCCCAGATGATCATGCCCGCCCAGACGACCCAGACCGCGGTGGGCACCTCGAGCCCGACGGTGCCCCGGGTGATGTTGATCGTCTCGGAGATGCCCGTGCCGACGACGAGCCACCAGGCCATCAGCACGCTGGCGAGCATCGTGACGTAGTTCTTCTGCTTCCAGAAGATGCCGCGGTTGTGCCGTTTGCGGACCTTGATGAAGTCGTCGAGGAGGCCCATCAGGGCCATGAACAGCACCCCGACCCACACGATCATGGTCTGGTCGGAGAACGCGAGCCCGCGTCGGAGATGGGCGATGATCCAGCCGGTGAACGCCGAGATGACGATCGCGATCCCGCCCATCGTCGGCGTGCCCTGCTTGACCATGTGGTGCTCGGGTCCGTGGTCCTCCTTGCCCAGGATCGGCTGGCCCTGCCCGCGTTGCTGGAAGAACACGATCAGCCATCGGGTGCCGAACAGCGAGACGAGCATCGCACTCGCTCCCGCCAGCATGATCGCGATCACGACAGGGCCTCCAGGATCTCGCGTACGACGCGCCGGTCGTCGAACTCGATCGTGTGGTCGGCGAACTGCTGCGTCGCCTCGTGGCCCTTCCCGGCGATGACGACGACGTCACCCGCCGTCGCGTCTGCGAGGGCGGTGTTGATCGCGGCACGGCGGTCTGATTCGGTCACGACCCGGCGACGGTAGCCGTCCTCGACCCCGGCCACGATGTCACCGATGATCTCCTCCGGCGACTCGCCGCGGGGGTTGTCGGAGGTGACGATCACCCGATCGGCGAGGCGTGCGGCGATGCGTCCCATCTCCGGTCGCTTGGGCCGGTCGCGTTCGCCGCCACATCCGAAGACCACGACGACCGCGCCGCCGTCGGCGGCGACCGCCCGTGCCGAGCCGAGGATCTCGGTGAGACCGTCGGGCGTGTGCGCGTAGTCGACCACCACCGTCACACCGCGGCGTTCCGACTCGGGGGTGCTGACCACCTCGAACCGTCCGGGCACCGCCGTGAGCGAGCGGAGGCCGGCGGCGGCGATCTCCGGCTCGATGCCGAGCTCGACCGCGGTGGTCAGGGCGATCAGCGAGTTCGCCACGTTGAACCGACCGCCGATCGGCACGGCGACGTCGATCGACTGCCACCGGTAGCGGTGGGCGGACGCGGTCACCTCGACGTCGGTGAGTTGTTCCTGCGAGACCGTCACGATCCGGAAGTCGTCGGCGGCCACCGAATCGGCGAGCAGTCGGCCGTGCGGGTCGTCGACGTTGATCACCCCGAGCGGCGAGAACGCCGGATCGAACAACCGCGCCTTCGCCCGGAAGTACTCCTCCTGCGAGCCGTGGAGATCGAGATGGTCGCGCCCGAGGTTGGTGAACACGACCGCGTCGAACTCGGTACCGTCGGCGCGGTGCAGTGCCAGCGCGTGCGAGGACACCTCGAGGACGGCGGCGCGCATCCCGTCGTCGACGAAGCCGCGCAGCATCCGCTGGAGGTCCGGCGCCTCCGGCGTGGTTCGAGGACCGTGCAACGTGCCCACCACCCCGGTGGGCAGACCGGCCGTCGTGAAGATCGCCTCGAGGAGTTGTGCGGTGGTGGTCTTGCCGTTGGTGCCCGTGATGCCCACCGTGGTCATCGCGCGGCTGGGCCGGCCGTAGAGCAACGCAGCGATCGGCCCGACTCGCAGCCGCGTGTCGTCGACGACGATCTGCGGCGTGGGGCCCAGACCGTGGAGCGGGTGGTCGCACACGATGGCGGCCGCTCCGGCCTCGACCGCGCGCGCGGCGAAGTCGTGACCGTCGAACGAGGCCCCCGGGAAGCACACGTACACCGAGCCCGGTGACACCTGGCGCGAGTCGTGGACCACGTCGGTGACGGCGAGACCACCGGCGAGCAACTCGCCGATGCGCTCGAGTCCGGTCGGGTCGGAATCGCTGACCGCCACCTGGTCAGGCTCCTTCACAGGTCGGAGCGCCCGGTGTGGGCACGATGCCGAGTTCGTGGATCAGGGTCGGCGCGAGTTCGGCGAACACCGGGGCGGACGCCGTGCCACCGAAGCGGTCGTCCGTGCCCGCGGGCGGCTCGTCGACCGACACGAGCACGGTGACCTGCGGGTTGTCCGCGGGGAAGAACCCGACGAAGCTGGCGTAGTAGATGCGATCGCCGTTGTCGTCGAAGTAGGTGCCGTTGTCGGCGGCCTTGAACGCCGTACCGGTCTTGCCGGCGATCGACAGACCGTCCACCTTGGCACGGGTCGCCGTGCCGCTGCAGACGACGTTCCGCATCATCTCGGTGGTCTGGACCGCGGCCTGCTCGGAGACGACCCGGTGAGATTCCGACGCCGGGGTGTCGGTGACCGTTCCGTCGGCACCGACGATCGAACGGACGAGTTTCGGTGCGACGTACACGCCCCGATTGGCGATCGTGTTGACCGCGGCAACGAGCTGCAGCGACGTACTGGACACGCCCTGGCCGTACGAGACCGTGACTCGCTCCGAACCCCAGAGGTCATCGGCTTCCTTGAGGATGCCGGTCGACTCACCCGGGAACTCGAGCGCAGTCTTCTGACCGAGACCGAACGCCGCCATGTAGTCGCGGTGCATCCACCGCCCCATCTCCTGTTGCACGAAGATCGTGCCGATGTTCGACGACTCCGTCAGGATCCGCGACACCGACATCCACTCGTCGGGGTGCTGATGGGAATCCTTCAGCAGGTCGTCGTAGTACTGCTTGCGCCACGGCACCTCGTACGACGTCTCGGGCGTGACGAGTCCTTCACTGAGCGCGCTCGCGACCGTGATCACCTTCGCGACCGATCCCGGCTCGTAGGCGTCGACGGCGGCGAAGTTGCCCTTGGTCACCTCGTAGGCGCCACTCTCGTCGTTCAACCGGACCGACGCCATCGAGTAGATCTCGCCGGTGTCGGTGTCCATCGTGATCGCGGTCGCTCCCCGGGCACCGATCTCCGACACCTTCTCGAGCAGCACCTGCTCGGTGGAGTACTGGATCGAACGATCGAGCGTCAGCACCAGATCGTTGCCGGCGACCGGCTTGCTCGTGACCGTCTCGGATCCGGGGATCGAGCGGCCGTTCGGCGCGACTTCGCGCCGCATGCTGCCGCCGTTTCCGGTGAGGACGTCGTCGTACTGCAGCTCGAGTCCGGCGATTCCGACGCCGTCGATGTTCGTGCTGCCGATCACGCTGCGCCCGGTGTCGCCGCCGGGCATCTCACGACGGCTCTCCCGGTCGACGTTGACGCCGGCCAGGCGCATCGAGGAGATCTGGTCGCCGATCGCCGCGTCGGCCTGACGCTGGACGAACACGAAGCCGCGGTCCTTGCTGGCGATCTCGAGCAGCAACTCGTTCACCTTCTCGTCGGACAGGCCGAGGAGATCGTCGAGCAGTTGCACGGTGGCCGGACCGTTCTCGATCAACTTCGGGTTGATCGACACGGTGACGGCCGGGACCGACATGGCGAGTTCGTTCCCGTGCCGGTCGAACACGGTGCCGCGCTGTGCCGGCAGGTCGACCGAGCGGGTCCACTGGTCGATGGCCGCCGAGCGCAGCGACTCGGCCTCGGTGGTCTGCAGGAAGGCGACCCGCACGACGATGCCGACCATGATCGCAGCGATCACGAGCAGGGCGATGATCAGGCGGCGTCGGGGCGACCCGACCCGGAACCGTGAACGTCGGCGCGGATGGGGGGCCGACACCCGTCGGCGGGCCCGGGGTGTGACGCGCTCGGGCGGAGTGCGGTGCTGGGCGGGACGGCGGTCCGGCGTCGGCGTGAGCCGCCGACCGGTGGAGCGCAGCGGAGGGTTCGTCGCCGACGCGCTGCGTGACGAGGACGTGGCCTGACGCCGTGACGACCCGCGACCCGCCGCCGAGCGGCCGTGCTGGCGCGTCGCTCCGTGGGAACGAGGGGCCGGGTGCTTCGGCGGGGTCTTCGGCCTGACGTTCACGGTGTCTCCCCGGTGACGGACTTCACGGCTCGGAACTGGTCGAGTGGATCGGTGTCGATCGTGATCTGCACGGCCCGTTCGTCGATCACACCTGCTGCCGCGATCTGTCTGGCCAGGGCCCAGGGCGTGATGTCGACGAACTCGGTCGCATCACCGCGCTGCATGCCGAGCTCGGACGCCGCTGCCGCCAGCCGGACGGGTGATCGGAGTTCGGCGCGCTGGTAGCGCAGCTCGTCGAAACGCTCGCGCTCCGCCGCAACCGATCGCTCGAGACGGTCGATGCGGAGCTGACGCCCGGCGAGCTGCGTGTGGAACACGGCCGCGCCGAGCAACCCGAGGAACACCGTGGTCCACAGCACGACGGCGAGCAGGGCCGGCCAACGCCGACGCCGTTCCATCACCACGAGCGACGGGCGGGCGCCGGCGCGCTCCGCTCCGCTGCGACGCGGCGGGATGTCGCGGATCAACGGGATCGCAGGCATCAGACCTCCACCGGTTCGCCGTCGCTCTTGCGTGTTGCGACGATGCGCTCGACCACGCGCAGGCGTGCCGACGCCGCTCGGCGGTTCGCGGCCTGCTCCTCGGCGCTCGCCTTCTTCGGAATCCCGCGCACGAGTCGAACGGTCTGGATGGCGCCGCACACACAGGGCAGGTCGTCGGGGCAGTCGCAGGCGCCGGCCGCGTGGGCGAAGCGTTGCTTGACGATGCGGTCCTCGCCGGAGTGGTACGAGAGCACCGCGATGCGGCCGCCCGGGCGAGTTGCCTCGACCGCTCGGTCGAGGGCCTCGGGCAGCACGCCGAGCTCGTTGTTGACCTCGATGCGGATGGCCTGGAAGGTGCGCTTCGCCGGGTGGCCGCCGGTGCGGCGGGCGGCAGCCGGGATCGCCGCGGTGACGACGGCTGCGAGTTCGGTGGTGGTCTGGATCGGGCGAGCCGCGCAGATCGCACGCGCGATCCGGTCGGCGAACCGCTCGTCGCCGTAGCGGCGGATGATGTGCGCGAGGTCGCGTTCGGCGTAGCCGTTGACGACGTCGTCGGCCGACCAGGTCTGATCGGTGTCCATCCGCATGTCGAGCGGGCCGTCGTGGCGGTAGGAGAACCCGCGGTCGCCTCGGTCGAGTTGCGGTGACGACACCCCGAGGTCGAACAACACCCCGCTGACCGCGTCGAGGTGATGCTCGGCCAGTGCCCCGTCGATGCGGTCGAAGCGCCGGCGGCTCGTGCGCACACGCTCGCCGTAGGGGGCGAGGAACGCTTCGGCGGCAGCCAGCGCGTCGGGGTCCTGATCGATGCCCAACACGTCGAGGTCGTCGCGTGACTCCAGCAGTGCGGCGCTGTGGCCGCCGCCGCCGAGGGTGGCGTCGACGACCGTGCCGGGCGGCACCGTCGAGAAGATCGCCGTGATCTCGTCACGCATCACCGGGTCGTGTTCGAAGGCGGCGTCGCTCATGATCCCCGTGCGATCTCGTGTTGTCCGGCCGCTTCGTTCGAGCGGTAGGCCTGCGGCTCCCAGATCTCGATCTGGTCGAGATAGCCGAGCACCACGACCGCGGCATGCGGCTCGATGCCGGCGTGCTCACGGAGGCGGGCATCGAGTGTGATGCGCCCCTGCTTGTCGATCGTGGCCTGGGTGGCCGACGAGGCGAACGCCCGCAGGCGATTCCTCGAGATCTCGCCGCGCTTGGCCTTCTCGACGAGTTCGGCGGCCTGTTGGTCGAAGGTCTCGACGCTGCGGACGCTGACGCAGCCGTCGTCGCCGAAGAAGAGGTAGCACTGGTCGCCGAGATCGCCACGGAACGACGAGGGCAGCGCCACTCGTCCCCGCTCGTCGAGCTGTCGCTCGTAGACCCCGACAAACACGCGCCGCGTCCCTCTCGCTTCCTGCCTCGATCCCCCGCGGCGGACCTGCCGTGCTGGGAACGCGGGAGTCCTCCCCAGCACTCCCCATTCTTCCCCCAAACTCCCCCATTGTCAACCATCTTCCCCCATTTCCCCACCCGGGCGCCCCCGGTCACCCCACCGACCTCCCCGGGCAGGCGCGCGGTGGCCGCGGTCGGTCCACCTCCGCGACCCGATCTGCGTCAGCGCAGACGCAGGACGACGACGTCGTCGCCGACGCGGAACCCCGGGTGGGCGGGCGGTACGGGCGGGGTCAGAGGCGGGTGGAGAGGGCGTCCGCGAGGAGCGGCGGGATCCCGGCCGCGATCGAGTGCGGGATCGTCGCGACCGGGGCCAGATCGGCGGCCGGCGGCCGGCGGTTCGGCGCGAGCAGGGCGACCAGGTCGCTCGGGTCGTACTCGCTGTACCAGCAGCACTGCAGCCGTGCGGCGTGACGGATGCGCCGCTGGCTGATCCCGACGAGCTTGCGTCCGTCGAGCAGCACCTCCCCCGCACCGAGGCCGTCGAAACACACCGTCGACGACCAGTCGGTGGTCTCGAGTGCACCCTCGTGGACGAGTGTGCGCCGCCCGGGGACCAGTGCGCCGATCACCTCGGCGAGGCGACGGCCGAGCCAGACCATCGGCACGTGGATGTCGTCGGCCCATCCCGGCGAACCCGCCGGCACGATCACGTCGATCCACGTCACCGAGCCGGGAACCAGCAGTACCGCTCCCCCGCCGCTTCGTCGGCGAACCACCTCGATGCCGGCTGCCCGGCACGCGTCGTGGTCGACCGCGTCGGCCGACTGCGTCGATCCGAGGACCAACGCCGGAGCCGTCACCTCGTGCCACCAGATCTCGCTGCGTGCCGGCTCGGGAACCGGACGGGCATGGAAGTCCGCGGCGGTCGACGCCGACCTCACCACTCGGTACGTGTCGGCCACGCCGTCAGGAGGCCAGCGGCAGGTAGGGACGCCACGTGTCGGGCACCCCGGCGACGGAGACGACGACCCAGGCGGTCGCCCGCGGTGCCCGACAGGGCCGGGCGAGTCGCATCCCCGCCTCGTCCGGGGTCCGGTCCCGCTTGCCCAGGTTGCAGGGACGACACGCCGCCGCCACGTTCTCCCAGCTGTGCGGGCCACCCTTGGACCGGGGCACGACGTGGTCGATCGAGTCGGCCCGGTCGCCGCAGTACTGGCATCGGTAGTCGTCGCGGGCGAAGATCGCTCGCCGTGAGAGCGCAGCACGACGGACGTACGGCACCTTCACCATGTACCGCAGCCTGATCACCGACGGACACGGGAGGCTCAGGCGCTCGGAGTGGATCACCCTGCCGTCGTCCTCGAGGACGTCGGCCTTGTCCGCCAGCACCAGGCACGTGGCCCGCTGCGCCGACACGACGCTGAGGGGCTCGAAACTCGCATTGAGGACGAGCGCGCTCAGCACCGGGTCACCTCCCCGATCGGTGGGGTCGGCCCGACGGGGAATCGTCGAGCCGTTGCCAGTCGCGACACCATCGCAGGTAGTTCAGCACATCATCGGCCTCGGGGCGATGCGAGATGTCACCGTATTGCGTGAGCAGCCGGAACTGCAGGTAGCCGCGTGAGGGCACCGGCAGGAACGGAGCGCGTGTCCACCAACGCTCCGGCACGAGCCGCCAACCCTGCCGCAGCGCCGTGGACCACAGCGACGGGTGCCGAATCACGGCGCCGATCACTCCGAGCACGTGCTCAGGCCGGCTTCGGTTCCTTCGGGAGCTGCAGGATCATCTCGCCGATGATGTTGCGCTGGATCTGCGACGAGCCGGCGTAGATCGTTCCGGCGCGGGCATTGAGGAACGTGCCCACCCATGATGCCGACGAGTTCGCAGCACCCGGATCGTCGGTCTGGAACGCCGACGACGGCGGCCGCCCCTCGGTGAACAGCGCATCGGCGCCGAGGATGTCGATCGCGAGTTCGGTGACCGTG
Source organism: Ilumatobacteraceae bacterium (assembly GCA_963712775.1). Classification (GTDB taxonomy): domain Bacteria; phylum Actinomycetota; class Acidimicrobiia; order Acidimicrobiales; family Ilumatobacteraceae; genus Sva-07. The sequence goes on along the minus strand of CAVQJG010000023.1, from coordinate 45,549 downwards.
CGGTGGTACTCGCTCCAGTAGAGCTTGGAGATCGCCCCGTCGGGCCCGGGATGATGGCCGGCGAGGAACCGTGTCAACGTGCGCTGGCCGAGGTACTTCATGATCTGTACCTTCGAGTAGCACCAGGCGAGACGCTGACGGATGATCGGGTCGTCGGCCACGCCGCGCTCGCGGGCGAGATCGAACAACCGGTCGAGTTCGGCCTGGTAACGGATCGGGCCGGTCGCCGCCGCTTCCCCGCGTTCGAAACCGAGGAGGGACATCGCGACGGCCCACCCGTTGTTGACGCCGCCGACGACGTCGCCCTTCGGGCACCGGGCGTCGGTGTAGAACACCTCGTTGAATTCGCTGTCCCCCGAGATCATCTTGATCGGACGGACCTCGATGCCCGGCTGGTCCATCGGGACCAGGAGGAACGAGATCCCCTTGTGTTTGGGCGCATCGGGATCGGTGCGGGCGAGGGTGAAGATGTGATCGGCGAGGTGGCCGGCGGAGGTCCAGATCTTCTGGCCGTTCAACACCCATTCGTCGCCGTCGAGTTCGGCCTTGAGCCCGACGTTGCCCAGGTCGGAACCGGCGTTCGGCTCCGAGTAGCCCTGGCACCAGGTGTCCTCGCCCGACAGGATCCGCGGCAGGTAGTGCTGCTTCTGCTCCTCGGAACCCCACATCAGCAGCGTGTTGCCGAGCATCTGGATGCCGAACACGTCGTTGGGTCCACCGGTGACGACGCCCGCCTTCGCGAATTCCTCGGCGAGGATCACCTGCTCGGTGGCGCTGAGTCCGGCGCCGCCGTAGTCGACCGGCCAGCCGGGCGCCAGGTAGTTGGCTTCGTAGAGCGTCTTGCGCCACTCGGTGACGAACTGGGTGAGGTCGTCACCCTCGAGCGCCCCCATGCCCTGCCAGTTGGACGGGAGCTTCTCGGCGAGGAACGCCTGCACTTTTTCACGGTAGGCCTCGGCCTCGGGGGTGTAGGTCGGCTGCATGCCGGACAGGCTAGTTGGCGGCGGCTACTCGGCTCGGATCGCGACGGAGGCAGCCGAGACCAACGGCTGGTTGAACCCCGAGAGTTCCACGACACGGAGGCCAGCGAGATGGTCGAGGCGCGATCGCAGTGCAACCTCGCGGTGCACGACGTCGAGGAACGGATCGCCGAAGGTGTCCACCACCGCGCCCGCGACGAAGAACGTGGACACGTCGAACACCGCCGCTGCGGAGGCGATTGCTCGGCCCACCATGATCCCGGTGCGTTCGATGATCGACGGGGTCGCGCGCCGCATCGGGCGGTTCATCTCGGCCTCCAGCGCTGCCGTCGAGGCGTAGGCGTTCAGGCAACCGGCGGCGCCACACGAACAGACGGTGCCACCCGGCTCGACGTTGAGGTGGGCGAGCGATCCGGCGTTGCCGTGGCCGCCCCACAGTCGCCGTCCGTCGACGATGCAGGCCGACTCGATCGACTGGTCGAGCAGCATCAGCAGGAAGCTCGGTACGTCGACGGCTTCCCCGACCCAGCGCTCACCCGTGGCCGCCGCACCCGCGAGCGTGTCGAGATGCACCGGGAGTCCGGTGAGATCGTGGAGGTGGTCGCGAAGTGGGAAGGCCGACCAGGCCGGCACCAGCGTCGGCGTGACCGACCCTGCCGCCTGGTCGATCGGACCGGCGCAACTGACACCCACTGCCACCGGCGCGGCGACGTCGTCGGGTCTGGCCGCGAGGACGCGTCCGACCAGCTGCTCCAACGACCGCCACACCTCGCGCCCCGGCGCACCGACACGATCTCGGACGAGGACGTCGCCGTCACCGTCGACGATGCCGGCGGCGAGACGCTCCGGGTCGACCACCACCGACAGCACCGTTCCGCCTTCGAAACTCACGGAGAACGAACCTAGTCCGACTGTCGCCTCCCGCCAGGTGCGTCTACCCTTCCGGCGGTGAGCATCGAGATCGCCGACGACGGAGTGCCGACGATGACGGACGGCCCCGGCCAACCCGCGCCACTGCGAGGTTTCGCCGACCTGTTCGACGCGATCACGGCAAACGTGGCCCAGGTGTTGCGCGGCAAGGTCGACACGATCGAACTCGCCGTGATGTGCCTGCTCGCCGAAGGCCACCTGCTCGTCGAGGACGTCCCCGGCGTCGGCAAGACGAGTCTCGCGAAGGCGCTCGCCGCGTCGATCCAGTGCAGCTGGAAGCGGATCCAATTCACCCCCGACCTGCTCCCGACCGATCTCGTGGGCGTCAGCGTGTACCAACGCTCCACCGAGACGTTCAACTTCGAACCCGGTCCGCTCTTCGCCAACATCGTCCTCGCGGACGAGATCAACCGGGCCTCGCCGAAGACCCAGTCGGCGCTGCTCGAGGCGATGGAGGAACGCCAGATCACCGCCGACGGACGGAGCCGTCCACTCGAGGCACCGTTCATGGTGATCGCCACCCAGAACCCGATCGACCAGGAGGGCACGTACCGGCTGCCCGAGAGCCAACTCGACCGGTTCCTGCTTCGCATCGCGATCGGCTACCCCGGCCGCGCCGCCGAGATGGAGATGCTCGATTCGCAGGGGTCGGCCGGCGCCCTCGCGTCGCTCGAACCCGTCGTGTCGGCCGACGAGGTGCGCAGCATGATCGCCGCGGTCCGAGGGGTCCACGTCGCCCGGGCGCTCAAGTCCTATCTCGTCGACCTCGCCGAGACGAGCCGGCGTCATCCCTCGATCGAACTCGGGTTGTCCCCCCGTGCCACCCTCCAGCTCGCGGCTGCGTCGCGGGCCCATGCAGCAGCACGGGGGCGGAACTACGCGACGCCCGACGACGTCAAGGCGGTCGCTCACGCCTCGCTGTGTCATCGGATCGTGGTCCGATCCGAGCACGGGTCCCAACTGTCGGCCGCCGACGCGATCAGCGAAGTGTTCGACGCTGTCCCGGTGCCGGTGCCGCGGTGAGACCTCGGCGGCTGTCGTGCTGACCCGGCAGGGTTTCGTGCTCCTGGTCGCCGGAGTGGTTGCGGTGGTCATCGGACGGGTCTTCGGGGTGATCGAACTGTTCGTGATCGGCGCCGGCTGCTTCGCTGCGGTGGTCGCGGCGCTCGCCTACGTCCACCTGCGCCGTCCGCGGATCGAAGCCACCCGCTGGATCCATCCCTCGGTGCTCGTGGCCGGCGACACCGGACGCGTCGACCTGCACCTCCACCATCGGGGGTCGATCCGCTCGGCTGCGTTCGTGTTGTCCGAGTCGGTACGACGCACCATGGGCGCCGACCACACCGCCCGCCTGCCGATCGACCCGATGGCCCGCGATCAGCACAGCACGACGGGGTACTCGCTGCCCAGTGCCGTGCGCGGGGTGATCGTCCTCGGCCCGCTCGAGGCCGAACTCCGCGACCCGCTGGGCATCGCTCGCACCGCGGGCCTGGCGGCGGGCACCGACGAAGTGGTGGTCGCGCCGCGTGCGTTCGCGCTCGACATCCCGCAACTGGGTCAGGGTGCCCTCGGCAACGCCCTGCTCGACAAGGCTCGCCGGCTCGGCCCCGGAGAGTTCCACGCGCTGCGCGAGTACCTCGACGGCGACGAGCCGCGAAGCATCCACTGGAAGGCATCCGCCCGGTCCGATTCCCTGATGGTGAAGGAGTACACCGTCGAGGGTCTCCATCGGTGCACGGTGGTCTTCGATGCGTCGCCCGGCGCGCACAGCGACGCTGCTGCCTTCGAACGCGGCGTGACAGCGGCGGCGAGTCTCGTCTCGAGTGCGGTGCGCGCGGGGCTGTCGACGCGGTTCGTCACGTCCGGGGGGATCGACCTGCGCGGCCCGGAGGTCGGCATCCACACCTCGCGGGTGCTGGCCCGGATCGAACCGAGCCCTGTACCGATGGCCGTCCTCGACCGCGAGACCGGCGACGGCCTCGGGCTCACCGTCGTCATCACCGGATCTCCCGATGGTCCCGCATGGCGAACAGCGCGCTCGATCGTCGATCCGACGGTCACGGCGCTGCTCGTCGCCACCGACGAGGCGACCGGCGGCGGCCTGACCGTCAGCGCACGCTCCGACGAGGAGTTCGTGCGGTCCTGGCAGACGCTGGCAGGACGCGGCCGGGTCGACCTGATGGAGTCGACATCGTGACTCGGCCCTCCTGGGCGAGCGACGTCGGCGCCACTGCTGCGGTCGCGGCGTTCTCACTGGCGGTGGCCGCCGGATACGCCCGGGTCTTCTCGGGCTGGGACTTCCTGCGGGACATGATCGTCGTGATCGTGGTCGGGCACGGCGTCGGGCTCCTGCTGCGGCGCCGGGCGATCAGCTCCTGGATCGCCGTTCCGCTCGGCGCGGTCGCCGTGGTCTGGACCATCGCCGCGCTGTTCTATCCCGACACGTTCGCCTGGGGGTTGCCGACGAGCGCCACCTGGGACCTGTTCCGGGCCGAGCTGACCGGCGTGCGCGAGCAGTTCAGCACTGCGGTGGCGCCGGTGGTCTACGGCGCCGGATGGGACGTGCTCGCGGCGATCGGGATCGGTCTCGCGGCCCTGCTCGCCGACGTGTTCGCCTTCCGCGCCCTGGCCCGGGCCGAGACGTTGGTGCCGGGCGGGGTGTTGTTCGTCTTCGTCGGAGCGGTCGGCGACGACCGGCTGCGCATCACGCTCACGGTCGTGCTCGTCGGTGTCGGTGTGGCCACCGCTGCGGTGCTGCGCGCGTACCACCAGCCATCGGCGCACCGGTCCACGTCCTCGGTTCCGCTGCGCCGGACCTGGCCGGCCGTGATCGCCACGGCCCTGATCGTCGCGATCGCCGCCGGTTTCGTCGGGCCCCGGTTGCCGGGCGCCGACGCCGCACCGCTGTACGAGACCCGTGGCCGTGGCGGCGGGGTCACCGAGGTGGTCAGCCCGCTGGTCGACATCCGGTCGCGACTGACGAACCGCTCCGACAACGAATTGTTCCGCGTACGCGCCGACTTCGAGTCCTACTGGCGGTCGTCGGCACTCCCCGACTTCGACGGCACCACGTGGCGGCTGCCCGAACGCCCGCTCCAGTCGGCCGACAGCACGCTGGCCGCCCCTCGAACCGGAGCAGTCGAGCTCCGCCAGCAGATCGAGATCGTCGGCCTCGGGGGCTCGCTGGTGCCCGCCGCTCCCGACCCGTTCCAGGCGACCGGCCCCGACGACCTGCGCTGGGTGGCCGAGACCTCGACGCTGGTGACGGTCGACGACGAACTCGAGACCGGCGACCTGATCGACGTCGTGTCCGCCTCTCCACGTTTCGAGCCCGCGGCGCTCTCGGCGGCCACCTCCGTCGACGCCGGTGATCCGATCTACACGAGCCTGCCGGACGATCTTCCCGACGTGGTGGCCGACACCGCTGCGGAGGTCACCGCGGGAACGACCACGGCATACGACGCCGCCCGCACCCTGCAGAACTGGTTCCAGACCCAGTTCGACTACAGCCTCGACGTGCAGTCCGGCCACGGCAACAACGCGATCGAGACGTTCCTGCGTGACCGGATCGGGTACTGCGAGCAGTTCGCGGGCACGTTCGCAGCGATGATGCGCACGCTCGGACACCCCTCGCGTGTGGCCGTGGGGTTCACGTCGGGCACCGAGGTCACGCCGGGCACGTACTCCGTCCTCGGGCGCAACGCCCACGCCTGGCCGGAGGTGTGGTTCGACGGACTCGGGTGGGTCGCGTTCGAGCCGACGCCGGGGCGAGGGGCGCCGGGAGCCGAGAACTACACCGGCCTCGCCGCGCAGCAGGACACCACCGCGTCGGAGGATGCCGTGAACGCTGGCGACGATGCGGGGGTGCCGCCGACCACGATCGCTCGGACCCCCGACGACGGTCCGGTCGACCTGAACATCCCCGACGAGTTCGCCGATCCCACCGGGGGCGACCCGACCACCGACACGACGGCGACCGCCGACCGGAGCGACACCCGCGGCCGCTGGGCGCTCGTCCTGCTGCTGCTGGGAGCTGTGGTGGCTGCGCCGCCGCTCGTGAGGCGGCTGCGTGACCGTTCGAGCCGGCACTCACCCGAGCGCCAGCTGGCCCGGCTGTGGAGCCATTCGTTGACCTCGCTCGCCGAGGCCGGCGTTCCGGTGGCGGCCTCGCGGACACCGCTCGAGATCGCGGCGGCGACCTCCGACCACTTCCCGATCGTCGCTCGACCCGTCTCCCTGCTCGCCGACGCCGTGACGACCGCGACCTACCGTCCCGAAGGTGCCGCCGGCTACGAGGACGTGGGCACGTACGGGTCGAGCACGATGCGCAACTGCCGCAACTGGGCCAAGCAGATCGAGCGGGCGGTCCACGACTCCGCCTCGCTGCCCGATCGGGTGCGCCGCTACTTCACCGACTGGGGTTGACGGCCGGTCGGTGGTTGACGGCCGGTCGGTGGTTGACGGCAGGTCAGTGGTTGACGTCGTCGTCGACGTCGGGCCGACGGCCACTCAGCCACGCCGAGATCGGCAGCTGTCCGAGGCGCTCGCGTCCGAGGAGGCGCAGCTCCTGCTCGAGCATGATCGCCATCACGAGGACCAGGACGAAGCCGGCGAAGGCAACCAGGAAATTGACGGCGAGACCGCCAATGGTGACCACGAGGCCGACCACGAGGCCGAACGTCAGCAGCAGCGAGCGTCGACGGGACACCCGGTAGCCGCGCTGGGAGAACGTCGGGTCCTGTTCGAGCTGCTGCTCGATCTGTCGCAGGATGCGCTGTTCTTCCTCGGAGAGAGGCACGCGGACATCATCGCACGTTCTGCGACGTTCCTCAACGCGGTGGGGAGGTTCTTCGACACACTTTTCCGGCGTCGCTCGGCTCAGTCGACGTCGTTCGGGCCCGGTCCGGGCACGCCGGTGGGTCCCCACTGCTGTTCACCAGGGCGGACGACGCGCAAGCGTCCGGACTCGAGTGCGCTCGCCGGCCCGATCGCCGCGGTGCCGAACCGTTCACGGATCTCGTCGAGCGCCCCCGTCGCTGCCGACCAGTCCGGCGTGGCATCCGAGACGGACTCCAGCGTCAGTTGGCGAACCATCGGCGTCAGGTTCGAACCCGACACTCCGAGCAGCCGGATCCCTGGCGATGGATCGATCGAGTCGAGCAGCGGTGCGAGCATCGCCACGATCTCCGGTGCGAGATCGACCGGTTCGCCGCTCGTCACCGACCGGGTGATCGTCTGGAAACCGCTGTCGAATCGGAGCTTCAACGTGAGGGTCCGTGCGCCGACATCGGCCCGGCGGAGGCGTTGGGCGACCGCGTCGGCCAGGCGTACGAGCTCGCGACGAAGCTCCGCGACCTCGTGCTTGTCGGTCTCGAAGGTCTCTTCGTGACCGATCGACTTGGCCTCGCGCTCGGGTTCGACCGGCCGGTCGTCGATCCCCCGAGCCAGCGCCGAGAGGTGACGTGCCTGCGCAGCGCCGAGCGAGGAGGCCAGCACCCGCTCGTCGACCGTGACGATGTCGGCCACCCGCCGTACGCCGATGCGATGGAGCTTGTCGAGGGTGGCGGGTCCGACGCCCCAGAGCCGCTCGACCGGAAGTGGGCCGAGGAACGCATCGACGGCGTCGCGGTCGACCACGACCACACCGGGGCCGGGTGCGACGCCGCCGGGTGATGCGATCGGTTTCGCCTCGACCGATGCCAACTTGGCGAGGAACTTGTTCGGCGCCACACCGACCGAGCAGGTGAGCTGCAGTTCGTCGACCACCTCGGATCGGATCCGTCGGGCGATCTCCGGCGCCGGCCCGAACAGGCCGATCGATCCGGTGACATCGAGGAAGGCCTCGTCGAGCGAGAGCGGTTCGACCAACGGTGTGTACCGATCGAGGATCGCTCGCACCTGGCCACTCACCTCGCTGTACAGCGCGTGGTCGCCGGGGAGGAACACCGCGTGCGCGCACCGTCGTTTCGCGACCACCGACGGCATCGCCGATCGCACCCCGAATCGGCGCGCTTCGTACGAGGCCGCCGCCACCACACCCCGGCGACCGGTGCCGCCCACCACCACCGGCTGGCCCACGAGTTCCGGACGCCGCCGCAACTCGACCGACACGAAGAACGCGTCCATGTCGACGTGCACGATGGACCTCTGCCTCGACGCCACCACGCTGCCGACACTAAGCCAACGACCGGGCTGGACCTCGCGTGGACGGCGAGCCGTTGCCGCCGCACACACCGACCGGGGCGACGGCCCGGCGAGTACAGTCGGTCGTCATGGGGAGGATCGACGACCGTCTCGCCCAACGCGGCTTCGTGCTGCCGCCTCCGCTGCGGCCTCCGACCGGCGTCGTCCTGCCGTTCTCCATGGTGCGAACCGTCGGCGACCGGGCGATCGTGTCGGGTCACGGCCCCCAGGCGGCCGACGGTTCGGTCGGTGGCGCGCTGGGCCGGGTCCCCGACGAGGTGACGGTCGAGCAGGCCTACGAATCGGCCCGCCTGACCGGGCTCTCGATCCTCGCCGACCTCCGGCGCGAACTCGGCGATCTCGACCGCATCACGGCGTGGGGCCGGGTGTTCGGGATGGTCTGGTGTGCCCCCGACTTCCACGCGCAGCCGGCGGTGATCAACGGGTTCAGCGATCTGATCCTCGACGTGTTCGGCTCCGACGTCGGCGCGCACGCTCGGAGCGCCGTCGGGATGTCGAGCCTCCCGTTCCGCATCCCGGTCGAGATCGAGTGCGAGGTGACGATCAGGACCTGATCGACTCGACGATCGGGGCCACGGCCACGGCCGGGCCGGTACGCTGCGTCGCCGTGAGCGTGCCCGAAGAACCAGACGGTCAACTCTCGGCACTGCCGTCGGTCGCCGTGCGCATCACGGCGTTCGCGGCGATCTGCCTGAGCGGGCTGGCCGGAGCGCTGATCGGCTACTCGCTGGTCTCCCTGCAGTGCGAAGGCGACTGCGGCGTCTGGACCGGCGTCGGGCTGCTGGTCGGCGCACTGGGTGCGGCCGGCGGCATGGCGGTCGTGGCCGTGCTGGTGATGCGGGCGATCGGCGAGTGGCGCGAGATCGAGGACCGCACCGGTGCCGGCCACGCCCCGCGCTGAACTCCGGTCGTTCGCGGAGGCACTGGCCGTGCAGGCCGGAACCGACGCGTTCGCCGGGCGGCAGCGGCTCGGCGTCGGGCAACCCGTCCACCACGACACCAAGTCGAGTCCCACCGATCCCGTCACCGAGTTCGACCGTGCGGCCGAGCGTCTGATCGTCGATGCGATCCGCGCACGACGACCGGACGACTCGATCGTCGGTGAGGAAGGAGCAGATCACATCGGCACATCGGGACTCGCCTGGCACGTCGATCCGATCGACGGCACCGCGAACTTCGTGTACGACCTCCCGAGCTGGTGCACGTCGGTGGCGCTCGTCGACGGCGACGGACCGCTGGTCGGCGCCGTGTACGCACCGGTCACCGACGAGTTGTTCTCTGCGGCCCGCGGCGACGGCGCGACCCGGAACGGCGACGCCATCCACTGCTCGTCGGCGAGCAGCCTCTCCGGAGCACTCGTCGGCACGGGATTCAGCTACTCCGCCGAGCGGCGCACCGCCCAGGCCCGACGCCTCACCGAGCTGCTACCGGCGGTGCGCGACATCCGGCGTCTCGGTTCCGCCGCGATCGATCTCTGCCTCGTCGCCTGCGGGCGTCTCGACGCCTACTTCGAGGAGCACCTCAACTCCTGGGACCTCGCCGCCGGGGTGCTGATCGCGGCGGAAGCCGGAGCCCGGACCTCCGACTTCGCCAACGATCGAGCAGGGTCGTCGGCAACCGTCGCGGCCGCTCCGGGCATCCACGATGCGCTCCTCGAGCTCATCGCGACGATCGACGCCTGACACGCGATCGGCAGTACCTGCAGGCGAAGTCCACAAAAGGGCGCGCGATGCGGCATCATGGGTGCCGTGGGTACACGCATCCTGGCTGTCGAGGACGACGAACGAATTCGTTCCGCGGTCAAACTGGCGCTCGAGGACGAGGGATGGATCGTCGACGAGGCCGAGAGCGGTGAGGAGGCGATCGAGAAGTTCGCCCGCTCGAACCCCGACGTCGTGCTGATCGACATCATGTTGCCGGGCATCGACGGATTCGAGCTGTGCCGCACGCTGCGCCGAACCAGCGACGTGCCGGTGGTGATGGTGACCGCCCGCAACGACACCCACGACGTGGTCGCCGGGCTCGAAGCGGGAGCCGACGACTACCTCACCAAGCCGTTCGCTCCGAAGGAGCTCTCCGCACGGATCCGAGCGCTGCTGCGCCGGATCCGCCCGAGCGCACCCGGCCATGCTCGTCTCAGCTTCGGTGACCTCGAACTGATCCCCGACGAGGGCAAGGTGCTGCGCGACGGCGCCGAGGTCCACCTCACGAAGACCGAGTTCCGCCTGCTCTGCGAACTCGCCGAGAGCCCCGGCAAGGTCCTCAGCCGGGAGGCGCTGCTCGACAAGGTCTGGGGCTACGACTACTTCGGTGACGGCCGCCTCGTCGACGTCCACGTGCGCCGCCTGCGCACGAAGGTCGAGGCCGACCCCGCCAACCCGCGTCACGTCGTCACGGTACGCGGGCTCGGGTACCGGCTGCAGACGTGAACGAAGGCGGCTGGTTCCGTCGCCTGGTCAACCGTTCCCGCCCGGCGGCGCTCGGTCTGCGGCGACGCATTCTGCTGATCTTCACGCTGGGCTCGCTGCTGTTGTCGCTGTTCCTCGCGACCACCACCTACGGCCTCGCCCGGTCGAGCATCGTGGCCGAGCGCATCGACACCGCGATCTCGACGTCGCAGCGCAACGCCCAGGGCGTCGAACGCGACCTGCGAACCCTGCCCAGCGACGCCGAGCCGGCGACGTCGTCACTGGCGCGCATCGGAGTGCAGGACTACCTGATCTGGTACGGCGGGCGGTGGACGGGCGGAGCCGCCACCTTCCAGAACCCCGACATCCCCCCGGAAATGGTGACCCGCGTGATCGACGAGGGCACGTCGGCGAGCCAGATCGTCGAAGTCGGCGACGAACTCAACGTCATCGTCGGATGGGACGTTCCGCGGATCGGCGCCTACTTCCAGGCCTTCAGCCTCGAGGAGGCCGACTCGACACTGTCGAACGTTCGCCTCTCGCTGGTGTTCGCCGCCGCGATCAGCACCGGTCTCGGCGTCCTTCTCGGCATCTTCGCCGCCCGCCGGGCCGTGCGGCCGGTGGGCACCGCCGCGCAGGCCGCGTCGGCGATCGCGGGCGGTCGGCTCGACACCCGCCTCGAGTCCACCGACGACCCGGATCTTCGGATACTCACCGAATCGTTCAACGACATGGCCGAAGCGCTCCAGCAGCGCGTCGAACGCGATGCGAGGTTCGCCTCCGACGTCAGCCACGAGCTGCGGTCACCGCTGATGACCCTGTCGGCGTCGGTCGAGGTGATGGAAGCCCGCCGCGACGAGTTGCCCGAACGGGCACAGGCCGCCCTCGATCTCCTCGCCAGCGACGTCGTGCGCTTCCAGGGCCTCGTCGAGGATCTGCTCGAGATCTCCCGGTTCGATGCCGGCGCGATCCGGCTCCACATGGAAGAGCTGCTCGCCGCCGAGTTCGTCCGTCAGGCCGTGGCGGTCAGCTCGCTGCCGAAGACACCGGTGATCGTGTCCGAGCGCGCCGAGACCGCGCTGATCCGCGGCGACCGCCGACGACTGGCGCGCGTGATCGCCAACCTGATCGACAACGCCCGCGCCTACGGCGGTGGCGAGCCCGAGGTGTCGATCACCGTGGTCAATCCCGACGACGAACCGATGTCCCACATCCTGATCGCCGTCGAGGACCACGGCCCGGGCGTGCCCGAGGAGGAGCGTGATCTCGTGTTCGAGCGGTTCGCCCGGGGCGGCGGGGCGGGCCGCCGCACCGGCAGCGAAGGCGCCGGCCTCGGGCTGTCGCTGGTCGACGAGCACGTCCGCATGCACGGCGGGCGGGTGTGGGTGGAGGACCGTCTCGACGGCGAACCGGGAGCACGGTTCGTGATCGAGCTGATGGCATCGGAGCTGGACGAATGACGCAGACCTCCCCGAGTCACGGCGTCGGACGCCTCGTCGCCGTCCTGCTCGCGCTCGTCGCGGTCGTCGCCGCCTGCTCGATCCAGCCGGAGTCGGCGCCGAACGACCTGTCGGAGGAGCGAACCGGAGTGTTCGGGGAACCGGCGACCGGCGACGAGGCGGCCGGCACCCAGCGGATCTACCTGTTGGCGCCGCCGGACCCCGAGCAGCCGCAACGGTTGCGGGCGGTGTCGCGCGACGTTCCGACCGGGGCCTCCAGCGCGGTCCTGGAATCGCTGTTCGCCGGGCCCAACGCCGAAGAACGCGATGCCCAGCTCGACACCGCGATCCCCTCCGACGTCGAGTTGCTCGGCACCCCCCGGCCGATCGGTCAGGTGCTCTCGATCGACATGAACGACGTGTTCGGTGACCTCACCCCGGACGGGCTGCGGCTCGCCGTCGCCCAGATCGTCACGACCGCAACCGAGATCGACGGCGTCCGTGCCGTCGAGTTGCGTATCGACGGCACGCCGAGGGTGTGGCCGCTCGGCAACGGGGAGCTCACCGACCGTCCGTTGACCGCCTACGACTACCCGGGCCTGGTCGAGTCGACACAGCCGGCGTTCCCGGGCGTGCCGACACCGGACGCCTGAGGAACCCGACCTGCGTCGAGGTTTCGACGGGGCCGCTCCCCTGCTAGCACTGGGAGGATGGGATGGGACAGCAGCCGACCGGTACCGTGGCAACGGTTGATCCGCGAGTGGCTGGTCTACGCCGCGATCATGAGCGCGGTCTTCGTCATCTTCTTCCGCGGCGACAACGTGCTCGGTGCGGTCGCCGGCGTGCTGATCAGCGGCCCGTTGTACCTGGCGCTCGGTGCGACCCTCGCGAAGTTCGGGTACCAGCGCCAGCGTCTCAAGGACGTTCGCCGCGCCCCGGCCGACGACTCGTCGCCGAACGCGGCGACCTCCGACGGCGCCGGCCGATCGAAGCCGGCGCCGACGAGTCGCACCGCCGGCGGCGGCAACCGCCCGAAGTCGACGTCCAAGCGCCGGCGGTGACCGGGACCGGAGCCCTCCCGGTCGACTACATTCTGCGCCCGTGACGGGACGCTGTGTCATCGCGATCGATGCCGGGACCACGGGTGTGCGCAGCCGCGCGGTCTTCACCGACGGACGACCCTCGATCGGGTCGTACCGCGAGTTCACCCAGCACTACCCCGAACCGGGCTGGGTCGAGCACGACGCCGACGAGATCTGGGAGGCCGCTCGACACACGCTGAACTCGGTCGTCGACGAGATCCTCGGCCTCGCCGACGTGGACGGCGTCGCCGCGATCGGGATCACCAATCAACGCGAAACCGTGCTCGCCTGGAACCGGACGACCGGCCGCCCGTACGGCACCGCCATCGTGTGGCAGGACCGCAGGACGGCGGACCGGTGCGACCAGCTGAGCGCGGACGGCCACCTTCCGCTCGTGCGCGAGCACACCGGACTCGTGCTCGATCCGTACTTCTCCGGCACCAAGGCCGAGTGGCTGCTGACGAACCGTGACATCCCCGTCGACGACGACCTCGCGATCGGCACGATCGACACCTGGCTGATCTGGAAGTTGACCAACGGGGCGGTCTTCGCCACCGACGTCACCAACGCCAGCCGCACGATGCTGTGCGACATCCGCTCGCGGAGCTGGGATCCCGACCTCTGCTCCCTGCTCCACGTCCCGATCACGGCATTGCCGACGATCATGCCGTCGAGCGGTCGGATCGGAACCACCGACGAGCGCGCCGGGGTCCCCGGGAACATCCCGATCAGCGGGGTCGCCGGCGATCAGCAGGCCGCGCTCTTCGGCCAGGCCTGCGTCGCGCCGGGGATGGCGAAGAACACCTACGGAACCGGCTCGTTCGTGCTCCTCAACGTCGGTGAGACCTGCCCGCCCCCGACCGAGGGAATGCTCACCACGGTGGCCTGGACACTCGCCGACGGCACCACGCACTACGCGCTCGAGGGATCGATCTTCGCGACGGGCGCGGCGATCCAGTGGCTGCGCGACGGCATCTCGATCATCGAATCGGCGGCCGAGGCGGGCCCGCTGGCGGAGTCGGTCGACGACACCGGCGGCGTGTACGTCGTGCCCGCGTTCGCCGGCCTCGGCTCGCCGTGGTGGGATCCGTACGCGCGGGGCACGATCGTCGGCATCACCAGGGGGACCGGCCGGGCGGAGATCACGCGGGCGGTCGTGGAGTCGATGGCGTACCAGACGCGTGACGTGATCGATGCGATGACCGCTGCCAGCGGCACACCGATCGTCGACCTGCGCGTCGACGGTGGTGCCTCGGTGATGAACCTGCTGTGCCAGTTCCAGGCCGACCAGTTGGGCGTCACGGTGCAACGGCCGGCCGATCAGGAGACCACTGCGCTCGGCGCGGCGTTCCTCGCCGGCCTGGCCGAGGGTGTGTGGCCGGATCTCGACGCCGTCGGCGACCAGTGGGAGCTCGATGCCGAGTTCACCCCCGCCGCGGATCGCACCGTCGCCGATGCGCTCCACGCCCAGTGGCTCCGCGCCGTCGAGCGCTCCCGCAGCTGGATCCCCCACTGACCCACCCCGAGAATCCGAAAAATGCCGGAATCGGGACGCCGAGCGTCCGTCTTCCGGCACATCTCGGAGGTTGCGGGGGTCAGGCGGCGATGAGGGCGTCGGCGAGGCGGACGAGGAGGGAGAACCGGACGCGCTCGCGCTCGTGGATCGGGTTGCCCGACCGCCCGGCAGCGACCGCGAGGCGCGACACCGTCATGCTGGCCCAGAGCAGGTCACTCGGTGCGGAGTCGTCCAACCCGTCGAGATGCTCGCTGCCGGCCAGGAACGCCGTCAGCCACCCGAGATCCGGCACCTCGCCGACACCGGCGACCTGTTCACCGTCGGCCAGCACCACGACCCAGTCGGTCTCCGAGAACCGCTGGATTCCCTGCACCATCACCCCGAGCCGCTCATCCGACGTGCACTCGGCGATCGCCGCGCCGAGTGCGAGGGCCGACAGGCTCGCATCGGTGCGGTCCGGGTCGACGATGCGGATGCTCTCCACCGAGACGCCGTCGACCGCGTCCACCTCGGCGGTCAACAGCGACAGCAGATCGTCGTCGGGCAACGAGACGGTGAGCTCGTCGATCGCCCGGCCGCCGCCCTGCTCCAGGATCTCGATGGCGAGGACGTCGCCGCGCACGGCGCCGATCCGGCTCGCGACCTGCCCGAGCGCGCCGGGACGATCGGGCATCCAGACTCTGACGACGATCGTGACCACGAGCGGCGACGGTATCGGAGGCTCCGTCGCCGGACGGTGACCACCTCGTGACCATCGTGTTACGCCGCGGGCCGACCTCGGCGGCGCGGTCAGCCGAGTTTGGGCAGACCGCGCTTGAGGTTGCGGATCGCCTGCTGGATGCGCTTCTCGTTCTCGATCAGCGCGAACCGGACGAACCCCTCGCCGCCGGGGCCGAAGCCGACACCCGGCGACAGCGCCACGTCGGCGTCGCGCACGATCAGCGAGCAGAACTCCACCGAATCCATCTCCGCGTACGGCTCCGGGATCGGCGCCCACACGAACATCGAACCGCCCGGCTTGGGGATGTCCCAACCGATGCGCCCCAAGCCCTCGATGAGCGCGTCGCAACGCGACTCGTAGATCGAACAGATCTCCTTCGGGAAGTCCGGCGCCTCGTTGATCGTCACCGTCGCAGCGATCTGCACGGGCTGGAACATGCCGTAGTCGAGATAGCTCTTGAGCTTGACCAGCGCCTGGACCACCTCGGCGTTGCCGAGGAGGAACGCACTGCGCCATCCCGCCATCGAGAAGCTCTTGGTCATCGAGTAGAGCTCGACGGCGCACTCCTTCGCCCCGTCCGCCTGCAGGATGCTCGGCGGCTGATGGCCGTCGAAGCCGACGTCGGCGTACGCGAAGTCGTGCACGACGATCATCTCGTGTTCGCGACAGAAGTCGACCACACGCTGCATGAACGGCAGATCGACCGCCGCGCCGGTCGGGTTGTGCGGGAACGAGATCACGAGCACGCGCGGCTTCGGCCAACCGACGTCCCAGGCGGTCTGGAGACTGTCCATGAAGTCGTCGGCGAAGTGCTCGCGCTGGTCGGGATCGGCGAGGAAGCGCATCGGCACCTGGCGCAGGTCGGCCCCCGCGAACAGCGGGCCGTAGATGTGGATCGGGTAGCTCGGGCTCGGCACGATCGCCGCATCACCGCGGTCGAGCAGCACCCACATCAGGTGGCTGAAGCCCTCCTTCGAGCCGATCGTGTTGGTGATCTCGAGCTCGGGGTCGAGGTCGACGTCCCACTTGTTCTTGTAGTACCCGGCGATCGCCTCGCGCAGCTTCGGCAACCCGCGGCTCAACGAGTACCGGTGGTTCTTGGGATTGCGTGCCGCTTCGGCGAGCTTGTCGACAGCGATCTGCGGCGACGGGATGTCGGGGTTGCCGAAACCGAGGTCGACCACGTCGGCCCCTGCACGACGTGCCTCGATCTTCAGACCGTTGATGATCGAAAAGACGTACGGGGGCAGATTCTCGATGCGCCGGAACTCCATTTCGGTGAGGGTATCTCGCCAGGATTGGTGATGGCGTGTGCGATGCTGTTCGCAATGGCCAAGACACCAGCCCCCGATTGCATCCACGTGGTCATCGAGATTCCCCGTGGGAGCCGCAACAAGTACGAGATCGACCACGAGGACGGACGCGTCTACCTCGACCGCCGACTCTTCACCGCCACGACCTACCCGGCCGACTACGGATTCCTCCCCGACACGCTCGCGGGCGACGGCGACCCACTCGATGCGCTCGTGCTGTTGGAGGATCCGGTGTTTCCGGGCGTGATCGTCGAGTGCCGACCGATCGGCGTGCTGTACATGCGTGACGAGGCCGGCGAGGACGCCAAGTTGATCTGCGTACCGCCACGCGAACCCCGCTTCGAGAACGTCAACGAGCTGTCGGGCCTCCCCCACCAGCTGGTCGAGGAGATCGAGCACTTCTTCAACGTCTACAAGGCGTTGGAGCCCGACAAGCACTCCTCCAGCCAGGGCACGGGCGACCGGGCGGCCGCCTGGCGCGAGATCAACCAGGCCCGGGCGAACTACATCCCGCACTGATCCCGACCTGACGGGTCCCGGCGCGGCCGTGCGCGCCGGAACTCATCGGTCGTCGATCGAACGGAGGGTGGGGAGCAGGGCCGCGCCGACGGCACCGGCGAGTGGGCCCCAGCTGGCGAACTCGACCCGCGGCATCGGTCGGAGGTGCGGTTGGTACAGCAGCTCGCCGAACCAACGCACGATCGGATCGAGGTACAGGTCGGAGCCGGCCGCCAGACCGCCTCCCAGCACGAACATCTCCGGGTCGAGGGCGTTGGTCAGGTTCGACAGGCCCAACGCCACCCATCGGGCGAACTCGTCGATGACGGCCAGCGCCTCGGGATCGCCCTCCCGTGCGGCCGCCTGGACGTGCTCACCGCGCACCGCCTGCGGATCGCCGCCCGCGTGGCGAACGACGTCGTGCAGCCGACGTCCGGTCGCGGCCTCCCGGGCGAGCATCGCGAGCCCGGACCCGGAGGCATACCGCTCCCAGCACCCTCGCCGACCGCACGGGCACCGCGGGCCGTCGGGATCGACCACCATGTGGCCGAACTCGCCGGCGAACCCGTTCATCCCGCGCTGCACTGCGCCGTTCGCCACCAGCCCGCCCCCGATCCCGGTGCCGAGCGTGACGAGCACCATGTTCTCGGTACCCGCCGCGGCACCGAGTTGCCACTCGGCGATCGTGGCGCACGTCGCGTCGTTGTCGACCTCGACCGGCGTACCGAGCCGGGCAGACAGCGACCCGGCGACGTCGAAATCGGCCACGCCGTCGAGATTGGGGGCGGCGCGCAGCACGCCGGCGCGCGTCACGAGCCCCGGAACGCCGACTCCGACGCTGCCGTCCTCGCCGAGTTCGCGCGCCAGGTCGACCAGCACGTCGACGAGCGGACCGAGGCTGTCGTCCCCGCGGGGTGTCGGGCGGTGGGCGGTGGCGAGCAGTTCACCGTCGAGGGCGAGCGCGACACCCTGCGCATTGGTCCCCCCGACATCGATGCCCACCCGGCGCGTCGGCCCGGCGGCGGCGTTCACGCCTCGGCGCGGACCTTGAGCTCGCGGACCGTGTTGAGGATCCGGACCTCGGCACGCCGCTTGACGAAGCCGGGAAGCGGGATCGCGAGGTCGATCTGCAGGTCGTAACGCACGTTGGTGCGATCGTCACCGTCGGGCTCGAACCGCCACACGCCGTCGATCGAGCGCTGGATGTCGCCGCTCAGCATCGTCCAGCCCATCTCGAACGGGGCGTTGGCGTAGTCGTACTTCAAGGTGTAGTGCGTGCTGCGCCCCAACGCCGAGGCACGGAACTCCACCTCGAGCGGACGGCCGAGCTCGTCGGTCGCACGGATGTTCACGTCCTTGATGTCGTGCGCCCACATCGGATAGCTCTCGAGGTCGATGGCGATCTGCCAGACCCGCTCGTGAGGAGCGTCGATGGTGATGATCTCGGTCGCGGTCTCAGCCATGGTCGTCATTCTGGTCGATCGGAGCGCCCGATGGCGCGACATCGGGTCGCGGCGGGAACGCACCGTGGAACGCGCACCACAGCCCGTTGAGGCCGATCCCGAACATCGGGACCAACACGCCGACCGCGAGGGACGTGCCCGGCGACCCGTCCGCGGCCTCCGATCGGGCGACCGCGGTACCGATACCGACGACGGTCTGGATCACCAGCATCGACAGCATGATCCGTCGCACGCGTGCCGGTGTCGGCGAGCCGAGCAGCAGGTACACCTGCGTGACGGAGATCTCCTCCTCGCGGCTGCGTTGCACGGCGTTGAAGAACGACCACAGGAACGCGAAGACTCCGATCGCGAACAGCCCCATCGCCGTGATCGCCCCCACCCACTGGGTCGCCGTGGAGAACACGATCGCCGCCGTGAGCGCTGTGACGACGAAGACGAAGGTGCCGACGACGTCGGCGACGACGATCACGTCGCCGGCCGAGCGCGTGGACGTGTCCTCGTCGGTGTCGACGGTGCGGGTGTTCACCATCTCAGTCTGCCATCTCAGTCTGCCAGCTCAGTCTGCCAGGGGTCGCTCAGTCGTACACGCCGAGCGTGTCGCCGAGCCGCCGGGCGAGCACGTCGTAGGCGAACTCGTCGAGGGCTCGCCGACGCGACCGCTCACCCATCCGCGCGCGGAGCGAATCGTCGTCGAGCAGGAGCGTGAACGCGTCGACGACCGACTGGACGTTCTCGGGATCGGAGATGACGACCCCGGTCTCGCCGTCGGCGACCGCCTCCGCCGCTCCGCCGGAGTCGCCGGCCACCTGCGGCACACCGCACGACGCCGCCTCGACGAACACGATGCCGAAGCCCTCCTGTTCGAGCCCGCCCCACCGGTTGCGGCAGAGCATCGTGAAGACGTCGGCACATCCGTACAACGACGGGAGGTCCTCGTTGGGAACGCGACCGAGGAACCGGACGGGCGCGTCGAGTTCGGTGGCGAGGCGTTCGAGGCGGTCGCGGTCACGCCCGGCGCCGGCGATCACGAGGAGCAGGTCGGGCCGGGTGAGCCGGAGGCGGGCGGCCGCTCGGATCGCCGTGTCGAACCCCTTGCGGGGAACCAGCCTCGAGAGTCCCAGGATCACCTCGGCATCGGCCGGGATCCCGAAGTGCTCGCGGGCCGCCGTGCGTTCACTCGGCGAGAGCGGGTGGAACTTGTCGGGGTCGACGCCGCACGGCACGACGGTGGTCGGCAGCGGGCGACCGGCCGCGAGTTCGCCCTCTGCCGCGGGGTAGCCCCCGGCCGCGATGATCTTGCGGGCGCGTCGGAGTGTGTACGCGAGCATCTGCTTCGCTCCGGGCAGCCGGCCGGGCACCGTGACCTCGGCGCCGTGCAGCACCAGGTCGTACGGCAGCGCGAGCGAGGGCCCGATCAGACCCAACGGCACCGCCGGATCGATCACCACGAAGTCCGCGCCGACGTCCTTCGCCAGCTCGTCCACCTGACGCACCATGAACGGGTGTGGCAACAACACCGGCTCGCGGGTGCGTTCGATGCGATACGGCTCGCCGGCATCGAAGGCGTCGGCCCCCGCGTAGGGGCTGGTCAGCACGGCGAACGATTCCGGAGGCAGTCGGCGCCACCACTCCCACAGCAGCGACTGGATCCCGCCGATCTTCGGTGGGTAGTCGTTGGTGACGAGCAGGTGTTTCACGCGCGTGATCGTTCGTCGAGTCGGGTGGCGGCCCAGGCGGCGTGTTCGGCGAGGATCGGGTCGATGCCCGCACGGTAGTGGTCGACGACCCGTCGGACGCGGCCATCGGCCGGGTCGCCGACGTTGCCGATCACGATCAGGGCGTTGCGGCGAAGCCAGCGGACGTCACGATCGGCGATGTACCAGTGCCCGTGGCGCTGTTCGACCGTGTCGTCGTCGGCGTCGAGCAGCGCGATCGCATCGACCCACGCCTGTGTGTCGGGATCGAGTTCGATCGTGTCCCGTCGACCGAGACGCACCGAGATCGGACAGGCGTCCTGGCAGTCGTCGCAACCGTAGATCCGGTCGCCGATCGCCTCGCGGTACTCGACCGGCACCGACCCCGGCTTCTGGAGGACCCAGCTGAGGCAGCGATTCGCGTCGACCACACCGGGAGCGATGATCGCACCCGTCGGACAGTCGTCGATGCAGCGTCGACACGAGCCGCAGCCGTCGTCGACGGGTGCTGCGGCGGGTTCATAGGCGGCGGTCGTGACGATGCAGCCGAGCACGTACCAGCTGCCCACGCCCGGGAGCAGCAGGTTCGCGTTCTTGCCGTACCAACCGAGGCCGGCCCGGTGGGCGACGGCCCGGTCGACGATCGAGTTGTCGTCGGCGAACGCCACTGCGCGGTGGTCGGCGCGCCGGATCCGCTGCCCGACCTCGCGCAGCGCCACCCGAAGCGGCGTGTAGTGGTCGACCCAGGCGTACCGCCCGACCCGCGCGTGCGGCCCGTCGGTCGGCGTCGGCGGGTCGACCTCGGTGAGGTATGACCGTGCCGCAACGATGACCGACCGCGCTCCCGGCACCGCTCGCCGGGGATCGGTCGACCGGTCGGGGTCACGGTAGGTGAACCCCATGTCGCCGTCGAGCCCCTTCGCCACCCGATCGTGGAGTGCGGTTCTGGCGTCGTCGAGCACGTCGGCGGTGGCGACCCCGACGTGTCGAACCCCGGCCGGGGCGAGCATCCGAGCGATCTCGTCGATCGTGGGAAGTGGTTCGGGCCGCCGCACCGTTTCAGGGTACGGCAGGGTCAGGGTACGGCAGGGTCAGCGTACGACGGCGAGGTCCGACACGACGCCGCGCTCGAACTCGTCGAGCGTGACGAACCGAACCGGATCGTCGAGCATCCCGGCCTGCGTGAACAGGGCGACCGCCCGATCGGTGACCGTCACCGGCGGGGCCACCGTGACGAACTCGATCGGGCCGTCGTCGTTGGCGAGCAGGTGCGACACGACGCAGTCGGTGCACGCCGTGGTGCCGGTGGCGACGCAGGTGCCGCACTCGATGGAGAAGCCGTCGTTGCCGAGATCACTCATGCCGACCATGATGACGCGGGGCTGTCACACAGTTGGTCGGTCCGGTCGGTGTCAGAGCGCCGCGAGCAGCGCGTTGCTCGGCAGGGTGTTGGCACCGAGCCGACGCACGTCGGCGATGATCTCGGCGTCGTTGGTCACCACGACCACGGACCGGCCGGGAGGGAGGCGGCGCACTTCGTCGCGGATCACGTCGTCGGCGGTCACTCCCTCCGGGGAGTAGGCGACGCGCACCATCCGACGCCGATCGGCGTGCGCGCCCACCACGCTGGAGCCGTCGAAGATCACGGTGATGTCGGTGCCGTGACGGCGTGCGGCGTTCTCGAGCCCGTCGAGGAGCCGCCGGCGCTGTTCGTCGAGTCGCTCGTCGGGCCACCCCAGCTTGGCGACGTTGTACCCGTCGACGACGACCGCGGCGTCGGATCGCAACAGGAAGTCGGCGGCGGCTCCAGAGGTGGCGATCACCCCGCCGGGCAGGCGCAGCGGTCGACGGTGTTGCACCGGGCGAGGCGGCACCGTGTCGATCGCGGGATCCGTCACCGGTTCGGGTGCTGGCGGCGCGAGGGACGCGGCCAGTGCCTCGACGCGGTCGCCGAGTTGGCGAGCCGCCTCGGCGATCTCACTCAGCTCGGCAACGTCGACGCCGGACGCCGGCGCGGCTTCGGGGGACGACAGTTCCGGCGTCGACGACACCTCCGACGACGGCGACAGCTCCGACGACCCGGCCGGGACCGCGGTCGCGGCCTCGAGCCGAGCACGGAGTGCGGCCTCTCGATCACGGGCATGGCGCGCCTCGTTGCGGACGTCGATCAGCTCGGCGCGGAGCTCGCCGACGGCGTCGTCGGACTTCGCCAGATCGGCGCGCAGGACGTCGAGTTCGGATCGGAGCGCATCGAGCGACGCCGACTGCTCGACGACTGCGGCCTGCGCCCGCACGGCCAGCTGCTCGGCGGCGGCCCGACGCTTCTCCGCCCGTTTCAGTTCCGTGCGCAGGTCGGCCTCGGTCGCCTCGCGAGCACGGGCGTCGAGCAGGGCCTGCACCTCGTCCTCCCAGCCCGTGGGACGTTGCAGCCAGAGCATCCCGATCGGGTCGACCAGCTCGGGGACGGCACCCACGGCGATCGTCCGCCGGAACGTGTCGTCGGCCTCGATCGACCGTCGCAACCGGCCGAGCGCCCCGGTCGGGATCCGGGTGGCACCGAAGTGCGCACGCAGCTCCTTCGGGTACGGCAGCGATCGTTTTCCCCGGTTGGCCTCCTCGGCGAGCGCCACGGCGAACTCGATCGCCGAGCGGAGATCGCGGTGCTCGATCTCGATCGGCTCGGACATGAGTCGAGGATACTCCACGCCGCTGCGATCACGAACGCACGTTCTTGACAGCGTACGCATGTTCGTGCTCTCCTGTCCGAGATGGCTGTCCGTTCGATTGCGTCGTTCCCCCAGCAGCGGAGTTTCGACGACCTCGGCACGCCGCTCCACGACGTCGTGTTCTGCGTGATCGACCTCGAGACCACGGGCGGGAACCGCAACGAGGACCAGATCACCGAGGTCGGCGCGGTCAAGGTGCAGGGCGGGCAGTGCCTGGGCACCTTCCAGACCCTGGTCAACCCGGGCCGTGCGATCCCGCCGCAGATCACCGTGCTCACCGGTCTCACCGATGTGCTCGTCTCGTCGGCGCCGCGCATCGGCGCCGTCCTGCCGTCGCTGGTCGACTTCGTCGGCGATGCGGTCATCGTCGGCCACAACGTCGGCTTCGACGTCGGTTTCCTGCGCGCCGCGTGCGAACGTCACGACCGCCCACCGCTCTCCGGTCGAGTGGTCGACACCGTCACGCTCGCCCGCCGGCTCGTCCGCGACGAGGTCCCCGACTGTCGCCTCGGCACACTCGCCTCGAGGTTCCGGCTCGACCACCGGCCGAGCCACCGAGCACTCGACGACGCGCTGGCGACCGCCGATCTCCTCCATCTCCTGATCGAGCGGGCCGCCGGGCTGGGCGTGGTCGGTCTCGACGACCTGATCGCGCTCGCCAAGCTCGCGGGCCATCCGCAGGCCGCGAAGCTGAAGATGACCGCCGACCTGCCCCGCACGCCGGGCGTCTACATGTTCCGTGGTCAACGCGACGACGTCCTCTACGTCGGCAAGGCCACCAACCTCCGACAGCGCGTCCGCTCGTACTTCGGCAGCGACGACCGCCGCAAGATCGGCCCGATGCTGCGAGAGACGCAGTCGGTCACCCACCTGGACCTTCCCGATGCCCTGTCGGCGGAGGTGATCGAGAGCCGCCTGATCAGCCGGCTCCTCCCCCGCTACAACCGTGCGGGCACACGGGTCGACCGGTACTGCTACATCCGCCTCGACACCGGCACGCCCTGGCCGCGTCTCTCGGTGGTCAAGAACCCGTCGCCGACGGGGGTGCACCTCGGGCCGCTCCCGTCGCGCACGATGGCCAACCTGGTCGTCGAGGCGATCCACAGCGCCGTGCCGCTGCGGCGATGCACCGCTCGCCTCGGCCGGAACTACGTCGCCCCGGTCGACGCGCCGATGTGCAGCGCCGCCCAGCTCGGCGTGGCCCACTGCCCGTGCTCGGGCACCGCCGATGCCGCCGAGTACGCCGCAGCGGTGCGACTCGCCGAGGAAGCCCTCGACGGTCGGCCTCACCGGGTGGCCGAGCTCCTCCACGACAAGATGATGCAACTCGCCAACCAGCAGCGCTTCGAGGAGGCAGCCGCCGCGCGCGACCGGTTGACCGCGCTCGTGGGCGCCGCACGGCGGTTCCATCTCGTCGACGCACTCCGCCGGGCAGGCCGAGCAGAGATCAGCGACGGTCGGTCGATCTGGATCGTCGACGGGGCACGGCTCACCGACGCCACACGGATCGGTTCGGTGGGCCGCACCCTCCCCGTGCCACCTCCCGATGTCGCCGAGCACGCGGTGCTGTCGCGTGACCAGATCGACGAGGCGCTGTGCCTGGCACGGTTCTGCGACAAGCGAGCCGAGCGGCTCACGGTGCGGTGTAGCGGCGACTGGCTGTTCCCGATCAGCGATCGGCTTCCGCAGCTGCGTGGGCTTGCGACACCCTGATCAACGCATCGAGGCTCGCCTGCGCGTGGCCGCTGTCGATCGACGCCATCGCCCGCTCGACACCGGCGGCCAGATCGGTGACGGTGCCGGACACCACGAGCGCCGCCGCTGCGTTCAGCACCACCACGTCGCGGTGGGCACCGAGTTCGCCTGCCAGCACGCGGCGCACGGCCAGCGCGTTCTCCTCGGGGGCCCCGCCCCGCAGATCGTCGGCATCGGCCGGAGCGAAACCGAGCGTGGCCGGATCGACGGTGAACTCGCTGATCGCTCCACGGTCGAGCGCCGTGACCTGCGAGGGGCCGGTCGTGGTCAGTTCGTCCATGCCCTCACCGTGGACGACCCAGGCGGTGGTGAGTCCCTGGCGTTCGAGCGCCACCGCCATCGGCGCGGCGAACCGGGCGTCGGCGACGCCGATCAGCTGGCGCTCGACACGCCCCGGGTTGGCCATCGGCCCCAGCAGGTTGAACGCGGTCGGCACGCCGAGCTCGCGACGCGGCGGGCCGGCGAACCGGAACGCCGGATGGAATGCCGGCGCGTAGCAGAACCCGATGCCGGCCTCCCGCACACACGCAGCAACACCGGCAGCCGACAGCTCGATCGCCACGCCGAGCAACTCGAGGACGTCGGCGGTGCCGCACTTCGACGACGCCGACCGGTTCCCGTGCTTGCAGACCGGGACACCGGCTCCGGCGACGACCAGTGCCGCCATCGTCGACACGTTGATCGAGTGCGAGCCGTCCCCACCGGTGCCGACCACGTCCACACAGCGCGCCCGCTCGTCGTCGGTGAGCGGCACGAACGTCGCTGCGTGCATCGCCGCGTCGAGCATGCCGTGCAACTCCTCGGCGGTCTCGCCCTTGGCCCGCAGCGCCACGAGGAACCCGGCGATCTGGGCGGCGGTCGCATCACCGTCGAGGATCGCCGCCATCGCGGCACCGGCGTGATCACCGTCGAGATCTGTGCCGGAGAGCATCGTGGCGAGCGCCACCGGCCATTCGAACGGAACCTTCGTCGTCGACATCGCGCCGATGGTAGAGGCAACGGTCGGCGCCGACCCCCAACCGTTGCGCCGCTCCGTGCGATCTCGGTGGACGAGCGTCAGGAGATGCGGCGCCGTTGGCGGATGATCCGTCGACGGTCCCGCTCGGTCGCCCCGCCCCAGACGCCCGCCTTCTCACGGAAGGAGAGGGCGTGCTCCAGACACGACGCCTGCACGTGGCAACCGGCACACACGGCCTTCGCGACCTCCGCGCCGTCGTCGTCGTCGGGGTAGAACAACGATGCGTCCAGCCCCCGACATGCTCCGAGGTCCCACCACTTCAATTCCTGTACGGACACTTCGACTCCCCAAGACGACTGCTGTCCGAGCGAATCTAGAACGCCACCGTCGGCTTCGCCAGTGAAATTTCGTGGCGTGCAGGTGTCGCCGGTGTTTCGGCGCGTCGGGTCATTCTTCGGGGATGCCGTACGCCCGGGCGACGATCTGCAGCGGATGCTTCGCGTCATGGCCGGTCTGTTCGGTGATCGCGGTGTTGGCGAGGTGGCAGTCGCCGGCCACGGCGTCGCCGCCGGCGTCGTCGATCTGCTCACCCAACTTCTCCGCGATCGGAATCGAGATGTGCTCGTTGCCGGCCCGCAAGCCCCACATGCCGTCGGTCCCTGAACACTGCTGGACCAGCTTGACCTCGGCACCGGTGAGCTTCATCAGGTCACGGCTCGTGAAGCCGATGTTCTGGGCTCGGAGGTGGCAGGGCGCGTGATAGGTGATCGACGCAACGGTCTCACCGGTGAAGTCGGTCTCGAGCGTCGTGTGATCGCCCTTGTGGATGTTCACCAGGTACTCGGCCGCATCGAACGTGTGCGCGGCGACGAGCTCCGCATCGGCTCGCGCCGGTTGGCCGGCCACGTACTTCGGATAGTCCTGCTTGATGATGTAGCTGCACGTCGGCTGCGGCACGACGATGTCGGTCCCCGAGCGGACCTCTGCGGCGAGCGTGCCGACGTTCTTCGTTGCGATCTTGATGAACGCCTTGACGTCACCGGAGTGCAGCCAGGGGGCACCACAGCAACGGGCCGCGGTGATTTCACACTCGATCCCGTTGTGCTCGTAGACCTTCACGAGGTCCATGCCGATCGCGGGCTCCTGGTACTCGACGAGGCAGGTGGGGAATACGGTCACCCTGCCCTGGCAATCGTTGAGGCGAACCTTCGGACGCTTCTTGAACCAGGTCGAGAACCGTTGCCTGGCGTAGGGCGGCAGGAGACGCACCGACGAGACACCAGTGAGCTTGGCGACGACCTTGCGCATGACGGAGCCGCGCTCGGCGCTGACGAGCCGGTTCGCGATCGGGGCCGCGGTGGTCGCCAACGTGCCGAGGCGGTCGGTACGCCCCATCATCCGCGTCGTCGCCCTGTCGCGAGGAGACTTGATGCCGTTGGCGTGCTGCATCGCGTCGGCCCGGAGCATCAGCCTGGGAAAATCGAGATTCCACTCGTGGAGTTCGGGGGTGTAGGGACAGTTGAGGTAGCAGAGTTTGCACTGGAAGCATTCGTCGACCACCTGGTCCTGTTCCGCGGGCGTCAATCGGCCGGCGTCCTGGTCGTCGTGCTCGTCGATCATCTCGAAGAGCGTCGGGAACGACGTGCAGAACTCGAGACACCGCCGACATCCGTGGCAGACGTCGAACACCCGGGTGAGTTCCCCACGAACATCGGCTTCGTCGAAGTAGACCGGGTCGGCCGGGTCATGCGTCGTGGTCATCGGGCCAGTCTCTCGCAGTGTGAGGCACCCCGAACGACGCGATGTGCGGGAATCGACGATCGCCGACGCTGAACAGGGTCGAGCGAACCGGAGTAGTCGGTGGCAGTGGCGGTGGCGTCAGCGCAGGGCATCGCGACCCTGGGCGAAGCGGTCGGCGTGGCTCTTCTCGGCGCGGGCGAGCATCTCGAACCAGTGGGCGATCTCGTCGAAACCCTCGTCGCGGGCGATCCGGGCGAAGCCGGGGTACATCTCGGCGTACTCGTCGGTCCCACCGGCGATCGCCGCCCTGAAGTTCTCCTCGGTGTCGCCGATCGGCTCGCCCGTCACAGGGTCCCCCACCTCGGCGAGGTACTCGAGATGACCTTCGGCTTGGCCGGTCTCGCCGTTGGCGACGGCGCGGAACAGCGCCGCTGCATCCGGGTGGCCCTCGATGTCGGCTTTCTGGGCGAACCACAGGTAGCGATGATTGGCCTGGCTCGCGGCAGCGAATGCCGCCTTCAGATTCTCATGGGTCCGGGTGCCGTTCAGGCCGACCATGGCGGTCTCCTTCCTCGAGGATTGTCGGTGGATGGCAGGCGACGGAGATCCCTGCTTCGGTGTCGACCAGGTCGCCGAGCGACGCCCACCCCGTGCACAGAGGGACCGGCGCGAGCGTTCACCTCGGCAGTCAACGTACTTCCGGTGTTCGTTGACAACTCGCGCTGGTCGACGCCGTTCCGGTCGCCGTTGGCTTGAATGTCGCTCGGAACAGGGTGTGTCCTAGGATCGCCGGCGATGTCGATCACGCCTCGCCCGTTCGAGCGCACCGGCATGCTCGAGGCGCTTCGTGCCACCGCAGCACCCGACGGCGAACCGCTCGACGTGCTGGTGATCGGCGGCGGGATCACCGGCGTGGGTGTCGCCCTCGACGCCGCCGCACGTGGCCTGCGCACCGGGTTGGTCGAGCGCGACGACTTCGCCAGCGGGACGTCGTCGAAGAGCTCCAAGATGATCCACGGTGGACTGCGTTACCTGCAGAACGGTGACGTCCGCCTCGTCTACGAGGCGCTCCGCGAGCGCCGGCGGCTGATGCGGAACGCACCGCACCTCGTCTCGCTCCTGCCGTTCATGATCCCGATCCTCACCAAGGACGGCGTCGTGTCGAAGAAGGTCGCGAAGGCGCTCGGCTCCGCGATGTGGATGTACGACCTGACCGGCGGCTGGCGGATCGGCAAGCTGCACAAGCGCGTGTCCGCCGACGAGGCGGCCGCCCACTTCCCCACCACCCATCTCGACAAACTGAGCGCCGGCTACCTCTACTACGACGCCGGCGCCGACGACGCGAGACTCACGCTCACGGTCGCTCGCACGGCCGCCCGGCACGGAGCGCTGGTGGCCAACCGCTGTGCCGTGGTCGAGATCACCCGGGACGACGACGGCCGCGCCGACGGCGTGCTGGCGCAGGCCGACGGGGAACGCTTCGCCGTGCGAGCGCGCTGTGTCGTCAACGCCGCCGGCGTGTGGGCCGACGAGGTCCGCACACTCGACGAGGGCAGCGACCCCGACTCGATCCGCCCCGCCAAGGGCGTGCACGTCACGATCCCGTGGGACAAGGTCCGCAACGACATCGCCGTCATCATCCCGGTCCGCAGCGACAAACGCAGCCTGTTCCTGGTGCCGTGGGGCGAGCAGCCCGACGGCACGTTCCGGCACGTGTACGTGGGCACCACCGACACCGACGACGGCGGTCCACTCGACGATCCGCAGTGCACCTCGGTCGACATCGACTACGTGCTCACCGCGCTGAACGAGGCGCTCACCGAGACCGTGACCCGCGACGACATCACCGGGGTCTGGGCGGGGCTGC
The DNA here is from genome assembly GCA_963712775.1 of Ilumatobacteraceae bacterium. GTDB lineage: Bacteria > Actinomycetota > Acidimicrobiia > Acidimicrobiales > Ilumatobacteraceae > Sva-07. Next base: position 16,255 of record CAVQJG010000023.1, on the reverse strand, counting down.
GCCCGCTGGTGAAGGCAGCCTCGGCCGACGAGCGGTCCGGGAAGACCGCCGACCTCTCGCGTCAGCACCAGGTCGCCGTCAGCGACTCCGGCGTGGTCCGGGTGAACGGCGGCAAGCTCACCACCTACCGAGAGATGGCGGAGGACACCGTCGACGTCGTCGTCGAACGGCTCGGCACACCGCGTCGCACCCGTCGTGCCCGCACCCGGCACCTGGAGCTGGTCGGGGCGACACGGCGCCGTGAGCCCGCGGGCACCGTCGAGGCCCATCTGTTGGGGCGCTACGGCACCGACGCCGACGAGCTCCGGGCGCTGATCGCCTTCGACCCCTCCCTCGCCGAGCCGCTCGTCGACGGACAGCCGTACCTTCGTGCCGAAGCGGTGTACGCCGCACGCCACGAGATGGTGAACACGCTCGACGACGTCCTCGTCCGGCGTACCCGCGCCCATCTGTTCGATCGACGTGCCACCCTCGCCGCCGCCCCGGCAACGGCGGAACTGCTCGCGGCGGAACTCGGGTGGGACGCCGACGAGACCGCCCGACAGCTCCGCGCGTACGAGCAGCTGTGCCAGGCCGAGGAATCGGCCGCCCGAGAGACCGCAGGAGCCGACGATGCCCGTCTCGCCAACGCCACCGATTGAACTCACCGGCGAGGAGTCGCACCTCGGCGGCACCGTGATCGAGGTCCCCGAGGACGCGCTCGCCGCGCTGCAGTCGATCTGCGAGGTCGTCGACGAAGGCGCCGACGTCGCCGAGGCGAGCCGAGACTGGTGGCCGCTCGCCCTGCACTGGGCGCTCGCCGGTCAGGTGCCGCAGCGCGCCGACGCTGTCGTGCGCCCGGCGACGCTCGACGAGGTCGTGCGCGTGGTCCAGGTCTGCAACAACGCCCGGCTCCCGCTGACCGTGGCCGGTGGACGCAGCGGCGTGTGCGGCGCCGCGACACCTGTGTTCGGCGGCGTCGTCCTCGACGCGACGGCGCTGACCGGCGTGGTCGACGTCGACGTGGTCTCGGGAATCGTCGAGGTGCTTCCGGGGACGTTCGGTCCGGATCTCGAAGACGTGCTGCGGCCGTCGGGGCTGTCGGTGGGTCACTTCCCGCAGAGCTTCGACCTGGCGACCGTCGGCGGTTGGATCGGCTCGCGTGGCGCCGGGCAGTACTCGACGCGGTACGGCAAGATCGAGGACATGGTCGTCGGGCTCGAGGTCGTGCTCGCCGACGGCTCGGTGATCCGTACCGGCGGCGCACCCGCCGCTGCGGCCGGACCCGACCTCACCCAACTGTTCGTCGGTTCCGAGGGCACCCTCGGCGTGATCACCCGCGTCTGGCTGCGGACGCACCCGGCGCCCGAGCACGAGGCTCGGGCCGCGTACTCGTTGTCGTCGTTCACCGACGGCGTCGACGCCTGCCGCCGGATCCTGCAGGCCGGAGCCACGCCTGCCGTGCTGCGGCTGTACGACGCGGCCGAGTCGCAGCGAGGCCAGGGCGGCGACGGGGCCGAGTGCATCCTGCTCGTGCTCGACGAGGGAACCCGCGAGATCGTCGACGCCACGATGACGATCGTCGAGCGCAGCTGCCTCGCTGCCGGGGCCCGACGCGCCGACACCGACCTGGTCGGGCGCTGGCTCGACCATCGAAACGACACCTCGGCCCTCCAGGGCCTCACCCGCAAGGGGTTCGTGGTCGACACGATGGAGATCGCCGCGCCGTGGTCGGCTCTCGGGACGTTGTTCGACGACGTTCGTGCGGCGCTCATGGCCGTCCCCACCGCCCGAGCGGCGACCTGCCACCTCTCGCACAGCTACCCCGACGGCGCCTGCCTCTACTTCACGTTCGCGGCCACGCCCCCACCCGACGAGATCGAATCGACGTACATCTCGCTGTGGGACGCCGGACAACGGGCGGTGCTCGCCGGTGGCGGCAACCTGTCCCACCACCACGGCGTCGGGATCAACCGCGGCCGGTTCATGGCCGAGGCGCTCGGCCCGGCGCACCGCGTGCTGGTCGCCCTCAAGGCCACGCTCGACCCCAACGGCATCATGAACCCCGGCAAGCTCGGGCTGCCGACACCGTTCGGAACGACGCCCTGGCCATGAGCCGGTTCGATCCCGAAGCCATCCGGGCGGGCATCGGCGTCTGCCTGATCCTCGCGGTGCCACTCACACTCGTCGCCGCCTTCGTCGACTCCGACGACAGCGGTCTGAACGCGCTGTTCTTCTTCGGCGCCATGTTCGGTTTCGTCCTCGGCGCCGGCTGTGCTGCGTGGCTGCAGCAACGCGGCACGCCGATGAGCCATGGCATCGTCACCGCGATGGTCGCCTACCTGGGCGCCCAGGTCGTCTTCGTATCGTTCCGCCTGCTCCGCGGCAACAGCGTCAACTGGTTCGGCGTCTTCTTCACGCTCTCACTGGTCATGCTCGCCGGCGTGATCGGCGGGTTGCTCGGCAGCTCGCTCCAGGCCCGCGGCATCGTCCCGTCCCACAGGAGGTCCCGATCGTGACGAACATCCTGGTGCTCGACGTCGGAACGACGGGGCTCCGGGCAGCCGTCGTCGACGGCGCGCTCGCCGTCCGCGCCTACGAGTACCGACCGTGCCCTCCCGCCACGCCCGCACCCGGACTCGCCGAGATCGACGGGGTGTTGATGGCGGAGCGCCTGCTCGACGCGGCGCGCACGGCGATGGCCCGCGTCGACGCCCCGATCGATGCGGTCGGGATCACCAACCAGCGTGCGAGCGTGCTGCTCTGGGATCGCACGACCGGGGCCCCACTCGGTCCCGGCCTCGGCTGGCAGGATCTGCGAACGGTCGGAGACTGCATCGTGGCGAAGCTCGAGCACGGCTGGAGCCTCGCCCCGAACCAGTCGGCGACGAAAGCGGGGTGGCTGTTGGCGAACACACCGGACCTCGACGGTCGCGACGTGTGCATCGGCACGATCGACTCGTGGGTGGCATGGACGCTGACCGAGGGCGCAGTCCACGTCAGCGACCAGACCAACGCGTCGGCGACGACGAACGGCCTGCGACTGGTCGACGGCACCGACTGGAACTCGTCGATCTGCGACGCACTCGGCGTGCCGACCTCGACGCTTCCGACGGTCGTCGACTCCGTCGGGGTGTGCGGACACGCCACCGCGCTCGTGGGGGCACCCCCGATCTCCGCGATCCTCGGTGATCAGCAGGCCTCGTTGATCGGCCAGAGCTGCATCCGCCCGGGACGGGCGAAGATCACCTTCGGCAGCGGCGGCATGCTCGACGTGTGCACGGACCAGCCGACACCGGACGGCGCCCACCGCCATTCGTCGGGCACGTACCCCTTGCCACTGTGGTCGATCGACGGCCGCCTGACCTGGGGCGTCGAGGGCATCATGCTCTCGGCCGGCACGAACGTCGAGTGGTTGAGTGACGACCTGCAGCTGATCGACGACCCCGCCGACAGCCACGCCGTCGCGAGCCGGTGCGCGGACTCCGACGGCGTGGTGTACGTCCCGGCGCTGATGGGGCTCGGGACCCCCCGGTGGGACTACGGCGCCCGCGGCGCGCTGCTCGGCCTCACCCGCGGGTCCGGGCGCGAGCACGTGGTGCGGGCGGTGCTCGAGGGGATCGCGCACCGCGGCGCCGACCTGCTGGAAGCCGCGAACGCCGACACCGGCCTCGACATCCACACCGTGCGGGTCGACGGCGGCATGATCGCCAATCCGACCTTCCTCCAGGCCCTGGCGGACGCCACCGACCTGCCGATCGAGGTCGCCCCGGTCGCCGAGTCGACCACGATCGGCGCGGCGTTCATGGCAGGCCTCGGTGTCGGGATCTGGAACGACATCCACGAACTCGACGATCTGTGGAGGCCGGCGCGGGTCGTCGAACCGAGTCCCGGCCACGACCACGCGGGCCGGCGAGCCCGCTGGCGTGACGCCGTCGACCGAGCCGCCGGCTGGCACCCCGACCTGTCGGCACTGGACTTCTGAGCGATCACCGGATGGACGACTCGTGAACCCTAGAATTGCTCGAATGCCCTCCCAGCGGGAAGGCTGTAGCACGCATGACCTCGAAAGGACACTCCCCCGTGGACCTCGTATCCGCTGAGCCCGCAACATCGCGGCGAAGCCTCATCGGCGCGTTGGGCGCCGCTGGTCTCGCCAGCGCCGCCGCACTCGCCGTCGCCCGGCCGGCTTCCGCCGCCCCGTACAGCCCCACCGATCCCGACAAGGCGGTGCTGGAACAGGCGCTGCAACTGGAGCTGGCGGCCAAGCTGCTCTACCGCGACGCGGTCGAGGCCGGGCTCACCGACGCGGCGCTCGAGGTCGCCCAGGTGTTCGGCGACAACCACGAGGCCTACGCCGATCAGTTCGCCGCGATCACGGGCATCTCCGCCGACACCTACAACGAGACCTTCTACGACGAACTGAAGGACGCGTTCGCGACCTCCGACGTCGCCGAGTTCGCGCAGGCGGCATGGGAGCTGGAGAACAACTTCGCCGCCACCTACACGGAGCTCTTCACCGGGTTCGAAGCCGTCGAGTCGCAGACGGTGGTCGCCTCGATCGTCGTCATCAACGGCCGGATGGCCACGGTCCTCGCTGACCTTGCCGGCGTGTCGGACCAGCTGAACCTGGTGTTCGACCCACCGACCGAGGTCATCACGCTCACGGAGGGCACCGCATCATGAGCACGTTCCCACCCCGAGCCGATTCCCGGGTGAGCCGGCGCCAGGCGTTCAAGGTCGGCGGCATCACGGTGTCGCTCGCGGCACTGGTCGCGGCGTGCGGCAACGACCGCGAGGGCGACACCTCGCCCGGCCGAGTCGGCTACGCGCCACCGGTGACCGACCCGCCGGACTACACCGTCGACGATGCCGTACGTCTGCGCACGGCGGCCTCGCTGGAGTACAGCGTGATCAGCGTCTACGAGCGGGCGCTCGAGTCCGGCATCGTCGCGTCCTCGTCGAACGAACTCGTCTCGAGCCTGATCGACAACCATCAGGCGAGCGCCGATCAGTTGGCTGCACTGACCGAGGCGGAGGGCGGCATTCCGTGGGAGTGCACCAACCCGTGGCTCGACGATCGCCTGATCGAGCCCGTCTTCCAGGCGATCGAGATCAGTGACGACCCGGCGCGTGATCTCCTGCGTTTCGCCGTCGCACTCGAGAACCTCGCTGCAGCGACCCATCAGGTCTTCGCCGTCGAGTTGACCGACGCCGCCGCCAAGACCTTCGCCCTCGAGACCGCGACGGCCGAATCGCGTCAGTCCGCGGCGATCGTGGCAATCGATCGCGGCCCCGACGGCTACATCAGCCCGGAGGTGTTCGGCGAAGGTGTCCCCACCGACGTCGAGGGATTGCCGAACATCTATGCGATCACGAGTCGGTTCGGCTCGGTCGGACAGGCCGAGTTGATCGTCGGACCAGCCGACGAGAACGGCTCGCGTGAGTCGTTCACACTCCAGACACCGGCCGAGAACTCGTTCATCTACAACGAGCTCGAACCGACCTGCTGACGCTCCGCGTCGGCACGGTCGTACACTCCTCCTCGCAATGGTGAGGTGGTCGGGTGACCGCGGCGGTGCGTGCTGCACCGTCGAGGAAAGTCGGGACTCCACAGGGCAGGGTGCTGGCGAGAGCCAGGTCGGGGCGACCTGACGGACAAGTGCAACAGAGAGAGACCGCCGATGGGTCGGCCCGCTTCGGCGGACCGGTCACAGGTGAGGGTGAAACGGTGCGGTAAGAGCGCACCAGCGGCGACGGTGACGTCGTCGGCTCGGTAAACCCCACCCGGAGCAAGGCCGAGCAGAGGGGTGAGCTGCCCGCTCGCCCGGGCAACATGCCCGGGCACCCTCGGGTAGGCCGCACAGATGGATGGTCACCGTTCACGCGGGCAACCGGGTGATCACAGAATCCCGCTTACAGGCCACCTCACCGTTGCAGCCCTGCCCTGGCAGGACGCCGGCTGGACACTTCGCGCTCCACGACCCGATCCTCGGAAGTCGGATCGGTCTCATTTCCGACCAGACCTGATTCTTGACTTGGTCCAAAATGTGTGCTTCACTTGTGTGCCGTGAACGACCCCCTGGAGCTAGCGACCGACGCTCGGGGTCCGATCGAGCAACGCACGATCGAACAGCAGCTGCGGGGTTGCGGACTCCAGGTCACCGCGCAGCGCCTGGCCGTCATGGAGGCGGTCACTGCGAACTCACACGCCACGACCGAGGAGCTGACCGAGGTCGTGAGGGGGAAGATCGGCTCCATCTCGCGGCAGTCCGTGTACGACACGCTCGGCGTCTTCGCCGACAGGGGGCTCATCCGCCGGATACAGCCCACCGGATCGGTAGCTCGATACGAGGGCCGCGTCGGCGACAACCACCACCACCTGGTGTGCAGGGACTGTGGCCTCATCTTCGACATCGACTGTGCCGTCGGGTCGACCCCATGTCTCACCGCTGACGACGACCGCGGTTTCGAGATCGATGAAGCCGAGGTCGTCTACTGGGGCCGGTGCCCCGATTGTCGGGCCTGAATTCGAGGCCCGTTCACCACACCCTGTCCATCCCACCATCCCAACATCCCACCATCCCACCATCCCAACAGCAACCAACCCGCAGGAGCGAGAGAGCAACATGACCGAAGAAGCAAGGTGCCCAGTTCTGACCCACGACCACTCGGCACGTGGCAGCCAGGCCAACCAGCACTGGTGGCCGAACCAGCTGAATCTGAACATCCTCCATCAGGGTTCACCCAAGGCCGACCCGATGGGCGACGATTTCGACTACGCCGCGGAGTTCGCCACGCTCGACCTCGCTGCGGTGAAGGCCGACCTCACCGCGCTCATGACCGACTCCAAGGACTGGTGGCCCGCGGACTACGGCCACTACGGCCCGTTCTTCATTCGCATGGCCTGGCACTCCGCCGGCACGTACCGGACCCATGACGGTCGCGGCGGTGCCGCCACGGGCACCCAGCGATTCGCCCCGCTCAACAGCTGGCCCGACAACGGCAACCTCGACAAGGCGCGGGCGCTCCTCGAGCCGATCAAGAAGAAGTACGGCCGCAAGATCTCCTGGGCCGACCTCATGATCCTCGCCGGCAACGTCGCCCTCGAGTCGATGGGCTTCGAGACATACGGCTTCGCCGGCGGACGTGAAGACGTCTGGGCGCCCGAGGAGGACATCTACTGGGGCCCCGAGAACGTCTGGCTCGACGACCAGCGCTACAGCGGCAACCGACAGCTCCAGGAGCCACTCGGCGCCGTGCAGATGGGTCTCATCTACGTGAACCCCGAAGGCCCGAACGGCAACCCGGATCCGGTCGCCTCGGGCGCCGACATCCGCGAGACCTTCGGTCGCATGGCGATGAACGACGAAGAGACGGTGGCGCTGGTCGTCGGCGGCCATGCCTTCGGCAAGATGCACGGCGCTGGGCCCGAGTCCGCGATGGGCCCCGAGCCCGAGGGCGCACCGATGGAGCAGCAGCTCCTCGGTTGGAAGAACAGCTTCGGCACCGGCATGGGTGTCCACACCACCACCAGTGGTTTCGAGGGGGCGTGGAACTCCACGCCGACCAAGTGGGACAACAACTACCTCGAGACCCTGATGGACAACGACTGGGTGCTCACCGAGAGCCCGGCCGGCCACAAGCAGTGGACCGCACCGGCGCTGGCCGGCACCGTGCCCGACGCACACGACCCGAACGTCAAGCACGCTCCGATGATGAGCACGGCCGACATGGCCATGAAGATGGACCCGATCTACGGCCCCATCTCGCAGCGCTTCCGCGACAACCCCGAACAGCTCGACGAGGCCTTCGCCAAGGCGTGGTACAAGCTGTGCCACCGCGACCTGGGACCGAAGGTCCGGTTCCTCGGCCCGGAGGTTCCCGACGAAGAACTCCTGTGGATGGACCCGATCCCGCAGGGCACCCCGCTGAGCGATGCCGACGTCGCGACCGTGAAGGCCGCCATCATGGCGACCGATCTCACGATCACCGAGCTCGTCGAGACGGCATGGGCCTCCGCGTCCACGTACCGTCAGAGCGACAAGCGTGGCGGCGCCAACGGCGGCCGTCTCCGCCTCGCCCCGCAGAACGAGTGGGACGTCAACAAGCCCGACCAGCTGCGTCGTGTGCTCGGTGTACTCGAAGGAGTCCAGTCGAGCGTCGGCGTGTCGGTCTCGATGGCCGACCTCATCGTGCTCGGTGGCGCCGCCGCGGTCGAGGCGGCTGCCAAGGCCGCCGGTCATGACGTCACCGTCTCGGTGAGCACCGGACGCGGCGACGCGTCCCAGGAGCAGACCGATGTCGAGTCGTTCGCCTGGCTCGAGCCGAAGAACGACGGCTTCCGCAACTTCCTCGGCAAGGGCAGCAGCCATGTCGCCGAGCACCTCCTCGTCGACCGGGCTCAGCTGCTCGACCTCGGGGCGCCCGAGATGACTGCGCTCGTCGGTGGCCTTCGAGTCCTCGGCGTGAGCACCGACGGCCACGGTGTGCTCACCGATCGTGTGGGCACGCTGACCAACGACTTCTTCGTCAACCTGATGGATCAGGACACGGTGTGGTCCGCAGCGAGCGGCGCCGAAGACGTCTTCGAAGCCAAGGACCGTGCCGGCGGCGACGTGAAGTGGACCGGAACCCGCAACGACCTCGTGTTCGGCTCGAACTCGATCCTGCGTGCGATCTCCGATGTCTACGCGGCCGATGACGCCGAGGCGAAGTTCGTCAACGACTTCGCGGCCGCGTTCGCGAAGGTCATGGACGCCGATCGCTTCGATCTCGCCTGACGCGTTCCGACGCCGTCGCTCCTGACGGCAAGATGTGACAGGCGCCCCGTCGGACCCGTTCCGACGGGGCGCCTGCGTTGCGTTCAGCGCGGCTGGGGAGTTCTCCTAGTGGTGCAGTGCGGGCTCGTTGCGTCCGAAGATGACGTGGTCGAGCGCCGAGCGGTTGCTCGGTCCGCTCATCGGTGCCGGCGCCGACGAGCGCACGAGGACGACCGGGTCATCGGTCGTCTGCGATCGGGCGCCCGAAGTCGACAGCAGCGACCACGCCAGGCGGAGAGAAACCCCGCAGTTCCGGATCCGGCCGGCTTCCCAACGCGTCGTTCACGGTCGAGAACGCGAGACGCAGCGCGACGAACACCGTCATCGCGAACACCTCGGCGTCACCGAAACCGGCAGCCCGCAACTCGTCGACATCTGCCTGCGTGATCTTGTTCGGATCGGCCGCCACCGCCCGCGCCCAGTCCGCCATCGCCTTCTCGGACCGAGACAGGCCCACGTCCGATCCGGTGATCACCCCGACCGCAGTCTCGGTGTCGGATTCCTTCGCCAGCTTGCCGCCCCAGGCCAGCGAGCAGTAGGAGTCACCGAGCGTCGATGCACATGCCGCGACCAGCACCCCTCGCTGTCGCATCGAGAACCCGTTGGAGACCGAACCGAGAAGGTCGAACAGGGCCTCCTGACTCTCGGGTTGCCAGGCCCACAGCCTCGACACGTTCATCACCCAACCCATGTACTCCCGGTCAGCGTCGAACAGTCGTCGAGCGCCTTCACCGTACGCGGGTTCATCGAGGAACATGATCAGTGTCGAGTGCCCTCAACGGGCGACGACGCCGCCGGCCCGCCGCGGAGCGCGGCGGCAATCGGCCCGGAAGTCAGCCGAAGACCGTTCCGATCGCCGGCATCGCATCCTCGATCGTCAGGATCGGCCTCGTCTCCATGTCCATCCACTGTTGGTAGCGCAACGCGTCCGTGTACGCATCCTGCATCGAATCGACCTCCGCGATGGTGAAGCCGCCGCTCCCGTCGGCGAGCACGTAGTGGGCGATCTCCCCGTCCCCGGGACCCACCTCCGCGAAGACCGCGAGCAGCGCTCTCACGGAATCGGGCGACTGGTCGCCCTTGAACTTGTATCGAGTGACCACGAGCACGTCATTCTCCAATCTGATGCGCCGGGCACCCCCATTGACGTCCGGCAGCACCGACCCTGACAGGCCGCTGGATCCACGTCAACGTGCCATCTGGCACTCGGCGTGTCCGAGCAACGCTCCGCTCCTCCCCCGTCTCGCGCGCCGACGCTCAGCCGTCCTCGCGGATCACGACCTTCACCGACCGGAAACCAGCACGCAACACCGGCTGCATACCGTCTCCGGACATGGCATCACTCCCTGCAGATCCCGCGTACGAGCGCCCTCCCATGAAGGCGACACCGATCAAGACCACGCCGATCAAGCCGACACCTCCGCACCAGACACCGATCAAGCCGACCCGCTGACGACGCACACCCGGCGATCTCGCCGGACGTGGGTGGTCGATCTCCGATCCGTCCGGCGGTCGTGACCTCCGGCTAAGTTGCCCAGCGACATGGGGGTGTCTCGATCCGGCTGGGGAGCCGCGGACGTCAAGCGCTGGTCGGTGCAGTTCGCGCCGGCGCTGGGTCTCGTCGCGGTCCAGCTCGTGTTCTTCGGGCTGCCCGCCGGGGCCTGGATCCGCGGTGTCGTTCTCGGCCTGCTGATCGCCCTGCTGGCGGTCGGCATGGCGCTCGTCTACCGGGCCAACCGGGTGATCAACTTCGCCCAGGCCGACCTCGGCTTCGTGCCCACGTCGCTCGCAGTCGGCCTGATCGTGTTCTCCGGCCTGCCGTACCTGTTCGGTTTCGGTGTGGGGCTCGCGGCGGCCGTCGCACTGGGCGCCGTCGTCGAGCTCGCCTTCGTCCGCCGTTTCGCGAGAGCGTCGCGTCTCGTCCTCACGGTCGCGACGATCGGCATCACCCAATTGCTCGCCGCCTTCGCGCTGCTGGTACCTCGAATGTGGGACGAGAGCGCCGCGTCGCAACGCATCCCGCCGCCGGTCGACTGGAAGGTCACCATCGGCACGTTCATCCTCTCCGCCAACGATCTGATCGCGCTCGTGGTGGCTCCGCTGGCGATGATCGGGGTGGCGGTGTTCCTCGGCACCACCCGCATCGGAACCGCGATCCGCGGTTCGGCCGAACGCAGCGAGCGGGCACTGATGCTGGGCATCCCCGTCGCCTGGCTGTCCACGCTCGTGTGGGCGATCGCCGCCGGGCTGTCCTTCCTGGCGCTGTTCCTCCGTGCCGGGATCCTCGGCGTTCCCCTCGGTGCCGCGCTCAGCCTGACCGCCCTCGTCCAGGCACTCGCGGCGCTCGTGATCGGGCGGCTCCGCAACCTCCCGACGGTCGCCACGACTGCGGTGGCGCTCGGCGTGCTCGAGTACGGCGTGTCCTGGAACGCCAGCAGTCCGTTGCTCGTGATGCCGATCATCGGAGCGTTCGTCCTGGTCGCGCTGCTCCTGCAACGTCGCCAGTACGGCCGGGCCGACCGCGACGAAGCAGCCGGCTGGCGACTCGCCGACGAGGTGCGACCACTGCGGCCGGCCGTCGCTCGCCTCCCGCTGGTGCGGCTCCTTCGCTGGGGCACCGCCGCGCTGATCCTGGTCGGTCTGGCCCTGATCCCGATGCTCCTGCGCACCGACCAGATCATCAAGGCCACCGCCGTGGTCGTGTTCGCCGTGATCGGCCTGTCGCTCGTGGTGCTCTCGGGCTGGGCGGGCCAGATCTCGCTCGGCCAGATGGCGTTCGTCGCCATCGGGGCCGCGGTGAGCGCGAAGTGCACGCTGAACTGGAACGCCGACATCACCCTGGCGCTGCTGGCCGGCGGCGCGGCCGGAGCGGCCGCGGCGTTCGTGGTCGGGTTGCCGGCGTTGCGCCTGCGTGGGCTGTACCTCGCCGTCACCACCCTCGTGTTCGCCCTCGCGGTCAACTCGTGGTTCCTCAACCGGCAGTTCTTCGACTGGGTGCCACAGGAACGCATCGATCGGCTCCCGGTGTTCGGGGTCGTCGACATCTCGACGCCGACGCGCTTCTACCTGTTCGCCCTGATCGTGTTGGCGCTCGTGTTCGCCGCGCTCCGCGGCATCCGCCACAGCAGAACCGGTCGAGCGATCGTGGCGTTGCGCGAGAACGAACTCGCCGCGCAGGCGTTCTCCGTCTCGCCCGTCCCCGTCAAGCTCACCGCGTTCACCCTGTCGGGAGCCGTCGCCGGTGTCGCCGGCGGCCTCTTCGTCCACCTGAGCCAGAGCTTCGACCTCTCCAGCTACACCGCCGCGGAGAGTCTCAACGTGTTCACCGCCGCCGTGGTCGGCGGCCTCGGCTCACTGTTCGGTGGGGTGCTCGGCGCCGTGTTCCTCCGCGGGAGCGAGTGGTTCATCACCGCACCCGAATGGCGCCTGCTGTCGTCCGCGATCGGCGTACTGATCGTCCTGTTGATCCTGCCGGGCGGTCTCGCCAGCCTCGTGATCAAGGTGCGTGACCGCCTCGTCACCATCATCGTCGGGCGCACCCGACCACCGTCCGTGGCGCCCGACACGGCGACCCGGGACACCACCGGTCACCGTGACGAGGGCGCCGGCGACACCGGTCCGACCGGCTCGCCCATCGAACCGCTGGCGGTCAGCTCGAACGGCGCCGACGCGAACAGCGACGAGTCGCAGGACGACCTCGACGATCGGACCACGGTGTGAGCACCGCAACGGCGATGCGCAGACTTCGGGCGCGGCGTCCGTCATCCGATGGACTGGCTCCGCGAGATCTGTGGCGGCGAGGCGGCGTTCCCACTGATCGTGCTGTTCGGACTCAACGCCGTCGACGAACTCGACCGGACGGCGTTCGGCATCCTGCTTCCCGAGATCCGCGATTCGTTCGGCATCGACATCCAGACGGCGCTCAGCATCGTGGCGCTGTCCTCGGTCGCCGCGCTCGCCCTGCAGGTACCGATCGCCCAGTACGCCGACAAGACCAACCGGATCCCGCTGGTGGTGTTCGGCGCGCTCGCCTGGGGCTTCTTCTCCGGCATGACCGGCCTCGCGACCGGGCTGATCCTGCTGACGATCGCCCGATCCGGCTCGTCGCTCGGCAAGGCGGTCATCGACCCCACCCACAACTCGTTGATCGCCGACTACTACCCGATCGAGACCCGCTCGAGGGTCTACAGCTTCCACCGCGCCGCCAACGCCGTCGGCGCCTTCATCGGGCCGCTGAGCGCCGGGCTGCTCGCGTACTACTTCGACTGGCGGGTTCCGTTCCTCGTGTTCGTCGTCCCCACCGTGATCTTCGCGGTGCTCGCCACGCGGCTGCACGAGCCCACCCGCGGACGCTGGGAGCGTCACGCCACCGGCGCATCACAGGAGATCATCGACACCGAGGAGGAGTCGCCGTCGTTCGCCGAGAGCTGGCGCACCGCGCACAAGGTGAAGTCGCTGCAACGGATCTGGTGGAGTCTCCCCTTCCTCGCCACGTCGCTGATCGGCTTCGTCACGCTCGCCGCACTGCTCTACGAGCAGAAGTTCGATCTCGACGAACGAGCCCGCGGCGTCGCCGCTGCCGTCTCCGAACCGTTCGCACTCGTCGGTCTGGTCATCGGTGCCCGTATCGCCACGCGCCGGTTCGTCGGCAACGTGAAGGGTCTGATCCGCTTCGTCGCGTCGATCGCGGTCGTGGCGTCGATCGCCTCCGCCGGGTTCGCACTCGCGCCGAACGTGTACGTCGCCGTCGCCCTCAACTGTGTGATCTCGGCGTCGCTCGCCATCATCGGGCCGGGGGTTCTCGCGGCGCTCTCGCTCGCCATTCCTCCCCGCGCCCGAGCCACCGGCTTCGCCATCGGATCGCTGTGGGTGATCCCCGGTCTGGCGATCCTGCCGATGATCGGTTGGATCGCCGACAACTGGAGCATCGAGATCGGGATGCTCATGATGATCCCGATGTTCCTGATCGGCAGCCTGATACTGCGGAGCGTCGCCGACGTGATCGACGGCGACATCGCCCAGGTCTGGCAGTCGGCCGCAGCGCGGTCCGAGGTGCTGTACGAACGGCGGCAGGGCACCACCAACCTGCTGCTCCTGCGCGGCGTCGAAGCCGGCTACGACAACCGCACCGTGCTGCACGGCATCGACCTGCACCTCGACGAGGGCGAAGTCGTCGCACTGCTCGGCACGAACGGTGCAGGCAAGTCGACGTTGCTGAAGTCGATCAGCGGCATCGTCGAGGCCGACCGTGGCGCCATCGTGCTCGACGGCCGCGACATCACCCACGCTCCCCCGAACGAGATCGCCGCCCTCGGCATCGTCCAGATGCCCGGCGGACAGGGCGTGTTCGGCTCGCTCACCGTCCGGGAGAACCTCGAGCTGGCCGGCTGGACGAACCGGCGTGACAGCGAAGGGGTCGCCGTCGCGACCGCCGAGGTGCTCGCGATGTTCCCGGTCCTCGCCGATCGACTCGACGCTCCCGCGGCGAACATGTCCGGCGGCCAGCAGCAGATGCTGGCGTTGGCGATGAGCTTCGTGATGCGGCCGAAGGTGCTGTTGATCGACGAATTGTCGCTCGGGCTCGCACCCGTCGTGGTCGGCCAGTTGTTGCCGATCGTGCGCCGCATGGCCGATGACGGCGTCACCGTCGTGCTGGTCGAGCAGAGTGTCAACGTCGCGCTGACCGTCGCCGAGCGGGCCTACTTCATGGAACGCGGCACGATCATGTTCGACGGACCGACCAAGGAGCTGCTCGAACGGCCCGACCTGCTGCGGTCGGTGTTCCTCGCGTCCGCAGGTGGCGATGGCCAGGACGCAGCGAGTACCGAGCGCGCCGCCATCGACCACGCGTCCGCGCCGGTGCTCTCGGTCAACGAGTTGTCGGTGACCTTCGGCGGGATCCGGGCGGTCGACGGCACCACGTTCGACGTGTGGCCCGGCGAGATCGTGGGCGTCATCGGGCCGAACGGTGCCGGCAAGACCACGATGTTCGATCTCGTCTCCGGGTTCACCCCGAGTACGGCGGGCACGATCACGCTCAACGGCCGCGACATCACCACGATGAGCGCCGCCGGACGCGCCGAACTCGGCCTCGGTCGCTCCTTCCAGGATGCCCGCCTGTTCCCCGAACTGACGGTGCAGGAGACCTTGGCGATCGCCCAGGAACGCTTCGTCGGGAGCCGCAGCGTGTTCGTGGCTGCGCTGCACCTTCCGATGGCCGTCGACTCCGAGGAGCACATCGCGCTGCGCACCGACGAACTGATCGAACTCATGGGTCTCGGCGACTATCGCCATTCGTTCGTGCGGGAGCTGTCCACCGGCACCCGCCGAGTCGTCGACCTGGCGTGCCTCGTGGCGCACCGGCCGGCGGTGATCCTGCTGGACGAGCCCACCTCGGGTATCGCCCAACGGGAGGTGGAGGCGCTGTCGCCGGTCGTCCGGCGCCTGCGCGACGAGATGGGGGCGAGCCTGGTCATCGTCGAACACGACATCCCGTTCGTGTCCGAGGTGTCCGACCGGTTGCTCGCACTCGAACAGGGCCGGGTCATCGCGACCGGTCGGCCAGCCGACGTCCTGGAACACCCGGACGTCATCGAGTCATACCTCGGCACCTCCGGTGCCGCGATCGCCCGATCAGGGGGAACGGAGTAGATCATGCAACCAGCACAGGCAGAGGGCGGGGGCTCCTCGTCCAGCAGTTTGAAGAAGTGGGGGCCGATCGGAGCGATCGTGCTCGTCGTGGCCGCAGTGGTGGGACTCGTCGTCGTGTCGGGGGGAGACGACGACAGCGAGTCGGCCACCACCGACGCGACCACCCCGGCGACCGAAGCGCCACAGGCCACCGACGCACCGGACACCACCGACGCACCGGCGCAGACCACGCCCGACGGCACCGAAGCGCCCGACACCGGCGGCGACGGCGGTGGCGAGATCACCTATCCGCTGTCGTTCAGCCAGGCGGAGGAACAGGGTGTCGAGGTGGCGTGGGACGAACGCTGCGACACCACCACCGGCAACCTGGCGATCCAGTGGTTCTTCGCACCGGAGTGCTACGCACCGTTCGAGGGCGACAACGGTGGCGACACCACGCGGGGCGTCACCGCCGACACGATCAAGATCGTCCAGTACCAGGGGCCCGACGACGACCCGATCATCAACTACCTCTCCGATGCCGTGAGCGTCGACGACACCAACGCCGAATCGGAGCAGACCGCACGTGACATGCTCGGCATGTTCGAACAGTTCTACGAGCTCTACGGCCGCACGATCGAGCTCGAGACCTACGTGAGCACCGGCCTCGCGAACGACGAGGTGACCGCCCGCGCCGACGCCGTGCGCATCGCGGAGGACTTCGAGCCGTTCGCCGTACTCGGCGGTCCGGCGCTGACCGACGCGTTCGCCGACGAACTCACCGCTCGCGAGGTGGTCTGCATCGGCTGCGGGGGCTCCGGCCA
>CAVQJG010000022.1:0-25702 GCA_963712775.1 Ilumatobacteraceae bacterium | reverse complement strand
GTCTGACTTCGAAACGTGGCACGGCACGACGGCCGAGACTACTTGCACGCGACCGGTGCGCCCGAAATCCTCGCAGGGCGCGCACCGGTGATCGGGGACCTGGTGGCGGTGGTCACCAGCCGTACCGGACGAGGACATCCAGGGTCATGGCCCCGAAGAGCACGGTGACGTAGGTGATCGAGAAACCGAACAACCGCATGCTGTTGGCCGATGTGGGGTGGCGACGCAGACCGACGGTGCCGCCGATGAACATGGCGCCGAGGACGACCGCGGTGACCCCGTAGATCCAGCCGAGGTCGGCAACGGGGATCAGCACCAGCGTGGTGATGACGAGGGCGACGGTGTACCAGAACATCTGGCGCACGGCGCTCTCGATCGGCACCACGGTGGGCAGCATCGGCACGTCGGCGGCGCGGTAGTCGTCGGCGTACTTGACGGCGAGCGCCCAGAAGTGCGGTGGCGTCCACAGGAACATGGCGATGAAGAGCACGATCGGCGACCATGCCAGCGAGTCCTGCACGGCGGCCCAGCCGACGAGCACCGGAACGGCACCGGCGGCCCCGCCGATCACGATGTTCTGACGGCTCGTGCGCTTGAGCCAGAGCGTGTAGACCCCCACGTAGAAGGCGGCGGCGCTGAATGCGAGCACGGCGGAGAGCAGGTTGGCGCCCACCCACAGCACGGCGAAGGCCAGGATCTGCAGGGCGATCGCGAACACGAGCGCGTTGCGGGCCGGGATGATGCCAGTGACGAGCGGGCGGCCCTGGGTGCGCTCCATCAGGGCGTCGATGTCGCGATCGACGTACATGTTGACGGCGTTGGCGCCACCGGCGGCCAGTGTGCCGCCGAGGAGCGTGACGGCCACGAGCGACCAGGCGGGCCAGCCCGACTCGGCGAGCACCATCGTGGGCACGGTGGTGATCAGCAGGAGTTCGATGATCCGCGGCTTGGTGAGCGCGATGTACGCGCCGATCACGCTGGTAGGGGCGCGACGACTGCCGTGGGCGATGCCGCCGGGTGTCAGCCGGGACGGAACGAGGGGGCGACTGCCGACGGCCATGACCGGCTCATCGTAGGGCGGTGGTGCCCAGGTGGCCAACGCGGGCACACTGGTGTCGTGCCGACCACGCTCGAACCCACGGAGGTGATGGACGCCGACCTCGACGAGGCCGCGGTCATCGACCGTCCGTGGATCGTGCTGGTGTGGAACGACCCGGTCAACCTGATGAGCTACGTCACCTACGTGTTCCAGAAGCTGTTCGGGTACTCGAAGGAGAAGGCGACCGAGTTGATGCTCGACGTCCACCACAAGGGTCGAGCGGTCGTGGCGTCGTGCGGGCGCGAGGAAGCCGAGATGCACGTGTTCCGGCTCCACGAGCACAGCCTGTGGGCCACCATGGAACAAGATGGCCCTGCGTCGTAGGTTCGTGCCGCCGGTGCAGGCGGTGAGGGGCGGCTGGAAGATCACGCTCGACGTGGAGGAGCGCAACCTGCTGATCCGCCTGATGGGCGAGCTCGGGGCGTTGATGACCGGCCCGGAGGACAACGAGCTGCTGCTCCGGCTGTTCCCGGTGGCGTACCCCGACGACGACGAGAAGGAAGCCGAGTACCAGCGGCTGATGCGCGAGGAGTTGGTCGCGAGTCGGATGTCGGCGATCGAGTCGGTCACCGACGCGCTCGATCCGGAACGCACCGAGTTGATGGACGAGGGTGAGACGATCGCGTTCCTGCAGTCGATCAACGCGATCCGTCTCGTGCTCGGCACGATGCTCGGCATCAGCGACGACGAGACCGCCGACGACGCCGACGACGGCACCACCCCCGAACACCAGCTGTACGACTTCCTCAGCTGGCTGCTCGAGTGGACCGTGCGCTCGCTGTCGCCGGACTGACGCCGGCTGCAACCGTTCCGCGGCGAACGGCTGCTCGCGCCCTTCCGCTCCGGGCGGTTTCCCCACCGCCGACGAGCGCACCCACTGGGTGGCGTGCAGGAGCCAGCCGACCGTCAGGGGTCCGGCGGAAAACCACCGCAGGACGACCGACTAACGTGGATGGCTCCTCGGGGGAAGGAGGCGTGGGCGGTGGAGTCCGTCGGAGTTCCCGAGCGAGCGTTCGTTCGCTCGTCGAGCACCCATCGGTGGGATGGGACCGATGATCGGTCGCCCGGTCGCGCGCTCGTCACGCCACTCGCGTTCGGCGTCGCCGCGGCGGTCGCGGTCCTCACCGGATGGCTCCCGGCGCCCGCCACGCTGACCATCGCCGCCATGGTGCCTCCGGCGATGATCGACGCCCGGACGCGACGTCTGCCCGACGGGTGGATCGGGATCGCAGCAGGTGTGCTGGCGACCGCGCTCGCGCTGGCGTGGATGCTCGGAACTCCACCGGCGTCCGAATCGACGGCCGCGGGCGCCGCAGCGATGGCCCTGCCGCTGCTGGTGCTGCACCTGTTGTCGCCTCGCTCGATGGGCTTCGGTGACGTCAAGGCCGCACTGGTCCTCGGCGCCGCGCTCGGCACGATCGCGTGGCAGCTCGGGTTGGTGGCGGTCTGCGCGGCGGCGGCACTCGGCGCCGGCGTGGGGCTCGCCCGTCGTTCCTCGACGATCGCGTTCGGCCCGTTCCTCGTGGCCGGCGCAGCGATCGCCCTGGTCGGGTCCGAACTCGGGCTCGGCACCGTGCTGAACGGATCGGGAGCATGACCGACACACGACGTCCGACCTCCGCGGCGACGGCATCGCCCTCCGCTGCACCGACGAGAGCGTCCAACGGCGCCGGCGACCGCCACGGGTTCCAGCCGACGGCGCGCCGTCGCAATCGGATCGCACTCGGCGTTGCGCTGGCCGCCGTCGCGATCGGAGGCAATCTCTACGTCTACTCGTCGCTCGACGACGCCCGGCCGGTCGTCCAGGTGGTGCGAGACGTTCCCGCCGGGGAGCAGATCACCGCCGACATGCTCCGCACGGTCGACGCCGACGTCGATTCGACCGTCAACGTCGTCCCCGGTGAGCAGCTCGACTCGCTCGTCGGCAGCTACGCGAAGGTCCGTCTCGTCTCGGGATCGCTGGTGACGTCCGAAGCGCTGCAGTCCACCCCGCTGGTCACCGACGGCAGCGCCGTCGTCGCGATCCAGGTTCCCGAGGGCGCGTTGCCGATCGGGGTACGCGAGCGCGTGGCGGTGATCCTGGTCGTCGCGAACGGCGACGCCGCGCCGGTCACCGTGGCCGGCCGAGTGGTCGGCCTCCCGGCACCGACGAACTCGGCGCTCGGGGTGGAGTCGCTCTCGGTGGAGGTCGACGTCGCCGATGCGGCGACGATCGCAGCCGCCGACGACGTCCGAGTCGTCCTGGTGGAGCCGACCGCCGACCCCGCAGCAGGTGCCGCGCCGGCCGATCCGGGAATCGAGACGGTGATCACCGGCAAGGACGGCGAGCCGTGACGATCGTCGCGGTCACCGGCGACTGCACCACGACCACGTGCGTCGCGCTCGCATCCGGGTGGCCGACCGAACCCGGGGTGATCGTCCTCGAAGCGGACCCCTCCGGTGGTTCGCTCGCCGGCTGGCTCGACACCCCCGCAACACCGTCGCTCGCCTCCGCCGTGGCCGCCACCACCTCGGGAGTCCGCACGGTCGGCGACACGGTCGACTCGGTGGTCCGGCGGAGTCGGAGTGGCATCCGGTTCGTCTCGGCGCCGGTCCGTTCGTTGCCGGCACGACGGGCGATCGCCGAGGCAGGAACCGCGATCATCCCCGAACTCGCGAACCGTCGCCATGTCGTCGCGCTCGCCGATCTCGGTCGGCCGTCCGGCGAGCAACCTCACCTGCTGCGCCGGGCAGCCGTCACCGTCGTGGTGCACCGCCAGACCCCCGCATCGGCCGAGGCCGAATCGGTGCGGCTCGAACGGCTCGTCGAGCAGGTCGAGGATGTCGGCGGTCCGATCGTGCTCGCCGTGATCGGCTGCGACCCGTTCGACCCCGACGACGTCGTGCGCTTCATCGACGCCTCGGTGCCGGGAGCGATCATCGCGGCCTGTCGCCTCGCCGAGGATCCGCTCGCGGCTGCGGTGCTGGCAGGGCGAACCGGCGTGTCGGCCAAGCGCCTCCAGCGACTCCCCCTGATGCGCTCTGCGGCTCGGGTCGCCGCGCTGTTGAGCGGATACGTCACCTCGCCGTCCGACCCGTCGTCGGACACGGGAGCGCTCGGACGGTCCGGCTCCGAGGTGGGCCCGTGACGATGATGCGCGACCCCGGCGTCGACGAGGCCCGCGCCGCGGTCGCCATCGTGACGGACCGCGTCGCCGGCCGGCTCATCGAGGCGATCGAGCACGACGACAGCCGTCGTGCCGACCATCCCGGCGTGGCCCTCGCTGCGGACGAGCGACGTCAGCAGCTGCTGATCGGAGCCTGGATCGGCGAGGAGATCACCACACTCACCGAGGAACGGCTCCAGCGCGGACTGCGCCCCCTGACGCTCGACGTCGAGCAGCGTGTCCGCGCCGACGTGGTCGCCGAACTCACCGGTGCCGGTCCACTGGAGCCGTACCTGAGCGACCCGACGGTCGAGGAGATCGATGTCAACGGACCCGGCTCGACCTGGGTGACCTACACCGACGGCCGCAAGGTCGACGTCGGTGGGTTGTGGGCGTCCGCGGACGAGCTCACCGCGTTCCAGAAGCGACTGGCGTTGCGCGTAACCGGTACCGGCGAGGGCCGACTCGACACGTCGTCGCCGATGCTGACGCTCCAGTCGCGCGACGGGTCGCGCATCGTGATGGTGCTCGGCGGGGCCGGGGAGCACGGCGTGTCGACGCACCCCCGGCTCGCGATCCGTCGGTTCGTCGTCCGTCAGGTGGGCCTCGTCGGCCTCGCCGATCTCGGCCTGTTCCCCCACTCCCTCGTCGAGCCGCTGCGAGCGCTCGTGCGATGCGGGTTCACCATCCTCGTGTCCGGCCCACCCGGCGCCGGCAAGACCACCCTGCTCACCGAACTCCTCGGCGAGGTGTCGCCGCTCGAGCGGATCATCACGGTCGAGAAGAACCTGCTCGAACTGCGGCTGGAGGACGACCCGAGACATCCGGACGCGCCCGCCCTGTTCACCCGCCAGGCCAACGCCGAGGGCGAAGGCGAGATCACCACACGGCAGCTCGTGGAGCTCACTCGCCGGTTGAACCCCGACCGGGTGGTGGTCGGCGAACTCGTCGAGGACGAGGCACTCGACATGTTGGACGTGGCCTCGATGTGCAAACGGGGATCGCTCGCGACGATCCACGCCCACACCGCCGACATCGTCCTGCAACGGCTCGCGTACTACGTGTCGAAGTCGAACTCGAGCCTGCCGGAGTTCGCTGTCTGGAGCCTGATCGCCCAGACGGTCGATTTCGTCGTACACATCGATCTCGTCCGCAACGCCGTGGACGATCAGCCTCCGGTGCGGCGGGTGACGTCGATCATCGAGGTGGGCGGTCTCGGCGAGGTCGGCGGCGTGTCGAGCACCGAGGTGTGGGCCCTCGACGAGTACGACGACGAACTCGCTCAGGTCGCACCACTGTCGCAGCGGCACCTCACCAGACTCCGACTCGCCGGCTACCGACCCGAACAGTTCGCGGTCACGGGACGGTCGTCATGAGTCTCGATCTGGCGCTCCTCGTCGTTTTCACGCTCGTCGGTCTCCTCGCCGTCGTCGTGCTCACCGGCTCGGACCCGATCCCGACGCCGACTCGGCCGGTCGACGCCGACGTGGCGCCCCGACTGCTCACGACGTTGGGCGCGGCCGCGATCGTCCTGGCCTTCTCGGGATGGGTGATCGCATCGGTCGTGGTCGGCGCGGGCTGCTGGGTCGCCATCAGGGCGTGGCAACGCCGCGATCGGCGGGCCGTCAGCGACGTCGAACGCACCGATGCGCTGGCGTCGTGGATCGAGAACCTGCGCGACGTGTTGGTGGCGGGGGATCAGCCCATCGGCGCGATCACCGCAACGGTGGCCACCTGCCCGGAGGTGATCAGGCCACAGGTGCGACGGCTGGCGGCGAGCCTCGGCCGCCAGGACCCCGCCGTGGTCTTCCGCCGATTCGCCGACGACCTCGACGATCCGCTCGGCGACCTCGTGGCCGCCGGTCTGCTGATCGCCGTGCAGCGCGGTGCGCGCACCGCGGCCGTGCTCAGCTCGCTCGCCGAGCAGGCGCGGCGGCAGGCCGATCGGCGCCGGCTCGTCGAGGCCGAGCGGGCCCCGATCCAGCGCGAGGTCACCTTGCTCACCGTGATCATGGGATCGCTGATCGTCGGGCTGCTCGTGTTCGGGCGGGCCGAGTACCTCGAGCCCTACGACACCGCAAGCGGTCAGCTGTTCCTCGCGATCGTCCTGACGCTGTACGCGCTGCTGCTCGTCCGGGTACAGCGGCTCGCCCACTCGCCGCGACCCAGCCGATTCCTGACGGCCGCTGCACGACCGACGGTCGCGACGGTGGCCACCGACGCGTTCGACGAGATCGGATCGAATCGGTGAGAGCCACGGGGTGGTTGCTCGCCACCGGGGTCGTGACGTGTGTCGGCGTGTGGCTCGTCGTGTCGGGCTGGGCCCAACCTCGACCGAGCGTCCGCCAGGCGATGCGTCACCTCCGACGGCCGGCCGACAGCGGAGCGGTCACGCCCGACCCTCGCTGGGCGGCGCGGCTCGGTCGGGCCGTTCGCCGGTCGGAACTCGGCGCTCGCACCGATCGCTGGCGGCAACAGCTACGGCTGATCGGCCGTCCGGTCGACGAGCACGTCGGCCTGCTCGTACTCGCCGCGATCGCGGGCTTCCTCACACCCATGCTCGTCCTCGGCGCATTGCAGGCCACCGGCGCGGTCGCGATCGGTGTATGGGTCCCGCTGGGGCTGGCGCTCGCCACGGCGGCGCTCCTGCCGGTCCTCGTGCACTCCGATGCGACCGCTCGCAGCACCGAGGTCGCCGTCGACCTGCGCCATCAACTCGGCGCCTATCTCGACATGGTCACGATGCTGCTGGCGGGCAACAGCGGCTACGAAGGAGCGCTCGACCAGGCGTCCCGCGCCGGCGACGGCCTGCTGTTCGTCGAGCTGCGGCGCCGGATGCGCGAGGTGTCGACGACCGGGCACAGCCTGGTCGGGGCTCTCGATCTCGTCGCCGCCGACTACGGGATCGTCGAACTCGAACAGGTCGCAGCGACCGCCACCCTGTCGGCCGCCGAAGGTGCACCGGTAGCGCGGAGCCTGAGCGCCAAGTGCGCCACGCTGCGTTCGACCCTCGCCGCCGAGCAGGAGGCGGCGGCCCGGATCCGCAACGACAAGATCACCCCGCCGCTCGTCGGCATGGCACTTCTGTTCATGGCGCTGATCATCTATCCCGCTCTCAACCTCACCTGAATCACGTTCTCGCCCCACCGACACCCGCACAACTCCACCGCAATCAACAGGAAGGAAGCCACCATGCAGGACCCGATGTCGTTGATGAACGGCCTGCTCGCCGTCATCGCGCACGTGCTCGGCACCCGCAGTGACGCGGGGAACGCCGCCCGAGACCATGGTGCCGTGTCGATCGAGCAGGTGCTCTGGTACGCCGCCGCGGCCATCAGCGTTGCGGTCGTCGCGGCGATCATCTGGAGCCAGATCCGCACCACCGCGAGTACACCGGTGCAGTCTCCCTCCGCTCCCTGACCGACCGACGATGACGGACGAACCGGTCCGCGCCGACCGCCGGGTTCGCCATGCTCGCCGAGGTGTCGGCGACGACGGCGCCGCAACGTCGCTGTCGGTCGCGCTCCTGACACCGATGTTCGTCTTCCTCGCGTTCGCCGCGTTCCAGGCCGCGATGTGGAGTCACGCGAAGACCGAGGCGCGCGTGGTGGCGCGCGACACAGCGGCGCTCGTCGCCCGGTCCGGTGTCACCGCCGGCGACGCCGCAGCATCGGCCACCGCGGTCCTCGAGGCCGACACCGACCTGCGCAACGTCGTGGTGGTGGCGTCGACATCGGACGGGGTGGTCGCGGTGACGGTCACGGCCGACGCTCCGGGCATCATCCGGGGCACCTCGACCGGTATCTCGGTCACCTCCGCGATTCCGCTGGAGGAACTGACGCCATGACAGTCAAACGCGACCGGGGTTCCGCCGACGCGCTGGGGCTGGCGCTGCTCGCCCCGGCGGCGATCGGCTTGGCCGTGGTGATCGTGTTCCTCGGGCGCGGCGTCGACAGCCGGGCGACGGTTCAAGGCGCTGCCGAGGCCGCCGCTCAAGCAGCTGCGCAGGAACGAAGTCCGGCAGCCGCTGTCGCCGCCGCGCAGGAGGTCGGTGTGGCGATGCTCGTCGATGCATCGTCGTGCTCCCTGCCGCAGGTCAGCGTCGACACCTCCGCGTTCGGGCCTGGCGGCCGCGTGGTCGTGACCGTGTCGTGCACGGTGTCGAACGTCGGTCTCGAGCTGGTCGACCCGCCGTCGACCGGGCCGACCACGGCGACGGCGTTCGCCGCGATCGATCCGTTCCGCGCCACGGAGGGTGGGCCGTGAACCGGCGGGAACGTCTGCACGGCGATCGCGGTGCCGGGCTCGTCGCCGGGGTGGCGCTCATCTTCGCCTTCACCTTCCTCGGGCTGGTGTGGCTCGCACGCGACGTCGATCGCGGCGTCTCGAACCGCTCCGCGGCACAGTCGATCGCCTTCCAGGCGGCTCGATCGGGCGCACAGGCGACGTCGATCGGCGAGCTGCGCACGACGAATCGAGCGGTGACGATCGACGCCGACGCGGCACGGGTCGCCGCAACGCGGACCGCCGAGGGCCTCTTCGCGAGCTACGACGTGAACGGCTCGATCAGCTCGATCGACGTCACCGCCGACACGGTGTCGGTGACCGTCACGATCACCGACGGCAGCATCACCGTGACGGGCGCCGGAACCGTCCGGGCGGAGCGCGCGCCGTGACCTCGACGGCCACCCGGTGTCGGCGGTTGCTTCCGCCCCGACGTTCCCTCCGTCCGGGTCGGGCGCCCACTGGCGAGATGGACGGCGGACATCGGAGGAGTCGACGACAGACGGCACGCTCGCCGCGAGGGGAGGGATGATGCGACGCGACCGGCACGAACTCGGTCGCTTCGTCACGGCGCTGGGCGCGTTCGTCGTCGTCGCGGTCCTGATGCCTCTCGGCGCCGTCGCTGCGTCGCAGGCCAGGTTCGGGTCGGCCAACCCCCTGGCGGGCGTGGACCCACCGTGGCGATGGTTCGCCCGCGGCACCGGTTCGACCCTGTCCGAGCCGGTCGCCGACGACACGGTCGTGGATGCGCTGATCCGCCTCTGCCTGTGCGCCATCTGGGTCGCGGTGGTGATCGTCGTCGCGACCACCGTGTTCGAGATCGTCCACCTCGTGCGGCACCGAGGACTGGCGATGCCGTCGGTGCGCGGACTCGGGTGGGCGCAGCGCATCGCCCACTTCATCGCCGCCGGTCTCCTGGTCGTGATGCCGATGCTCACGTCGACCGTCAGCGTCGCCTCGGTCCCTCGTCCACCGGTCACGTCGCTCGGCGACGCGCCGACCACGGTCGCGCAGCCCCGCCATACTCCGACTGCGCTTCCGGCATCGGAGGAGACCGCTCCGTCGTCCGTGCACACGCACGTCGTGCGGCCGGGGGAGTCGATCTACTCGATCGCGCAGGGCCTGGCGAGAGGTGACGGCGCCCGCGTGATCGTCATCGCCGACGCGATCGTCGAGGCCAACCTCGGCGCCACGATGGCCCCGGGTCGGCGTTTCACCAATGCGGCATACGTCGAGGCGGGATGGGTGCTGCAGATCCCGAGCGAATTCGCCGATTCCGCCGCGCCGGTGGCGGAGCCGTCGGACGGGCCGGTCACGGTGGTGGTGAGCAACGTCTACGAGGTGCGGCGGGGCGACACGCTCTGGGACATCGCCGACGAGCAACTGGGGGATCCCACGCGGTGGACCGACATCTGGGATCGCAACGCCGGTGACGACATGGGCGGTGGCAGGACCTTCGACGATCCCGATCTGATCCTGCCCGGCTGGAACCTCGAACTCGGCGACGAGGTGCCCGATCCGTCGGCCGAGCCCCCGACCGCTGCGCCGAGCGAGACACCAGCGCCCTCGTCGACACAGGAGGTTCCCGACGACGTCGAGGCTCCGCAACCGACTGCACCGGAGGTGGAGGCGACCGGTCCGCTTCCCCTCGTACCGGAGGAGTCGACCGAGCCCACGCCGGACACGAACGAGACCGCGGCCACCACCACGGCCACGAACAGCACGACCACCACGACCACGACCGTCGTGCCGATCGGTGACGGAGCCGAGGGTGCCGACGAGCCTCCGACGACGTCACCGGACGCTCCGTCGCCGATCCGGCTCGAACACGCCGCGCTGCTCGCCGCCGGCATCCTCGCGCTCGTCGGCGTCCGCCGTCGGCAGCGGTTGCGGGCGGCGCGACCTCGGCATCGAGTTCCCGAGCCGCGTCCAGGAGTCATGGCCACGGAGCGCCGCCTCCGGGCGGTCGATGCCGGCGAACGGGCGCTGCGCGTCGATGTCGCCTGTCGGGCGGCGGCGTGGTCGATGATCGGCACCGGCGCCCAGATCGGCTGGGTGCGGGTGTCGATCGACGGCGACGTGGAGATCCGCACGACGGCGACGGTTGCGCTGCCACCGCCTTGGAGTCCGACGAGTGGTGCCGGTCAGCAGTGGCAGCTCGCGGCCGAGGTTCCGATCGAGCTCCTCGGCGAGGATGCGCGACGCGTGGGGATGCCGTGCGTGGCCCTCGCACAACTCGGGGTGAACGACGCCGGTGACGACGTCCTCGTCGACATCGAGGCGTGCGGCGTCCTCACCGTCGAGGCCCGACCGGATCAGGCCGACGAGGTGATCACCGGGCTCGCCGCCGGGTTGGCGTCGTCGATGTACGCCGAGGTCGCCCATCTGATCGGCGTCGCACTGGCTCCCGAGGCACTGCTCGGACACCGCAACGCGCATCGGGCCGACTCGCTCGACGAGGGGCTGGAGCTCGCGGACGCCCTGGTCGGCACGACGGCAGATCAGGAGCACACCACCTTCGAGTTGCGGTCGCTGCGCACCGGTGGCGAGATGTGGGAACCGGCGATCGTGCTGCTCGGTGACACCACGGCGGGTTCGACGGGAGTGGAGGAACGGGGGCTCCCGGCGGGCGGACACGGTGTCGGCCTCGTCGTCGCGGTTGCGCCCGGCGTGCTGGCCGACGCTCCGGTCAGGCTCGTGGGAGTGGCTGGCCGGTGGACGCTGGAAGGGTTCGGGACCTCGATCGAGCTCACGCCCGTCGGGTTGACGGCAGAGGACCTCGCGGCCATCGACGAGGTGCTGGTCGATGCCGGTCGACCGTTGGAGCCGATCGACCTCGGGGCGGTCGACGAGCTCACCTGGGACGATTCCGGCGCGGAAGATGCGCCGCAGTCACCGGAGAGAGGTGACCGAGCTCGGGTGCACGACGTCATCGACGTGGTGCCGCCGTTCGTACCGATGGACCACCGCATCGTGGTGGGACTCCTGGGAGGGATCGAGGTGCGCGACCTCGACGGCAACCCCGGCCGGTTCGAACGCTCGAAGACGGTCGAGTTGATCGCGTGGCTGGCCACCCACCGCGATCGATCGACGCGATCCGGGGCGCGCACGGCGCTGTGGGAGCTCGACGTGCGCGACGCGACGTTCGCGAACGTCGTGTCGGAGGCCCGGCGCGGGCTCGCCCGGCTGGTGGCGCCGCCCGATGGCGAGGAGTGGGTGGGACGCACCCTGACCGAGCAACTGCCATTGCACGACGCCGTGGTCACCGACGCCGACCTCGTCGACGAACGTGTCGCCGCCGCCCGGCTGCAGCCACCCGCACAGGCGATCGACACGCTGCGACCAGCGGTGGCGATGATCCGCGACATGCCGTTCGCCGGCACGAGCTACCTGTGGCCCGACGCCGAGGGCATCACGTCGAACCTCGTGCTCCTCGCGATCACCGCGACCACCGACTTCGCCGCGCATGCGCTGTCGCTCGGCGACACCGACGGCGTGTTCTGGGCGACCGGTCACGGTCTCAAGGTGCTGCCGGGTCACGAGGAGCTGATCGGGCTGCGCATGCGTGCCCACGCTCGTTCCGGTGACCTCGCCGGTGTGCGCCAGGAGTGGGAGTCGTACGAGCGGGTCGTGATGGCCGATCCCTGGTCCGACGGCGAACCCTCCCCCAAGCTGCTCGACCTCCGCCACGAACTGCTCTCCTGACCCTGTTACGCCGGGGGTCTGACCCCTGGCGTAACGCGTGCGGTCGAACGAAACGTTCGGTGAACCGGGGCCGTTTCGCTCCGGGGCCGGGCCACACTGGCTCGATGCGAGACGTCGCAACCTCCCGTTCGCGTCGACGGCGCGCGGCGACCGTCGTGGTCGCTGGGGCGCTCGTGCTCGCTGCATGTGGCAGCAGCGACTCCTCGTCGAGTGAGTCGAGCGGTGGGACGGCGCTTCCGGCACCACCTGACGAAGTGGAACTCGATCCCGCAGCGGATGTCGTCGCCAACCAGCTGCCCGACGTGGTCGTCGACAACGTCACGCTCGGCAACAAGGTCAACCTGCGCAACGTGGCGCCGGCCGACACTCCGATCCTGCTGTGGATGTACGCACCGCATTGACCCACCTGCCGGTCGGAAGCCCCCGACGTCGAGCAGTTCGCTCGAGCACATGCAGACGAGGTCACCGTGATCGGTCTCGGTACCCAGGACAGCCTCGGTGAGGCCGAGGAGTTCGTCGAGGACTACGGCACCACGTTCACGATGCTGTGGGACGAGTCGTTCCGGTCCTGGATCGAACTCGGGGTCAGCTCACAGCCGACCGCCATCCTCCTCACCCCCGACGGCACGATCGTCACCGGCTGGGTCGGCCGCTTCCCCGAGGACACCGTCCTCGAACTCGCCGCCGAGATCACCTCAATCTGACGACATCACGGGTCTCACCCTGGCGTGATCGAACTCGGCACGCGACCCGCTCGATGCGCTTGGTCAAGTTGTTGGCCGCTTCGGCGGTCCGTTGGAGACGTGGGAGCGATGCCCCGCGCAGATCTGTGCAGCCCACTTCGCGATGGTGCGTCCGAGGCGACGGACCTCGGGCGGCATGGTGAAGTAGGTGAAGTCGCGGCTGATCGCGTCAACCCATTCCTCCGCGAGTTCGGGGGCAGCGTGGTCGTAGATCTGCCGGACGACTTCTCTCGCGTTCCAGGCGAACCACACCTCTTGTCTGCGGTCGCCGGCACGCAGCAGACCGAGCACACGTGCGTGTTGGTCATCGGAGAGTCGTTCCCGGGCGATCGTCAGTCGCCGCCGGGCTCGGTAGAGCGGGTCGTCGCGTCGACCGCGGTGTCCGCAGGTCTCGTTCTGCACGCGGCGTCGGCACTCATCGAGGGCCCGGTTGGCGAGCTGCGCGACGTGGAACGGGTCCGCGACTTGGGTGGCGTGCGGGATAGTCGTGTCGAACACGGTGCGATAGGAGGCGAACAGGTCGAGCGTGGCCCATTCGATCCGGTCCAGCCACGCCTGGGTTGTCCGGCGAGCCAGCGGCACGGCTCGGGTGCTGATCTACCTGGCACGACGTCAAGGAGCTGGCCTCGGCGCACGTCAACGATCTGCGTCGACCACGACTGGTTGCGGAACCGTCCGATGCGGGCGAACAGCATCTCGTCGAGGCCGAGCGCGGTGACGGCGCCGATGCGGTCGGGGTGGTCGATGAGTTGTTCACCAATGACGACGACGGCGTCCATCACGGTGTGCCAGCGGCAGCGGAGATCTCGCAACGTCAGACACCGCTCGACCGTTGCGGCCCACCTGCAACGTCGACCAACGAGCTGCTCGATTTGTCAACGCGCATCGGGCGGCGCCGATCTCGGCGTTGTCGTCGCACCAGCACCGACCGCGTTTCCGAGCACGGGCTGCTCGCAACTCGATGACTTCGAACATCACCGAGAATTGCCGGGCCCCTCCGACGCGTCCGGGATCTACCCGACCAACCGACCCCAGCCCTCGGACGCGAAGCGCCGGAAAATGACGAAGACCCCGCCCGAAGGCGGGGTCTTCGATCAGATTGCGTGATCGGTCAGTGACAGATCAGGCGCAGGGGTTGGAGTCGGTTCCCCCGGCGACCGCCTGGTACGAAGCATCGTCCGCGATATCGACGGCACCACCGCTGATGTCGTACGAAGCGGACTCGCTGACCAGCAGTCCCTCCGTCACGAGAGTGGCTTCGTCCGCTGCATCGCCGGCGTCGTTGCCTTCCTGGGCGTAGTACGCCTCGAGAGCAACGGTCAAGGTCTTCTCGTCGGCGTTGCACGCCGAGGTCTGGCCCTGGTCGGTGATGCCACGGACCGCGAACACGGTGACGGTGGCGAGGATGCCGAGGATGACGATGACGATGAGGAGTTCCACGAGGGTGAAACCCTTGTCCTGCTTGTTTTCCATGTGAATGGTTTCCTTCCGCTCTTTGGTTGGTGCTCCCGGGGGAGCTGTTGTCTCACGAATGCGCTCCGTGAGAACCAGCTCCCGTTGCGCACAGAGTTCTTCGGCGTTCCGCGATCGATCTTGAGCACAAAATCGAAAATGCACCAAAGATCAACAACTCGTCACGTCGCTCTCAAGAGCGGGACAAGGCCGGCCGATAGAAGAACAGGCGCTCGCAGCCCGCGGCGCACCTCCTACAGGAACGATGAAGATGTTCGGCAAGCCACACGACGACACCGACACACTCGACTCCAGCGCGATCGACGGATTCTTCGGCGACGAGGCCGCGACTGCCAAAGCCGTCGAGGTCGACGAACTGCAGCACCGAGTCGAGCAGGTCGAAGCGCAGATCAACAGCCAGTTCACCTCGCTCGCCACGTACGCCCAGATCGCGCAGGAGCAGGTGGAGCTCGCCCGCTCCGAGGCGAGGGCCGCGACCGAGCGCTCCGAACAACGCGTCACCTCGCTCATCGAGCGTGAACGCGCCGACCGCATCTCCTCCTTCACCGGACGGGCGCCCGCCGGCTCGGCACCTGATGTGTCGGTCCGCCTCGATGCGCTCGAGC
Source organism: Ilumatobacteraceae bacterium (assembly GCA_963712775.1). GTDB lineage: Bacteria > Actinomycetota > Acidimicrobiia > Acidimicrobiales > Ilumatobacteraceae > Sva-07. Next base: position 10,647 of record CAVQJG010000022.1, on the reverse strand, counting down.
ACTCCTTCGCCCAGATCCGCAAGGGGCTCGACGACTGCCTGCAGCGGCAGAAATCGCTCGCCGAGGCCATCACCGTCATGTTCGAACGTTTCGCCCCGACTGATCCACCGACTGTCGGGGACGTCCGGGGCGCCGCTCCCGCCGACGCTGACGCACAGGTCGAACCGGCACCCGCTCCTGTCAGCGAGCCCGCGTCGACGGCACTCGAGCAGCACATGCCGGCTCCAGTGATCGATCACCAGGCCCATGGTCCGCTGAGCGGTCCCATCGCCGACCTCTCCCTCGAGGCCTGACCCCCGCCCGGCGGCGTGGCCCACCAGGCCGGGTCACCGAATCAGCGGACGATCTCCATGCGCATGCCCGTCTCGTCCCACGTGGGATCGATCGGCATGCGGCTGATCGCTCGACCCGAGCCCCTGCGAGCGGTGAAGAGCAACGCAGCAGCCATCAACACATGGACACTGGCGGCGCCATCGGGTGGTGTGCGGGTCGCGACCTCGTCGACGCCGGGCAGACGCTGACGGATCAACTCGAGGCGTTCGAGGCGACCGTCCTCATGGTACGGCGAGGTGGTCAGCGGCACGTCGGAGTTCATCACGGTGAACGACACGTCGGGGTTGGCGGAGAAGAAGCTGCGCGAATGGTAGGGCTGCAGCTCCCGCTCGGCCTCGCGAAGCCAGCGCAGGCGTCGGAGGTCGTGCTTGGTCATCCACGGTTCCATCCGGCGTGCCTCACCGTTCGATGCTCGAATGGCATCTCGGCTCGGGGTGCCGTTGATCGCCACCATTCGCGGCCAACCGACGTAGTCGCGCGCCTCACGGTCGCACGGTCGGTACTGACCCGACGGGCCGTCGAACAGCCCCATCGGCGCGTTGATCGCTGCCGCCTCGAACGTCGGGCGGAAGTCGAGCACCTCCACCAGCTTTCGCAGTACGAACGCCTCCTCGGCCGCGACCGTGATGCCCGCCAGACGCGCGGGCAGGATGAGCCAACCGCCGGGACACGGTGTGACGCCGGCGATGTTCTTGTACGGGGGCTTCTTTGCGACCATGCTCGATCAGCGCGGTTCAGGAGCCGTTGGCCGACGGCACCGGGGGTGGAGCCATCTCCTGGCCGGCGTACGTTCCGGAGCCCGACGAGCCGGCCTGACCGGTCGACATGGTTGCCTGGGCGTGCATCTGGGCCCGGGCGGTGGCGAGCTGCGCCTGCACCTCTTTGGGGTACTGGCTCGACTCCATCGCCGTCTCCATCGTGATCAACCCGGCCGCCACGAGGCGAGCGAGGTCCATCTCGATCGTCTGCATGCCCTCGGCGGCACCGGTCGCGATCATGTTGCGCATCTGACGAGACTTGCCCTCGCGCACCAGGTTACGAATCGCCTCGTTGGCCACCATCACCTCGTAGCCGGCGACCCGACCGCCGCCGATGGCGGGGAGCAGACGCTGGGAGATGACGCCTTGGAGCGCACCGGCCAGCATGATCTGGATCTGGTCGCGCCGCTCGCCCGGGAACACGTCGATGATGCGGTCGAGCGCCTGAGCGGCGTCGTTGGTGTGCAGCGTGGCGAACACCAGGTGGCCGGTCTCGGCGAGCGACAGCGAGATCTGGATCGAGTCGAGGTCGCGCATCTCGCCGAGGAGCACCACGTCGGGGTCTTCACGCAGTGCGCTGCGCAGTCCGTCGGTGAACGACTCGACGTCGGTGCCCACCTCTCGCTGGTTGACCATCGCCATCTTGTGATGATGCATGTATTCCACCGGATCCTCGATGGTGAGGATGTGCACCGGCTTGGTGTCGTTGATCCGATCGATCATCGCGGCCAACGTCGTCGACTTGCCCGAACCGGTCGGACCCACCACGAGCACGATGCCGTAGGGCTTGTTGAGCAGCGTGGTACACGCCCCAGGCGCGCCGAGTTCTTCGAGCGTGCGCACCCGGTAGGGCACGACACGCAGGGCCAGCGCGAGGTTGTTGCGCTGGCGGAAGGCGTTGGCGCGGAAGCGACCCACACCGGCGAGGCCGAAGGAGAAGTCGACCTGACGGTCACGACGCAACTCCTCCAGCTTGCGCTCGTCGAGCAACGAGTAGACCATCCGGTCGACCTCGTCGGGGGCGAGCACGGGCACGTTCTCGAACGAGACGAGCACGCCGTCCCGACGCGCCGTGGCCGGCCGACCCACCGTGAGGTGAAGGTCGGACGCGCCGGAATCGACCGTCGCCTTGAGGAGCATCTCGAGCATCGGATCTGGATTGGACATGGTTGACTAACCTCCCACTCGGACCGACGGACGCCACGAGGGCGTGTTCGAGGGCCACACTTGCTGATGAGCTTTTCTCTGTTGATCGTGTTCGCCGTCGTGGCCGGCCTGCTGATCGGCTCGTTTCTGACGGTGGTGGTGGATCGGGTACCGCAGGGCGGCTCGGTGATGGCGCCACCGAGCCGTTGCGGTTCGTGCGGTCTCCGCCTCGGTCCACTCGACCTGGTGCCCGTCCTCAGCTGGGCCGCGCTTCGGGGCCGGTGCCGACAGTGCGGGGCCAAGATCGGTATCGAGCCGGTCGTGTTGGAGCTGACGACCGCGGCGCTGTTCGTGTTGATGGTGGTCCGCTTCGACGACACCCGCGCCGCGATCCCGGCGTACTGGATCCTGTGCGCCACGCTCGTGGCGCTCACCTGGATCGACCTGCGAACGCAACGGCTGCCGCGCGAGATCACCTACACCGGGATGCTCCTCGGTGGCGGTGCGTTGGTGGTCGCCGCCGTGGTCATCGACGAGCCCGAGCGCATCTGGATGGCCCTGCTCGGCGCGGCCATTGCGCTCGGTACGATGTGGCTGATCTACGCGGTGAGCAGGGGCGGCATGGGCGATGGCGACGTGCGGCTCGCCCCGCTTCTCGGGATGTTCCTCGGCTGGTTGAACCCCGGCATCGTGCTGCCCGGTCTGTTCTTCGGCTTCATCACCGGCGCCGTGGTCGGCGTCGCGATGATGGCGATCAACCGCGCCGGTCGGCGCACTGCGCTGCCGTTCGGGCCGTTCCTGGCCTTCGGCACCATCGTGGCGATCTTCGTGGGTCAGCATTTCGTCGACTTCGTTCTCGTGCGCTGACACATTCGTCAGATCTGACCCTTGGTCCCGTTGAGCACGCCGTACATGGCCGACACGAGCGCCACGGCGACGAAACCGACGATCAGGCCGACGAAGATGATCATCAGCGGCTCGAACATGGTGGTGAACTTCTTGATGCGGCTCTCGAGCTCCCGATCGAAGTAGATGCTCGCCACGGCGAGCTGCTGATCGAGCGTGCCGGTCTCCTCGCCGACCTTGAACATCTGCTTGGCCGCACCGGGGAACAGCTCGGTGTCGATCAGCGGCTGGGCGAACCCCTGGCCTTCGAGCATCTGCGCCCGGGCGACCTCGAGGCGTTCCTTGTACACGATGTTGCTGGTGGCGTCCGTGGTGGTCTTCAAACCCTCCGGTAGCGGAACGCCCGCGGCGAGCATCGCCGACAGGATCCGGCAGAACCGTTCGAGAATCGAGTAGTCGACGATGCCCTTGATCACCGGGAGCTTGAGAACCAGACGATTGTTCCAGAGCTTGCCGGTCGGGTGTTTGAAGAGGAAGAGCAAGGTGCCGATGACGACCAGGAAGAAGCCTGCAGTGATGAACCAGAGGTCCGTGAAGAGCCGCGAGAACGCCAACAACATCCTGGTGGGCAACGGGAGCTCGGCACCGAGTTCCTCGAAGAGCGGCTTGAACTGAGGGAGCACGTAGCCAGCAAGGATCAGGACGGTGATCATCGCCATCACCATCACGACCATCGGATACGACAATGCCGACACGACCTTGGAGCGGGTCTCGATCTCCCGTTCGAGATAGTCGGACAGACTCTCGAGAGCCGTGTCGAGCTGACCGGTGAGTTCGGCCGACTGCAGGATGCCGACGTAGTATTCGGGGAACACCTCGGGATGACCGGCCGCGGCGGCCGACAACAGCCCACCGTTGCGCAGGTCGTCGACCAGGTTGCCGAGCGCACGCCGCAGTGCCACGTCCTCGGTCTCGTCGCCGATCGTGATCAGCGCGTCGGTGATCGGAATGCCCGCTTTGACGAACACGGCGAGCTGACGCGTGAAGTGCATCAGCTCCTTCTTCTTCACCTTCTCCTTGGTGAGCTCGAAGTCGAGCATCCCGCGACGTTCCTCGATCTTGGTCGGGAACAGGTTCTGCTCGACGAGAATCGCGCGCGCAGCGCCGATCGTGTCGGCCTTGGTCACCCCCTCGACGGGCGAGCCGGTGGTGTCGACGGCGGCGTAGGCGAACTTGGGCATGATCTGCTCCGTGTCTCTCGTGTTCAGTGGGCAAACAGGGTTCGGACGACTTCGGGGACGGTCGTGACATCGTCTTCGACCATCTGCATTGCTTCTCGGAGCATCGTGCGCATACCTTGAGCAACTGCCAGACGCCGCAGCTCCTCCGTGGTCGCCCAACCGACGATCAGGCGGCGGATCTCCGGGGTGATGCGGAGCAGTTCATACACACCGATTCGATCTCGATAGCCGGTGTTGGAGCAGTAGCTGCAGCCCTTGCCCTGGTAGAAGACGGTCTTGTCGCTGCCGCCGGAGTGCTGGCGGAACACGGCGAGTTCCTCGGCGCCGGGCGTGTACGGCTCCTTGCAGTTCTCGCACATCTTGCGCAGCAGACGCTGGGAGACCACGCCGACGATCGCTGAGGCGACGAGAAAGGCCTCGATGCCCATGTCGAGCAGTCGGTGCAGAGCGGCAACGGCGTCGGTGCCGTGCAGCGACGACAGCACGAAGTGTCCGGTGAGGGCCGACTGGATGGCGATGCGAGCGGTGTCGGCGTCGCGGATCTCGCCGACGAGAATCGTGTCGGGGTCCTGTCGCAGGAGGGCCTTCAAACCGGTGGCGAACGTGAGACCCGCCTTGGTGTTGGTCTGCACCTGGTTGATGCCAGGGAACACGTACTCCACCGGGTCTTCCACGGTGGTCACGTTCTTGCCGGTCGAGTTGATCTCGAGCAGCGTGGCGTACAGGGTGGTCGTCTTGCCGGCCCCCGTCGGGCCGGCACAGATGACCATGCCGAACGGTGCATGCACCAGCTTGGAATAGGTCTTGTAGGTCTCTGACGGCATGCCGAGCTGGCCCAGGCTGACCATCGACTTCGACTTGTCGAGCAGACGCATGACGATCTTCTCGCCGAACACGGTGGCCACCGACGAAACGCGAACGTCGATCGGGCGGCCGTCGACCTTGGTGGAGAACTGGCCGTCCTGAGGAGCCCGCTTCTCGACGATGTTCATCTCCGACATGATCTTGAGGCGGCTGATCAGTGCGTTGTGCGCCGACAGAGGCAGCGAGAAGGCCTCGATGAGGTGGCCGTCGACGCGGAAGCGGATGCGCAACCGGTCGTCGAGGGGTTCGATGTGGATGTCCGAGCTGCGGTCACGCAGCGCCTGGCCGACGATCTTGCCGACGAGCTGCACCACGGGCGCCTGGTCGTCGAGGTTGACCTCGGCGATCGTGTCCGCGACCTGCCGCTGGTCGTCCTCCGCGGCGAACGCGGCAACGATGTGGTCGACGTCGGCCGTCGAGCGGTACATCTGCTCGATGAACGACGTGACCGTCTTCTCGTCGGATGCCTTCCAGGCGAAGCGCTGTCCCGTGGCCGACTCGACCTGCTGCCGCCGCCACGGTGAGGGATCGGCGGCGTAGAGAACGATCAGGCCGTTCTCGTCGGCGATCGGCATCACCTTGTGGACGCGGGCGACTTCCTCGGGGAACCGGGTGACGATCTCCTCGTCGAGCTCGACGAGCGAGGCGTCGGCGAGCGGCACCTGACACACCGCAGCGACCACCTGTGAGAGGTCGTTGCGGGCGACGCCGTAGTGGCTGAGGAGCTTGGAGACGAGCTCGAGCAGGTCGCCGTTCGCCTCCTCGAGCGCCGACGCGAGCCTGTCCGGCTGGATCTGGCCGGCCTGCACGAGCACCTGACCAACCGCGGCACACTCGTCGGGGGACGGGCCCGCCACGGGCGGCTCGGCGAGCGCCGTGGCGGCGCTCCCGTTGGAGCCGCCGGCAGCAGCGATGTCGTCGGGGCGTGTCTTGCGAAGTGCCATCAGTCGATCTTTCGATTCAGTGCTGTGCGTTCACGGGAGGGCTGAACGGCGTCGGGGCGGACAGTGGGGTGGATGGCGTGGGTGTCCCTTCCGAAGGTGGCGACGACATCCCGGGACGGCCCATCGCCGCAAGCGCCCGCTGCACGGCCTCGTCGGCGTCGGCGCTCCCGGCCGTCAGTTCGGCATCATCGACAGGTGTCGACGCCACGGGGCCGCCGGCCTCGCCCTTGCGGACGAACTGGTTCGGATCGAGGGCGATCAACGCTCGTTCGACCTCTTCGAGACGTTCGAGCTGTACGGCGGTCTCGACGTCGAGATGCTGTTCCTGGACCTGTTCCTCCAGCTCCACGAGGCGCAGGTTGGTCTTGTCCAACGAGTCGCCCATCGACTCCTGGAACCGCTCGTTGTCGATGCGGATCAGCTCGACCTGACCGGCCACACCGGTCATGCGGTCCTTCATCTCGTCGATGGCGTCGACGTCGATGCTGGCGAACTTCGCCGTCATCGCCGCCAGTGCGGCGTCGACATCGGCGAAGCGAGATTCGCTTCCGGCGATGCGGTCGTTGAGCATCGTGACCGCTTCGTCGAGGCCGGCGCTGACACGACCGACGTAGGCGTCGGTGTCGGCGATCCGCTGTCCGAGGGTCTCGTTGATGCGGGCCTCGGCGGTGAGGAGCCGTTCGTTGATGCGTGACTCGGCCTGCTCGACTCTGCTGGCCACGACGTTGGCGACCTCGGACTGCTGACGAGCGGCCTGCGCCGACACTTCGTCCAGGCGGGTCGCGAGCGATGCGAGTCGACTGTCGATCTCGCCTGCGACCTGTGCCGACACCTCGTCCATCCGGGCCTCGGTGGCCTCGGTGATCAGGTTGAAGTGCTGCACCATCTTCGCGGCCTGGTCGTCGAACCTGCGGACGCTGCGGTCCACGTTGGCCAGATCGACTTCGAACTGATCCTGTCGCTGTTCGAGCTGCTTGACGATCGGTTGGGCGGCGGACGCGACCGCTGCCGTCAGCCCGATGTTGGTCTCGTCGACGATGCGACCGATCCGGGCATCGACTTCGTCCTGGCGACGCTTGGCGGCCATGGTGTGTTCTGCCAGGCGGGCGTCGAGCGCCCGTTGGATCTCGTGCTGATAGGACGCCTGCGACCGCTCGACCGCCGGCATCAGCGTCATCAGCTGTTCCTCGGTGTGCACTCGGGCGGCGCGCTCGGAGGCGAGTTCCGCCCGCAACCGCTGGATCTCGCCCGAGACCACCTCGTTGTAGCGGGTCAACTCCTGCTGCACGGCCGCAACGATGCTGGAGCGGAGTGCTTCGAGCTGATCGGTCATCACGTGGTCCTTCGGGTTCGGGGCACCAGCTGCCTGGCGTCGGGTTCCAGGTCTCTATCGGCAGCCCATCTGCGGATCTTGAGAGTTCGCTGAGGCGGAGTTGACAGAGTCCGTGCACAGCCCTGTGCGGGCGGCGACGTAACGTCCCGTCCATGCGTGTGCATCTCGTCGACGGCACCTACGAACTGTTCCGCCAGCACTTCGGGTCGGCATCGCGCCACGCCGACAGCGGCCCGTTCGCCGGCGCCGCTGGGGTGGTTGCTTCGACACTCGCGTTGATCGAGGACGGTGCCACCCACATCGGTGTCGCGTCCGATCACACGATCGAGAGCTTCCGCAACGAACTGTGGGGCGGCTACAAGACCTCGGAGGGGATGGATCCGGCGATTCTCCGGCAGATCCCGGTGATGGAGCGGGCGCTCGCTGCAGCCGGGTTCACGGTCTGGCCCATGGTGGAGTACGAGGCCGACGACGCACTCGGCGCGGCGGCCGCCGTTGCCGATGCCGACGAACGAGTCGCCCAGGTTCTGATCGTCACCCCCGACAAGGATCTCGGGCAGTGCGTGCGGGGCGACCGCGTCGTGCAGTTCGACCGGCGAAAGCGCGAGATCATCGATGCCGACGCGGTTCGCGCCAAGTTCGGGGTGGGGCCCGAGTCGATCCCGGACTATCTGGGGCTCGTCGGCGACACGGCGGATGGATTCCCGGGTCTCCCGGGGTGGGGGGCGAAGAGTGCCGGGCTCGTGCTGGCTCGTTACGGCCATCTCGAGCAGATCCCGGCAGCGGCGGGCCAGTGGGACGTCACCGGCCTGCGCGGCGCCGCCAAGCTCTCGGCAACGCTCCGGGCGCAGTTCGCCGATGCGGTGCTGTTCCGCGAGATCGCCACGGTGGCCACCGACATCGACGTCGGCAGCGTGGACGATTGGCGCTGGAGGGGCCCGACGGAGGAGTTCGCTGCGGTCGCGTCCGAGATCGGCGCCCCCGAACTGCTTGCCTTCGCACAGCGCCTGGCTCAGTAGAAGGTCGAGCGGCCTGTCACGTCTGGGGTCTGGGCCCCAGACGTGACGACCGTCGACTGAGGTGACGACCAGGCGATCTGCGGCACACGGACGATGCCGATGAAGGCTGCTACCTTCCGGTCCTGACCTGGTTCACGGGCGCCCATTGCACAGGACCCGGTCGTCACCTCACTCGACGGCGGACCGCCGGGCGACATCCTATCGCTTCCGTCGGCGATCACCCGATGGGGTTGGCCCGCTCGCCAGCTAGCCTGCGCAGGCGGTTCCGTCGCCACCCGGTGACGACGGGATTCGAGGAGGGATGCGAGAGCGGCCGAATCGGCACGCTTGGAAAGCGTGTGAAGGGCAACCTTCCGTGGGTTCGAATCCCACTCCCTCCGCCATGCGGCCCCAGGACATGCAGGTCGACGAGTTCATGGGGCTCGCGCTCGCCGAGGCGCGTGCCGCCCTCGAACACGACGACGTCCCGGTCGGGGCGATCGTCGTGCGTGATGGCGAGGTGATCGCCGCTCGCCACAACGAACGCGAGCTGTCCCACGATCCGGTCGCCCACGCCGAGATCCTGGCGTTGCGCGACGCTGCAACCCGCTTGGGGCAGTGGCGGCTCGACGACTGCACGATGTTCGTGACCCTCGAGCCCTGCCCGATGTGCGCCGGAGCGCTGGTGAACGCACGGCTCGGCCGCCTCGTCTACGGAGCCCACGATCCGAAGGCCGGTGCTGTCACCAGCCAGTTCGAGCTGCTCGACGGGTCACGACTGAACCACCGCGTCGATGTCACCGCGGGTGTGCGCGCCGCCGAGTCGGCCGAGCTGTTGCGGGCGTTCTTCCGACTCCGACGAGCGTCGAAGCCGGACGACGCCGATCAGTGATCCTTGCGGCGCAGGCTGCCGATCAGGCGGCGCAGCGCCGAGCTGCGCTCGTCGGCCGGCTCCGACTCGGGCTCCTCGTCGACGAACACGACCGAAGCGACTCCGTGCGATGGCACCATGGGCGCCGAGTCAGTGTGCTCGCCGACCGCGTCGGGAGCAGCGTCGAACGGCGACTCGTGCATCGCCTCCTCCAGCATCGCCTCCTCCAACTTGGCGTACATCACCTCGGCGCGCATGTCCATCGTCGGCGGGGCGAACCCGCCGAAACCCTGCGGAACGGGCTCGCTCTCGACGGTGGCGAACTGCGTCGTGATCTCCGTAGCGGCGGGCACGCCGACGACATCGACGTCGCCATCGACCGTGGGCGTCTCCCCCGTCGGGAGAATCGGCGCGCCCGCTGCGGACTCGATGGCGGCGATCGCCCGCCGGACGGCCGAAGCGACGTCGTCGGGCACCTCGTCGGCCGCCACCTCGTCGTCGGTCAGCTCCAGGGGTGGAATCTCGAACTGCAGCTCGCCGTCGTCGGTCTCGACGAAGGCCAGGGCGTCGTTCGATGGGTCGAGCCCCTCGGGTGAGTCGGCGACATCGGTCGGCAGCGCCACCGGCTCCTCGGTCCCGTCGGGCCAAGTGACCTCGAAGTGGAAATCGGCGTCGTCGACCGGCACCATGTCGATGGTCTCCTCGTCGACCTCCGGATCGGCACCTTCGGAAGCTTCGGCGTCGACACCGTCGACGTCGACGTCGATCGAGTCCGCCAGCGAGGGGTCGGCGAACTCGACAGAGGCTGCCTCGGCCTCACGGTCGGCACCATTGTCGGTCTCGGTGTCCGCTCCCTCACGGAACGGGTCGAACATGGCCAGCTCGAACTCATCGACCTCCGGCAGCGCCGCGACGTCGGTGGGGCCGTCGTCGAACTCGTCCCATTCGATCGTCAGTTCTTCGGCGCCGAGGTCCAGCCCCGGCAGCTCGTCGACCGCCGCCATCTCGATCTGCGGTACCGATGGCATCGGCCCGGTGGCCGCGACGTGATCGAGTTGGGCCACGAACCAACGATGCACACCCGAGGGGTGGTGACGGTACGCAGTGACGCGCACGGTGGTGACGGCCTGATTGGCGAGTTCGGCGATCAGCGCCTCGGTCGCCGTCTCGGTGACGACGAGCACGGCATCATGATCGACGGACGCATCGCGGTCGAACAGGCGTCCCAGATGCTCGATGTCGCCGACGCGCACGGTGCCGCGTTCGAGCTGACCGGTGTCGACCACACCCGCTTCGAGCAGTCGCCGCCCCAA
>CAVQJG010000021.1:0-33610 GCA_963712775.1 Ilumatobacteraceae bacterium | reverse complement strand
CGGAATGCATCGCAAACGGAGATGGCGGGCGCATAGCACACGCCGCGAGAATTCCGGCGGATCGCGCCATTGGATCTGCGAAATCGCGCCGCTAGCATGACACGCCGGTCTGTTCGCGGACCGCGGAACACCGTGGTGGCGCAAGCCGCCAAGGTGGCCGAGAAGTGCAAGTTCGTCAACCCCGAGCTCGTCAGCGTGTGCTGTCGTGCCCGGTACCGCCCCGCCAGACCCCGAGAACGAGTGAGGAGAAGCCCCTGCCAAAGCCAAAGGAAGACGCGATCGTGCTGGAAGGCAAGATCCTCGAATCACTTCCGAACGCCATGTTCAAGGTCGCGCTCGACAACGGCCACGAAGTCCTGGCGCACATCTCCGGCAAGATGCGGATGCACTACATCCGCATCCTCCCCGGCGACAAGGTGCAGGTGGAACTCACCCCCTACGACCTCACCCGAGGTCGCATCACGTACAGATACAAATGAGCACGAGTAGAGAGCAACCATGAAAGTACGACCCAGCGTCAAGCCGATGTGCGACAACTGCAAGGTGATTCGTCGCCATCGCCGCATCATGGTCATCTGCACCAACCCGCGCCACAAGCAGCGTCAGGGCTGACAGGAGTAATCACATGGCACGTATCGCCGGCGTCGACATTCCCCGCGAGAAGCGGTTGGAGATCTCGCTCACCTACATCTTCGGAATCGGTCTCCCCACGTCGCAGAAGATCTGCACGGATCTCGAGCTCGATCCCGACACGAAGGTCTCGAACCTGACGGAGGACGAGGTCAACCGGATCCGTACCTACATCGATCAGAACCTGAAGATCGAGGGTGACCTGCGCCGCGACGTGCAGGCCGACATCAAGCGCAAGATCGAGATCGGTTGCCTCCAGGGCGTCCGTCACCGCAAGGGCCTGCCGGTGCGCGGCCAGCGCACCCACACCAACGCCCGCACCCGCAAGGGCCCGAAGCGCACGGTGGCCAACAAGAAGAAGGCAGTGAGGAAGTAATGGCAAAGCCGACCGCGAGCCGTCGTCCGCGCAAGCGCGACCGCAAGAACGTCAGCACGGGCATCGTGCACATCAAGAGCTCGTTCAACAACACGATCGTCTCGATCACCGACATCGAGGGCAACGTCATCGCCTGGGCGTCGTCGGGCGGCGTCGGTTTCAAGGGCAGCCGCAAGAGCACCCCGTACGCGGCCCAGCAGGCCGCCGAGAAGGCCGGCAAGGCCGCCATCGAGCACGGCATGCGTCGCGCCGAGGTTCAGGTCAAGGGCCCGGGTTCGGGTCGTGACACCGCGGTCCGCTCGATCCAGCAGACGGGCATCGAGGTCACCTCGATCAAGGACGTCACACCGGTTCCGCACAACGGATGCCGCCAACCCAAGCGTCGGCGCGGCTGAGGAGCAACTGAATCATGGCTCGTTACACCGGACCCAAGGTGCGCATCTCGCGTCGCCTGTCGGTCAACATCTTCGAGAACGAGAAGGGCCGTCAGGCGCTCGAGCGCCGTCCCTTCCCCCCCGGCCAGCACGGCCGCACCCGTCGCCGCAACGCCGGCAGTGAGTACCTGGCCCAGATGCAGGAGAAGCAGAAGGCGAAGTACATCTACGGCGTGCTCGAGAAGCAGTTCCACAAGACCTACGTCGAGGCCCAGCGCATGCAGGGTCCGACCGGTGAGATCCTGCTCCGTCTCCTCGAGCAGCGTCTGGACAACGTCGTCTACCGCGCCGGGTGGGCTTCGAGCCGGCCGCAGGCCCGTCAGTTCGTCAACCACGGCCTGATCCTCGTCGACGGCAAGCGCGTCGACATCGCCAGCTTCCGTTGCAAGCAGGGCAACGTCATCTCGCTGTCGCCGAAGGCACAGAAGATGATCGTGATCCAGCACAACATCGACACGCTCGACCGTTCGCTCGTCGGATGGCTCGAAGCGAGTGACGGCGGCAAGGCCGTGACGGTCCGCAGCCTCCCCGAGCGCGAGCACATCGACGTTCCCGTTCGCGAGTCGCTCATCGTCGAGCTCTACTCCAAGTGATCCGTCGCTTCACGTCCGCCGCAATCTCGTTTCGAATCCCCTGTCGTTGAAAGGTCCCTGGCACCAATGCTCGTCATGCAGCGCCCCACCATCGAAGCTCTCGGTGAGGAGTCCGAACATCGCCAGCGTTTCGCCGTCGGTCCGCTCGAGCCGGGCTTCGGCCACACGCTCGGCAACTCGCTTCGCCGTACCCTCCTGTCGTCGATCCCCGGCGCAGCGATCACGACGGCCCGGTTCGACGACTCGCTCCACGAGTTCGACACGATCGCCGGCGTCTCCGAGGATGTCACCGACATCATCCTGAACCTGAAGGACATCGTCGTCACCTCGGTGTCCGAGGAGCCGGTCACGATGCGCCTCGACGCTCGCGGCGCCGGCCTCGTCACGGCCGGCGACATCGAGTGCCCGGCCGACGTCGAGGTCCTCAACAAGGACCTCCACATCGCCACGCTCAACTCGAAGGGCCGCCTCGCCATCGACCTCACGGTCGAGCAGGGCCGCGGCTACCTGTCGAGCAACCGCGAGGACGACAACCGTGTGATCGGTGTCATCCCGATCGACGCGATCTTCAGCCCGGTCCGCCGGGTGTCGTTCCAGGTCGAGCCGACCCGTGTCGAGCAGTCGACCAACTACGACCGCCTCGTGATCGAGATCGAGACCGACGGGTCGATCATGCCGTCGGAAGCCCTCGCCTCGGCCGGCGCCACGCTGCGCTCGCTGGTCGACCTCGTCGCCAGCATGTCCGACGAACCGCAGGGCCTCGAGCTCGGTGAACTCGTCGACGCCACGGTCAGCTCGCCCGATCTCGACCTCCCGATCGAGGATCTCGACCTGTCGGAGCGTCCCAACAACTGCCTGAAGCGGGCCCAGGTCAACACGGTCGGCGAGCTGCTGACCAAGACCGAGGACGACCTGTTGAACATCACCAACTTCGGCCAGAAGAGCCTCGACGAAGTGAAGGCCAAGCTCGACGAGCGCGGCCTGACGCTGCGCGGCTGACCGAACGCACGGACACGAAAGACGGACTGAACAATGCCCACGCCACGCCGCTCCCGCCGCTTCGGCAGCTCTGCTGCCCACCAGCGACTCATGATGGCCAACCTCGCCGCGTCGCTGTTCGCCGCCGAGGCCATCACCACGTCGGAGGCCAAGGCCAAGCACCTGCGTCCCATCGCCGAGAAGCTGATCACCAAGGCCAAGAAGGCCCAGGAGGAGGGACCGATGCAGGTTCATCGGATCCGTCAGATCCAGGCCTTCCTCGGCGACCAGGAGATGACCTACAAGCTCGTGCACGACGTGGCACCGCGCTACGCCGAGCGCAACGGCGGGTACACCCGGATCCTGAAGATGGGTCCCCGCGCCGGCGACAACGCCCAGATGGCGCGCATCGAACTCGTCTGAGCCGACATCTGCGGTCGTGGGTGACACGAACCCCGTCCGCAACGTCCGTCTGACGTTGGCGTACGACGGCACCGACTTCCGCGGCTTCGCGGAGAGCGACGGAGTCCGGACGGTGATGGGGGAACTCCGCCGAGCGGTGGAGACCGTCACCAGGTGTCCGGCCGAGCTGGTCGGCGCCGGCCGCACCGACGCAGGAGTCCATGCCTGGGGACAGGTGGTGACCGGGATGCTCCCCGCCGACACCGACCTGCGGCGGTTGAGCCGCAGCGTCAACGCCCTCTGTGGCCCAGAGATCTCGGTGCGACGGGCCGAATGGGTCGACGATCACTTCTCTGCGCGCTTCTCGGCGACGGCTCGCACCTACCACTACGACGTGTGGAACGACCCGTCGCCGCACCCGCTGCTCGTTCGCACGACGTGGCACGTTCCGATGGAACTCGACGTCGACGCGATGAACTCCGGCGCCGAACTGTTGCTGGGCGAGCACGACTTCTCGTCGTTCTGCCGTCGCCCGAAGCCGGCGGCCGGTCACGACGAGCCGAGCCTCGTGCGTCGGCTCCAGGTGGCCCACTGGTCTCGGCACGACAGCGCGGAATGGGGCGCATCGCTCGCTGGTCTGCTCCGCTTCGAGATCACCGGCACCTCGTTCTGCCACCAGATGGTCCGCAGCATCGTCGGCACGCTCGTCGACATCGGCCTCGGTCGTCGTGCGCCCGAGTCCGTTCCGGCCACGTTGGCCGCGCTCGATCGCAGTGCAGCGGGACCGGTTGCACCGCCCACGGGCTTGGTGCTGTTCTCCGTCGACTACCGCGGTGAACGCTGGGATGCCTGAACGCCGGGCCTCGACGGCGCCTCGGCGGGGTTCGTCGCCGGCAGCATCGAGATGATCTCGGCACTCGGCACCGCGGCCGAGAACAGCCAGCCCTGGAACGCCTGACAGCCCAACTCGACCAGTCGATCGCGTTGGTAGGGCTGCTCGACGCCCTCCGCCACACAGGAGAGCTTCAGGCTCTCGCTCAGGCCGAGGATCGCCGTCGTGAGGTTGGTGGCGGCCGGATCGACGTCGATCCCGGCGACGAACCGGCGGTCGATCTTGACGCCGTCGACCGGGAGCTCCAGGAGGTGGGCGAGGCTCGAGTAGCCGGTGCCGAAGTCGTCGATCGACACCTGGATGCCAGCGAAGCGGAGCTTCTGCATGTTGGCGAGCGACGCCGCACCCGGCGACAGCAGATCGGTTTCGGTGATCTCCATCACGAGCTGGGTGGGGCTCGCCCCACTCCGGGCGCAGCGATCGAGGAAGGTCGCGCCGAATGCCGGACGCGAGAGCACCTTCGGGTCGATGTTGATGTGCACCTCGACCTCGCCGTGGCCGAGGTCCGCGAGCTGGGCCGCAAACGCAAAGGCCTGCTCGAGGACGCAATCGTCGACCGCTTCGGCGAGACCTGCCATCTGCGCGAGCGGGAGGATCTCGCCGGCCCCGAGGACACCGCGGACCGGGTGCACCCATCGAACGAGCGCTTCGATCGCCATGATGTTGCCGTCAGCCGAGCAGATCGGTTGGAAGAACGGCTGGATCTCGCCGGCGTCGAGTGCGCGACGCAGGTGGTCGACCTGCTGGCGCCGCTGATTGATGGCGTCGACCGAAATCGCGTTGCTGTCGGGGTCGGTGAACCGCTTCACCGACATCAGGTCGTTGCTCGCGGTGACCAGCAACGCGTCGAGCACCTGTGGTTTGGGTTCGAATGCGACGGCCGTCCGGATGTCGAAGTTGACCTCCTGGCCGTCGATCACGACCGAACGGGCGACGTCGCGTCGAACTCGCTCGCGCAGCAGCTCGACGGTGGCTGCGCTCGCCCCGCGCACGGCCAGCACGAACTCGTCACCACCGAAGCGTGCCGTGATGAGATCCGGCCAGCGGATCTGGTCGATGCGGTCCGCCACGGCCCGCAGCACCGCATCACCGACCGGTTCGCCGTAGAGCTCGTTGACCGATCGGAAGTGGACGATGTCGACGATCAGGATGCCCAGCCCGCCGCCCGACTTCATCATCGCGCTGGCCGACCGCATGAATCCGTCGCGGTTGAGCAGACCGGTGCGAGCGTCGTGATGGGCGAGGAACTCGACACGCTCGCGAGCGTCGGCGAGTGCGGCCGCGATCTGCGCGCTGACCACGTAGCTGTTGACCACCGGATCGTCGAGCAGGTTGTTGACCGTGAACTCGCACACCGTGGGCTCGTCGTCGACCTTCAGGATTCGAGCGTCGAGGGTGATCGACTCCTGCGGACCCAGGGACTGAGCGGCGTCGAGGACCTGGTCGCGGTCGTCGGCGTGGAGGAAGTCGAGGATCGATCGACCGCGAACCGTCTCGGGATCGTGGCCGAGGAAACGCGTGACGGCGCCGTTGACGGTGCGTACGAGACCGTCGGCGTCGACGAGCACGACCATGCCGTGCATGTTCGCCATGACCGCTCGCAACACCTCGGTGTCGCCCTGGTCGAAGTCGAGCCGGTGGCGCTCGGTGACGTCGCGAGCGACGATCACGATCGAACCGCTGCGTGGATCGTCGCCGCCGTCGTGACGGAAGGTGCCGCGCAGCTCGAGGTACCGCCAGGTGCCGTGGCCGGTGCGTACCCGCAGGGCGATGAGATCTCCGAACGGTTTCGCCACCACGGTGCCCAGCGCTGCGGTGGCGAGGTTCAGGTCGTCGGGATGGACCAGCTCGAGGACCTGGGTCCCGATGAGTTCGACGGCGTCCCAGCCGAGCACCTCGGCAGCAGCGTCGTTGGCGTACTGCAGGACGCCCGTGGTGTCGACCGCGAAGACCGGGTCGGCCACGGCATTGATCGACACCGGGTGCGCGCCCGCGCCGTCAGGACGCGCTGGCGTGCGGTCCGAGTCGGCGGAACTCATGCGGGTTCATCGGTCCTCTCTGTCGGCAACTTGAGGAAATTCTCGACCGCGGATCCGTCGGACGACGCAGTCGCTCGTCGACCCTAGCCGTCACCCTCCGTGGGGAGGTCGCGCTCATCGTGGCCGGTTGCGCGACGGGTTGGATGCCGGGATCTCGGGCCGTATCATTTCACGGTTCCCCGGATCCTCGACGGATCCAGATCGACCGACGGATGACCACACGTCACCCACCGACTGACCAGAGATTGCGGCATGCCTACGTACACCCCCAAAGCCAGTGAGATCCAGCGTGAATGGCACGTTGTCGACGCCGAAGGGCTCGTGCTCGGCCGCCTCTGCACCGAGGTCGCCCGCGTCCTGCGCGGCAAGCACAAGCCGACCTTCGCCCCCCACATCGACACCGGCGACCACGTGATCATCGTCAACGCCGACAAGATCGTGATGACCTCGGGCAAGGCCGAGCGCACGATGGTGTACCGCCACAGCGGATACCCGGGCGGCATCAAGTCCGAGACCTACGCCCACCTGCACGCCCGCAAGCCCGAAGAGGCGCTTCGCAAGTCGATCCGCGGCATGCTGCCCAAGGGCCCGCTCGGCCGCCAGCAGATCCTGAAGCTCCAGGTCTACGCAGGACCCACCCACCCGCACGCCGCCCAGATGCCCAGGACGCTCGAGATCCCGGGCGCCAGGGCCCGCTGACCGTTCCGTACGACGACCGCTGAAGAGACGCTGAGAGAAGACACCGAACCATGGGAACCGCACCGCTCACCCAGACCACCGGCCGCCGCAAGGAAGCCGTCGCCCGCGCCCAGATCCGCCCGGGCACCGGCCAGTTCCTGATCAACGGCAAGACCCTCGACGCCTACTTCCCGACCGCCGTGTCGCAGATGGTCGTCTCCGAGGCGCTCACCGTCACCGATACCCGTGAGAACTACGACATCACGGCGTCGATCCACGGTGGCGGCGTCAGCGGCCAGGCCGGGGCGCTGCGCCTCGCCATCGCCCGCTCGCTCGTCGAACTCGATCCCGAGAGCCGAGCCGCCCTCAAGAAGGCCGGTCTCCTCACGCGTGACTCGCGCAAGAAGGAGAGCAAGAAGTACGGCCTGAAGAAGGCCCGCAAGGCACCGCAGTTCACCAAGCGCTGATCCGGCGCTGACCTGGCCGATCCGATGAAGTTCGGCACCGACGGCGTCCGCGGCGTCGCTGGAACCGAGCTCACCGAGGACTTCGCCTTTCGACTCGGTGTTGCTGCGGCCCGCACGCTGGCATCGACGAACGCTCCGGTCGTGGTGATCGGTGGCGACACCCGCGAGTCGACCCCGTCGCTGTCGGCTGCGTTGTCCTCCGGATTCCGCGCCGGCGGAGTCACCGTGATGCCGCTCGGTGTCGCACCAACTCCCACGATCGCGTTCGAGGCCCAGCGGCTCGGCGCGCTCGGTGCGGTCGTGTCGGCGTCGCACAATCCGTTCCACGACAACGGGATCAAACTCTTCGCGACCGGTGGACTCAAGCTCACCGACGAGGTCGAGTCACGGATCGAGGCCGAACTCGATCGCACCGACATCTCGCGGCCGACACAGACCACGCCCGACCCGGCGGTCGACGTCGATCATCGTCCGTACGTCGATCACGTGCTCGGCTACCTCGAAGGGCGACGCCTCGACGGGATCCGTGTGGTGCTCGACACGGCGAACGGAGCGGGTCACGTGCTCGGACCCGAGATCCTGCGCGCGGCCGGCGCCGACGTCGTGGTGGTGTCGGATGCTCCCGACGGTCGCAACATCAACGATGGCTGCGGGGCCACGGCGCCGTCGCACGTGGCCGCGGCGGTGCTGGCGCACGGCGCCGACGTCGGCGTGGCACTCGACGGCGACGCCGACCGGCTGATCGCGGTCGATCACACCGGCGCGGTCGTCGACGGTGACCACATCATCGCGATCGTCGCCAACGACCTGAAGGCGAAGGGTGAACTGCGCAACGACACCGTGGTGGTGACCGTGATGACCAACCTCGGGTTCCGCCTCGCCATGCGCGAGGTGGGCATCGAGGTCGTCGAGACGGCGGTCGGCGACCGGTACGTGCTCGAGGCCTTGGCGAGCGGTGGGCATTCGCTCGGTGGCGAGCAGTCCGGTCACGTCATCTTCGCCGACCATGCCACGACCGGTGACGGCGTGCTGACCGCAGTGGCGCTGCTCGACGCAGTGCATCGGTCCGGCCGCACGCTGGCAGCGATCGCGGGGGAGGCGATGGAGTCGCTGCCGCAGGTGCTCGTGAACGTCAGGGTCGCCCATCGTGCGCCCGACGTGGCGGAGCGGCTGGCAGTCGACATCGCCCGAGTCGAGGAGACGCTCGGGGACCACGGTCGGGTACTCGTGCGGGCGAGCGGCACCGAACCGCTGGTGCGGGTGATGGTGGAAGCTCCCACCACGCAGGCCGCACAGGCTGCCGCCGACGACCTCGCGGCGGTCGCTCACCGACACTTCGGCTGATCGGGCTCGCCCGGTCCCGGCCCGGTACTGCAGGTCCCACCGGTCGTGGGGTCGGTAGCCTGGCTCGCCATGTGCGGCATCATCGGGATCGTCAGCCGACCACCCACTCGGGAAACCCCGGTCCCGGGCGAACTCGTCACGCTCCTCGACCGGGCCGTCGCCGCGTCGTCGCTCGAGGAGGCGACCGAGCTGGTGGATCGCGTCGACGCGAGCCTGAAGGGCCTGCCCGGCGTGCTGGCGTTGGCCGGTCGACCCGACGACGTCGCATCGCTGGTCGCCCGCCTCGATCGACTCGACGCTCATGCCGCCGCGACCGAGGCCGAACTCGACGCCAATGCCGTTCGCCCGGCCGGCGAGGCGCTCGACGCCGAAGCGCTCGAAGCGGCGAACGCCCGGTTGATCGCGTTCAAGGACGCGCTGTGGGCCGTCCGGAGCGACCGGTTGCGCACCGTGGCCGCCGTCGAGGCGCTCGCCGGGCGCGATGCCACTCGCGCGCAGCTCGCCGGGTACCTCGCGATCCAGCAGGCGTTCGCCGGCATCGATCGCCTCGAAGTGCGCGGCCGCGACTCCGCAGGCGTGCAGGTCCTCGTGTGGGGCCATGACATCGACGACGAGGCCCTGGCAACCCTGATCACGGAGCGCGGGGCCGATCCGCTGTTCCAGTCGGGGGCGGTCGTGGCCGTCAACGGGTGCCTGTCGTTCGTGTACAAGGCGGCCGCGGAGATCGGCGAACTCGGCGACAACACCGCGGCGCTGCGGGCTGCGTTGGTCGCGGACTCGTTCCTGCGCCGAGCGCTCGCCTCACCCGAGGCCCGGGTCACGATTCTCGGCCACACGCGCTGGGCCAGCGTCGGCATCATCAGCGAACCGAACACGCACCCGCTCAACTCCTGGGAGCTCGAGCAGCCCGGTGGAGCCGAGCCGCCGTACGTCGTGGCCGCGCTCAACGGCGACGTCGACAACCACGCCGATCTCCGGGTCGCCCACGGGCTGCGCATCGCCCCGACGATCACGACCGACGCGAAGGTGATCCCCACCCTGGTCGCCCGCCACGCGGCGTCGGCACCCCTGCCCGAGGCCTTCCGGCGTACGGTCGCGGAGTTCGAGGGCTCGGTCGCGATCGGAGTGGCGAGCGCTCAGGCGCCGTCCAAGTTGTTCCTGGCACTGCGCGGGAGCGGACAGGGTCTGTACATCGGTCTCGGCGACGACTGTTTCGTCGTGGCGAGCGAGCCCTACGGCGTCGTCGAGGAGACCTCGCGCTACGTACGGATGGACGGCGAACAGGGAGGCGAGATCGTCGTACTCGACGGCGAGCACGCCGGGGAACTCGCCGGGATCGACCGTCTCGGGTACGACGGTTCGCCGCGCCCGGTCGACGACAGCGACGTCGTGCACGCCGAGGTGACCACCCGCGACATCAACCGTGGCGACGCTCCGCACTTCCTGCTCAAGGAGATCGGGGAGGCACCGCTCAGCTTCGCCAAGACGCTGCGGGGAAAGATCGCCGAGCGCGGCGGTCGTCTCGTCGCCGACGTCGGCGAACGGGCACTCCCGGCGGAGATCGCTGCCCGTCTTGCCGCCGGCTCGATCACCAGGGTGCGTGTGATCGGCCAGGGCACCGCCGCGGTCGCCGGGCAGAGCACCGCCGCGATTCTCGACGAGCTCACCGGGTCGACGCTCGACGTCGACGCGATCACCGCCACCGAGCTGTCCGGGTTCGCGATGCGCCTCGACATGAGCGACACGCTCGCGATCGCCGTCAGCCAGTCCGGCACCACCACCGACACCAACCGCACCGTCGACCTGCTCCGGTCACGCGGGGCCGCGGTGATCGCGATCGTCAACCGGCGCGGGAGCGACCTCACGGACAAGGCCGACGGCGTGATGTACACCTCCGACGGACGCGACGTCGAGATGAGCGTCGCGTCGACCAAGGCGTTCTACGCGCAGGTTGCTGCCGGGGCGCTGGTGTCGTGCGCGATCGCCGAGGCGGCCGGGGTCGGTGACGAGCGCCGCCGGCACGACCTCTTGACGTCGCTGCGCGAGTTGCCTGCCGCCATGCAGGAGGTGCTGGCACGCCGCGAGTCGGTCGCTGTCGCCGCCCGACTCGCGCCGAGCAAGCGCTATTGGGCGGTCGTCGGCAACGGTCCGAACAAGGTGGCTGCCGAGGAGGTCCGGATCAAGCTCAGCGAACTCTGCTACAAGTCGATCGCCTGCGACTCGACGGAGGACAAGAAGCACATCGACCTGTCGTCGGAGCCCCTGATCCTCGTCTGTGCGGCCGGCCTCGTCGGATCGACCGCCGACGACGTCGCGAAGGAGGTCGCGATCTTCAGCGCCCACAAGGCCACACCGATCGTCGTCGCCAACGACGGCGAGTCGCGCTACGGATCGGCGGTGTCGATCGCCGTTCCTCCCGTCGATCCGGCACTCGGGTTCGTGCTGTCGGCCATGGCGGGTCACCTCTTCGGCTACGAGGCGGCCCTCGCGATCGATGCGTCGGCGCTCCCACTGCGCGCCGCCCGCGAGACGATCGAGCGGCTGGTTGCCGCCCAGCTCTCCGGTGACGACGTCGTCGCATCGATGCGGACCGAGTTGCGATCCTCGGTCGCGCAGTTCGACGACGGGCTGCGGTCGGGCATCTACAACGGCCAGTTGGAGGCCTCGACGGCGACGCGGTTGGCGGGGTTGTTCCGCGACGTCCTGTCCGAGCGTGCGGTCGAGCAGTATCAGCTGAGCTCCGGCAAGGTCGGCAGTCCTGCGGCACTGATCGACGACCTCGTCACGGCGCTCACCCACGCGATCGATGAGCTCACACGGCCGGTCGACACGATCAAGCATCAGGCGAAGACCGTCACCGTCGGTATCTCGCGCAGCGACGAGGGGGTCATGGACCGGGCGCTCGTCCAGGCCGTCCTCGACGCCGGGGCGGGCCGTGACGTGCTCAGCTACCGCACGCTCAAGGTGTTGGCAGATCTCGATCCGGCGGTCGAAGCCGTGCGCGGGTACACGCGCTACCGCATCGAGGGCGAGATGATCTCGATCATCGACCGCGGCGGGATCTCGCGGGACATCCCGAGCCGCGTGGAACACGGTGCGCAGCTGCGTGGCACCAAGCATCGGGTCGCACGCGAAGGCGAGGTGTTGGTTGCGGTCGGACGCAGCGACGGCCGGACGGTCGTGTTCATCCCGGAGGTGAAGGGCGGCGAGACGACCGGCCTCACGCTGCTCCACATCGCGCTCCCCGAGCGCCTGCCGGTCGGCGTGATGCGAGGTGTGCTCCAGGGCTACGACCGGCGGTACGACCGGCTGGTCGACTGGGTCACGGAGACCGAGGGCGGCTTCGACGAGTCGCTGCTCGGTGAGTTGCCCGTGTCCGAGCTGTTGATCGGTCCGATCTCCGACACCGCCGATCACTGGCGTCGATGAATGCGGCCGCAATCGATCGGCGAGGGCCGCAGATGATCGGCGGGGGCCGCAGATGATCGGCGGGGGCCGCAGATGATCGGCATCGGCATCGACCTGGTCGACATCGAACGGTTCCGTCGCTCGCTCGAGCGGACACCGACCATGCGGACGCGGTTGTTCACCGACGTCGAACTCGCCTACGTCGCACCGCAGGCCGATCCTGTCCCGTCCCTCGCCGCCCGGTTCGCCGCGCGCGAGGCCGTGATGAAGGCCCTCGGCGTCGGTCTCGGCGCGTTCGACTTCCACGACGTGTGGGTGGAGCGGGCGGCGTCGGGGCAGCCGTGGCTCGCGTTCAGCGGTCGGGCCGCGGAACTCTCCGCCGAACGCGGTGTCGTCACCTGGCACCTGTCGCTCACGCACACCGATCTCACCGCAGCCGCGTACGTCGTCGCCGACTGATCCGTCGCCGCCGACCGATCCACCGCCGATGTGGAGAATCGGGGCCGACACTGCGATCATGCTCGCCATGATCGAAGAGTTTCAGCAGGCGTGGGACGAACTGACCGCACCGGGGGCGCAGTTCGCGACCACCACGATCGACGTGCGGGGCGTCCCGATCAAGGTGTTCGAGAACTCGCTGCCCACGATGCGCACCGTGTGGGAGATGGCCCGCGGGTACGCGGATCGCGACTACATCGTGTACGAGGACGAGCGCTACACCTACGGCGAGTCCGACGCGATCGTCAGGGCGCTGGCCGCTCGGCTCATCGACGAGTACGGCGTCGAACCGGGAGACCGGGTGGCCATCGCGATGCGGAACTATCCCGAGTGGGTGCTCGCGTACTGGGCGACCGTGTCGATCGGGGCGGCGTGCGTCGGGATGAACGCCTGGTGGACGCCGGAGGAGATGCAGTACGGGCTGTCCGACTCTCGTCCGAAGGTACTGATCGCCGACGCCGAGCGTGTCGAGCGGGTGCTGCCGACGCTCGACGCACTTCGCGCGGAGGCGCCGTTGCATCTGCTGACCGTGCGCTACGACGGAGCGTTGCCGGCCGACGCCGACCGCTGGGAGGACGTGATCGATCCGTCGTCGGCGCCGGCGGAGCTGCCATCGGTCGAGATCGATCCCGACGACGACGCCTGCATCTTCTACACGTCCGGCACCACGGGCTTCCCCAAGGGCGCGCAGCTCACGCACCGCGGCTCGGTCCACAACCTGCTGAACATCGTGTTCATGACCAGCGTCGCCGGGCTCGCGGCGGCGAAGGCCGGCGTCTCGGCCACCCCGCCGACCGGTGCCGACGGCACGCCCCGGCAGAACGTGTTCATGGCGCCGACCCCGCTGTTCCACGTGACCGCCAACAACTGTCTCCTGCATCCCGCCACGATCTCGGGGTCGCGGATCGTCTTCACGTACAAGTGGGATGCGGGCCGGGCGCTCGAGCTGATCGAGCGGGAGGGCGTCACCAACTTCTCCGGCGTCCCGACGATGAGCCGGGAGCTGCTGATGCACCCCGATTGGGAGAAGCGCGACACCTCGACGCTCGCCGGCATGGGCGGCGGTGGAGCGCCGTTGCAGCCCGACCTCGTCGACAAGATCGACAAGTCGCTCGCCGGTGGTGCCCCCAGCACCGGGTACGGCCTGACCGAGACGCACGGGATCGTCACCGCGAACTCCGGCAGTCTGTACGTCGCCAAGCCGGCGTCGTGCGGCCGGGTGGTGCCGACCCTCGAAGCCAAACTCGTGGACGAGTTCGACAACGAGGTGCCGGAGGGGCAGACCGGCGAGTTGTGCGTGCGCGGCGCGATCGTGATCAAGGGGTATCTCAACCGTCCGGAGGCGACCGCCGACGCGATCCGCGACGGCTGGTTCCACACCGGCGACGTGGCCCGGATCGACGAGGACGGGTTCGTGTTCATCGTCGACCGCATCAAGGACATGGTGCTGCGTGGTGGCGAGAACGTGTACTGCTCCGAGGTCGAAGCAGCGATCTACGAACTCGACGGGGTGGCCGAGGTCGCGGTCTTCGGCGTTCCCGACGACCGCCTCGGCGAGATCGTGGGCGCCGCGATCGTGCTGGCGCCGGGAGCGACACTGACCGAGGACGATCTGCGTGCCCGGCTCGGCGAGCACCTCGCGAAGTTCAAGATCCCCGAGCGCGTGTGGTTCCTCAACGAGGCGCTGCCCCGCAACGCCAACGGCAAGTTCGTCAAGCGCGATCTCAAGGAGTCGTTGCTCGGCGGCTGACGGTCGCGCGCCGTCGGCGTCGTTACGCTCGTCGTCGGTGATTCCGATCGTCACACCCCAGCAGATGGGCGCCATCGATGCCGCGGCCCCGGAGCCGGTCGAGGAGTTGATCGACCGTGCCGGGCGCGCGGTCGCCCGGGAGGCGTTGGCGATGCTCGGCGGCGCGTACGGGCGCGTCGTGAACATCATCGCCGGCAAGGGCAACAACGGTGCCGACGGTCGTACCGCCGGCACGTACCTCGCACGCCGCGGCGTCAAGGTCCGCGTGGTCGACGCGTCGATGCGGCCACCGCTGCTCCCCCCGTGCGATCTCGTGATCGACGCCGCGTACGGCACCGGTTTCCGAGGCGAGTGGATCGCCCCGGATTTTGCGGTCTCCGGCGGTCCGCGGCCGTTGGTGCTGGCCGTCGACATCCCGAGTGGCGTCGATGCGCTCACCGGCGAAGCGGGGGCCGGTGTGCTGCGGGCCGATCGGACCGTGACGTTCCAGGCGATGAAGCCAGGTCTGCTCTTCGGCGCGGGCAAGCAGCTGAGTGGTCAGGTCGTCGTGGCAGACATCGGGCTCGACGTGTCGTCGGCCGATCAACATCTCGTCGAATCCGCCGACGTGGCGGATTGGTGGCCGACACGGGCGAGCGACGCCCACAAGTGGAACGGCGCGGTGCGGGTGGTGGCCGGAAGTCCGGGAATGCTCGGTGCCGGTCGGCTCTGCGCGTCGGCAGCGGCGCGCGCCGGCGCCGGACTGGTCACGCTGTCGAGCCCGGGTGCCGACCCGTCCGCGCGCAGCGAGATCATCCAGCACCAGGTTCCGGTCGACGGCTTCGACGTGACGGTGCTCTCCGACCTCGATCGGTTCGGGTCGCTGGTGATCGGCCCGGGTCTCGGTCGCCAGGATGCGGTGCTCGCTGCCGCGCGTCGTCTGATCGCGCAGGCAGCGGTCCCCGTGGTGGTCGACGGCGATGGCATCTTCGCCGCTGCATGGAGCGCCGACGGCGCTGCACCGCTGATCACTGCTCGCGGTCTCCCCACGGTCATCACCCCGCACGACGGCGAGTACGCGCTGCTGGAGGGATCGGCGCCCGGCGAGGATCGAGTTGCCTCCGCTCGCTCGCTGGCGACGAAGCTGGGCTGCACGGTGCTGCTCAAGGGACCCACGACGGTGGTCGCGACACCCAGCGGTCCGGTGCTCGTCGTCGACCACGGTGACGAGCGGCTCGCCACCGCGGGGTCCGGCGACGTGCTGGCAGGCATGATCGCGGCACTGCTCGCTGCCGGCCTGCCGCCCGATCGAGCGGCTGCCGCGGCTGCCTGGGTCCATGCGGATGCGGCGCGCCGCGGGCGCCGACGCGGCCTGCTCGCGGGCGACATCGTCGACCTGATCCCGACGGCGTTGTCGGCCTGGTGAACGACGCGGTGAACCACACTGTGAACGAGGATCCCGAGCGCTGGGCCTGGGCCGACGTCGACCTCGACGCGATCGAGCACAACGTCGCACTGCTTCGTCGAGTGATCGCACCGAGCGAACTCTGGGCCGTCGTCAAGGCGAACGGCTACGGCCACGGCGCGGTCGAGGTCGCACGTTCGGCGCTGGCCGCCGGCGCAGCAGGTCTGTGCGTCGCGCTCGTCCAGGAGGGCCTCGACCTGCGAGCCGCCGGGATCGACGCACCGGTGCTCGTCCTGAGCGAGCAACCCCCGACGGCGAGCGACGCCATCGTGCGTCACGGGCTCACGCCCACGGTCTACACGCCGACGGCGATCGACGCCTTGGCTGCCGCGGCGGATCGGGCGGGGGTCACCGACGTGGCGGTCCACCTCAAGGTCGACACCGGTATGCAGCGGGTGGGAGCGAACCCGCACGACGTCCTCGGGCTCGTGGAGCGACTCGCCGATCGCACGCCCGCGTTGCATCTGGCCGGCATCTTCACGCACCTCGCCGTGGCCGACGAGCCCGGGCGCAGTGGCACCGCTGACCAACTCGACCGGTTCGACGACGTGCTCGTCGCGCTGCGCCGACGTGACCTGCTCGCGCCCGATGTCGCCGTACACGCGGCCAACTCCGCGGCGGCGCTGGCCCATCCGTCGGCGCGTCGGTCGTTCGTGCGTGCCGGCATCGCCGTCTACGGGATCTCGCCCGGTTCGGGTGTCGACGAGTCGTGCGTCGGGCTGCGGCCGGCCCTCTCGCTCCGGGCGAGGGTGTCGTTCGTCAAGACGGTGCGGGCCGGGTCGAAGATCTCCTACGGCTGGCGGCACACCTTCGAGCGCGACACCACGGTGGCGACCGTGCCGATCGGATATGCCGACGGGGTCCCGCGCCGTCTGTCGGCGACCGGGGGCGAGGTGCTGATCGGTGGGCGTCGGCGCCCGATCGTCGGCGTCGTCACCATGGACCAACTGATGGTCGACTGTGGGCCCGGCGACCCGGTTCGGCCCGGCGACGAGGTCGTCCTGATCGGCGGTCAGGACGACCCGGACGGAGGCCGACGTATCCGGGCCGAGGAGTGGGCCGATCGCCTCGACACGATCGGGTACGAGATCGTCTGCGGCATCGGCGGGCGCGTGCCCCGGCATGCGGGCCGTAACATCGACGGCGGGATGGTGGAGCACTGATGTTGGAGCTGCGAGTGCAGTCGCTCGACGAGACGTATGCGGTCGCGGCGGTACTGGCCGGTCTGGCGCGCCGGGGCGACCTCGTCGTGCTGTCCGGGGAGATGGGCGCCGGCAAGACCGCGTTCGCCAAGGGCTTCGGAGCGGCGTTGGGGGTGGTCGAGCCGATCACCTCGCCCACGTTCACGCTGGTGCACAGCTACGACCTTCCCCAGGGCCCGCACGGGGCCAAGGCGCTGCATCACGCGGATCTGTACCGGCTCGACCGCACGACCGAGGTCGCCGACCTCGCACTCGAGGAACTCGCCGACGATGCGGGGATCGTGCTCGTCGAGTGGGGGGATGTCGTCGAGGCGCTCTTCGGCGACCACCTCTCGGTGCACCTCTCGGTCGACGGCGACGTGTTCGCCGGGGCGGGCTCCGAGGCCGCCGACGAGAACGTACGCTTCGTCGAGGTCTCCGCCGTCGGCCCGTCCTGGGCGTCGCGTTGGGCCCGGGTGCTCGAGGGGTGCGAAGGGTTCGCATGCTGATCCTCGGGATCGAGACGGCCACGGAGCGCGTCAGCGTCGCCGTCGGCGGGCACGAAGGGGTCATCGGGTTGTTCGAGGTCACCAAGGGCCGTCGTCACGTGGAGACCCTGGTCCCGGCGATCGACTTCATGCTGCGTCAGGCCGACATCGAACTCGCCGAGATCAGCGTGGTGGCCGTCGACGTGGGCCCCGGTCTGTTCACGGGAATGCGCGTCGGCCTCGCCGGAGCCAAGGCGATCGCGCAGGCGTTGCGGATACCGATGATCGGGATCTCGTCACTCGACCTCCTCGCATTCCCCTGCCGCCACTCCGATCGCGTCGTCGTGCCCGTGATCGATGCTCGCAAGGGTGAGGTGTTCTACTCGATGTACCGCCAGGTGCCCGGCGGTGTCCAGCAGGTCGCCGAGCCGGCGGTCGGCCCGATCGAGGAACTGGTCGCCGATCTGCTCGCTCGGAGTCAGGACGTGTTGTGTGTCGGCGACGGTGCCATCCGGTACCGCGAGGAGATCCTCGACGGCTTCCGTTGCGAGATCGGCGGGGACGCGCACCCGTCGGCGGCGCCGCTCGTCCAGCTCGCCCACGCCAGGGCCCTGCGCGAGGAATGGGTCAACCCGTGGGAGATCGAGCCCGTGTACCTGCGTGCGCCCGATGCCCAGATCAACTGGTCGACCAGGGTGAACCGATGAGTGTGATCGAACGGCTGTTGCGGCGCGACGGGACCGATGGCGCAGTCATCGGTGACCTGGTGATCTCGCCGATGCGCCGGCGCGACCTGCGCGACGGCGTCATGTCGATCGAGTCGGTGAGCTATCCCCGTCCGTGGTCGCAGTCCGTGTTCGAGAGCGAGATCGCCCAGATGCGCTCGGGCACTCGCCGGTATCTCGTGGCACGGCGGACCGTCCACGGATCTCGCCGCCGACCCGGGCCGGTCGTCGGCTACGCCGGGCTGTGGTTCGCCGGCGAGGAGGCGCACGTGACGAACGTCGCCGTTGCGTCGAACGAACAGCGCCGCGGCGTGGCGACGGCGCTGTTGTCGGCGCTCGCGGACGAAGCGATCCGACACGGATGTCAGGCGTGGACGCTGGAGGTCCGGGTGTCGAGCACCGGAGCGCAGGAGCTCTATCGGAGCTTCGGGTTCTCGCCCGCCGGGATCCGCACCCGCTACTACGAGAACACCGAGGACGCGATCGTGATGTGGTGCCACGACATCCAGGGCGCGGAGTACGCGTCGCTGCTCGATTCGATCCGATCGCGGGTGGCCCGATGACGGACCGCTCGACCGTCGACGAGTCGACCCTCGTGCTCGGGATCGAGACGAGCTGCGACGAGACCGCCGCCGCGCTCGTGCTCGGAGGGTACGACGTGGTGTCCAACGTCGTGTCCACCCAGGTCGACCTGCACAGCGACTTCGGGGGTGTCGTCCCCGAGATCGCGTCGCGGGCCCATCTCGACGTGCTCAACCCGGTGATCGCCCGAACGATCGTCGAGGCCGGCGTCGACGAGGAACGTATCGACGCCGTTGCGTGCACGGTCGGCCCTGGGTTGATCGGGGCGCTGCTGGTGGGCGTGTCGGCGGCGAAGGCGTTGGCGATGGCGTGGGACGTGCCGTTCGTCGGGGTGAACCACATGGAGGCGCACCTGTACGCGGCGTCGCTGGAGGATCCGACCCTGGAGTTCCCGCTGCTGGTGCTGCTGGTGTCGGGAGGCCACACGATGCTGGTCGACATGCAGGACCACGGCCGGTACCGGCTCGTCGGCCAGACGATCGACGATGCCGCCGGCGAGGCGTTCGACAAGGTGGCCCGGTTCCTCGACCTCGGCTACCCGGGTGGGCCGGCGATCGACGCCGCGGCGTTGCAGGGTGATCCGGAGGCCATCCGGTTCCCCCGTGCCATCATGGACGACGGGTTCGACTTCTCGTTCAGCGGGCTGAAGACGTCGGTGATGAACTACGTCCGCAAACATCCCGACGTCTCGTCGGAGGATGTGGCGGCGTCGTTCCAGGCTGCGGTCGTGGACGTGCTGGTCACCAAGGCACGGCGGGCGGCCGCGGCGACCGGCGCGACCGGCATCGTGCTCGGTGGCGGTGTCGCAGCGAACTCCCTGCTGCGCGAGGAGATCCTGGGGGCCTGCGAGCAGGACGGCATCCAGGGGTTCCTGCCGAGCCGCTCGATGTGCACCGACAACGCCGCGATGATCGCTGCGGCGGGCTGGCATCGTCTGCGTTCCGACGGCCCCACCCCCCTCGACGTCGGCGCCACCCCCAACCTCCGTCTCCCCTTCATCGACTGATCGTTACGCCAGGGGCCAGACCCCTGGCGTAACGCTCGCCGATACCGTAGGGGGCCATGGCGTTTTCGATCGGCCCGTTCGAGCTGTCGGCTCCGGTGGTGCTCGCTCCGATGGCGGGTGTCACGAACGCGCCGTTCCGTACGATGTGCCGTCGGTTCGCCCCGGGCCTCGTGTACGTCAACGAGATGGTGATGGCGACTCCGGTCGTCCACGCGAACGCGAAGACCGATCGGATGATCAGCTTCGCGCCCGACGAGCATCCCCGGAGCCTCCAGCTCTACGGCAGCGACCCGGAAACCATGGGCCGTGCGGTGGCGAAGCTGTGCGACGCCGGTCGTGTCGACCACATCGACATCAACTTCGGATGCCCGGCTGCCAAGGTGACGCGCCGCGGCGGGGGAGCGGCGGTGCCCGCTCGTCCCGAGTTGCTCCGTTCGATCCTGCGAGCGGCCGTGTCGAACGCCGCGCCGTACGGGGTTCCGGTGACCGCGAAGTTCCGCATGGGGTTGTTCGACGACTGGCTCACCCACATCCGCACCGGCGAGGTGTGCGCCGAGGAAGGAGTCGCCGCGATCGCGCTCCACGCCCGCACGGTGCAGCAGCACTACTCGGGCGAGGCACGATGGGAGGCGATCGCCGAGTTGAAGCAGGCGGTCGGCTCGATCCCGGTGCTCGGCAACGGTGACATCTGGGAGGCGTCCGACGCCGTGCGCATGATGGCCCAGACGGGCTGTGACGGTGTCGTGATCGGCCGCGGCTGTCTCGGGCGGCCGTGGCTGTTCGGTGATCTGGTCGAAGCGCTGGCCGGGAGGCCCGTGCCGCCGAGCCGGTCGCTGGGGCAGGTCTGTGCGGTGATGGTCGAACACGCCCGGCTGCTCGTGGAGCACCTCGGCGAGAACCACGCCATGCGCGACTTCCGCAAGCACACGGGCTGGTACATGAGCGGCTACCCGGTCGGCCCGGAGGTACGGCGCCGGTTCTCGATGGTCAAGACGCTGATGGAGCTGGAGGACATCGTCGCCGACCTCGATCCGACAGCACAGATCGTCGACGGCGGCGAACGCATCAAGCGCGGGCACACCAACGGGCCGATCAAGGTGAGCCTCCCCGACGGTTGGCTGGACGGTCACCGCCGCGACGAGTTGCTGCACGATCTCACGGTGCCCGACGACGATCAGGTCATGGCACTGTCGGGCGGCTGATGATCGAGTTGCCTGCAGGAATGCGGCTGGTGCTCGCGTCGGCGTCGCCACGCCGATCCGAGCTGCTGCGGTCGGTCGGGCTCGAGTTCGACGTCGTTCCCGCCGACATCGACGAGTCGGTGCGACCCGGGGAGTTGCCGTCCGACTACGTCGCGCGACTCTCGGCCGAGAAGGCACGCGTGGTCGCCGAGCGCGTCGGGACGGATCGCATCGTCGTGGCCGCCGACACCACGGTCGACGTCGACGGCCGGATCCTGGAGAAGCCGGTCGACGACGACGATGCCCGCCGGATGCTCGCCCTGCTGTCGGGGCGCACCCACCTCGTCCACACCGGCGTGACCGTTGCCCGGTTCCCCACGCCGACCCGGGCGACGATCGTGGTCGAGACCGCGGTGGACTTCGTCGAGACGACGCCGGCGGTGGTCGAGTGGTACGTCGGCACCGGTGAGCCCTTCGACAAGGCCGGCGGCTATGCGATCCAGGGTGCGGGTGGCGCGCTCGTGCGCCGACTCGACGGCAGCGTCACCAACGTGGTCGGCCTGCCCCTCGCCGAGACGCTGGAGCTGATTCGCGCGTCGGCACGGTCGTCACGGCGTTAGCACTCTCGGGGGGCGGTTGCTAACGGAGGGGTGACGCGCCTAGTCTTGGCACTCGCCGAGGTCGAGTGCTAACTCGGGCTCGGCACGTCAGAACCCACCGGGACTCGCGCCCACGTGAAGCAAGCCAATGGAGGCTTACACCATGAACCTGAAGCCGCTGGATGACCGCATCGTGGTCCGGCCGAACGAGGCCGAGACGCAGACCGCATCGGGTCTCGTCATCCCCGACACCGCCAAGGAGAAGCCGCAGCAGGGCGAAGTGCTCGCTGTCGGTCCGGGCAAGCGCTCCGAGACCACGGGTGACCTGATCCCCGTCGACATCAAGGTCGGCGACACGGTCCTGTACTCGAAGTACGGCGGAACGGAAGTCGCCGTCAAGGGCGAAGACCTGCTCGTGCTCAACAGCCGTGACGTGCTCGCCATCGTCGAGAGCTGAACCGTCGCTCGTGCGACGTCAGATCTGAACCAACCATTCGAAAGCCGGAGAGGAACCCCCAATGGCAAAAGTACTGAAGTTCGACGACGAGGCGCGCCGCGTGCTCGAAGCCGGAGTCAACAAGCTCGCTGACGCCGTCCGCGTCACGATCGGCCCCAAGGGCCGCAACGTGGTGCTCGACAAGAAGTTCGGCGCCCCGACGATCACCAACGACGGCGTGTCGATCGCCAAGGAGATCGAGCTCGAGGACGCGTTCGAGAACATGGGCGCCCAACTCGTCAAGGAAGTCGCCACCAAGACCGACGACATCGCCGGTGACGGCACCACGACGGCCACCGTGCTCGCTCAGGCGATGGTGCACATCGGTATGAAGAACGTCGCGGCCGGCGCCAACCCGATGGCCGTCAAGAAGGGCATCGAGAAGGCCGTCGCCGCCGCCGTCGAGTCGATCGCGAAGCAGGCCAAGGACGTCGACGACAAGTCCGACATCGCCAGCGTCGCCACCATCTCGGCCGCAGACAGCTCGATCGGCGAGGTCATCGCCGACGCCATCGACAAGGTCGGCAAGGACGGCGTGGTCACCGTCGAGGAGTCGAACACGTTCGGCACCGAACTCGACTTCACCGAGGGCATGCAGTTCGACAAGGGCTACCTGTCGCCGTACTTCGTGACCGATGCCGAGCGCCAGGAAGTCGTCCTCGAAGACGCCTACATCCTCCTCAACAGCGCCAAGATCTCGACGGTTCAGGCCATGCTGCCGACCCTCGAGGCCGTCATGCAGACCGGCAAGCCGCTCGTGATCATCGCCGAGGACATCGAGGGCGAGGCCCTCGCGACGCTCGTCGTCAACAAGATCCGCGGCACGTTCAACGCCGCCGCCGTCAAGGCTCCCGGCTTCGGCGACCGCCGCAAGGCGATGCTGCAGGACATGGCCGTCCTCACCGGTGGCCAGGTCATCAGCGAGGAGGTCGGCCTCAAGCTCGAGAACGTCACCCTCGACCTGCTCGGCACGGCCAAGCGCGTCGTCATCACCAAGGACAACACCACCATCGTCGATGGCGGAGGCACCGAGGACGACATCGCGGGCCGCATCAACCAGATCAAGGCCGAGATCGAGAACACCGACTCCGACTGGGATCGCGAGAAGCTCCAGGAGCGTCTGGCGAAGCTCGCCGGCGGTGTGGCGCTGATCAAGGTCGGCGCCGCCACCGAGGTGGAGCTCAAGGAGAAGAAGCACCGCATCGAAGACGCCGTGTCGTCGGTGCGTGCGGCCATCGAGGAAGGCGTGGTCGCCGGTGGCGGCACCGCCCTCATCCGTGCACGGCCCGCCGTGCAGGCCGTCGTCGACTCGCTGGAAGGCGACGAGAAGACCGGCGCCAAGACGGTGTGGGAGGCGCTCACCGCGCCGGCCCGTAACATCGCCAACAACGCCGGGCTCGAGGGTTCGGTCGTCGTGCGCGAGGTCGAGTCCGCCGAAGGCTCGATCGGCATGAACGCTGCGACCGGCGAGATGATGGATCTCATCGCTGCCGGCATCATCGATCCGGCCAAGGTGACCCGTGCGGGTCTCCAGAACGCTGCGTCGATCGCTGCGATGGTGCTCACCACCGAGTGCCTGGTCGCTGACGAGCCCGAAGAAGACGGCGCCGGCGGCATGCCCGGCGGCGGCATGGGTGGCATGGGCGGCATGATGTGACCAGGGCCTAGCCCTGCGAACACCACGCTCACACGTCTGATCGAGGCCCCGGAGGAAACTCCGGGGCCTCGTCGCGTCCGGGTACCCTCAGCCCGATGGTCGAGATCGAACGAGTGCAGCGACCGTTCTGGATCCACCAGCTGATCGAGTACCTCGTCGGGATCGGCCTGATCAGCGCATCGGTGCAGCTGCCCGATCCAGCGGTACCCGCCCTGCTCGGCCTGCTCGTGATCGTCAACGCGGCCGTGGCGAAAGGTGCTGCCGGCGCGTTCCGACTGGTCGGCCGCCGACTCCACCGTGCCCTCGACCTCGTCGTGATCGGCGTGCTGGTGTTCTTCGCCTTCCAGCCCTGGGTGTCGATCGATGCGACGACGCGCCTGCTGATCGGGGCGATCGCGTTCATCCTGATCTTCGTCTGGTTCTACACCGACTTCACCGAGCAGCGCACGCGCGCCGAACGCAAGGCCGAGAAGGCCACGCAACGAGCCGAACGGGGCCCGCGCGACAGCACCGAGATCGGCCGACAGGCGGGTCGTGCGGTGGGCGGTGCCGCCAGGTCCGCCAAACGGTGGAAGGACGGGCTGGCGGGCGAGGGAGCGTCGGAGCAGCCGCAGCCGGCGTCGTGGGATCCACCGACTCCTCCCGAGTAGCGGCCCGTAGGATTGCTCGCATGACCTTCGAGCAGCCCGCACCCGACCTCGCGAAGATCATCGCCGCCCTCGAGGAGTGGGAGAAGGGCGACGAGACCCCGGGTCGCACCCTCGCCAACATGAAGACCGCCGGCCTGCCACAGGTGCTCGCACAGCTGGCCGCCGAGGGCTGGACTCCCTCGGGGTGACCCCGCGTCCGCGCGGGGGAGCGCAGCAGATCCCGCGCCCCGACGTCTGGACCGAGCACCACGAGCCGCCCTGGGCCGACGGAGCGTCCTGGGCGGTCGACGACCTCGTGCGACCGGTCCCCGAGCATGCAGGACCGCTGTTGCCCTCGTTTCCGGGCGCCCGCGTCTCCGCCGTGCTGATCGCGCTGGTCGACGGCGAAGACGGCGCCGAGGTCCTGCTGACGCGACGGTCGATGGAGATGCGCAACCATCGTGGGGAGATCAGCTTTCCCGGGGGCCGTCTCGACCCCGGTGAGACCCCTGTCGAGACGGCGCTCCGCGAGGCCGACGAGGAGGTCGGCCTCGACCCGTCGGCACCCACGGTGGTCGGGGAGTTGGACCACTTGAACACGATCGTGAGCCGCAGCTACATCGTCCCGATCGTGTCGGTGCTCGACCATCGGCCGCGTCTGGAACCGCGAACGGGCGAGGTCGACCGGGTGTTCTGGACGCCCGTGCGGGAACTCACGCGGCCCGGCACCTACCGGATGGAGCGGTGGGGGAGTCCGCCGATGGATCGACCGCTGCACTTCTTCGAGCTCGACGACGAGACCGTGTGGGGCGCCACCGCACACATGCTCGTCGATCTGCTCACGTACTCCAGCCGCCGCTGAAGCTGAAGAACTGGCCGGTCTGGAACCGGCTGGTGCCGTCGAGCAGCACCGACGTGAACGACGCCAGCTCGTCCATCGTGCCGAGCCTGCGCATCGGCACCTGTGCCTCGATCGCTGCACGACGCTCCGGGTCGGTGTCGGCGCGCGAAGCCTTCAGGAATCCGGGGAAGTCCATGTAGTTCGTGCCGACGGCGTTGACCTGGATGCCGTCGCGGGCGTACTCGAGGCCGACGGCGCGCACCAGGCCGTTGGCTCCGGCCCGAGTGCCGCCGTAGATCGACGTGATCGGGTCCGGTCGTGCACCGGTGGCCGAGGTGAACACGACCACCTGGCCGCTCCCGGCGTCGACCATCGGGGGCAGTACCGCCTGCAGGCCGTGGAAGACCATGTCGAGGTTCATCCGCTTGACGCGTTCCCACTGGTCGACGGTCATGTCGAGGAACTTGCCGACGACGATCAGCCCGGTGACGAGACAGGCGGAGTCGATCCGGCCGAACCGATCGAGTGCCTGTGCGACCAGCGACCGGTTGCCCTCCGCGGTTGCCAGGTCGACGTCGGAGACGGTGAGCACGGCTGCGCCCGATGCCTCCAGTTCGTGGACCTGCTCGGCGAACGGCACGTCGACGCCGACCATCGAGTCGTCGCCGCCGGCCCCCTGCAACACGAGGTCGAACCCTCTCGCCGCGAGCGTGCGAGCGAGCGCCGGCCCCACGTATCCGGTCGCCATCGTGATCACTGCAACGGGTCGCGTCGAACTCATGCGTGAATCTTCGCACCCGACGCGAGCATCGACGTCGTCGCGCCCGTCACCACGACGGATCGCCGGCGGACGGGCCGACCAGCGCCCACGGCCATCCCGCCGGACAACCACGGGCGTGATTCGTCAGCTCAGCTCGTGGAGGTGCCACGCTCCCTCGATTCCCGGAAGGTCATGGATGCCTCTATCCTCCAACATCACTGCGGTTCCGAGGAGCAGATCGCGCGTCGTCGAAGTCAGGAGGATCGTTCCGTTCGACGCCAGTGCCGTGACCTGCTCGACCAGCGCCACGGCGATCCCCGAGATCTCACCGTTGGCGTGTTCGTCGACTTCTCCCGCGTGGATGCCGGCCCGCAACCCCAGACCGACCTCCGCGAGGGCTCCTCGAATGTCCTGTGCCGTCCGGACGGCGGCAGACGCGGAGTCGAAGCTCGCAAGGATCCCGGCGCGAGTGCTCCGTATGACTCGGCCGCCATGCGCTGCGGTTCGGCGATGGAAGATCGCGTCGTTCTGCTCGACGAGTTGGCGATGACGGGTCGCTCCGATCGATGAATCCGGTGGGTCCGAACCGACGATGTCGGCGAACATCAGCGCAGCGAATCGGCGCTGCGCTGCGGCCGGCGGTCGAGTGCCCGTGAAGAACTCGATGACCGGATCGAGAATCTGACGCCAGTTGTCGGTGGCGTACATCAGGTGATCGGCGCCATCGATCTCGACGAGCTTCGAGTTCGGGATGAGTTCGGCGAGCGCACGTGCATTGCCGATCGACCTGAGCCGGTCACCGCGGAGGTGCACGATGATGGTCGGCGCACCGACACGGTGTGGTTCGGTCGCACTCACGATGGAGCCTGCGCCCAGCAGTTGTTCGCGGAAACCGTCGGGACTCACCGAGAGCCGATTCATCCGATTGATCCATCGGAGGAATGCCGGATTGTCGAGCTGACCGGGTGCGAGCAGCTTCACCCAGGCGTGTGCGTCCTCCCCCCACGTGCTCGCTGCATCGAGCATTTCCGCGATGACGTCGGCGGTATCTCGATGTGCCGGGCCGCTCAGCACCTTCGCTCGTTCGACGGCACTCGGCGGAGCCCGATCTCCGAGGAGGGCGAGCTTGTCGACGCGTTCAGGGTGACGCACAGCGAACAGCTGGGCCATCGATGCCCCCTCGGAGAGACCGAAGAGATTCGCTCGTTCCCATCCGACGGCATCCATGACGGTCGCGATGTCGGAGATGCGATCGTCGACAGTCGGTCGACCGTCGAAACGATCCGACACCCCGACCCCACGCTTGTCGAACTGGACCACGTGCAGGTGCGTACCCAAGTGATCCAGCATTCGACGATAGAACTCGTGATCCCAGAAGACGTCGACGTTCGACGTCAATGGCGGCACGAGCACGGTGCGTTCACCTGCGCCGAACTCCTGGTATGCGATTCGAAGCTTGCCGACGCGTGCGAAATGCGTCTCCGGTCTCGCAAGGCGGTTGCCCATTCGGTCGGTCCGGTCGCCCGGCCCCTGGGTGGCCACTTCCGGGTGCCGGAGGGACGGGTCGTGTTCGAGCACCCGAAGCTCCAGGTCCCGGATCTCGGTGGACGGATCGACACCGAGCTCATCGCGAAGATT
The DNA here is from genome assembly GCA_963712775.1 of Ilumatobacteraceae bacterium. GTDB lineage: Bacteria > Actinomycetota > Acidimicrobiia > Acidimicrobiales > Ilumatobacteraceae > Sva-07. The sequence goes on along the minus strand of CAVQJG010000021.1, from coordinate 5,894 downwards.
GAGCCGAAGTGTCGTCAAGGAACGGAGTGCGTCTGCTTGATTCCCCGCCCGGTACTGGGCGGTGACGAGGATGGCCCAGAGTGATTCGCGCACCGGGTGGTCGAGGCACAGCCGGTCGAGATCGGCGATGACGTCGGTGTCACCGGACTGGACGCGAGCGCGATGAAGCCGTTCGGCGGCCGCCAGTCGGAGTTCGTCGAGTCGTCGCCGTTCATGGTCCAGCGCGATGCACGGGCTCGTTCCGAGAAGGGGCTCGCCTCGCCAGCGCGCCAGCGAGGTCGCGAGGCGGTCGATGTCGTCCGGCTGCTCGAGTGCGATGACCACGTCGTCCACGTCGACGTCCGCCTCGAGGCGGTAACCAGACCCGACGGTGACGATCAGGTCGTCGATGCCCAACTCGGCGCGCAGCCGGGAGATGTGGAAGTGAAGGGCTCGACGACCGGACCCGGGCGGCCCACCGTCCCACGCGACATCGAGGAGCCGTTCGGCGTTCAGGACGGTGCGTCCACGCAGTGCCAGGAGGCTGAGGATGGTGCGGCGCAGGGGAGAACCAGGCGCGTGCGACGCGCCGTTGTCGTCGATCACGTCGACAGGACCCAGCAGTCGCACTTGCGGCATCGCCCTCCCCTCGGTCGATCCGGCCCCGAAGGTACCAGAACCGCGGTGGTGGTCGTCCGAGGTCACGTACCGCTTGCCTCGAGGGCGTCGGCCACAGCGGCATCGAACGCCGCGCCGTCGAGGAGTGCGGCTCCGTTTGCGATCGAAGCGATCGCGTCCGCCACCGCTTGTTCGAACGCAGTGCCGTCGAGCAAGAGCGACTGTGGACGCCACGCTCGAACCTGCGCGCTGTACGGGGCCGGGGTCGACGTTCGGGAAGCGAACGATGCCCCGGGGCTCAGTACCGCGGACCCGGCGATGGTGAGCCCGGCGACGATTCCGATGAGGGGGAGCTGTCGTCCCCCGGTGTTCGGGCGCTCGGAGTAGGCGTGGAGGTGATGCGTCGTTGTCATACCACGCATCGTGAGACCGACTGGTGAGTGACCAGTGCCACGCGCGGTGAGCGCACGTCTCGCTCCGCTCACCGTGCGTTGCCGCAGGGGGCGGGCATTGATCAGCGTCGGGCGGGCGGAGCGCCGTCAGCGACGAGCTTCCACGCGTCATCGACATGGCGACGCTCGGTCGCCCGGCCGCCGATCGACACGCGCAGCACCGAGCGGCCGTCGAGCACCGTGCGAGTGAAGAGTGCACGGCCGGTCGCGTTCACCGCGTCGATCAAGTGGTCGGTCGCGGCGTCGGATGTACCGACGTCCTCGGCTCGGACCGCGAGACACAGCAGGTTCAGAGGGTGCGGGGCGACGATGTCGAATCGATCGTCGGACGCCACCCGGGCGGCGAGGTCCTGCGTGAGCTCGACGTGGCGTCGGATCATCGTCTGGAACGACTCCACACCGTCACAACGGATCGTGAACCAGAGCTTCAGCGCACGGAAGCGGCGGCCGAGGGGGATCTGCCAGTCGCGGTAGTCGATCACGGCGCCGGTCTCGGCGGCCTCCGATCGGAGGTACTCGGGCAGGATGCTGAGCGCCCCGAGCAGCGCCGCACGATCGGCGGTCCAATAGAGGTCGCAGTCGAAGTTGACGCCCATCCACTTGTGCGGGTTCGTGCAGTACGAATCGGCGAGCTCCAGACCGTCGTTCACCCAGCGGAACTCGGGAGCCAGCGCGGCGATGCCCGACATGGCGGCATCGACGTGCAGCCAGACGTTCTCGGACGAACAGATCGCCCCGATCGCGGGCGTGGGGTCGAAGGCCATCGACGACGTGGTCCCGTGTGTCGAACAGACGAAGAACGGCACCAGTCCCGCCGCGCGGTCGGCGGCGATCATCTCGGCGAGCGCGTCCGGTCGCATCGCGAACGAGCGGTCGTGGGGGACGACGCGGAGACGGTCGGTGCCGATGCCGGCGATCCGCAGGCCCTTCTCGATGCTCGAGTGGGCCTGCGACGTGGCGTAGGCGACCAGGTCGGTGGTGTCACCGTCGGCGTTGACCGCACCACCGGTGGCCCGCCAGCGTGCCGAGAGGATCGCCACGAGGGTCGCCTCGCTGGCGGTGCCCTGGATCACACCGCCGCCGTGTTCGCTGCGCGAGTCGAAGCGCTCGGGCAGATCGAGCAGCTCGCGCATCCAGTCGAGCATCAGGGTCTCGACCTCGGTGCATGCCGGCGACGTCACCCAGCTCATCCCCTGCACGCCGAGGCCGGCCGACAGCAGTTCGCCGAGGATCGACGGGTACGACGTGTTCGACGGGAAGTAGGCGAAGAAGCCCGGGTGTTGCCATTGGGTCAGCCCGGGCACGATGATCCGCTCCACGTCGGCCATGACCGTGTCGAACGACTCCGGGGCGGTCGGTGGGTGCTCGGGCAGCTGCGACCGGACGTCGCCGGGCTGTACCTCGGCTGCGACGGGGCGGCGCTCGACGCCCTCGACGTAGTCGGCGATCCAGTCGACGAGAGCGTGGCCGTGCGTTCTGAACTCTTCGGGGGTCACGGCGTGGAGGTTACGTCGCCGTCGATTCGGCTGCGGTTGCGGCGTACCCCCCACGCCACGCGGCCGAACACGATCAGCAGACCGCCGATCATCGCCATCGCCACCAGGTCCTGGTGCCAGCCGCCGCGCTCGGAGCTGCCGCAACCGGGGCGCTGGAGCGTGCCGACGCAGGCGGTCAGGTCCTGGTTCTCCGGCAGGAACGGGTTGGCGGTGTCGACCGTGATGTCGTCGGTCGGAACGGGGACCGTCGTCGCGGCGAACGCCGGCGTGGCCGGCGCCTCGGCGACGGCGGCGAGCACCGTCGCGACACCGGCGAGGACGGTGAGTACAACGAGGATGCGGACCACCAGCGACGCTGATCTACGATTCACATCCTTGAGTCAACCGCTGCATCTCGATCGCCCCACCGTGCTCGTCGTCGACTTCGGCGCTCAGTACGCCCAGTTGATCGCCCGCCGGGTCCGCGAGCTGAAGGTCTACTCCGAGATCGTCCCGCATCGCATCACGGCGGCCGAGGTCGCCGAGCGCAAGCCGGCTGCGATCGTGCTGTCCGGTGGGCCGAAGAGCGTGCACGTCGAGGGGGCGCCGTCCCTCGATCCCGGCATCTACGACCTCGGGATCCCCGTGCTCGGCATCTGCTACGGCGCTCAGCTCATCGGTCAGCAGCTCGGTGGCGTCGTCGGTCGCGGGATGCAGGGCGAGTACGGCCGGGCGCGGATGACCCGTACCGGCCCGTCGCTGCTGCTCCCCGACGACGCGGCCGACACACACGATGTCTGGATGAGCCACTTCGACGGCATCACCGAGGCGCCCGAGGGATTCACGGTCACGGCGACGACCCCCGGCGCCCCGGTCGCGGTCCTCGAGAACGACGATCGGCGCATCTACGGCGTGCAGTTCCACCCGGAGGTCGTCCACTCGCCGCACGGCATGGCGGTGCTCGCACGGTTCCTGCACGAGCGTGCCGGGATCGGTGCCGACTGGGAGATGTCGTCGGTGATCGACGAGCAGGTCGAACTGATCCGCGAGCGGGTCGGCACCGATCGCGTGATCTGCGGCCTCTCGGGTGGCGTCGACTCGTCGGTGGCGGCTGCGCTCGTCCACAAGGCGATCGGGCACCAGCTCACCTGCATCTACGTCGACACCGGACTGATGCGCAAGGGCGAGAGCCATCAGGTGGTCGAGACGTTCCGGCGCAACCTCGGGATCGAGCTCATCCATGTCGACGCCGGATGGCGGTTCTTCGCCGCACTGGAGGGCGTGACCGAGCCGGAGGCCAAGCGCAAGGCGATCGGTGAGCAGTTCATCCGTGTGTTCGAGGAGAACACCGGGGGGCTGACCGACGCGAGGTTCCTGGTACAGGGCACGCTGTACCCCGACCTGATCGAGAGTGGCGGCACCGACGGCACCGCATCGGTGATCAAGAGCCACCACAACGTCGGCGGGTTGCCCGAGGACATGACGCTCGAGCTGATCGAGCCGTTGCGCGAGTTGTTCAAGGACGAGGTGCGCAAGCTCGGCACCGAGCTGGGACTGCCCGACGAGATGGTGTGGCGCCAGCCGTTCCCCGGTCCGGGCCTGGGCGTCCGGATCATCGGCGAAGTCACGCCGGAACGGGTCGCCCTGTTGCAGGAGGCCGACGCGATCGTGCGTGAGGAGCTGCGCCTCGCCGGGCTGGAGCGCGAGATCTGGCAGTCGTTTGCCGTGCTCGCCGACATCCGCTCGGTCGGGGTGATGGGCGACGAACGCACCTACGGTCATCCGATCATCATCCGCGCGGTCACGAGCGACGACGCGATGACCGCCGACTGGGCCCGGATCCCGTACGACGTGTTGGAGACGATGTCGCAACGGATCATCAACGAGGTCCCCGGCATCAACCGCGTCGCCTACGACATCACCTCGAAACCGCCCGGCACGATCGAGTGGGAGTAGCCGGCACCTCTGGGGCAGGACCGCCGAGACGACAGCCACACTGACGCAGGTGTGACGAGCGTCTCAGAAGTTTCGTCAGGCTTTCGCAACACATTCGTCACATTCGCTAGGCTGGGCGCTTGCAACTATGAGGCAACTCTCCGTCCGTCGACTCCTTCGCGCCATCCCGATCGCCGTCGCCACCGCCATCATCGTCCCGGCGATGACCCCCGCGGTCGTGCAGGCCCAGTCGGTCGATCAGCAACGTCAGAAGGTCGAGGACATCGTCGACGAACTGGAGCGCCTCGAGCAGCGCGCGTTGCAGATCGGTGAGGACTACAACGATGCGATCGACACCAAGGGCCAGCTCGACATCGAGATCGCCGACGCCGAGGCACGTATCGCCGAGCAGGAGGCCGAGCTCGCCCGGCTGCGCTCCAACCTGAGCGAGATGGCACTGCGGTCGTTCGTCGGTGGAGGCGCCGCCCCGCTCGGCCCGCTCTTCGAGGACTCCGAGAACCTGAACGACGCCTTGCAACGCGAGGAACTCGCCAAGGTGGCGCTCAGCGCCGGCAACGTGACGACCGACCAACTCGACGCGCTGGTGAGCGAGATCGAGGACGAGCGTCGTGCGCTCGACAAGAAGCGCGAACAGGCGGAGCAGCTCGCCGACTCGCTCATCGATGCGAAGGCCGAAACCGACAAGCTGACCTCCCAGTACACCGATGCCCGCGCCGATGCAGAAGCGAAGCTCGGGCAGTTGCTGCGCCAAGAGGAGGAGCGCCGGGCCCGCGAGTCCGCACTGCGGATCCAGCAGCAGGCCCAGGCCGCGAGCACGGCATCATCCGGCGGCGGCGGCGGCGGTGGTGGCGGCGGCGGCAGCACGAGTGGCAACAGCACCAGCAGCGGATCTTCGAGCCGCAGCTCGGGTTCGTCCAGCGGGTCCTCGGGATCGGGTGGTGGGTTCAGCGCGCCGGCGGTGTCCTCGCGTTCGAGTCTCGCCGTCCAGGCCGCGCTCTCCCAACAGGGCACGCCCTACCGGTATGCGACCTCCACCCCCGGGGTCGGCTTCGACTGCTCCGGCCTCACCGCCTATGCCTGGGGGCAGGCCGGCGTGGGCCTGCCGCACCAGTCGAGGGCGCAGTTCGCCTCGACGCCTCGTGTACCGATCGATCAGGCACAGCCGGGCGACCTGCTGTTCTTCTACAGCCCGATCAGCCACGTGAGCATCTATCTCGGCAACGGCATGCAGGTGCATGCGCCGAGCACCGGCAAGACGGTGTCGACCGCTTCGGTCAACTGGGGCAAGGTCGTCGGCGTCGGTCGACCCGGCTGACCCTGTCACGATCGCCACGGCCCGGCTACGGTCGGCGGTCGTGCAGGAACCGATCCACGGCATCGACATCGAACGGGTCAGCGCATGGCTCGTCGACCA
>CAVQJG010000020.1:0-116674 GCA_963712775.1 Ilumatobacteraceae bacterium | reverse complement strand
TCCTCAACCACGCGATCTCCTCGGTGGGAGGCTCCCGCCTGGCACGGCGTGGCTTCGTCAACCGATACGTGTTCCCCGACGGCGAACTGCTCGACGTGGGCGACACGGTGCGGTTCATGGAACGAGCGGGTTTCGAGGTGCGCGACGTCGAGAACCTCCGCGAGCACTACGCGCAGACACTGCGCCACTGGGTCACCAACCTCGAGCAGCACTGGGACGAAGCGGTCGAGCTGGTCGGAGAGGGCCGCTGCCGCGTGTGGCTCCTGTACATGTCGGGGTCGATCAACGGATTCGACGACGCCGGCATCCAGATCCACCAGACACTCGGCGTCCGCCTCCATCCCGGCGGTCGGAGCGACATGCCGAGAACCCGATCGGGATGGTCGTGACCGTCGCTCACCGGCGACCTGCAACGAGGCTCAGGTGAAGTCGTCGGCCTCGGTCCGGGTGCCGGGGTGCTCGCGAAGCACCGTGACGAGGACGAAGTACAGCACCGGGACCGAGAAGTAGAGCGCGGCACTGAGCGCGGTCGACGCGTCGGCGACGACCATGGCCAGGAGATAGACGCCGATCGGCGCTGCCGTGATGGCGAGTCCGAGGCCCGCTCGACCGGTCGGCAGGTCTGGCCACAACAGCGCAGGGCGTCGGGCCACGTACCAGTAGAGGACGAATCGCATCAGGCTGGCCGCGATCAACACGACGCCGTACAGGTGCATCGCGACCGGCTCGTCGGGATACCTGCCGAGCACCGACGCAGCGAACGGGATCAGACTCACCGGGAGCAGGAACAGCAGGTTCAGCCAGACCAGATCCCGATTGACGACCCGGACGCGGGCGAAGAGGTCGCGGTGGACCACCCAGAACATGCCGGTGACCAGGAAGCTGATCACCCATGCGACGAAGGTGGGCTGCAGATCGTCGAGGGCCTCCAGCAGCGACCGTTCCGACAGATTCTCGGGGACGGCGATCTCGAGCACCAGGATCGTGATGATGATCGCGAACACGCCGTCGCTCAACGCGACGACACGATCGGGACTGCGCAGTCGTCGTTGCGTGTCACTGGTCTCCGCGTTCGACAGGCCCGGATCCTCACTCATCGCGGTCATCCTCCCAGACACCACCGGTCCGTCCAATCGCTCATTGTGGATGATCGTTCACCGACCGACTGCTGCGAACATGGTCAGGATCCCCACCCGCTGCGGTCATTCGTGCGCGGCCGGGGTCGTCGCGTCCGAACGAGACCCGAGGCATCAACATGACGACAGCGCTCCCCATCGACCGACCCTGGTACCGACAACTCCTCGCGATCGCCGTGGCGATGGGCCTCGTCATCGGTCTACTCGGGCTCGTCTATCTCGGGATCACCGGCGGGTTGACCGATCGGATCTTCGGGGACCCCCGGATCGACACGTGGTCCGGCGACTGGTGGTGGATCCCGTTCATCGCGGCCGGCGGACTGGTTGCGGCCGCCGTGCGCAGCTGGTTGAAGATCACCGACCACGTACCCGGCGGCGTCGCCGTGATCGAGTCCGGCGTGGTCGACCACAGGGTGGCGCCGTCGTGGGTCCTCCTCGCGGCCGTCTCCGCGGTCGCCGGAGCCAGCCTCGGGCCGTCGTTCGCCCTGATCATGATCGGCGGCGGCCTCGGGTCGTGGATCGCCTCGAAGCGGTGGCCGGGCGACGAGAGCGCCCGGCTCGACACCACGATGGCGGGCGTCTCGGGTGGTTTCGGTGGCGCGTTCACCTCCCCGGGTCTCGGCACCCTGATCGTCAGCGAACTGGCGCCGACACCCAGGGACCGGTACATCGAGTCGATCCTGCCCCAACTGATCGCCGCAACGGTTGCGTTCGCCGTGTTCTTCGGCGCGGTCGGAACGACGTTCCTCAACAGCTTCGCGGTGCCCGTCGACGACTTCGCGAGCTGGCACCTCCTCGTCGGCGCCGGGCTCGGCATCGCGTCGAGCGTGATCATGATCGTGTTCGTCATCATCGTGAAGCTGATCCAGATGGTCGCCGCGAAGTTGACGAATCCGTACGTGCGCGGCGCCGTCGGCGGTGCGCTCGTCGGTCTGATCGCGTTCGCACTGCCGCTCACCATCGGAGCGGGCAACGATCAGCTCACGACGGTGATCGACGAGTCGGCGTCGATCAGCATCTGGCTCCTCGTCGCGGTACTCGTCGGCAAGATGCTGGCGATGGCGATCAGCCTCGCCACGGGCTTCATCGGCGGCAACGTGCTGCCGATGCTCTTCGTCGGCGGCACCGCCGGCGTCGTCGTGCACCTGATGTTTCCCGACATCCCGTACGCGATCGCCGTCGGCTCCATGCTGGCGGCCGTGCCAGGAGCGACGATCAAGGCACCGATCGGGCTCACGTTCATCGCGGTGCTGGCCGTCGGACTCGGCCCGCTCACTGCGGCACCTGTCATCATCGCCGTGGCGGTGGCGTACCTGACCACCTCGACCGTCGTCGCGCTGATCAAAGCACGCCGGGTCGAGGTTCCCGAACCGCACGCCTGACCGCCGCACGGCCATGGTCCCGGCGTCGTCAGCCGGAGGGTGCGGTCGGGTGAAGCGTCTGGTGCATGGCGACGGCGGCCTCGATGTTGTCGTGGACGTGGCTGCGGTCGACCAGGTCGAAGAAGCCGTCCCGTTCGAGCACGTCGATCACCTGTGGCTTCACACGGGCGAGGTGCAGGTCGATGCCGTGGTCGATGCCGGCCCGGGCGATCGACATCAGGACGTCGGCGCCCTCGGTGTCGATGAAGTTCACGCCCTCCATGTTCAGGATCACACCATCGATTCCTGTCGGCTCCTCGACGCGGATCTGCCTGAGACGATCCGCGAGCGCATCGGCGTTGACGAAGAAGAGACCGCCGTCGAAGCGAAGGATCTTGAGCCCGGCGATCGTCTCGACGTCCTCGTGACGGTCGAGGTCGTGCTGCCGTTGTTGAAGATCCCCTGGAACACGCTCGACGACACGTTCGACATGCCCTGGGCCAGCAGTTCCTGGTCGACGTCGATCCGGTAGTTGTGCTTGGTCGCGTACTGGCGAACTCCGGCGGTCGTCACCGAGGGTGTCGCGCCGCTCCCGACCAGCCGCCGCTCGCACGGCCTTGGGCTCGCGCCGACTCTCGAGCGACCAGCGTGGATCACGCTGCGAAGTCTCCGAGGTGTCCATCACTTCTCCCTGTGATCGCGGTCGAGCAACCGGTACGACTCGATTGTGGAGCACAACGACGCGATCGGCGTCACTCGTTCTGTGCGATGCGTCCCCGTTCGTACGAAATGGATGAAGAGCCCGCTCTGGCATCACCTCACAATCGACCCATGGCCCCAACGCACCCGGACAAACATGCGCGAATCCACCTGGTCCGCCACGCCGACGCGGGAGTCCGCGGACACGGCCCCGACGACCACCTGCGCCCGCTGAGCCCCGGCGGGCACGCGAGCAGAGGTCCTCGCCGAGCTGCTCGAACTCACGTCGGCCAGCCGCATCGTGTCGAGCGCGTACGTGCGTTGTGTGCAGACCGTCGAGCCGCTGGCAGCGCGGCAGCGCCGCTCGGTCGAACTCAGCGACAGCTTGGCGGAAGGAGCGAGCGTCGAAGCGATGCTGCACCTCCTCCGACGTCTTCCCGATGGAAGTGTTGCGTGCACGCACGGCGACATGCTCGGGGAACTCGCACGGGTCGTGGACTCCGTCGACGGGCTCGTGGACCCGATCTCATTCGACAAAGGCGGGGTCTGGGTGCTGGCACGCAACGGCGACGCGCTGTCGCTCGTGGAACAGATGCGGGTGATTTCTGGATACGTCGGTGATCAACCTGTGATGATGGCGAGGTAGTCACCGCGGAGCCCCGGCCACGAGTCCTGACACAGAGTGAGCGAAGGAGTACGGACCATGGGAAAGAAGAAGCGATCGAAGAAGGACAAGGCGCATCAGCCGTCAGAGGTCGCCCCCGCTGGTGATGCAGGTGCAGCCCCGGAGGCGGGCGGCAAGCTCAAGCGCAAGCAGTACGAAGCCGAACTCGAGGTACTCCAGGGTGAACTGGTCGCCATGCAGGAGTGGGTCCGAGCGACCGGCGCGAAGATCTGCATCGTCTTCGAAGGTCGTGACACCGCCGGCAAGGGCGGCACCATCAAGCGGATCATCGAACGAGTGAGCCCACGGACCTTTCGCGTCGTCGCGCTTGCCGGCGCCGACCGACCGCGAGAGTTCACAGATGTACATCCAGCGCTACATCAAGCACTTCCCGGCTGCCGGCGAGGTCGTCATCTTCGATCGCAGTTGGTACAACCGCGCCGGTGTCGAACCCGTGATGGGATTCTGCACGCCCGAACAGACCGAACGATTCCTCGATCAGGTCCCCGGCGTCGAGAAGGCGATGGTCGAGTCGGGGATCCACCTCATCAAGTACTGGCTCGAGGTCAGCGCCGACGAACAGACCCGTCGTCTGAAGAGCCGGATCGACGACCCGCGCAAGATCTGGAAGCTCTCCGACATCGACCTGAAGTCGTACAGCCGCTGGTACGACTACTCGCGGGCCCGCGACGCGATGCTCGCCGACACCGACACGTCGTGGGCTCCGTGGTTCGTCGCCCACACCGACGACAAGAAGCGCGGCCGCCTCAACATCATCTCGCACCTGCTCTCACAGGTGCCGTACGAGAAGATCGAGCGCCCCGAGATCAAGCTTCCCCGCCGCCAGGCCGCCGCGGTTATGTCGAGCCCGATCTGCCGCTGCGCCACATCCCCGAGCCCTACTGACGATCGCTGAGGACACACGATGACGATGACCGAGCAACCAGCCGAACAGGCCACGACCGACCGACACAGTGGTACTCGCTGTCGATCGACGACACCGTCGCCCGACTCGACGTGGACGCGGGATCAGGGCTCACCGACGCCGAAGTCACCACCCGGCTGGCGACGTACGGCAAGAACGAAGTCGCCACCGAACCCCCACCGACGACGTGGCAGATGGCGAAGGCGCAGATCGCCAATCCGATGAACATCATGTTGCTGATCGTCAGCATCGCCAGCTTCACGATCGACCAGATCGCCACCGGTGCGATCGTGATGGCGCTCGTGCTGTTCAACGTGATCATGGGGACCAACCAGGAGCGCAAGGCGATGGCGAGCGTCGACGCGCTCGCCCAGCTGCAGGTGCCGACCGCGAGGGTACGCCGCGACGGCGGCGTGGAGGAGGTCGACGCGGTGGGGCTCGTGCCGGGCGACATCCTGCTGGTCGAAGCGGGCGACCTGGTCCCCGCTGATGCGCGCATCATCTCCTCGGCGTCGCTCGAGGTCCAGGAAGCCGCCCTCACCGGCGAATCGGCGCCGATCGCCAAGGACAGCACCACCCTCGGCGCCGAGGAACAACCCCTCGGCGACCGCACCAACCTCGTGTTCCAGAACACCCAGGTCACACGCGGTTCCGCCGAACTCGTCGTCGTCGCCACCGGCCAGTCGACCCAGATGGGCCAGATCGCCAACATGGTCACGGCGACGAAGCGGTCGAAGTCGCCGCTGCAGAAGGAACTCGACGACCTGACCAAGATCTTCGGCTTCCTCGCCTGGGGCGCCGTTGGGATCATTGCGATCGTCGGCATCGCGCGCGATCAGGACCGCGAGACGCTCATGTTGCTCTGCATCTCGACGGCGATCTCCGCGATCCCGACGGGCCTGCCCACCTTCGTCCAGCTGATGCTCTCGTCCGGGGCACAGCGGCTCGCCGAGTCGAAAGCGGTGGTCAAGTCGCTCAACGACGTCGAGACGCTCGGCGGCACCACGGTGATCAACAGCGACAAGACCGGCACGCTGACCATGAACGCGATGACCGCGGTCACGATGATGACCGGCGGGTCCTGGTACAAGATCGAGGGCAGCGGCTATGCGACGTCCGGCGCGATCCTGGGTCCGGCCGGTGAACCCACGCCGGACTTCAGCGGCCTGGCGCTCGGCCTCGCACTGTGCAGCGACGCCACCGTCGCCGCCGACGAATCGATCATCGGCGACCCGACCGAGGCCGCCCTCGTCGTGCTCGCCGCGAAGGTCGGCGTCGACGCCGAGGAGACGCGTCGGGCGTTGCCGCGCGTCGCGCTCGTGCCATTCGACTCCGAGTACAAGTTCATGGCGACGTTCCACGATCGGCCGGCTCACATGGAGCGGCCGCTCCTCACCGAACCGCACTTCATGACCGTGAAGGGCGCTCCCGACGTCGTGATCGACCGGTGCTCGCAGGCGCTGTGGCACGGCGAGGTCGTGCCGATGGATCAGGTCCGCCAGGAGTTGCTCGACGCCAACCAGCAGCTGTCGGAGAAGGGCCTGCGGGTCCTCGCCTTCGCCGCGCGGGCGCTGTCCGACGACACGATGCGCGCTGCCACCGACGACCCGATGGGCGAGGTGCACGACCTGGTCATGATCTCCCTGGTCGGCATCATCGACCCGCTCCGGCCGTCCGCCGTCGACGCGGTGCGCATCGCTCACGGCGCCGGCATCGACGTCCGGATGATCACCGGCGACCACACGGTCACCGCCCGGGCGATCGCCGACCAGCTGGGCCTCGGGCCGGGCGTGATCACCGGTGCCGACCTGCAGAAGCTGAGCGACGACGAGGTGAAGGCCCGGCTGCCCGAGCTGCACGTGTTCGGCAGGGTCGCACCGGAGGACAAGGTGCGCCTCGCCCGGCTGATGCAGGAGGCCGGCCAGGTGGTCGCCATGACCGGTGACGCGGTCAACGACGCCGCTGCGCTGAAGCAGGCCGACGTCGGCGTGGCCATGGGCAGCGGCTCGGAGGTCACCAAACAGGCCGGCAAGCTGATCCTGACCGACGACAACTTCGGCACGCTCGTGCACGCCGTCGACCTCGGCCGGGACATCTACCGGCGGATCTCGTCGTACGTGAAGCTGCAGCTGACGATCCTGTCGTCGGTGCTCCAGCTGATGCTGATCGCCACGATCCTCAACGTCAACGACGGCGTCGCGCTCTTCCCGATGCAGTTGCTGTTCGCGAAGTTCTTCGTCGTCGCCACCGTCGTGGTCGGGTTCATCGTCGACGTCCCCGACCCCGGTGTGATGGACCGACCGCCGCGAACGCCCGGATCGAAGATCGCGACCGGTGCACAGACCGTGCGCTGGGTGATCAGCGGCTTCATCATCGCCGGCTCGGCTCTCGCCCTGCTGTCGTGGGGTCCGGGCGAGCCGAGCACCACCGACCCGTCGACGTCCATGACGATGGCCTTCGCCGTCGTCGCGTTGAGCGCGGTCAACATGGGCTTCGTGATGCGTCGCGAACGGCAGGTGCCGTGGTCGGCGCCGCTGTTCCCGTACATGGGGTGGATCATGCTCGGGTGGGGATTGACCATCGCCGCCGTGGAGACCCGGGTGCTGCAGCGCCTGCTCGACACCGTCTCGCTCACCGGCGCCCAGTGGGTGCTCGTCATCGGCCTGTCGCTGGTCTCCCCGCTGTTCGTGGCGATCGACAAGATCCTCCAGATGCGACGCCTCGACCGCGAGCAGCAGGAGCATCCGTTCGCCGGCATCACCAGCGCCTCACGTGCCTGACGGGGCTCCAGCCACGAGCGGGTGGCGGGGAGTCGTCCCCGGCATCAGGGCGATCCGGACCTACGAGCGTTCGTGGCTGCGTTTCGACCTGGTCGCCGGTGTCGTGTTGGCCGCGATCCTCGTTCCCCAGGGGATGGCCTACGCCGAACTGGCCGGGCTCCCCCCGGTGACCGGGCTGTACACGACGATCGCCTGTCTCGTCGGCTACGCGCTGATGGGTCCGTCGCGCGTCCTCGTGCTCGGTCCGGATTCCGCGGTGTCCCCGCTCATCTTCGCGGCGATCGTTCCGCTCGTGGTCGTCGCCGACGACCCCGAGACGGCGATCGCACTCGCCGGGATGATGGCGGTGCTGGTGGGTCTGATCCTGATCGGGCTCGGCGCCGGCAAACTCGGGTTCGTGGCCGACCTCCTCTCGAAGGAGGTCCAGGTCGGGTACATGAACGGCCTCGCGATCACGATCGTCGTCGGCCAGCTCCCCAAGCTCGCCGGCTTCTCCACCGACGCGGACGGTTTCGTCGCCGAACTCCAGGCGTTCGTCGACGGGTTCGCGGACCGCAATCCGACCGCGCTCTGGCTGGGGCTCGCCACACTGGCCGTGCTGGTCGTCCTGCCCCGGTTCACGCGCACGATTCCCGCCGTCCTGGTCGCCGTCATCGGCGCCACCGTGATCACCGGCGCCTTCGATCTCGACATCTCCACCGTCGGTGTCCTGCCCGAGGGGCTGCCGAGGCCGTCGCTGCCGTGGACCCACGTCGGCGACATCGCCCCGATGCTGATCGCCGCGATCGGCATCACCCTGGTGTCGCTCACCGACACGATCGCCACCTCGACGGCGTTCGCGGCCCGGCGCGGCGAAGAGGTCAAGCCCGACCAGGAGATGATCGGCATCGGCTCCGCGAACATCGCGGCCGGACTCTTCCAGGGCTTCGCCGTGTCGACGAGCAGCTCGCGCACCGCCGTCGCCGACCAGACCGGCGCCAAGAGCCAGCTGACGGGAGTCGTCGGCGCCGGCCTGGTGGCGCTGCTCCTGCTGTTCTTCAACGGCCTGCTCGAGAGCCTCCCGCAGACGGCGCTCGCCGCCGTCGTGATCGCCGCCGCGTTCTCCCTCGTCGACGTCTCCACCCTGCGGCGCTATCTGCACGTGCGGCGCAGTTCGTTCGTCCTGTCGCTCGTCGCGACCGCGAGCGTCGTGTTCTTCGGGGTGCTCCAGGGCATCCTGATCGCGGTCGTGTTGTCGATCCTGCTGTTCTTCCGGCGGAGCTGGTGGCCTCACGGCGAGGTGCTCGGCCGCGTCGACGGCGAGACGGGCTGGCACAGCAACCACAACGGCCTCGTCGCGAAGGAGGTCCCCAACGTGGTGATCTACCGGTGGGAGGCACCACTGTTCTTCGCGAACGCCGGCATGTTCCGCCAGCAGGTCCGAGCGCTGGTGCGTGAACGCAAGCCGAGATGGGTGATCCTGCAGTGCGAGGCGATCACCGACATCGACGTGACCGCAGCCAGCGTGCTCGAACAACTCGACATCGAACTCAACGACCAGGGCGTCAACATCGCGTTCGTCGAGCTGCGCAGCCGCCTGAAGGATCTCGTGTACGACTACGGGCTGTTCGCGACCCTGGACGCCGACCACTTCTACCTCACGATCGACGAGGCGCTGGCCGACCTCGATGCGACGAGCGAAGCGGATCCCGGCAGTTGAGAGCGAACTGAGGCCGAACGGCATCTTGCCGATCCTCGACCGGAGGCGCACGATCAGGACATGACAACCGACAACGAACTTCCGAGTGGCTGGCTCTACTTCGCAGGCACGATTCTCGGCCTCGCGGGGCTGATGCGCTTCGTCGACGCGTTCTGGGCCTTCCGCTACGACGGAGTACTCCCCGACGAGTTCGAGGGAGCGCTCCTCGGCACGACCCTGTCGACGTACGGCTGGGCCTACATCATCGTCGGGGTGATCCTGATCCTGTCGTCGTTCGCGGTGCTCAACCGCTCGCAGTTCGCCCGATGGATCGGCATCATCGCCGGCGCCATCCTGACCGTGTCCGCGATGTGGTGGATGCCCGTCTATCCCGTCTGGTCGCTCGCCTACGTGATCATCGGCATCCTCGTGATCTACGCTCTCGCTGCCCACGGCGGTCGGCACGCCGACGCCTGATCGTCAGGGCCCGCCAGCCCGGCACGGGAATCCGATGAACTCACGTCGTCTCACCGCGATCGCAGCACTCGCCCTCTTCGCCGCGGGTGGGTTGGTGCTCGTCGCGACCGGTCTCCGGGCGTTCCCGCGCGGTCTGATCGCCGCAGGGCTGCTGGTCGGGGCACTCGTCGCGGCGTGGCATGCGTTGCGTCGTCGCGGACCAGCGCGGACGCTGTTCGCGATCGCAGGGATCGTGCTGGTCGCCGCGTTCGTCGGTGTGCTGGTCGCCGGCGGCGTGCTGCTCGAGGCGATCGTGGCCGCCGTGCTGTTCTCCTCCGCCGCGGCCGCCGCTCGCCACGCGTTCCGCATCCACGTTCCGCTCCCCACCGCCGAGGCGCCGTCGCGGCCGGTCGTGGTGTGGAACCCGAAGTCGGGTGGCGGAAAGGCCCTCGCCGCCGACCTCGACGCCGAGGCGCGGGCCCGCGGCATCGAGCCGATCGAGCTGAAGCCCGGGGACGACCTGATCGAGCTCGTTCGGACCGCCGTCGCCGATGGCGCCGACGCACTCGCCGCTGCGGGCGGTGACGGGACCCAGGCACTCGTCGCCACGATCGCCGCCGAACTCGACCTGCCCTTCGCCTGCATCCCCGCGGGCACGCGGAATCACTTCGCGCTCGACCTCGGCGTCGACCGCGACGACGTCGTCGGGGCACTCGATGCATTCGTCGACGGTGGTGAACGTCGCGTCGATCTCGCGGAGGTCAACGGGCGGGTCTTCGTGAACAACGTGTCGTTGGGGCTCTACGCGGAAGCCGTCCAGCGCGCCGGCTATCGCAACGCGAAGGTCCGGACCGTGCTCGACACGATCCCCGAGTTCAGCGGCGCCGCCGGCGACGGGCACGTGTTGGAGTACACCGGTCCGAGCGGCGTGAGCGGTCGACGGGCCACCGTCATCATGATCTCCAACAACCAGTACCGGCTGGGCAACATCGTCGGGTCGGGCACCCGACCCAGCATCGACGACGGCCAGCTCGGCGTCGCGGTCGCCGAACTGACCTCGAACGACGCTCGCGGGCGTGCCCGGTTCCGGCAGTGGCAGGCGCCGACGTTCGAGGTCGGCTCCGACGGCCCGGTCCCTGCCGGTGTCGACGGCGAGGCGCTCGTGCTCGACCCGCCCCTGCGCTTCTCGATCCGTCCCGGAGCTCTCCGTGTGCGGATCGCCCCGCAGCATCCCGGCGCATCGCCGTCCGCCGCGGCACCGAACGGCCTCGTCGACGGTGCCCGAAAGCTCCTCCACATCGCCCGCACCGGTTGACGGGTCAGGCCGGGAACAGCGTCGACGGGAGCCACTCGTCGAGCCGCTCGGTGATCGCGTCATCGCTCCTGCCGAGCAGATGGCCGTCACCGGGGAGCATCACGACCTCGCCGTGCCCGGCGATCGCAGCGACGACGTGGCTGGCCTCGGGAGGAAGCAGTTCGTCGCGATCGCCGTGGAACAGCAACAGCGGCCTGCCGGCAAGCGCGCCGGCCACCTCGCAGCCCGCCGACTGCGTGGCGAACGTGACGACCGCGACGACCGATGCCGGCATCACGACCGCGCACCGCACCGCCACCGCACCACCGAAGCTGTGGCCCATCACGACCACCCGCTCCGCACCCGCGTCCCTGGCCACCTCCACACCGCAGGCGAGATCGTGCGCACACAGATCGAGGTTGTTCGGCTCGCGATACCCGACTCGCACGAACCGCACACCACGCTGCGCCCAGCGGTCACCGAGGCGGTGGTACAACGCGTGACCGGGCCCGAGGACACCGCCGAGTGCGCCACCGCAGGCGACGATCGCCGCCGGACGCGCCGAACCGTCGACCGGTTCGTGCGTGAACAGGGTCAGCAGGCCACGCCGGGTGTAGACCTCGCGGTGCCGGAAGGTCGGCGTGACCTCCACCTCGGTGCTCGCGAGCGGATGCAGCGCCTCGAGCGCCGTCGGATCCGACGGGTCTGCAGTCTGCTCCGCTCCGTCACCATCGGCCATGGATGGATACCGTACAAACGCACATGTCGAGCCCAGCCAGCGGACGCGCCGTCGTCGACTTCCGGAACCGAACCGACCGCGAACACGCACGGAGAATCGGCCGCGCCTGGATCGAACTCCGCCGCGGAGCCGGCGCCTCGGCACTCCGGGCGTACCTCTTCGGTCGCGAGGAACCGCTGGAACAGGGCCAGATGGACGCCCTCGACCTGCTGAGTCGTCGCAACGACCGCCCGATGAAGGAACTCGCCGCCCGCCTGCGCGTCGACCCGTCGACCGCGACACGTTCGATGCAGCGCCTCGAAGCGGACGGGCTCGTCGAGCGGTACCCGTCGCCCGAGGACGGACGAGTCGTCCTGGTGCGGATCACCGACGAAGGGACACGACGACACGACGACGTCGCCGCCCGGCGGTCGACGGCGATGATGCACATCCTGAGCGAGTTCGAGCCCGACGAACGGGCGCAACTCGCCGATCTGCTCGACCGTTTCATCGCCTCGGTCGACGACGTCGTCGAACGCCTCGCCGAGGCGAACAATCACGAAACCGCCTGACCGCCGACGCGGGGCCCGATACAGTCCCGCGCATGGCCGATCAGGCAACGTTCGCCGCCGAGGCGATGCAGTACGCACCCCAGCTCTACTCGGGTGCACTGCGCATGACCCGCAACCGAGCCGACGCGGAGGACCTCGTCCAGGAGACGTACCTCAAGGGCTACCGGAGCTACCACTCCTTCACCGAAGGCACGAACCTGCGGGCATGGCTCTTCCGGATCATGACCAACACGTTCATCAACTCGTACCGGGCCAAGCAACGACGCCCCGACGAAACCGACCTCGGCGACTTCGAGGACCTCTACCTGTACAAGAACCTCGGAACGCTGCAGGACGCGTCCGTCGGCCGGTCGGCCGAGGAGTCGCTGATGGAACTCCTGCCCGACGACGAGGTCAAACGGGCGCTGGAGGACCTCCCGGACAACTTCCGCCTGCCGGTGATCCTCGCCGACGTCGAAGGCTTCTCCTACAAGGAGATCGCCGAGATGCTCGACATCCCGATCGGCACGGTCATGTCCCGTCTCCACCGGGGAAGAAAAGCGATGCAGAAGGCGTTGTACGAGTTCGCCCTCGCCCGAGGGCTCACTGTCGCACAGGAGAACGGACGATGAGCAACGACTCGACTGACGCCCCAGCCGGATCCGGTGCGACATCCGACTGCGCCCAGACGCTGCGCGAACTCGACGTCTTCCTCGACGGCGAGCTCCCGGCGGAGCAGTACGAGTCGATCCGCCACCACCTCGACGGCTGCATGGACTGTCTCGGAGCGTTCGACTTCCACGCCGAACTGAAGATCGTGGTGGCGGAGAAGTGCCAGAACGACGAGATGCCCCCGGGTCTGCTGTCTCGGATCGAGATGTGCTTCGGTACCGACTTCGACGGCGACGGCCAGGTCGGCTGAGCCGGCGGTTCGGTCGGACGGTGCGCCGTAACTGTGCGCCGATCCGCCTCGGGAGTTAGCCTCTCCGATCATGCTCGTCGCAAACGTGTGGCACTGGTGGATCGGCATCGCCCTCTTTCTCGTCTCGATCCTGATCCTGATCGTGCTGGTGGCCGGCTACCTCAAGTCCGTGTCCGCCCGCAAGTACCCCTCGGCGAAGCAGCAGCAGGCCCGTCACTCCGATCTGTAGGGCACCGATGAGGCCGTCGACGTGATCGATCCGGCCGAGTTGCTCCTTCGCTGCACCTTCCCCGGCCCCGGAACGCGCGTCACCTGCGCCCTGTCCGGCGGAGCCGACTCCACGGCGCTCGTGGTGCTCGCCCGCGACGCCGGTTGCGTCGTCACGGCCCACCACGTGCACCACGGTCTGCGCGAGGGCGCCGACCACGACGCCGACGTCGCCCGACGCAACGCCGAGCGGCTCGGTGTGGCGTTCGAACTCACCCACGTCGAACTCGGCGACGGCCCGAACCTCGAGGCCCGCGCTCGCGACGCCCGCCGCTCGGTGCTCGGTCTCGACGCCCTGACCGGGCACACCGCCGACGATCAGGCCGAGACGGTGCTGCTGGCGCTCATGCGCGGGGCCGGGGCGGCCGGACTCGCCGCGATCGAACCGGGCCACCGCCACCCGATCCTGGCCCTGCGGGCGTGGGAGACGCGGGCACTGTGCGACCTGCTCGGGATCGAGGTCGCCGACGACCCGAGCAACACCGATCCTCGCTTCCGCCGCAACCGGATCCGCCACGAGCTGCTCCCACTGCTCGACGACATCGCCGCCCGTGACATCGCCGTGCTCCTCAACCGCACCGCAACGCTCCTGCGCGAGGACGATCGGCTGCTCGACGAACTGGCCGCGACGATCGATCCGACCGCGATCGACGAGCTCATCGCCGCTCCAGGTCCCCTCGCCGCCCGGGCGATCCGACGCTGGCTCGAGCGTGACGGCTACCCGCCCGACGCTGCCGGTGTCGTCCGCGTGATGGAGGTCGCCTCCGGTGAGACCACCGCCTGCGAACTCGCCGGAGGGATCCGCGTCGAGCGCCGCGGCCGCCGACTCGTCCACACCAGCGCACGTTTCCCGAGAGTCCCGGCGAGCGGGTAGTCTGGAAAGCCGTTATGCCGTCTCGACATCGCTCCGAAGCAGCCGACTGATGCCTCCTCGGCTCCGTGGCAAGTGGGCGCTCGGCATCACGCCACGCAACTTCACCTGGATTCTCAAGGACAAACTGGCGATCTGCGAGCGCCCGGGAGGGGTCGGCGACAGCCATCGCCGCGTCCGCCGCCAGGAAGAGATCATCTGGCTGCGCGAGAACGGGTTCGGGTGTGTGCTGTCGATCATCTCGGCGCCGCACAACCTGCACAACTACGAGGAGCTGCAGCTGCCGTGCCGTCACCGGCCGTTCAACAGCGAGCACACCGATCAGTATCTCAAGGCGCTGTACACCGAGATCCGAGACCTGCTCAAGCACGGCACCAAGGTGCTCGTCCACGGCGACGAGGTCGGTGACCGCATCCTCGGCATCATGGGCGGCTACATCCGCTGGGCCGGCCTCGTCGAGGAACCGACCCAGGCGATCCAGGTCACCGAGCGCCTCGCCGGTCGGGCCCTCGATCCGTTCGCACGAGAAATCATCCTCCGCGCCACCGACCTGCGCTGATCCCTCTCCCCGAGGCGCCGCCGCGGTGTCAGCGGATCGGGGGCGAGACCGTGCAGACCGAGGTGTCGACGAACAGCTTCGGGAGCGGGTCGATCGCGACGTTGCCGGGCCGGAGCTCGAAGTGCAGGTGGATGTTCTCGGCGCTGCTCGTGCCACTGCTGCCGACGAAGCCGATGACGTCGCCGAGTTCCACCGTGTCGCCCTCGACGAGGCCGTTCGGGTCCTCGGTGAGGTGGTAGTACTTGTACGTCGTGTCCGTCTCGGCGTCGTAGAGGGTCCAGCCCCACCCGGCCGTCCCGGTGTTCGTGTACCGCTTGGTGAGTGTGCCGGCCGCCACGGCGTACACCGCACGCCCCGACGACCCCATGATGTCGAGTCCCTCGTGGCTGCGCGTCCCGCGGGAATCACCGAAGTTGTCGAGCACGTAGCAGTCGCTCCCCGGATCGACGGGGAAGATCAGCTGCCCCTCCGGCACCGCCGGCACCGCCGGCGCCGGCGGCAGTCGCAAGGAGAGTCGCTCCGCCGTCTGCAGCGCCGTCCCCGGAGCGTCGAGCCGGCCCGTCACCGCCGTGTCGGCCGCCTGGGCCGACGCCAACGACCCCAGCCCCAGGCAGACCGCGCCCGCCGCCGCGGCGACCGCTGCCGCGCGGGACCAACGGGTGACGTGGGGCGGAAACTTCACGAGAGAGACATCGGCAGACGGAGCGGCTGACTTGACGTCCGATCGCCCTGAACCGGCGATCGGAAGCGACAATCGTGGCACAGGATCGACCGGTCGTCCGATCGGGCCACCGTTTCGCACTGCGACATCGCCATGGCGCAGGGGTGGCGCAGGGGTGGCGCAGGGGTGGCGCAGAGGTGCGACGCCCGGTTCGCACACCCGCAGCAGGCACCCGCCGCAGGCCGGTGCGGAACCGAAGATCTGTCGGCGGGTACGACTAGCGTTGATGTCATGGCCGGTCGTCGGGTGTTCGTCAGCGGTGTCGGGGGCGAACTCGGCACGCTCGTGGCGAGCCTGCTCGAAGCCGAGGACTGGGTCGGGGCGCTCTCGGGGATCGATGCCGATCCGCCGCGGCGCCGCCTCCATCACACGGTGTTCCATCGAATCCACCCCGACGAACACGACCGCATCGTCGACACCGTGGTCGACTTCAACCCACACGTGCTCGTCCATGTCGGCGTGTGGGAACCCGACGCCCGAGCCGCCCCTCATGCGGCTGCGCTGCTCACCGATGCGGCCGCGACGTCGATCATCGGAGCGGCCGCCGAGTGCCGTGCGCTCGAACACCTCGTGGTCCGCAGCGGGATCGAGGTGTACGGCCGGGCTCGCGGTGCCCTGACCCGTCCCGACGAGTCCGCCCCGGTGCAGCCCACCAGCGACTGGGGTCGCACCGTCGCGGCCATCGAGCGAACCGCCGCCCTCGTCGGCGAACGCGTCGGTGTCACCGTCGGCGCACTCCGGCTGGCGCCGGTGCTCGGGCCCCATGTGCCCTCGCCACTCGGCCGCCTCCTCCGCATGCCCGCCGTTCCCTTCAGCGTGCTCGCCGACCCGCCGTTCGCCGTGATCGAGGACCGCGATGCCGCCCGGGCCTTCGTCGCCGCCGCACGGGTCGGGCTCGCCGAACCGGTGAACGTCGTCGCACCCGGAGCGATCACCGCCCTCCAGGCCGCCCGGCGCGGTGGTCGGCTCCCGATCCCGCTGGTCGGCCCCGACTGGAGGATCGCCCGGACGCTCAGCCACCTCCTCGGTGCGCCGATCCCCGATCACGTGTCGGAGACGTTGCACCGTGGTCGACTCGCCGACAACCGGCTGATGCGCTCACTGCTCGGCGTCCTGCCCGACACCTCGACCACCGAGGTCATCGACCGGCTCTACCACTGGCCGAGCGTGATCCGCCAACCGGCGAGAGTGCAGGTGGCCTGATGGACTCACCACTGGAACGGGTCACGAATCTCACCGCCCGCGTGACGCGGCTCGGCGACGAACCGAGCGGCACGATCGACGACTGGGGTCGCGACCCGGGACTCGTGCGGACCACGATGCACCTCGCACGGATCCGGTGGGACGTCGCGGTCGGCGGCGACCAGCACCTCCCCCGACGCAAGGGAGCGCTCGTGGTGGTCAACACCCGCCGGTTCGCACTGGCGCCGATCTTCGCTGCCCTCGCGCTCAGTGAGGCCGTCGACCGGCCGGTGCGATTCGTCGGCCGGCCCGACACGGCACCGGTCGGAGCGTTCAGCCGTCGGCTCGGCGGGCTGCTCGACCATCCCGACGAGGTGGCCGGAGCGCTCGGCGCCGGCGAGCTGGTCGTGATGGGCGCCGACCCCGACGCCCGTGTCGGCGCCGGTCACCACCAGCTGGTCGGCCGGGTCGATCATGCGCTGGTCGGCGCTGCGCTCCGAGCGGGCGCCCCGGTCCACCCCGGCGCCACGGCGAGCAGCCCGTTCGCCCGTGCGGCACGTGTCGAGATCGGTCGGGCGTCCCGTTCGCCCCGCAAGCGACGTGGACCGTTGACCGAGCTCGAGCTCGCCGATCAGGTGCGCATCGACATCGGCCTGCTGCTCGACGAGTTCGGCGAGGTCCGCACCGGCACCGCGCTCGACCGCCTTCCCCTCTCCGGGTTCGGGGGCGCCTGATGACCTACGTCCGCACCGGTGACGGCACGCGTCTGCACTACCAGGTCACCGGTCGGCCGGGCGCGCCACCGATCCTGTTCATCCAGGGCCTCGGTGCCGACAAGAACGGCTGGAACCTGCAGCGTCTCGCGACGGCGCCCTGGTACCGGGCCGTGGCGCTCGACAACCGCGGCGCCGGGCGCAGCGACAAGCCACACGGTCGCTACACGCTCGAGCAGATGGCCGACGATGCCATCGCCGTGCTCGACCACGCCGGCGTCGAGACCGCTCACGTCGTCGGCGCGTCGATGGGCGGCGCCATCAGCCAGATCGTCGCCGTCAAGTACCCGGAACGGACCCGTTCGCTGACGCTCGCCTGCACCGCCGGACGCAACCATCCGTGGCGCGAGGAGCTGCTCACGAGTTGGCGCGACAACGCGCTCGAACGCGGCATCGGGTCGATGGGTCACGACGCCGCCCGCTGGGTGATCGGTCCCCGATCGTTCCGCCGACTCCTTCCCGCGATCGGCTGGCTGGGCCCGCTCGCGCTCGGCCGACCCGCTCATTCCTTCGCCGCCCAGGTCGACGCGATCCTCGCCGCCGGTGAACTCCACCAGGACCTGATCGACCGCCTGCCCGAGATCGCCGTGCCCACGCTGGTGATGGTCGGCAACCAGGACATCCTCACACCGCGTGGAGACAGCGAGGATCTCGCCGCCACGATCCCGACCGCCGAACTCGTGGTGATCAGCGGCGCGGCGCACGGCTTCATGGTCGAGCACGCCACCACGTTCAACCGGGTGTTGCTCGAGTTCCTCGGCCGCGCCGAGCGAGCGCACCGGTCCGCCGTCGACGAGCGGGACCGCCTCGACGACGCGCTCGCCGCGAGCTGATCCGCGTCGTCGTCATCGGTGCCGGGTTGTCGGGGCTCGTGGCCGCGCGCGAACTCCACGCAGCGGGCGCATCGGTCAGCGTCGTCGACAAGGGGCGGTCGCCCGGCGGGCGCATGGCAACCCGTCGCATCGGTGCCGCGACGCTCGACCACGGCGCCCAGTTCTTCACGGTGCGCACTCCCGCCTTCCAACGCCGCGTCGACGACTGGGCCGACCGCGGACTGGTCCGGACCTGGTCGAACGGATTCCGCTCCGACGACGGGAATCCCCGCTACGTGGCCACCGCGGGCATGAACTCGTTGACGAAGGACCTCGCCGACGGCCTCGACGTGTCGTGCTCGACGATGGCGTTCGCCGTTCGCCGCGCGGCGCCGTGGACGGTCGTGATCGACGACGGTTCGCAGCGAGCCGCCGACGCCGTGATCATCACCACGCCGCTCCCGCAGGCCTTCGCGTTGCTCGCGGATGCCGCCGTCGAGCTCGACGAATCGCTGATGCGCACGGAGTACGACCGTACGATCGCACTGCTCGCCAGCCTCGACCGACCGCCCGGGATCGGGGCGCCGGGCGGGCTCCAGGCCCCGTCCGACGACGTGAACTTCGTGGCCGACAACGTGGCCAAGGGCGTCAGCGCCGAGCCGGCGATCACCCTCCACGCGTCGGCTGCCTGGAGCGAGACCAACTGGGACCTCGACAACGATCGGCTGCGGTCCATGCTCGTCCAGCTGGCCACCTCCTGGCTCGGCGATGCCGAGATCGTCGAGGCGCACGTCAAGAAGTGGCGCTTCGCGACCCCACGAGCGATCTGGCCGGACCCGTGTTGGGTGTCGAGCGACGGACGCATCGTGCTGGCGGGCGACGCCTTCGACGGACCGCGAGTCGAGGGCGCCCACAACTCGGGGCTGGCAGCGGCTCACGCACTCATCGGCTGAGTTCCGCTCGCTCCCCCGGTGACGACTCAGCCGTCTGCGCAGCGGACGGCCACGACCTCGCGCGTCTCGAGGTCGACGATCGACACGCTGTCGGGGCCGAATCGCTCGAGGAAGTCGGAGAACGACGTGAACTCCTCGCCGTCGCACTCGCGTTCGATCACCGGCGGGTACGGAATGCGCCAACCGTTCTCGAACAACGCTTCGCCGTCCTCGAGATCGACGATCGGTGGCAGCTCGGCCGTCGCCCCGGGTGCCTGCGGCAGAATCGAGAACCAGACGACCGCGTCACCGAGCATGTCGGCGAACAGCGCACACCGGTTCGTCTGGTCGAGTTCGTCGCACGAGATCTCACCGAGCGTGCCGGGCGCGATGCGCAGGAATCGAGGTCCCGTGAGCACCACGTCGAGGTAGCCGGTGGTGACCCCGTCGGGCCGGATGGCGAAGTTGTCCGACTGCTCGACCGAGAAGATCGGTTCGATCAGGTCGATGCGGCGCTCGATCAGGTCGGGTTCGACGACCGCTTCGAGTTCGTCATCACCGAGCAGCACCGTCCAGGCGAGCAGGGCCAACGCTCCCAGCGCGGCGATCGCCGCCACGAACCGCCAGTTGAAGAGCTGCCTCACGACTCCACGGTAACCGTGGACGGTGTGGCCGCGAGGTCGGCGACGGCCGCAGCGGCCGCACGGTTCGCGGCGGCTCCGATCGCCTCGAGCACGTCGTCGGTGTGGGCGAGCCCGACGAAGATCGCCTCGTAGGCGCCGGGAGCCATCGCGACGCCCTCCGCGAGCATCGCCTGGAAGAACGCCGCGTACGCACGCTCGTCGGTGCGACGCGCATCGTCGAAGTTGCGCACCGTGCCGGCCGCCGAACCACAGACGATGCCGACCAGCGTGCCGACCACCGGGAACGCCGCCACGAAACCGGCCGCCGAGCATGCGTCGCGCAGCAGCGCCGACAGATGCCGTGCACGTGCCATCAGCTCGATGTAGACGTCGGGGGTCAACTCGTTCAGCGCCGCGAGCCCGGCGGCGGTGGCGATCGGATTGCCCGACAGGGTGCCGGCGTGGAACACCGGGCCGAGCGGCGAGAGATGCTCCATGACCTCGGCACGTCCGCCGACGGCGCCGATCGGGAGTCCTCCTCCGATCACCTTGCCGAAGCAGGTGATGTCCGGGGTGACGTCGAACTTGGCCTGCGCTCCGCCCGTGCCCAGCCGGAAGCCGGTGATCACCTCGTCGAAGATCAGGAGGGCACCGACACGGTCGCACTCGGCGCGCAACCCCGACAGGAACCCCGGGTTCGGCGCGACGACACCCATGTTCGCGGCGACCGGTTCGACGATCACCGCAGCAACCCGCTCGTCGAGTTCGGGCACGACGTTGTAGGGAGCGACGATCGTGGCCGCCACCGCGCCGTCGGGCACACCGGCGGTGCCGGGCAGGCCGAGCGTGGCGACGCCGCTGCCGCCGGCGACGAGGAGCGCATCGGTCGCGCCGTGGAAGTTGCCGGCGAACGTGACGATCCGGTCGCGCCCGGTGACACCGCGGGCGAGCCGTACTGCCGTGCTCGTCGCCTCGGTACCCGAGTTCATCAGCCGGACCCGTTCGCAGCTCGGCACCCGTTCAGCGATCGCCTCGGCGAGCTTCATCTCCCGTGGCGTGGGAGCGCCGAAGGAAGTGCCGTCGACCGCGGCGGTGCCGACCGCAGTGGTGATCGCCGGATGTCCGTGGCCGAGGATGACGGCCCCGTAGCTCTGCACGAGATCGAAGTAGGTGGTCCCCTCGACGTCGGTGATCGTCGCCCCCGAGGCGCGCGCCACGACGTAGGGCTCACCGCCCACCGCCTTGAACGCGCGTATCGACGAGTTGACGCCGCCCGGGATCGCCCGGCGCGACCGCTCGAAGAGCCGGTGGTTGGAGGGCACACCCGCCCCGGTGCAGGTCGTGGCGACACAGCCCGCAGCGGCGCAGGCGTCCGGATCACACCACGGGATCCCCGGCGACCGGTCGGTCGTCATGATTGCACCTCCCCGGACGCCACCGACTCCGCGAACCAGCGTGCGAAGTACGTCAGTACGATGTCGGCGCCGGCACGTTTGACGGCGCTCAGGTGTTCGAGAGCGACCGCGTCGAGGTCGATCCAGCCGCGTTCAGCGGCCGCGTGGATCATCGCGTACTCGCCGCTGACGTGGTAGGCGGCGAGGGGGACGTCGATGCGAGCGGCAGCCGTGGCGATCACATCGAGATACGCGAGCGCAGGCTTCACCATCACGATGTCGGCACCCTCGGCGATGTCGAGATCGATCTCGTGCTGCGCCTCCCGGGCGTTGTGCCAGTCCTGCTGATAGCCCTTCCGGTCGCCTCCACCGACGATCGACACGTCGACGGCGTCGCGGAACGGCCCGTAGAGGGCGCTCGCATACTTCGCCGCGTAGGCCATGATCGCCACGTCGGGGTGGCCGGCACCGTCGAGCGCACTGCGAATCACGGCGACCTGGCCGTCCATCATCCCGCTCGGGGCGACGACCTGGGCGCCGGCGGTGGCTTGGGCCACCGCCGCCCTGGCGTAGATGTCGAGCGTGGCGTCGTTGTCGACGCGACCCTGTTCGTCGACGATCCCGCAGTGTCCATGGTCGGTGTACTCGTCGACGCAGAGGTCGGCCATCACGACGATGTCGTCGCCGAGGTCGCTGCGGAGATCGGCGAGTGCGAGCTGCACGATGCCATCGGGGTCGAACGCTCCGCTGCCGACCGCGTCCTTGTGCGCCGGCACGCCGAACAGGATCACCGCGCGGATGCCGAGCTCGGCGAGCTCGGCCACCTCGGTGCGCAGGGACTCGCGCGTGTGCTGCACCACGCCCGGCAACGACTCGATCGGTTGGGGCTCGTCGATGTCCTCGCGGACGAACAGGGGGGCCACCAGGTCGTCGACACGAAGATGGTGCTCGGCGACCAGGCGACGCATCGCCGGCGATCGTCGCAGGCGGCGCGGGCGTGACGAGGGAGGCGGGAACGGCACGCTGCGCAGCCTAACGGTGCCGACTTCGGCGGTGCCCGGCACCCCGCGCACGGGTCCGGGAGCGTCGGTGCCCGAACGGGTCCACGCTCAACCGGTAGCGTGCTCGACGTGTCGGTTCAGGCTTGGTTCTCCCACGACGAGGTGGCACTCGCGCCCGGGTCCACGCTCACCCTGCCGCTGACGGTGCACAACCTCGGTGAGTCGACCGAGTCGTTCACGATCGTTCCCGGCGGCTTGGCCGCCAGTTGGACCAGCGTCTCGCGCGGCAACCTCACCCTCTTCGGGGGGTCGCAGGAAGTGATCGACGTCGAGGTGAGCCCGCCGGCGCTCGCGACCACCACCGCTGGTCCGACGGCGATCGCGATCCGGGTCATCCCGCTCGGTGACTCCGACGATGCGGTCGTCGCCGAGACCACCGTGTTGATCGAGCCGTTCGACGACTGCCGGCTCGTCCCGCTGCAACCGGTACAGCGGGCGCGCCACCGGGCGACCTACGAGTTCATGGTCGAGAACCACGGCAACACCGTCGCGAGCTGTCGGCTCCACCTCATCGACCCGACCAACCGCATCGACGGCGACTTCGATCCCCCGGCGGTGGGCGTTGCACCGGGCGCGGCCAGCCTGGTTCGCCTGAAGTCCCGCGCCAGTCGCGGCGGATTCCGTCGCACCACCCGCACGATCGACTTCGAGATCGAGGCCGGTCGCCAGGGGTTCCCTCCGGTCACCGAATCGCTCGCCCTCGTCCAGTCACCGACGATCCCGGCGGAGGCCCTCACCAAGGCGGCCGTCGCACTCGCGGTGGTCGGCGGGCTCGTCGCCGCGTGGTTCGGCCTCGTCAAGCCGACGATCGAGGACACGGTGGCCGACGAGGTCGCTGCGCAGACCGTCGCCGTCGGGACGGTGCCGGGACAGCCCACCGAGTCCGGCACACCGCAGACGACCACCGCACCATCGCCCGAGAGTCCCGAGGTCGTCGGCGAGCCGGCGTTCTTCCGGCTCGAGGTGGCGCCCGCACTCACCCAGGCCGCTTCGGAGTCGATCACGATGGCCGACGGCTCCTACGTCGACCTCACCGACGTCCGTGTCGAGAACCCCTACAACGACCGTGGGGTCGCGACGTTGCTCGTGAACGATCAGCAGGTCTACCTGTGGTCGCTGGAGAACGTCCGCGGCTCGCTGTTCGAACCACGGGTCACGCCGATTCGTCTGGAGCCCGGCGACAACGTCGCGTTCTCCGTGCGCTGCGACGAGATCGGCGATGCCACACGCTCGACGTGCACCAACGCCGTGAACCTGTCGGGCGAGAGCTTCCCCGTCGAGCCCTGACCGCTGCGAGGGAATCGTCACAGCTGGGGTCTGACCCCTGCTGCATGACCCCTGATGCAACGATCAGGAGCCGGTGCCGAAGCCGGGCAGGCCCGCGACGACGGTGGGCTGTTCGATGATCTCGACCGTCGTGGATGCGACCGTGCCGTCGGCCGCCTGAGCGATCACGGTGCGAGTGCCACCGCGTTCGTCGGGCGACACCGGAACGTCCAGCCAGAACGTGCCGTCACCGGCGGTGGTGAACTGTCGTGCGCCGGCGGAGTCGTCGCCGAACAGGATCGAGAATGCCGTGTCGGGCGGGAAGCCCCGGCCGGCGGCGAGTACCTCGCGACCGGCCTCGACCTCGTCGGCGCCCAGCAGGAACTCCGGCGCATAGCGACCGTCGCCGGCCGCGACCATGCTCGTGTACTGGCCGGTCGGCGTGGACACCTGGACGAGTGCGGTTCGCCGGCCGGAACCGGTCGGCGTGAACGTGACGCCGACACTGCAGTTGGCCCGCGGGTTGAGCGGCCGATTGACACAACTGTCGCTGGTGATCGCGAAGTCGCCGGCATGCTCACCGGTCACGTCGATCCGCGCCACCGACGTGGGCACCAGCGAGATGTTCTGGACGTCGAACACGAACTCGGCACTCGGCAGGCCGACGACGGTGACACCCAGGTCGGCACCGGCAGGATCGGTTCGCAGCGTCGGCTCGCCGCCTGCACCCCGCACGGTCGTGCTGATGCGAACAGCCTGGAACCCCTCCTCGGCGACGGTCAGCGTGGCCGACACCGGCACCGGTTCGCTCGGGGTGAACGTGATCCTCACGGTGCAGTCGGCACCCGGCGGCACGGGTGCGCCGAGCGCGCAGGTGCTGGCCTCCTGATTGATCGCGAACCGACGGTCGGACACGGTGACCAGCGAGGGGGTGAACGTCGTGGGACCGTTGTTGATCACTGCGACGTACCACTCGTCGCTGGTGAAGCCCACCAACGTGGTTCCGAGGTCGGCCTCCGCCAGCGACAGCGTCGGCTCGGTGGTGACGGCCACGACCTGGCGGCCGGTCGCACCAGCGGCGAGGAGCTGCGGACCGGCGAGCGTGTCGAAGACGGTCGTGCGACCCGAGTCGCTCAGCTGAGGACGTGAATGAGCGGCGACGGCGGGTCGGACACCGTCGGTCGTCATCGCCACGCGTCGCAGGGTGCCGAGGCGGGCGTCGGCCACCAGCAGGTCGCCGTCGGAGGGCTCGCCGCCACCGGATGCTTCCACGAGTTGCAGGTTCGAGGCCTTGGTGATGAACGCCACGAGCTGACCGTCGGCGCTGAGAGCGGGCTGCGACGACGGTGCGGTGCCCGCCACCACGCGATCGGTGCCGGGTTCGCTGCTCACCATCGAGACGCTGGTGCGGCTCACCTCGTCGTAGAGGCCGTTGGCGTCGATGTCGCGGTCGATTCGATAGACCTGCGGCGGGCATCCCTGGGCGCACGGTGGAAAGACCGCCGGCACGATGCCGACATCGGCGCTCGTGAACGCGACGACGCGACCGTCTCGCGACAACACGGGATCGGAGGCGCCGACGACCGTCGGCTCACCGTCGACTCGCAGCGACATCAGACGGACCGCGAGGAACGGATCGGCTTCGTCGCGGTCCCACACGAAGATCTGACCGGTGGCAGGACCCCCGGGTTCCTGGCCGACGCCCCAGCCCGGCACGGCGTCGCGCGACGCCGCATCGGAGCGGTAGGCGACGAAACGCCCGTCGCCTGAGATGGCCGGCTGGTCGAGACCACGGTGGACGAACTGCGTGTCCGGCGTCGACAGGGGCATACCGGCGACGGGAGCCGAGCGGCTCGGGTCGGACAGCGGACGCCCGAGGTCGACGAGGCTGATCGACGTGACGCCCTTCGACTCGATCAGCTGCGTGGCAGGGTGGGTGTAGGCGATCAGCGTGCCGCTGCGCGACACCGCAGGGACGTCGTCGGTGCTGACGTCGTCGCGAGCCAGGGTGGATCCGTCGGTCCGGGTCGAGACCAGTTCCCAACCGCCCGGCGTGCCACCGCAGTGTTCGAGGCGGAGGCGGTACACGTCCCACCGGTCGCCGGTGTCGTCGTCACGGAACACGTCGAGCGCGAGTTCCGTCACCACGACGAGGTTGCAGCCGTCGCCGGACACGACCGGATGGATCGAGTTGCCGGCCCGGAGGCCCTCGGGGACGACCGTCATCTCTTCGGTCGTCCCGGATTCCCGGTCGGTGAGGTACACGGTGGTGGTGCGGGGATCGTCGTCGCTCGGCGGCGCTCCCTGCGACGCCACGAACCGGCCGTCACCCGACACCGAGGCGTGGGATCCGGAGCCGCTGCCGACCGCGCCGGCGGTGGCCTCGGGCGCGTCCGGAGCCGCCTGCTCGAGGACCACGGTGGGGCGCGCGGAGACGCTGGTCGCGCTGGTGTTGAGGATGATCCCCGCGCACAGCAGGCACGATGCGGCGATCAGTCGCCGTCGTCCGCTCCGTTCGACCACCTGGCTCCTCACTTCGTCACGTCGATCTGCGCAGATTGTTGCATGCCGGCGCCCTCTGCGCCGCCCGGGCCCCGCCGGGAAAGAATGCGTTCGAGTTCGGTCACGAGTCCGTCAAGTGAATGATCGGTCGCCGTGCCCGTGACCTTGAGCCCCAATTTCGCGGCGACCGCCGCCGTGGTCGGTCCGATGGCGACCACGATCGGTGGTGCGGACGTGCCCAGCGCGTCGAACCAGGCCTGGGCGGCCGAACCGCTCGCGAGCAGGAGTGCATCCGCACCGTCGATCGCCGCGGGATTCGGCGTCACCAACCGGGTGCGATAGGCGACGACGGCGGTCACTCGATGGCCGGCCGCACTCAGGTGATCGACCAACTCGGAGCCGGCGCGGTCGGCCTGCGCGACCAGGATCCGTTGGGGGGCGGGGCCCGCGAGCTGCACGAGTTCGTCGGCGAGCGATGCGGCGCGCTGGACCGACGGAACGAAATCTACGGCCCGTCCGCTGCCTTCCTGGAGCACGCGGGCCGTGGCCGTCCCGACCGCGGCGAGGCGCACCGCGGGCGACGCCGCCGCTGCGGCGGCGACACGTTCGGCGCCGGCCGCGGAGGTGACGACGAGCCAGTCGATGGCGTCGAGCCGCTCGAGCGCCCGCCACAGCGCCGCACCGCCGTCGTCGGGTTCGAGCACTTCGATCAGCGGCACGTGCACCACGGTGGCGCCGCGCGACTCGAGCAGCGCCGCGAGTTCCCCGGGGCGCTCGCGAGTGACGAGGACCCTGCACCCGGCGAGCGGCATCATCGACCGAGCGCCTCCTGCGCACCGAGTGCGGCCCGGCGGGCGCGGTCGAGGTCGCCGTCGTCGCCCTGGAGGGCGACGGATGCAACGATCGACTGACCGATGGCCGCGTCGGCGAGGAACACCGTCAGCACGCCGTCGCGCACGTGCCCGCCGACCGGCAGCGAGCAGCCGGACCCGAGCTGGGCGAGGAACGCACGCTCGATCTCCACGGCGCGGCGAGTGGCCGCGTGATCGACGGCGGACAGGACGCCGCGGGTCCCCTCGTCGTCGCTGCGACACTCGACGGCGACGCATCCCTGCCCGACGGCGGGCACGAACGAGTCGACGTCGAGCCGCTCGGCGATCCGCTCGGTGATCTGCAGGATGTCGAGTGCCGCCACCGCCATCACGATCGCCCCGCCGTCGGGGATCTTCGAGAGCCGGGTGTCGATGTTGCCGCGCAGCTCCGTGAAGCGGAGGTCGGGACGGACGCTCTGGAGCTGGGCGCGGCGACGCACGGACCCCGTCGCCACGGTCGCGCCGGGCGCGAGTTCGTCCAGCCGTCGGCCGACGAGCGCATCCGCCGGGTCGCGGCGCTCGCAGAACGCCGCAATCGTCAGGCCGTCGGTGGGGGCCGACGGGAGATCCTTCGCCGAGTGCGCAGCGAGGTCGGCGCGTCCGTCCAGCACCGCGAGCTGCACCTCCTTGACGAAGACGCCCTGACCGCCGATCGTGTGCAAGGGCACGTCGGTGCGGAGGTCACCCGTCGTCTCGACAGCGACCAGCTCCACCGCGCGTCCGGTGGTCGCGGTGATCAGGTCGGCGACGACGGTCGCCTGCGCGAGCGCCTGGCGCGAGCCACGGGTGGCGAGACGCAAGGAGCTCACCCGAGGTCGAACAGGTCGCGCACGGCCGCGGCATTGCGCTCGCCCTGGGGCGTTCCGGCCTGCGCCTTCAGGCGGACCGACGGCTCGTGGAGAAGCTTCGCCACGATCGCCCGGGTGAGCGCCTCGACGGACTCACGCTGCGCCTCGGTCAGGTCCCCGAGGCGGGAGGAGAACCGCTGGATCTCGCCGGCTCGTACCTGGTCGGCTGCCGCACGCATCGACGCGACGAGCGGGGCGGCCTGACGCGCAGTGGCCTCGACGAGGTAGTTCTCGACCTCCTCGCCGACGATCGTGCGGACGCGCTCGGCCTCGGCGGCGCGATGGGAGAGCCCTCGATCGGCCCAGTCGCGCAGATCGTCGAGGTTCGACAAGGTGACCGCCGGCAAGCCGGCGACGCCGACGTCGACGTTGCGAGGGACGCCGATGTCGACGATGTGGAGCGGTCGGGCGGACGAGCTGCGAGCGGCACCGACGAGCTCCGCGTCGAGCACCGCATGGTCGGCGCCGGTACCGGCGACGATGACGTCGGATGCAGCGATCGCCTCGCTCAGCCGGTCGAATCCGACCGCGACACCGTTGACGCGCTCGGCGAGCGATGCGCCCCGGTCCGGCGTGCGATTGGCGACGAGGATGTCGGCGCCACCAGCGCGGTGCAGGGCCACCGCCACCCCCTCACCCATCGAGCCGGCACCGATGACCAGCACCCGCTTGCCGGTGAGGTCGCCGATCATGTCGGTGATCATCTCGACGGCGGCGTGGCTGATCGATGCGGTACCGCGGGCGATGCCGGTCTCGCTACGCGCACGCTTGCCGGTGGCGATCGCCGAGCGGAACAGCTGGTTGAGCGTCGAGCGGGCGGCTCCCTCGCGTTGGGCCGTCTCCCAGGCGGACCGCACCTGCCCGAGGATCTCACTCTCGCCGAGCACGGCGGAATCGAGCCCGGCTGCGACCTCGAACAGGTGCGTCACGGCGGAGCTGTCGTGCTGGCTGTACAGGTGCGGCGTCAGTTCCTCGATGCTCAGGTCACCCAGTTCGCACAGCAGGTCGCGAACGTCGCCGTAGGCGCCGTGGAACAACTCGGCGACGACGTACACCTCGGTGCGATTGCAGGTGGAGAGGACGACCGCCTCTCGCACGTTGTCGCGCTGGGCGAGGCCGGCGACGGCCTTCCCGAGATGCTCGGGGGCGATCGTGACGCGCTCGAGCAAGGGCAGCGCACCACTGCGGTGGTTGACCCCGACGACCAGAATCGACATGCGGGGGTAACCCTAGGCGCTCGCGCCGCGTTGTCGCTCGCCGGGCACGGCACGCAGCCCGGTGGCGGGCGACGCCGAGGCGCGCCGCTGCTCGTAGTAGCTCAATATCTGCAACTCGACGGCCAGGTCGACCTTGCGGACGCTGATGCCGGCGGGCACGCTGATGACGGTCGGGGCGAAGTTGAGCAGGCTGGTGACGCCTGCGCCGACGAGCGCGTCGGCAGCGTGCTGGGCGGCGCCGCCGGGTGTGGCGATCACGCCGATCGAGATCCCTCGCGACTGCACCACCTGGACCAGCTCGTCGAGGTGGCGGACACGGACACCGCCCACGAGCGAGCCGACCTTGCCGGGATCGACGTCGACGATGCCGCCGACGGGGAACCCACGGTCGCCGAACCCGTTGTAGCCGGCGAGCGCCTGGCCGAGGTTGCCGGCGCCGACGATGACGACGGGCCAGTCGTGGGTGAGGCCCAACTCGCGACGGATCTGGTAGACGAGGAACTCGACGTCGTAGCCGACGCCGCGGGTGCCGTAGCTGCCGAGGTAGCTGAGGTCCTTGCGAACCTTCGCCGCGTTGAGCCCGGCGAACTCGGCGAGTTCGTCGGAGGACATGCTGGTGGTTCCCGCATCGAAGCGCTCCGAGAGGATGCGCAGGTAGACGGGCAAGCGAGCCACGGTGGCCTCGGGGATGCGTCGTCGTGTGCGTTGACCAGCCATGAGGACATCACGTTAGAGCGCTCGTGCACACTTTCACAAAGCTGGCCTCCGACGAACGGGACGAGACGTCGGTCACCCGATCGACGGCACCAGCGGCGCCGGTGGCCCGATCAGATCAGGGAGACGCCGACACGCAGTGCGTCGTCGAGGCTGCGGCGCACCAGCTTGCCGGAGGCGTTGCGCGGCAGGGCGTCGACGAAGATGATCTTCGTCGGGCACTTGTAGCGGGCGAGATGGTCGAGCGAGTGCTCGATCAGTGCATCCTCGTCGACCTCGGCTCCCTCCCGGGTGACCACGTAGGCCTTCACGGCCTCGCCGGTGTGGGGGTGGGGGACGCCAACGACGGCCGCTTCGATCACGTCGGGATGCATCGTGAGCATCTCTTCGACCTCGGCCGGATACACGTTGAAACCCGAGACGATGATCAGGTCCTTCGAGCGGTCGACGAGGTACAGGTAGCCGTCGTCGTCGGTGGTGGCCATGTCGCCCGTTCGCAGCCAGCCGTCGTCGGTCAGCACCACCGCCGTCGCCTCCGGATCCTCGTAGTAGCCCGCGAAGACGTTGTCGCCTCGCACCCAGATCTCGCCGACGTCGCCGACCAGCGCGTCGCCGTCAGCGCCCACGAGGCGGATCTCGACACCCTGCAGCGCACGCCCCACCGAACCGAATCGCACCGGGGAACCGGTCGAGGTGGTGACGATCGGGGATGCCTCGGTGAGTCCGTACCCCTCGCGGATCTCCACGCCGAAACGGTCGCGCATCGTCTCGGCGACCGAGATCGAGAGCCGCGAGGCTCCCGACAACGCCAGGCGCACCGTCGCGAAGGTGTCTGCGGGCAGTTCGTCGAAGTGCGCAAAGGTCGCCCAGAGGGCCGGCGCACCGGGGATGACGGTGATGCGTCGGTCCTGGATCGACTGGACCGCCGTGGACGGATCGAATCGCTGCACCAGCACGAGCGTCGCCCCGACACGCAACCCGAGCCCGACGACGACGTTGAGCCCGAAGATGTGGAAGAGCGGGAGCACGCCGTAGATCACGTCGTCGGAATCGATGTGCCCCTCGGCCGACAGGCTCTGGTCGAGGTTGGCCCAGAGGTTGCCGTGGGTGAGCATCGCCGCTCGTGGAGCGCCGGCCGTGCCGCTGGTGAACATCAGCGCGGCGAGATGCGCCGGTTCGACCTCGATCGCTGCGAGCGGTTCGGACGAGGCGACCAGGTCGTCGAACCCGACGACGCCGTCGGGGGCAGCCTCGGTGTGGATCACGGTCTGCACCGTGGAGACCAGCGCCGGGTCGACGTGCGACCAGTTGACCGAGCTGACCTTGTCGACGACGACGACCTTCGCACCGACCACACCGAGCTCGGTCTCGAGTTCGGGGCCCGGGCTGGTGGGGTTCAACGGCACGACGACGGCACCGAGGCCGACGGTGGCGAGATAGCCGATGACGAACTGCGGCGAGTTCGACAGCAGCAACGCGACGCGGTCCCCGGCCTCGACGCCGAGCGACCGCAGACCACCACGGAAGCGATCGACCTGGTCGCGTAGTTCTCCGTAGCTCGTGGCTCGACCGCGACAGATCAAGGCGACCGAGTCGCCGGCGTGGTCATCGATGATGTGCGCAAGATTCACGTGACCCCCTGCTGAGACGGGCGCCGTCGTTGCGCCCCACTTCGGCTCCAAGCGTACCCCTCCCGAGGCGCACCAGCCTCCCTCAGAGCCGGACGAGGGAAATCGTGGCGGCGATCAGGATGGCGGCCAACAGCAGACCGAGTGTCAGCGTGGTGGCGGGGCGCATGACCGCAGGCTACCGGCCGTCACCGCGACGGTCGCAGCGAGACCGGCTGAGCAACCGGCCGATCCGCCCCCTCGTCGGACGGCACGAGGGTGACCTGATCACCTGCGACCAGGCCGAGTTCGTCGGCGGCCGAGCGCTGGTCCATCGCGAGCGCGAGCAGGCCCGACGAATCGAGTACGAGCCCCACCGCCCCGCCGACCAGTTCGGCGAAACTCGAGGCGCGGACGGCGCTGCGCACCACCCCTCCGGTCGGGTCGGTGGGGCTCGCACAGCGCACTTCGAGGCGCTGGCCGAAGGTGGCGGGAAGGTCGTCGGGTCCGACGTTGAGCTGGGCGTTTCCGTACCGATCGACCCACAGCACCTGGGCGATCACCTTGGTGTCGTCGGACTGTGGCAGCGCCACGACGCCGGGGACGAGCAGGTCGGTGTCGACCAGGGCACCGAGATCGGTGAGTTCACCACCGTTGCAGAGGTGAGCGACCGCCGGAGCGAAGATGTCACGGCCGGCGAACGTGGCACCCGGCGCAGGGAGACGGTGGTCGGGGTTGGTGAGCTCCACGGCTCGTTCGGCACCACCCGCCATCGCCACCGCCGGAGCGAGCAGACCGTTGTCGGGACCGACCAGCACGCCCTCGCCACCGGCAACCTCCACCGCGATGCCGCGGCGAGCGGATCCGACACCCGGATCGACGACGGCGAGCACGACGCCGGACGCGACGTAACCGATCGAACGGGCCAGCGCGAGCGAGCCGGCGCGGACGTCGAAGGGCGGCACCCCGTGGGTGAGGTCGACGACCCGAGCGTGCGGGGCGAGATCCCGCAGCACCGAGTGCACCACGCCGACGAACTCGTCGACGGTGCCGAAGTCGGACAGGAACGAGACCGTGTCGTAGCGGCGACCCATGATCGTCGAACCTATCCCTGTTGACCGATCCCCGTTCACCGGGGCGTCGTTCGGACCCGAATCCGGCTCCGGACGCGACAAGGGCCGGTGCCAACCCCCCGATGGCACCAGCCCTGTCGGCGCTGCCCACCGTTTCCGGTGGACGCGTCTCCACACCCGCACCATAGGCCATCAGCGACCGGTGTGAAAAGGGGCACACTCGAAAAACACCCGTGCAATTCGCCGAGCACGATCGACCCCGGCGGGGGCCACAGGGATCAACCGAGCTCGCGGCTGCGTTCCGTTGCTGCTCGGACCGCCGCTGCGAAGGCCGCACGCACGTCGAGCGAGTCGAGGACCCGGAGACCGGCCGCGGTCGTACCCCCCGGCGACGTGACGCGCTCGCGCAGCAACGCCGGATCGCCCTCGCGGGCCAGCAGCGTCGCGGAGCCGAGCAGCAGCTGCTGCACGACGCGCTCGGCGACGGGGCGCTCCATCCCGTCGGCGACTGCCGCCTCGATGAGCGCCTCGGCGACCAGGAACACATAGGCCGGCCCCGACCCGGCGAGGCCCGTGAACAGATCGAGTTCCGGCTCGGTCACCCGTTCGACCGTGCCGACCGCCGACAGGATCGACTCCGCCCATGTCACGTCGTCGGGCCGCGCGATCGTTCCCGCCGCGATCGCCGAGGCGCCGAGGCGCACGAGCGCAGGCGTGTTCGGCATCGCCCGCACCACGGCGACGGAGGGGCCGGTCGCCGCCTCGATCGTGGCGAGGCGGACGCCGGCCGCGATCGAGAGCACGCGGGTGGCTCCCGCCGCTGCGGCGGCTGCGGCGGCTGCGGGGATGTCGCCGGGCTTGACCGCGAGCACCGCCGCACGGCAGTCGGGTACCTCGGCGGTCGCCGACACGCCGGGAAACGACATGGTCAGCTCGGCTCGGCGGGATTCCACGACCTCGACGACGGCGACCGACCGTGGCTCGACCAGCCCCGAGTCGAGCAGCCCGCCGAGCAACGCTGCTCCCATGTTGCCCCCGCCGACGATCACCAGGTCGTACATGTCGCCACGTTACCGAGCGCCCGGATGGGCACAGACGACAGACCGACTCCCCCGAGTGCACCCATCCGGACCGTGGCCAGTGGGCGGCGGGCCGCCCCCGAGGGAACGACCGGAGCCACGGGAGAGGGCGGACGACGGACGGGCGGCGTCGGATGCGTTCTCAGGAGGCGAAGCGACTGCGGAACCCGATGCGCAGGAGCGCCTGGAAGCACTGCTCGACCTGCGAGTAGAGCGTGCCCAGCACGCGGTCGACCTCAGCGAGCGTGACCTGTCCGACCGGCATCTCCCCGCGCAGGAAGATCGCATCCTCGACGCCGATGGAGAAGTGCGCACCGACCAGACGATCGTTGCGACGCAGCAGTTGCTCGTAGAGCTCGGCGTCGTTCTCCTCCGGCGCAGGCATCACGTAGGTCTCGTAGCGCAACATCCGCTGCCCGAGCGTGAACCAGACCGTGGTGAACTCCTTGTCGTCACCTCGCATCCGCACGTACCAGCGGACGGCGTCGGCGTCGCGGTCGATCGCGACGATGCGGTCGTCGGCAGCGGCGAGTTCGGCCAGCCATTCGTCGATGCGACGCTCGAGCACCGCGAGCTCGCTGGGCTCGTAGGCCTCGGTCACTGGCAGGTCACCCGTTCCCGCACGGTCAGGTCGGCGTAGAGGCGCCGCAGGCGAGCGGCGGCGAAGCTCCACGTGTAGCGCCGTGCCCGCTCGACTGCAGCGGCACCCATCGACGCTCGGAGGCCGTCGTCGCCGAGGATCTCGGCGACGGCACGCGCGTAGGGGGTGGGGTCGCGCCCGTCGATCAGGCGTCCCGTGTGGCCGTCGTCGACCAGGCTCAGCAGCCCACCGACCGCGCTCGCCACGACGGGCACCCCGCATGCAGCGGCTTCGAGGGCGACCAACCCGAAACTCTCGCTGCGGCTCGGCGCCAGTACGACGTCGGCAGCGCGGTAGTAGGTGGACAGGATGTGGTGCGGTTGCGGTTCGACGAAACGGACACGATCGTGCAGCCCCAGTTCGTCGACCAACAGGTGCGCGCGCTGGGTCTCCGAGTCGCCGTCGACGCCGCTCGCGCCGCCAACGATCACGAGTTCCGCGGTCGGGTCGCCGAGTTCGTACAACGCGCGGATTGCGACATCGGGTCCCTTGAGCGGCTGGATGCGACCGACGAAGAGCAGCAGTGGTCGGTCGACGTCGAAGCCGAGTGCTCGGCGTGCCCCGGCCTGATCACCGGGGGCGAAGAAGGCGTGTTCCACGCCCGGCGCGATGATCTCGAGTCGGCCTCGCGGGTTGCCGTAGTGCAGCCGGAACTGGTCCTCCTCCTCGACGCAGCTCACGCAGATCGCGTCGGCGCACTGCACGATCTCGGCCTCGCTGCGATCACGCAGGGTCGACTCGGGATCACCCGCGGCCGCCTTGATCCGCGCCAGCGTGTGGAACGTCGACACGAACGGCACGTCGAGTTCGTGCTTGAGATGGTGCCCGACGATGCCGCTCAGCCAGTAGTTCCCGTGGATCACCTCGGGGAACTCCTCGTTGGCGTACCAGTCGAGCACGCCACGTCGGAACTCGTCGACGACCTCCGGCAACGCCTCTTTCGGGAGATGGTGAGGACCCGCTTCGATGTGGACGACCCGGTGTCCCGGCTCGACGACGACCTCACGAGGCAGCCCGGCGCGGTCGGCTCGGGTGAACGTGGTGCACTCGACTCCCGCCTGCGCGAGCGCGGAGACGAGTTCGCGCACGTACACGTTCATGCCGCCGCTGTCACCCGATCCGGGCTGAGCGAGCGGCGAGGTGTGAAGGGAGATGACTGCTGCGCGCTGCACGACCGGACAAACCCTAACCAGGGTCTGGTTCTTCCCGCCGAGGCGAGAACGGCGGGTTCAGCTGTCGGCGAGCAGCGTGTCGACGTCCGCCTCGCCGTCGCGGTACCGACGGACGAGTTCCGCGCTCAGTGCATCGAGACGATCGAACCGCTCCCGTCGATCCGACGAGACACGACGCTCGAACTCACCGATCGCGGCGGCCAGCTCGGCCAGTTGTACGTCGTCGAGTTCTCGGATGTGGCCGAGGCCGCCCTCGGCGCACAACTCGTCGAGTTCGACGGCGAGGGGATGGTCGCTGAGATCCTCGGTCGGGCGCGGCGGACGCGCCGGCCCTCCGGTGAGGTGTTGCGACAGCACGGTCCGCAGGTCGTCCGAGGCCTCCGAGTCGGCCGTGCGTCGCAGGGTTTCGGCCTTGACGAGATCGAGTCGGGCCTGCGCGACGCGGCGAGCGTAGGAGACGGCGTCGTCCTCGCGCTGGAGTTGCTGACGCAGGCTGCGCAACTCGGGCAACGACAATTCGGACGGGTCGGACAGGTCGGTCATCGTCACGTACTTCCTCCGGACACGGGTGGCAGGACTGCCACCTCGTCAGTGGGACCGACGGGCATGTCGGCCTTGGCAGCATCACCGTTCACCCAGATGCGGCAGGTGCTCAGCACGTCGCTGAACGTGGGCCCGTAGCGTTGTTCGGCCGCCGCCAACACGTCGCTGACGGTGTTGCCGTCGAACGTGTCGGTGCCGGTCCCCGCGGCCTCGCGTGCCGAGGCGAAGAGTCGCATGGTGGGCACGCCGACCAATCTACAAGTGCGTCGACCGCCATCGGGGGTTCGGTCGCCGCGAGTGTTCGACGTGGGCGGGAGAACCACCCTCATGCGGGCGCGCCGCCCGGCAGCATCCCGGCGACGAGGCCGATCGCCGCGACCGCCAGCGTCGCACCGAGCGCGAGGCGACGAGCCGAGGTCTCCTCGAGACGACGGGTCGCGCCGTAGTAGCCCAGATCCGGCCGCGGAAGCGACCGGAGCGCCACGAACCCCCAGGCCACGAACCAGGCGGCCGCCAGCATCGCGACGACGCGCTCGTCGTGGGCCATCACACCGAGACCGTGCGTCCACCGATCGCTGAGCCCCCGCAACGAGACCACCAGGTTCAACGCCACCATCGTGGCGAGCGTCGAGGTCCACCGGATCGGCAGGCCGGTCCGCGACGTGCCGTCGCCGAGCCCGGCGCCGACGGACGCCATCGACCACCGCAGCCGCGCCCCGGGCAGGAGGAGGCCGTCGGAGAGCAGGTAGTGGCCGCAGGCGAGGAGCAGCTGCGAGACCGCGAGCAGTGCGAGCCACTCCCAACGGGGCACCTCGAAGGGGAACCGTCCCGTGAGGAGCACCAGGCCGAGGACCACGACGAAGGCCATGCGCCGGATGCCTTCGACCGCCACCACCGACCAGCCGGCCTGCGCGAGCGTCGGCCGCATCGAGGTCGACCAGGGGTTGAGAACTCGAACGCCGCGCCGGGCCCACGCCACCTCGCCGGTGTCGTCAGTCCCCACCCGGTCGGCTGGGGACGAGTCGGTGTCGTCGAGACCGACCGCCACCGCCATCGTCTCGGGCAGCGGGCTGTCGCCGCGACGAGCGGCTCGTCGTTGCGCACTGGTCGCGACGCCGTGAGGCGCGTTCCACAGAGACGCCGACAGCACGACGGCGGCCGAGAGGGCCACCACCTCGAGCACGAACACGACCGCCCCGACGACCCCGTTCATCGTGGCCAGGCGCCACCCGAGCCAGGTGAGCCACAGGCCGAGAGACGCGCCGACCAGCAGTCGTCCTGTCCACCTCACCACCTTGTCCACCGTCGTACCGTGTTTCCTCGAGTGCTGATGCCGCCGACTGCTGTATCGGACGACGGGTCGGTCGACTTGAGGTGGCGCGTGCCGGTCACCGCCGCCGGTTGGGCGGTATCGTGCCGCTCCTGTGGGAACCGAGAAACGCGAACGCCAGAAGGCCAACCGAGCGCTCAAGCAACAACAGCTGGAGAAGCAAGCGAGTCGTCGATCGCTGACACGCTGGATCATGATCGGCGTCGGCGCCGTCGCCGGCGTGTTCCTCCTGGCATGGATCGCCAGCAACTTCGTCGGCGATGACGATCCGACCCCGCCCCCGCCCGCCGTCACCGTTCCGGCCGTCACCGTGCCTGCGGAGACCGTTCCAGTCGACACGACCCCTGCGGCCGGCACCGAGGGCTGAGATGACACCTCGTCAGATCCTCGCCACCCTGGTTGCCGCGCTCGTCGTGGCCGCCAGTGCCTGCGGAAGCGACGACTCGGGTACCGCGGCCGCCGAGCCTCCCGCTGCGACCGATCCGGCACCGGCCGGCACCGACGTCGCCGCGGCATCGGCCGACTGTCCACCGCTCGACGGCGCCGACGAACAGACGCAGCAGTTCGACGCAGCACCGCCGACATGTCTCGAGGCGGGGGCGAACTACGAGGCGGTCGTCACCACCAACCAGGGCGAGTTCACCATCCTGCTCGACCCCGAGAGCGCACCGGTGGCTGCGAACAACTTCGTCTTCCTGGCTCGGAACCAGTACTTCGACGACACGATCTGTCACCGGATCATCCCGAACTTCGTGGTGCAGTGCGGCGATCCCACGGGCACCGGCACCGGTGGCCCGGGCTACACGATCGTCGACGAGCCGCCGGCACCGGGTGAGTACGAGATCGGCTCGATCGCGATGGCCAAGACGGCCGCCCCCGACAGCGGCGGCAGCCAGTTCTTCATCATCACCGGCAGCGACGGCGCGGCGCTGCCTCCCGAGTACTCGTTGTTCGGGCAGGTGACCGACGGCTTCGACACCGCGGTGGCGGCGATGGCCGCAGCCGGCACCCCGTCGGGTGAACCGTCGCAGCCGGTCGAGATCCAGTCGATCCGCATCGTCCAGAGCTGACGCCTCCTCCCGATGATCAGCGACCGGCGTCCTCGTCGGCGCTGAGCTGGTCGATGTCGTCGAGCGGGATCGAGATCTGACGACGTGACGCCCGGCTGAGCGCATGCGCCCCCACCGGCGACGACAGCAGCTGGAGCACGACCACGAGGACGAGGGTGGTGGCGGCGAGCAGCGTCCCGATCTCGATCGCGGCACCGATGGCGACGAGGATC
This sequence comes from Ilumatobacteraceae bacterium, assembly GCA_963712775.1. Lineage (GTDB taxonomy): Bacteria > Actinomycetota > Acidimicrobiia > Acidimicrobiales > Ilumatobacteraceae > Sva-07. The sequence continues at coordinate 78,150 of CAVQJG010000020.1, read as the reverse complement.
AACGCCAGCGTGGGCGCCTTCGCCGCGGCGTGCATCCGGGAGAACAGGTCGGGGAACCGGTAGGCGCCGATGCCACCGATCATCGCGAGCGCGGACCCCGCCACCAGCAGGACCTCGGCGAACGTGTCCATCAGTTGCCCCTCCGCTCGATGAACCGCGACAACGCCGTCGTACCGACGAAACCGACGAACACCGCGACCAGGACGGTCTCGATCGTGATGCCACCGCTGCTCGAACGCGCCGCGGCGACGATGATGCCGATCACCACGATCGAGAGCAGTCCGTCGAGACCGACGACACGATCGGGCAGGCTCGGACCGCGCAGCAGTCGGTACATGAACCCCGCTGCGCCGATCGACAGCATGACCATCGCGACGGCGTTCACGAACGATCCCCACCGAGCGTGCTCGCCACGACGTGTTCGATCTCGGCTCGCTGTTGCTTCGTCCCGAACGCTCGGACGGCGAGCTGCTCGAGACGCAGGACGTCGCGACGCACCGACTCGACGTCGTCGAACTGCAGCACGTGGACGTAGATCGTCGGGGGTGTGCCGTCGCCGGGCTCGTGGACGTCGACCGTGAGCGTTCCGGGCGTGAGCGTGACGGCGTTGGCGACCACCGTGACGATGCCGTCGGAGACCACGTGCATCGGCACGGCGACGATCGCCGTGTTGAGATTCGGCCGGGGACGGATCACCGCCCAGGCCACCTCGAGGTTCGACTTCACCAGTTCGGCGGCGAAGTAGCCGAGGAACACGATCGCCGAGACCGGGTGGAACGAGGTGAGCTGGGTGACGTGGGTGTCGGTCGGGCGGCCGACCCACACGACGAAGAGTGCGATCGCCACCCCGGCGATCAGGTTGCCGACCCTGAAGTCCCCCCACAGCAGCGCCCAGACGATCGCGAGCCAGATGACGAGCGCCGGCAGTCGGACGGTGGGCGTCACGATCCGTCACCTCCGAGCACCGACTCGACATACCCCTCGGGCGCGAGCAGCTCCGCCGCGGTTCGCTCCGCATAGTTGTAGAGCGGGCCAGCGAACACCATCAAGCCCACCGTCATCGCGACGACCGCAGCAGCAGCGCCGGTCATCACACGCGGCACTCGGCTGGCATCGGACTCGATCCAGGCGACGACCGCCGGGTCCTCGGGTTCGCCCCAGAACACGTTCGACCAGATCCGGACCATCACGTACACCGTCAGCAGGCTGACGGCCAGGCTGACACCCACGATCAACCAGTCCTCGGCATCGATGCCGGCGCTGACGAGTGCGAACTTGCCCACGAACCCCGAGAACGGCGGGATACCGGCGATGCTCAGCGCCGGCACCGCGAAGAGCACAGCGACCATCGGCGCACTGCGCACCAGGCCACCGATGCGGGACAACCGGTCGGACCCCGAACGGCGCACGACCAGGCCCGCCACCAGGAACAGGGCCGTCTTCACGACGATGTGATGCACGACGTAGAAGACCGCACCGGCGACACCGGCCAGGGTGAACAGGGCGAGGCCGAAGATCATGTAGCCGATGTGGCTCACGATGTGGAACGACAACATGCGTCGCAGGTCGTCCTGGGCGAGCGCTCCGAGCACACCGACGAGCATCGTCAGCCCGGCAAGCACGAGCAGCACCGTGCCCTGCTGTGCGTCGGGCGGGAAGATCAGGGTCTGGGTGCGGATGATCGCGTAGACACCCACCTTGGTGAGCAGGCCGGCGAACACGGCGGTGATCGCGCCCGACGCGGTCGGGTAGCTGTCCGGCAGCCAGAAGAACAGCGGGAAGAGGCCCGCCTTGATCCCGAACACCAGGATCAGCAGCAGCGAGAAGCCGGTGCTGACCCCGATCGGCAGATCCGGCATGCGTTGGGAGAGTTGCGCCATGTTGACCGTGCCGGTCGCCGCGTAGATCACGGCGAGAGCGGTGACGAAGAACGTCGACGCGACCAGGCTGATCACGACGTACGACATCCCCGCGCGCACCTGGTCGGGACGACCGCCGAGCGTGAGCAGGACATAGCTCGCGACCAGCATCATCTCGAACGCGACGAAGAGGTTGAAGAGGTCGCCGGTGATGAAGCTCGCCGACACGCCCGCTGCGAGCACGAGGTACACCGGGTTGAACGCCGCATAGCGCGACTCCTCCGCGCCCTGACCGATCGCGTACACGAGCACCGACAGCAGCATCAGCGAGGACACCACCAGCATCACCGCGGAGAGTCGGTCGACCACGAGCGTGATGCCCAGGGGCGCCGGCCACCCTCCCGCCTGCGTGACGACGATGCCGTCGTCGTCGACACGCACCAGCAGGACGACCGCCACCACGACGTTGCTGCTGAGCGCCAGGAGACTGACGGCGCGCTGCGCCCAGCGCACCGGTGCCAGGATCATGCAGATCGCGGCGCCGAGCAGCGGCACGATGATCGGGAGGGGAATCAGCGCGTTCACCGCCGATCCTCCTCGGCGGCCTGGTCGCGTTCGGCCAGCGTCTCCTCGGCGACGGCCTGGTCGGGGCCGCGGCGGCGGGCGATGAACCGGTCCTCGACGTCGTCCTCGACGACGTCGTCGTGGGTGATCCTCCAGCTCCGGTAGCCGAGCGAGAGCAGGAACGCGGTGACGCCGAACGTGATCACGATCGACGTGAGCACGAGCGCCTGCGGCAGCGGATCGGTGAACGCGGACTGGTCGGCGGTACCGATGATCGGCGAGTTGCCGCCGTCGCCACCGGAGATCAGCAGCAGGATGTTGGAGCCGTGGCCGACGAGACCGACCCCGATCAGGATCCTCGACAGCCGACGCTGCAGGAGCATCCACGTGCCCGTGGCGAAGAGGAAGGCGGCGCAGAAGGCGAGCAGCACACTCATCGGTCGCGCCTCGTGCGAAGGGAAGCCCGTGGCGTCGCTGCGTCGCTGCCGTCGTCGGCCGCTCCGGGCGCATCGGGCGTGTCCTCACCGAAGGCGACGAACGCCATCAGGATCAGCCCGATCACGACGAGGTCGACGCCGAGATCGAACGACAGCGCGCTCGTCAGCTTGACGGTGTCGAACACGGGCGGATGGAACTTGACCTCGCCGTGCTCGAGGATCGAACCGCCCAGCAGGACCGGCACGAACGCCGTCGTCGCCGACAGCAGCAGGCCGACGCCCAGGAAGAGGTGCGGCGGTACCCGGAACGTCGAGCGCACCGCGGCCGCTCCCCCCGACACGTAGCGCAGGGCGAGCGCTCCGCCGACGACCAGGCCACCGACGAAGCCGCCACCGGGACGGTTGTGCCCGGCGAACACGAAGTACAGCGCCAACACCAGGATCGACGGGTACAGCACCTTCATCGAGGTGTCGAGCAACAACATCCGGCGGCTCCGACGCTCGGTCATCGCAGCGCCTCCGGCAACGCCGGTTCGTCCCCGGCGTCGAGGATCTCCTCGAAGACCGGCGCGTCCTTGTCGGCGCGCCGTCGTCCGGCTCGCGCCATGCTCACCGCGCCGACGGCCGCGACCGCGAGCACGGTGATCTCGCCCATCGTGTCCCACCCGCGGAAGTCGACGAGGATCACGTTGACGACATTGCGACCACCGCCCTCCTCGTACGAGTTCTCGACCATCACCTCGGACATCGACGGTTCGTCGACGCTCGGTCGGGCGTTGGCCGACGACAGGGCGAACACGAAGATCGCCGCCCCGACCGCTCCGGCCACGGCGATGCGCATCGGCGCAGCGATCGACGGTGCCCGGTGACGCCACGAACGGGGGAGGAAGCGCAGGACGAGGACGAACAGCACCGTGCTGAGCGTCTCGATCGAGAACTGGGTCAGGGCGAGATCGGGGGCGCCGCGCGCCACGTACAGCCCGGCCATCGCGTACCCGACGCCGCCGAGCATCAGTGCCGCGGCGATGCGGTGCCGGACGATCGAGGCGCCGAGCGCTGCGGCGACGATGACGGCGACGAGCACGACGTGGACCGGCTCTTCGACCCACTTCGGCAGGGCACCGAGTTCGCTCGCGAACGGGGCCATCGGGACGAGCGTGACCGTCAGGACGATGATCGCGACGTAGATCGGCAGCGAGCCGTTCTGGAGCGTGGCCGTCACCCGGTTGGCCGTGGCCGAGATCGCCCGCAGCACCCCGAGGTACCCCTGCTCGCTCGACGGGATCCTGCGGATCGCCTCCGACGCCCGACGCTGCACGTCGGCGACCGGCCCGCGCAGCACGGTGAGCGCGACGCCGCCGAGGATGATCAGCACCGACAGCATCAGGGCGGAGTTGAACCCGGCGAAGAGCTCGAGCGGCTTCGGTTCCGATCCCGGGTACAACGCGGTGGTCGAACCCTCCACGAGGTCGTCGAGCAGACCCGGGACGAGACCGAACACCACGGTCATCGCGGTCAGCACCACGGCCGGCCCGACGAACAACGCGCCGGGCGCGTGCGCGCTCCGGGAGACGGTCGGCGCCGCCGGGTCGCCGAACCTGCCGAGGAGGCCGAGGACGAAGCGCGCCGAGTACGCGAAGGTGAGGATCGAGGCGAGCACGATCACGACGAGCACCGCGCCGGCGCCGGCGAAATCACCGTGCTCGAGGTAGCCGTCGAGCGCCTTCTCCTTGGCGATGAACCCGAGCAGTGGCGGGATGCCCGCCATCGACGCCGCACTGACGATCGCGACCACCTGGACGACCCGCCATGAGGGTCCGAAGCCGTGCAGTTCGGTGATGTCGCGGGTGCCGGCCCCGTGGTCGACGATGCCGACGACCATGAACAGTGCCGCCTTGAATGCCGCGTGCGCCAGGATCAGCACGATTCCGGCCTCGGCGATGTGGTACTCGCCGACGCCGAGCAACAGCATCATGAATGCGAGTTGGCTGACGGTGCCGTAGGCGAGCAGGAGCTTCAGGTCGTGTTGGCGCAGGGCGCGGAGCCCGCCGATCGTCATCGTGATGGCGCCGACCACCATCACCACGAGGCGCCAGTTGCCGGTCATGGCGAAGATCGGCGCCATCCGGGCCACCAGGTAGACGCCGGCCTTGACCATCGTCGCGGAGTGGAGGTATGCGCTGATCGGTGTGGGCGCCACCATCGCGGCCGGGAGCCAGGAGCTGAACGGGGCCTGCGCCGACTTCGTGAAGGCGCCGATCAGCACGAGGACGATCCCGACGTTGACCGCGCCACCCGTCGGTGGATCGGCGAGCAGTTCCGAGATCCGGTACGAGCCGCCGGCCTGCCCGACGATGATCAACCCGGCCAGGAGGACGAGGCCGCCGGCACCGGTGATGAAGATCGCCTGGGTTGCGGCCGCTCGGGCGCGAGGGTTGGTGTCGTCGTTGCCGATCAGCAGGAACGACGTGATCGACGTCAGCTCCCAGAAGACGAACAGGGCGATGAGCTGATCCGACAGGACCACGCCGAGCATCGCCCCGGCGAAGAGCACGAGCACCCCGGCGAGGCGGGCCAGGCCGGGCTCGTCGTGGCTGAAGTAGCCGAGCGAGTAGATGCAGATCAGCAGCCCGATACCCGACACGACCGCCACCATCAGGAGCGAGAACGCGTCGAGGCGGAGGTCGATCGAGATCCCGAGCTGGGGGATCCAGGCGAACGACTCGCTCACGGGGTCGCCGTCGAGCACGCCGGACGCCTGGGCCGCGGCCCACACGAGCACCGCCAGCGGCGGAATCGCTGCGACCGCGAACGCTCGGCGCCCCAGCACGCGGCCGCCGGCGACGATGGCGATGCCGACGACGAGGTGGAGGACGAGGAGGAAGAACATTCGCGTGGGTCGGCGAGGCCGGGGGACCCGCAACGCCTGTGACGTTACGTCCCCGCGCGGCAGCGAAGTGGCATCACCCGGTGTCGGGGTGGACCTGCCCCGCTTTGGCGTTGTTACCAGCCGGTAGCTAGCTTGCGCGCATGGGAAACATCCGCACCGTGGGAGTCATCGGGTCCGGGATCATGGGGTCCGGGCTCGCCGAAGTCGCAGCGCGCGCCGGGTTCGACGTCGTCGCGCGATCACGCACGCGAGCCGGCGCCGACGCGGTGCTGCACGGGATCGACGCCGGCCTCACCAAGCAGGTCGCCCGCGAGCGGCTGACCGAGGACGACAAGAACGCGATCCTCGGGCGCATCACGGTCACCGACGATCTCCACGACCTTGCGGGCTGCGATCTCGTGATCGAGAGCATCATCGAGGACATGGACGCCAAGCGCGATCTGTTCGAGCATCTCGATCGCATCGTCAGGCCCGAGGCGATCCTCGCCACCAACACCTCCACGCTCGCCGTGGTGGAGTTGGCGATGGTCACCGAGCGTCCGGACAAGGTGTGCGGCATCCACTTCTTCAACCCGGCGCCGATGATGAAGCTCGTCGAGGTGATCCGGCCGTTGACCGCCTCGGACGACACGATCGACACCGCCGTCGAGTTCGCCACCACCTGCGGCAAGGACGCCGTCCAGGTGCAGGACCGTGCGGGCTTCATCGTCAACGCACTGCTCTTCCCGTATCTCAACAACGCGATCCGCATGTGGGAGCAGGGCACGGCGTCGATGGACGACATCGACACCGCGATGATGGGCGGGTGCAACTTCCCGATGGGACCGTTCGCGCTGCTCGACCTCGTCGGCCTCGACACGTCGCTGGCGATCCTCGACGCGCTGTACGCGGAGTTCCGCGACCCGAACTACGCCGCCGCTCCGGCGCTGCGGCGCATGGTCGCCGCCGGCCAGCTCGGTCGCAAGACCAAGCGCGGCTTCCGCACCTACTGATCGGGCGCCGGTCGGCTGCGCCACGGTCGACCAGAATGGGCGCGTGAACGCGGCGACGGCGGAACCGGTGGAACCACCGCCATCGCACTGGGTGATGCCGGATCCGTTGGCGATCGAGCCGGGTGAGGACCTGGTCGCCGTCGGCGCCGACCTCGCCCCCGGCACGTTGCTCGCCGCCTACCGGGCCGGGCTCTTCCCGATGCCGATCGATCCGCACCGGCGGCGATCGAAGATGGCGTGGTTCTCGCCGGACCCTCGTGGCATCATCCCGCTCGACGGGCTGCACGTCAGCCGATCGCTGCGCCGGAGCATGCGCCACTTCGACGTCAGGATGGACACCCGGTTCAGCGACGTGGTGCGAGCGTGCGGCAACCCGGACCGACCAGGACGATGGATCACGAAGGCGATCGTCGACGCGTACACCGAGTTGTTCGACCTCGGATGGGGCCACTCGGTCGAGGTGTACCTCGGCGACGAACTCGTCGGCGGGCTCTACGGGCTGCGCATCGAACGGTTCTTCGCCGGTGAGGCGATGTTCCACACCGCGACCGATGCGTCGAAGACCGCGCTCGTCGCCCTGGTCGAGTGGCTGAACGAGACGGGGGGCGAGCTGCTCGACGTCCAGTGGGTCACCGACCACCTCGCCACGCTCGGCGCCGTCGCGATCCCCCGCGCCGACTACCTCGCCCGCCTCCGCTCCGCCGTTCTCGTGAACACGTGAGCGCCGTGGCAGACGCGACATGGTCCGCAACGAGTTCACCGAACGGGAAAAAGCATGGAGCGGGTGGTCCGCCACCACCCGCTCCATGAGCATCGCCGGCCGAATCCGCCATTCGGCCGGCGGGGGTTCCCGCCAGAGGGAAACCTCGCTGGCACCGGATCGACCGAGGGGGGAGGAGGTGGATCCGGAGCGTTTGCTGTCCCGTGGGACGCTTCTTTCTTCGGACGTCGACCGTGCTGACTTGAGTACTTCTTCGTCGAGGCACCACACTTCCTCCATGACGCGCACGAAAGACCGGCCGTGGATGATGCGGACCTACTCGGGCCATTCGAGCGCCGAGGCATCGAACGAGCTGTACCGGACGAACCTGGCCAAGGGGCAGACCGGCCTGTCGATCGCATTCGACCTGCCGACCCAGACCGGCTACGACCCGGACTCGCCGATGTCGAAGGGGGAGGTCGGCAAGGTCGGTGTGCCCGTCGCCCACCTCGGGCACATGCGCACGCTGCTCGACCAGATCCCGCCGGACAAGATGAACACGTCGATGACGATCAACGCGACCGCGGCGTGGCTGCTCGCGCTGTACGTCGCCAACGCCGCCGAGCAGGGCGTCGACTCGACGCAACTGCGCGGCACCACCCAGAACGACATCGTCAAGGAGTACCTGTCGCGCGGCACCTACATCTTCCCGCCCGAGCCGTCGCGGCGCCTGATCGTCGACATGGTGGCGTGGTGCGCCGAGCACGCGCCGCTGTGGAACCCGATGAACGTGTGCTCGTACCACCTGCAGGAAGCGGGGGCGACGCCCGAGCAGGAGATCGCCTACTCGATGGCGACCGCGATCGGCGTGCTCGATGCCGTGCGTGACTCCGGCCAGGTGTCGCCCGAGCAGTTCAGCCAGGTGTTCGGGTCGATCTCGTTCTTCGTCAACGCAGGGATCCGCTTCGTCGAGGAGGTCTGCAAGCTGCGAGCGATGACCGACATGTGGGAGCAGATCGGCCGGGAGCGGTACGGCGTCACCGACGACAAGGCGCTCCGGTTCCGCTACGGCGTGCAGGTCAATTCGCTCGGACTCACCGAGGCACAACCCGAGAACAACGTGCAGCGCATCGTGTTGGAGATGCTCGCGGTCACGCTGTCGAAGCGGGCCCGGGCGCGGTCGGTGCAGCTGCCGGCGTGGAACGAGGCGCTCGGCCTCCCCCGGCCGTGGGACCAGCAGTGGTCGCTGCGGATGCAGCAGGTGCTGGCCTTCGAGACCGACCTGCTCGAGTACGAGGACATCTTCGACGGCTCGACCGTGATCGAGGGACGCACCGACGAGCTGCGCACGGCGGCACAGGCCGAACTCGACGACGTGCTGTCGATGGGCGGCGCCTTCGAGGCGGTCGAGACCCTGAAGTCGCGGTTGGTGACGTCGATGGCGGCGCGGACGCGTCGGATCGAGGCGGGCGAGCAGATCGTCGTCGGTGTCAACGACTTCGTCGAGGCGGCCGAGTCGCCGCTGGGTGGTGAGGGCGCGATCCTCAAGGTCGACCCGGCGATCGAACGACGGCTGGCGGCCGACATCGTCGAGTGGCGCTCGGCCCGCGACCAGGCCGCAGTCGACGCCGCACTCGACGAACTCCGCCGCGCGGCCGAATCCGGCGACAACGTGATGCCGCCGTCGATCGCCCTCGCCGAGGCGGGCGGCACGACCGGCGAGTGGGGCGACGTGATGCGCTCGGTGTTCGGCGAGTACCGGGCGCCGACCGGTGTGAGCGGAGCGACCGGCTCCGCGCAGGGGCTCGGCGAGGTCGTCGAGTTCGTGAAGTCGATGGCGGGCGGACCGCCCAAGTTCCTCGTCGCCAAGCCCGGCCTCGACGGCCATTCGAACGGCGCCGAGCAGATCGCCGTCGCCGCACGCGACTCCGGCATGGAGGTCGTCTACTCCGGCATCCGCTCGACACCCGAGCAGATCGCGGCGTCCGCACGTGACGAGGATCCCGACGTGATCGGGCTGTCGATCCTGTCGGGCTCGCACCTCGATCTCGTCCCCGACGTGCTCGGCCATCTGAAGGACATGGGCGTGGAGGCGCCCGTGATCGTCGGCGGCATCATCCCCGAGGACGACCGCCCCCGCCTCGCCGAGATGGGCATCGCCGCGGTCTACACCCCGAAGGACTTCGAACTCGCCAAGATCATGCGCGACGTCGCCGACCTCGCCGTCGCCCACCGCTCCCCCTGACCCCCCTGCACCCTGCACCCTGACCCCTGACCCCTGACCCCTGACCCCTGACCCCTGACCCCGCCGGCACCCACCCGAACGTTCTGCGTCGGGGTCTCGACGACGTGCTCGTAGGCGAACTGGTAGGGCTGCAGTCCGTCCGCGAGCAGCGCGTTCATCCGGAAGTCGACGCGAACGAGCCGGTCGCCCGCCCTGGCGAGCACCTGCTGGGTGAGCGGGATCGGCAGGCCTGCCGCCGAGACCAACCGGAGATACTCACGCTCCAGCCAGCTGTGCCCACCGCGAATCGCCGCGGCGCCCTCGATCGCGTCGAGCAGGCGAGGGATGCCGAACCTTCCTCTCGATCGGAGCGCCACGATTCGACGATGGACCAACGCCTCGTTGAACCTGCCGTCGCGCAGACCGAGTCGAACGCCTCGGTGAGCCGCTCACGACTCTCGGTCCGGGCCAGGTCGATCAGCGTCCGAGCCCCACTCAGCGTCGGAACACCATCGACGAGTGCTCGGTCGATCAACTCGAGACTCGGCTCCGAAGCTGTGCGTTGGACACGCCAGCGCCGTTCGCCTGCCGCCGTGACAGCAGGCCCAGTTGACCGGTCGCGACCGCCATCAGTCGGCGGTAGGTGTTGGTCATGGGGCCTCGCCTCTGCACCGTCATCAGCGTCAGCAACAACACATGGATTGCCGAAAGGTGCTGGCGCTGGGCGCAGTTGCATCCGGAGCCGGCGGTCAGCGTCAGCGACGACGCACGAGCCGAGTCCGTGCGCTGACGTAGACGGCGAATATGGTTGCGTGGGTCAGTCGTCCGGATGGCGACCAGAGGGGGAGAGACATGGGAGAGCACGTCATTCCGTCGTCGATCGACGACATCACGGCAGCCTGGGTCAGCGAGGTGACCGGTTTCGAGGTCGAATCGCTGACCGCTGAACAGATCGGCATGGGCATCGGGGTGAGCAGCGCGCTCTACCGGCTGTCGCTCCACGGCCCGAACTGCCCGCAGACGATCGTGGCCAAGCTGCCGGCCCTCGACGAGGCCGCCGTGTTCACCTCGACCATGTTGCGGATGTACCACCGCGAGGTGGCGTTCTTCCACGAACTCGCCGACCTCGTGCCGGTCCGCGTGCCGGTCGCCTACCACGGCGACGTCACCGAGGACATGAGCGACTTCGTGGTGTTGATGGAGGACCTCGGTTCGCTGCGGTTGGTCGACCAGCTCGTCGGCATGTCGCTCCCCGATGCCGAGACCGCCGTCGATCGCCTGGCGGCCTGGCACGCCGCGTGGTGGGGTCGCGGTGACGAACTGGCCGAACGGGGTGTGACCGTGTCGCTCGCCGATCCCGTGTATCCGGCGGTGCTCCCGATGGTCTTCGCCGAGGGGTGGGAGAAGGTGACGACCGAGATGGAGGTCGAGCCGCAGATCCTCGCGATCGGCCCGAAGTTCGCCGATGCGATCCCACGTCTGCTGACCGATCTCGCGAGCGGTACCAACACGATGATCCACGGCGACTACCGGGCCGACAACATCCTGTTCGACGCCCACGGCGCCGTGGCGCTCCTCGACTTCCAGCTGATCGGCTCGGGCAGCGGCATGTACGACCTCGCGTACTTCATCACCCAGTCACTCGACGTCGCAGTGGCGAGGGAGAGCGAACGCGCCCTGTTCGACCGGTGGATCGACGGCATCCGCAAAGCCGGCATCAGCGACGTCGACGTCGAACTCAGTTGGCATCACTACCGCACCGCAGCGCTGTTCTGCCTGGTGTACCCCATCGTCGCGAGCCGCGGGATGGACCTCACCAATCCACGCGAACTCCACCTGATCGAGTGCATGAACTCGCGCTTCACACGCGCGATCCACGACCTCGACCTGGCCGAACTGATCTGACGGGGCGACCAACCGTCGCTCTGCCCCCAACCCCGCTCACACCGCGGCGGGGTACCGCTGCTCGCGTTCGATCCAGGACTCGAGCGCCGGGCTCGATTCGAAGCTGGTGATCAGCGCGTACCGCGGTGCATCGCCGTTGTGCACGACGACGTGCCACAGTCGCTGCGTGTCGACGACGAAGCGGGCTCCCTTGTGCAGCGGTACCCGCATCTCGGTCGCCGGATCCGGCAGGCCGTCGGGACCGTTGTCCATCAAGAGCATGTAGCTGTCGGGGTTGTCGGTGAGCTCGATCCACGAGCGCACGACCCATCCCTCGTCGTCGGGGTTGAACCGGTTGTTGTCGTCGCGGTGTATCGAACGCATCGCCACTTCGCGGTCCTGCGGTTCGAGCTTGATGATCCGGACCCGACCGAAGTTGGCGCCGACCTCGTCGACGTAGTTGCGGATCGTCGGGGCGATCTCGGCATTCGATGTCCAGAGGGCGTCCTTGTCGGTCTTGCCCTTGTCCCAGAACCCACGACAGTCGAGCTCGCCGTCGGCGGAGGCCAACGGGGCGAAGTTGGTGTCGCCGCCGGACTTCCAGTCCATGTACTCGAGCGAGGTGAACTCGGTCTCGGGAATCTCGTAGGGAAGGTCGCGCAGGGCGACGAAGCCGGTGTCGGCGAGGGAGTCGAGGCGCTGGTGGGGCGTGTCGAGCGGGATCGCGACACTCCAGTGGTCGGGCGTGGGCCAGAAGCTCATGCCGGCAAGTCTACGAACGTCGGCGGGCGCGCCCAGGGCACTTCGACAGGTGTCGTGCGGCACCCCGGGCGCCGCGCCGCGACCGTCAGGGGGTGGTGGTGGCGGTGGCCGAGTCGTCGATCACGAGTTTGGCCTCGGGCACCTCGAGGCGCTGCCCCGCCTCGATGGCATCGGCACTGGCCAGGCCGTTGCGCTCCACGATGGCGATCACGGTCACACCGAACCGTTCGGCGATCTTGCCGAGCGTGTCGCCACGCTGCACCACGTACACCACGTCGCCCGGGGGAATCGTGGTGGTCGTCGTGGTCGTGGTGGCAACCGTGGTGCGGATCGGCGGCAACCGCTCCTGCGAGGCCGGATCGGTGGTACCGCATGCGGCGGCACCGACGGCGAGTGCGCCGACCAGCAGCAGTCCGCTGGTCCGTCCGAGGTACCTCATGGCGCACGATGCTACGCACGCAACGATGCCTGCCGCACGCGGCCCGCGACGTACCCTCGGTCGGGTGACGACGCACGCCCCCTCGACCGACTACCCGGTGCCCGGCGCCGAACATCCGGCCCGCCAGTACGACCTCGACGCGAACGGCCTGAGGATCGCCGTCCACGAGTGGGGCGACGAGGATGCACCACCGCTGATCGTGGTCCACGGCGGCTTCGACTTCGCCCGCACCTACGACATCTTCGCCCCGAAGCTGGCAGCGGGCGGATGGCGAGTGGTCGGGTGGGACCAACGCGGTCACGGCGACAGCGAACACCCGGAGCTGTACTCGTGGGATGCCGACATGCGAGACGCGTTGACGGTGTTCGACCACGTGAGCCCGGGACGACCGATGCCGGTGGTCGGCCACTCCAAGGGTGGCGCGCTGATGACGCAGCTGGCCGACGCTCAGCCGTTCCGGTTCACGCACCTCGTGAACATGGACGGCATCCCCTACAACCGCCGCATCCCCGACGTCGCCGAACACGAGCGCACGAAGATGGTGGCCACCGAGATCGCCGGCTGGCTCGACCATCGCCGCTCCACGGCGACCGCGCAACGCAAGCCCGGGACGATCGACGAGCTGGCCACCCGGCGTGGCCGGATGAACCCCAGGCTCGACTTCGACTGGCTGCGCCGCCTCGTCACCGTCGGTGGATTCGAGTCCGCCGACGGCTGGCGCTGGAAGATCGACCCGTCGATGCGCTTCGGCGGCTTCGGCCCGTGGCGACCGGAGTGGACGTTGATGCGACTGCCCGGCCTGCCGATGCCCTTCCTCGGGATCCTCGGGCGTGAGATGGAGGAGATGGGGTGGGGCACGCCACCGGAGAAGGTGCTGCCGTACCTTCCGCTCGACGGCCGCTGCGAGATCCTCGACGACGTCGGCCACTTCGTCCACATCGAGCAACCCGACCTCGTCAGTGCGATGGTCCTCGACTTCATCGGAGCGCCGTCATGACCGCCACGCACCACCCGCTCGGCGAGACCACGATGCTCCGCCACGGCAAGGTCGACCTGGCCCTGCACCACCTCCGCGGTGCAACCGCGGCCGGCGGGCGGCCGCTGCTGATCCTCCACGGCCTCGGCGAGGCCTCGCCCCGCACCGTGCCCACGTGGGCCGACAGCTGGCCCGGCCCCATTGCGGCGCTCGACTTCACCGGACATGGCGCGTCGACCGTGCCACGCGGTGGCGGGTACACCGCCGAGTTGCTGCTGGGCGACGCCGATGCGGCCCTGGCCGCGCTCACCGACGACGACCCGGCTGCATCGATCACCGTCGTCGGCCGCGGACTGGGTGCCTACATCGCGCTGCAACTCGCGGGCGCCCGGGCGGCTCAGATCCACGGTGCGGTCCTCGTCGACGGCCCCGGTCTCGCCGGAGGTCCGACCGGTCCGACATCGCAGAGCTTCTTCTCGCTGCCGCCCAGCAACACCACGCCTGACCCGTATGCGCTCGTCGAGCTCGGTCGCGACCTCCGGCCACCGGACTACGCGACCCTGTTCGTGCGTCTGGCACTCGCGGGCTCCGAGCTCGACGAACCGATCGCCGTCGCCAGCGTGTTCCGCCCGGAGTGGTTGGAAGCGGTCGCCCGCGAGCACGGTGTGGTCGCCACGACACTCGCCGAAGCCCTCTCCACGTACGCCGGCTGACGCCATCCCCGCCGGCTGACGCCATCTCCCCCGTCGGGCCCGGCGGGACGTCGCCGGGGAGGGGCGGTAGTCTTTCGGCGTGTCGATTCCGGCGTTCGTGACGATCGTGGTCGTGTCGTTCCTCCTGATGGAACCGATCACCGCGGCCACCCACCGGTGGGTGATGCACGGCATCGGCGAGTGGTTCCACCGCTCCCACCATCGCCCCGGCCGCAAGCCCCGGTGGGAGCGCAACGACTGGTTCCCGGTGTTCTTCGCCGCGATCGTGATGTCCGGTCTGTGGCTCGGCTTCAACCGCGACGGCTGGGCCGCGCTGGTCCCGATGGCGATCGGGGTCACCCTCTACGGGATCGCGTACGCACTCGTCCACGACGGGTTCATCCATCGACGGATCGACCCGTTCGGCAACTGGAGCAACGCCTACCTCGACCACGTCGCCGCGTCGCATCGCATCCACCACTTGTACAACGGCGCCCCGTACGGCATGTTGGCACCGGTGGTGTCGGCCGAGCTTCGCGAGAAGGCGGCGCGGACCCAACGCGATCCGTTCGCCGAGGTCCAGAGCACCACGAACTCCCCGGTGCCCGGACCGGTGTAGGCACCAACTCTCACGGGCCCACGCCGACGCGCACCCGAACGCGAGTGGTTCAGGATGCGACGACCGGCGCCGATGCGTCGAGGAACCGCTTGACGATCATCGCTGCGCTCAAGGTCGTGGCGATCGGCAGGACGCCGGACGCCGGAGGCCCCCACGGATTCGACCAACCGCGACGCCACCACACGACCGAACCGACGACCCAGCAGACCGACGACACCGCCGTTGCCGCGAAGGCCCGCTGCCTCCACCGCGAACTCGACGCCGTGGCCACGGCGACCGCGGCGTCGATCGGGAAGTACGCAGGGAACGTGGCGAGACACTGACCGACGCTCGTGGCGACGCCCTTGCCACCGTCGAAGCCGTTCCACACCGGATAGCAGTGTCCGGCCACCGCCGCGGTACCCGCCAGGTGCGCCCCGGTCGGACCCCCGATCAGGCCACCGACGGCACAGGCGAGTGCGCCCTTGCCGACGTCCCCCGCGAGCACGACGGCTGCGGGCTTCGCGCCGAGCACCCCGAGCGCGTTCGCCGACCCGGGATTGCCGCTTCCCGAGCGACGCAGGTCGACCCTGCCGCCGGACGCTCGGTGCGCGACCACCGAGGCGGTGGGGAACGTTCCGAGCAGATAGCCGACCGCCACCGCGGCGCTGACGGCAACGGTCGCGCCCGGCCTCGACATGCGTGGAGAGTAGACGACGCACGGCCCGGCGGATTGCCTGGTGGATTGCCGGAGGGGCGCTGCTAGATTCAGGTCGCTCTCAACGAGACAAGGCCATTGCCTACAGGCCCCCATCGTCTAGTGGCCTAGGACACCACCCTTTCAAGGTGGCGGCACGGGTTCGAATCCCGTTGGGGGTGCGGCGCGAGAGCGTCATACATATCTGGTCCCGTGGTGAAGTCTGGAGTTCACGCCGGCCTGTCAAGCCGGAGGTCGCGGGTTCAAGTCCCGTCGGGACCGCAGCAGGGGGCCACTCGTCATCGCAAGATGGCGGGTGGCTTTTCTGTAGGAACAACGGGTGTCGAATGCCAGGTTCGACACCGACACGGTCGAGTCGAAGGACTCGCCACCAATACGGTCGAGTCGAAGGACTCGCCACCAATACGGTCGAGTAGCTCAGTTGGCAGAGCACACGCCTGAAAAGCGTGGGGTCACCGGATCGACGCCGGTCTCGACCACTTCGAAGTGGGGCTCCCGGCCCATTGCGACTCGCCCACTGAGGCGATCTCGATCAGGCGGATGCGACAGGCAGTGCGCGCTCGGCTCCGTGCTCGATCTCCTTGTGGAGGTCGGCGCAGTAGACGTTGAAATCGACCTGCATGCGGTGGCGAGGGCTGTCGTAGAAGTGGCCGAGATGGACCTTCTCGTCGGCCGCAGTGATCTCGTCCATCTCCGTCGGCGGCGGGAAGCGATAACGGCCGGCAATCGCCGCGACCACGAGCTTCGACTGCTGCTCGGCGAAGTTGACCAGCGTCGGCAACGGCTGGGCGAGACCGAGGAAGAACAGGTTCTCGAAGCCCGGCTTCACCATCCGCTTGAAGAGGGGGAACGTGTTGTCCTGCGGGGTCAGCTCGGGCTGGCGGAAGAACGGGAACGTCACGTTGTAGCCCGTGGCCCAGACGATGGCGTCGACCTGCTCGCGTGAGCCGTCGGTGAACACCACGCCGTCACCGTCGAGGCGGTCGATCGCACCCTTGGGCGTGATGTCGCCGCAGCCCACGCGTGTGAGGAACTCGCCGGACACCGACGGGTGCGCATCGAGCGGTCGATGGTCGGGCTTCGGCAGCCCGTAGTCCTCCATGTTGCCGATCGTCTTCTTGATCTTCTTGCGCGCCAGCGCCCGACCGACCTTCGCCGGCATCCACGGTGGCAGCGAGGCCTTGTCGGCGGGCTTGCCGTCGAAGTACTTCGGCAGGACCCACACGCCGTGACGCATCGAGATGAAGAGTTGCTCGGCGATCGGACGCTGCGACAGCTCGGAGGAGATGTCCATCGCCGAGTTTCCGGCGCCGACCACCATCACCCGCTTGCCCCGGAAGTCGTACGGCTCGAACGGGTCGCGATAGTGGTGCGAGTGCACCTGGTAACCGTCGAACGTGCCCGGATAGGTGGGCGTGCGGGCGTCCCAGTGGTGGCCGTTGCCGACCACCAGATTGTCGTACTCGCGTGATTCGCCGGTGGAGAGCGTCACCTGCCAGCGGCCATCGTCCAGGCGTTCGCAGTGGGTCACGGCCGTGTTGAAGGTGATCGTCTCACGCAGGCCGAAGTGGTCGACATAGTCGTGGAAGTACTGCAGGATCTGCGAATGGTGGGGGAAGTCGGGCCAGTCCTCCGGCACCGGGTAGTCCTCGAAGGCGAGGCGCCACTTCGAGGTGTCGATGTGCAGGCTCTGGTAGCACGACGACATCCCGTTGGGGTTGCCGAAGTACCAGTTGCCGCCGATGTCGTCCGACATCTCGAAGCAGTCGTACGGCAGCCCGGCGTCCTTCAGACGCTTCGCCATCGTGAAGCCCGAACACCCGGCGCCGATGATGCACGTCATCGGACGGCGTTCCGTGGTCGACATTGCGTTCCTCCCGATCCCTCGAATGAGACGTGGGGTCAGACCCCACGTCTCATTGCGGGAGGTTAGCGATCAGCCGCCTCGGATCGAGGTGAGGACTGCGTCGACCGTTGCCTGATCGATGCCACAATCGAGGGCTGCCTGCACCACCGGCGCCGCCGCTGCATCGTCGCCGGCCAATACCGCTCCCGTGTCGATGTTGTCGACGCCGCCTTCGACCGTCTCGATGGCACAGTTCGCCTGGTTGGCCGGGACGCCCACCGCCGTCAGCTCGTCGAAGAGGATGCCGCCGACCAGCGAGGTCGGCCGGTCGGTGCCGAAGTCGTCAGGGTTGTTGACCGGGCCCTCGGGGACGGTGTCGCCCGGGACCGTCGACGGCGGCACCGTCGTCGTGGTCGTCGTGGTGGTGGTCGTCGTGGTCGGCAACGGTGTCGCCTCGTACGAGATCTCACTCGCCTCGCCGGTGCTGGTGTCGGCCGTCGCGTACACGACCGCACCCGCGGCGGCGAAGCCGACGACCCCGACGACCGCACCCACGCTCTGCGGCCCCGGGAACGGTGCGGCCAGGCGCACCGAACCCACCGGGTCGGCACCCTGCGACTGCGTTCCCAGCCAGCCGCGCTGGTCGACCCAGACCGACAGCGGCGGCATGACGACGAGCGCCGCGAGGAGCGCGATCGCGACGTTCATCGTCACGATGATCCCGAAGTCGCGCAGCAGCGGCAGGGCCGATCCGATCAGCACGGCGAAACCACAGATCGTCGTGACCGCCGACGTGAAGAAAGCTCGACCGGTTCGACTCGCCGCCGTGTTGGACGCGTCGCGTGGCGCCAACCCCCGCTGGCGTTCCTCCAGGTACCTCCCGAGGATCAACACCGAGAACTCCGAACAGCTCGCGATGACCAGCGGCCCGCTCACCGTCGTGAGCGGGCTCAGGGTGAATCCCAGGAACCCGACGACCAGCGACGACACACCGACGGCCAGCAGCACCGGCACCAGCGCGAGGAGCGCCCGTGTCACGCTTCGAAGCCGCAGCACGAGGAACAAGCCGGCCAGGCTCAGGGCCAGGTACGTGAGGTTGGCGCGGTTCGCCGAGAGGTTCTCGAGCAGGCCGATGCCGACGGTCGCGAGTCCCGCCGGAGTCGCCCGCACCGGCTCCTGTCCCTCGGGCAGGTCGACCAGCAGGATGCTGTCCGCCGGCAGGTCGAGCGCATCGATGCGCGCCTGAAGGTCGGCCTCGAGCTCGTCGACCAACGTGGCTCGGTCGTCGAGACTCGCCGGAGCCAGACGCAGGTTCAGCTGCGTTGCGGTGGTGTCGTCCCTCGCCCGGAGCAGCGCCTTCGCGATGTCGTCGGGCATCATCGGTTCGGGGCCGTCGACGCCCGGAATCCCGTTCACCGACGCGAGCACGTCGTCGCTCGTCGGAGCGATCGGCGTGGCACCGTCGATCGCGATGATCTTGCCCATCGTGTTGACCATGCTCGAGGTGGACACCACCTCGGGACGGGCTTCGGCGTCGAGGGTGAAGTCCCAGATCAGATCGATGACGTCCTGGTCGTAGATGTTGTTGGACGCCACGAGGATGCCGAGCGTCGACGAGAACCCCGTCTCCGTCTCGAGCTTCTCGATGTCCTTGACCACCTGGCTGTCCTGGTCGATCCACTTGATCGGATCGGACTCGATCTTCGCTCGCCCCTCGGCGAGCACGCCGCCGATGAACAGCACGCCGGCGAGGACCACCAGGAGGAGACCGAACCTGGCGGGCAGGCCGCCGAGCTTCACGACGATCCGCTCGACCAGCGACGGCGGGCGCACCTCGGTGGGCTTGGTCCACTCCCGGATGCCGAGCGCCGACGCCGTGACGACGATGCCGACGACGACCAGCACGGTGATGCCGATCGCGAGGAGCACACCGAAGTCACGGATCATCGGCACCTTGGAGATGCGCAACGCCACGAACGCCGCCACACCGGTGAACGTCGCGGCGAACAGTGGGGGCGCGAGGTTGGCCACCGTCTCGGCGATCGGGTGATCCTCCTTGTCGAGTACCACCTCCTCCTCGACGCGGTTGTGCACCTGGATCGCGAAGTCGATCCCGATGCCGATCAGGATCGGCAGGCCCGAGATCGTCACGAGCGACAGGTCGATGCCGATCAACCCGAGGATCGAGAACGCCCACAGCACGCCGATCACCACCGACAACAGCGGCAGCAGCCGCCACCGCACCCGGAACATCACCGCGAGCACGACGGCCATCAGGACGAGCGCGGCGGCGCCGAGGGTGAGCATGCCGCCCTGGAGGTAGTCGTTGATGTCGGCGAGGTACACCGGCGAGCCGGTGACGGTGAGGTCGAACCCCTCGAACGTCGCGTCATCGAGCACGTCGAGTACCTGCTTGGTCGCGGCAGTCTGCTCGTCGAGCGTGGCGTTCCCCTCGAGTACGACACCGCCGACGACGGTGCCGTTGACGGCGCCGCCCTCCACGTTCGGGAAGGTGCCCTCCAACGACTTGCGGACGCGGAGCTCGGCGTCGGCCGGCGCCGTGACGGTGGTGCCGTCGGACGTGAAGCCGGTGTTGTCGTAGATCAGGAGCCGGTTGTAGGCAGGATTCCCGATCACGCGCTCTGCCTCGTCGATGGCACCCAGACGGGCGAGCGAGACGGTGACGTCGGCCTGGCGAGCGGCCGCTCCTTCCTCATCGCGGGCCAACGCGGCGAGCAGCGCGTTGGAGCCGACCGACGATGCGCCGCCGGACAGCAGGTTCGCGCTGAACTGCAGTGACGTCAGCGGCGTGACGACGGCGTACGCTCCTTCGACACCCGCGAGTTCGTCGGTGATGCGTTCGAGTTCGGCGAGATTCGCTCCCTCGTAGAGCTTGCTGACGTCGGAGCCGTCGGTCGACGAGAACAGCAGGATGACCGTCTCACCGCCGAAGTCGTCCTGGAACGCCACGTTGTCGATCGCGATCTGCGAGTCGGGGTTGAGGTAGCTGTCCTGACCGGTGGCGAACTCGATGTTGCGCCCCGCGATGCCGAGGACCAGGGTGATCAGCACGACGATCGCAGCGACCAGCTTCCAGTACTTGCCGAGCGCTACACCGAGCCACCGCCAGAACCGTTCCATCCGCATGTGCACTCCCCCGAGAGACGTCCTGTCGTGATCGTAGATCGTCCGGGCGTCGCCCGATGCAAACGCGTGCGTGCAACACTCCGGTCATGACGCCCCGTTCGCTGATCTCGACCCTGCGGGCCGTCGTCGGCGACGGCCACGTGCTCGTCGACGACGACGTGCGTCGCGGCTACGAGACCGACTGGACCGGCCGGTACGGCGGCTCGGCCACGGCCGTCGTTCGTCCGGGCACGACCGCAGAGGTGGCTGCGGTCCTCGTGGTGTGTGCGACCGCCGGCGTCGATGTGGTTCCCCAGGCGGGCAACACCGGCCTCGTCGGCGGCAGCGTGCCGCGTGCCCGGCCAGGTGATGGGCGCCCGACGGTGGTGCTGTCGTTGCGTCGCCTCGACGCCGTGACCGACGTCGACGCCGATGCGATGCAGCTCACCGCCGGCGCCGGCGTCACGATCGCCGACTGGCAGTCGGCCGCCCGCGCCGTGGGCCTGGACACGCCGATCGACTTCGCCGCCCGCGACTCGGCCACGATCGGCGGTGCGATCGCCACGAACGCCGGCGGCTCGCGCGTGGTTCGCTACGGCACGATGCGCCAACAGATCGTCGGGATCGAAGCCGTCCTCGCGGACGGACGCGTGGTCGGTTCGCTCCCGGGGCTCGCGAAGGAGACCGTCGGTCTGCACTGGCCGTCACTGCTCGCGGGGTCGGAGGGAACACTCGCCATCGTCACCGCTGCGCGTCTGCGGCTCGTTCCCCGATTCGAGCACGTCGTCACCGTGATGCTGACGGCGGCGAGCATCGACGATGCGGTCGCACTGACGGGTCGGCTCCGACGCTCGGTGCCGTCGCTCGACGCGGTCGAGATCATCCAGCCCGATGCGCTCCTCCTCGTCGCCGAGCACCTCGGCGCGGCGCCGCCCGTCGATGCGCCGGACGGATCGACCCTGCTCCTCGTCGAATGCGCCGACCACGTCGATCCGACCGACGACCTGATCGCCCAGCTCGACGGTCCGGAGGTGATCGGCACCGCAGTCGCCAGCGACCCGCCGCATCGCGCCACGCTCGTCGCATTTCGCGATCGGATCACCGAGGCGATCAACGCGGCCTCGGCCACCGTCGGAACACCACCGTTCAAACTCGACGTCGCGGTTCCGATCGGAGCGGTCGGGCAGCTCCTCGATCTCGCCTCCGACGCCGCCCGGTCCGACGGCTGCCGGCTCATCGCGTTCGGTCACCTCGCCGAGGGCAACCTGCACCTCAACCATCTCGGTGTCCGCGACCCCGACGCGCTCGCCGATCGTGTGCTCCGCGGCGTCGCCGACCTGGGCGGAACGATCTCGGCCGAACACGGCGTCGGCATCGCGAAGGCCAAGTGGTTGCACCTGGTGCGGAGCCCCGACGACCTCGCTGCGCAGGCGGCGATCAGGTCCGCACTCGACCCGCTCGGGATGCTGAACCCCGGCGTCCTGAACCCCGGCTCCTGAACGCCGGCGTGCCCCACGGCGCGGACGGTCAGGTGCCGTAGCCGAAGCCGAGGTCGGGTGCGGTGAGCAACGGTCGATAGTCGATGCCCCGTTCGGCCGCCATCGCCGCGCACGTGCCTCCGCGGTCGACGATCACGGTCATCCATACGGGGACGGCACCGAACGCCTCGATCTGCTCGGCGGCTTCGATCAGCGATGTCCCCCTGGTGGTCGTGTCCTCGGTGACGAGCACGCGGTCGCCGGGACGCAGCGCGCCGGCGATGCGACCCGTGATCCCGCCCTGCTTCGCCTCCTTGCGAACACTGAAGCTGCGCATCCGATGTCCACGCGTGGCAGCGACGGCGGCGACGCCGTAGGCGACCGGGTCGCCGCCCATCGTCAGCCCACCGATCGCATCGATCTGGTCGAGCACGTCACCGAACACCTCGAACACCGCATCGGCCACCGCGACGATCCCGTCGGGCAGACAGGCGGTCTGCTTCGTGTCGAGGAACCAGGTGCTGGTGGCACCGGACTTCAGGGTGAACCGGCCGTGCTTCACCGAGTGTTCCAGCACGTGCGCCCGCAGGACGTCCAACGTGGGCGCGAGCAAGCTGGGTGTCGGCGCGTCGTTCATCCGGGACGACGGTAGTGGGCGGCCCGGCCGCGGTTCGATCCAGGTCGCGGTCAGCCCCGGTCGCGGGCGTCGCGGACCAGCACCTCCTGGGCGACCGTGGCGACGTGGGTGCCATCGGCCTCGAAGACATGGCCGATCGAAAGGCCTCGACCGCCGACGTAGTGGTGGCAGGAGAAGTCGTAGAGATGCCATCGGTCGGCTCTCAGCGACCGGTGGAACCAGATCGTGTGGTCGAGGCTGGCGCAGAACAGGCCCTCGCGCGCTTCGGGATCGTCGGCGACCGGATGGGCACGGATCACCGAGTCGGTCGGCATGTCGTCGGACAGATAGGCCAACCAGCAGCGATGCAGCAACTGGGCGCCAGCATCGAGTGGGTCGCCGAGGTCGTGGTTGACCCGCATCCAGGCGACTGCCCGACCGGTGCCGTCGCGGGCGCCACCGGTGACCTGCTCCGCCGGCACGACCACCCGAGCGAAGGTCGGCGTCCACGAGTCCTCGGTCAACCTCTCGGCAGCGGGAACATCCGGCATCGTCACGGTTTGAAATGCGGCCGCTCGCTCAGGCCGTTGAAAGGAACTCTCCGCGTTCAGGATGGCGCCTATTGCCTGACGGGCGACCACTCGACGCGTCGCGAAACTTCGGCCGTTGCGGATGCGGTCGACCTCGTAGCGAACCGGTTCGGTGTGATCACCTCGTCGGATGAAATAGGCCCTGATCGAGTGGGGTTCGAGTTCCGGATCGACCGAGATCGCGGCAGCTCTGAGCGCTTGGGCGACGATCTGCCCTCCGTACAGACCACCCCACGGATATCGGGGACCCTCACCGACGTGCACATCGGTCCCGTGAGCTGACAATTCGAACATCGGAATCAAGGTTATTGCATCTGTCGGAATTCTCCCTAAGATTCCTCGAATGGTAGGCAAAAGAGGTCCGAAGACACCGATGAGTGATGCTCACAAGGCGGCGCTCGCCAAAGGTCGTATGGAAGGTCGTGTCGTTCGCGACTACCTCGAAGGACTCCGGGCCACGAAGCCGAAGCGCGGGCGCAAGCGCACACCCGAGACGATCCGCAAACGCCTCGAAGCGATCGACGTCGAACTCTCGAGTGCGAGCCCGCTCGACGAACTCCTGCTGGTCCAGGAGCGTCGAGATCTCGAGGCAGAACTGGCAGCGAAGTCCGACGCGATCGACATGGACGCACTCGAGGCCGAATTCGTGAAGGTGGCGAAGAGCTACTCCGAGAGCAAGTCGATCTCGTACGCCTCGTGGCGCGACGTCGGCGTGCCCGCCAGCACCCTCAAACAAGCCGGCATCACCCGCGCCGACTGAGTGTTACGCCAGGGGTCTGACCCCTGGCGTGACGGTCAGAGGTCGATCGTGTCGAGTTGATCGAGGACGTGATCGAGGTTGCGGAGTGAGCGGCGCAGGTCGAATGCGTCGTCGAGCACCGCGTCGTCGACATCGCCGTCGGCTTCGAGCAGTGAACGGAAATCGACGCCGTCGTCCCACGCCTTCATCGCGTTGCGCTGCACGATCCGGTAGGCATCATCGCGGGTCGCTCCGGCCTGCACCAGTGCGAGCAACACCGGCTGGCTGAACACCAAGCCGTAGCTGGCGTCGAGGTTGGCCCGCATCCGATCGGGGAACACCATCAATCCGTCGAGCAGCCGCCGCAGACGCCGCATCACGTAGAACGCCAACTGCGACGAATCCGGCAGGATCACGCGCTCGACCGACGAGTGTGAGATGTCGCGTTCGTGCCACAGGGCCACGTCCTGCATGCCGGCCGACAGGTTGCCGCGCAGCACCCGGGCCAGCCCCGAGATCGTCTCGGCCGAGATCGGGTTGCGCTTGTGCGGCATCGCCGACGAGCCCTTCTGCCCCGGCTTGAACCCCTCCTGCACCTCGCGCACCTCGGTGCGCTGCAGGTGCCGGAGTTCGACCGCCATCAGCTCGCACGTCGCGCCGACCGACGCACACGCGTAGAGGAACTCGGCGTGCCGATCGCGGGCGATCACCTGGGTCGCCGGTACCGGACGCAACCCGAGCGCCTCACCGACGTGCCGTTCCACCTCGGGCGGGATGTTCGAGTACGTCCCGACCGCACCGCTCAGCTTCATCACCGCGACGTTGTCGCGCGCGGCTCGCAGCCGCGTGCGATCGCGGTCGACCTGCAGTGCCCACAGGGCGACCTTCGCCCCGAAGGTCGTCGGCTCGGCATGGATCCCGTGGGTGCGTCCGATCATCACCGTGTCGCGGTGCTCGCGGGCGAGACGGACCAGCGTGCCGAGCAGTTCCGTCGACGCCTCGATCAGGAGGTCGGCGGCATCACGCAGCGCCCAGCACAGCGCGGTGTCGACCACGTCGGACGACGTGAGCCCGTAGTGGATCCACGACGACGCGGGAGGCCCGATCGCCGCCTGGACCACGTCGACGAAGGCGGCGACGTCGTGGTCGGTGACGGCCTCGCGATCGAGCACCTGTTGCACGAAGGCCTCGTCGGTCACCGGTGCCAGTTCGCGACACGTCGCTGCGTCGGCTGCAGGAACGATCCCAGCGGCCGCGTGGCCCTCGGTCGCGAGCAGTTCCACCTCGAGCCAACGGCCGAACCGGACCGTGTCGGCCCAGACCGCGTCCATCTCGGGGGTGGAGTAGCGCGGGATCATGACGTCCAGACGAGGTAGTCGTCGCGCTCGGCGCCGACGCCGACCACCTTGACCGGCACCCCGACCTGCTCTTCGACGATCTCGATGAACCGCTTCGCCTCGGGCGGCAGCTGCCCCGGCTCGCGCTTGTCGCTCAACACGCTGCCCCAGCCGGGCAGCGTCTCGTAGACGGGCTCGACGTCGGCGATCAGCTCGGACCGGTCCGGATAGTGCTCCAGCAGTTCACCGTCGAGGCGGTAGCCCGTGCAGATCTTGATCGTCTCGAACCCGTCGAGGATGTCGAGCTTCGTGAGTGCGAGTTCGGTGAGGCTGTTGAGGCGCACGGCCTGGCGCAACATCACGCAGTCGAGCCAGCCGGCCCGGCGACGGCGACCGGTGACCGTGCCGTACTCCTTGCCGACGTCGACCAGCGTGTCACCGTCGGCGTCGAACAACTCGGTCGGGAACGGTCCGGCGCCGACACGGGTGGTGTAGGCCTTGGTGATCCCGACGATCCGGTCGATGTCGCGCGGCCCGAGCCCGGTGCCCACGCAGGCGCCACCAGCGGTCGGGTTCGACGACGTGACGTAGGGATACGTGCCATGGTCGAGATCGAGGAACGTGGCTTGCGCACCTTCGAGCAGCACGTGTGTGCCCGCAGCGAGCGCCCCGTGGAGCAGGCCGACCGTGTCACACACGAAGGGAGCGACGCGAGCACCGAGTACGCCGAACCGCTCGACGATCTCGTCGACGTCGAGCGGGTCGCCACCGGCCTGTTCGATCAGCGTGTTCTCGGCGACGGCGCGCTCGCGCACCAGGCCGGCGAAACGGTCGGCGTCGAGGACGTCGCCGACCCGGATGCCGACGCGGCGCGACTTGTCCGCGTACGCCGGTCCGATGCCCTTCAGCGTGGTCCCGATCTTGTCGTCTCCTCGCATCGCCTCGGCGATGGCGTCGTGCGCCTGGTGCCAGGGGAAGATCAGGTGCGCCCGGCTCGACACCTTCAACTCGGCGCACGAGATGCCGCGCGCTTCGAGCATGTCGATCTCGTTGAACAGCGTCGGCAGGTCGACGACCACACCGTTGGCGATCACCGGGACGACATGGTCGTAGAGGATCCCGGAGGGCACGAGCTGCAGCGCGTACTTCTCGCCGGCGACCACCACGGTGTGGCCCGCGTTGTGGCCACCCTGGTACCGCACCACGTAGGTGTGCTCCTTCGACAGCAGGTCGATGACCTTGGCTTTGCCCTCATCGCCCCACTGGGCTCCGACGACGACGGTGACGGGCATGCACGCTCCCCTGAATGGTGATTGGAACGTGTGGAGATGGTACTCCCGGGGGGCCTCCCGCGCCGCTTTCGCCGACGCCGCACGATCCCGCAACACTGGATCCGGCCGATGATCGATCAGAGGAGCGTCATGACCCCGTCCCCATTGCTGTCCGCCGACGAGCACGCCAAGGTCACCGCACCGCTCGAGACCGCGTGGACGCTGCCGCCGCACGCCTACACCGACCCGGCCGTCTACGCGCGTGAGAACGAGACCATCTTCCGGCACGACTGGATCTGCGTCGCGCACGTCGATCAGTTGCCCGACTCACCCGGGCACCTCGCCGTCCAGCTCCACGACCATCCGATTCTGATCACGCGCGACGGGAACGGTCGGATCCGGGCGATGTCGAACGTGTGCCTGCACCGCGCGATGCCGCTGGCCGACGGCGCGGGGACCGGGCGATGGGTGGTGTGCCCCTACCACCAGTGGTCCTACGGCCTGGACGGCACTCTGCACACGGCGCCGATGATGGAGGGGGCCGACGACTTCGACACTGCCGACTGTCGTCTCCCAGCCCTGGCCGTCGAGGTCTGGGAGGGGTTGGTCTTCGTCTCGCTCGCGCAGGAGCCGAGGCCGCTCGCGGCTCAGCTCGAACCGCTGCGCCGACGGATCGAGAACTACCGACTGGGCGACCTGACCATCGCCCACACCATCGAGTTCGATTCGCCGTGGAACTGGAAACTGCTGGTGGAGAACTTCATGGAGGCGTACCACCACATCGGCCCCCATCGCGACACGTTCCAGCTCACGAATCCGGCGGCACGGTCACACGTCGTCGACAACGAGGGTGGACCGTGGTCGCTGTTGCGGATGCCCGGCAACACCGACCTCGACGAGAGCCCCGACCTGCCGTTCCTGCCGGCGCTCGAACGCGAGCAGCGCGCCGATCTGCTCGCATTCTGCGTGTTCCCGTACACCCTCGTCGCCACGACGGGAACCCTCGCCACGTGGTACCAGCTCGTCCCTCACGCCCACGATCGGATGACCCTGCGCATCCACATCCTGCTGGATCCCGACGTGGCTGCCGATCCCGCGAGGGAGGAGGCGATCGCCCATCTCGTCGAGGGCGTCAGGTGGATCCATGGCGAGGACATCCCGGTGAACGAGGGACCGTGGCTCGGGCTGCACTCCCCGCTCGCCACGCAGGGACGGCTCTCGCCGTACGAGGCCGCGATCTGGCAGCTGAACCAACTCTGGGTCGATCGGGTCACGTGACCGAATCGGCAGCGTCGGCCCCCAGCACCCCCTCGAGGGACAGCTGCAACGGACTGGTCGGCATGTAGGCGACGGTCGTGAACGACAGGTCGCCGCTCCCGCGCAGATCCCGATACGCCCCGATGCCCGAATCGACCGACCACACGTCGGGCCCCCACTGCTCGACCGTCACGAACGAGCCGGAGCCGTCCGCGCACGTGTTCTCGACGACGAAGGTGATCTCCGTCGAGTTCCGGCGGGTGACCGCGTCGCTGAGGATCTCCGACCACACCCGGACGGGGACCGTCTCGGCCGTGACCGGGTCGATCCCCCTGATCACGTGACGAGTACCGCTGCCGCAGAGCGCGCCGCTCTCCACCGCCGCCCCGTCTGCCGTCCAGCGTTGCCCCTCCTCGAGCACCACCTCAAATGCGATCGGGCCGTCCAGCGACCCGGCGGACTCGCCGCACGACACGCCGGCGAGCACGGTGATCGACACAACCAGGACGGAGGCGATCAGCCCGAGGTGCGACGTCGGCGGCATCATCCGTCCCCCGCAGGAGTGCACGTCGTGAGGGGCTCCGTCCCGGTCAGCAACTCGTAGCGAGCCGCGAGTTCGGAGCAACCGGGCGCTGGTTCGATCAGGTACTCGGCACGACCGGCGCCGGCGAGACCCCAGGCGATGGTCTCTGCAGCCGCTTCGACTCCGCGCTGGGGCCAGAACACGTCGACATCTCGCCACACGTCCAGTCCGGCCCGACGGAGGAAGCGGAAGTGATCGATCTCGTCGAGATGGTCGTACATCCAGACGTGGGCCAGTTCGTGGAGCCCCTGATGGACGACATGGTCGGACCACTGCACGCCCGGCCAACCCGATGCCAACTCGTCCGGGGTGAAGCACAAGGTGACCGTGTGACTCCCTGCGAACCGGTCGTCCTCGCGTTTGGCGATGCCCTCGGCCAGACCGCAGTCGACCGACGGAGGGAACCAGACCGCCGCGACGTCAGGCACGCCAACGGACCCGACGACATACCGTTCGAAGAGCCAGCGCACGAAGTCGGCCTGCTCTGGAGCGGCGTTCACGAGGTCGACCTGGTGACCGGCGATCGTCGTCGTCTCGATGGTGAGCTGGCGGGTAGGGGCAGCGTCGAATTCGCTCCACCATCCGTCACCAGCCGAGCCGTCGCAGCGGCGAACCGAGGGAACGTGTGCGTAGCGCGTCTCGTCGACGATCACCCCGTCTTCGAACACCCAGCGCCGGGCTTCGAGCGCGGGACACGAACCGCCGAGTTGAAACACCGCGATCTGCTCGTGACGGTCCCCGTTGTCGTAGCGGAACAGCTCCGGCCACGGGCCGGGCTCGATGAGCGCCGCGGTGTCGAACTCCCCGGCGAGCTCTCCGAGACCCACCCAGGCTCGACCATCGAGTGCGTCGCGCACGAGGACCCCAGCGGCGTATACCTCGGCGAGTCGGCCCTCGTCACCCGACGACCAGACGTCGATGTACTGCTCGTAGAACGGGTGCCGCGGAGCGTCGGTCCAGCGCATCGCGGGCTCGAGGTGCCCGAGATCCTCGGTGAACAGCCGCGAGCTGAACACCGAGTTCTCGCCGACCGCATAGATCTGCATCCACGGCACACCGCCGGCCGAGACGTGGGCATCGAAGCGCACGACCGCCTCGTTGGCGCCGAGGAACACCTGGTCGACGTCGACGTCGAGATCGGGCCAGGGGCCCGCAGGGCCGGCTGCGGCGCGCGGGGCGATGAAGAGGGTGCGTCCAAGTGCTTCGGCGATCGCCTGTCGCCCGGCGTACTCATCGCCTCCCCAGGCGTGGAGATCGAGCGTTCCGTTCTCGCCGAACTGGGCTGCTGCTGCGTACCGATCCACGTCGGTCAGGTCGCGGGCGAATTCGTCGAACAGCGCCACAGCTTCCTGCGCCCAGCCCGTCTCGGCGCCGGCCGCGTCATCTTGCTCGTTTCCCGACCGAGCACACGAGGCAAGACCGACCCCCAGCGCGGTGACCGCTGCGAGGAGAACCCGGGTGATGGACCTTTCCGACACGGTCCATCGCGCGCGCCGTCGTCCCCCCGCCGCCAGGGCCGAAGATCCCTGACGAGTGGAGCCGTCAGCCGCTGCCGATCACGAGCGGGGCGCAAATCGCGACCGCCGGTAGCGTCGGCTGGGTGAGCGTCATGCGCCGACAGGTCTGGAACGACATGAACGTCGCCGCCCGCGGCGCCCTGATGCGTCGTGGCATCGACGACATCTTCGACGCCGACCTGCGACGGTCGATCTGTGAGTTGATCGAGGACGTTCGTGACCGCGGCGACGCGGCGGTGTGCGACGCACTCGGCCGGTTCGACGGCTTCGAGGTGTCGCCCGACGGGCTCCGGGTGAGCGCCGACGAGTTCGAGCGGGCATCGGTGTCCGACGACGTCGACGCCGCCATCGACGACGCGATCGCCCATCTGCGTGCGTTCAACGAGGCGCAGATGGAACAGGCCGCCGACTGGTCGATCGAGAGCGAGCCCGGCCTGACGGTCGGCGAGAAGATCACGCCGATCACCTCGGCAGGTCTGTTCACGCCGTCGGGCAAGGCGAGCTATCCCAGTGTCGCCTACCAGCTCGCCGTGCCGGCGGTGGTCGCAGGCGTGCCATCGATCGCCCTCGTGGTGCCGCCGGTCCCCGGGGGAGCCGGCGAGGTCGATCCGGCGGTACTCGTGGTGTGCCGCAAGCTCGGCATCGCCGACGTGTTCCGAGTGAACGGCCCGGCCGGCATCGCGGCGCTCGGATTCGGTACGGACACGATCCCGAAGGTTCGCAAGATCGTCGGGCCGGGGTCGCCGGCGGTCACGATAGCCCAGGTCGAAATGCAACGCCACGGTGTGGCGACGATGATGCTGCTCGGCCCAACCGAGAGCCTCGTGATCGCCGACGACAGCGCCGACCCCGTGCTGCTGGCGGCCGACCTGCTGATCGAAGCCGAACACGGCACCGACAGCACCGTGGTACTGCTCACCGACTCAGCCGAGCTGGCCGACGCCGTCGACGCTGAACTCGAACGACAACTGGCCGGCCTCGCCGACGTCCGCGCCACCGCTGCCAGAGCGTCGCTCGGCCCGAACGGTGGCTGCGTCCTGGTCGATTCGCTCGACGTCGCGGTCGGGATCGCCAACGAGTTCGCCCCCGAGCACCTCCAAGTCGCCGTCGCCGACGCGGTCGTCGACGAGGTCGTCGACGCGCTGGTCAACGCCGGCGAAATCCTCATCGGTCAACACACGCCCTTCAGCGCCGCCAACTTCGTCATCGGGTGCCCGGCGTCGCTGCCGACATCGGGATTCGCCCACGTGTCGTCCGGCATCACCGCCGACACGTTCCTCAAACGCACCGCCATCGCCCGCGCCGACGCCGCGGCGCTCGCCCGAATGGCTCCGTCGGTGTTGGCGCTCGCCGACCACGAAGGCTTCCCCGCCCACGGCGACGCGCTCCGCCTGCGCCAGCGTTGACCGGACCGTGGCGGCCGGTCAGACGCCTTCCGCGCACGCAGCCTCGGCCGCCTCCTGTGACGAGAGCTCCACCTGGTCGATCAGCCGATCGACCCAACGCTCGGAGAAGCCACCGAGCACCGCCCAGAAGTAGGCCGACTGAGCGTTGACGTTCACCAGGTCCTGCACCCCGGCCTGCAGGAGCACCACGAGCAGCAAACCGACGACTCCACCGAAGGCAAGTCTCAGCAGCACGAGTTGCAGTGGGTTGACCACCTCCGAGATCGACGCCGATCTCGCAGAGTTCCGCGTGAACAGCACGTACGACACGGCGGCACCGGTGATCGCCAGTCCCACGGTGGTCAGGTAGTTGCCGATCCCGCCGAGCGCATCGTCGGGATTCGACGACGGCGTGGTGACCAGCACACCGATGGCGCCCAGGACCAGTGCCCCGAACAGGGTGAACGCGCGATACAGCAGCCCTCGACCCCCCTCGACCAATCGCCGATCGAGCTCGGCGAGGTACCGGTTCTTCGTCTGGCGCATCGCCCAGACCTCACTGCGGAGCTCGTCGAGGTCGGTCGAGTCGTCGTCGGTGAACTCGCGACCGCTGATGTTGGCTCGTTCGACCAACAGACTCCGCCGGTCGAGACCCTCCAGCATCTCGGTCTGCGCCGCGCGCAGCAACTGCCAACCGTCGGAGATCCGGCGCTGCTCCAGTGCGAAGCCCGCATCGTGGATCAATCCCATGGCGGCGATCGCCCACCCCTGGTCGTAGGCGCCGTTGTCTCGAACGACCGAGTCGATCCGACGGGCGGTGATCGTCAGCTCGGTACGGAGA
The DNA here is from genome assembly GCA_963712775.1 of Ilumatobacteraceae bacterium. Lineage (GTDB taxonomy): Bacteria > Actinomycetota > Acidimicrobiia > Acidimicrobiales > Ilumatobacteraceae > Sva-07. The sequence continues at coordinate 45,829 of CAVQJG010000020.1, read as the reverse complement.
TGGCCCTCGGACGCCGACGGCCGGACCAGGTGTCGTCCCGCGCCACGCAAGCCGTTGATCAGTTCGGTGCCGACCAGCGTGGTGGTCGCCATGGCCGATCCACCGGGACGCGCGTCGCCGGCATCCGCCGGAGGCACCTCGGCGACGTTCTCGAGACGTGCGCCGCGCTCGATGTCGGCCGCGGGCGTGGGCTCGTCGATCGTCGTCGGAGCGACCGTGTCGTGCGTCGCCGAATCGTCGGTCGGCGTCGCCTCGTCCGGCGCCCCGTCTGCCGGCGCGCCGTGCTCGGCCTCCTGACCTGCGGCCACGACAGGCACCTGTTGGGTGCGACCGACCGTGTCGATGACGGCGGGCACGGCGGCGCCGTCGCTCGTGTCTGCCCGCCGGGGTGTCACGACGGTGCGGCGAGGTGACAAGCGATTCCTGATGCGAGAGAACTCCACGCCCGAATCTTGCCTGGATTGTCGCGCCGGCACGCACATCCGGGCATGTTTCGGCGTCGGAGGTCAGCTGGAGGCGAGGACGAGACAGAAGGGGTGGCCGGCGGGGTCGATCATCACGCGGAACTCGTCGGGGCTGGGTTGTGCGTCGGCTTTGGCCGCGCCGAGGCGCAGTACGGCCGCTTCGGCGCGGTCGAGGTTCACGACGTCGATGTCGATGTGACCCTGCTGCGGGCGGTCACCGCCGGGCCAGGTGGGCGGTCGATGGTCGTCGATCTCCTGGAAGGCCAGGCGTCCCGTGGGTGTGTGGAGTTCGACCCAGCCCTCGTCGTCACCCGGCACGAGGTCACCACCGATGATCGACGAATAGAACTCGGCCAGCCCGAGCGCGTCCGAACAGTCGAATGCGGTCAGGCCGAGTCGGCCGATCGACGTGGGGAACTCGTCGCTCATCGCCACGACCCTACGGCACGGCCCGCAGCGGCTCAGACCGACGGCAGCACGGTGTGCAACAACCTCGAGACGAAGGTGTCGTCGAGCGGCGCATGGGTGAGCAGCCGGCGGTACATGAACGCACCGATCAGCGCATCGATGACGGTGTCGAGATCGGCGTCGTCGGGCAGCTCACCGCGCTCCGCCCCGCGACCGAGAATCGTCTTCAACGGTTGGCGACGATGGCGAACCCATTCGTCGAGGGACTCGCGCAGCGCCGCATCCCGTGCAGCGGCGGAGATCAGATCCGGCAGCACGTCGCTCGTCCGGCCGGTCTCCATCCGCCGGCCGAGCTCTCGGAGGTACAGCTCGAGATCGCCGCGCAGCGACCCGGTGTCGACGAGATCGAACGGACGGATCGCGTGCGCCAGCGCGTCGAGCACGAGCGCTTCCTTCGACCGCCACCGCCGGTAGATCGTGGTCTTCGAGACACCGGCTCGCTGCGCGAGATCGTCCATCGACATCCCGTTGATGCCCACCTCGCCGGCGAGCTGGAGCGTCGCCTCCAGCAGCGCTTCGTCGACGCCCGCCGTACGGGGCCGGCCCGGACGCTTCGCCGTCACCGTCGCCATGATCAGCTCCCGACGACCGGGGCTGCGAGGGGGCCAGAGCCGGCGGCGGGATCGGCGACCGGCACCGGGTTGGGCGAGGTGGCGTGCGACGGGAGGAACCTCCACGCCATCACGGCGGCGAAGACGATGACGACAGCGCCGACGCGCAAGCCGATCGACATCGCGTCGACGAAACTGTCGTTGGCCGCCTGCACGAACGCGTCGGCCTGGCCGCCGAGCGACACTGCCACCTGCTGGGCCCCGCCGAGCGACGACTCGGCGATCGCCTCCTGCGGGCCCGCCAGACCGAACACGCCGCCGAGGTCGAGGATCCGCTGCGAATAGACGCTGGTGACCACGCTGCCGATCACGGCGACGCCCAGGGCACCGCCGACCTGGCGGGTCGTGTCGTTGATCGCCGACCCGACGCCGGCCTTGGCACGCGGGAGCGACCCCATCACCGACTCGGTCGCCGGCGCCATCGTCATCCCCATGCCGGCCGCCATCACGACGAAGTAGCCGATCACGAGCGGATACGGGGAGTCGGAGGCGATCGTCGAGAGCAGCGTCAGGCCGGTGGCCACCAGGACGAGCCCGAGCGTGACGATCCGCTTGGTGCCCTGCCGCTCGACGAAGCGAGCCGACAGCGGAGCGACGACCATCATCGTGACGGCGTAGGGGAGCAGCCGTACACCGGCCTCGAGCGGTGAGTAGCCGTGCACGAGCTGCCAGTACTGGGTCATCAGCAACAGCGAGCCGAACATCGCGAAGAAGACCAGGGTGATCGTGCCGCTGCCGGCACTGAAGCGGGCGTTGCGGAACACCGACAGGTCGAGCATCGGGTGCGACGTCGTGCGCTCCCAGACGATGAACGTCGTCAACAGCACCAGCGCGACCGCGAAGGCGCCCACGACCATCGGGTCGCTCCAGCCCTTCACGGGCCCCTCGATGATCCCGAACAGCAGCGACGTCAGGCCGAAGAACGACAGCAGTGCGCCGAGCGGATCGATCCGTCCCTGCTCGGGATCGCGCGACGTCGGGATGAGGAACGCACCGAGCGCGAGCGCCGTCACACCGATGGGGATGTTGACCCAGAACACCGACTGCCACGAGAAGTGCTCGAGCAGGAAACCGCCCGTGATGGGTCCGATCGCGACGGCGAGGCCGGAGAAGCCGGCCCAGACGGCGATCGCCCGTGCCCGTTCGCGCGGGTCACGGAAGACGTTCGTGAGGATCGAGAGCGTGGCGGGCATGATCAGTGCGCCGCCGATTCCCATGAACGCTCGCGTCGCGATCAGTCCGTCGGCGGTCGTCGACATCGCCGCGGCGGCCGATCCGATGCCGAACAACACGATGCCGAGTTGGAGCGCCCCCTTGCGTCCGTAGCGGTCCGACAGGCTGCCGGTGGTGAGCAGGAGTCCCGCGAACACCAACACGTAGGCGTCGACGATCCACTGGATCTGGCTGTTGCTGGCACCCAGGTCGACGATCAGCGACGGGATCGCGACGTTGAGGATCGTGTTGTCCATCACGATGATCAGCAGGCTCATGCAGAGCACGCCGAGGATCAGCCATCGGCGCTCGTGGACCGCGGGGTCGATGTCGTCGTCGTGGGCGACGGCCCGGGTGGTCTGCTCGTTCGTCATCCGGTCTTCCTCATTTCGAAACGGGACGGTTCAGTATCGTAAGTCGAAGATCCGGCGCTTCCACCATGCGAAACCACGGAGGTCGAGTCGAGTCCTCACTCGGGCTCAAGGTGACCGGCGTCGGACCCGATGACCAGGTGATGGAATCGACCCTTCGCGCACACGGCGGTACGACGGTTCACCCGTTCACGACCGCGGTGCTCCTCGTCGAGGACGACGATCGGATCAGCGAGCCGCTGATCCGTGTGCTGCGCTCCGAGGGCTTCGACGTCGAACACGTCGCCGGCGGCCAGGCGGCGATCGAGTCGGTCGCCGCGCAACGGCCCGACCTCGTGCTGCTCGACCTCACACTTCCGGATGTCGACGGCCTCGACGTGTGCCGCAAGGTCCGTTCCGAACACCCCGACCTCCCGATCATCATGCTGACCGCACGCGCCGAGGAGATGGACGTGATCGTCGGGCTGAACGCGGGGGCCGACGACTACGTGGCCAAACCGTTCCGACTCGCCGAACTGGTCGCTCGGATCCGCGCCCGCCTCCGCATCGCCGAGCACGCCGGTGCGGGCCCTGCGAACAGCCACCTGACCGGTGCGAACATCGACCTCGACGTCGAGGCGCGACGCTGTTTCGTGACCGACGACGAGGGGCACCGCTCCGAGATCGAGCTCACGACGAAGGAGTTCGACCTCCTGCAACTGCTGATGAGCCAGCCGGGCGTGACACTGAAACGCGAACACATCATGAGCACGGTGTGGGACGAGAACTGGTGGGGTTCGACCCGCACGCTCGACACCCACACGTCCACGTTGCGTCGCAAGATCCTCGACGACACCGACCCTCCGTCGAAGATCGTGACGGTGCGCGGCGTGGGCTTCCGCTTCGAACCGAACGGCGACTGACGCCGATGCGCCGCCGCCTCGTGTTGTCGACCATCGCGGTGGTGCTGGTGGTGATCCTCGTGCTGTTCATCCCGGTACTGCTGATCGTCCGCGATGCCCAGGGCGGCGATCTTCCCGGCGACGTGGTGGCACGCCTCGCCGTGATCGCCGTCGCAGCAATCGCGTCGGCGGCGCTCCTCGCCGGGGTCCAGGCCCGACAACTCGCCCGGCCACTCGAACGACTGGCGCGCAGCGCCGCCCGACTCGGTGGTGGCGACTTCAGCGCTGCCGCTCCCCCACCGTCGGGCATCGACGAGATCGACGACATCTCACGTGCGTTGCGGCTGAGCGCCAACCGGGTCGACCGCATGCTGGAGTCCGAACGCGGCTTCACCGCCGACGCGACCCACCAACTCCGCACCGGGCTCACCGGCATCGCGATGCGGCTCGAACTGCTCGAACGCAACCCGGACCCGGCGGTGGCCGAGGAAGCCTCGGCAGCGCTGACACAGACCCACGAACTCAACCTGACACTCGACGACCTGCTCACGGTCGCCCGGACCGGGTCGACCAAGGAACGCCAGGAACTCGATCTGACCGTGCTCGTCGACCACCAGGTCGCCGACTGGCAACACCGGTTCGCGGAGAAGCGACGGCAGATCGTCGTCACGACGGGCCGGGTCGACCCGGTGATCGCGACGCCCGGCCTCGTCGGCCAGGTACTGGCGGTGCTCCTGGACAACGCCCTCCACCACGGCCGGGGCACCGTGGCGATCCTGGTCCGGGACGACAGCGTCAGCGTCGAGGACGAGGGCCCGGGCATCGGCGCCGAGCGGGCCGCCACGCTGTTCGATCGACCCGAGGACCACCGGGCAGCGCACGGGCGTGGCCTCCCGCTCGCGCGCCGACTCGCCGAGTCCGACGGCGGACGGCTCGAACTCGTCGAACTCAGCCCGCCGACCTTCCGTCTCACCCTCGTCCCGGCCACGATTGCACCAGGGGTCAGACCCCTGGTGCAAACGGACGGTGCACTGATCAGGCGGCGGTGATCTTCAAGCCGTCGTCGCCGGCGCGGACCTGGATGGCGCCGCCGTCGGTGACCTCGCCGCCGAGGATCAGCATCGACGCCTTGTCGCCGATCTCTCGCTGGATCACCCGTTTGAGCGGTCGAGCACCGAACGCGGGATCGAACCCCTCCCGTGCGAGCTGCGCCATGGCGCCGTCGTCGACATCGAGGGCGATGCGCCGATCGGCGAGCCGCTTGCGCACCGACTCGAGTTGGATCTTGACGATGAGCTCGAGGTCGGCCTCGGTGAGCGCCCGGAAGCGGATGATGTCGTCGACGCGGTTGATGAACTCCGGCTTGAAGAACTCGCTCGGCTCGCCCGGCAGGTTCGACGTCATGATCAGCACGACGTTGGTGAAGTCGACCGTGCGACCCTGTCCGTCGGTCAGTCGTCCGTCGTCGAGCAACTGCAGCAACGTGTTGAACACGTCGGGGTGCGCCTTCTCGATCTCGTCGAGCAGGACCACCGAGTACGGGCGACGACGGACCGCTTCGGTCAGCTGACCGCCTTCGTCGTAGCCGACGTAGCCGGGGGGAGCGCCGATCAACCGCGACACGGAGAACTTCTCCATGTACTCGCCCATGTCGATGCGAACCATCGACTTCTCGTCGTCGAACAGGAACTCGGCCAGTGCCCGTGCGAGTTCGGTCTTGCCGACGCCGGTCGGGCCGAGGAACATGAACGACCCGATCGGTCGGTTGGGATCCGACAGCCCGGCCCGGCTGCGTCGGATCGCGTTGGCCACCGACGTGACCGCTTGGTCCTGGCCGATCACCCGCTCGTGCAACAACTCCTCGAGATGCACCAGCTTGGACGTCTCGGACTCCATCAGCCGGTTGAGCGGTATGCCGGTCGCTCGGGCGACGACCTCGGCGATGTCCTCGGCGTCGACCTCCTCCTTGAGCATCGCGCCACCCTCCTGGATCGAGGCGAGGTGCGACGTGGCCTCCTCGATGCGCCGCTCCAACTCGGGGATGCGGCCGTACCGGATCTCGGCGGCCGCGGCGAGGTCGGTCTCGCGTTCGACGCGGGTTCGCAGTTCCTCGAGTTCCTCCTTGAGCGAACGAATCGCGTCGATCGCCTGCTTCTCCTGTTCCCAGACCGCTTCATCTCGCGCGACCTGGACGTTCAGCTCGGCCAGTTCCTCGTGCAGCGAGTCGAGCCGCTCCTTCGACGCCTCGTCGGTCTCCTTCTCGAGCGCGACCTGTTCGATCTCGAGCTGCAAGATGCGCCGCTGGACGACGTCGATCTCGGTGGGCAGCGAATCGATCTCGATGCGCAGCTTCGATGCCGCCTCGTCCATCAGGTCGATCGCCTTGTCGGGCAGGAACCGGCTCGTGATGTACCGATCGGACAGCACCGCCGCGCTCGACGAGCGCAGAGTCCTGGATGCGCACGCCGTGATGCACCTCGTAGCGCTCCTTCAGGCCGCGCAGGATGCCGATCGTGTCCTCGACCGACGGCTCGCCGACGTAGACCTGCTGGAATCGACGTTCGAGCGCGGGATCCTTCTCGACGTGCTTGCGGTACTCGTCGAGCGTGGTCGCGCCGATCATGCGGAGTTCGCCGCGGGCGAGCATCGGCTTGATCATGTTGCCGGCGTCCATCGCCCCCTCGGCACCGCCGGCGCCGACGATCGTGTGGAGTTCGTCGACGAACGTGATGATCTCGCCCTCGGCGTCGGTGATCTCCTTGAGCACGGCCTTGAGCCGCTCCTCGAACTCGCCGCGGTACTTGGCGCCGGCGAGCATCGACGCCGATGTCGAGCGCGATCAGCCGCTTGTTCTTGAGACCCTCGGGGACGTCGCCGTCGGCGATGCGCGAGGCGAGACCCTCGACGATGGCGGTCTTGCCGACGCCGGGCTCACCGATCAGGACCGGGTTGTTCTTGCTCCGACGCGACAGCACCTGGATGCAACGACGGATCTCCTCGTCGCGGCCGATGACCGGATCGATCTTGCCGCTCTCGGCGAGCTCGGTGAGGTCCTGGCCGTACTTCTCGAGCGCGGCGAACTTCTCCTCGGGGCTCTGGTCGGTGACGCGGTGCGAGCCGCGGACGTCCTTGAGGGCACCGAGCAGTTCTTCGGAGCCGACGTCGAGTCGACTGTTCATGGCGAGCAGCAGGTGCTCGACGGAGAGGAAGTCGTCGCGGAGGTCCTTGCGATAGCTCTCGGCGTTCTCGACGACGTTGTTGAGTTCCTTGCTCATCCGCGGCTCGGCGCCGCCGTAGGCCTTCGGCAGTTTCTGGACCGCCTCGTCGGCGCGGTTGCGCACCATCAGCGGCGCCTGGCCGAGCTTGGCGAGCACCGCAGGGACGATCGTGCCCTCCTGGCGCATCATCGCCCCGAGCACGTGATCCGGCGTCAGCTCGGGATTCGACAGTTCCTTGGCCTGATCGATGGCGGCCGAGAACGCCTCCTGGGTCTTCAGCGTCCACTTCTTCGGATCAATCGCCATGTCGTGCCTCTCTCGCGTTCAACAAACTTGAGTTGAAGTATATCAGGATGAGGGGTTATCCACAGCCTGATCCAGGAAGTCGGCCAGTTCGTCGGCAACCGCCACGAGGTCCTTGTAGTCGCGCACATCCGCAGGCAGGGAGGCGAGCGCCGCGGCGAGGCGCCGCGCGACCGCGGGGTCGGCAGCAGCGGTCCGGATCGGTGTGACGTAGGTGCGGATCGTGAACAGGACGCACCGGGTGGCCGGGAAACGCCGAAGGGTCTCGCGCTCGACCCGCAGGTAGTGGGCGTCGGGCGCCAGTGCGCTCGGACGGGCCGCGGCGGTCCCGTCGACCGACGTGTACCAGTCGGCCGTGTCGAGCACGCCCCAACCCAGGCGCCAGAAGCTGCGGCCGGGGTCGAGGCGGTCGAAGAACCCGTCGATCGGGGCCTCGAGTTGGTCGTTGAGCCGATCGACCCGCGCATGGACGCCGGCCATCGTGAGGCCGAGTTTCGAGCGCAGGTCCCAGCGGTTCGGAAAACAGACCGACCCGCCACCGAACACGAGCTGCCCGTCGCGCTCGACCAGCAACACGAGGTCCTCGGGCACCAGCCGGGCAGCCGCATCGAGCGGGTGGAGCGAGGAGTCGAGAGCGGCGTCGCCGTACCGCTCGGGCCACCGGCGACGAAGGTGCTCGACGAGCGCATCCGCGACCTCCTGCGATTCGCGTTCGACCTCGTCATCGAGCACCGCGAACACCGTCTCGGGGAACTGCGCCATCAATCGGGGCTTGGCCGCGATCGCCGCGTCCGCGTCGGGGCCCAGTTCGATCCAGTCGTGCAGGTCGAGTGGCCGAACACCGAGGCGCCATCGGAACGCCTCGGGCCCAGCCGGAGCCGGGCCGTCCATGAACGGCAGGTACGGAATCGGGTCGACCGTCGTCCCGGCGATCGGCGCTTCGCTCACACCCGAACGCTAACGGAGCCATCCCGCGGGCGATGAGCCAAACACCCCAATCCCGTTCCCTCGCTCATCACTCGACCGGGCGAAACGCAGGCGATGAGCCAGACGCCCGAATCCCGTTCCCTCGCTCATCGCTCGATCGGTCGAGGTGCGAGACCGGCACAGGTCGCGGCATGCTGAAGACCATGTCGGAGACCCACTCGATTCCGCTGTCGATTCTCGATCTGGCGATCATCGGCAAGGGGCAGACCGCCGCCGACGCGTTCGCCAACAGCGTGGCGTTGGCGCAGCGGGCGGAGGCTCGGGGCTACGAACGCGTCTGGTACGCCGAGCACCACAACATGGCGTCGATCGCGTCGTCGGCCACGAGTGTGCTGATCGCCCACATCGCGGCGCACACGTCGACGATCCGCCTCGGCGCCGGCGGCGTGATGTTGCCGAACCACTCGCCGCTCACGATCGCCGAACAGTTCGGCACGCTCGCAACGCTGCACCCGGGGAGGATCGACCTCGGCCTCGGTCGGGCGCCGGGCAGCGACCAGAACACGATGCGCGCGATGCGGCGCGACGCCCACTCGTCCGACCGGTTCCCCGAGGACGTCCTGGAGTTGCAGGGCTACCTGCGCGGCGAGTCCCGCGTCGCCGGAGTGGTCGCCGTTCCGGGCGCGGGAACCGACGTGCCGCTGTACATCCTCGGCTCGTCGCTGTTCGGTGCTCGCCTCGCTGCGCTGCTCGGGTTGCCGTACGCCTTCGCGTCGCACTTCGCTCCCGCGGCGCTGCTGGATGCGATCGAGATCTACCGCCGCGAGTTCCAGCCGTCGGTGCAACTCGCCGAGCCGTACGCGATCGCCGGGGTCAACGTGATCGCCGCCGACACCGACGACGAGGCGCTCGAGCAGTGGGAGACCGTTCGCCGATACCGCATCGCGCGATTCGTGGCACCGGGCCGCGACCTGTCCGACGACGAGGCCGACGCGATCCTCGCGTCACCGCAGGGCCAACAGATCGCCCAGATGATGCACTACTCCGCCGTCGGCGCCCCCGACCGCGTGAAGGCCTATCTCGACGAGTTCGCCGAGCGCGCCGGCGTCGACGAACTGATCACCGCGCACTCGTCGCCGACGATCGACCAACGCCTCCGCTCGGTCGACCTGCTCGCCGACGCCATGGACCCCGTCGCCGTCTGACCCACCCCACCCCCCCAAGACCCCGTTTGCGTCGCGATTCGGGTGGGCCGCCCCACCGGAAACCTCACGCAGACGTTCAGGAGGACTCGGCGAGCTCGGCGAGCTGCTGGACGGTGTTCCAGTTTCGGGCGGTGCCCGCGGCAGCCTCGGGGAAGCGGTTGACGGCAATCACGAGCTTCGAGCGACCCAGACCGTCGGGGAGGTGGAGGTAGATCTGGGAACCGAGGACGGCGCACTCCTCCGGTGCGAACACCGACGAGTCGAACCCCCGCAGCGACTCGCTCGCCGGCGCGGGCAGACAGATCACGTGAACATGCTTGCCGGGCTCGACGACAGCAGGGAACGGGTTCGCTGCCACCAGCGCCGCCCAGTCGCCTCCCGTTCGGACGATCACCGGCACGCTCAGCCCGGTGGCCCTCGTGATCGCCTGGGCCAGCGCCGGGCCGACCGCCGACGGGTCACCGTCAGTCGACCCGACGAGGTTTCCGCTCTGGATGTACGTCTGCACGTCGGCCATCCCGATCGACGCGGCGATCTCGCGCAGCTGCGCCATCGGCAGCTTGTTGTGGCCGCCGACGTTGATCCCCCGGAGGAGCGCGATCACCGTGGTACCCACACCCCGAGTCTGACAGCACCACGACGTGCGATGAGCCAACTCCCCGTATGCGGGGGCATCGCTCATCGCCTGGGGTGGGATGACCGTGCGGCAGGTCGGTCCGGGTCGAAGCTGGACGGCCGGGCACGCGACACTGACGCCCGGGGAATCGATCGAAGGGGACAACACATGACCGAGAGCAGGACCACCGACGTCGACGTCGTCATCGTGGGGGCCGGGTTCGCCGGTATGTACCAGTTGGTCCGCATGCGGCGAGCCGGTTTCAGCGCCGTGGTGCTCGAGGCCGCCGACGACGTGGGCGGCACGTGGTACTGGAACCGTTACCCGGGCGCCCGCTGCGACATCCTCACCGTCGACTACTCCTACAGCTGGGATCCGGAGCTGGAGCAGGAGTGGACCTGGTCCGAGCGCTACGCCACCCAGCCCGAGATCCTCCGCTACGCCCAGTTCGTCGCCGACAAGCACGACCTGCGCCGCGACATCCGCTTCAACACCCGGGTCGAATCCGCCGAGTGGAGCGACGACACGAAACGCTGGACCGTCCACACCGACACCGGCGAGGACGTCACCGCCAAGTTCTACGTGATGGCCACCGGTTGCCTCTCGATGCCCAAGGTGCCCGACATCGAGGGCACCGATCGGTTCACGGGCGAGGTGTACTTCACCAGCACGTGGCCCCACGACGGTGTCGACTTCACCGGCAAGCGAGTGGCCGTGATCGGGACCGGATCGTCCGGCATCCAGTCGATCCCGATCATCGCGAAGCAGGCGTCGCAGCTCACCGTGTTCCAGCGCACGCCCAACTTCTCGATCCCTGCCCACAACGGCCCGATCACCGAGGACCGCCTCGCCGAGTACCGCAAGGACCCCGGGGCCTACCGCGAGGAGGCCCGCCATTCGGCGATCGGCGTCCCGCGCACCCCGCCCGACGTGAGTGCACTCGCCGTCTCCGAGGAGGAACGGCGCGAGGCGTACGAGGAGGTGTGGCAACGCGGCGAGCTCGCCTTCCTCCAGCCGTACAACGACATGGGCATCAACGCCGAGGCGAACGACACGATGCGCCGGTTCATCCACGACAAGATCCGCTCGATCGTCGACGACCCCGAGGTCGCCGAGCTGCTGTGCCCGACCAACCACTACTTCGCAACCAAGCGGCCGTGCCTCGACAGCGGCTACTTCCAGACGTTCAACCTGCCGCACGTGCGCCTCGTCGACCTGCACGCGCATCCGATCACGACGATCACCGAGACGGGCATCGAGCTGTCCGGGAAGGGCGGCGACGAGTCGATCGAGTTCGACGCGATCGTGTTCGCCACCGGCTTCGACGCGATGACCGGCGCGATCGTCGGAGTCGACATCACCGGCCGTGACGGTCTCGGCCTGCGCGACGCCTGGGCGCACGGACCGCAGACCTACCTCGGAGTGATGAGTGTCGGGTTCCCCAACCTGTTCATGATCACCGGGCCCGGCAGCCCGTCGGTGCTGTCGAACATGATGGTGTCGATCGAGCAGCACGTCGACTGGATCACCGACACCCTCGAACACCTCCGTGACACGAACGCCGAGACGATCGAGCCGACCGAACTCGCGCAGACCGAGTGGGTGCAACACAGCAACGACATCGCGAACCTCACCCTGCTGCCGACGGCCAACTCGTGGTACATGGGCGCGAACATCCCCGGCAAGCCGTCGGTGTTCCTTCCCTATCCGGGCGGTGTCGGCGCCTACCGCGAGATCTGCGACGAGGTCGTCGACCGTGGCCATCTCGGCTTCGCGATCTCCGGCCCGAAGGGAACGACCGCCAACGACGGGATCATCCGACCGCTGAAGCCGGACGTCCAGGCGATGCTCACGATGATGGCGGAGCTCGATCTGCCACCGCTCGAGACGATGGGGGTCGAGGGAGCGCGGGCGTTCATGGAGACGTCGGGAGCTGCGATGCCCCCGGGGCCCGACGTCGGCGAGATCGTCGACGGCGCACTCCCCGGCGCTGACGGCGCACCGCTCGAGTACCGCCTGTACCGACCCGCCACCGCCGGCCCTCATCCGATCGTGGCCTACTTCCACGGTGGCGGTTGGGTGCTCGGGAGCGCCACGTCCGACGACCCGCTGTGCCGCTACCTGTGCGTGCACTCGAACTCGATCATCGTGTCGGTCAACTACCGCCATGCCCCGGAGGCTCGCTTCCCCGCGGCGGCCGACGATGGCCTCACCGCCGCAACCTGGATCGCCGCCCACGCCGAGGAACTCGGCGGAGTGCCCGGTCGGCTGGCCGTCGCCGGATGGAGTGCCGGTGCCAATGTCGCTGCGGTGACCGCCCAGCAAGCGAAGCTTGCCGGGGGCCCGGCGATCTCCGGCCAGGTGCTCCTGAACCCGGTCACCGATGGCACCACCGAGCGACCGTCACACACCGAGAACGCCGACGGCTACGCACTGACCATGGACGTGATGAACTGGTTCTGGGACCTCTACTGCGACCCGTCCGATCGCTCGGACCCGAAGGCGTCGCCGTTGCTCGCCGCGGACCTGTCGGGTCTGCCGCCGGCACTGGTGATCACCTGCGAGTTCGACCCGCTGCGTGACGAGGGCGATGCGTATGCCGTCGCCCTGTCCGATGCCGGTGTCGCGGTGGAGCACCTGCAGTGCCCCGGCCAGACCCACACCGCGATCCCGGCCGTCGATGCCATGGTCACCTCCGAGTACGCCAGGGCGGCGATGGCCGACGCGCTCCGCAACTTCTCGGGCGCAACCGTCGACGCCTGACCGTGACATCTGGGGTCCGACCCCAGATGCAACGCCGGGCGTGCTCGGTGACAGGGTGTCGGTAGCGTCGGAGGGATGGCTGCGCTGACACGTCACCGGCCGCCACACGTGGCGCAGGGGACCTGGCGCAGCGGCGCACTCCACGTGTGGGGATGGAACGGCATCGACACCGCGTCGATGGCGTGGCTCTACGGCGGGTTCCGGGTGCTCGGCGACGACGGCCGCCGCACCGGCTGGCACGACAGCCCCGCGTCGTACGGCGCGATCGGCCGGATCAGCATCGCGCTCGACGACCAGCCGACACTGCACGCCTCGTCGGTCCAGCTCGATGCGATGGGAACCGCCGTCTGGCTGTCCGACCTGCCCGACGGCGAGTACCTGTCCGACTCGATCGCCTGGTTCGCCCGCGTTGCCGAGCTGGCACGCCGCACCGTGTCGAGCGGTCGACTCGTCCCCGTCGTCGTCGAGGAGGGTCCGTTCACCGTCGCCCGGTGGCGACCGGTCACGACCGACGCGATCGATGCCACGATCGCGCATCTCGCCGCCTCGATGCCCCCGATCTGCACCGCCGGTTCGAACGCCGACGCCGCGAGCATCCACACCCAACTCGTCGACGGCATCGCGCGCAGCTTCCTCCAGCAGTACGGCTGGAAGGCCGACCTCGGACGCAAGCGGACCCCCTCGATCCAGGCGCTGCGTGCCGTCTTCGGGGCGCTCGCCAAACCGGATCACGTCGTGCGCGGCGGAACGATCGAATTCGACACCGCACTGCGCCAGCTGCGCGACGAACTCGATCGACACCGTCGACGCCTCGACGGGGAACCGGTCGTCGTACCACGCGTCCGCCTGCTGATCACCGACGACCCCGGCGACCCGTGGATCGTCCGGCTCGAACTGGTCGACGACACCGACGCGGCACGCTGGTGCTCGGCGAACGACGTCTGGGAACGCAACGCCTCGGCGCTGGAAGTGGCCAAGGGCGACCACCACCTCGACCTGCTGGCCGAACTGGTCGGCGCCACCGTCGAACAGATCGCGCCGGTCGTGCCGGGCCTCGCCGAGCTCGCGGTCCAGCACGAACCGACCCAGGTCGAACTCGACCTCGAGGTCGCCGAGGACTTCCTCGACATTGCACCGGTCGAACTGCAACGGCTCGGCGTGGAGCTGATCGGCCCGGAGCGATTGATCCGCACCCGTGTGAGCGTGGCCGGCGAAGCCACCCCGTCACCCGCCGACGACCGCAGGAAACAGTTCGGCAAGGAGGCGCTCGTCCAGTGGAAGCTCGTCATCGGCGACGAGGAGATCTCCGACGCCGAGATCGCCCGCGCCGAGGAGGCCGGCGCGACGCTGCTGCACACCGGCCATCGTTGGGTGCGCATCGACGCCGACGAACTGCGGCGCAAGCGGGCCAAGCTCACCGAGCTCAAGGCCACCAAGGCCGAGGTCACCCCGCTGGAGCTGTTGCGGCTCGCCAACGACGCCGAACTCGGCGACGACGACACCCCGGCGATCGCGATCCGCGACGAGTACGACGACCAGGCCGGCTCGCCCGACGACGCCGCATGGGTGCGCAACCTGCTCGCCGGGCTGCCCGACGAGCGCCTCGACGAGACCCGCGAGTCGCCCGAGTTCGTCGGCGAGCTGCGCCACTACCAACGCCGCGCGCTGTCGTGGTTGCAGTTCCTCGCCAAGCTCGGCCTCGGCGGTTGCCTCGCCGACGACATGGGTCTCGGCAAGACCGCCACCACGCTCGCCCATCTCCTCGAGCGGCCCGGCCCCCACCTGGTGGTGTGCCCGCTCAGCGTCGTGCGCAACTGGAGCCAGGAGGCGGCCCGCTTCACACCCAAGCTCGACGTGAAGATCCACCACGGCGCCAACCGGGCTCAGGGCCCGCAGAGCGACGACTCGCTGTTCGAATCGGATCCCGAACGCCAACTCGTGATCACCACGTACGGGCTGCTCCCCCGCGACCTCGAACACCTGGGCGAGGTCGACTGGTCGACCGTCGTGCTCGACGAGGCGCAGATGGTCAAGAACCCGAACACCAAGGCGGCACGCGCCGTCCGCCAGCTCCGCGCCGACCAGAAGCTCGCGCTCACCGGCACGCCGGTCGAGAACCGGCTGAGTGAGCTGTGGTCGATCCTCGATGCCGTCAACCCCGGCCTGCTCGGCAGCCTCCAGAAATTCCGCGGACAGTTCGGCACACCGATCGAACGCCACGGCGACGAACTCGCGGCCGCCCGCCTCCGGCGGCTGACGCAACCATTCATCCTGCGCCGCACCAAGGCCGACAAACGTCTGCTGCCCGACCTGCCCGACAAGATCGAACAGATCGCCTACGCCAAGCTCACCCGCGAGCAGGCCACGCTCTACCAGCAGGTGGTCGACCAGCTCCTGGTCGATGCCGAGCAGGCCAAGGGCATGCGCCGCCGTGGCCTCGTGCTCGCCGCGCTGATGCGGCTCAAGCAGATCTGCAACCATCCCGCCCACGCGCTCGGCGACGGCTCGCGCCTCGCGGGCCGCTCGGGCAAGCTCACCCGCTTCGACGAGTTGGTCACCGAGCTCCTCGACGCCGGCGAGCGAGCCCTCGTGTTCACGCAGTTCCGCGAGATGGGCGAACTGCTGCGCACCCACGTGAACGAACAGTTCCACTTCGACCCGCCGTTCCTGCACGGCGGCGTCTCGCGCACCGGACGCGACCGGATGGTCGACACGTTCCAGGACGGTTCGGGACCACCGCTGCTCCTCGTGTCGCTCAAGGCAGGCGGCACCGGACTCAACCTCACCGCCGCGAGCCAGGTCATCCACTACGACCGGTGGTGGAACCCCGCGGTCGAGGATCAAGCGACCGACCGGGCGTGGCGCATCGGCCAGGAGCGCACCGTCAACGTGCACAAACTCGTGTGCGAGGGCACGGTCGAAGAACGCATCGGCGTGGTGATCGACGACAAGCGCAAGCTCGCCGACGCGGTGGTCGGCACCGGCGAAGCGTGGCTGTCGGAGCTGTCGACCGACGAACTCCGCGACCTCGTCGTGCTGGAGATCGACCCGTGAGCAGGCCACGCAAACCGTTCGGAGCGAACCATCCCGGTCGGCTTCCGTCCACGATGATGAAGGTGCTCGCCGCGGAGATGAGCGACCCCTCCCGACTCCGGCGCGGCAAGCAGTACGCGAAGGACGGATCGGTGCTCGACATCGTCATCGAGCCCGGCATCGTGACCGGCGAGATCCAGGGTTCGCGTTCCACGCCGTACATCGCCTCGATCGAGGTCACCGCCGGTGACGGCATGCCGTTGCGCCGTGACATCACCACCACGTGCACGTGCCCCGACGACGCGAACTGGGACGACTACGCCTGCAAACACGTCGTGGCCACGATGTTCGTGCTCAGCGACGAGTTCCTCCTGGAACCCGAGCTCCTCGACGTGTGGCGAAACCGCATGTCCGAGCCGGCCCTGACCGACGACTCCACCGTGCAGCCGGTCGCGGCCGACACCGGTTCCACGCGCGGCCGGCACCTCCGGCTGGTGCAGCCCAGCGAGACCGCAGCCCCGTCACGCCGCCCCGAGGCACGCGTCGACTCGCTCGAGGCCATGTTGCGCACACCGACGGGCACGTCCCTCCCGGAGGTCCCGGTGATCGAGCGAGTCGAGCCCGATCTGCCGAGATCTCGCGAGTTCGCCACGGTCCTGCGCGACGCCATCGCAAACCTGCGCATCGAATGGGACTGACGCGCCCCGCTCTCGGTGACACATGCCCTCCACGGGCCGCACCTACACTTTCCGTCGATGCCCCTCCACGCCGCAAAGGTCGCCGACGCACTGCTGTCCAACGTCGACCGAGTCGTCCGGGGCAAACGCGACGAGATCCGTCTCGCCCTGTGTTGCCTGCTCACCGAAGGCCATCTTCTGCTCGACGACGTCCCCGGCACCGGCAAGACCAGCCTCGCCAAGGCGATCGCCAACTCGATCTCCGGGTCGTGGAAACGGGTGCAGTTCACCCCCGATCTCCTGCCGACCGACATCACCGGCGTCATGGTCTTCGACCAGCGCACGAGCACGTTCGCGTTTCGCGAGGGTCCGGTCTTCACGAACGTCCTGATCGGCGACGAGATCAACCGTGGGAGCCCGAAGACCCAGTCAGCCCTGCTGGAGGTGATGGAGGAACACCAGGTGACCGCCGACGGTGTCAGCCGACCGGTCCCGCGTCCCTTCTTCGTCATCGCCACCCAGAACCCCCGCGACTTCCAGGGCACGTTCCCGCTCCCCGACGTGCAGCTCGACCGGTTCGCCATGCGTCTGACGCTCGGCTATGCCGATGCTGACACCGAGATCTCGATCCTCGACCGATTCCACCGCCACAGCGCCGACGACGACCTCTCACCGGTCACCGATCCGAGCGAACTCGACCGGGCGATCAGCGAGATCGACGGAGTCGACGTGGTGCGAGCGATCGACGAGTACATCGTGGCAATCGCCAACCGCACTCGCAGCCATCCCGACCTGCGTCTCGGTGTGTCGACGCGCGGCACGCTCACCGTGCTTCGCGTCGCACGGGCCTTCGCAGCCACCGACGACCGCAACTATGTCACGCCCGATGACATCAAGGCGGTCGCTGCGCCGGTCTTCACGCACCGGATGGCCTTGACCGCCGAGGCCGAGCTACGCGGCGTCCGCGTCGCGGGCGTCCTGGCGGACATCATCGACGACGTCCCGGTGCCGCGCGCTCGCGGGAACTGACCGTGCTCACCCGTTCAGGCCTCGGAGCGGTCCTGGTCGCGGTGGTCCTCGGGTTCGTGGGCTGGTGGTGGAACTACGAGGAGGTGGTGATCGCCGCCTGTGGGATCGTTGGACTGCTCATGATGGCGATCTGGATCTCACAGCGACCGCTGCGAGCAACCGTCACCCGCCAACTCCTCGCGGTGCGGGTGGCCCGAGGCGATCCCGTGCTGCTCAGCTACCGGTTGCGCAACTCCACCCGCTTTCGTTCGGGCCAGGCCACGATCATCGACCGCTGCGACGACGCCGAGATCAGGATCACTGCGCCACCGGTGTCCCCGAGCGACGAGGAGACGGTGCGAGGGGCGATTCCCACCCGGCGGCGAGGGGTCTTCGACGTTGGCCCCTACGAGGTCGAGCGAATCGATCCGTTCTGGCTCACGGTCGGACGGCGACGCGACACCGGGACGGCATCGGTCATCGTCCATCCCAAGGTCTACGACCTCGTCGGGCCCCAGGGGGCGGTACGACCGGTCGAGAACGAGTCGGTGCTCAGACGTGCATCCGCAGACCCGTTGTCCGGCTTCGTCTCGATGCGCGAGTACATCGCCGGCGATGACCCCCGCATGATCCACTGGCCCACGACCGCACGAATCGGCACCCTGATGGTGCGCGAACACGTGGAAGTGCGACGTCCCGAGTTCACGATCGTGCTCGACACCGCCCCGACCGTGGGCACGCCCGACGACTTCGAGGAAGCCGTGGATGTCGCCGCGACCCTCGCAGTCCATGCGATTCGCACCGGCCTGGACGTCGTCGTGAGAACCACCGACAAAGACCACGCCGGTCGGCCAACGCCACTGATCAGCGATGCCACCGTTCTCGATCTCCTCACGCCGGTACAACAGTCCGACGACGCCGGGCTCCTGCCGGTCAGCGCCCTGTTCACAGGCGGTTTCGATCAGTCCTCGGTGGTCTTCATCACCGGGCCGAACGGTCCATCGAGCCGCTTCGCAACCTCTGAACGGACGTCGGTCGTCAGGATCGGCGAGGACGCCACCGGCGGGGCGGGGATCGTGCTCGCCGCCAACGACGCCCGCGAGTTCGTCCGACGATGGCGGTCATGGGGATGACCAGCGCGGACGTGCTCGACGAAGCGCCCGCGGTACAGCTCGGGTCGGCGGTCGCTCCGGGCAGGGACGGTTCGGCTCCCACGAGCCCCATCGACTCGAGCTCGGTCGGTGCGGGTCTGGCACGCGTCCGGATCGTCGTGCTGTTCGTCGGCTACCTGATCGTCGGGGTGGCCGCAGGCGGCATCTTCGACCAACTCAGTTGGGTACTGGTCGCTGCACCGGTCCTTCCGACACTTGCCGCGCTCGCACTCGTCCGGCGAACCGGCACGATCCGAGCGATCGGCGCCGGTGCCGCAATCCTGATGTCCGTCGTGCTGGCAGTCGCCAGCGAAGGTGGGGGCGTCAACGATGTCCTCGACGCGCTCACGTCCGGGATCCAGGGGCTCCTCTCGACGGAGTGGCCGAGCCCGATTCGCCCCGATCTCGTCGGTGCGGTCGTCGCCGTCACGGCGATCGCAACGGCACTCAGTGACGAGCTGTCCATCCGGCGACGGTTCCACCTCGTACCGCTGCTCCCGCTCCTGCTCTGTTACCTCGCCGTCGTAGCGCTGAGCTCGCCGCTCGGTGTCACGTGGACATGGCTCATCCTTCTCGGCGCCACGGCAGCGGTCTTCATGATGTTCCGCAACGACGGGACGTTGCGCGACCGCGTCGTGCTGCTGCGCGGAGAACGTCGCGTGATCCCACTCTTCGTCATCGCCGTCGCCATGGTCTCGCTCGTCGCGATCCCGGTGTCATTGAACGGACGCGCCGACCCGCGCCGAAACGACCCGGCCCAGTCGACAGCACCACTGCTCGATCCCATCGAAGCGACCCTGGCGCTGCGCGACCTCGACCCCCCGATCGATCTGTACCGGGTGACACCGGTCTCCGAAGGGTCCCTTCCGCTGCGCTGGCGAACGGCAGCACTCGACAACTACGACGGACGACGGTGGTCGCCGAGCCTCACCTTCCGGCTGATCGGCACGACGCTGGGACCCGTCGACGGGCCGGTGATCACCGCGGACATCGGCTTTCTCGATGCCAACCTGTCGCTCGTCCCGCTGCCGGGCGACCCGGTCTCCGTTGACGCTGTCGTCGAGACCGACCCCGAGCGCACGGTCGTGCGACTCGCCGAGCCGCCCGAACCGGGCGAGGAGGTCCGCATCGTGGCGAATGTTGCGCCCTCGAGCGGCGAGGCGAGCGAAGTCGGCGTCGCCCCCCGACTCGTCGAGGAGGCCGCATCGACCCTCGACGAACTCGCGGAGGCACTCGCCGGCGACGGCACGCCACTCGCTCAACTGCAACAACTCGAGACAACGCTTCGGACCGAGTTCGTACTCGACAGCGCCGTTCAAGGCGGCGGACTGCAACGGGCACTGATCGACCGATTCCTCCGCGACACCCGACGCGGGACACCAGAGCAGTTCGCCTCGGCCTTCGTGCTGCTCGCCCGCTCACTCGGTGTCGAGGCTCGAGTCGCCACCGGCTTCCTTGCCGACGACTCGGTCACGACTCCCTCCCCCGGACAGCCCCTGGCACTCAGTTCGGCCGATGCCGAAGTCTGGCCCGAGGTACAGCTGAGCGACGGGCGCTGGCTGGCGTTCGATCCCGTTCCTCCCGACGAGGCGACCGACGGCGCACCCCCTCCGCCGGGTCCCCAGGTGCAGACGCCGGCGGCACCGCAACCGCCGATCCCCCCCGCCCCGGAACCCGACACCGATCAGGAGGAGCAGGAGGAGGACGTCGAGGAGGTGTCGGCGGGCGCCTTGTCAGCGGTCGTCATCTGGGCGATCCGGGGCACCGTCGCCGTTGGCGCGCTCCTCCTCCCCTTCGTCGCTGCGGGTGCCGTGATCGCCGGCGTCAAGTATCAGCGGCGTCGGCGCCGGCGCCGGTCCGCGACCCCGAGGGCGATCATCTGTGGCGCTTGGGCGACGGCGACCGATGTCCTGGTCGACGCGGGACTCGACATCCGCCGCTCGGACACCGACGGGGAGATCGCATCCGCCGGTGAGCCACTGGTCGCCGGGGCTCAACGCGATCTTCGTCGGCTCGCCGCACTGGCAAGTGCGGCGTCGTACGGTTGGCCGGAGCATCCGGATCTGCTCGCCGAGGACGCCACGAGATGCCTCGGCACGATCGATGCATCGATGGCGGGAATCCGCACACGATGGCAACGGCTCCGGTGGAGGCTCAGCCTGCGATCGCTGCGACGGTCGACGCGCTCTCCCGTCGTCGGCTGACGACGGTGCGGTCGCCGATGCCGTGGTCCGGGCCAGGTTGCCTCAGGGCGGTGTGGTCGTCGTGACGGCCGGTCGTACGGTCGTCGAAGGCGACACCGTTGTCGAAGGCGGACACCGTCGTCGAAGGCGGCACCGTCGTCGAAGGCGGCACCGTCGTCGAAGGCGGCACCGTCGTCGAAGGCGGCACCGTCGTCGAAGGCGGCGTCGACTCGCTGGCGACGACCGTGACCGTCGCCATCGTCGAGAACTCCTCGCCGTCGGTGACCCGATAGGTCACCGTCGACGTGCCGGGCTCGGCAGCGAGAACCGTGATCGCCAGGCCGTTCACCCCGACAACCACGGCGTTCGGGTCGGTGAGGTCGATCACCGTGAGTGGATCGCCGTCGCTGTCGCCCACGTCCAGCGTGAACTCCTGAGCCTCGCCGACCGTGACTTCGATGGTCTGGTCGAGAGCGAACGGCGCGGTGTTGAATCGCGGGCCCGTCACGGTGACCACCGCGGGCGCCGACACACCACCATCGGTGTCGCGCACCGTGTAGGTGAACGTTGCCGAACCCTTCCCGTCGAGCGGATCGATCAGGACCGATCGCCCTGCGGCGCCAACCGTCACCGTGCCGGATTCTCCGTTGGTGAAGACGATCTCCCCGGACGAGATGCTGTGGATGACCAGTGAGGCTCCCCCGCCCGGGGAATCGACATCGGAGTCGTTGTCGACGATGGCGAACGAACCCGGCAAGCCAGAGCTGACATTCGCAGCGTCGGGGGTCGCGTCGGGCGGCCGGTTCCGAACGATCGCGGTGACGGACACCGTCGCTGCGAGGCCGCCCGGATCGACCACGGTCGTCGTCCACTTGTATTCACCGAGTGCGGTCCCGATCGGCGGTGCGATCACGAGCCGCGACGACTCGGTCACGACCCAGCTCGGTGCGCCCGCAGATCCCGTGATCGTGAGCACCTCCGTGTCGGAGGCCAGATCGGACACCAACACGACGGCCTCCTGGCCGCGCCTGACTTCGACCGTCTTCGGACGCGCGGTCGGGTCCTGGTTGACGTCGATCGTCACACGACCGGTCGCCCGGAGCCCGCATTCGTTGACGACCGCGTAGTCGATCGACACGTTTCCGTTCTCGCCGGCAGGAGGCGTGTAGACCCCGTTGACGTACCCCGGAGGTCCGACGACGTCGACGATCGTGCCGCCGGAGCCGAACGCACCGAGGTCGACTGCGATCGGCGTGCGGTAGCCGGTGTTGAGGAACCCATCGTTGGCGATCGGCGCTGCCTCGGCACACCCGAGCACGTCGACACGCAACACTGCGGTGTCCGTCAGTTCTCCGTCACTGACCTGGTACGTCACGACCGCGGTGCCAGCCGAACCGTCCCGAGCGCTGAACGAGATCGAACGATTCGGAGTCAGCGACGCCACCCCCAGGGTGGGGTCGGGACCACCGACGATCGAGACCGAGAGTTCGTCACCATCCGGATCGGTGTCATTGAACAACACCGGCACCGTGACCGTGTCACCGTTGAGGACCTCCGCTGCGTCATCGCGCGCCTCGGGTGGCCGGTTGAGCGGAGGCACGATCGTGAGCACGACATTGGCGGACGACGTGAGCCCGCCGCCATCGCGCATCGTGTAGGTGGCGATGACCTGACCGATGAAGCCCTCGGCCGGGGACACCGTGACCACCGAACCCGTCAGCGCCACCGTTCCCTCGCCCGAGACTCGCGTCGCCGACACGACCGAGAGACCGCCCGGGGTCTCGTCGGGATCGCTGTCGTTGGCGAGCACGCTGAACTGCTGGGGCCGGCCCGGTCCGAAGATCGTCAGCGAGTCCGACACGGCGATGGGGGGCCGGTTGACTCGTTCGGTGATCGTCACCCGGAGCCGCCCGAGCGAGACGGCACCCTGGGGATCGGCGACTTGGTAGTTGATCGTGGTGTTGCCGGTCCGAGCGCCGGCAACGAAGGTGATGGTGTTGCCCGCCCGCACGGCGCTCCCCAACGTCGGTGCCGTCGATGAGACCAATTCGAGGTCGGCGTCGCTGCCGTCGGGATCGACATCGTTGGAGATGACGTTCACCGATGCGGACTGCCCCACCTCGACGGAGAGCTGGTCGTTGACCGCGACCGGAGGGCGATTGGTGATTTCCGGTTCGCGCACCGACACCAGGATCGATGCCGACGCCCGCAGGCCGCGGGCATTCGTCACCTCGTACGTGCAACGGAACGCGCCGGACGCTCCCGGCGGCGGGTCGTAGCGGACCTGGCTGTCGGCGGTGACGGTGGCGCGACCGCCCGACGCACATCCCGGACGGCCGACGAGAGTGGGACGTCCACCCGACGGGTCGCCGTCGTTGCGGAGTACGTCCACGGTGACCGGGACGTCGACGAACGTGAACGTGGAGTCGTCCCGAGCGAAGGGCGGTTCAGCGAGAGCCTCGGGGAGCACCGTGATCGTGATCTCGCCGGCGACCTCGTGGCCGTTGCCGTCGCTGACCGTGTACGAGAACCTCGCTGTCGCTTGTCCGTCCGCATCGGTCAGCGGGGTCGGTGAGAACTGGATCTCGTCGCGGCTGAACACTGCCGCCTGGCCGATCCGGTTCTCGGGCTGGGTGACCGACACGACGGTGAGCGGGTCGCCGTCGGGGTCGACATCGTTGGCGGTGACCTCCAGGATCACGGACTCCCCGACCACGACCTTGTCCGCGTCGGCGGTCACGATCGGGGGACGGTTGGGCTCGATGTCGTCGATCACCGAGACCAGCACCGACGTCCGGACGACGTGCCCACGACCGTCATCGACCTCGTACTCGAACGGGACCAGCGGAGCGGCACCGGCTCGGGCAACGATCATCAACTGGTCTCCCACCACATCGACCTCCAGCGCGGGCCCGAGGGGCTCGACGACGCTCAAGGTCATCGGATCGCCGTCCGGGTCGGAGTCGTTGACGAGCACGGGGAGCGGCGTCTGCACATTGCGGCGCAACCGCACGGAATCCGGGCGGGCGACCGGCGGACGGTTCGGATCGCCGGGCCGAGCGACCTCGACGCGAACCTCCACATCGTCACCCACGGCATCGAGCGCGTCGACGGGGCGATAGGTGAAGATCGCCGTTCCCTCGAAGCCGTCCGCCGGTGCGAACCTGAGCGCGGGGAGCCCCGATGGACCGATCGTCTCGCTCACCTGCCCCGGTGAGGACCCGCCGATGCCGGCCGGCGGCGAGAAACCCCCCAGGAGCAGGGCGTCCCGTTCGGGATCGAGGTCGTTGAGAAGGACATCGACGGTCACGGGGACGCCTGCGCCGGTCTCGGCCCGGTCGTCCACGCCGACGGGTGGTTCGTTCGTCGAACCGGCCGCGATCAGTTCGAGGATGACCTTCGCGGAGGCAGTGGTGCCGTTGCCGTCGACGATCGTGTAGTCGAAGGTGTCGATGCCGACGAATCCCGGGTCCGGCGTGTACACGACGGTCGTTGCCGTGCCGATGTCGACCGAACCGTGACCGGCGACACCAACGGCCGAGACGGCGATCGCTTCGCCGTCAGGGTCGTAGTCGTTGGCGGTCACCTGAACGGGTACGGACGCGCCGGATCGTGCCCTGACGGGATCATCGACGGCGACGGGTGGATCATCGACGCCGTTGTCGTCGGGTTCGCGCTCTTCGGGTGCACTCGCCGCAGTGTTGTCGGCGCCCGGTGTGCGACGCTCCGCCTCGCCTTCCTGGACGAGATCACCGTCCTCGCCCAGCACCAGGATCCCTTGCGCATTCTTGTCGATCGCACGGATCCCCCAAGGGTTCACCGCCCACACGAAGTCGCCGGCGAGGTCGTCCACCCACACGAGGTCGACCGTGGCGGTCACCGCCAGAGCAGCGTCGGAGGACACGCTCGCCGGGAGTTCGTCGAGAATCTCGCCGGCTCGCCAGTCGATTCGGACGACCGAACTCGGGCCACGTTTCACGACCGCGGCCGCATCGCCGCCGATCGCCAGCAGATCGGAACCGTCGATGTCCAAACCCCGCACGGTGCTCGTCTCCTCGATGCCCGAGCCGGAGATGCACCAGAGATCGTCGTTGGCGCCGACCCATCCGCACGACGCGGCAGGTCCCGGGATCTGACCGAGGATCTCGCTCGGATCGGCATCGGTCGGCAACGTCTGCCACGCCCCGGTGCCGAGACGGGCACGGCGGTTCTGGGGATCGACCACGAGGGGCTCGTTGCCGACCAGGGACAACGTTCCTCCGGTCACTCCGAGCGGCGTGGACTGCGTCGTCGACGACGTCGTTCGCCGCAGATCACCGCTCACCAACGACCAGACGGAACCATCAGGGGCAATCCGCGTGTCCTGTCCCGACTCGACGGCGAATGCGACCGGGTCGCTGTCCGCCGGGACCACACTGGCCTCGTTCTCATCGGGGTTGACGACGACGAGGCCGGCCTGCCCGACGCCCGTGATCGCGCGCCCCGCACCGAGGGTCGTCAGACCGAACGGCGTGCCCAGCCGCAGCTCGATGCTGTCGATCTCCTGTGCTTCAGCGGTGGCATCGTTGAGCAGGTATGCGCCGGGGCCACCCTCGGCTACCGTGAGTTCGTCGCCTTGGGCGCCCGTGTCGAGGCTCGCCAGCGCTCGACCGCCGTAGCCGTCGACCAGAACGACGCGACCGGTGGGCCGATGGACGAACCAACTCGTCGCACGACCGGAGGCGGCGTCGACCGCAGGCAGGCCGTCGGCACGGACGACAACCATCGCAGCGAGCAACGTGAGCAGCGTGGCTGCGATGGCAGCCACGACTTGACGCCAGCTGACGGTGGACGCGGTCACCATGTCCTCAAGTGTTGGGCGAGCGACGGATACTCACACTCCGTCCATCGGCCCGATCGTCCACGACTTGAGCAATTCGTCGAGAACTCGTCAAGACGGCCCCTCGAGCGACCGGGGGGAGCGCATCGCAGTCGACCCCCGGCGGTTCGGCCCGTAGTCTGCGCTGTGATGGACATCGTGGTGCGCACACCTCACGGCGACGCGGACATCTCGATCGTCCGTCATGGTCCCGACGCCACGCTCGGAGATGTGATCGTCGCAGTGACCGGCCAAGCGGTGCCCCGTGTCGCACGGGCGGATGATCGCATCATCGACTGTTCCACGCTCGTCGACGACGTCGGGTTGTTCATCGGCTCCATCGTGACCACCGATCCAATGGTCCCGGAACCAGAGTCCTCCGACCGGTTGCTCCTCGCGGAAATCGCCGGTCCGGGTGCCGGCCGGATGCGGTCGCTCTCGGTCGGCCGATACCGGACAGGACCCGGACGACGAGCGCATGCCGACGAGCTGAGTGGTTCGGAGGTGGTTGAACCGGCCTTCGAGCTGACAGTGACCACCGATGGGGTGACGGTCGAGCCCCCCACGACGACGATCGAGGAGATCGGCGAGGTACGCATCGATGGAATGCTCCTCCGCACTCCCATGCCCTGGGTCGACGAGATCGTGACCGTCGGCCATCGCGCGTTCGTCGTCGAGCGGCGACCGGTCGTGGGGGCCAGACGGCTCCCGTCGCCCGATCCCGATGGCACCGTCGTGTTCAACCGCCCACCGCTCCCACCTGCGGCCACCGGTCGTCGACCGGCAATCGACGCGCTCCGCGATGCCTGTGAGCTCGGCGCGACGTTGTGGCAACGTCGGCCCGGACATGCGAATGCCTTCGTGGTTCCCATCGGGCTTCGTGAACGAGCCGACACACCACCGGAGATCGTCGAACTCGATCTGTCGACGAACCCGGCGGTTGCTGTGGCAGGCGGCGACAAGGTCCGCACCGCCATCGCTCGCGCGATCCTGATCGAGGCGACGACGATCCACGGCCCTGCCGACCTTGCAGTCGTCGTCGCAACAACCGCCGAGCGCGTCTCGAGATGGGACTGGACGAAGTGGCTCCCTCACCTGCGGCCGACCGGCGTGCCGCTCGTGCTCGAGAGCCCGGACGACGTTGCTCGATGGGTCGATCGCGTGCTCGCATCCTCGATCGTCGACGAGACTCGGGACGCGTCCCCGCGACTCACCCTCCTGGTGATCGACGACCCCGAGTTGTGGCGTCGCAGGGACGCTCCGGTGCGAGCCCTGCTGTCGACACCCCCGATCGATCTCCGGGTGTTGGCACTGTGCGACGAGGCCGCCCATGCACCGTCGCTGTGCACGACCGTGATCACCGAATCATCCGGCGGGCTCTGGCGCGTGGCGGAGCTCGCGACCGGCGACGAGATCGATGATCTGTCGGCGGCGTTGGTCGACACAGGGGTCGCGGAGGACGTCGCCCGGGCACTTGCCCCGCTCACCGACATCGAAGCGCCGCCGACCGTTCCCGATACCGAGTCGGCGACGCCGGGCCCGTCCTTGACCGACCTGCTCGGACATCCGACAGCCTCGGACCTCCGTCGACGATGGGCCGACGAGAGCATCGGACTCGTCGATGTGCCACTGGGAGAACGAGATGGCGATCGGGTCGGGATCGACCTGAGCGCAGGCCGCGTCGTCATCGCCGGCAACGATGACGACGACGCGGTCCGGACCGCTGTGGCCCTCGCCGTCGCTGCGTGCACGCAGGCCGACCCAGCGTCGTTGATGCTCCTCGATCTGATCCACTCACCGGTGTCCGCTCCACTCGCCGGGTTTCCACATGCGACCGACCGAACGCTCTCCGCCGCCGACATCGCTACGATCGAACCGGCTCGGTTGGTGGCACGACTGCGTCACGTCGCATTCGAACGACCTGGGACATCGACCGTCGTCCTGGCCGAGGCCAGAGCTGACGACAGGACACTGGTCGACACCCTGCTCGGGGCGTCGCGCGAGCTCGCTGGACTCTGCGTCATCGTGGCAGCTGCGGACGGTGGCTTCCCGATCGGTCCCGAGCTGACGACGGTGACGGTCGACCGCGAGACCGGATCTCGGCGCGCGGTCGTCGACGGTCCTGACGGCGCTCGGCTCGAGGTGGTCCTGGAGGACGACGTGGCCGATCCGAGCGCCCTCGTGCTGCGTCCCGCCGTGCTCGGGCGAGCGCTGACTCCCCTGGAACACCGCATCGCCCAGCGTTCACGACCGACAACCGATTCGTTCCTCGCCGAGTGCGAGGAACTGGCGGACCTCGCGGTGGGCCGCGACCGCTGACATCGCACAGCCGCCAGCGCTCGTCCCGCCACCACTGCCGACGTCGATCGAAACGGAAACCCTGTTTCGCGATCGGCCAGGCGACGCGATCCCGGTCGGCGTGGTGGACACACCCGCCACGGCGCCATCGACGATGTGGTGGGAACCCGACGGATCCGTGCTGCTGGCTCTCGGATCGGCCCAATCTGGTGTCGACGACCTCGTGGCCACGATCATCCTGGGGGTGATCGACCGATTCGGCCCCGACGACATCGATCTGGTCGTGGTACACAGCTCGGCTGCCCGACGTCGGACCATCGAGACACTCCACCACTGCAACCTGGTCATTGCCCCGGACCAGGTCGATGACCTGACTGCCATGATCGCTGCGCTCGAGCAGACTCGAACCGGGCTGGACCCGCACCGCGTCGTCCTCGTCGACGATCTCGGCCACCTTCGAGCACTCGCTGGGGCGGCCGGCCACCTCGATCGCCTCGACCGGGCGTTGGGCAGTGGAGTCTCGGTGGTCGCGGTGGCGCGTCGCGCCGACGACTGCGGCCCACTGCTCGACCTACCGGGTCGTCGCCTCGTCGGCTCCCTCGTCGACCCCGAGGACGAGAACCGATTCGATCTCGCGCCCCGGCTCACGGAGGACCGAGTGCCGAGCAGATGCCAAGTGATCGAGACCGGCGAGATCGTGCAACTGGCATCACTCGGACGTCCTCTCTCGGCTGCTGTGACCGACCGACTGGACGAGGGCGAGGGCCGTCGATGAATCTGCTGCGACGCGGCGACGGTGTCGGGATCGAGTTCACCAGCCGGCTCGTCCGCGGCGTCCGGCTCCGCGCCGACCAGGAGGGGCGAGTGGCTGCGGCCGCCGAGGTGGCCATCCGCGCCACCGATGACGACCAGGCGGTGGTCGATGCGTTGGTCCGGCTGCGAGCCGAATTGGGAGATCCCGAGGAGACCACGCGCATCGCCACGTTCCCGCCCTTCAGCACGCTTCACCGTGTCGATGCAACCGGCTGCAACGGAACGGAGCTGAACGCACTGAGGGCCGATCTCGTCCGAGAGCAACAGATCAACTCGACGCTCCTCCTCGACGACGGCCCCCGACGCTGGCTCGTCGCGGTGCGCTGGAACGACATCGACATCCGCCGAATCGAGGAACTCGCCGAGCGGGCTCGTTTCACGGACGTCACGGTGGAACCGAGCCCGGTGGCGATCGGTCGCGTCATCAGTGGCGACGTCACCAGGGTCCGTCGCGACGCGGCGACCGACGAGTCGTTCGAGGCGTTGTTGGACACAGGGCAGCCGGTGATCGCGGCCGCAGTCGATTCCGTGGGACGGGTCACTCCATCACTCACCCTGAACCAGGCCGGCTTCTCGGTGGGATGGTTCGACGAGGTCGAAGACGCCGTCCAACTCGTCACCGAGCTCCGACGCTTCACCAGGGGGCTCGACGACGACCCCGTGGTCGTCGACGAGAAGACCGCTCTGCTGCTGTCGGGTGCTTCGTACCCTGATTTCCCACCGCACGACTTGCGATCACCGCAACGTCAGTGCGTGGCGCTCGGCGCCGCCGTGGGTGCTGCGGGGCTCGCCGGACGTCTTCGTCCTGTCGACGTGCTCGTGCCCACCTCGTCGGCCGCTGATCCGCTCGATCGGCCCTGGGCCGTCGAGAGGTTGTCGAACCTGCCGCTGAAATCGGATCCGACGCCGATCGGCCCGGTGAAACGGGCGATCAGCCGCGTGTTGCCCCGACGGGACCGTCAATCACGATCGAAGATCGAGGGACGCTGACCGAAGACGGACACGGCCTGACGCAGCGGGACGAGATCGGCACCGGACCGTCGACCCTCCGCCGCTTCGATGGCGTGCTTCGCGATGTCGCGAGCGTGGTCGAGTTCGGCCCGCAGACGGGCGTTCTCGATCTCGAGGTGCATCACGCGCCGGATGCCCTCCAGGTTCATCCCCTCGTCGGTGAGTTCGGAGATCCGCTTCAGGATCGCGATGTCGGCGTCGCTGTAGCGGCGGTTGCCGCCCTCGGTTCGCGCCGGCGTGACCAGGCCGCGACGCTCGTAGATGCGCAGGGTCTGGGGGTGCATTCCCGCGAGTTCGGCGGCGACCGAGATCACGTAGACCGCCCGGGTCCGGGACCGTTCGTTCGCTTCGGGTGCGCTCATGGCAGTGAACTCCTCGGATTCACCGTAGTCGCAGCGGCGAGCTGCTCGACCGCCGCCCGTTGTTCGTCGTTCAGTTCTGTCGGGACCTGCACTTCGACCGTCACGATCAGATCGCCCGTGTGCTTCGCGGTCGCGATGCCCTTGCCACGCACCCGGTGGCGACTCCCCGACTGGGTGCCCGGCTTGAGACGCAAGGTCACCCGCTGGCCCTCGAGGGTCGGCACGTCGATGTCGCCGCCGAGGGCCGCTTCGGTGAAGGTGACCGGCACGGTCACCGTGAGGTTGTCGCCGCTGCGACCGAAGAGGGCGTGCGGCATCACCTTGAGCTCCACGAGGAGGTCACCGGCCGGTCCGCCCCCGCGACCAGGCCCGCCCCGGCCCTTCAGCCGGATCGTCTGCCCATCCTTCACACCGGCGGGAATGCGGGTCTTGACCTCGCGCTGGCGTGCTTCGACGCCCGAACCCCGACAGGTGGGGCACGGGTCCTCGATGCGCACGCCCTGGCCACCGCAGACGCGGCACGGCGTGGAGAAGGAGAACATCCCCTGGTTGTCGTCGACCACGCCGCGGCCACCACACGCCGAACACATCACCGGCGAGGTGCCGGGCTTCGCACCCGACCCGTGGCAGGTCGAACACTGGGCATCGGTCGTGAGGTAGAGGGTGGTGGTGATGCCGCGGGCGGCGTCCTCGAACGAGACCGTCAGCTGTGCCGTGATGTCGGATCCCCGCCGGGGACCGACCCCGGATGCCGCACCGCCCCGGCCTCGTCCTGCGCCGCCGCGGCCGAACATGTTGCCGAAGAGGTCACCGAGACCGCCACCGCCCATGTCCTCGACGTTGAACGTGAACCCGCCCGCGCCGGGTGCGCCGCGTCCGCCCATCCCGGCCATCGGCCCCAACGCTCGGACCTCGTCGTACTCCTTGCGTTTGGCCTCGTCACCGAGGACGTCGTACGCGGCAGCGAGCTCCTTGAACTTCTCCTCGGCAACGGAGTCGCCGGGGTTCTTGTCGGGGTGGAGGTCGCGAGCGAGCTTGCGGTATGCCTTGGTGATCTCCTTGGCGCTCGCACCCTTCTCGACACCGAGCGTGTTGTAGTAGTCCTTCTCGAACCATTCACGTTGTGCGGTCACCAGAGATCACCTCCTCTCGTCGAGTGCACCAGGGGTCCGACCCCTGGTGAACTCAGTCCTTCGTCTTGACCATCGCGGCGCGGAGGACCTTGCCCTTCCACGTGTAGCCGCTGCGCAGCACCTCGGCCACGACCGGCTCGCCGCCGTCGCCGGGCTCGTGTGCCACCGCCTCGGCGAACTCGGGATCGAACGGCTTGTCCTCGAGATCCAGGGTCTCGAGGCCGTGCTTCTTCAACTCGACCAGCATCTGGTTGAGCAGCGGCCCGATCTCCTCGGGGTGGCGCACGTACGCCGCCTCCGCTGCGTCGAGCACCGGGAGCAGCGCCTCGGCGAGGCGGCCCGATGCCCGGTCGGCTTCGGCGAGCGACTGGGCCGCCGCGCGACGCCGGTAGTTGTCGAAGTCGGCCTGGACCCGTTGGGCGAGGCCCTTGTACTCCTCGCGTTCGGCGAGCAGTGCGGGCACGTCGACGTCGGAGTAGTCGATCTCGCCGACGATCGCATCGAAGTCGTCGCCCGGTTCGGCGGGACGCAACACCGAGTCGGTGACGTCGTCGATCTCGCTGGCCCGCTCGGCGAGGTCGTCGAGGTCGTCGTCGGCCGACGCGTCCGCCGACATCTCGAACTCGTCGTTCGAGATGTCGGACGGATCGGCCTTCTCGGGTGGGTCGACCATGTCGCCGTCCACGCCCGGATCAGGCCTTCTCGTCGTCGACGATCTCGGCGTCGACGATGTCGTCGTCGTTCACCGAGCCGGCTCCGGTGTCCTGGCCGGACGCCGATGTGCCCTCGGCGCCCGAGTCACGCGCGGCGGCTTCGTAGAGCTTCTGGCTGAACGCCTGGCTGGCGGACATCAACGTGTCGGTGGCCGTCTTGATGGCGGCGGTGTCGTTGCCCTCCATCGCCTTCTTGAGGTCGGACAGCGGCTGTTCGACGGCGTCCTTCTCCTCGGCCGTGACCTTGTCGCCCTGTTCGCGCAGGACCTTCTCGGTCTGGTACACGAGCGAGTCGGCGTTGTTGCGGACCTCGGCCTCCTCGCGACGGTTGCGGTCCTCCTCGGCGTGTGCCTCGGCATCCTTCACCATCTGCTCGATGTCGTTCTTGTCGAGCGTCGACTGGCCGGTGATGGTCATCGACTGTTCCTTGTTGGTCGCCCGGTCCTTCGCCGACACGTGCACGATGCCGTTGGCGTCGATGTCGAACGTGACCTCGATCTGCGGCACGCCGCGCGGGGCGGGCGGCAGGTCGACGAGCTGGAACTTGCCGAGCGTCTTGTTGTATCCGGCCATCTCGCGCTCGCCCTGGAGCACGTGGATCTCGACCGACGGCTGGCTGTCCTCGGCCGTGGTGAACACCTCGGTGCGCTTGGTGGGGATCGTGGTGTTGCGCTCGATGAGCTTGGTCATCACGCCACCCTTGGTCTCGATGCCGAGGCTGAGCGGGGTGACGTCGAGCAGGAGCACGTCCTTGACGTCGCCGCGGAGCACGCCGGCCTGGACGGCCGCGCCGATGGCAACGACTTCGTCGGGGTTGACGGTCTTGTTCGGCTCCTTGCCGGTCATCGACTGGACCAGGTCGGTCACCGCCGGCATGCGGGTGGATCCGCCGACGAGGATCACGTGGTGCAGATCACCCTTCGAGACGCCGGCGTCCTTCAGCGCCTGCTCGAACGGGATGCGGCAACGCTCGATGAGGTCGGAGGTCATCTCCTGGAACTTCGAGCGCGAGAGCGACTCGTCGAGGTGGAGCGGGCCGTCGGCGGTGGCGGTGATGAACGGCAGGTTGATCTGCGTCTGCTGCACCTGGCTGAGTTCGATCTTGGCCTTCTCGGCAGCTTCCTGCAGCCGTTGCGCCGCCATGCGATCGGCGCTCAGGTCGACGCCGTGCGCCGCCTTGAACTGCTGGACGAGCCAGTCGACGATGCGCTGATCCCAGTCGTCACCACCGAGGTCGGTGTCGCCGTGGGTGGACTTCACCTCGAACACGCCGTCGCCGATCTCGAGCACCGACACGTCGAAGGTGCCGCCACCGAGGTCGAACACGAGGATCGTCTCGTCCTCCGAGCTCTTGTCGAGCCCGTAGGCCAACGCCGCAGAGGTCGGCTCGTTGATGATGCGCAGCACCTCGAGGCCGGCGATGGTGCCGGCCTCCTTGGTGGCGGTGCGCTGGGCGTCGTCGAAGTACGCGGGCACGGTGATGACGGCCTGGGTGACGGTGTCGCCGAGGAAGGCTTCGGCGTCGCGCTTGAGCTTCATCAGGATGCGTGCGGAGATCTCCTGCGGGGTGTACGTCTTGCCGTCGATGTCGTCGGACTTCCAGCTCTCGCCCATGTGACGCTTGATCGACCGGAACGTGCGATCGGGGTTGGTGATCGCCTGACGCTTGGCGACCTCACCGACGAGCACCTCGCCGGACTTGGAGAACGCGACGACCGAGGGGGTCGTGCGGGCGCCCTCGGAGTTGGGGATGACGACGGGGTCGCCGCCCTCCAGGACGGAGACCACCGAGTTGGTGGTTCCGAGGTCGATGCCGACTGCCTTGGCCATGTTGTTGCTCCTCGTGCGGGTGACGATGTTGCTGGGGGATGAGAACCTTGCGAGCGTGACACGCCCGCCGGTTCATCATGATACGGAGCGGTCAGGTCGACATCAACCATCGTATGAGATTTCTTGAGTTGGATCGACTCAAGTTCTCACGGTCCGGGCAACTCCGGTCCGGGCAACTCCGGTCCGAGGAACTCCGGTCCGAAGGAGTGCGGCAGCAGTTCAGCCACCGTCATCGAGACCGTCGGGCCCGACGCCGCCACGGCATGCACCGCGACATCCGGTCCGGCGAACTCGCGAATGCGCTGACGACACCCGCCGCACGGGGTTCCCGGCTGGTCTCCGTCGGTCACCACCACGATCTCGACGATCGAACGCTCGCCGGCGAGGACCATCGCCGCGATCGCGCCGGCCTCCGCGCACGACCCGAGCGGATACGCGGCGTTCTCCACGTTGCACCCCGCGATCACTGCGCCCGTGTCGGTCCGGATCGCTGCACCGACCCGGTAGTGCGAGTACGGGCAGTAGGCCTGCTCGTGCGCAGCGGTCGCCGCCGCCAACAACTGTGGGTCCGGGTCACGCCGATCGTTCATTCCCCCATCATCGCTCCCGCCCCGGCGAGACGGCGGGAACTCAGCGTTCGTCCGGCGCTGCATCACAGACCGAGGACGAGCGGGACGACGATCGGCGTGACGATCAACGTGACGAGGCTGAGCGGCGCACCGACCAGGGTGAAGTCGCGGAACCGGTACCCGCCGAGGCCGTACACCATCAGGTTGGTCTGGTAGCCGATCGGCGACAGGAACGAACATGAGGCACCGATCAACACCACGATCGCCATCGAGCGTGGATCGAGGCCCGCCTCGATCGCCGTGGTGGTCGCCACCGGCAGCATCAACGCTGCTGCCGCGTTGTTCGACAACAGCTCGGTGAGCACCATCGTGGCGGCGAGCACGGCGACGAGGCGGCCGGTGTCGCCGAACGGGTCACCGAGGTTCCCGAGGAGCGTCGCCATCTCGGCGGCCAGTCCGCTCACCGCGACCGCGGTGCCGAGACTGATCGACATGGCGATCGTCAGCACGACGTTGAGGTTGACCGCTCGACGGGCTTCGGTCACGCTGATCACCCGCAACGCGATCAGCGTCACGGCGGCGAGCAACGACGCCTCCATCAGGTCGAGGACGCCGGTCACGACCGAGGCGACCATCGCGAGGATCGCGGCGATCACGAGCGAGGAACGATCACGGCGTACCGGAGGTGGCGCGTCGAGCGAGGCGATCACACTGAAGTCACCGTGACCCCGCCACACCCGCTCGAATTCCGGTGTCGCCAAGACGAGCAGCACGTCCCCCGGGCGCAACACGACGGTGCCGAGCTTGCCCGGAAGGTCGTCGTCGTGACGACGGATCGCCAGCACCGCCGCGTCGTAGCGCGCACGGAAACCGGCGTCACGCAACGTGGCACCGGCGAGGTCCGAGCGTTCCGACACGACCGCTTCGAACAGACCTGCGTCGGGGCGATCAGCGGCACCGACCAGGTGGGCGTGCTCCGCGCTCGCGAGGCCGTTCACCTCGAGCAGATCGACCACGTCGACGACGTCCCCGGCGAAGTAGCAGATGTCGCCCGAGCCGAGAACCGTGCCCGGTCGAGCGGGCACGACGGTTCCTGCACGCTCGACCCCGGCAAGGAAGACACCGTGCAGGTGTCGTAGGCCCGCCGCCTCGATGGTCCGGCCGACCAGGGGGCCATCGGGTTCGACGGTGAGGGCGATCGTGTAGGGCTGGACCGCCGCCGCCGGGTTTGACTCGGTACTCGGCCGACGGTGGCGGAGCAGCCAGGGCGCCGTCGCTGCCAGCACCGCGATGCCGATCGCTGCGACGGGCAGACCCACGCCAGTGATCTCGAACACCCCGAGCGGCTGCTCGCCCTGCGCGACGAGCAGGTCCGACACGACCAGGTTCGTCGACGTACCGATCACCGTGACAACGCCGCCGAACACCGCCGCGTACGACATCGGCATCAGATACGGCGACGCGGACACTCCCGCACGCCGACACCACGTCACGACACGCGGTGCGGCGAGCGCGACCAGCGGCGTGTTCGGGAGCACGGCTGACAACGCCCCGGTCGCGACAGCAAGTCGGCCGAGGCGACGGCCAGCCCGCGGAGCGCCGGTATCGTCCCCGCGTCTGGACCGCCCGGCCAGGAGACGGTCGATCAGCGGCGACAGAGCGCCGGTCACGGTGGCCGCTCCCGCGAGTACGTACAACGCGGCGATCGTCACCGGAGCCGACGACGACAGCCCCGACAGCGCCTGGCCCTGATCGACGACGTCGAGCAGGAGGAGCACCCCGACCGCCGCTCCCATGGCCGCCGCGGCGGGCAGACGGTCGAAGGCGAGCACGCCGAACGTCACGACGAGGACCGCGAGCGTGATCCACGCGTCCGTCGTCACGTCGTGGGACCCGCCGCCGTCGCATCCTCGAGACGAAGGGTCACCGAGTCGTTTCCGCCACGATCGTGACGGACCGACACGACGACCTCGGTACCGGTCGATGCCCGCACCAGCCAGCTGCAGGTCGTGCGGTCCGGGGTGCCCTCCGTCGCGTTCATGAACCGCGCCGCCGAGCCTCCCGCGAGCTGGCCGAGCATGCGTCGGCGCGGGCCATCGAGCACCTCGACGCCTCCGCCGGAGGCAGGCGCGGCGTGGACGTCGGCGACGATCGGTCGGACGAGTTCGTGGGAGCGGGCGTGCGCCGACACCGTCGTGGGCAGCCAACCCGTGTTGGCCACGCCGATCGTCACTCTCCAGGTTCCGTCACCGACCGCCTCGACGTTCGTGTACCGGATCTCGACCCTCGGTGCGGCCAGCGCCTGGGCGACGGCGAAGTCGGCGTGACGGTCGACCTCGTCGCACAGCAGGTGACGGGGCGGATTGGTCCACGAGTGCAACTGGTTCCAGCCACCGAGTTCGACCGGGCCGAGTTGCGGGTGCTCGAACGGGTACCAGTCGACGAACCCACGGGTGCGGGGGCCGTCGTCGGGCAGTGCGTCGAGCCACTGCGCCACCGCGAGTCGTTCGGCGTCGGTCGGGCCGGTGTACCAGAAGTGGGTCGACTGCTTGACGCCGGTGGCGGCGTGGATGATGTCCCAGAACTCGGTGGTCCACCCGAACACGCCGAGGTGCTCGTACGCCCAGTCGTCGGACGCCCCGCTCAGCGTCTGGGACGGATCCCACGTGAAGTCCTCGTACACCGAATGCGACGGATACCCGGTCAGCTCGCTGCCGATCGCGGCCAGTTGCTTCCAGGTCCACACGTCGGCCGGGGGCAGCTTCGAGTCGGGCTGGGTGGACGACGGCCTCAGGATCACCCCTCCGCTGGTGTGGAACGCGTTGAAGCCACAGATGTTCGGCCTCGCGACGATCGCGCGGACGAGCGCGTCGATCTCGGGTTCCGACAGGGGATGGTCGCCGGATCCCGGCACCTTGGCTCCCCAACCGGCGGGGAAGTTGCGGTTGAGATCGAGTCCCTCCGGCGCGGGCGGGGTCGGAACGCTGAAGCCGTCGAAGTCCTCGATCACGCCCTCGTCGAGCACCCGGTAGCGGGGGGTGGCCGCCGGGGCACCAGTGATCGGCACCGGGACCAGGACGCGGGCGTCGTCGGGGTGCGGCATCCACGGGCCGTCGGGATCGGGGAAGCGCATCTGGAGGATGCGCCCGTCGCCGTCGACGTCCTCCTCGTGGAGCCCCGGCCAGCGGTGTGCATCGGCGAACGGCCAGGGCCGCACGCTCGACCGACGGAAGCGCGGACGGTCGGCGAGCACCCACTCGGCCCCGTCGGGGTTCACCCGCGGCACGACGTAGAAGGTGCGGGTCCGCAATGCCCGCGTGGTCGTCTCGTCGCCGGCACGGTGTCCGTCGACGAGACGCTGGAGCAGGCGGCACGCGGCCACGGTCGCCGTCAACTCGACGGCATGGATGCTGGCGTCGATCCAGTGAGCGGGCTTGCCGGCATGATCTCCGGTCGACGAATCGGTCACCGTCACGAGCAGCAGGTCGCGACCTTCGTACGACCGCCCGTAGGTCTCGACCGAGACGAGGTCCGGGTTGGCGTCGGCGAGTTGATCGAGCCACGCGGCCAACTCGGCGTAGCGGAGGTAGCGGTCGAAGGCGTACTCGATCGGGGTGGACACGTCGGCAGACTACGCCCCGCCGGGATGTGAGGACCGCCGTTCCACACGCCCACTACGGTGACCGGATGGTCGACCAGACGATGAGGTTGCCGGACGGACGAACCCTCGCGTACACCGAGCTCGGGACGCCCGATGGCCCAGTGGTGTTCTACTTCCACGGTGCGCCCGGGGGACGGCTCGAACTGGCCGTGGTCGACGATGCGTTCCGAGATGCAGGTGTGCGTGTCGTCACCGCCGACCGACCCGGATACGGAGGGTCGAGCCCGCTGGCGGGTCGGACCACGGCCGACTGGGCCGATGACGTCGTCGCGCTCGCCGATCACCTCGGCATCGACCGTTTCGCGGTGATGGGGCTGTCGTCGGGCGGCCCGTACACCGTGGCGTGCGCCGCACTGCTCGATGACCGCGTGTGCGGTGCCGTCGTCGCCGCCGGCAACACCGACATGTCGTGGCCGGGGGCGAGCGACGGATACATGCAGTCGGAGCTCGACATCATGGCGATGGACGACGAGCGGGCCGCGGTCGCGTGGTGCGAGGAGCACTACGGCACCGACGGGTCAGGATTCCTGAGCGGCGACCTCGACCTCGGGCCGACCGACAACGCCTACCTCGCCGACGAGGCGAACCTCACCGGGTTGCTGACGGCGATGACCGAAGCGTTCCGCCAGGGCGTCGTCGGCTACGCACAGGACATCACGGTGCAGGGGCGACCGTGGAGCTTCGACCCGGCGTCGATCACCGCTCCCGTGATCGTCGTCCACGGCACCGACGACCAGCTGGTACCGCTGGCCCACAGCCGACACACCGCCGGGTCGATCCCCGGCTGCCGATCTGCGCGTGATCGCCGGCCGCGGCCACCTGAGCCTGATCGACGAATTCCCCGCGCTCGCCGAGGAGATCGCCGCCCCGCTGAGCTGAGGGTTCGAGCCGGGTGCCCTGGTCGGGATGCGACGGGTCGACACGTGAACCGCTCGGCCGACGATCGGCCTACCATCGGGGTCATGACCGGAACGCTCGTGATCCTCCGCCACGGCCAGTCGGAGTGGAACCTCGCCAACCTGTTCACCGGCTGGCACGACGTGCCGCTCACCGAGAAGGGCGCGGCCGAGGCCACCGCCGCCGGCGTCACGATGGCCGAGGCCGGCCTCCGGTTCGACACGTCGCACACGTCGCTCCAGACCCGAGCGGTCGTCACCCAGAATCTCGCACTGGACGCGATGGACCAGTCGTGGCTGCCGGTGCAGCGGAGTTGGCGACTCAACGAGCGCCACTACGGAGCGCTCCAGGGCCTCGACAAGAAGGAGACCACCGAGCGCCACGGCCCCGAACAGGTGCACGCCTGGCGACGCGGGTACGCGACACCGCCACCCCCGGTGCCGCTCGACAGTCCCGAGCACCCGATCAACGATCCTCGCTACTCACACCTGCCACCCGACGTGCTCCCGGCGAGCGAGTGCCTGAAGGACGTCGTCGACCGGGTCCTGCCGTACTGGTACGACCAGATCGCACCGCAACTGCTGGCCGGCCTCGACGTGCTCGTGACCGCCCACGGGAACTCACTGCGCGGGTTGCTCAAGCATCTCGAGGACGTGAGCGACGACGACATCGCCGACGTCAACATCCCGACCGGCGCACCACGCCAGTACCGCTTCGACGACCGTCTCGGCGTCGTGTCAGCCGACTATCTCGGTGACGCCGACGCCGTTGCGGCCGCCGCCGCCGCGGTCGCCGCGCAGGCCGGCACGGCCTGACCAGCCGGTTCGTCGGGTCGTCGGGTCGTCCGTTGCGCTCCGGCGCGCGCGAAAACGCCTAGTCTTCGCAACATGGCGAGCAAGAAACAACACCTGGACACCCTGCGCACGGTTTCGCTGTTCAGCGGGTGCAGCACGAAGGAACTCGAGAAGGTGGCCAAGGCCAGCGACGAGATCCACATGACCGCGGGCACCCTCATCGTCGACCAGGGCCAGACCGGCCGTGAAGCGTTCGTCGTACTCGAGGGCGACATCGAGATCAAGCGCAACAACCGCAAGGTGGCAACGCTCGGTCCCGGTGCCGTCGTCGGCGAGCTCTCGTTGCTCGACCACGGGCCGCGCACGGCGACCGCGGTCTGCGCGACCGACTGCACGCTGCTGGTGATCGACCAACGCCGCTTCCTCGGCGTCCTCGACTCGGTCCCCGCGATCACCCACAAGCTGCTCGCCAGCCTCGCCGCCCGCATCCGCGACCTCGACCGTCAGTACTTCGGCTGACTGTCGCATCGGGGGTCCGACCCCGGATGCGACGGCAGCGGACATGACCGCGCGGAGGGGCAACGACTAGCGTTGCCGCCGACATGAGCACGACAGTCGATCACGACGACACGACCACCGACGGCGCACCCAAGCCGCCCAAACGGGTCAAGCCACACCAGCTCGCCCTGGTGCTCGGCATCGGCATGGGCATCTTCATCATGGTGTCCGGGATCCTGCCCCAGATCACCGGGTGGGAGAACGACAACGCCATCCACCGCAAGGTGTTCGTCAACATCCCCGGTGCACTCCAGATCGCGTTCTACACGATCATCCCCGTGATGGTCATCTGGGGAGCGTTCATGTTCTCCAACCGGATGAAGAACTGGGAACGAGGCGCACCCGCCCAGCGCCACACGACCACGAAGAACGTCGGCAAGCGCCTCAAGGGCTTCCGTGCCGGTGCCTACATGCAGACGCTGCTCCGCGACGCCGGCGCCGGCCTCATGCACTCGATGATCTACTTCGGGTTCCTCGTGCTGCTCGGCGTGACCACGGTGCTCGAGATCGATCACCAGTTGCCCGAGGAGCTCAAGTTCCTCCACGGCACCACGTACCAGGCGTACATCTTCGTCGGCGACCTCGCCGGCCTGGTGTTCCTCGGCGGCATCGTCTGGGCGATCGTGCGCCGCTACGTGCAGCGGCCGTACCGCATCCGGATCAAGTCGAAGCCCGAACACGCCGCGATCCTCGCCACGTTCTTCGCCGTCGGGGTCACCGGGTTCGGCGCGGAGATGTTCCGCATCGCCCAGGAGGGCATGCCGAGCTACGAGAAGTGGAGCTTCATCGGCTATCCCCTCGCCACGCTGGTCGACGGGTGGTCGCAGTCGTCGCTCGACACGTGGCACCAGTGGATGTGGATCGTGCACGTCGCGTCGTTCATCGTGTTCCTCGCGCTGCTGCCGATCACGATGCTGCGCCACATCTTCACGTCGCCGCTGAACATGTACCTGTCGGACAAGGACCGTCCCAAGGGCGCGATGCGTCCGATGCCGAACCTCGAGGAGACCGAACTGGAGAGCTTCGGAGCCTCCACGATCGAGGACTTCACGTGGAAGCAGCTGCTCGACCTCGACGCCTGCACGATGTGCGGTCGATGCACCAGCGTCTGCCCGGCGCACGCCACCGGCAAGCCGCTCGACCCTCGCGAGATCGTGCTCAAGTCGGGTGAGGTCATGGCCGCCACCGGCAAGCCCGTGGTCAGCCCGCCGCTCGGCGTCGACCCCGAGATCACCGTCAGTGCGGACTCGCTGTTCGAGCGGATCACGCCCGAGGAGATCTGGGCGTGCACCACCTGCAAGGCGTGCGACGAGATCTGTCCGGTCAACATCGAGATCACCGACAAGATCTTCGACATGCGGCGCTACCTGTCGTTGATGGAGTCGAACTTCCCTGCCGAGTTGGGCAACGCCTACCGGGCGATGGAGAACCAGATGAACCCCTGGGGCATGAACCAGGGTGAGCGCGGCGACTGGGCCGAGGGCCTCGACGGCGTCACGATCGTCGATCCGGGTGAGGCACTGCAGTCGGAGTACCTGTACTGGGTCGGCTGCGCGGGGTCGTTCGACGACAAGAACAAGAAGGTCACCCAGGCAATGGCGCAACTGCTGCGCCGCGCAGGCATCGACGTGTCGATCCTCGGGCCGTCGGAGATGTGCACCGGCGACTCGGCCCGCCGCTCGGGCAACGAGTACCTGTTCCAGATGCTCGCCCAGCCCAACGTCGAGATGCTCAACGGCATGGGCGTGAAGAAGATCATCACGCAGTGCCCGCACTGCTTCAACACCCTGCTGAACGAGTACCCGCAGATCGGCGGCAACTACGAGGTGGTCCACCACACGCAGCTGCTCGAGGAACTCATCGAGAGCGGTCAGCTCGACGTCACCCAGGCGACGCTCGAGGAGCGCATCACGTACCACGACTCGTGCTACCTCGGCCGCCACAACGACGTGTACCTCGCACCGCGCAAGGTGGTCGCCTCGATCAAGGGCGTCGACGTCGTCGAGATGCCGCGCAACGGCACCAAGGGCATGTGCTGCGGCGCCGGCGGTGCCCGCATGTGGATGGAGGAGAACGTCGGCACGAAGGTCAACGACGAGCGCGCCGCCGAGGCGATCTCCACCGGCGCCAGCCGGGTCGCCACCGCCTGCCCGTTCTGCTACATCATGATGGACGACGGCGTGAAGGGTGCCGGCGTCGAGGAGGACCAGGTGCGCGTCGCCGACATCTCGATCCACCTCCTGGAAGCGATCCAGGCCGGCGAATCGAAGATGCACCACCCCGACGCTCCACTCGCTGCCCACGGTTCCGACGACCTCTCACCCGTCGCCGGCGACTGACAGCCGGCCCCTCCCGGCCCCCCACGTTTGCGTGCAGTTCCGGGTGGGGTGATCCACCCGGAACCCGGCCCAAACGGTTCGCCGCTCGCCTCCCTCTGTGTCCATGATCGGTCAACTCTCGTGACACCCCATCTCGACTGTGGTCGGTATGGAGATCGCAGCAGTGGTCGAGCGGGTCGGGGCGATCGCCGCGGTGCGCTCCAACTCGGCTGCGGGTGCTGATGCGATCGAGTCGGGCCTGGTCGCGGTGCGTGAGGTGCAGGGCGTGGTGTGATGCCCAGCACGCGGGTCTCGTCGCACGGTTGCGTGATGTCGAAGTCCCCACCCGGGTGCTCGCCGAACTCGCCGACACCGCCGACCTCCACGCCGTCATTGTGCGCAACGGTGTCGTGCTGCACGCCCCGGGCGAGTTGACCCTCGGTCGCACCACCCGGTTGGCGAATCGGGCACAACGCCGCGCGCTACGAGGCCTCTACCGATGCTGCGCGATCCCGGGCTGCAGCGTCGCCTACGACCGCTGCAAACTCCACCACATCATCTGGTGGCGCCACGGCGGCCGCACCGACCTCGACAACCTCCTCCCCCGTCTGCGCCGTCCACCACACCCGCATCCATCACGACGGATGGACCATCGAACTCGGACCCAACCGCCAACTCACCCTCCACCTCCCCGACGGCAGCATCCACACCACCGGCCCACCCGGCCGACGAACCGCCGCCTGACCCACCAGGGTCGGGCACCGGAGAACGACCCGACGCCGCAACACCGTCGGGTTTGACATGGGGCCCAACTGGGCAAGACTCACGTTCGTGCCCCACCCCGATGACCGTGCTCGCTCGAACCCACGGGTGTGGGTCGGTACCCCGTATCCGCTCGGGGCCTACTACGACGGGTCGGGAACGAACTTCTCGATCTTCTCCAGCGTCGCCGACGGCGTCGAGCTCTGCCTCCTCGGCGACAACGCCGGCGAGCACAGCGGTCCGGGGAACCGTCAACACCACGGCGACATCGACGAGATGCGCATCGCGCTCACCGAGGTCGACGGGCACTGCTGGCACGCCTACCTCCCCGACATCCGGCCGGGCCAGCGCTACGGGTTCCGCGTCCACGGCCCGTGGGAGCCCGCACGCGGGCTCTGGTGCAACCCGTCGAAGCTGCTGCTCGATCCGTACGCCAAGGCGATCGCCGGTGAGGTCGACTGGTCGGAGGCGTGCTTCGGCTACGACTTCGCCGATCCCGACCGTCCCAACACCGCCGACAGCGCGCCGCACGTCCCCAAGGCGGTCGTCGGCGACCGGTTCTTCGACTGGGGCAACGACCGCCCACCCGACGTCGAACTCCACGAGACGATCATCTACGAGACCCACGTTCGCGGCCTCACGATGCGGCACCCCGACGTCCCTCCCGCGCTGCGCGGCACGTACTCCGGTCTCGCCCATCCCGCCGTCATCGAGCACCTCAAGCGGCTGGGCGTCACGGCAGTCGAACTGATGCCGGTCCACCAGTTCGTGCACGATCACCACCTCGTCGAACGCGGCCTTCGCAACTACTGGGGCTACAACTCGATCGCCTTCCTCGCTCCGCACAACGGCTACACGTCCTCCGCGGCGCTCGGCCAGGTGCAGGAATTCAAGACGATGGTCAAGACGCTGCACGCGGCCGGCATCGA
This sequence comes from Ilumatobacteraceae bacterium, assembly GCA_963712775.1. Taxonomy (GTDB): domain Bacteria; phylum Actinomycetota; class Acidimicrobiia; order Acidimicrobiales; family Ilumatobacteraceae; genus Sva-07. The sequence goes on along the minus strand of CAVQJG010000020.1, from coordinate 1,232 downwards.
GGTGATCCTCGACGTCGTCTACAACCACACCGCCGAGGGCAACCATCTCGGCCCGATGCTGTCGATGCGCGGGATCGACAACCTCGCCTACTACCGCACGATGGCGGACGACCCTCGCTACTACCTCGACTTCACGGGCACCGGCAACAGCCTCAACATGCGCCACCCGCACGTGCTGCAGCTGATCATGGACAGCCTGCGGTACTGGGTGACCGAGATGCACGTCGACGGATTCAGGTTCGACCTCGCGTCCACGCTCGCCCGCGAGCTGTACGACGTCGACCGCCTCTCCGCGTTCTTCGACCTCGTCCAACAGGATCCGGTGGTGTCGCAGGTCAAGCTGATCGCCGAGCCGTGGGACATCGGTGAAGGCGGCTACCAGGTGGGCAACTTCCCGCCCCAGTGGAGTGAGTGGAACGGTCGCTACCGCGACACGATCCGCGACTTCTGGCGGGGCGAGCCGTCGACCCTCGCCGAGTTCGGCTACCGCTTCACCGGCAGCTCTGACCTCTACGAGGCCGACACCCGCCGGCCGACCGCCTCGATCAACTTCGTCACCGCGCACGACGGGTTCCCGTTGCGCGACCTCGTGTCGTACAACGAGAAACACAACGAGGCGAACGGCGAGAACGGCAACGACGGCGAGTCGCACAACCGGTCGTGGAACCACGGCGCCGAGGGCCCGACCGACGACCCCGACATCAACGCGCTCCGGGCGCGCCAGCGCCGGAACCTCGTCACGACCCTGCTGCTGTCGCAGGGCGTCCCGATGCTCCTCGGTGGCGACGAACTCGGCCGCACCCAGGGCGGCAACAACAACGCCTACTGCCAGGACAACGAGATCTCGTGGTTCGACTGGAACGACGTCGACACCGAGTTCGCGAAGTGGTGCCAGCGGATCATCTCGTTCCGGCGCAGCCATCCGGTCTTCCGACGCCGACGCTGGTTCCAGGGCAGCAAGATCCGCGGGATCGAGGACCTCGCATGGCTCCGTCCCGACGGCGAGGAGATGACCGACGACGACTGGGAGGCCGGATTCGCACGATCCGTCGCGGTTTTCATGAACGGCGAGTCGATTCCGACGACCGACGCCTACGGTGAACGCATCGTCGACGACAGCTTTCTCGTGATCTTCAACGCCAGTGACCAGACGATCGACTGGCGCATCCCCGGCCCACAGTGGAGTCGCCGTTGGACGATCGACCTCGACACCGCCGACCCCAAACGCGGGA
>CAVQJG010000019.1:0-25566 GCA_963712775.1 Ilumatobacteraceae bacterium | reverse complement strand
CGGAAGCCGCCGATCTCGCGTTGGCGTCGCTTGCCGACGTCATCGAAGCCGAGGTCGAGCCGGTAGCTCCACGTGCCGCCATCGGTTGGAGGCTTGCGAACGCTCCCTCGCATGCCCCGATCGCAGACGCTTCTGTGGGCATGTGCGGGCACGGAGCCGAATCAGACGATTCGGCTCAGAGCAGAAGACGCCTCTGAGCTGGCCTTTCGCTGGAGCCGGGTGCGAGGATCGAACTCGCCACCTCATGATTACAAATCAAGTGCTCTACCAACTGAGCTAACCCGGCAGGGTCGGATCAGGATACCGAAGGAATCGAATCCGCCCAGGTGACCGGCTGCGCGGTCGTCGCACGAACCTGTCGAACGAACCTAAGGAACGTTCCTGCGCAATCTCGAGACTTCGTAGAGAGAAACCGATGCCGCCGCGGAAACGTTCAGCGAACTGACGTGCCCGGCCATCGGGATGCTCACCACGGAATCACACCGCTCGCGGACGAGCCGCGACAATCCGGCACCCTCGGCCCCGAGCACGAGACAGATCGGCTCGGTCGCCAGGGGGCCGAGCTCGAAGAGCCCGCGATCCGCCCCGTCGTCGAGCCCGACGATCCAGATGCCGCGTTCGGTGAGCTGTCGCAACGCCGCGGGAAGACCGGGGACCAGCGCCATCGGCACGTACTCCACGGCACCGGCGGCCGCCTTGGCCACGGTGGGCGTGACGTGCACGGCACGATGCCGGGGCAACAGGACTCCGCTCACGCCGGCACCGTCGCAGCTGCGGATGATCGCCCCGAGGTTGCCGGGGTCGGTCACGCCGTCGACCGCGACCAGGAAGGGCACGCGACCGGCGCGCCGCACGTCGATCAGGTCGGCGAGGTCTGCCTCGGGGATCTCCGCGGCATGGGCCAGCACACCTTGCGGCGCCTCGCTGCGCGCCTCGCGTTCGAGCTTCGCCCGGGCGACGTGGAACAGCGGGATCCGACGCGCCGCGGCGATCTCCACGATGTCGGCGACGCCGGGATCACCTTCGAGTTCCGCACTGACCCAGACCTCGTGGACCTTGCGTCGCTCGGCGATCAACAGCTCGCGGACCGCCTGTCGCCCTTCGACCTGGCGTCCGCCGAGGCCCTTCGTCGTGCCGGGGCTCCCGCCGGGGCCACCGCGGCCGCCCGATGGTCGCCGACCTCCACCCGAAGCACCCGACCCGGTACGCGGCGGGCCCCCACGGCGAGGCGGCGAACCGGCGCGCTTGGGCCCGCTGCCCGCGCCCTTGCCGCCCTTCTTCCCGGAGCCGCGACCCGGGGAACGCGAGCCGCTCATGTCGCAACACTCCGATGGATGAGCGCAGACGCGAAGCACGCCACGCCCTCGCCGCGTCCGAGTGCGCCGAGCTGCTCGGCGCGGTTTCCCTTCACGGTCACCGGGCCGGCGGCGGCGGCCGACAGGTTGCGCTGCATCTCGTCGCGCATCGGGGCGAGCCTCGGGCGCTCACACACGACGGCACAATCGACGTTCGACACGCGCCAACCGTCCTCGGCCAACATCGCCGCCACGTGGCGCAGCAGCGTGATCGAATCGGCACCCTCCCAGCGCGGATCGGTGTCCGGGAAGTGCATCCCGATGTCGCCGAGGCCGGCCGCGCCGAGCAGCGCGTCGGCGCACGCGTGGGCGATCGCATCGGCATCGCTGTGACCGACGAGGCCGGGGACTCCATCGAAGTGACAGCCGCCGAGCACCAGCACACGGGCGGGATCGTCGCTGAAACGATGCACGTCGAAGCCTTGGCCGACGCGGAACTCGGGAACGGTCATGGCGACACTCCGATCGGCAGGTCCCCCGACATCACGCGTCGACGGGCCCAGTCGAGGTCGTCGGGATGGGTGATCTTGCGATTGTCGGCCTCTCCGGCCACGACGACCACACGGCCTCCGAGCTCCTCGACGAGGGCGGCGTCGTCGGTGGAGGCGTCACCGCCCTCGTGGGCGCGACGGAGCACGTCGGCCCGGAAGGCCTGCGGGGTCTGGACGGCGACCAGTGTCGACCGGTCGAGGGTCGAGACGACCTCACCGTCGCGGACGACCTTGATCGTGTCGGTCACCGCCACACCGGGAATCGCCCCGTCGGCGCCCTCGAGCACCGCTTCGATCACACGGCGGTACAACGCGGCGGTGGCGAAGGGTCGCGCAGCGTCGTGCACGCAGATGATCGATGCCTCGTCGGGCACCGCAGCGAGGCCGGCACGGACGGACGCACTCCGGGTGTCGCCGCCGGCGACTCCGGCTTCACGATCGGCATCGGAGGCCGGGACGACCACGACCACCCCGTCGGTCGCCTCCTCGGCGACGGCGCGGGCACGGTCGATCACGCGGAGGTCTCCGAGCGATTCGTACTGCTTGAGCGCCCCGAACCGTTGACCGCTGCCCCCGCCGACGACGATGGTCCATGTTGGCTCGGCGACGGTCACATCGTCGGAGGGTAGTACCGTGACGGATGTCATGGCTCACGAAGAAACCCTCGCCCGAACCGACTTCTTCGCCGATGCCGCCCCCGACGCGCTGCGTCGAGTAGCTGCGTCGGGTCAGGAACTCCACCTGATCCGCGGTGACGTGCTGTTCAACGAGGGCGATCCTCCCGAAGCGCTCTACCTCGTCCTCCGGGGCCGGATCGCGATCGCACTGGCCAATCCGATCGATCGGCGCGAGAGCGTGGTGTCCCTGATGGAGGAGAACGACCTGTTCGGCGAGATGGGGATGCTCGACGACGGACCGCGTTCGGCGATGGCGCGCGCGCTCGAGCCCACGACGGTGTTGTCGATCCCGTACGGGCCGGTGTTCGAGATGTTCGACGAGAACCCGAAGCTGCTGTGGAACGTCACACGGATGTTGGCGCAACGGATCCGGGTCACCGACGAGGCGCTCGCCGACTCGGTGTTCCTCGACGTCACCGGTCGCACGGCCAAGCGTCTGCTCGAACTCGCCAACGGCACCGACGAGTTCGCCCTCCCGGTCACCCAGGAGGAACTCGCCGGCATGGTGGGCGCATCACGCGAGCGGGTCAACAAGGCGATCGCCAGTTTCGTCCGGCTCGGCTGGCTCGAACAGCACGATCGCACGTACCGCATCACCCAACGCGAACGCCTCGAACTGCGCTCACGCTGACCGCGACATCTGCGACATCTGGGGTCTGACCCCAGATGTCCGGTCAGGACATCAGCCAGGTCTGGGCGCGTTGGAAGGCGTCGGCGGCGTCGGCCGGGCGGTGGGCGGGACGTTCAGGGGCGTGGGCGAAGCCGTGTTCGGCGTCGGCGTATCGCACGACGCTCACGCCGGTCGCTTCGAGCGCCGTCACGTCGTCGGGGGGCGTGTACGGATCGCGCTCGCCGATGATCGCCAACACACGCTCGGGATGGCCGGCGGCGAGGTGCTCCAACGGTTCGCCCTGACCGGGACCGCGCCATCCCTCGGGCAGGCGGATCATGCCGTAGAAGCTGGCGATCTTCGCGAAACGGTCGCTGCGCGCCGATTTGAAGCAGTACATCCCGCCCATGCAGAAGCCGAGCAACCCGACCCGCTCACAGCCGGTCGCGTCGGCTGCCTCCTCGAGATCGCGCAGGTGCACGTCATCGTCGAGGCCGGACATCGCCGCCATCCGTGGTTCGACGTCGGATCCGAGATCGAGGCCGGGAAAGGGCTCCACCGCGCACACCGTCATCGACCAGACCGACGAGAGTCGGGCGACCATGTCGTCGAAGAGGGGGCGGAGTCCGAAGATGTCCGGCGCGATCACCAGCCCCATCGTGCTCTCGTCGTCGGAGTCCGTCGGCTCCGCGATCTCGGCCTCGGTTCCTGACGGCAAGGTGATCCGCATGGCCGAGACGATAGACAGGACGACCATCGCCGGAACGAGCCAGCGCGTGACCCTCGTACCGCCGTGGCCACGAAGGATCGCGTTGGCTAGTCTCGGCGCATGGACGAAACCACCGTTGCCGCCGAGACCGAGACGGATCTCTCCTCCGATGTCGCGGACGCGCTCCTCGACGAGGAACTGCTGGTCGAGGAGATCTCGATCGACGGGATGTGCGGCGTCTACTGACGCCCGCCCAGCGACCGCGTGACGACGACCACCCGCCCCCGTCTGCTCGACCGGCGCCTCGCCCTGCACCCGCAGGTGGCGCTGCGACCGGAACCGTTCGGCGCACTCGCCTACCACTACGGCAACCGCAAGCTGGTCTTCCTCAGGCACCCCGACATCGTTCGCGTCGTGAAGTCCCTCGACGAGCACGACACGCTGTCCGACGCACTGCGCGCCTGCGACATCGACGAAGCCCGCTGGCCGTCGTTCGAGCGGGCGCTCACGTCCCTCACCGCTTCGGAGATGCTCCATGACCGCACTGGTTGACCAGCTCAAGGGTGGTCTCGACGCACCCATCTGCCTCACGTGGGAGCTCACCTACGCGTGCAACCTCGAGTGCGTCCACTGCCTGTCGTCGTCGGGCCGTCGCGACCCGCGCGAGCTCACCACCGACGAAGCGAAGGCGGTGCTCGACGAACTGCAGGAACTCCAGGTCTTCTACATCAACATCGGCGGCGGCGAACCGATGATCCGGCGCGACTTCTTCGAGCTGCTCGACTACTCGATCGAGCGGGGCATCGGCGTGAAGTTCTCGACCAACGGAGCGTTCATCGACGCCGAGAAGGCCGAGCGCCTGGCCGCGATGGACTCTCTCGACATCCAGATCAGCCTTGACGGCACCGACGCGGTCACCAACGATGCCGTCCGCGGTGAGGGTTCGTACGACACCGCGATCCGTGCGATGAACCACCTCCGCGACGCCGGATTCGGCCAATTCAAGATCTCGGTCGTGGTCACCCGCCACAACGTCGACCAGCTCGACGAATTCAAGGCACTCGCCGACTCCTTCGGCGCACAGCTGCGCATCACCCGACTCCGCCCGTCCGGGCGCGGCGCCGACTCGTGGCACGACCTGCATCCCACCAACGCGCAGCAACGCCAGATCTACGAGTGGCTGCTCGCGCACGGCGACGACGTCCTCACCGGCGACTCGTTCTTCCACCTCAACGCGCTCGGCGAGGAGCCACTCCCGGGGTTGAACATGTGCGGCGCGGGGCGGGTCGTGTGTCTGATCGATCCGATCGGTGACGTGTACGCGTGCCCGTTCGTGATCCACGACGAGTTCAAGGCCGGCTCGGTCCGCGACGAGGGCGGCTTCGCTCAGGTGTGGAAGCACAGCGAGCTCTTCGCCGAGCTCCGCGAACCCCAGTCGGCGGGTGCCTGCGCCTCCTGCGGGAGCTACGACGCCTGCCAGGGTGGCTGCATGGCAGCCAAGTTCTTCGTCGGTATCCCCCTCGACGGCCCCGACCCCGAGTGCGTCGGCGGCCACGGCGAGGCGGCCATGCTCGCCGCGTCAGCGTCGACGAAGCCCCGGCCGATGATGGACCACTCGAAGCCCGCTCGGGTCGCCACACCCGAGCGCGTCCCGGTCACCATCGGCCGCCGCTGACCCCGACCCCCTGCCCCCCACCCCCGAAATCTGCCGGGAATCGGTCGCTCAGCGTCCCGATCCCGGCAATTTTCGGGGGTGGGAGGGGGGTGGATCGAGAATCGAGGGCGGGTCGTCGTCGACGACGAAGTGGAGTTCCTGGACCGCCCGGGTCATCGCCACGTAGAGCAGACGGGCGCCGCGCTGCGTCACCGGCCGGTCCGACCCCTCGCTGAGGATCTCGTGGGGGTTGACGACGATCACGCCGTCGAACTCCAGGCCCTTGACCGCTTCGGGACCGAACAACGGCAGCTCCGACGGGTCGAGTTCGTGCACGTGATCGACGGCAACGAGGCCGTGTGACTCCAGCGCATCGGCGATCGAGTCGTGGAGCGCCGCCGGCGCGACCACGGCGCTGACCCGTCGACGTTGCTTCGTCGCAACAGCCACGTCGGCGACGGCGGAGGCGAGCTGCGACGTGTCGACCTGCAGCCAAGTCGGTGGTTCACCGGTGCGCCGGACACTCCGGCTCTCGGTTGCATCCACTCCGGTGAACGGCAGCAGACGGTTGGCGACCACGAGGATCGGCTCCGGCACGCGGTAGCCGATCGTGAGGTCGGCAACGGTACCGACAGGACGCTCACGCACCGTCAGGTGATCGAACACCGCCGACCACCGTTCCTGACCCGCCGGGGTGGTCGACTGTGCGACGTCGCCGACGAGCGTCATCGAGCCGGTCGGGCTGCGCCGTCCGATCACGCGCAACGCCACCGCCGAGTGATCCTGCGCCTCGTCGACGATCACGTGGCCGTAGGTGAACGGCGAGCCGTTGAGCATCGAGTTCGCCTCGTCGACGAGCAGCTGGTCGGCCCGGGTCCACCGGCGTCGCTTCCCGCGCGGGCCCGGCAGCAACTGGTCGACGAGCCGGACCGGCTTCTGCGTCGGCCACGCCTTGTTGATCGCCGCCTTCAGCGGGGCGGCGCTCCGCCACGCGTCCTCCGAGCCCGTACGGGCCAACAGCTCGCGTCGAGCGAGCGACCGCATCCGCTCACGACGCTCGTTCAGCGGACTCGTCCCCGAGGTGGCCGTTGCCAGCCAGTCGACGAAGAGGTCGCGGTCGATCACGTGCCGGCGCGCCCCGATCGGCACCACGATGTCGCCGTCCGGCGGGCGGATCGCCGCGAGTGCGAGGTCGTACAGGTCGTCGAGGCGGGCCGCATCACCCTTCCACCGGGCGAGTTCGACGTCGTCGAGAACGGTCACGTCGACGCGAGGGATGCACAGCTCGTCGACCGTCGCCTGGCGGACCGACCGCTCCCCGAGCGACGGCAGCACGTTGCCGACGTAGTCGAGGAACGCCCGGTTGGGTCCCACGACCAGAACGCCGTCCCGGGCGAGGCGGCCGCGGTGCTCGAACAGCAGGTATGCAGCTCGGTGGAGCGCAACGGCGGTCTTGCCGGTGCCCGGCCCGCCCTGCACCACCAACACCTGATCGATCGGCGCACGGATGACGACGTCCTGCTCGGCCTGGATCGTCGAGACGATCTCGCGCATCTCGCCTGACCGTTCGGCGCCGATCTCCGCGAGCACCGGGTCGGGGATCCCGCCGGCCACCTCGCCTTCGTCGGGATCGTCGAGGTGCTCGTCGAGGTAGGCGACGATGTCGCTCTCGGCGCCCACCCCCTCGCCCACCAGGTCGAGGGTGAACCGTCGCCGGAACGCCACCCCGAGCGGGTCGACCGACGTCGCCCGGTAGAAGGGCGCCGCGATCGGCGCACGCCAGTCGACCACCACCGGATCGTGACGGTCGTCCTCGATGTGCCGGCGACCGATGTACCACTCGTCGATCCGGCCGAAGAAGTCGCCCGAGCCCGGCCCGCGCAGGTCGTCCAAGGCATCGGCGACGGTGACCTCGATGTACTCCTTGGTGATCTCGTCGGCGGCGCCGGCAGGATCGACGGCTTCCAACCTGGCGATCATCCGATCCCGCGATGCCCGCGCGAACGCAAGGCGCGTCCGCTCGGCATCGAGCTCGGGGAACAGGTCGGTGCCCACGGGGTCAGCCAAACTAGTCGGCCTCGGGTACAGCCTCGGTGTGCGTTTCGGTGTGCGTTTCGGTGTCCGTTTCGGGTCCAGAGCTGCAAGGATCGTTGTCCGTGTTCGTCCTCGTGCTGGTCGCCTACGTACTCGGCACGTTTCCGAGCGCGATTCTGATCGCACGGGCCAACGGTATCGACATCTCGACCTTCGGGTCGGGGAACCCGGGCGCGTCGAACGTGACGCGTGCGCTCGGATGGCGCAAGGGGATCTGGGTCTACCTGCTCGATGCCGGCAAGGGCGCCCTCGCAGCGGGACTCGGTCTCGCCGTCGACGGCCGCCCCGCGGCCTACTGGTGTGCCGCCGCCGCCGTCGTCGGCCACATGTTCCCGGTGTTTCGCCGCTTCAAGGGCGGCAAAGGAGTGGCGACGGGCTCCGGGGCGCTCCTGGTGGTCCAGCCGATCCTGGCGCCGCTCGCCGTCGGCATCTGGTGGATCGTGACCAAGCTGACCGGCAAGGCTGCGCTCGGGTCGGTGATCGCCGTCGCGTTCGTCCCGATCGGCATCGTGCTGATGGACCAGCCGCGGTGGGAGCTGTTCGCCGTGGCCGGCGTGTGCGCACTGATCCTGTTGAAGCACACGAGCAACATCAAACGACTGATTCGCCGGGAAGAGCATTCCCTCAGCCACAATTGATGCCCTGATGCACCTGCTGACACCCGTCACGTTCGGCACCCGCACGGCGCCGAACCGGATCATGTTCGGCCCGCACGTCACGAATCTCGCGGCCGACGATCGTTCGATCCCCGCCCGGCTCGTTGCGTACTACGAGCGCCGCGCCCGCGGTGGATGCGGCACGATCGTCGTCGAGGGCGCGTCGGTCCACTCGTCCGACTGGCCGTACGAACGCGCACCGCTCGCCGATCGATGCGCCACCGGGTGGGCCGACATCGTCGCCGCGTGCCGTCCCCACGGATCGCTGGTGGTCGCGTCACTCGACCACGCCGGCGGTCAGGGGTCGTCGGCGTACAGCCAGGCCCCGCTCTGGGCGCCGTCGCGGGTGCCGGAGGTCAACAGCCGTGAGGTGCCCAAGTGGATGGAGGCCGATGACATCACCGCGGTGATCGACGGGTTCGCCCAGGCGACCAAGCTGGCCGTCGAATCGGACCTCGACGGCGTGGAGATCAACGCCGGCCAGCACAGCCTGGTTCGCCAGTTCCTGTCCGGGCTCACGAACCAGCGCGACGACGCGTGGGGCCAGGATCGGATGCTGTTCGCCCGTCAGGTGATCGACGCGACACGGGAAGCCGCCGGGAACCGCATCGTGGGGCTGCGCCTGTCGTGCGACGAGCTCGCTCCCTGGGCGGGCATCACACCCGAGATGGCGCCCGACATCGCCGTCGCGCTCGTCGCCGCGGGGCTCGACTACGTCGTCGTCACGCGCGGGTCGATCTACACCGTCGAGAAGACCCGCCCCGACTTCCACGAGCCGACCGGGTTCAACATCGAGGTCTGCCGCGCCGTCCGTGATGCCGTGCGCGACACGTCACCGCAGGTGCCGGTCGTCCTGCAGGGCTCGATCGTCGAGGTCGGCCAGGCCGAATGGGCGCTCGGGGGGTACGACGACGCCGCCCGTTGCGACGCCGTCGAGATGACGCGAGCCCAGATCGCCGACCCCGACCTGGTCGTCAAGATCGCCGCCGACGCCGTCGATCGGATCCGCCCGTGCACCCGGTGCAACCAGACGTGCCAGGTGCGCGACGCCCGCAATCCGATCGTGACGTGCATCGCCGAACCCACGAGCGGGCGCGAGACCGAGGACCCGGACTGGTGCGTCACCGCGGTGCACACCCGCGACGTGCTCGTGATCGGCGGTGGCCCCGCCGGGCTGGAGGCGGGCAGGGTGGCGGCGCTCAGAGGCCACCGGGTCACCATCGCCGAGCGCAGCGATCATCTCGGCGGGCTCGCCCGTGTCGCCGGACCGAACGCCCCGCTGGTCGACTGGTGGAGGAGCGAGCACGAACTGCTCGGCACCGACATCAGGCTCGGCACGTCCGGTGAGGACATCGACGTCGACGAGCGCACCGTCGTCGTCCAGGCGACCGGATCCGAGGCCGGACCGCACCCCTACCGGTCGGAACCGGACGCCAACGTGATCGATGTCGCCGCTCTCCGCCGGGGCACCGCCGCGCTCCCCGACGAGGGCACGATCGTGATCTTCGATCCCATCGGCGGGCCGATCGCCGTCGCCCTCGCCGAAGAACTCGGAGCACGCGCCGTCCTCGTCACGCAGGACAACATCGCCGGCAACGAACTCGCGCGCACCGGCGACCTCGCACCGGCGAACACCCGACTCGCCCAGCAAGGTGTCACGATCGAGCGACGAACGCTGCTCCGTGAGGTCCGCGACGGCGAGGTCGACCTCGAGGACCGCTACAGCGGAGAACGGCGCACGATCACATGCGCTGCCGTCGTCGACTGCGGATTCCGGGTGCCGACGGCTCCGATCGACGAGGCCGTCCAGATCGGCGACGTCGTCGCACCGCGCACGATCCACGAGGCGGTCCTCGAGGCGCGCCGGGCCGCTCACGCAATCTGAGCGGCTCAGCGGTCAGCCGGACCCGACCCAGTACGGATCGCGCAGCAATCGCTTCTTGAGCTTGCCGTGCGCCTCGCGGGGCAGCTCGTCGACGACGTCGTACGACTTCGGCAGCTTGTAGGCCGCCAACCTGGACGCGGCGAACGCCCGCACGTCGTCGAGGTCGAGGTCGATGTCGCCGGCGGGTTCGATCACGGCCTTGACCTGCTCGCCCCACTCGGGGTCGGGGATCCCGAACACCGCCACATCAGCCACGGCGGGATGCTCGCTGAGCACCGACTCGATCTCCGCGGGATAGACGTTGGACCCGGCAACCAGGATCAGGTCGACCCGACGGTCGGCCAGATAGAGAAATCCCTCCTCGTCGAGCCAGCCGAGATCACCGACCGTGAAGCGCCCGTCCGGGAGCGTGATCGATGCCGTCTTGTCCGGGTCGCCGTGGTACTCGGGGGCACCGTCGGTGCGGCGGCAGTAGATCGTGCCCACCTCACCGGGAGGCAGGTCAGCGCCGTCGTCGTCGACGATCGAGTACTCGATCCGCGCTGACGCCCGACCGACCGTGCCGGGGTGCGCCAACCACTCGATACTGTCGCAGATCGCTGGGCCGGTGCCCTCCGAGGACCCGTACATCTCGTAGATCACCGGTCCGAGCCACTCGATCATCGCGTGCTTGGCCCACGCCGGGCAGGGTGCCGCCGTGTGGAGGATCCACTCGAGCGACGACAGGTCGTAGGCCGTTCGTTGCTCCTCGTCGAGCTTGAGCAGGCGGATGAACTGCGTCGGCACCATCGGCGCCGCGGTGATCCGATGCTCCTCGATCAGCCGCAGCGTCTCGACCGGATCGAACCGTCTCGTCACGACGATCGGAACCCCTCGTGCGAGCGAGGCGGACATCGCCCCGGTTCCCAACGCGTGGTACAGCGGGGTGGTGAGCAGTGTGGCACCGTGGTCGGGCATCCGCACCAGCTCGCCCCACGCGGCCATGGGGCTCGCCGAACCCACGGGTGCGGAGCGCTCTGGACGGATCACGCCCTTGGACTTCCCGGTGGTTCCACCGGTGAACATCATCGGTGCGCCACTCATGCGCTGTTCGAGGAGGTCGTCACCGGCTGCCTCGAGCCATCCGTCGTACTCGGCGCCGAACCCGACGATGCGCCTGACCGACGTACCGGTTGCCGCGTCCTCGGCGACAGCCCGGAACTCCGCGTCGACCACGACGAGTTCGCACCCACTGTCGACCAGCAGCGCGTTGATCTCCGGTGCTGTGAGATGCCAGTTGAGCGGCACGTATCTCGAGCCCGCACGGGTGTTGCCCAGCGACACCTCCGGCCACTCGCAACGGTTGCGTGCGAGCACGCCCCACACCCGACCCGGTCCGATGCCGTCGGCGTCGAGCGCTCGAGCGAGCTGACGCGTCCGTCGTTCGAGCTCGTCCCAGGTCAGGGACCGATCCGGACCGACGACGGCAAGGGTCGCCGGGTCGTCCGGCGTCAGCAGGGTCGGCGGCTGCAGGCCCATCGGCTCGTCGTTCGTGCCCATCGTGCGACCCCCTCGTAGCCCGTTGCGCCGCAAGACTAGGAGCCCTGGCACACTCGACGGCCATGGGAATGTTCGACCTGACCGATCGAGTCGCAGTCGTCACCGGTGGATCACGCGGTCTCGGCCGGGAGATGGTGCTGGCCTTCGCCGACCACGGCGCCGACGTGGTGATCGCCAGCCGAAAGCTCGACGCCTGCGAGCGACTCGCTCGCGAGGTCGAACAGCTCGGACGCCGAGCGTTCCCGATCGCCTACCACGCCGGCTCCTGGGCCGACAGCGACCGGCTGTACGAGACGGTCTACGAGCACTTCGGCCGATGCGACATCCTCGTGAACAACGCGGGGATGTCGCCGTTGTACCCGAGCGTCGATGCGATCAGCGAGACCCTGTACGACAAGGTGATGGACGTCAACCTCAAGGGCCCCTTCCGGTTGTCGGCGCTGATCGGCACCCGGATGGCCGGACCGGAACATGGCGGCAGTGACGGCGGCTCGATCATCTTCGTCTCGTCGATCGCCTCGCATCGACCCAGCCCGAACGAGCTCGTCTACGGAGCGGCCAAGGCCGGCGTCAACAACCTCACCTACGGGCTTGCTCGGACGCTCGGCCCGAAGGTACGGGTCAACTGCATCGCTCCGGGACCGTTCCTCACCGACATCTCCAAGGCGTGGGACCTCGATGCGTTCGAGCGATCGGCGAAGGCCGGGTTCGCACTGGGCCGCGGCGGGGAACCGCACGAGATCGTGGGCACCGCGCTGTACCTCGCGAGCGACGCGTCGTCGTACACGACCGGCGCCGTGATCGACGTCGACGGCGGCCCACGCTGACCCGACGCCGGGCGGTCGTGCGTCCCGGTTGCGGAGACGTGACCATCGACACATCGGGGTCGCTACTGTGACCGCCATGGAGATGAACTTCGCGACCGTCTGGGAATCGATCACCGACGTCATCCCCGACGCCCCCGCCGTCACCCACGGCGACCTCACCCGGACGTGGGCGGAGTACACCGAACGCGCTGCACGGGTCGCCGGTGCACTCGATGCCCACGGCCTCGGCCATGACGCCAAGACGGCGCTGTACATGTACAACTGCAACGAGTACCTCGAGGCGCAGTTCGGGTGTATGAAGACCCGCGGCGTGCCGATCAACGTCAACTACCGCTACCTCGACGACGAGCTCTGGTACTTGCTCGACAACTCCGACTCCCGGGCGCTCTTCTTCCACTCCTCGCTCGGCGACCGGGTGGCTCGCGTCGCCGATCGCCTCCCCGAGCTGACCCTGCTCGTCGAGGTCGACGACGGCGAGGGCGCCGGCCAGGTGCCGAACGCCGTGCGCTTCGAGGAACTGATCGCCGGCCACGACCCCATGCCGCGGATCGAGCGCGCCGAGGACGACATCTACATGCTCTACACCGGCGGCACGACCGGGATGCCCAAGGGCGTGATGTACGCGAACGGTGGCATGGCGGCTGGCCTGATCGCCAGCGGATTCCCGCTGCTCGGGGTCACGCCGCCGACGGATGCCGCCGAGGTGGCCGGGATCGTGCAGGCGGCGGTGGAGGGCGGCAACCAGCTGATCTCGATCCCGTGCGCACCCCTGATGCACGGCACCGGGCTGTGGATCGGTGCATTCATCCCCCACCTCGCCGGCGGACACGTGATCACGCTGACCAATCGCAGCCTCGACGCCCACGAGGTGTTGTCGACCGTCGAGAAGCACCGGGCGAATGCCATCACGATCGTCGGGGACAGTTTCGCCAAGCCGTTGATCCGAGCCCTCGACGAGGGCAAGCCCGACGGCTCGCCCTACGACACCTCCTCGATCGCCGTGATCTCGTCGTCGGGGGTGATGTGGACCACCGAGGTGAAGGAGCAACTGCTCGACCGGATCGAGCAGGCGATCCTCGTCGACGCGATGGGGTCGACCGAGGGCACGATGGGCACCCAGATCTCGATGAAGGGGATGACATCGGAGACCGCGAAGTTCACCCAGGCCCCGACGACCAAGGTGTTCACCGACGACGACCGCGAGGTCACGCCGGGCTCGAACGAGGTGGGCATGGTCGCCGCCGGTGGCAATGTCCCGGTCGGCTACTACAAGGACCCGGACAAGTCGGCCCGGACCTTCCGGGTGATCGACGGCGTGCGTTACTCGTTCCCCGGCGATTTCGCCAAGGTGGCCGAGGACGGCTCGCTGATCCTGCTCGGTCGCGGCAGCCAGGTGATCAACACCGGCGGCGAGAAGGTCTTCCCCGAGGAGGTCGAGGAGGCGGTCAAGCGGGTCGACGGTGTGGTCGACTGTCTCGTGGTCGGGCTCCCGGACGAGAAGTTCGGACAAGCGGTCACCGCAGTGGTGTCACTGGTGGACGGGGCGACGGTCGACTCGGCATCGATCATCGCCTCGGTCAAGAACGACCTCGCCGGCTACAAGGCACCGAAGTCGGTGATCTTCGTCGACCAGGTCCCCCGGGCGCCGAACGGCAAGGCCGACTACCGCCGCGCCAAGGAACACGCCGAATCCGCCCTCCCCTGAGCATCTCGTGAACAAGGTGCGGCCCAGGTGCGCACCTTGTTCACGAGAAGGGGTCAGGAGAGGAGTTTCTCGACGAGGAAGTCGAGGACGCGTTCGACGCTGGCGTCGTCGCGCTGCTCGGTGAGCACCGAGTGGTCGGTCTTCTTGCTGCTCGGCAGCTCGATGGCGATGAAGGCATCGCCGAGTAGTTCACGCAGCGAGGAGAACCGGTCGCCGACGAAGGAGTCGTCGGTGAAGCGAAGCCCGAGCACCTGACAGCCCGCAGCGGCCCGCTCGGCGACCACCGCCGCGTCGTCGGGTGAGAGGTTGAGGTCGGCCCCGCGGGCCGCGCCGATCGGGAACGGACTCGACGGCTGCGACAGCACCGGTGCGAGCATGATGTCGTCGACCATCATCCCGAGTGCGAAGCCACCCGAGAAGCACATGCCGACCGCGCCGACGCCGGGTCCACCGACCTCCTGGTGGAGGTTCCGGGCGAGGGCCCGAAGCCAGGCGATCACCGGTGACGTCTGGTTGAGCGCGAACGTCGTGAACTCCCTGGCGATGCAGACTCTGACCATGGACGCGCCCGCGTAGGCGTTCGAGGGTGACTT
Source organism: Ilumatobacteraceae bacterium (assembly GCA_963712775.1). GTDB lineage: Bacteria > Actinomycetota > Acidimicrobiia > Acidimicrobiales > Ilumatobacteraceae > Sva-07. The sequence continues at coordinate 10,771 of CAVQJG010000019.1, read as the reverse complement.
GCCGGGCGTGCCGACGAGCGACGGCATCACGACGGTGAAGCCCCGCTCGACGACTTCGTTGGCGAACTGCGTCACCAGCGGCGTGATGCCGGGGATCTCGTGGACGACGATGACGCCCGGCCCACTGCCCCGGCGATAGGTGGGGTGCATGATCCCCGCAGCGGTGAACTCGCCGAGTTCCCATCCGTCGAGCACCGCGTCGTGTTCCGGTTCACCCATCGCTGCCTCCTTCGTTCACAGGCGGTGCATCGCCTCGAGGGCCGACTCGGCGAGGATCTCCGTGCCGTTCTTGAAGGCGTTGAGCTGCTCGCCGCTGATGCCCTGGTCGCCCATCGCGCCGTGCAGGTAGCGAGCGTAGACGCCCTCGGAGATCACCGCGAGCCGCCAGGACCCGAACGCGATGTAGTAGTCGATCTCCGACAGGTCACGACCGGTGCGTTCGGCATAGCGGGCGAGCAGCTCCGCATAGGTCGGGAATCCCTCGATTCCCGTCGGGTCGTTGGGCCGTGCCTGGGTGGTGCCCGGATCGGCCCAGTACACGCCGATGTACCCGACGTCGGCGAGCGGGTCGCCCAGGGTGCACAGCTCCCAGTCGAGCACGGCGGCGATGCGGCCCTGATCGGTGTCGGTGAGCACGTTGCCGAACCGATAGTCGCCGTGCGCGATCGACACACCCTGCTGGACCGGCATCCGTTCGGCGAGGAGCCGCGCCACCTCGTCGACCGCCGGGAGATCACGGGTCCTGGAGTTCTGCCACTGCGCGCTCCAGCGTCTCACCTGACGCTCGACGTACCCCTCGCGCTTGGCGAGGTCGCCGAGACCGACCGCATCGACGTCGACGGCATGGAGGTCGGCGAGCACGTCGATGAGGTGCAGCCCGGCGCTGCGGCGATGCTCCGGGGTCATCGCCGCGCCCTTCTCGGCGCTGTCGAGGACGACGCCGTCGACGAACCCCATCACGTAGAAGGGCGACGCGTTGACCGCGTCGTCCGTGCAGAGCCCGAGCGCCGGCGGCACGGGCACGTCGGTGAGCCCGACCGCCGAGATGATCTTGTGTTCACGCGCCATGTCGTGGGCGGTGGCGAGCACGGCCCCGGTCGGCGGGCGGCGCAACACGTACTTGACGCCGTTGGCATCGGTGACCGTGTAGGTCAGGTTCGAGCGACCGCCGACGATCAGGGTGAACTCGAACGGAGCCACCGCTCCGTCGATGTGGTCGACGAGCCATGCGCTGACCCGTTCGATGTCGATGCCGTGGATCGGTTCCTGCACGACCGCCGACCGTAGCCGGGCCGTGGCGATCGTGACAGGGTCAGCCGGGTCGACCGACGCCGACGACCTTGCCCCAGTTGACCGAAGCGGTCGACACCGTCTTGCCGGTGCTCGGCGCATGCACCTGCATGCCGTTGCCGAGATAGATGCTCACGTGGCTGATCGGGCTGTAGAAGAACAGCAGGTCGCCCGGCTGTGCCTGATCGATCGGTACACGAGGCGTCGAGGCGAACTGCGCCCTCGACTGGTGCGGCAGGCCCACGCCGGCCTGCCCCCAGGCATAGGCGGTGAGGCCGGAGCAGTCGAAGCCGACCCCGGGGGTGGAGGTCGCATACCGGTAGGGCGTGCCCTGTTGGGAGAGCGCGGCCTGGACGGCGAGACTCGAACGCGAGGACACCGCCGGCGCGCTGAACCCACCACCCGATCCCGAGGACCCGCTGGACGAACCCGAGCTGCCGCTCGAAGCTCCGCCGCTGGTGCTGCTCCCACTCGTGCTGCCGCCGCCGCCACCACCGCCGCCGCCGCCGCCGGATGATGCCGTGCTCGCGGCCTGGGCCTGCTGCTGGATCCGCAGTGCGGACTCGCGGGCCCGGCGCTCCTCCTCTTGGCGCAGCAACTGCCCGAGCTTCGCTTCTGCATCGGCGCGGGCGTCGGTGTACTGGGAGGTCAGCTTGTCGGTTTCGGCCTTCGCATCGATGAGCGAGTCGGCGAGCTGCTCCGCCTGCTCTCGCTTCTTGTCGAGATCGCGACGCTCGTCCTCGATCTCGCTGACGAGCGCGTCGAGCTGGTCGGTCGTCACGTCTCCGGCGCTGAGCGCCACCTTGGCGAGTTCCTCGCGTTGCAGCGCGTCGTTCAGGTTCTCGGAGTCCTCGAAGAGCGGACCGAGCGGAGCGGCACCACCACCGACGAACGACCGCAGTGCCATCTCACTCAGGTTGGAGCGCAGCCGGGCGAGCTCGGCCTCCTGCTCGGCGATACGTGCCTCGGCGTCGGCGATCTCGATGTCGAGCTGGCCCTTGGTGTCGATCGCATCGTTGTAGTCCTCACCGATCTGCAACGCGCGCTGCTCGAGGCGCTCCAGTTCGTCGACGATGTCCTCGACCTTCTGACGTTGCTGATCGACCGACTGGGCCTGTACGACCGCGGGCGTCATCGCCGGGACGATGATGGCCGTGGCGACGGCAATCGGGATGGCACGAAGGAGTCGTCGGACGGAGAGTTGCCTCATAGTTGCGAGTGCCAAGCCTAGCGAATGTGACGAATGTGTTGCGAAAGCCTGACGAAACTTCTGAGACGCTCGTCACACCTGCGTCAGTGTGGCTGTCGTCTCGGCGGTCCTGCCCCAGAGGTGCCGGCTACTCCCACTCGATCGTGCCGGGCGGTTTCGAGGTGATGTCGTAGGCGACGCGGTTGATGCCGGGGACCTCGTTGATGATCCGTTGCGACATCGTCTCCAACACGTCGTACGGGATCCGGGCCCAGTCGGCGGTCATCGCGTCGTCGCTCGTGACCGCGCGGATGATGATCGGATGACCGTAGGTGCGTTCGTCGCCCATCACCCCGACCGAGCGGATGTCGGCGAGCACCGCGAACGACTGCCAGATCTCCCGTTCCAGCCCGGCGAGGCGCAGCTCCTCGCGCACGATCGCATCGGCCTCCTGCAACAGGGCGACCCGTTCCGGCGTGACTTCGCCGATGATCCGGACGCCCAGGCCCGGACCGGGGAACGGCTGGCGCCACACCATCTCGTCGGGCAGTCCCAGCTCGGTGCCGAGCTTGCGCACCTCGTCCTTGAACAACTCGCGCAACGGCTCGATCAGCTCGAGCGTCATGTCCTCGGGCAACCCGCCGACGTTGTGGTGGCTCTTGATCACCGATGCGGTGCCGTCGGTGCCGCCACTCTCGATCAGGTCGGGGTACAGCGTGCCCTGTACCAGGAACCTCGCGTCGGTCAGCCCCCCGGTGTTCTCCTCGAACACGCGGATGAACTGCTCACCGATCGCCTTGCGCTTGGCCTCCGGCTCGGTCACGCCCTCCAGTGCGGCGAAGAACCGCCATCCGGCGTCGACATGGATGAGCTCGATCCCGAGGTTGCGCCGGAACGTCTCGACCACCTGATGGCTCTCGCCCTTGCGCATCAGTCCGGTGTCGACGTAGATGCAGGTGAGCTGGTGCCCGATCGCCTTGTGGACGAGCGCAGCCGCCACCGACGAGTCGACGCCACCCGAGAGGCCGCAGATCACGCGATCGGTGCCGACCCGCTCGCGGATCAGTTCGACCTGCTCGTCGATCACCGACGACATCTCCCAGTCGGCACCGATCCCGGCACGCTCGTGCAGGAACCGTGCGAGCACCGCCATGCCGTGCGGCGAGTGGACGACCTCCGGGTGGAACTGCACGCCGTAGATGCGCCGATCGTCGTTCTCGAGGACCGCGACCGGGGCGCCGGGGGTCGTCGCCGTGACCGTGAATCCCTCGGGCGCCTCGGTGATGCCGTCGAAGTGGCTCATCCAGACATCGTGTGTGTCGGCCGCGTCGTCGGGGAGCAGCAGCGACGGGCCGGTACGGGTCATCCGCGCCCGGCCGTACTCGCCCTGCATCCCGCGACCGACGACGCCACCGAGCTGCTGACCGATGAGCTGAGCGCCGTAGCAGATGCCGAGCACGGGGATCCCGAGGTCGTAGATGCCGGGATCGAGGGACGGCGCCCCCTCGACGTGCACGCTCTTCGGCCCACCGGACAGCACGATCGCAGCCGGCTTGCGCTCGGCGACCTCGGCCGCCGTGATGCGATGCGGGACGATCTCGGAGTAGACCTTCAGCTCGCGGACCCGGCGGGCGATCAACTGGGCGTACTGAGCGCCGAAGTCGACGACGAGCACGGTGGGGCGATCGAGATGCAGCGGTTGACTCAAGGATGTGAATCGTAGATCAGCGTCGCTGGTGGTCCGCATCCTCGTTGTACTCACCGTCCTCGCCGGTGTCGCGACGGTGCTCGCCGTCGTCGCCGAGGCGCCGGCCACGCCGGCGTTCGCCGCGACGACGGTCCCCGTTCCGACCGACGACATCACGGTCGACACCGCCAACCCGTTCCTGCCGGAGAACCAGGACCTGACCGCCTGCGTCGGCACGCTCCAGCGCCCCGGTTGCGGCAGCTCCGAGCGCGGCGGCTGGCACCAGGACCTGGTGGCGATGGCGATGATCGGCGGTCTGCTGATCGTGTTCGGCCGCGTGGCGTGGGGGGTACGCCGCAACCGCAGCCGAATCGACGGCGACGTAACCTCCACGCCGTGACCCCCGAAGAGTTCAGAACGCACGGCCACGCTCTCGTCGACTGGATCGCCGACTACGTCGAGGGCGTCGAGCGCCGCCCCGTCGCAGCCGAGGTACAGCCCGGCGACGTCCGGTCGCAGCTGCCCGAGCACCCACCGACCGCCCCGGAGTCGTTCGACACGGTCATGGCCGACGTGGAGCGGATCATCGTGCCCGGGCTGACCCAATGGCAACACCCGGGCTTCTTCGCCTACTTCCCGTCGAACACGTCGTACCCGTCGATCCTCGGCGAACTGCTGTCGGCCGGCCTCGGCGTGCAGGGGATGAGCTGGGTGACGTCGCCGGCATGCACCGAGGTCGAGACCCTGATGCTCGACTGGATGCGCGAGCTGCTCGATCTGCCCGATCGCTTCGATTCGCGCAGCGAACACGGCGGCGGCGTGATCCAGGGCACCGCCAGCGAGGCCACCCTCGTGGCGATCCTGTCGGCCCGCTGGCGAGCCACCGGTGGTGCAGTCAACGCCGATGGCGACACCACCCGTCTGGTCGCCTACGCCACGTCGCAGGCCCACTCCAGCATCGAGAAGGGCCTGCGGATCGCAGGTGTCGGCACCGATCGGATCCGCATCGTCCCCCACGACGACTCGTTCGCGATGCGCGCTGATGCGCTCGCGGAGATGATCGCCGCTGACCGCCGGCTGGGGCTCGTGCCGTTCTTCGTCTGCTCGACGCACGGAACGACGTCGTCGATGGCGTTCGACCCGACGCCGGCGATCGGAGCGATCTGCTCGTCCGAGAACGTCTGGCTCCACGTCGATGCCGCGATGTCCGGCATCGCTGCGCTGGCTCCGGAGTTCCGCTGGGTGAACGACGGCCTCGAGCTACGCCGATTCGTACTGCACGAACCCGCACAAGTGGATGGGCGTCAACTTCGACTGCGACCTCTATTGGACCGCCGATCGTGCGGCGCTGCTCGGGGCGCTCAGCATCCTGCCCGAGTACCTCCGGTCGGAGGCCGCCGAGACCGGCGCCGTGATCGACTACCGCGACTGGCAGATCCCCCTCGGCCGCCGCTTCCGTGCGCTGAAGCTCTGGTTCACGATCCGTTGTGACGGTGTGGAGTCGTTCCAGACGATGATCCGACGCCACGTCGAGCTCACGCAGGACCTCGCCGCCCGGGTGGCGTCCGACGATCGATTCGACATCGTCGCCCCGCACCCTCTGAACCTGCTGTGTCTCGCGGTCCGAGCCGAGGACGTCGGTACATCCGACGCCGCGACCGACCACTTGATCGACGCGGTGAACGCGACCGGCCGTGCACTCTTCACTCGCACGGTGCTCGACGGCCGCTCGGTGCTGCGCGTGTCGATCGGCGGCCGGGCGACCGAGCGTCGCCATGTCGATGACGCGTGGAAGCTCGTCGCTGACGGCGCTCCGCCCGCCCGACGCTGATCAATGCCCGCCCCCTGCGGCAACGCACGGTGAGCGGAGCGAGACGTGCGCTCACCGCGCGTGGCACTGGTCACTCACCAGTCGGTCTCACGATGCGTGGTATGACAACGACGCATCACCTCCACGCCTACTCCGAGCGCCCGAACACCGGGGGACGACAGCTCCCCCTCATCGGAATCGTCGCCGGGCTCACCATCGCCGGGTCCGCGGTACTGAGCCCCGGGGCATCGTTCGCTTCCCGAACGTCGACCCCGGCCCCGTACAGCGCGCAGGTTCGAGCGTGGCGTCCACAGTCGCTCTTGCTCGACGGCACTGCGTTCGAACAAGCGGTGGCGGACGCGATCGCTTCGATCGCAAACGGAGCCGCACTCCTCGACGGCGCGGCGTTCGATGCCGCTGTGGCCGACGCCCTCGAGGCAAGCGGTACGTGACCTCGGACGACCACCACCGCGGTTCTGGTACCTTCGGGGCCGGATCGACCGAGGGGAGGGCGATGCCGCAAGTGCGACTGCTGGGTCCTGTCGACGTGATCGACGACAACGGCGCGTCGCACGCGCCTGGTTCTCCCCTGCGCCGCACCATCCTCAGCCTCCTGGCACTGCGTGGACGCACCGTCCTGAACGCCGAACGGCTCCTCGATGTCGCGTGGGACGGTGGGCCGCCCGGGTCCGGTCGTCGAGCCCTTCACTTCCACATCTCCCGGCTGCGCGCCGAGTTGGGCATCGACGACCTGATCGTCACCGTCGGGTCTGGTTACCGCCTCGAGGCGGACGTCGACGTGGACGACGTGGTCATCGCACTCGAGCAGCCGGACGACATCGACCGCCTCGCGACCTCGCTGGCGCGCTGGCGAGGCGAGCCCCTTCTCGGAACGAGCCCGTGCATCGCGCTGGACCATGAACGGCGACGACTCGACGAACTCCGACTGGCGGCCGCCGAACGGCTTCATCGCGCTCGCGTCCAGTCCGGTGACACCGACGTCATCGCCGATCTCGACCGGCTGTGCCTCGACCACCCGGTGCGCGAATCACTCTGGGCCATCCTCGTCACCGCCCAGTACCGGGCGGGGAATCAAGCAGACGCACTCCGTTCCTTGACGACACTTCGGCTCAATCTTCGCGATGAGCTCGGTGTCGATCCGTCCACCGAGATCCGGGACCTGGAGCTTCGGGTGCTCGAACACGACCCGTCCCTCCGGCACCCGGAAGTGGCCACCCAGGGGCCGGGCGACCGGACCGACCGAATGGGCAACCGCCTTGCGAGACCGGAGACGCATTTCGCACGCGTCGGCAAGCTTCGAATCGCATACCAGGAGTTCGGCGCAGGTGAACGCACCGTGCTCGTGCCGCCATTGACGTCGAACGTCGACGTCTTCTGGGATCACGAGTTCTATCGTCGAATGCTGGATCACTTGGGTACGCACCTGCACGTGGTCCAGTTCGACAAGCGTGGGGTCGGGGTGTCGGATCGTTTCGACGGTCGACCGACTGTCGACGATCGCATCTCCGACATCGCGACCGTCATGGATGCCGTCGGATGGGAACGAGCGAATCTCTTCGGTCTCTCCGAGGGGGCATCGATGGCCCAGCTGTTCGCTGTGCGTCACCCTGAACGCGTCGACAAGCTCGCCCTCCTCGGAGATCGGGCTCCGCCGAGTGCCGTCGAACGAGCGAAGGTGCTGAGCGGCCCGGCACATCGAGATACCGCCGACGTCATCGCGGAAATGCTCGATGCAGCGAGCACGTGGGGGGAGGACGCACACGCCTGGGTGAAGCTGCTCGCACCCGGTCAGCTCGACAATCCGGCATTCCTCCGATGGATCAATCGGATGAATCGGCTCTCGGTGAGTCCCGACGGTTTCCGCGAACAACTGCTGGGCGCAGGCTCCATCGTGAGTGCGACCGAACCACACCGTGTCGGTGCGCCGACCATCATCGTGCACCTCCGCGGTGACCGGCTCAGGTCGATCGGCAATGCACGTGCGCTCGCCGAACTCATCCCGAACTCGAAGCTCGTCGAGATCGATGGCGCCGATCACCTGATGTACGCCACCGACAACTGGCGTCAGATTCTCGATCCGGTCATCGAGTTCTTCACGGGCACTCGACCGCCGGCCGCAGCGCAGCGCCGATTCGCTGCGCTGATGTTCGCCGACATCGTCGGTTCGGACCCACCGGATTCATCGATCGGAGCGACCCGTCATCGCCAACTCGTCGAGCAGAACGACGCGATCTTCCATCGCCGAACCGCAGCGCATGGCGGCCGAGTCATACGGAGCACTCGCGCCGGGATCCTTGCGAGCTTCGACTCCGCGTCTGCCGCCGTCCGGACGGCACAGGACATTCGAGGAGCCCTCGCGGAGGTCGGTCTGGGGTTGCGGGCCGGCATCCACGCGGGAGAAGTCGACGAACACGCCAACGGTGAGATCTCGGGGATCGCCGTGGCGCTGGTCGAGCAGGTCACGGCACTGGCGTCGAACGGAACGATCCTCCTGACTTCGACGACGCGCGATCTGCTCCTCGGAACCGCAGTGATGTTGGAGGATAGAGGCATCCATGACCTTCCGGGAATCGAGGGAGCGTGGCACCTCCACGAGCTGAGCTGACGAATCACGCCCGTGGTTGTCCGGCGGGATGGCCGTGGGCGCTGGTCGGCCCGTCCGCCGGCGATCCGTCGTGGTGACGGGCGCGACGACGTCGATGCTCGCGTCGGGTGCGAAGATTCACGCATGAGTTCGACGCGACCCGTTGCAGTGATCACGATGGCGACCGGATACGTGGGGCCGGCGCTCGCTCGCACGCTCGCGGCGAGAGGGTTCGACCTCGTGCTGCAGGGGGCCGGCGGCGACGACTCGATGGTCGGCGTCGACGTGCCGTTCGCCGAGCAGGTCCCCGAACTGGAGGCATCGGGCGCAGCCGTGCTCACCGTCTCCGACGTCGACCTGGCAACCGCGGAGGGCAACCGGTCGCTGGTCGCACAGGCACTCGATCGGTTCGGCCGGATCGACTCCGCCTGTCTCGTCACCGGGCTGATCGTCGTCGGCAAGTTCCTCGACATGACCGTCGACCAGTGGGAACGCGTCAAGCGGATGAACCTCGACATGGTCTTCCACGGCCTGCAGGCGGTACTGCCCCCGATGGTCGACGCCGGGAGCGGCCAGGTGGTCGTGTTCACCTCGGCCACCGGTGCACGACCGGACCCGATCACGTCGATCTACGGCGGCACTCGGGCCGGAGCCAACGGCCTGGTGCGCGCCGTCGGCCTCGAGTACGCCCGCGACGGCATCCAGGTCAACGCCGTCGGCACGAACTACATGGACTTCCCCGGATTCCTGAAGGCTTCGCGCGCCGACACCGACCCGGAGCGTCGTGCAGCGATCGAGGCACAGGTGCCGATGCGCAGGCTCGGCACGATGGACGAGCTGGCGTCGTTCACGTCGGTGCTGCTCGACGGCACCAGCCGGTTCCAGACCGGCCAGTTCTTCAGCTTCAGCGGCGGCTGGAGTACGTGAGCAGATCGACGAGCATGTGTGCGGTGGCGCCCCACACGGTCTCGTCGTCGAGCTCGAAGAAGTGCAGCGGTCGATCCATCGGCGGACTCCCCCACCGCTCCATCCGGTAGGTGCCGGGCCGCGTGAGTTCCCGCACGGGCGTCCAGAACACCCGGTCGACCTCGCCCGTTCGCGGTTCCAGACGCGGCCGATGGTCGAGCACCGACACGATCGGGACGATGTAGCTGCGGCTCACGATCGTGTTCAAGTGGTCCAACTCCCCGACCACCGTGGGTGCCGACGGGTCGAGGCCGACCTCCTCGTCGGCCTCGCGGAGCGCCGTCTCGACAGGGGTCTCACCGGGGTCGAGACGGCCCCCGGGAAAGCTGATCTCCCCACGATGGTTGCGCATCTCCATCGACCGTCGCGTCAGCAGGACCTCGGCGCCGTCTTCGCCGTCGACCAGCGCGATCAGCACGGCGGAGACGCGGGCGCCCGGAAACGAGGGCAACAGCGGTCCTGCATGCTCGGGGACCGGTCGCACGAGGTCGTCGACCGCCCAGGACGCTCCGTCGGCCCAGGGCGGCTCGTGGTGCTCGGTCCAGACGTCGGGGCGCGGGATCTGCTGCGCTCCCCCGCGCGGACGTGGGGTCACCCCGAGGGAGTCCAGCCCTCGGCGGCCAGCTGTGCGAGCACCTGTGGCAGGCCGGCGGTCTTCATGTTGGCGAGGGTGCGACCCGGGGTCTCGTCGCCCTTCTCCCACTCCTCGAGGGCGGCGATGATCTTCGCGAGGTCGGGTGCGGGCTGCTCGAAGGTCATGCGAGCAATCCTACGGGCCGCTACTCGGGAGGAGTCGGTGGATCCCACGACGCCGGCTGCGGCTGCTCCGACGCTCCCTCGCCCGCCAGCCCGTCCTTCCACCGTTTGGCGGACCTGGCGGCACCGCCCACCGCACGACCCGCCTGTCGGCCGATCTCGGTGCTGTCGCGCGGGCCCCGTTCGGCTCGTTGCGTGGCCTTCTCGGCCTTGCGTTCGGCGCGCGTGCGCTGCTCGGTGAAGTCGGTGTAGAACCAGACGAAGATCAGGATGAACGCGATCGCCCCGATCAGCAGGCGCGTCGTCGCATCGATCGACACCCAGGGCTGGAAGGCGAAGAACACCAGCACGCCGATCACGACGAGGTCGAGGGCACGGTGGAGTCGGCGGCCGACCAGTCGGAACGCGCCGGCAGCACCTTTCGCCACGGCCGCGTTGACGATCACGAGCAGGCCGAGCAGGGCGGGT
>CAVQJG010000018.1:0-116434 GCA_963712775.1 Ilumatobacteraceae bacterium | reverse complement strand
TGAACAGCGTCAAGGTGACCATCGCCACGAACCAGAACGTGCCGTTGAGCTGCAGGATGCTCCAGAAGCCGCCGGGCAACGACGACACGACCGAGGCGAAGATGATCATCGACATGCCGTTGCCGATGCCGCGCTGCGAGATCATCTCGGCCATCCACATCAGCACGGCCGTGCCGGCGACGAGCGTCGGGATGATCAGGTAGCCCCGCGGCCACACGCCGTCGGGCAACAGTGGCACGGTCGGCGCCGCACTCGCGGCGGAGAAGAACGCCGTACCGCGGCCGGTCCCGAAGATGAACACGAGGCCGGTGGCCTGCAGCGTCGCGAGGCCGATCGTGAGATAGCGGGTGTACTGGGTGATCTTGCGTTGGCCGACCGCACCCTCGTTCTGGAGTTCCTCCAGTTTCGGGATCACCACACCGAGCACCTGCATGATGATGCTGGCCGTGATGTACGGCATGATTCCGAGCGCGAAGATCGAGAAGCTCTCGAACGCGCCGCCGGAGAACAGGTTCAGGAAGCCGAGCGCTCCCTGCTGGCCTGCGGATTCGCGCAACTGCTCGATGGCGATCGGGTCGACACCGGGCACCCGGATGGCGACACCGAATCGGTAGACCGCGACCATGACGATGACGAACAGGATCTTGTTCCGAAGGTCGTGGACCTTGAAGATGTTCATCAAGCTGGAAATCACGCGGGGAGGCCCTTCTTCACGTCGTGCGGTTGGTGCTGACGGTGCTCGTGCGAGCGGTCAGCGGTTGGCGAACTGGTTGCCCTTGACGGCCGGTCGACCGGCCTTGCCCTCTTCGCGGAAGGGCAGTTCGATCAGGGTGACCGTACCGCCTGCGGCCGTCACGGCGGCTTCAGCGGCGGAGGAGATCGCATGGACGTGCAGATCGACCTTCGTCGAGATCTCGCCGCGGGCGAGCACCTTGACGAACGACTTCTTGCGCACGACACCGTGGGCGACGAGCACCTCGGGATCGATCGTCGACGAGCCGGTCTTCTCGGCGAGGTCACCGAGCGTGTGGAGGTTGACCGCCTGGTACTCGACGCGGAACGGGTTGTTGAACCCCTTCAGCTTCGGCACGCGCTGCTTGAGGGGGGTCTGCCCGCCCTCGAAACCGCGGGCGACGGTGTTGCGGGCGCGCTGGCCCTTGCTGCCGCGACCGGCGGTCTTGCCGCCCTTGCCGCCGGTACCGCGACCGACGCGCTTGGCGTTCTTGGTGGCACCGGGCGACGGTGCGAGATCGTGGACCTGCATGGTCAGCTCTCCTTCTTGGCGTCCGCGTCGGTCGACTCGACGACGTCGATCAGGTGGGGTACCCGAGCGAGCATGCCGCGGATCTCGGGGCGGTCGGGCAGGGTGTTGGTCGAGCCGATCTTGCCGAGGCCGAGCGCGCGGAGCGTGCCGCGGTGCTTGGGCTTCGTGCCGATCGACGACTTGACCTGCGTGACGGTGATCGTGGCAGCGTTGGTGGACTGGCTCATTGCGCGCTCCCAGCGGTGGCGGCGCCGGCACGGGTCTTCTGGCGCTCGTTGTAGGCGTCGAGCAGGCCCTTCGGCACGAACTGGTCGGCGGGCAGGCCGCGACGAGCAGCGATCTCGTCGGGCCGCTGCAACGACTTCAGCCCGGCGACGGTGGCGCGGGCGACGTTGATGTGGTTGGCCGAGCCGAGCGACTTGCAGAGCACGTCGTGCACGCCGGCCTCTTCCAGGATGACGCGGGCGGCGCCGCCGGCGATCACGCCGGTACCGGGAGCCGCCGGCTTCATCATGACCTTGCCGCCACCGGTGGTGCCGAGCACGGGATGGATGATCGTGCTCCCGGCCATCGGCACCTCGAAGAGGTTGCGCTTGGCTTCCTCGGTGCCCTTCTGGATCGCCAGCGGGACTTCCTTCGCCTTGCCGTAGCCAAGACCGACGCGACCGTTGCCGTCGCCGATCACCACGAGCGCGGTGAAGGAGAACCGCCGCCCGCCCTTGACGACCTTGGCGACGCGGTTGATCGTGATGACGCGCGACTCGCGCAGTCCGCTGTCGTCACCGTCACGACCGTCACGACCGTCACGGCCTCCTCCACGGTTGTCGCGGCCACCGCCGCGGTTGTCATTGTTCATCGGGAACGACATCAGAACTCCAGTCCTGCTTCACGGGCGGCAGCGGCAACAGCGGCGATACGGCCGTGGTAGGCGAAGCCACCACGATCGAACACGACCTTGTCGACGCCGACGGCCTTCGCACGTTCGGCGATCAGTCGGCCGACGCGCGTTGCGGCCTCGACGCTCGAGCCGGAACCGGCCGAACGCAGGTCGGCCTCGTTGGTGGACGCGGCGGCCAGCGTGGTGCCGGCGTCGTCGTCGATCAACTGCACCGACAGGTGCTTGTTGGACCGGAACACGGCCATGCGCGGACGTGCGGCGGTGCCGTGGATCTTCTTGCGGACGCGACGGTGGCGGCGGATGCGGCCAGTGCGACGGGCTTGGGCGATCTTGGTCATGAGACGCTCCGTTACTTCTTTCCGGCCTTGCCGGCCTTGCGCACCACACGCTCGCCCGCATAGCGGACGCCCTTGCCCTTGTACGGCTCGGGCTTGCGGATGCTGCGGATGTTGGCGGCCACCTGGCCGACCACTTCCTTGTCGATGCCGGTGACGATCACCTGGGTCTGCGCCGGCACCTCGAAGGCGATGCCCTCGGGAGCCTTGACGTCGACCGAGTGGCTGAATCCCAGGTTCAGGCGCAGGGCATTCGGACCCTGGGCCTCGGCACGGTAGCCGACGCCGACGATCTCGAGTTCCTTCTTGAACCCGTCGGTGACGCCGATGACCATGTTGTTCACGAGGCTGCGGGTGAGGCCGTGCATCGCCTTGGTCCGGTTCTCGTCGTTCGGGCGCTCGCAGGTCAGCGTGTCGCCGTCCTGCGTGATGGTGATGGTGCCGGGGATCTCCCGCTCCAGGACACCCTTGGGGCCCTTGACCGAGATCGTGCGGCCGTCGATCTTGACGTCGACGCCGGCCGGAACCGTGATGGGTGCTTTTCCGATTCGAGACATGTCTCTACTTCTCTCTCTTCCCGGCCCGGGTCACCAGACGTAACACATGACCTCGCCGCCGACGTTGCGCTTGCGCGCCTCGCGGTCGGTCATGAGGCCCTGGGAGGTGGACAGGACGGCGACGCCGAGGCCACCGAGAACTCGGGGGACGGTGCCGGCGTTGCGGTACACGCGCAGGCCCGGCGTCGAGATGCGACGCAGGCCCATGATCGTGCGGTCACGATCGGGCGAGTACTTCATCTTGATGGTCAGCACCTCGCCCACACCCTTGGGTGACGGCGCGGTCTCGAAGCTCTCGATGTAGCCCTCCTTCTGGAGGACTTCGGCGAGGGCGACCTTCTGCTTGGACGAGGGCATGCGCACCTCGTCGTGCTTGGCGGTGTTCGCGTTGCGGACCCGCGTGAGCATGTCGGCGATGGGATCGGTCATCATGATGGTTGTCTCCTCACCAGCTCGACTTCGTCAGACCGGGGATCTCGCCGGCGTGTGCGAGCTCGCGCAGGCACAGACGGCAGAGGCCGAACTTGCGGTAGACCGAACGGGCGCGGCCGCAGCGGCGGCAGCGGGTGTAGCCACGCACCTTGAACTTCGGCTTCGCGTTGGCCTTGTTGATCAATGCTTTCTTTGCCATGTCAGTCGCCTCGGTTCACTTCTTCTTGCCGCCGTAGCGCGGGCCACGGTTCTTCTTCTTGCGCGGCTCGTTGTCGGCCTCGGCACCCTTCTTGAAGGGGAAGCCGTAGGCCTCGAGGAGCGCCTTGCCGCCCTCGTTGTCCTGAGCCGTCGTCACGATCGTGATGTCCATGCCCCGCTGCTGGTCGGCCTTGTCGGGATCGATCTCGGCGAACATCGTCTGCTCGTTGAGACCGAAGGTGTAGTTGCCGTGGCCGTCCCAGGAGTTGGCGGGCAGACCGCGGAAGTCACGGATACGGGGAATGGCGACCGAGATCAGACGGTCGAGGAACTCCCACATGCGGTCGCCACGCAAGGTGACCTTGACCCCGATGGCCTGGCCCTCGCGGAGCTTGAAGTTGGCGATCGAGGTGCGGGCCTTGGTGACGACGGGCTTCTGGCCCGAGATCACCGTGAGGTCGGCGACGCAGCCCTCGATGAGCGACGGCTGGCCGGCGGCCCGACCGACGCCCATGTTGATCACGATCTTCTCGAGACCCGGCACCTGCATGACGTTCTGGATACCCAGTTCCTCCTGCAGCTTGGCCTTGATCTCGTCGTTGTACCGCGCCTTGAGACGCGGGATCGCCGTGTTGGTGTCAGGGTTTGCGGTCGCGGTGCTCATCCGATCACCTCTCCACTCGGTCGGGCGATGCGCACCTTCGTGCCGTCGTCCTTGGTCTTGTAGCCGACGCGGACCTTCTTGCCCTTGTGCACCAGCATCACGTTGCTGGCGTCGAGGGGAAGATCCTTCTCGATGATGCCGCCGGCTTCGTTGGCGCGGCGGGCCTTCTGGTGCTTCGACGCAACGTTGATGCCGTTGACGATGATCTTGTTGGTCTTGGGGAAGACGAAGGCGATCTCGCCCTGCTTGCCCTTGTCCTTGCCGGTGATCACCTCGACGGTGTCACCCTTCTTCAACTTCATCTCACAACACCTCCGGTGCCAGCGACACGATGCGCATGAACTTGCGGTCGCGCAGCTCGCGGCCCACCGGGCCGAAGATGCGGGTGCCGCGTGGCGTCAGGTCGTCCTTGATCAGGACGGCCGCGTTCTCGTCGAAGCGGATGTAGCTGCCGTCGGGACGGCGCTTCTCCTTCTTGGTGCGCACGACGACGCACTTGACGACTTCGCCCTTCTTGACCGCGGCGCCCGGCATCGCATCCTTGACCGTGGCGACGAAGATGTCGCCGATCGAGGCGTAGCGACGGCGGGTACCACCGAGGACCTTGATGCAGAGCACTTCCTTGGCGCCGGAGTTGTCGGCGACCCGAAGTCGGGATTCCTGCTGGATCACTGTGCCACCTTCTCGTCTGTTCGCAGGCTCACTTCGCACGCTCCAGGATGTCGGTGATGCGCCAGCGCTTGTTCTTGCTGAGCGGGCGGGTCTCCATCACACGGACCTTGTCGCCGACGCCGGCGTCGTTGGTCTCGTCGTGTGCGTACAGCTTCTTCGTGCGCAGCACGAACTTGTTGTACTTGGCGTGACGCACGCGGTCGACGACGGCCACGACGACCGTCTTGTCCATGGCGTTCGAGACGACCGTGCCCTCGCGGGTCTTGCGCACGTTGCGCTCCTGCGCCTCGGTTGCCGTTGATGTGGGGGTTGCTTCTGGCATGTCGGAGTCACTCACTGTCCGGCCTCGGCCGCAGCGATCTCACGCTGGCGGATGAGGGTGTTGATACGAGCGACCTGCTTGCGCACCTTGCCGATCTCGGCGGTGTTCTCGAGCTGGCCGGTCGCGTTGCGGAAGCGCAGGTTGAGCGCCTCCTGCTTGGTGGCCTTCAGTTCGTCGATGAGCTCACCGAGGCTGAGTTCGACGAGGTCGTTCTTCTTCGCCATGTCAGATCTCCTCCTCACGGGTGATGATGCGGGCCTTGATCGGGAGCTTCTGGATCGCCTTGTTGAGCGCTTCCTTGGCGAGCTCCTCGTTCGGGTACGACAGCTCGAAGAGCGTCCGTCCCGGCTTGACGACGGCCACCCAGAACTCGGGGTTGCCCTTGCCGGAGCCCATGCGGGTCTCGGCCGGCTTCTTCGTGACCGGCTTGTCCGGGAACACGTTGATCCAGACCTTGCCGCCGCGCTTGATCGAGCGGGTCATGGCGATACGGGCAGCCTCGATCTGGCGGGCGGTCAGCCAGCCCGGCTCGAGTGCCTGGATCCCGTACTCACCGAAGTTCAGGCCGGAGCCGCCCTTCGTGAGGCCCTTGGTGCGGCCGCGGTGGTGCTTGCGATGGGCGACCTTGCGTGGCATCAGCATGGTTCGTCCCCTTTCAGTCCTCGCCGCGGAAGTGCGGCGTCTCGTGGCCCTCGCCCTGCGCGGTGCGCTTGGCGATCGCCTCTTCTTCGTCGAGCAGCTTCTCGAGTTCCGGATCGGCATCGCGGATCAGCGGCTGGGTCTCGGCGACCGGAGCTGCATCACGGGGCCCGCCCGACGACACGACCTTGCGGGGTCCGCCCTGGCCGGACGTCTCGCCGACGGCCATGGCGGCCTCACGGGCGATCTTGTCCTCGTTGAGCTTCTTGTACGGGAGGATGTCTCCCTTGTAGATCCACACCTTGACGCCGACACGGCCGCTGGTGGTCTTGGCCTCGCGCATTCCGTAGTCGATGTCGGCGCGCAGCGTGTGCAGCGGCACCCGGCCTTCGCGGTACCACTCGGTACGGCTCATCTCGGCGCCGCCGAGGCGGCCCGAGCACTGGACGCGGATCCCGAGGGCGCCGGCGCGCTGTGCGTTCTGCACGGCGCGCTTCATGGCACGGCGGAAGGCGATGCGGTTGACGAGCTGGTCGGCGACGCCCTGGGCGATCAGCGCGGCATCGAGTTCGGGGTTCTTGATCTCGACGATGTTGAGCTGGATCTTCGGGTTGCCGGTGATCTTGGTGATCAGCTGACGGAGTTCGTCGGCCTGGGCGCCACGACGACCGATGACGATGCCCGGACGTGCGGTGTGCACGTCGACGCGGAGCTTGTCACGGGTGCGCTCGACCTCGATGCGGCTGATCGCCGCGGACTCGAGACGCGTCATGATCTCCTGACGGATCGTCCAGTCCTCGGTGAGGTAGTCCTTGTACTCGCGCTCGGAGAACCAACGCGACTTCCAGTCGGTGGTCACTCCCAGACGGAAGCCGTACGGATTGATCTTCTGACCCATTACTTGGTCGCTCCCTCGTCGTCGGCGTCGGCGACGTCGGCATCGGTTGCTGCTTCGGTGACTTCGGTGTCGGACGCCTCGACGACGTCGGTGTCGGACGCCTCGGTGAGGTCGGTGTCGGACGCCTCGGTGAGGTCGGTGTCGGTCGCCTCGACGACGTCGGTCGACTCCTCGACCTCGTCGATCTCTTCGTCGACGATCTCGGCATCGACGACGTCGTCCGTCGTATCGGACGTGTCGGTCGTCTCGGCAGCCTGCTGGCGGCTGCGCTCGACGCGGGCACGGCGGCTGGCGGCGCTCGACTGGGGGCGGCCGCGGCCGGTGCTGCCACCGGCGCGCTCCTGGCGGGCCTGGATGATCGCGATGCGGTCGTCGCTCATGCGAGCGACGATGACCGTGATGTGACAGCTGCGCTTGTTGATGCGCGTCGCACGACCACGGGCACGAGGGCGGAACCGCTTGAGCGTCGGGCCCTCGTCGGCGAAACAGGCGACGACGTACAGCTCGTCGGCGTCCTGGTCGTCGTTGTTGACGGCATTGGCGACGGCGCTGGCGAGCACCTTGCGGATGTCACGGGCGATGTGGCGATCGGTGAACTGCAGCACCTCGTCGGCGCTACGCACGTCGAGACCGCGGATCAGGTCGAGCACGGCGCGGGCCTTCGAGGCCGACGCACGCACGTAGCGAGCGGTGGCCTTCGTGCCCGAGCGCTCGCCGGCGACGAACGACTTCTCGTTGAGCTTCGGTCCGGTCATCAGCGGCGACCCTTCGAGTTGCGCTCCATGCCCGCGTGGAACTTGAACGTGCGGGTGGGGCTGAACTCCCCGAGCTTGTGGCCGACCATCGACTCGGTGACGTAGACCGGGACGTGCTTGCGACCGTCGTGGACGGCGATCGTGTGGCCGACCATGTCGGGGATGATGGTGGAGCGACGCGACCAGGTCTTGACGACCTTGCGCTCGCCGGCGGCGTTCTGGGCGTCGATCTTCTTGAGAAGATGGTCGTCCACGAACGGGCCCTTCTTGAGACTGCGAGACATGCGGAGTTACCTTCCTTGCCGCGTCAGCGGCGACCCTTGCTCGTACGACGGCGGCGAATGATCAACTGCTGACTCGCCTTCTTCTTGTTGCGGGTGCGGCTCTCGGGCTTGCCCCACGGTGACACGGCGGGACGGCCGCCGGAGGTGCGGCCTTCGCCACCACCGAGCGGATGGTCGACCGGGTTCATCGCAACGCCACGGGTCTGGGGCTTCTTGCCCTTCCAGCGGTTGCGGCCGGCCTTGCCGATCTTGACGAGCTCGTGCTGGCTGTTGCCGACCTCACCGACGGTGGCGCGGCAGTCGATCATCACGCGACGCATCTCGGTGGAGGGCATGCGCAGCGTTGCGTAGTCGCCCTCCTTCGCCACGAGCTGCACCGCGATGCCGGCCGACCGGCCGATCTTGCCGCCCTGGCCGGGACGCAGCTCGACGTTGTGAACGGTGGTGCCGACGGGGATGTAGCGCAGCGGCATGGCGTTGCCCGGCTTGATGTCGGCGCCGTGGCCGCTCTCGACGGTGTCGCCGACGTTGAGTCCACGCGGGGCAAGGATGTACGCCTTCTCGCCGTCGTTGTAGTGGAGCAGCGCGATGCGGCAGGTGCGGTTCGGGTCGTACTCGATGGCAGCGACCTTCGCGGTCACGCCGTCCTTGACACGCTTGAAGTCGATGATGCGGTACTGCTGCTTGTGGCCGCCGCCGCGGTGACGCGAGGTCTTGCGGCCGTAGCTGTTGCGGCCACCGGTCTTGTTCTTCTTGACGAGCAGCGACTTCTCCGGCGTGGTCTTGGTGATCTCGCTGAAGTCGGAGCTCGTCTGGAAGCGACGGCCGGGGCTGGTGGGCTTGCGGGAACGAATGGCCATGATCAGCTCAGTTCTCGAACAGCGGGATCTCGCCCGCTGCCAGGGTGACGATGGCCCGCTTCGTGTCGGGCCGGGTACCGATGCGGTTGGTGCCACGGGTGCGCTTGCGCTTGCCGTTGCGGTTCAGGGTGTTGACCTTGAGTACCTCGACGCCCCAGATCGCCTCGACGGCGTCGCGGATCTCGGGCTTGGAGGCCTTCGGGCTCACCTTGAACGTGTAGACGCCGGTCTCGATGAGCGCGTAGCTCTTCTCGGAGACGACCGGAGCGATGATGATGTCGCGGGGATCCTTCATCAGCTGGCTGCTTTCTCGCTGGTGCTCGGCTCGTCGGACACCGGCGTGCCGGCGGGCAGCACGTCCTTGGTGAACACGATCCACTCGTTGCAGAGCACGTCGTAGGCGTTGAGTTCGCCCGGGCCGATGATCTGGACCTTGGGCAGGTTGCGGAAGCTCAGGGCGGCAGCGGCGTCGTCGCGGCCGACGACCACCAGTGCGGTGCCGTCGATGCCGAGCGCGTCGAGGGCGGCCTTGGCGTCCTTGGTCTTGGGTGCTTCGAAGCCCCAGCTGTCGACGACGACGACCTTGCCCTCGGCGGCACGATCGGACAGGGCCGAACGAAGCGCCAACTTCACCATCTTCTTCGGGGTCTTCTGGTCGTACTTGCGCGGCTTCGGGCCGAGCGCGACGCCACCGCCGGAGAAGTGCGGGCCACGGATCGAGCCCTGGCGGGCGTTGCCGGTGCCCTTCTGTGCGTAGGGCTTGCGGCCGCCACCGCGGACGTCGGAGCGGGTCTTGGTGCTCTGCGTGCCCGAGCGGCGAGCTGCGAGCTGCGCGGTGACCACCTGGTGCATGACGGGCACGTTCGGCTGCACGCCGAAGACCTCGTCGTCGAGGGCGATCGTGCCGGAGTCCTTGCCGGATGCGGTCTTGAGTGTGACGTCGGCCATGATCAGCCTGCCTTTCCTGCGAGCTGTCCGGCCTTCTTGACGGCGTTGCGCACGAGCACGACACCGCCGGCGGGGCCGGGAACCGAACCCTTGATCAACAACAGGTTGCGCTCGGCGTCGGACTCGACGACCTCGAGGTTCTGCGTCGTGACCTGCTCGTGGCCCATGTGGCCGGCCATGCGCTGGCCCTTGAACACGCGTGCGGGGAAGGCACACGAGCCGATGGCTCCGGGCTTGCGGTGGCTCTTGTTGTTGCCGTGCGATGCCGGCTGCCCCTTGAAGTTGTGACGCTTCATCACACCGGCGAAGCCCTTGCCTCGGCTGGTGCCGGTGACGTCGACGATCGTGCCGGCGGGGATCTGCTCGACGGTCAGTTCCTGGCCGACCTCGAACCCGTCGACCGAATCGAGGCGCAGTTCGACGAGGCGCTTGCCCGGAGCGACACCGGCCTTCTCGAAGTGTCCGGCGGCGGGCTTGGTGAGCTTGTTCGCCTTGCGGTGCCCGTAGGTGACCTGCAGGGCGGTGTAGCCGTCGCGTTCGTTGGTCTTGATCTGGACGATGCGCATCGGCTCGACGCGCAGCACCGTGACCGGAACGACTTTGTCGTCCACCCACGTCTGTGTCATGCCGACCTTCTCGCCGACGATCGATTGTTGTGCCATGGCGGCGTTGTTCCTCTTGAGTTGATCGAGCCGCTGGTCTGTTGACGAACGGCTATCCACGCAAATGCTCCGCCGCTGCGACTACCGAGTTCACGGCAGGACGAGCGTGCGGAGCACGAGATCATGAAGTTGCTGGGTGGTTCCGGTCCCGACGTTGCGGGCGGCCTGCTCAGACATCGGTTGCTGAATGGTTTGGTGACCGGAATGCCTCCCGATCACGGCCATGCAATGCTATGGGCGCCGGTGCGGCCTTCCAACACGCGTTGGCGCCCTTCTCCACCCTCGTGGAGTCCGGTCGTGGCCCGATCGAACTGGACCGCCGCCGCGATGCCCGACCTGTCGGGTCGAACCGCGATCGCCACCGGGGCCAACACCGGGCTCGGGCTGGCGACCGCCGCCGCGGCCTGGTTCGTCCGATCGGCCCCGTCCCACTCGTAGACGACCCCGTCACCGACGCGCCGGGACGAACCCGAGCACGATCGCCCACAACAGGCACCACGACCATCCGACCACCAGCCCGGCGACCACGTCGGTGACGTAGTGCACGCCGAGCATCGTGCGGCTGAGTGCCACGATGCAGGCGAGGACGAACGCCGAGATCACCCATCCGGTTCTCGGCGACCAACGACGTGCCACGAGCGCCACGGCGAGCCAGCACGACGCGGAGGCGGCGGAGTGCCCGGACGGGAAGGAGGTGCCCGCGGCCTCGACGAGATGGACGACGTCCGGCCGATCGCGGTCGACGATCCGCTTCAGCGCGTTGTTGAGCAACGTGCCCCCGAGGCCGACCACCGCGAGGAACCACGGTGTCGACGGATCGCGCCGACGGATCCAGTCGACGAGCGCAACCACCGCCAACACGGGGACGAGCACATACGCGCTGCCGAGCAGCGTGACCGCCTTCCAGACCAGGGTCGTCGACCCGGTGGCATGTGTCGATCCCCACTCGGCGAGCGACTGGTCCCAACGGGCGAACCCGCGACCGCTGTCGACCGTCGACAGGATCCATCCGACGACGAACACGGCGAACACTGCGACTGCGCAACCGAGTGCACCGCGCGTCCGCGCCGTCGCCGTCACGATCCAGTGTCTACTCCGTTCGCCCCGATCCGGACTCGAACGCAAGGCGCTGGACCCGGGCGTGGCCGAACAGGCAAGATGCCGCCGTGCCCACTCCTGATGCACTCGCGGCGTTCGCGGTGTTGGCCTTCGCGATCATCGTCATCCCGGGCCCGAGCGTGATGTTCGTGGTGAGCCGGGCGCTCGCCTACGGGCGACGGGCTGCCGTGCTCACGGTGCTCGGCAACGCGGCGGGGTTCTACGTGCAGGCGCTCAGCGTGGCCGTCGGGGTGGGGGCGCTGCTGGAGCGTTCCGTGCTCGCCTACAACACGGTGAAGTTCGTCGGCGCGTTGTACCTGGTGTGGCTCGGCATCCAGACGTTCCGACGGCGCGGGGAACTCGCCCGGGTGGCCGACGCCACCCAGATCCGACCGCACCGGTCGCTCCTGCTCGATGGCTTCGTCGTCGGCATCTCGAACCCCAAGACGATCGTGTTCTTCGCCGCCGTCCTCCCTCAGTACGTGCGCGCCGACGCCGCGCCCGCAGCGCTCCAGATGGCCGTCCTCGGGCTCGTCTTCACGGCGGTCGCCCTGGCATCCGACAGCGTGTGGGCGCTCGCTGCCGGCACCGCGCGGTCCTGGTTCG
Source organism: Ilumatobacteraceae bacterium (assembly GCA_963712775.1). Taxonomy (GTDB): domain Bacteria; phylum Actinomycetota; class Acidimicrobiia; order Acidimicrobiales; family Ilumatobacteraceae; genus Sva-07. Next base: position 104,342 of record CAVQJG010000018.1, on the reverse strand, counting down.
CGCGGTCGCCACGACGGCTCGCACGCCTCGGTGGAGCGGGCGGGCTCGCCATCGCGACGCTCGGCGTGCGCCTGGCGATCAGCCGCCGCGACTGATCAGGGGAAACGGGCGGCGATCCACGCTGCGACCGCGTCGATCGCCTCGGGTCGGTGCCCCTCGAGGTAGTGGGGGGCACCCTTCATCTCGAGGTACGTGACGTCGTCGGCACCTGCAGCATCGACGATCTCCTTCGCCTGCCGAACGCGGATCTCGGTGTCGGCGGTCGGATGCACGAGCATCGTCGGCACCGTCACGTTCGGCATCGTGTCGGCGAGCTTGGCACGACTCGACAGGCCCGACCACGTGCTGAGCCACCCGCGCGCCGTCATCGTGCGAGCCAGGCCACCGCGGCCGTAGTTGGCATCCAACGGGTCGGGGAACGCGAACAGCGAACCCATCGGTCGGTCGTCGGGGTCGATCGACAGGTCGAGGTAGGCGGGGTCGGCGAGCGTCCGGTAGATCGTCAGATACCTGGTGAACACTGCCCGACGACGCAGCTCGCGCCATCGAGCGGGGTCGGTCGACCTGTCGACGGTGCGCAACTCGGGCACGACGTCACCAGCGTCGGCGATCGACGCCTCGGCGATCGCATCGATGCGGGCGACCCGATCCCGCTGTGCCTGCCGGTAGGCCGCCACCCACGCCGGGTCGTAGCTGCACGGCTCGGGCCAGGGCCGCCACCCGTTGTCGGGGTCGTACATGTCGAGTTCGGGCACGGTCGAGAACGGATCGTGCTCGTCGGCGACCGACGGGTCGATCACCTGCAGCATGAACACCCCCTCCCCGGGGTGCGCGGCCATGCCGACCCAGCCGTCACCGATGCCCAGTTCGGCATTCGCCATCGCCATCAGGGAGCCGCCACCGGAGTTGCCGAGCAGGACCACGGCTTCTGCGCCTCGGCGGATCATCTCGTCGTACGCGGTCCGGACATCGGTGATGCACGCCTCGTGGAGGCAGTCGGTGTCGTTGTTCATGTAGCGGGTGCCGAAACCGAGGACGGCGTAACCGGCCGCCGCGAGCAGCGGACACGCGTAGTGCACGCTGAAGTCACCGCGCGGGTGCGACAGGATCACGGCGGTCTTCCAGGGGACACCTGTCGGCGGGGTCCAGAGCACACCGCGAACGAGCGCGCCGTCGGGTGACACGAGACGCACCGCTTCGCGCTGCACCTCGACGTCGGGCGCGTCCTCGGGAAGCGGCCAGTACCCCAGGCCGAACGGGCGGGCGCCACCGAGCATCTGGTCCATCGCTGCCACAGTAGGCAGCCCAGCTCCTCGGTCGAGTGGCCGAGGCGCGGCTCAGTCCTCGGGACGATCGGTGAGCGTGACGGTGAGCTCGATGCGTTCGGAGTCACGGATCACGGTGATCGTGGTGGAGTCGCCGGGCTGCAGGTCGCGGATCGTCGCGATGAGCCCGGTGGCACCGTCGATGGCGACGCCGTCGGCGGCGACGACGAGATCGCCCGCCTCGACGCCGGCCTCGTCGGCGGGGGTGCCGTCCTGCACGCTCTGGATCACTGCCCCCTGTCCTCCGTCGCTGCGATCACCGAGCTCGACGCCGAGGTAGCCCTCCGCACGGGGAGTGCCGCCGGACTGCAACCGGAGCGCCTCGATCACCGGCAGCGCCTCCTTGGCGCTGATCGCGAACCCGACGTTGGTGGCGGCCGACGTGGCGGTGTCGCGAGCGACCGCGGTGTTGATGCCGACGACCTCACCGCGCGCGTTCACCAGCGGACCGCCGGAGTTCCCCGACGAGATCGCGGCATCGGTCTGGATCAGGCCGTCGAGGAACGCGCCGTCGGTGCCGATCGTGCGGTCGAGCGCCGAGACGATGCCCAGCGTGACGGAGGGGTCACCGTCGAGGCCGAGGGCGAATCCGATCGCGACCACTTCATCACCCAGGTTGACGCTGTCGGGGTCGGCGAAGACGGCAGCGTCGAAACCGTCGCCGCTCATCCGCAGCAGCGCGAGGTCGTTGCCCGGATCGCTGGCGAGCAGCCGGGCTTCGCGTGGCTCGGTCTCGCCGGCCAGACGCACACGGATCTCGGATGCGCCGGCGACGACGTGGGCGTTGGTGAGGATCTCCCCGTCGGACGACACGATCACTCCGGTGCCGACCGACTGTCCGGTCCCCAGCGAACTCTCCACATCGGCGCTGATCGTCACGACGGAGGCCGCCATGTGGTCGATCACCTTGCCGACGTCGAGCCGCGCCTCGATCGGGCCGGTCGCATCCGACACGTTGATCGGCTCGTCACTGGCGCTCGTCGGCGGCGAGTCGAGCCAATCCGACACCTGGCTGCCGACGAGCGCTCCGGTGAGTCCGGCAGCCCATGCGACCGCGGCCACGGCGACGATCAGCGACGCTCCACGTCGTCGGGCGCGCTTGGCCGCCGATCGGGTCGGGACCGGCGTGACGCCGGGAGCCGGGGGCGGCAGCGCACTCATGGGGCACTGTCTACCCGTAAACGCGAACAGCGACCCCGTCGGGGCCGCTGTTCACACCTCTTTCACAACCGGATTTCACAACCGGATTTCACAACCGGAGCCGTGCGGGACAGCTGGGGTCGGACCCCAGCTGTCACGGCTCAGGCGTTCTGGATCTTGATCTCGATGTCGACACCGGCCGGCAGTTCGATGCGCTGCAGGCTGTCGATCGTCTTGCCGTTCGGGTTGACGATGTCGATGAGGCGCTTGTGCACCCGCATCTCGAAGTGCTCGCGGCTGTCCTTGTCGACGTGCGGGCCACGGATGACCGTGTACCGGTGCTTGTCGGTGGGGAGCGGGATCGGGCCGCGCACGGTGGCGTCGGTGCGAGTCACCGTCTCGACGATCTTCTTCGTCGACTGGTCGATGATCTCGTGGTCGAACGCCTTGAGGCGGATTCTGATGCTCTGTGCCATGTCAGTGTCGTTTCTGTCTCAGATCGTCGCGGTCACTTGAGGATCTTGGTGACGCGGCCCGCACCCACCGTACGGCCACCCTCACGAATCGCGAACCGCAGACCCTCGTCCATCGCGATCGGCTTGCCCAACTCCACCGTCATCTCCACATTGTCACCAGGCATCACCATCTCGGTCCCCGCCGGCAACTCGATCGTGCCCGTCACATCCGTCGTCCGGAAGAAGAACTGCGGCCGATAATTGTTGAAGAACGGCTTGTGACGGCCACCCTCATCCTTGGTCAGGATGTAGACCTGGCCCTCGAAGTTCGTGTGCGGCGTGATGCTGCCGGGCTTGCACAGCACCTGACCACGCTCCACATCCTCCTTGGCCGTGCCACGAAGCAGTGCACCGATGTTGTCACCCGCCTGGCCCTCATCGAGCAACTTGCGGAACATCTCGACGCCCGTACACGTCGTCTTCTGCGTGTCACGCAGACCAACGATCTCGATCTCGTCACCCGTGTGGATGATGCCCTGCTCGACCTTGCCGGTCACCACCGTGCCACGACCCGTGATCGTGAACACGTCCTCGATCGGCATCAAGAACGGCTTGTCCAACTCACGCACCGGCTCCGGGATGAACGTGTCGGCAGCGTTCATCAGCTCCATGATCTTCTCCTGCCACTCGGCATCGCCCTCGAGCGCCTTGAGCGCCGAGACCTGGATGACCGGGGCGTCGTCACCGGGGAACTCGTACTCGTTGAGCAGCTCGCGCACTTCCAACTCGACCAGTTCGAGGAGCTCTTCGTCGTCGACCATGTCCGCCTTGTTCAAGGCAACGATGATCGACGGCACGCCGACCTGGCGGGCCAGCAGCACGTGCTCACGCGTCTGCGGCATCGGACCATCGGTCGCCGCCACCACCAGAATCGCACCGTCGACCTGCGCCGCACCCGTGATCATGTTCTTGATGTAGTCAGCGTGACCCGGCATGTCCACATGCGCGTAGTGACGGTTCTCGGTCTCGTACTCGATGTGCGCGATCGAGATCGTGATCCCACGAGCCTTCTCTTCCGGCGCCTTGTCGATGGTGTCGAACGCCGCGAAATCAGCCAACCCACGCTCCGACAACGTCTTCGAAATCGCCGCCGTCAACGTGGTCTTGCCATGGTCGATGTGACCCATCGTGCCGATGTTGACATGCGGCTTGGTGCGCTCGAACTTCTGCTTGCTCATGATGCGTGCGACTCCAATGTCGTTTCTTGTTTGTCAGATGTGGGTTGTCAAAGAACTGCGGTGCGTCGGTTCTGCGGCGATCACTCGCCGCGGACCCGCTTCACGATTTCCTGGGCGATGGCTTCGGGCACCTGCTGGTACTCCGAGAACTGCATCGTGTAGGTGGCTCGTCCCTGGGTGCGGGAACGGAGGTCCGTACTGTATCCGAACATCTCCGACAGCGGCACCGTGGCGTTGACGACCTGGGTGTTGCCCCGGGCCTCCATGCTGCCGATGCGACCACGGCGGCTCGACAGGTCGCCCATCACGTCGCCCATGTACTCCTCGGGCGTGACCACCTCGACGGCCATGATCGGCTCCATCAGGACCGGCTTCGCCATTTCGGCGGCCTTGCGGAATGCCATCTGGCCGGCGATCTTGAACGCCATCTCCGAGGAGTCGACGTCGTGGTACTGACCATCGACCAGTGACACCTTGACGTCGACCGTCGGGTACCCGGCGAGCACGCCGTTGTCGAGCGAGCTCTGGAGACCCTGGTTGGTCGGGTTGATGTACTCGCGTGGGATCTTGCCGCCGGAGATCTTGTCCTCGAATTCGTAGCCGCCGCCGGGGTTCGGCTCCATGTCGATCTTCACAACGGCGAACTGGCCGGAACCGCCGGACTGCTTGATGTGGCGGTACTCGACGTTGGAGACCGACTTGGTGATCGTCTCGCGGTAGGCGACCTGCGGCTTGCCGACCGTGGCCTCGACACCGAACTCGCGCTGCATGCGGTCGACCAGCACCTCGAGGTGCAGCTCGCCCATGCCGGAGATGACCGTCTGGCCGGTCTCCTCGTCGGAGCGGATCCGGAAGGTCGGGTCCTCGTCGGACAGGGACTTGAGCGCCTTGCCGAGCTTCTCCTGGTCGGACTTGGTCTTCGGCTCGATGGCCACGTGGATGACCGGCTCGGGGAACTCCATCCGCTCGAGGATGACGGCGTGGTCACGATCGCAGAGCGTGTCACCGGTGGTGACGTTCTTGAATCCGAGCCCGGCGACGATGTCTCCGGCCATGGCGACGTCGAGGTCCTCGCGCTGGTTGGCGTGCATCAACAGGATGCGCCCGAGCCGCTCGCGGTCTTCCTTGGTGGAGTTGTAGACCTCTTCGCCCTTGCTGATCTCGCCCGAGTAGACGCGGAAGTAGGTGAGCTTGCCGAACGGGTCGGCGACGATCTTGAACGCCAGCGCGGCGAACTCCTTGTCCTCCGGACCGCGGGTGACCGGGATCTCCTCGCCGCCCTTCATCTCGATGCCCTCGGCCGGCGGGATGTCGAGCGGGCTCGGCAGGAAGTCGATGACGGCGTCGAGCATCGGTTGGACACCCTTGTTCTTGAACGCCGAACCACACAGGATCGGCACGAAGTCGAACGCCAGCGTGCCCTTGCGGATCGCCCTCTTGACGTCGGCCTCGGAGACCTCCTCGCCCTCGAGGTACGCGTCCATCAACGCCTCGTCCTGGGTGGCGATGGTCTCCATCATCGCCTCGCGGTACTCGTTGGCCTGGTCGACCATGTCGGCGGGGATGTCGGTGATCTCGTACTTCGCACCGAGATCCTTCTCGTCGGTGTCGCGCCAGACGAGCGCCTTCATCCTGACGAGGTCGACCATGCCCTCGAACGCCTTGACAGCTTCGGGGCCACCGGCACCGATGGGCAGATGGAGCACGAGCGGGTTGGCCTGCAGGCGATCGCGCACCATGTCGACGGTGCGGTAGAAGTCGGCGCCGATGCGGTCCATCTTGTTGACGAAGCACATCCGCGGGACCTTGTACTTGTTGGCCTGACGCCAGACGGTCTCGGTCTGCGGCTCGACGCCGGCGACCGAGTCGAACACGGTGACCGCGCCATCGAGCACGCGCAGCGAGCGCTCGACCTCGATCGTGAAGTCGACGTGACCCGGGGTGTCGATGATGTTGATGCGGTGGTTGTTCCACACGCAGGTGGTGGCGGCGGAGGTGATCGTGATGCCGCGCTCCTGCTCCTGCGCCATGTGGTCCATGGTGGCGGCGCCGTCGTGGACTTCGCCGATCTTGTAGCTCTTGCCGGTGTAGTAGAGGATGCGCTCGGTGGTCGTGGTCTTGCCGGCGTCGATGTGCGCCATGATCCCGATGTTCCGGGTGCGCTCCAGGGGGAACTCTCGCTTGGCCATCTTCTACTTCACTTCCGTATCAAGGGGCGACAGGGGGTTTGCCGTACTGCGCACTCCGGCGCAGGCACGAAGATCGAGTCTACCGGCGGTTCGCCTGCGCCCACCGGGGGAAGTGAGCTGATTCGTCCCGGCGATCATGGCGCCGTCGGGTGTCGTCACCGAACCGGGCGATGTCGAGCCCGGGTCCCCGGCAGTTCCCTCCTCCGGGGCCCCGGCGGCGGCGGCGCTCGACCGATCACCCTCCTCCGTGACGATGGTCGGGAGCCACGCCGATGCTCACCGAGCCTGGATGTAGTCGTGCAGCTGGCCGTTCTCGATCTCGAGCTGGCCGACCCTGGCCTTCACCACGTCGCCGATCGAGATGATCCCCGCCAGCTTCCCGTCGTCGTCGACGACCGGAAGGTGGCGGATCCGCCGTTCGGTCATCATCGCCATCAAGGAGTCGACGGTGTCGGAGCCATGACAGGTGGTGACCGCGGTCGACATCGCAGACGCGACGTCGCGGCCGAGCGTGGAACTGCCGTGCGCAGCCAACGCCCGCACGACGTCGCGTTCGGACACGATGCCGTCGATCGTTCGGCCATCGCGACTCACCACGAGCGCCCCCACGCCGTGGTCCCGCAACGACGCGGTCGCGTCGGCGAGCGAATCGTCCGGAGCGACCGTCGCCACGGCCGTCCCCTTGACCTTCAGGATGTTCTGGACGTGCACCGAGTTCCCCTCTCGATCGTGCTGCCGTTCGGCCGCGTGGTCGTCCTCCCCCACCCGACACGATAGTTCATTCGTGAAGACCTCCGGTCCGCGGTCGAAAACGACGGAACCCGGGGCGCAGGCCCCGGGTTCCGTACACGTTCGAGTCGCCGTCGTCGGCGAGGCGGTCACCAGCGGTAGTGGGCGAACGCCTTGTTCGACTCGGCCATCTTCTGGATGTCGTCGCGCTTCTTCATCGCGGCGCCGAGACCGTTGGCGGCATCCATCAGTTCGTTGGCGAGGCACTCGGCCATCGTCTTCTCGCGTCGGGCGCGTGCGTAGTCGACGACCCAACGGATCGCCAGCGTCGTCGCCCGGCGAGGACGCACCTCGACCGGCACCTGGTACGTCGCACCACCGACGCGGCGGCTGCGGACCTCGAGTGGCGGTTTGACGTTGTCGATCGCGCGCTTGACGGTGTCGATCGCCATGTCGTCGCCCTCGAGGCGCGACTGGATGATCTCCATCGCGTCGTAGACGATCTTCTCGGCGACCGTGCGCTTGCCGTGGAGCATCACCTTGTTGGTGATCTGCGTCACGAGCTGCGACTTGTGGATGGGATCCGCGACGAGCTCGCGGCGGGGAGCAGGACCTTTACGTGGCATCTCGGGTCACTTCTCCTTCTTCGCGCCGTACCGGCTGCGGGCCTGCTTGCGGTTCTTCACGCCGACAGCGTCGAGTGCACCGCGGATGATCTTGTAGCGCACACCGGGGAGGTCGCGAACGCGGCCACCGCGCACGAGCACGATCGAGTGCTCCTGAAGGTTGTGGCCCTCGCCGGGGATGTAGGCGGTGACTTCGATCCCGGAGTTGAGACGGACGCGAGCGACCTTGCGGAGCGCGGAGTTCGGCTTCTTCGGGGTGGTGGTGTACACACGGGTGCAGACACCGCGGCGCTGGGGCGAACCCTTGAGCGCCGGCGTCTTGCTCTTGGTGACTTTCGAGCTGCGACCCTGACGGACGAGCTGCTGAATGGTTGGCACTGATTGAACCTCGTTCGTTCAGGTCGTTTCGGCGGCGAGAACCACCGAAATGGGGTGAGTTGGGCTGATCGCGGGTTGCGACCCGCCCGCCGTACACCGGATCGGTTCGTGGAACGAAACCCGATGAGAGGACCCTGCAAGGCTACGGGCAGCCCATCGGTCGCGCAACCGGACGACGAGTGATAGAACCGCGGCCGTGGGAGTGCTCACCTCTGATCCGCTCCTCGTACTGTTCGTGGTCGTCGCTCTCGGCGCCGCGCTGGCGCGGGTGCGGATCAAGGGCGTCGGGCTCGGGCCCGCCGCGGCCCTGTTCGCCGGGCTCGCGGTGTCGGCGATCGAACCGGACCTCGCCGACCTCCCGGCGATCATCCCGCTCTTCGGGCTGGCGCTGTTCATCTACACGGTCGGTCTGGCATCGGGCCCGGCGTTCTTCGGCGGACTGCGCCAGGACGGGCTGCGCGTGAGCCTCGCTGTGTTGTTGCTCCTCGCGGCGATCGGGCTCACCGTCGGAGGCGTCAGTGCGCTCTTCGACTTCGACGCCGGAGCGAGAGCAGGCCTCTTCGCCGGATCGCAGACCAACACGCCGGCGCTGTCGGCGGCGCTCGAGCAGCTCGCTCCCGAGATCGCCAGTGGTGAGGTCACCGATCCTGTCGTCGGCTACTCGCTCGCGTACCCGCTCGGTGTGGTCGCGATGATCGTCGCTGCGGGATGGTCCTTACGCCGGGTCCGACATCCGGGTCACGGTGAGGTGGTACCGGCGAGCGAGCCGGGACAACGCAACGCGACCAGCGCCACGGTGATCGTCACTCGCGAGGGACTCCCAGCCCTCGGTGAGCTGCGATCCTGGCGCGGCGAACGCCTGACGTTCTCCCGCGTCGAGCACGCCGGCAGCGTCGACCTGGCCACGAACGACATCGAGCTGCAGCCCGGCGATCTGTGCACCGTGATCGGCACACCCGACGTCGTCGACCGGTTCGTCGAGTGGGCCGGCCACCGCAGCGAGCGACATCTCGCGCTCGATCGGAAGAAGCTCGATTTCCGCCGCATCTCGGTGTCGAAACGAGAACTCGCCGGCGCGAAGCTGCGCGACGTCGATCTCGAGGGACGCTTCGGGGCGATGGCCACCCGGGTGCGGCGCGGCGACGCCGATCTGATCGTCGACCGTGACTTCGTGCTGCGTCTCGGCGACCGGGTTCGCGTCGTCGGCCCGACCGACAGGATGGGCGACATCGCCATTGCGCTGGGCGATTCGGACCGCGGTCTCAGCGAGGTCGACGCGCTGGGATTCGCGACGGGACTGGCGCTCGGACTCCTCCTGGCCCAGCTCACGATCCCCCTGCCCGGCGGCGGCGAGATCGAGCTCGGTGTCGGCGGCGGGCCGCTGATCGCCGCGCTGGTGCTCGGCACCATCGGCCGGTCCGGGCCGTTCACCTGGCAGATCCCGTACGCGGCGAACCTCACGATCCGTCAGCTCGGCGTGTCGCTGTTCCTCGGTGGTGTCGGTATCCGGTCGGGTGCGACGTTCGCCGACGCCGTGGGCACCGGGGTGGGCTTGCAGTTGGCCGTCGCCGGCGTGTTGGTGACGGCCGCGACCGCAGCGATGGCGACGATCATGATCCGGGTGCTCCGGCGTGATCCGGTCGACGGCGCGGGCATGGTGGCGGGGATCCAGACGCAACCGGCCGTGTTGGCGTTCGCGGCCGAGCGAGCGGACGGCGATGAGCGTGTCGACACCGGCTACGCGCTCGTGTTCCCCCTTGCGATGATCCTCAAGCTGATCATCGTGCAACTCCTGATCTGACCCTCACACCCACTCCGTTTGCGTTGCACTTCCGGTGGCCCGCCCCACCGAAAACGCCACACGAACGACAGCAGTCCACCGCCGATGAGCGAAACCACCACATGCGGTGCGTTCGCTCATCGCAACGGGGGCGCGACACGGCCCGGGCACGAGGCCCGGGCCGGTCGGGGTGTTCGTGTTCCGGGTCAGCCGATCGGTTCGGCGGTGGCAGCCTCGGCGTCGTAGGTGCCGCTGAGGCCCGCGAGGAACGCCGCGGGATCCTCTTCTTCACCATCGCTCGAATAGAACGACATCGGCTCGTAGTCCGGGGCTTCGATGCCGAACTCGCGGTACTTCATCATGCCGGTGCCTGCCGGGATCAGCTTGCCGATGATGATGTTCTCCTTGAGGCCGATCAGGCTGTCGCCGCGACCGTCGATGGCGGCCTCGGTGAGCACCCGGGTGGTCTCCTGGAACGAAGCTGCCGACAGCCACGAGTCGGTGGCCAGCGACGCCTTGGTGATGCCCATCAGTTCCGGACGCCCCTCGGCAGGCCGCGTGCCCTCTTCGACCATGCGACGGTTCGTGTCGCGGAACCGCTTCGAGTCGACACGCTCACCGGGCAGGAAGGCGGTGCCACCGGGCTCCTGCACGCCGACCCGACGGGTCATCTGGCGCACGATGAGTTCGATGTGCTTGTCGTGGATCGACACGCCCTGATCGCGGTACACCCGCTGCACTTCCTCGACGAGGTAGAGCTGCGTCTCGCGGATGCCCTTGATCTCCATGATCTCCTTCGGGTCGAAGGGACCATCGGTGAGCGGGTCACCGGCCCGGACCTCCTGGCCGTCCTCGACGATCGGACGCGCACCGAGCGGGAGCACGACCTCGTGCTCCTCGCCGGCATCGTCGACCACGACGACCGGGATGCCCTTGCCCTCGTCCTCGCGCAGGCGGAGGATGCCGCTCGCCTTGGCGAGTCGGGCGGAGCCCTTGGGCGTACGGGCCTCGAACAGTTCGACGACGCGTGGCAGACCGCCGGCGATGTCCTTGCCGGCGACACCACCGGTGTGGAACGTACGCATCGTCAGCTGCGTGCCGGGCTCGCCGATCGACTGGGCCGCGATGACGCCGACGGCCTCGCCGAGTTCGATCATCTTGCCGGTGGCGAGCGAACGGCCGTAGCACATCGCACACACGCCGAGTTCGGCATCGCAGGTGAGCACGGAACGAACACGCAGACGCTCGATCTTCGGATCGTCGCGCAGCGCCTCCATCTCCTCGTCACCGACGATCGTGTTGCGCGGCAGCACCGAGATCTCCTCGCCGTCCTTCACCATCGGCGACGCGAGCTCGGTGTCCTGCAGGAGCGCACGACCGTAGAGCTTGGTCTCCAGATACGAGCGACGGTTCGCCGTGTCGGGCGAGACGTTCTCGATCCACACGCCGAGCGTCGAGCCGCAGTCCTCTTCGCGCACGATCAGCTCCTGTGCGACGTCGACGAGACGACGGGTCAGGTAGCCGGAGTCGGCGGTACGAAGCGCGGTGTCGACGAGGCCCTTGCGGGCGCCCGGCGTGGCGATGAAGTACTCGAGGGTCTCGAGACCCTCACGGAAGTTGGACTTGATCGGACGAGGAATCATGTCGCCGCGGGGGTTGGCGACGAGGCCACGCATGGCGCCGATCTGGCGCATCTGCGTCATGTTCCCTCGGGCGCCCGAGTCGACCATCATCTGGATCGGGTTGAACCGCTGCTCCTCGAACTCGGCGACCATGGCCGCCTGCACCTGAGCGGTGGCGTCGGTCCAGATGCGCACTTCCTGCTGGCGACGCTCGCCGTCGGTGATGATGCCTCGACGGAACTGCTTCTCGACCTTGTCGGCCTGCTCCTCGTAGTCGTCGAGGAGCGCCCGCTTGGCGGCGGGCGTCCGGACGTCGTCGATCGACACCGTCAGACCCGACTGGGTCGCGAAGCGGTAACAGAGGTTCTTCAGACGGTCGAGCGAGTCGGCCACGACCGACTTGTCGTAGTTGTCGGAGAGGCGTTCCACGATGACGCCCATCTCCTTCTTCTTGACCGTCTCGTTGAAGTGGCCGAACTGCTCGGTGTAGTCCTCGGGCAGGGCCTCCTCGAAGAGCACGCGACCGACGGTGGTCGGGAACGGCTCCTGTCCCGGGGGCCGCATCGTGATCTTGGCATGCAGTTCGAGCGTTCCTTCGTCGTAGGCGCGCAGGGCCTCCCAGAGGTGGCGGAACACCCGGCCTTCGCCCTTGCCGCCCTCGACGGTCTCGGTGAGGTAGTACCCGCCGATGATCAGGTCCTGCGACGGGGTCACGATCGGGCGACCCGACGCCGGCGACAGGATGTTGTTCGCGCTGAGCATCAGCACGCGGGCCTCGGCCTGCGCCTCTGCCGACAGCGGCACGTGGATGGCCATCTGGTCGCCGTCGAAGTCGGCGTTGAACGCCGTGCAGACGAGCGGATGGATCTGCAGAGCCTTGCCCTCGACCAGCACCGGCTCGAACGCCTGGATGCCGAGGCGGTGCAGCGTCGGTGCACGGTTGAGGAGCACCGGGTGCTCCTTGATGACGTCTTCGAGGACGTCCCACACCTGCGGGCGACGACGCTCGACCATGCGCTTGGCGGTCTTGATGTTCTGCGCCAGTTCGAGATCGACGAGACGCTTCATCACGAACGGCTTGAACAGCTCGAGCGCCATCAGCTTCGGCAGGCCGCACTGGTGCAGCCGCAGCGTCGGGCCGGCCACGATGACCGAACGGCCCGAGTAGTCGACGCGCTTGCCGAGCAGGTTCTGACGGAACCGGCCCTGCTTGCCCTTGAGCATGTCGGACAGCGACTTGAGCGGACGGTTGCCCGGCCCGGTCACCGGCCGGCCGCGGCGGCCGTTGTCGAACAGTGCGTCGACGGCCTCCTGCAGCATGCGCTTCTCGTTGTTGATGATGATCTCCGGCGCACCGAGGTTGAGCAGACGCTCCAGACGGTTGTTGCGGTTGATCACGCGGCGGTAGAGGTCGTTGAGGTCGGACGTGGCGAAACGGCCACCGTCGAGCTGCACCATCGGGCGCAGCTCCGGCGGGATCACCGGCACCGCGTCGAGGATCATCGCCTTGGGGTCGTTGGTGCGACGGCCGTGCTCGTCACGACGGTTGAACGACGCGACGATCTTCAGGCGCTTGATCGCCTTCTGCTTGCGCTGGGCGCTGAGCGGCTTCTGGCCGTCCTGCGGGTCGATCGCGTTGCGCAGCTTGACTTCTTCCTCGTCGAAGTCGATGCGGTCGATCAGCGACTTGATCGCCTCGGCGCCGGTGCCGCCCTCGAAGTACTCGCCGTACTTGTCGCGCATCTCGCGCCACAGCATCTCGTCTTCGATGATCTTGCGGGCGTGGAGCGACTTGAACTCGTCCCAGGTGCGCGCGATGAGGTCGAGCTCGATCTCGTAGCGCTCGCGGATGCCTTCGATCTCCTTGTCGGCCTCCTTCTGGATCTTCTTCAGGTCGGCGGCCTTGGCGTCTTCCTTCTCGGCCTCGGCGGCGGTCTCCTCGAGCTCCTTGAAGCGACGATCGATCGCCAGCTCCATCTCCTTCTGGATCGCGTCGCGCTCCTCGAGGTACTCGGCCTCCAGGCTCGGCAGCGCCTCGTGGCGGCCCTCCTCGTCGACCCAGCTCACCAGGTGCGCCGCGAAGTAGATGACCTTCTCGAGCATCTTGGCCTTGAGCTCCTCCTTCGGCTCGATGCCGGCGAGGAGGTAGGCGAGCCAGGACCGGGTACCGCGCAGGTACCAGATGTGGACGGCCGGAGCCGCGAGCTCGATGTGGCCCATGCGGTCGCGGCGCACCTTCGAGCGGGTGACCTCGACGCCACAGCGCTCGCAGATGATGCCCTTGAACCGGACGCGCTTGTACTTGCCGCAGTAGCACTCCCAGTCGCGAGTCGGCCCGAAGATCTTCTCGCAGAACAGGCCGTCCTTCTCGGGACGCAGCGTGCGGTAGTTGATCGTCTCGGGCTTCTTCACCTCACCGTGCGACCAGGTGCGGATCTGATCTGCCGTCGCCAGGCGGATCTTCAGTTGGTCGAACATGTTGACGTCGAGCATGCTTTTCTCTTTCGCGTCGGTCTTCGGGCTTCGTTCTTGCTCTTTGTTCGGGTCTCTGGCCTGAGCCAGGGGTCAGACCCCAGATGTAACGCTCACCGTCTGCTGACGGCCCTGCGCCTCCCGCTGGTCACATCTGGGGTCTGACCCCGTGTGACCGGCGAGCGACGCGGTGCGTCAGTAACGGTTGGCGGCGCGTTCGGCCTTCTCGCGTTCGCGCCGGGCGTCGTCTTCGTCGGTGCCGCGCTCGGGGCGGGAGATGTCGATGCCGAGTTCCTCCGCGGCGCGGTAGACCTCGTCGTCGAGGTCGCGCATCTCGATCTCGTGGCCGTCCTCGGTGAGCACCTCGACGTTGATGCAGAGTGCCTGCATCTCCTTCATCAGCACCTTGAAGCTCTCGGGCACACCCGGTTCCGGGATGTTGTCGCCCTTCACGATCGCTTCGTACACGCGGACACGGCCGAGCACGTCGTCGGACTTGATGGTGAGCAGCTCCTGCAGGCAGTACGCCGCGCCGTAGGCCTCGAGGGCCCACACCTCCATCTCACCGAATCGCTGGCCGCCGAACTGGGCCTTGCCACCGAGCGGCTGCTGGGTGATCATCGAGTACGGGCCCGTCGAGCGGGCGTGGATCTTGTCGTCGACCAGGTGGGCCAGCTTCAAGATGTACATGTAGCCGCAGGTGATCTGGTTGTCGTAGGGCTCACCGGTGCGGCCGTTGTACAGCGTCAGCTTGCCGTTGGTGCCGACGAGACGCTCGCCGTTGGCCGACTCGGGGTTCAGCTGCTCGAGGATCTCCTGGATCGTCGGATGGTCGAGCGACTTCTCCTTCTCGTCCCAGTTGGCGCCGTCGAACACCGGCGTTGCCACGAACGTGGCGGGCTTGGTGTTCGGACGCGTCTTGGTCTCGGTGCCGCGAATCGGGTCGTCGCCGATCTTGGTGCCGTCCGGGTTGGTCCATCCCCACCGGGCGCAGTAGCCCAGGTGCGCTTCGAGCACCTGGCCCACGTTCATGCGGCTCGGCACGCCGAGCGGGTTGAGGATGATGTCGACCGGCTGGCCGTCAGCGGTGAAGGGCATGTCCTCGATCGGCAGGATCCGGGAGATGACGCCCTTGTTGCCGTGCCGTCCGGCGAGCTTGTCGCCGACGGAGATCTTGCGCTTCTGGGCGACGTACACCCGCACGAGCTGGTTCACGCCGGGGGGCAGCTCGTCGCCGTCGTCGCGGTTGAACACCTTGACGTCGATGACCTTGCCGACCTCGCCGTGCGGCACCTTCAAGCTGGTGTCGCGAACCTCGCGGGCCTTCTCACCGAAGATGGCGCGCAGCAGGCGCTCCTCGGGGGTCAGCTCGGTCTCGCCCTTCGGCGTGACCTTGCCGACGAGGACGTCACCGGGGCCGACTTCGGCGCCGACGCGGATGATGCCGCGGTCGTCGAGGTCGGCGAGGATGTCGTCGCTCAGGTTCGGGATGTCACGGGAGATCTCCTCGGGGCCGAGCTTCGTGTCACGCGCATCGACCTCGTGCTCCTTGATGTGGATCGAGGTGAGCACGTCGTCCTTCACCAAGCGCTCGGAGAGGATGATCGCGTCCTCGAAGTTGTAGCCCTCCCACGGCATGAACGCCACGAGCAGGTTCTTGCCGAGCGCGAGTTCGCCGTGGTCGGTGGACGGCCCGTCAGCGAGGATCGTGCCCTTCGCGACCTTCTCGCCTTCGACCACCCGGGGACGCTGGTTGATGCAGGTGTCCTGGTTCGACCGGCGGAACTTGGCGAGGCGGTAGACCTTCTTGCCCTCCGTCCTGTACTGCACGGTGATCATGTCGCCGGTGACCTCGGTGACCTCGCCGTCGTCGATCGCCTGGATCAGGTCGGCCGCGTCACGGGCGGCGCGGTTCTCGATGCCGGTGCCGATGTACGGGGCCTCGGCGCGGACCAACGGAACGGCCTGCCGCTGCATGTTGGCGCCCATCAGGGCGCGGTTGGCGTCGTCGTGCTCGAGGAACGGGATCAGCGCCGTGGCGACCGACACGATCTGCTTCGGTGACACGTCGATGAAGTCGACCTCCTCGGGCGGCACGTAGCCGATGTCGGTGGTCGCGCCGAAGAAGCTCTCCGCTTCGAGCATCTTGCGGAGGTCCTCGAGGCTGGCGGCCTGCGGCGACCGACGCACGAGGGTGCGCTCGTCGCGGATGCTGCCGTCGTCCTTCAGTGGCGTGTTGGCCTGGGCGACGACGTAGTTCTCCTCCTCGTCGGCGGCCATGTAGACGATCTTGCCGGTGACCTTGCCGTCCTTGACCTCACGGTACGGGCTCTCGATGAACCCGAACTCGTTGACGCGGGCGTAGGTGGACAGGCCGCCGATCAGGCCGATGTTCGGGCCCTCCGGCGTCTCGATCGGGCACATGCGGCCGTAGTGGCTGAAGTGCACGTCGCGCACTTCGAAGCCGGCTCGCTCGCGCGACAGGCCGCCCGGGCCGAGCGCCGACAGGCGGCGACGGTGGGTGAGGCCCGACAGCGGGTTGACCTGGTCCATGAACTGCGACAGCTGGGACGTTCCGAAGAACTCCTTGATCGCAGCGACGACCGGGCGGATGTTGATCAGGGTCTGCGGCGTGATCGCCTCGACGTCCTGGGTGGTCATGCGCTCACGGACGACGCGCTCCATGCGGCTGAGGCCGATGCGCACCTGGTTCTGGATGAGCTCGCCGACCGAACGGATGCGGCGGTTCGCGAAGTGGTCCTGGTCGTCGAGGCGGTAGCCGGGCTCCTGCTTGACGAGGTGCAGCATGTAGGTGATCGACGCGAGCACCTCGCAGCGACTCAGCACGTTCTGGTTCTCATCGGGGTAGTCGAGCAGCGGCTCGCCCTCGGAGTTGACGGCGCCGTCGAGACCGAAGAGCCCGCCGAGCAGGGCGACCTCGTTGCCGAGCTTGCGGTTCAGCTTGTACCGGCCGACACGGCTCAGGTCGTAGCGGCGGCTCTCGAAGAACGCGTTGCGGAAGTAGGCCTTCGCCGACTCGACCGTGGGCGGCTCGCCCGGACGGGCGCGCTTGTAGATCTCGACGAGCGCCTCGTCCTGGGTCGGCGCGATGTCTCGCTCCTTGTCCCACTGGCCCTCGAGGAAGTCGAAGTGGTTGACGAAACGGTCGAGGAAGCCGGGAGCGTTCTCCTCGTCGTAGCCGAGCGCGCGCAGCATCGTGAAGATGCCGAGACGGCGCTTGCGGGCGACGCGTGTGCCGGCGGTGACGTCCTTGCCGGGCTTGTGCTCGACGTCGAACTCCATCCACTCACCGCGGTACGGGTGGATCGTGCCCTTGACGAGCTGGTGCTTGGTGAGGTTGCGGAGGCGGAACCGCTCACCCGGCTCGAAGATGACGCCGGGGCTGCGCACGAGCTGCGACACGACGACGCGCTCGGTGCCGTTGACGATGAACGTCCCCTTGTCGGTCATGATCGGGAAGTCGCCCATGAAGACGGTCTGTTCCTTGATCTCACCCGTGTTGCGGTTCATGAACCGGGCGCGCACGAAGACGGGCGCGCTGTAGGTCATGTCCTTCTCCTTGCACTCCTCCACCGTGAACTTCGGCGGCGGGCGCAGGTCCTCGTCGAACGGGTCGAACTCCAGCTCGAGCTGCAGCGACTCGGAGAAGTCCTTGATCGGGCTGATGTCGCGGAAGGTGTTCGCGAGGCCCTCGTTGAGGAACCACTCGAAGCTTTCTCGCTGGACAGCGATCAGATCGGGGAGTTCGAGCGGCTCCTTGAGGTTGCCGAACGAATAGCGTTCACGGGACACGGGACGAGTCGCCACGGATCACTCTCCAGAAAATCGAGGGTGGACGACGCAGAATGCTGCGACGTGATACCGGGCGCGCTTGACCAGACCGAAGGAACAGGACGGGGACAGCAAACGCACGGCAACGAGCGATCCTATCCACGCGGGACGCACAACGTCAACCACTCTCGACGCGTCATTCGTCGAAGCAGGACCGGGCAACCGCTGAATTGCGGGACAAGGTAAAGAAGTCGGTCGCCAATGTCAAGCATCCACGACGAACTGTCATCTCTTCTTGACGTCCGATCACCTCGGCGGCCCTGCGGACGGCGCACGTCGCCTGCACGCGAAGAGCCCCGGCGGATCGACCGCCGGGGCTCTTCGGTTCTCGGGGTTCGGCGTGTGCCGAACGAGCTCAGACGAGGTTGACGGTGGCGCCGACTTCTTCGAGCTTGGCCTTGGCGGCGTCGGCGTCGGCCTTGCTGGCCTTCTCCATCAGCGGCTTCGGGGCTCCGTCGACGAGGTCCTTGGCGTCCTTCAGGCCCACGCCGAGCAGGTCCTTGACGACCTTGACGACCTGGATCTTCTGGGCGCCGGCGCTCTCGAGGACGACATCGAACTCGTCCTTCTCCTCGACGGCTGCGGCGTCGCCGCCACCACCTGCGGGAGCGGCTGCGGCCACGGCCACCGGGGCGGCTGCGGTCACTTCGAACTTCTCCTCGAACGCGTCGAGCAGTTCCTTGAGCTCGATGACGGTCATGTTGCTGATCGCGTCGAGTACTTCTTCCTTGGTTGCCATGTCGGCGTCTCCTTGTTGCAGATTCTTCGGAAATGTGGGGTGTTCGGGTCAGGCGGCCTCGGCGGCTGCCTTCTGATCGATGAGTGCGGACAGTCCGTACGCGAAGTTGCGCGGGAGCGCCTGGAGCAGACCGGCGGTCTTGACCAGCGGCGCCTGGAACGCGCCGGCCAACTGGGCCAGCAGAACCTCGCGCGACGGCAGGCTCGCGAGCGCCTTCACGTCGTCGGCGGACATCGGCGTCTCGCCGAGGACACCGCCCTTGATGACGAGCAGCGGGTTCGCCTTCGACTGGTCGAGCAGGGCCTTGGCGGCCGCCACCGAATCGCCGGTGACGAACGTGAGTGCCGTGGGGCCGAGCAGGAACTCGTTGAGGCTCTCGAAGCCCGCGTCGGTCGCGGCGATCCGGGCCAGGGTGTTCTTGTACACCTTGTGCTCGGCTCCCGCAGCCCGCAGTGGGGTGCGAAGGTCGGCCAGCTGGCCGACCGACATCCCGCGGTACTCCGACACGAACACCGCCACGCTCTCGTTGAGCTTGCCGGTGATCTCCTCGACGATCGCGACCTTGTCGGGTCGTGGCTCGCTTCGCAGTGTGGTCGTCGTTGTCATGTGTGCATACCTCCTCTCGCTCAACTCGTGGTGCTCGCATCAGATGCGAACACCGTCGAGGAGCGCACGCTGCAAGGAGCGTGTGGGTCTCGGCGACATGCACCTCGGTTGGCGGGCGGACCCATTACCCCCGGGACGGGGACCAACGGTCTCGGGCGAGCGACCGTGTACGTATGTGAACCTGGATGCTACGGCGCCAGGCCGCAGCTTCCTCAGACCGTTTCGGGCTTCAGGCGGCCGGTGTCGACATGCACGCCGGGGCCCATCGTCGACGACACGGTGATCTTCTTGAGGTAGCGGCCCTTGGCCGAGGCCGGCTTCGCGCGCTGGATCTCGTCGATCACGGCGCGGAAGTTCTGCTCGAGCGCGGCCGACTCGAAGCTGGCCTTGCCGAGCGGCACGTGCACGTTGCCGTACCGGTCGGTGCGGTACTCGACCTTGCCACCCTTGAAGTCCTCGACCGCTTTGGCGACGTCGGGGGTGACGGTGCCGGTCTTCGGGTTCGGCATCAGGCCACGGGGTCCGAGGACCCGACCGAGGCGACCGAGCACCGGCATCATGTCGGGGGTCGCGATCACGAGGTCGAAGTCCATCTTGCCGCCCTCGACTTCGGCCGCGAGGTCGTCGGCGCCGACGATGTCGGCACCGGCCGCGCGGGCGGCGTCGGCGGCGTCGCCGGTGGCGAAGACCGCCACGCGGACGTCCTTGCCGGTGCCGGCCGGCAGGGCGACGGTGCCACGCACCATCTGGTCGGCCTTGCGGGGGTCGACGCCGAGACGGATCGACACGTCGACGCCCTCGTCGAACTTCGCCGAGGCCATCGTCTTCACGAGGCCGACCGCTTCGGCCGGACCGTAGAACTGGTCACGATCGAACTTCTTCAGCGCATCGGTGTACTTCTTGCCGGACATGGTCTGTCTCCCTCAGTAGAAAGCCCGCCAGGCGAGGTGATCCTGGTCGTGACTGTGTGTTGAATGGTCTTGGTGAACTGTGTGGCCGTGGTCCGGTAGGACCACCCCGGCGAAGCCGGGAAGAGGATCGCAGCGGCGCAGCCGCTGGAGGCGCCGAAGGCGCCAGGGCGTCGTCAGACGACCTCGATCCCCATGGACCTCGCCGTGCCGCGGACCTGGAGCTTGGCGGCTTCCATGTCGTAGGCGTTGAGGTCGGGCATCTTGATGGTGGCGATCTCCTCGAGCTGGGCCTCGGAGATCGAGCCGGCCACCTCGGCGCCCGGGTTGTTCGCGGCCTTGGCGAGCCCGGCCTTCTCACGGATCAGCACCGCGGTCGGGGGGGTCTTGAGCACGAAATCGAACGTACGGTCCTCGTAGATCGTGATCTCGGTCGGCACCACGGTGCCGGCCTGTGCCTCGGTCTGGGCGTTGTACGCCTTCACGAAGTCCATGATCGCGATGCCGTGCGGGCCGAGCGCCGTACCGACGGGCGGTGCGGGGCTGGCCTTGCCGGCCTCGATCTGGATCTTGACGACCGTGAGGATCTTCTTCTTCGCCATGGTGATGTTCCTTTGTTGTTGTCCGTCGCCAGCGGCGAATCAGAGTTTGGCGACCTGGCTGAAGTCCATCTCCACCAGGGTCTCGCGACCGAAGATGTTGACGAGGACCTTCAGCTTCATGTGGTCTGCATTGATCTCGGCGATCTGGCCGGTGAAGTCGGCGAACGGGCCTTCCTTCACGCGAACGCTCTCGCCTTCTTCGTAGTCGAGCTTCGCCTTGCGACGAGGTGCTGCGTCGACACCGTCGGTCTTCGGGGTCAGGAACGTCTTGACCTCACGACGTGACAGCGGTGTGGGCTTCTGGCCGTGCCGGCTCTGGCCGACGAAACCGGTGATGCCGGGGGTGTTGCGCACGCAGTACCAGGACTCGTCGTCCATGACGCAGCGCACCAGGAGATAGCCGGGAAAGACCTTGCGTTGCACGGTCTGCTTCTTGCCGTTCTTGAACTCGTCGACTTCCTCCATGGGGATGACGATCTCGTAGATCTTGTCCTCCATGTTCATCGACTGGATGCGCGCCTCGAGGTTGGCCGTGACCTTCTTCTCGTAGCCGGACTGCGTGTGCACCACGTACCACTGACCGGGACGCATCGTCGGATCGTCGAGCGGTTCGGGTTCCTCGTCGGGCTCGTCGCCGTCACTCGCCTCGGTGTCGGACGCGGCAGCCTCGTCGTCGGTGTCGTCGGTGTCGTCGGTGTCGGAGTCGCTGGCCAACTCGTCGGCCTCGGTCTCGAGGTGCATGGCGCCGACCTCCTCGGCGACGGCGGTGCCACGATCGGTGTCGTCGTCGATCTCGGACGTCTGGGCGAGCACGTCGGTGTCGCCGACGGGCAGGAGGTCGAGTGGGTTCGCGCTCTCGGCGGTCGTGTCGTTGTCGGTCATCTCGTCGCTCGTCGTCTCGTCGGTCATCTGGTCGTCGGTCATGTCAGGTCGAGTAGAACCACTGCGAGAACTCGGCGAACACGAAGTCGAGCCCGCCGACGAGCGCCGTGTAGACCACGACGGTGATGATCACGATGATCGAGTAGCGCTTGACCTCCGGACGATTCGGCCAGGCGACCTTGCGCATCTCGTCGCGCACCTCGCGGAGATACTGACGAATCCCGACGCGGTCGGTCTTCTTCTTCGGAGCCTGACGCTGGGCGCGCGATGGCTTGCCCTGCTCGTCGAGGGCACCCATCTTGCGAAGCTGTCGCTTCTGCTCGCGGTTCAGATCGTCCAGTGACATGATTTCTCGTTCGGTGGTGGGCAGGGCAGGAGGGACTCGAACCCCCGACCGTCGGTTTTGGAGACCGATGCTCTACCAGCTGAGCTACTGCCCTCGGGCGGGACGTGCCGAGTACCCCGTCGAGGGTACCAGCGATCCCGGAAGGCTGACTGCGGCCGTTGCCGATCGCACTCGCTGCCCGTTCGGCGCCGTGGCGTCAGCGCGTCTCCTTGTGGAGTGTGTGCTGACGCTCGTTGGCGCAGTACTTCTTCATCTCGAGGCGCTCACGATCGTTGACCTTGGACTTCATCGTGATGTAGTTGCGCCGCTTGCACTCGGTGCACTCGAGGGTCACCTTGACCCGCTTGTCACTCTTTGCCATGTCGGTTCTCTTCTCTGTTCAGACGTCGAAAGAATTCAGGGTCACTTGAGGATCTTGGTGACGCGGCCCGCACCCACCGTACGGCCACCCTCACGAATCGCGAACCGCAGACCCTCGTCCATCGCGATCGGCTTGCCCAACTCCACCGTCATCTCGACATTGTCACCAGGCATCACCATCTCGGTCCCCGCCGGCAACTCGATCGTGCCCGTCACATCCGTCGTCCGGAAGAAGAACTGCGGCCGATAATTGTTGAAGAACGGCTTGTGACGGCCACCCTCATCCTTGGTCAGGATGTAGACCTGGCCCTCGAAGTTCGTGTGCGGCGTGATGCTGCCGGGCTTGCACAACACCTGCCCACGCTCCACATCCTCCTTGGCCGTGCCACGAAGCAGTGCACCGATGTTGTCACCCGCCTGGCCCTCATCGAGCAACTTGCGGAACATCTCGACGCCCGTACACGTCGTCTTCTGCGTGTCACGCAGACCAACGATCTCGATCTCGTCACCCGTGTGGATGATGCCCTGCTCGACCTTGCCGGTCACCACCGTGCCACGACCCGTGATCGTGAACACGTCCTCGATCGGCATCAAGAACGGCTTGTCCAACTCACGCACCGGCTCCGGGATGTACTCATCACACGCATTCATCAGCTCCATGATCTTCTCCTGCCACTCGGCATCGCCCTCGAGCGCCTTGAGCGCCGAGACCTGGATGACCGGGGCGTCGTCACCGGGGAACTCGTACTCGTTGAGCAGCTCGCGCACTTCCAACTCGACCAGTTCGAGGAGCTCTTCGTCGTCGACCATGTCCGCCTTGTTCAACGCCACCACGATGTACGGCACACCCACCTGACGGGCCAACAACACGTGCTCACGCGTCTGCGGCATCGGACCATCGGTCGCCGCCACCACCAGAATCGCACCGTCGACCTGCGCCGCACCCGTGATCATGTTCTTGATGTAGTCAGCGTGACCCGGCATGTCCACATGCGCGTAATGCCGATTCTCGGTCTCGTACTCGATGTGCGCGATCGAGATCGTGATCCCACGAGCCTTCTCTTCCGGCGCCTTGTCGATGTTGTCGAACGACGTGAAATCAGCCAACCCACGCTCCGACAACGTCTTCGAAATCGCCGCCGTCAACGTCGTCTTCCCATGGTCGATGTGACCCATCGTGCCAATGTTCACATGCGGCTTGGTGCGCTCGAACTTCTGCTTGCTCATTGCTGTCCTCTGACTCCTGAGGTTGATTCCGAAACGGATCGGGGATCTGACTGGATATGTAGTAGCGGCGATCGGACTTGAACCGATGACCTTCCGATTATGAGCCGGATGCTCTGACCAACTGAGCTACGCCGCCAGGGGTTTGGCTCGTGGACGGACGGGTGCCCGACCACTTGGTCGAGCCCTCTGTGGGAATCGAACCCACGACACCAGCCTTACCATGGCTGTGCTCTACCGACTGAGCTAAGAGGGCGTTTCTGACGGGTGCGGACACCGTTTGTAGCGGTACCCGGGGCACCCAACGGGCCGCGGCATGCCGCGGACCAGCGGACGAGTGTACCGCCCGCGCGAGGACAACCACCGCGGACTTTCGTGCGCGGCACTAGCCTCCCCGGACGTGTCGATCGCTCCCCCCGCCGCGTCGATTCGGCTCGCGACGGCCCGCGACGCAGAGGCGATCCGGTCGATCTACAACGTCGAGGTCGAGAACCACACGAGCACCTTCGATCTGGAGCCGCGGTCGCTCGAGGAGCAACGGTCGTGGCTGAACCAGCGGTCGGGGGCGTTCTCCGCGGTCGTTGCGGTGATCGACGGTGAGGTGGTCGGGTTCGCATCGCTGTCCCCGTACAAGGAACGAGCCGCCTACCGCACCACGGTCGAGGACTCCGTCTACGTCTCGCGCGAGCACGCCGGTGCCGGCATCGGCCGTCTCCTGATGACGCATCTGATCGATGTCGCACGCGAGTCGGGTTTCCACTCGGTGATCGCCCGGATCGAAGCTTCCAGCTCCGGCTCGCGAGCGCTCCACGAACGGTGCGGCTTCGAGTTGGTCGGCATCGAGCGCCAGGTCGGTCGCAAGTTCAACCGCTGGCTCGACGTCGCCGTGATGCAACTGCTGCTCTGATCGCCCGCCGGCAGCGGACGTCGAGTGCGAATGGTGGGCCGGGAAGGATTTGAACCTTCGAAGGCAATGCCGGCAGATTTACAGTCTGCTCCCTTTGGCCGCTCGGGCACCGACCCATGACTTGTGTGTGCGTACCCCGAACGAGCGATGATCAGGGCGCCGTGAGCGTACCGGTCGAGACGCCGAGCGCCACGCCGAATCTGGCTCGCTCGCTACCCTGGACGCCATGCCAACCTTCGATGTCGTGTCAGAAGTCGACGCCCAGGAAGTCCGCAACGCGGTCGATCAGGCCCAGCGCGAGATCGCCAACCGCTTCGACTTCAAGAACACCAACTCCACCATCGAGCAGAACGAGATGGTCATCACGTTGCACACGGTCAGCCGTGACCGCCTCGACGCCCTCCGCACGGTGTTGGAGGAGAAGCTCGTCAAGCGGGGCGTGTCGTTGAGAGGGGTCGACTACGGCGACGTGCAGGACGCCACGCAGAACACGGTTCGTCAGGTGGTCACCATCAAGGTCGGGATCTCCTCCGACAAGGCCAAGGAGATCAACAAGCTGATCAAGGAGAAGGCTCCGAAGGGCACGTCGAGTCAGACCCAGGGCGAGTCGATCCGGGTGTCGGCGAAGAAGCGCGATGCCCTCCAGGACGTGATCGCCATGTTGAAGGCCGAGGACGTCGGCATCCCGCTGCAGTTCCAGAACTTCCGCGACTGACGCGGGCCCGGTCGTCGATTCGACGGGTCAGCCCGCTGGTCCCAGCACGGCGGCGACGCGGTCACGGGCCGCGGCCGCCATGTCGTCCGGCGGCGTGTCGGCGGGGAGCGCGATCAGGTCGAGCGCGACCTCCGAGGCCTCCACGAAGGCCCAGGTCGTCGCCAGGTCGAGTTCGGTTCCGTCGACCGCGTCGATCGTGGCCAACTCGGCCGAGCGCCACACGACGAGTTCGCGTGCCACGCCGAGGCGGCTGGCGTTCTCGAAGCCCGCACCCGGGTCACAGCTGACCATCTGCAGCGTTCCGTCGGGGAGCACGCTCACGCTCGCTCCGAACTCGACGGGAGCGGCAGCCGACCAGGCCTCCAGGGCAGACCGAAGGGTGGCGGTCCCCTCGACGCCGCCGCCGGCGAAGGTCGCGTACACGCAGGCCGTTCCCGCACGGTCGGCCATCGAGATCGCACTCTCCACGACGGCCTCACTGGCCTGGTAGGCGGTTCGACTGTCGAGGTACCCGGCGAACACGAGGTACCAGAAGGAGCGGTCGACCGCCCGCGGCGAGGACACCTGGGCGTCGCTGCCGACCATGGTCGGGCCGGGAGCCGGCACGAGCGCTTCCGACGTCAACGGACCCGGGCCTGCCATCCCGATCGACGACAGTGCGTTCTGCGGATCGGGCGACGCCGTGCCGAACTCGGCGAACGACGCCGGCGCCAGCGCCCGGTATCCCAGCAGGGGCGGCACGAACGCCAGCACTCCGGGTTCGACCCGGTCGGCGGCGACGGCGAACGGCGAGGCGGCGACGATGGTACGGGCCTGACGCAGCACCTCGGCCAGGGTCAGCACCTGGTCGTCGGTCGTGCGCCGGGGCTGGTCGCGAGACCATCCGTACTGTTGATCGAGGGAGGCCGCGCTCATTGCTTCGGTGGTGGCGGCTTCGGCCTGGGGGCCCGTGACACCAGCGTCCTGATAGACCTGCCCGTCGGTCGTCGAGTAGTGGGCGTCCTGCCAACCGACGAGGAGTTCGGCGACGTTCGACTGCGTGGCGGCACCGTTGAGCAGGCCGAGCGCCCGCCACATCGCCTCGTCACCGGTCCAGTCGGGAGCGAGCTCCCCGACGAGGCGGACGGTGTAGTCGGGTGTCGGTTCGGCCGAGACCGTGATCGCTTCGGCATACTCGACGCCTCTGACGGCCTCGACGGCCTCGGCGTACGGCTCGGTCGTGGCGTCCCAGTCGCTCGGGGAGAGGTAGGGGCGGCCGAACACGATGCCGGCAGCGACCAGCCCGCCGAGGACGACCAGGGTGAGCACGAGTTTCAGCCCGCGTCGGGACTTGCGACGATGGCGCTGGGTCGGGATCGTCGTGGAGGTCGGCACACCGAACTCCTCGAGGATCGCTGCCGCCTGGGGACGCACGGGCTGTTGCTGCACTTGCGGGAGTTGCGGCCCGGCGACGACCGGTGCGGCGACGACCTGTTCGGCGACGACCGGTGCGGCGACGACCGGTGCGGCGACGACCTGTTCGGCGACGACCGGTGCGGCGGCAGCCGGATCGGCGAAGCCGAGAACCTCGAACGACGCATCGACGGCGACCGGCGTCGCCTCGACGATGGCCGGCAGTTCGGACGACGCGACCACCGGGCTCGGGATCGGCGCGATGCTCGACGAGACAGGCGGCCCCGGCTGGGCGCTGTACGCAGGGGGGTCGACCACGGCAGCGTCGTCGAGCGCCGGGACGATCGGGGCGACCGGTGCGGCGCGGACCAGGGGTGGTTGCGGAGGTGCCGGCGGCATCGCGCTGGACACGGCGGGCGTGGCCACGACCGGGGACGCAGGAGTGGCGGGCGGCGCCGTCGGTGGGAGCGGATCGAGTGTGAGCGGAGCGAACGAGATCGGCGCGAAGGCGATGTCACCGGCCGCGTCGCCATCGGCGGTCGAGGAGATTGGTGCCGCAGGATCGGCCGGAGCCGACGCCGACGAGCCGATCATGGCGGCGCCGATCGACCCGTCCATCGGCGCTGGTCCGGTGAGCGGCGACGTAGCGGTCGGGACGGGGACCGCCTGCTCGCCGGTCGAGCGATCGTCGAGTTCCGACGGCGTCGAGGTCGCCCCGTCGACGATGGATTCCCACGACATGGTCGGAAGGCGTCGGGAGCGATCTCCAGCGGGCGGAACCATGGTGTCCCTATCGGCAGGGTTCAGCTCGCACTTGAACGATTCGTGGCCGTCGCGCGGTGGGACGGCCCGAACGGCGTCGGGGTCAGTCGTCGGCGCTGCTGGCCGCTCTCGCCTGGAGCTCGTCGACGATCGACGCGTCGGCGAGGGTCGTCGTGTCACCGATGTTGCGTCCCTCGGCCACGTCGCGCAACAGCCGCCGCATGATCTTGCCCGAGCGGGTCTTCGGCAGGTCGGGGGTGATGTAGATCTGCTTCGGCTTCGCGATCGCGCCGATCTCCTCGGCGACGTGGCTGCGAAGCACCTCCGCGTCGACATCCTCACCGCCGCGCAGGATCACGTAGGCGATGATCGCCTGACCGGTGGTCGCATCGGTGGCACCCACGACCGCCGCTTCGGCGACCGCGGGATGCGACACGAGCGCCGACTCGACCTCGGTCGTGGAGATGCGGTGACCGGAGATGTTCATCACGTCGTCGACCCGACCGAGCAGCCACAGATAGCCCTCGTCATCGAGCTTCGCGCCGTCACCGGCGAAGTAGCGGCCCTCGAAGCGCGACCAGTAGGTCTCACGGAAGCGTTCGGGGTCACCCCAGATCCCGCGCAGCATGCCCGGCCAGGGCCGGGTGAGGGTCAGGTAGCCACCGCCGACATCGACACGTTTGCCCTCGTCGTCGATCACCTCCGTGGACACGCCGGGCAGGGGGAAGGTCGCCGATCCCGGCTTGGTGGTGGTGGCGCCCGGCAGCGGGCTGATCATGATCCCACCGGTCTCGGTCTGCCACCACGTGTCGACGATCGGGCATCGGCCACCGCCGATGTGTTCCTGGTACCACATCCAGGCTTCGGGGTTGATCGGCTCGCCGACCGTGCCCAGCAGCCGCAGCGACGACAGATCGTGCTTGGCCGGCTCGGTCGCCCCCCACTTCATGAAGGTGCGGATGGCGGTCGGCGCGGTGTAGAAGATCGTGACGCCGTACTTCTCGATGATCTCCCAGAACCGATCGTTGCCGGGATGGTTCGGAACGCCCTCGTACATCACCTGCGTCGCGCCGTTGGAGAGCGGTCCGTACACGATGTAGCTGTGGCCCGTGATCCAGCCGACGTCGGCGGTGCACCAGAACACGTCGGTGTCGGGGTGCAGATCGAACACGTACTTGTGGGTGTAGGTGACGTGGGTCAGGTAGCCGCCCGACGTGTGCATGATGCCCTTGGGCTTGCCGGTGGTCCCCGACGTGTAGAGCAGGAAGAGCAGTTGTTCGGAGTCCATCGGCTCGGCCGGGCAGTCGGTGGACGCACCCTCCATCAGCTCGTGGTACCAGTGGTCACGGCCGTCGACCATGTCGACGTCGTTGCCGCCACGCTTGACCACCACGACGTGTTCGATCGACGGGGTGTCGGCACACGCCTCGTCGGCCGACGGCTTGAGCGGGAACACTGCGCCGCGCCGGTAGCCACCGTCGGCGGTGATCAACACCTTCGCCTCGGCGTCGTTGATGCGATCGGCGAGCGACTGCGCCGAGAACCCGCCGAACACCACGCTGTGGGCCGCACCGATGCGGGCGCAGGCGAGCATCGCCACGGCCGCCTCGGGCACCATCGGAAGGTAGATGTTCACGCGATCGCCGCGCTGCACGCCGAGGCCCTTGAGCACGTTGGCGAACTGGCTGACCTCGTCGAGCAGGTCGCGATAGGTGATCGTGCGAGTGTCGCCCGGCTCGCCCTCCCAGTGGATCGCGACCTTGTCGCCCTTGCCCCCGAGCACGTGCCGATCGAGGCAGTTGTAGGCGACGTTGAGTTGGCCGCCGACGAACCACTTGGCGTCGGGCAGCTCCCATTCGAGGATCGTGTCCCACGGTGTCGCCCAGTCGACGAGCCCCGATGCCTGACGCGCCCAGAACGCCTCGTCGTCCTCGGCGGCCTGGTCGTAGAGGAACGTCCCGGTGACGAGCGCGTTGGCCTTGAACTCCTCCGACGGCGGGAACTTCCGGTTCTCCGCGCTCAACGCGTCGATCGTGTCGTGGTGTTCGCCGTTCCCCTGTTCAGCCATGGCGTCGATGGTAGATCACCGGGTTCGACCGGGGCCGTGGCGAAACCAGCGCCGGCTGTTCCCGCCACGGGCTGCGTGTGCTCCGGCACCGAGCAACGACGCACCGTCTGCGTCGGCGACGACGTCGGATTCCGCTCTCGTCGCCGACACCGTGTGGCGTCAGCCGACACCGAGAGGCGTCAGCCGGCGCGCCATTCGGCGACGAGAAAGCTGCCGAGGCCGTCGGGATCGAGGAGCGCCTCGGCTTCGCTGATCCGGCTGCGCATCCGCATCGCCTCCAGGCCGGGGCGAGCGGACTGTTCGGTCCAGACGCGTCTGCCCTCGGCGACCAGATCGTCGATCCCCCACCGTTGGAGGAACTGCGATTGCGTGCGGACGGCGTCGGGCTCGGGGAGCTGGTCGATCGGCACCTCGATCGTGATGTCCTGTGTGCCGGGCGCGGTGAGGTAATGATCACCTCGTTCGTTGCCCCGGTACGTGCGCAGCCAGTCGCGCCACGGTCGTCCGGCGAGCATCGGCGTGAGCGGCGTGCCGTAGTCGATCATCACCACCGAACCCGACCGGACGAGCCGGCGGGCGTGCT
This sequence comes from Ilumatobacteraceae bacterium, assembly GCA_963712775.1. Classification (GTDB taxonomy): domain Bacteria; phylum Actinomycetota; class Acidimicrobiia; order Acidimicrobiales; family Ilumatobacteraceae; genus Sva-07. The sequence continues at coordinate 74,442 of CAVQJG010000018.1, read as the reverse complement.
CGATCATGGCCGCCGCCCGGTCGACGAGGGGCGCCCGCGCGCCGAAGGCGCCGAGGACGGGCAAGCACGCGGGCACCGGGTCGAACGGCGCCGAGAGTCGTTCGACGAAACGACCGTCGGCGCCGAGGTCGACGAACGCCTCGCGCCAGCCGTGGTCGAACACCGCCAGGCGGAAGGGCAGATTGTCGAGCAGCTCGTTGGCGATGACGACGCCGTCGAACGGTGCGTCGGGGAGGTCGAACCGAGACTCGACCCTCTCTGAATGGCGCGAGCGCTGCGGATCGGACACCTCGACGGCGACGTACCGGAGTGCCGCGAGGCAGGCCGGGTTCGCGGCGAACACCGATCGCGCGAGCGTGCCCGGCCCGGCCCCGAGATCGATCACGGTGAAGGGATCGGGCCTCCCGATGCGCTCCCACTCGGCGTCGAGGTACCGGCCGATCACGGCCCCGAACAATGGCCCGACTTCCGGTGACGTGATGAAGTCACCGCGCCGCCCGGCCGATCCTCCGTCAGGCTTCGTGTAGAACCCCTCCGAACCGTAGAGCGCCAACTCCATGAACCGCTCGAAGGAGACCGGCCCGCTCCGCTCGATCTCCCCGCGGATCTCCTCAGTCATCTCGATCTCGTGAACTAGCTGCGCACCTGGGCCGCGCCTCGTTCACGAGATGCGGGGATCAGCCCGCGAAGGCTCCTGTGAGGGCGTCGATGGCGCCGACGCGGGCCACGAGGTTCGGCAGGACGCCGAGGACGATCGTGCCGATCACGGTGATGCCCACCGCGGCCAGCACCGGCGCGGGAGCGTTGACCGGGCTGGTGTCGCCGTCGGGCGCCTCGTCCATCCAGGCGACGCGCAACACCCGCATGTAGTACGCCGCGGCGATGACGGTGTTGACCGCAGCGATCCCGGCCATCACGTAGGCCGACGTCGTGCCCGCATCGAGGACCGCCTTGAACGCGTTGAACTTGGCGAACCAGCCGGCGAGCGGCGGGATCCCGGCGAGCGAGGCGAAGAAGATCGTCATCGCCACCGTCAGGCCGGGGGCGTACGAGAACAGCCCGCCGAAGGACGAGATCTCGCCGCTGCGGGTCTTGCGGGTGACGGCGATCACCACGGCGAAGGCGCCGAGGTTCATGAAGGCGTACACGACGAGGTACACGACGACCGCGTTGAGCGCAGCAGCCCCGACGCCGGGGGCACCGGCGAAGGCCAACGGCATCAGGATGAACCCTCCCTGGCTCACCGACGAGTACGCCAGCATGCGCACGATGTTGGTCTGGCGCAGGGCCAGCACGTTGCCGATCGTCATCGTGAGCACCGCCATCACCCAGATCAGCGGCTCGTAGACGGCGTCGGCGCCCGGGAAGGCGATGAACACCACCGACATCAGTGCGACGAACCCGGCCGCCTTGGTGGCGACCGAGAAGAACGCGGTGACCGGTGTCGGCGCGCCTTCGTAGGTGTCGGGTGCCCACTGGTGGAACGGCACCGCCGAGATCTTGAACGCGAAACCGCACACGATGAACACCACCGCGACGACCTCGAGACCGATCAGGTCACCGTCGAGGAGCGAGGCGCCGATGTCGGTGAGGAGCGTCGAGCCCGTCACACCGAACAGCAGGCTCATGCCGTACAGCAGGATCGCAGAAGCGAACACGCCGAGGAGGTAGTACTTGACACCCGCCTCGTTCGACTTCTCGTTGCGCTTGTTCCAGGCCGCCATCATGTACGCGGGGATCGACAACAGTTCGAGCGCCACGAAGATGCTGACGAGGTCGCGCGCTGACGCCATCATCACCATGCCGAGCACGCTGCACAGCATCAGTACGTAGAACTCGCCCTGGTAGTAGCCGCCCTCTTCGAGTTCGGTCTGGCTCATCAACACGACCACGTAGGCGGCGAGCACGAAGAGCGCCTTCAGCAGCAGCGCGTAGTCGTCGACGACGTAGCGGCCGTCGAACAACGAGGTCGGGCCGTCGTTCGTCGCGGCGAGCACTGCAACGGCCACGAAACTGCCGAGCAGGACGAAGCCGGTGATCGTGGCGATCGCCCACTTCTTGGTCTCCGACAGCTGCAGGTCGAGCAGGAGGATGATGTTGATGCCGACCGCAAGGACGATCTCGGGCGCGAGCGCGGCCCAGTCGATCGAGGGCGACACCCAGTCGCCGGCTTGGGCGAGGAACGTGGCGAGCATCAGCCCAGTGACCGTCCGAGGTTCGCGACCAGTTCGGTGACCGCGGGATTGATCACCTTGAAGAGCAGCTGCGGGTACACGCCGAACACGACGATGCCGAGCAGGAACGGCGTCCACGCGATCCACTCGATCGGGGTGACGTCGTAGATCTCGTCATGGTGCTCGTCGGCATCGGCATTGGCCGCAGAACTCAGCGAGTGGGCGACGCCGCCGTGGCCGGAGCCGTGGGAGGTGAACTCGTCGCTCGGTTCACCGAACGCCGTGCGCTGGTACAGCCAGAGCAGGTAGCCGGCCGCGAGCACCGTGCCGACGGCGGCGATCACCATCAGCGTGCGGAACAGACCGGTGCTGAGACCGAATCCGGGGTTGTACGCCGACAGGATCGCCGGGAACTCACCCCAGAAGCCCGCGAGACCGGGGAGACCCAGCGACGCCATGGCGGCGAAGCCGAGGATCCATCCGAGTCGCGGCGCCTGGATGAGCATGCCGGAGAGCCGCTTGATCTCGAGCGTGTGGTACCGGTGCTTGACCGATCCGGCGACGAAGAAGAGCATGCCGGTGATCAGGCCGTGGGCGACCATGCCGAAGATCGCGGCGTTGATGCCGAACTCCGTCAACGTCGAGATGCCGAGCATCACGAAGCCCATGTGGGCCACCGACGAGAACGCGATCAACCGCTTCATGTCGGTCTGGGCGAGACAGCCGAGCGCTCCGTAGATGATGCCGATCACCGCGAGGATGCCGATCACCGGGGCCCACTCGACGGCGCCCTCGGGCAGCATCGGGATCGCGATGCGCACGAAGCCGTAGGTGCCGAGCTTCAGCAGGATCGCGGCCAGGATGACCGAGCCCTGCGTCGGCGCCTGGGTGTGGGCGTCGGGGAGCCAGGTGTGGAACGGGAACATCGGCACCTTGACGGCGAAGCCGAGGAACATGCCGGCGAAGATCCAGATCTGGACGTTCTTGTCGATGCCGGCTCCCGCCTCGATCAGGTGCTGGAACCCGAAGCTCTCGGCGCCGGTCTGGAAGTACAGCGCGATGAAGGCGACCAGCATGAACGCCGACCCGAACATCGTGTAGAGGAAGAACTTGAGCGAGGCGTACTTGCGTTGCTCGCCGCCCCACACGCCGATCATGAAGTACATCGGCAGCAGCACCAGCTCGAAGAACACGAAGAACAGGATCAGGTCCTGGGCCATGAAGGTGCCCGCCATGCCGACCTGCAGCACCAGCATCAGGATGTAGAACGCCTTCGGGTTGCCGGCGTCGGGCATGTTGTCCCAGGAGTAGATCATCACCAGGAACGTGACCGCCATCGACAGGATGTACAGCGGCAGGCTGATGCCGTCCATGCCGACCGTGTAGTTGGCGTCGATCACCGGGATCCATTCGGCGTCGACGAAGAACTGCAGTCGTCCGGCCTCGCTGTAGTCGAAGGCGAACAGCGTGACGATGCCGATCGCCAGCGTCGCGCCGGCGGTGGCGATGCCGACGATCTTGTGCGTGGCCTCTTCGCTGCGGGGGATGAACATCATCACCAGCACGCCGACGAGCGGCAGGAAGGTACCGACGCTCAGCAGCCAGTTCTGATCAGTGAGTGGTTCCATGGTTCGAAGGGTGCTTTCAGCTCACGTTGACGAGGACGAGGACGATGGCGCCGACGGCAGCAGCTCCGAAGAGGAGTGCGCCGTACTGGCTGACCTTGCCGGATTGGGTGGGTTGCAGACCGTGACCGGCCTCGGATGCGATCCAGCCGGATCCGTCGACGGCGCCGTCGACGACCTTCTGGTCGATGTTGTCGTAGACCCAGGTGCCGGTCTTGCGGGCGCCGATGCCGACGTCGTTGACGGCCGCGTCGATGACGTGCTGGTTGAACCAGTAGGTGGCCTTGGCGATCGGGTGGGCGACCGCACGGACGATCACGTTCTCGTACAGCCAGTCGAGGTAGTACTTGTTCTTGAGGAACAAGAAGCCGCCACGGAGCACCTTCGAGCGTTCGGTCAGCCCGACCAGGTGCTTGTTCTTCCGGCCGTAGAACGCCACGTTGAAAGCGATCGCCACGGCGTAGCCGGCAGCGACGACGCCGAGCGACAACAGGATCTTGGCGAAGCTCGGCTCGGCATGGCTCACGGCGGGGAAGAAACACGCGGTGCCGGGCTCGGGCGCATCGAACCCGCAACCGGACTTCTTCGCGCCCTCCTCTCCCTCGCCCTCCTCAGCAGCCGGGCTCGCGCTCGGACGGCCGTCGATGATCATGATCGACTCCCCGGGCCCGCTCGCGATGACCTCCTCGAACGGCACCGAGCTCGCCCGCGGTTCGACGTACTTCTTCATGAGTTCGACGCCTTCGCCGAACCGCGACGCCAGCGGTGTCGGGTTCACCAGTCCGGCGAACAGCGCGAAGAACGCGAGGATCACGATCGGGATCAGCAGCAGCGGCCCCGACTCGTGCGGACCGTCGGATGCGTGATGGTCGTCGCCGTGGCCGTCGTGGCCGTCGTGGTGATCGTCGACGTGCGCATTGGCGGCGGCACCGAGCGAGCGCGGCTCGGGCTCGGGAGCGCCCACGGAGATGTGCTCCATCTCGTGCTCTTCGGCGTGTTCCTCGTCGGGGTGGTGCTCACCGGCCGCCGCGCCGCGGGGCTCACCGAAGAAGACCAGGTAGGTGGCCCGGGTCATGTACATCGCGGTGAGGGCGGCACCGCCGAGGCCCACCCACATCAGCACGGTGTAGCCGTTGTTGCCGACGTTGTCGATGATCTCGTCCTTCGACCAGAACCCGGCGAACGGGAAGATGCCCGTGAGGGCGAGCGTGGAGATGATCCACGCGGTGAACGTGATCGGCATCTTCTTGCGCAGACCGCCCATGTCCCTCTTCATGTCGAAGGAGTGGTGGGAGCCCGAGTGGCTGATCGAGCCGGCACAGAGGAACAGACAGCACTTGAAGAAGGCGTGGGTGAAGATGTGGAACACCGCCGGCAGCCAGGCGCCGGTGCCGAGGCCGAGCATCATGTAGCCGAGCTGCGACACCGTGGAGTACGCGAGCACCTTCTTGATGTCGTCCTGCACGAACGCGAGGAGGGCGGCGATCACGATCGTGATCGCACCGATGATGGCGATGAACGTCAGCGACCCCTGGCCGATGTCGAACGCCTGCCAGAACACCGGGTAGAGCTGGGCGACGAGGAACACGCCGGCGACGACCATCGTCGAGCTGTGCAGCAGCGACGACACCGGTGTGGGGCCCGCCATCGCGTCGGGTAGCCATGTGTGCAGCGGGAACTGGCCCGACTTGCCGATGCAGGCGATGAACAGGGCGATCGCGCCGGGGACGAGGAAGGAGCTGCCGGCTTCGCCCGACAGGGCCCAGGCCTGGATCGCCGCGATGTCGAAGCCGTTGCTGTCGAGGTTGTCGACCGCCCAGGCGTTCGCTCCGAAGAAGATGATCGAGGTGCCGACGAGCAACCCGACGTCGCCGACACGCACGGTGAAGAACGCCTTGAGAGCCGCTCGGCTGTTCGCTTCCTCCTCCCACCAGTGACCGATCAGCAGGAACGACGTCAGGCCCATGATCTCCCAGCCGAGGATCAGCTGGATCATGTTGGGTGCCATGAGCATCACGAGCATCCCGCCGGAGAACAGCGTGATGGCGGCGAAGAAGTGGGTGTAGCGGCGGTCGCCACGGACGTAGTCGAGGCTGAAGATCTGCACGAGCAGCGAGATGAACGCGACCAGCCAGAGCAGCAGCACGGTCAGTCCGTTGCCGAGCGAACCGATGCCGAACTCGAGCGACCCGCTCGACCACCAGACCCAGGTGTGCACGACCGGTTCGATGAAGGGTTCGGCCTCCCCCTCGGTGGCACGCGGCAGCGATCGGCCGAACGCCTGGAGCACTCCGAGCGCCTCCTCGCCGCTGGAAGCCGAGTTGGTTCGCTGGACCCACTGGATCAACGCGCCGGTGGCCAACACCAGTGAGGCGGCCATCGAGGCCAGGCCGACCTCGGAGCCCTTCATCGGCAGGTGCTTGCCGACGGCGATGATGATGGCGAACGCGACGACGGGGATCAGCGCGATCAGCCACGCGTTCTCGAGGAACCATCCCGAGCTGAGTTCGACGGCTTCGGCGGCGAGCATGTCAGCCCTTCATTTCCGAGAGTTCGTCGAGGGCGATCGACCTGCGGTTGCGATAGATCATGAGCACCATCGCCAGTCCGACACCGACCTCGGCGGCGGCGATGGCGATCACGTAGAGGGCGAAGACCTGGCCGTCGACGGCATTGGTCATCATTGCGAACGCGACCAGGTTGAGGTTGACGGCGTTGAGGATCAGCTCGATCGACATCAGCACCATCACCGCGTTGCGGCGGGCGATGACGCCGTACACGCCGATGCTGAACAGCGCGGCAGCGAGCAGGAGGAAGTTGACGGCCAGCATCGACGATCAGTCCTTCCGCGCCAGGACGATGGCGCCGATTGCGGCAGCGAGCAGGATGAAGGAGATCGCGAGGAACGGCAGCAGGTAGATGTCGAGGAACTGGTCGCTCAACTGCACCGTGGGTGTTGGCGAGGCCTCCGGGAGCACGTCGTCGCCGTAGGCGTCGATGATCACCCAACCGAGCAGACCGAACACGATCACGGCGACAGGGATGCCGAGCGCCCACTGCTTGTTGTTGAGACCGGCTTCCCTGCCGATCTGGGCCCGGGTGAGCATGATGCCGAACAGGAACAGGACCATGACGGCGCCGATGTAGACGAGCACCTGCGACGCGGCGACGAACTCGGCGCCCGCGAGGATGTACTGGGCGGCCATGCCGCCGAGCACCATCACCAGCCAGAGCGCGGCGTGCACGACGTTCTTCGACGTGACCACGCTGATGGCGGCGAAGATCATCATCGCGGCGATGATGCCGAAGCCGACGTTGAGCGCGACGTTGACGTCGTCGGCGGCGAGGATGAGCGCGCTCACTGCTGGCCCCTCACTTCTTCTGCGCTCCGGCTTCGAGTGCCGGCGCCTCGGGCACGGTCTCCATCCACTCGCCGAGCTTCTCCTTGTCGTGGAGCAGGTCGGCGATCTTCGGCTCGGAGTACTCGTACTCGGGGCTCCAGAACAGCGCGTCGAACGGGCACACCTCGACACAGATGCCGCAGTACATGCAGAGCGCGTAGTCGATGTCGAACCGGTCGAGATGGTTGACCTGGCGCGGCTTGCCGCCAGCACGCCGAGGCGGCGCGAGCTGCTTGTGACCCTCGATGTAGATGCACCAGTCGGGGCACGAACGGGCGCACAGCATGCACGCGGTGCAGTTGTCCTCGTGGAGCGCGATCACGCCACGGGCGCGGATCGGTGGCGCTTCCTTCTCGTGCGGGTACTGCACGGTGTTCGCGCCGTCGACGACGGTGTCCTTGAGGATGCCCAGCGTGATGCCGAGCCCCTTGAACAGACCGGGAACCTTGGGCTTGTCGGGCATCAGAACGCCACCTTGAGGATCGCGGTGATCGCCGTGTTCAACAGGGCGATCGGGATGAGGACCTTCCAGGCGAACGTCTGGAGCTGGTCCTCACGGAAACGGGGGAAGCTGAAGCGCACCCACATGATGACGAAGGTCAGGACCAACATCTTCGTGAACATGATCAGCGGGCCGACGAGGTTCATCCAGTCGGGAACCTGATCGAGGTCGTCCCAGCCGAACCAGTCGAACGGGATGCCCCACCCGCCGAGGAACAGCACCGACGCGATGAAGGCGAAGACGCCGGCCGTGGCGAACTCGGCGATGAAGAAGATCAGGAACCGGAAGCCCGAGTACTCGGTCATGTAGCCCGACACGAGTTCGGACTCGGCGATCGGCATGTCGAACGGCGCCTGCGTCAGCTCGGCCTGGACGGCGATCATGAAGATCAGGAAGCCGACGAACTGGGTGATGATGAACGGATTGCCGAGGAAACCGAAGCCGAAGATGCTGCCGGTGTTCTGGACGACGACGATCTGCTGCATGTTCATCGAGCCGGCCTGGATCACCACGCCGAGGACGGCAAGCACCATCGGCAACTCGTAGGCGATCAGCTGACCGGCAGCGCGGAGCCCACCGAGCAGCGAGTACTTGTTGGCACTCGCCCAGCCGGCGACCAGGATGCCGAGCACGCTCACCGAGGCCACGGCGAGGCCGAAGAACACCCCGACGCTGAAGTTCGTGAAGTAGGCGTCGGGCCCGAAGGGCACGATGACGACGAGGAGGAACGTGGAGAGCAGAACGATCTGCGGTGCCATCTTGAAGATGCGGTGATCGGCGGCCTCGGGCGCCAGATCCTCCTTCTGCATCCACTTGCCGACCTCGGCCACCAGCTGCAACGAACCGTACGGTCCGGCCTCCATCGGGCCGAGACGGCTCTGCATGAACGACATCATCTTGAACAGGAAGAGGTAGACGATGGCGCCGGCGGGCAGCAGGACGGCGACGAGTCCGCCGAGGACGCGCAGCAGTGACTGCCCCCAGTAGGGGATTTCGATGGCGAGCTGGATCATCTGTCGATGTCACCCAGGATGAAGTAGAGGCTGGCGAGGATCGTGATGATGTCGGGCACGTAGACGCCCTTGAGCGCCCAGGGAACGATCGAGATGTTGTTGAAGCTCGCCGAGCGGATCTTGACGCGGAACGGGCCGAGGTCGCCCTTCGAGACGACGTAGTACCCCATCTCGCCGAGCGGGTTCTCGGTCGACACCCAGGCTTCACCTTCGGGCACCTTGATGATGCGCGGCACCTTGGTCATGATCGGGCCGGCCGGGATCTGGTCGAGCAGCTGCTCGACGATCTTGCACGACTCCCGGGTCTCCTGGAGGCGGACCCAACAGCGAGCGAAGCTGTCGCCGTCGGGGTGGGTCCACACCTTCCAGTCGGCCTTGTCCCACGACATCGCGATGTCCTGGTCCCGGCGCAGGTCGTAGTCGACCCCGCTGGCGCGCAGGTTGGCGCCCGACAGGCCGTAGTCCTTGGCCACGTCGGCGGGGATGATCCCGATGCCACGCATGCGGCTCTGGAAGATCTCGTTGCCGAACAGGAGGTCTTCGATGATGTCGCAGAACTCGCGGAGCTTGACCATCACCTGGCGGGTCTCGTCGATCCATCCGGCGGGCAGATCGTCCTTCAGTCCGCCGATGCGGTCGAAGTTCGGGTGGAACCGGCCACCGGTGGCGCTCTCGATGAGGTTGAGGACGTACTCGCGGTCGCGGAAGGCGAGGAACACCGGCGTGATCGCACCCATCTGAACGCCGAGGTCGCCCAGGAACAGCGAGACGTTGGCGATGCGGGACAGTTCGAACAGGATCGTGCGGATCACCTGGGCGCGCGGCGGCGCCTCGATCTCCATCAGCTTCTCGGCGGCGAGGATGAACGGCACCTCGTTGGCGAAGCTGCCGAGCCAGTCGATGCGGTTGATCAGCGTGGTCACCTGCGGGAACGTGCGGACCTCGGTGAGCTTCTCGTAGCCGCGGTGCATGTAGCCGGCCGACGGCTCGGCCCAGACGACCTGCTCGCCGTCGAGACGGCAGATGATGCGCAACGTGCCGTGCGTCGCCGGGTGCTGGGGGCCGATGTTGAGGGTCATGCCCTCGGTCTCGAGCTCGACGTTGAGTCGTGCGTCGGCGGCCTGGCTGGCGATGTAGCTCAACTGCTGACGATCACTGAGGACGGTCATGACTCGCTCTCGCCTTCGTTCGCGGCGGCTTCGTCCGGCGTGGCATCGTCCTGGACGGGCATCGGTTCGACATCGACGATGCCGGGCCACGGCTTGATCATGCGGGCGAGGAGCGGGAAGTCCTTGCGCAGTGGATGGCCCTCGAAATCGGTGGGCAGGTACATGTTGCGCAGGTCGGGATGACCGTTGAAGCCGATGCCGAACATCTCGTGGCACTCGCGCTCGTGCCAGTTGGCCCCGGCGAAGACCGTGGTCCACGAGTCGACGACGAGATGGTCGTCGGGAACGTCGGCCTTGATCGTGACGCCGACGTGGCGGTCGAGGTCGACGAGGCGGGCGAACACCTGGAATCGGGTGTCACCACCGGTGACGCCCTGGCGGATCTCGGTGTCGGGCTCGACCGGCTCGGCGGTCGGGTCCTCCTCGCCCTTGCCGTACGGCGACGGCAACCAGTCGAGGCCGGAGAGGAAGGAGAAGAAGGTGAATCCGGCGGCCTTCAGTGCCTCGGCCGCGGCCCGCCACGAGTCGGTGTGGACGCGGATCCACAGATCGTCGTTGGGTGAGATGTGGGTGTCGACGATGCCGTCGCCGATGCGGCGGCGGAGGTCGTCGATGATGCCCTCACGGAGTCCGTCGCCCGGCAGTGCCGGGGTCTCGTCGGTGACGGTGTCGGTGGCGCCGCCGTCACTCAATGGGTCCACCGCCCACGACGATCGGCTCGCGTACCGGCTCCGAGGATGTGGACGGCTCCGGGGCGGGAGCGATGGCGGCCACCCGCTCGCGCTCGCGTGTGGCCTGCAGCGAGGTGAACCCCTCGTCGCCGCGCCACTTCGCGGCCATGTCCTCGTTCTTGATCCGCTGCTGGAGCAGCACGACGCCTTCGAGGAGTGCTTCGGGCCGCGGTGGACAACCGGGGATGTAGACGTCGATCGGGATGATCTGGTCGACGCCCTTGGTGACCGAGTAGCTGTCCCAGTACGGGCCGCCGCAGTTGGCGCACGATCCCATCGAGATCGCGTACTTGGGCTCGGGCATCTGCTCCCACAGGCGCCGGACGGCCGGGGCCATCTTGTCGGTGACGGTGCCGGAGATGCAGACGAAGTCGGCCTGGCGAGGGCTCGCCGGCAGTGGGATGACGCCGAGGCGCATCACGTCGTAGCGGGGCGAACCGAATGCGGCACCCATCTCGATCGCGCAGCACGCGAGACCCCACTGGTAGACCCAGAGCGAGTACGAGCGACTCATGTTGAACAACTTGGTCAGCGGGGCCGGCATGCGACCCTTGTCGACGAGACCCATGTCAGCAGCTCCCTGTTCCCATCGGACTCGACTCGATCAGACCCATCGCAACAACCCACGCTTCCAGGCGTACACCAGTCCGTCGAGGAGGAGCACGATGAACACGAGCATCACGACCAGGCCGAAGGTGCCGTAGCGCTCGACGTTGGCCGCCCACGGGAAGAGGAACACGGCCTCGACGTCGAAGATCACGAACAGCAGGGCGAACACGTAGTAGCGGATCTGGCTCTGCGACCATCCGATGCCGACCGGGTCGACCCCGGATTCGTAGGCCACGCCCTTGTCGAAGTTGGGCTTGGTCGGGCGCACGAGCGCCGCGAGGCCGAGCAGCAGGCCACCGATCGCCAGTGCGGCCAGGCCGAACCAGACGACGGTCAAGTAATCGCGCAGGAACACCGACATCGGACCGAGAAGTTATCAGGGGCCGGGAAATCCCACCCAAATGTGGTCCCGGCCCCCGATCACGTCAGTGGGTGATCAGAGCGGCTCGCCGACTTCGGCCTCGGGCTCGCCGAGCACCATCCACAAGCCGCCGGCGAGGACCGCGCCGATCGCCGGGAAGAGGATGAACGCCCACACCTGCCCGAGCGCCCAGTCGCCCTGGAACACGGCGGTCGCGAGCGATCGCGCCGGGTTGACCGAGGTGTTCGACACCGGGATCGAGATCAGGTGCACCAGCGTGAGTCCGAGACCGGCGGCGATCGGGCCGAACCCGGTGGGGACCCCCTTGAGGCTCGTCGTGCCGAGCACGATCAACACGAAGACCGCCGTGACGACGATCTCGATGATCGCAACCGAGAGCAGCTCGAATCCACCCGGTGAATGCGTGCCGTAACCGTTCGAGGCGAACCCGGCGTCCTGGGCCCTCGACATGAAGCCATCGGTACCACTGAGGGTCAGCGCGATGATGCCGGCGCCGACGATGCCGCCGACGAACTGCGCCACGAAGTACGGGATCGACTTCGCCGGTTCCAGCTTCTTCGCCATCACCATGCCGATCGTGACCGCGGGGTTGATGTGGCACCCCGAGATGCGCCCGATGAGGTATGCCATGCAGAGCAGGCTGAAGCCGAACGCGATCGCGACGCCGAGCGCGCCGACGTTGAGATCCTCGTTGAACAGGCCGGTGGCGAAGATCGCGGTGCCCGGCCCGCCGATCACCAGCACCGCGGTGCCGAAGGCCTCCGCGATCGGGATACGTACGTTGTCGTTCATGTGGGTCGTCCTCGATTCGGTTCGTGCGGTGGCCCCTGCGGAAGCGTAGATCGGTCGGCTCCGGCGTCCGGGGATCTCGAAGCGGCTGGCTAGGTTCACCGGGTGGTCAACCGCCGGGCACTGTTCCTGCTCATCCTGGGCGTGACCGGAACCGGGATCATGGGCAACACCCTGATCGCGCCGGCGGTTCCGGACATCCTCGACGATTTCGGGGTCAACGACAGTGGGGCCGGCCTGCTGATCGCAGCCACCTCGTTCCCGGGAATCTTCATGGCGCCGGTGATCGGCGTGCTCGCGGACCGTCTCGGCCGTAGACGGGTGCTGGTCCCCTGTCTCGCGATGTTCGGCGTGTCGGGTCTCGCCGCGGCCCTGGCACCGAGCTTCGCCTTCCTGATCGTCGCCCGATTGGGCATGGGTGTCGGCGCGGCCGGCTTGATCAACCTCGCGGTCGTCCTGATCGGCGACCACTGGACGGGGCTGGACCGCACGCGACTGATCGGCCGGAACGCAGCGTTCCTGACGGTCTGCCTGGCGATCCTGCCACCTGTCGGCGGCTTGCTGACCGATCTCGTGAGTTGGCGTCTCGCGTTGGCGCCGTACGGGTTCGGTCTGGTCGTGGCGTTCGCCGCGTGGCGGATGCTCCCGGCCGGCAAGCCGGACACGAACGTGTCGATCAAGGACCAGCTCGCCGGGATCGGGCAGGTCGTCAGACGACCGGAGGTCGTCGTCGTCCTGATCGGCGGCACCGTGTCGTTCATCATGATCTTCGGTGTGTTCCTGTCGACCCTGCCGATCCACCTCGAGGACCAGTTCGGCTACAGCGCCTCGATGCGCGGACTCTTCCTCGCGATCCCCGCGATCCCGTCGACATTCGTCGCGTTCAACGTGCAGCGGATCCGCACCTACGTCGATCCGCGTCCACTCCTCGTCGGGTGCTCACTGCTCTTCGCTGCCGGGTTCGCCCTGATCGGGGCGACCGAGATCGCGGGGTTCGTCGTGCTCGGCTGCATCGTCTACGGCGCCGGTGAGGGTGCGCTCTTCCCCACACTCCAGGACCTCTCGGTCGAGTTGTCGCCGCCCGAACACCGGGGAGCGATCGTCGCCATCTACGTCGGAGCCGCGCGGCTCGGCCAGACGATCGGACCGCTCGGCGCGGCAGCGGTGTTCGGCGCCACGTCGACCTTCTGGGCGCTGCACCTCGGCGTCGGTCTGGCGATCGGACTCGGCCTCATGTTCCTGTTCGCACCGACGAGCGGCCGCTCCACGGTCGTCGCAGTCGACTGAGGTTCAGCTTCCGTCGAGGATCGGCGCGAGGTGGGTCTCGGCCTCCTCGACCGTCCAGCCCTTGCGCTGGGCGTACGAGGCGAGTTGATCGCGCTTGATCTTGCCGACGCCGAAGTACTTGGCCTCCGGGTGGGCGAAGTAGAGCCCCGACACCGATGATCCGGGCCACATCGCGAACGACTCGGTGAGCTCGACGCCGATCGCGTCGGTGGCGTCGAGCAGCGAGAACAGCGTCGCCTTCTCCGTGTGATCGGGCTGGCTCGGATAGCCCGGCGCCGGGCGGATGCCCTGGAACGACTCGCGAAGGAGCTCGTCGGGCGCAAGCGACTCGTCGGGCGAGTAGCCCCACAGCTCGGTGCGCACCCGCTCGTGCATCCGCTCGGCGAAGGCCTCGGCGAGCCGGTCGGCGATCGCCTTCAACAGGATCGAGGAGTAGTCGTCGTTGGCGGCTTCGAACCGCTCGGCGATCTCGATCTCCTCGGGACCGGCGGTGACGACGAAGCCACCGATCCAGTCGGCGACGTCCGATCCGAGCGGGGCCACGAAGTCGGACAGGCACAGGTTGGAGCGCCCATCGGACTTGGTCGCCTGCTGACGGATGCCGTGGAAGCGGGCACGGGTGCTCGTACGGGTCTCGTCCGTGAACACGACGATGTCGTCGCCGTCGGCCTGGGCAGGCCAGAACCCGACGACGGCCTTCGGCCGGAACCACTTGTCGGCGACGATCTTGTCGAGCATCGCGAGCGCATCGTCGTAGAGCGGACGGGCGGCATCGGCGAACTCGGGGTCGGTGAGCACCTCCGGGAACTTCGAGCGGATGCCCCACGTGCGGAAGAACGGCGTCCAGTCGATGTACGGCACGAGCTCGGCGACGTCGTACTCGTCGAACACGCGGGTGCCGACGAACGTCGGCTCGGTGATCGTGGAGGCATCGAAGACGGGAGCGAGGCGATTGCTCCGGGCGACGTCGATCGAGACGCGGTCACGCTCGATCGTGGCCCGTGCGTGCGATTCGACCACGCGTGCGTAGTCCGCTCCGAGGTCGGCCAGGAAGCCGTCGCGCTGGGTGCTCGACAGCAGACTGGAGATCACGCCGGACGCGCGGCTGGCGTCGCCGACGTGCACGACCGGGCCGTGGTACGCAGGGTCGATCTTCAAGCTGGTGTGCAACCGGCTGGTGGTCGCCCCGCCGATCAGGAGCGGCACCTCGAATCCGGTGCGTTCCATCTCGGCGGCCACCCGCACCATCTCGTCGAGCGACGGGGTGATCAGACCGGACAACCCGATGATGTCGACGTTGCGTTCGCGGGCCGTCTCGAGGATCGTCTGGGCGGGCACCATCACGCCGAGGTCGATCACGTCGTAGTTCGAGCACCCGAGCACGACGCCGACGATGTTCTTGCCGATGTCGTGGACGTCGCCCTTCACGGTGGCGAGCAGCACGGTGCCCGCCTTCGAGGCGGCACCGTCTTCGCCCTCGGCCTCGATGAACGGGGTGAGGTAGGCAACCGCCTGCTTCATCACGCGGGCCGACTTCACCACCTGCGGGAGGAACATCTTGCCGGCACCGAACAGGTCACCGACCGTGTTCATGCCGCTCATCAATGGTCCCTCGATCACGTCGACGGCTCGGCTCGACCGAGCCCGGGCCTCCTCGACGTCGGCCTCGATGAACACGGTGATGCCGTTGACCAACGAATGGTCGATCCTCCGGTCGACGTCCCACGACCGCCACTCCTGCGCCGCCGGATCGGCGACCTCGGCACCGTCGCCGGCGAAGCGCGCTGCCGCGTCGAGCAGCCGCTCGGTGGCGTCGGGACGGCGCGCCAGCACCACGTCCTCGCACAGTTCGCGGAGTTCGGGATCGATCTGGTCGTACACCGCGAGCTGGCCGGCGTTGACGATGCCCATCCGCATGCCGGCCTCGACGGCCTTCAGCAGGAACACCGAGTGCATCGCCTCGCGCACGGGCTCGTTGCCACGGAACGAGAAGGACAGGTTCGACACGCCGCCGGAGATGTTGACGTACGGCAACTCGTCGGTGATCTGCTTCGTCGCTTCGATGAAGTCGAGGCCGTAGCGGTTGTGCTCTTCGATGCCGGTGGCGACGGCGAAGATGTTCGGGTCGATGATGATGTCCTCGGGCGGGAACCCGACCTCGTCGACCAGGAGGTGATACGCCCGGCGGGCGATGTCGACCTTGCGTTCGACGGTGTCGGCCTGGCCGACCTCGTCGAAGGCCATCACGATGACCGCGGCGCCGTAGTCGAGGCAGGTGCGCGCCTGGGCGAGGAAGGACTCCTCCCCCTCCTTCATCGAGATCGAGTTGACGATCGGCTTGCCCTGCACGCACTGCAAGCCGGCCTCGATCACCTCGAACTTCGACGAGTCGATCATGATCGGGACCCGGGCGATGTCGGGCTCCGACGCGATCAGGTTGAGGAACGTGGTCATCGCCTGCACGCCGTCGATCAGGCCGTCGTCCATGTTGACGTCGATGATCTGCGCACCGTTCTCGACCTGCTGCAAGGCGACCTCGAGTGCCTCGCCGTACTCGTTGTCCTTGATCAACCGGCGGAACTTGGCCGATCCGGTGATGTTGGTGCGCTCGCCGACGTTGACGAACGGGATGTCGTCGGTCAGCGCGAACGGCTCGAGGCCGGACAGCTCCAGGCGGGGCGTGCGCTCCGGCACCACGCGCGGTGCCTTGCCCTCCACGGCCTGCGCGATTGCCTCGATGTGGGCCGGTGTGGTGCCGCAGCAGCCGCCGACGACGTTGACCAGACCGGCCTCGGCGAACTCGCCGACGAACGCCGCCGTCTCGGCGGGCGTCTCGTTGTAGCCACCGAGTTCGTTGGGCAGGCCGGCGTTCGGGTACGCGCACAGGAGCGTGTCGGCGATCGTGGCGAGCTCGAGGACGTGCGGGCGCATCTCCTCCGCGCCGAGCGCACAGTTGAGGCCGACCGTGAGCGGCTGGGCGTGGCGGATCGACTGCCAGAACGCTGCGGGGGTCTGGCCCGAGAGCGTGCGGCCCGAGCGGTCGGTGATCGTGCCCGAGATCATCAGCGGCAGCTGCCGGCCGTGGGCGTTCATCGCCCGACGGCCGGCGACGATCGCCGCCTTGGCGTTGAGCGTGTCGAAGATCGTCTCGATCAGGATCGCATCGACGCCGCCACGCAGGAGCGCCTCGATCTGCTCCTGGTAGGCATCGGCCAACGCGGAGAAGGTGATCGCCCGGTATCCGGGGTCCTCCACTTTCGGCGACAGCGAGAGCGTCATGTTGGTCGGCCCGACCGCACCGGCGACGAAGCGGCGGCGGCCGTCGATGCCCTGGGCCTCCTCGGCCGCCTCGCGTGCGAGCCGGGCGGCGACCTCGTTCAACTCGACGACCTGGTCGACGGTGCCGTAGTCGCCCTGCGAGACGCGGTTGGCCGAGAACGTGTTGGTCTCGGCGATGTCGGCTCCGGCGAGGAAGTAGCGCAGGTGGATCTCGCGCATCGCGTCGGGTTGGGTGAGCGTGAGGAGTTCGTTGTTCCCGGCGAGGTCGCAGCCGTGATCGCAGAAGCGATCGCCCCGGAACGCCTCGTCGGACAGGCCGAGCGTCTGGATCTCGGTGCCCATCGCGCCATCGAGGACGACGATGCGTTCACGTGCGAGTTCGGCGATCGGGTGGTGACGGAATGGGTGGGCGTTGCTCGTCATCGGGGTGCTTTCTCAGGCGATCTTCTTGGTCGTGCTCGTGCTGGTCGGGTCCAGGGCGGTCGCTCCCGTGGTGTCGCGGCTGTCGGCGAGCCAGAGGGTGACGGTGAGGCCTCCGTCGCCGGCCGGGGGTTCGACGTCGACGATGGTGGAGCAGTCGAACCCGCACTGGTCGAACCAGTCGCGGAGCTGGTCGTGGGCGAATCCCAGGCGGCGGTGGGCCGCCGCCCGCAGGAAGTCGTGACGATGCGGTGCGAAGTCGACGACGAGCAGACGCCCGCCGGGTGCGACGAGTCGTGCCGCCTCCGTCAGCGCCCGCGCCGGGTCGTCGAGGTAGTGCAGCACCTGATGGACGACGACGAGGTCGAACGACGCCCGATCGAGGGGTGGACTGTGCACGTCGCCCTGGCGGAGTTCCCACCCCTGCATCCCGCGCCGCTCGAGGTTGGCGCGCGCGACCGACAGCATCGAGTGGCTCGTGTCGAGGCCGACGGCGCGATCGGCGCGATCGGCGAGCAACTGGAGCATGCGGCCGGTGCCGGTGCCCACGTCGAGCACGCGTCCGAGTGGACGGTCGCCGATCACGTCGAGGATCGCGGCTTCGACCGTGGTGGCCGAGGCATGCAGCGAACGCTCCTCGTCCCAGATCGGCGCGATCCGTTCGAAGTAGTCGCTCGCTGCGATGGCACGACGCTCGCGGACGACGTCGAGACGTCGGAGGTCGGCGACCAGGACCGGATCGGCATCGTCGACCGCTGAGAGCGCCGCAGCGAGGAGAACCGCGTGATCACCGGCGTCGACGAGACGGAAGAACGCCCAGGTGCCCTCGCGGTGCTTGGTGACCAGACCGGCTTCGACGAGGAGCCGCAGGTGTCGTGACACTCGCGGCTGCGACTGGCCGAGGATCTCGGTGAGGTCGGTCACGGTCAGTTCGCCGCGACGCAGCACCGACAGGATCCTCAGCCGAGTGTCCTCGGCGATCGCCCGCAGCGCATCGAGCGCCGCCTCCGTCTGCATCCGTGCATCATATAAAGACATGTGCATGTCTGCAAGCCAACCTCCTGTCACCCCTCCACCCCTCCCAATCCGAAGAATCGCGGGATCCGGTCGCACAGCGTCCGGATCCGGTGGTTTTCAGGGTGAGCGGTACCGTTCCGGGGATGGCAGCGGTGTTCCATCTCGGGTTGACGGCAGACATGTTGCAGGGGGCGACGGTGGCGATCGTGCCGGGCGATCCGGGACGGGTCGAACGGATCGCCGCCACGATGGACCGTTGCGAGTTCCTCGCCGCCCACCGAGAATTCACGTCGTATCTCGGCTGGCTCGACGACAGCCCGATCGTGGTCTGCTCGTCGGGGATCGGTGGGCCGTCGACGTCGATCGCCGTCGAGGAGTTGGCCCAGCTCGGGGTGCGGACCTTCCTGCGCGTCGGCACCACGGGCGCGATCCAGCCCTACCTGCAACCGGGCGACGTGATCGTGACGACCGGGGCCGTGCGCCTCGACGGGGCGAGTCTGCACTTCGCTCCGCTGGAGTTCCCAGCGGTCGCGGACTTCGCATGCGCAACGGCGCTGGTCGAGGCCGCTGCGGCCGTCGGGGTGGAACCACACGTGGGCATCACGGCGTCGTCGGACACCTTCTACCCCGGGCAGGAGCGCTACGACACCTACTCCGGTCGGGTCACCCGACGGTTCCGGGGGAGTCTCGAGGAGTGGCAGGCGATGGGCGTGCTCAACTACGAGATGGAGGCCGCCACCCTCTTCACGATGTGCGCGTCGTCGGGACTTCGCGCCGGATGCGTGGCAGGCGTGTTGGTGAACCGCACCCAGACCGAGATGCCCGACGAGGAAACGGCGAACCGGATCGAGTCGACCACGGTGTCGGTCGCGGTCGAAGCGGCACGCCGCCTGCTCGGCTGACGACCAGGAGTCAACGGTCGACGCGCGGAGCGGTCGCCGACGGCTGGTCGTTGCGGGTCGTCACGGGTGGTTGCGCAGTCGTGCGGGCTACTTCGTGGACGAGACGGCGTCGTTGGCGGCGATGAACGCCCGATAGAGGTCGAGCAGGGACTGCTTCTGCGTATCGGAGAGGCGTTCGTCGGTGGCGATCGCCGACTCGGTCGAACGCTCGACCGCCGCGTCGTCGTGACGTCCGAGGTAGGCGAGCAGCTTGTCGGACGGGACGTTGAGCGCCTGGGCGAGACCGTTGAGCACTCGCACCGACGGCTCGTGAAGACCACGCTCGAGTTGGCTCAGATAGGCGTCGGACACGTCGGCGAGGCGGGCGAGTTCGCGCTGCGACAGCTCCGCGATGCGGCGCTGGCTCCTGATGAACTCACCGAGCGCATCGACACTTCGACGCGATCGCGGCGTCGTTTCGGCATCCGGGCGTTCACTCATGGTGGATCAGCCTACGACGACGGTGTCGCCGCACCGGGGGGCGACGCGGCGACACCTTCGTCATGGCGTGCGATCACTTGGAAGCGACAGCCTTCTTGGCGACGCTCTTCTTGGCGACGCTCTTCTTGGCGGCGCTCTTCTTGGCGGCGCTCCGCTTGGCCGGAGTCTTCTTGGCGACCGGCTTCCTGGCGACGGTCTTCGCCGTACCGGTGACGCTCTTGGTGGTGTCGGCGACGGTCCGGCTGGCGGTGTCAGCGACGTTCTTCGCCGTGGCGACGACCTTGTCGGAGGCGGCCTTGGCGTTGTCGGCCTTGATCATCTCGGCGACGCGGTGGTTCATGTCCCGATTGAGCGAGACCGCACGCTCGACGAACTCGAGGTAGCGCTCGCCGGCCACGGTCGGGGTCGGGAAGCTGTCGGCGAACGGGACCTCGAACTTCACCTGGTCGGCGACACGGTCGGCCGTGGTGACGGCGAAGTCGACGATGCGACGGTTGGTGTCGAGCACGGCGTCGAGAACCTCGTCGCTGGTGGTCGTGAACCGCTCGCTGATGTTGCTGTCGTTGATGGCGTCGGTGACGCCGGTGGTCGCCTCGTTGGCGAACTTGGTGATCTGCTCGAACATGTCGAACTCCTTCGTGGGTTGCTTGATTCGGAACTTGCGGGGCGTCGAGCTGGCTGCTCGATCTGTCGTTGTACTGCTAACTATACTTAGCATTTCCTGGTTTGCAACGGGGCTGCTTGAAATATCTCGCACATCTCGTGTCGGGGGACGCGGGAAGTTCCGCCTGGGACGGGTCACCCCAGCGTGTCGACGCCGGCCCGGTGGCCTAACGTTGCGCCGTGGGAGGGAACCGATCCGCTCGTCGCCAGGGAGCGACCGCGCCTCGGTTGACCGGAGCGATCACCGTCATCGCGCTGTCTCTGGCACCTGCGGCGTGCGGCAGCGACGAGGACTCCGCTTCGGGTGACGTCGACCAGGCCGGCGCCTACACTGCGATCGTCGAATGGCAGGCGGGCGAACAGGAACCGGTCGAGAACGAGGACGGCACCGTCGAACTCCCCGTCATCTACGTCGCCGCAGCGGACGGCGAGACGATCGACGTGGGCGTCCAGGCGAGTGTCGCCGAAGCGACCGTCGAGGTTGCCGACGTCCGCTTCGCCGATGACTCCTCCGAGGCCTTCGACGACGGCATCGACGGCGCCCCCGTGATCGATGACGGTTCGCTCCTGCTCGTCGGTGCGATGCCTGAACCGGAACCCACGATCGAGGTCGAGGTGTTGCGCTACGTCGCCGCCGAGACGTCGACGGCGTTCACGTTGCTGATCTCGGCCGACGACGCTCCGACCTCGACCGCGGTCGGAAGCGCCACGGTCACGTCGGCGACGCCGAACTGAGCATCACGTCGGCCAAGCCGAGCGCACGGACGACGTCGCTCTCGCGAACCGTCTGGTCCACGTCGATCGCGCGGCGTCGCAGATCGTCGAGTTCACAGCGCCGTTCGGTCGCGAACACCGGGCCCACCACGCTCTGGGCCAGGTCGATCGCCGCTGCTGCGTCGACGATCGCAACGCGGAGGGCACCCGACTCCCAGGCCTGGTGCGCCATCGCCAGACGGACGTGGGCGCCGCCGAGGTGATCCTCGAGGGGCGCCTCGAAACGGTGCGCCTCGCGCACGCCGCGGACGAACACCACCAGGGCAGGCACATAGATGGCAGTGAGCACCATCATGCTCACCTCCACCGGCAGCGAGATCGGCGTGGCGACGATGCCGCCGAACACCCAGGCGAGCTGGAAGCGCGTCTCGTAACGTGCTCCAGCGCGACCCAACAACGCCTCGGGCGCACGCCGCTGGAGCAACCCGTCGAACGAGTTGCGTCCGAGTGTGGTCGACAGCCCCACGAGGGTGGAGACCAGCATCAGGAGCGGGGTGGACGCGCCCAGGATCCCGACGGCCGTGAACGCGGCCGGGAGCGCGATCGCCAGGCCGATCAGTTGCTCCTCGCTGAACCAGCGGCGAAGGATGGTCGCCGCGGTGTGGCCGAGGAAAGCTCCGAGGCCGTAGCAGGCGGCGGCCAGGCCATAGATGTAGGCGGGTTCGCTCGATCGACGCAGCGTGAACGCGAGCGTGAAGATGAAGAAGCCGACCGCTGCGCGGATCGCCAGCATCCCGATCGACGACACCACCACGGTCGGCAGGTGCGTCTCGGCGTACTCGACGTCGTCGGGCGTCACCGGAGTAGTCGATCGCGGACGCGCCCACAGCACGGCCGCACCCGCGAGCGCGAACAGCACGGCCGCGCCTCGCAGCGACCATTCCGCCCCGGCCCACGTGAACAGCCCCGTCGCTGCGACCACGCCGAGAGCGGCGGTGACGCTGGAGAACCGCGCCAGCCGGGCGTTGGTCGCAACCAGCTCCTCGGGATCGTCGACGAGCGTCTGGACGAGCGTCTGCTTGACGATGCCCGACGCCTTGCTCGCGATCAGCAGGCACAACACGATCGGATAGAACGCGAGCTGCAGCAACGTCAGGGCGAGCAACAGCGCGAACACGCTGCGAGCCACGAAGAACGACGACGCGACGTACCGCTGCGACCGGCGGAACCGATCGACCGCCGGCCCGACGAGCGGCGACAGCACCGCCAGCGGCGCCATCGTGATCAGCAGGTACAGCAGCACCTGCTCGCGGGAGGCGTTCGGGCTGACGTTGAAGAACAACGATCCGGCGAGGCTGACCGACACGAACGCGTCACCGGCAGCGGCGAGGCCCTGCGCGGTCGCGAGCGGCACCACGGCGCCCCGACCGATCAACGACCGGCGGATGCGATGGTGCAGGGGCGCGCGTTCCAACGTGACCGTGCCGCTCCCCTCGGTTGGGCCGCCGTCGGGCATCGCCTCCATCTTGGTGCATCGGCACGACGAGCGAGAGGGTGAACGCGTCGATGTGCGAAAGTTGCCGCCCATGAGCACCGGGACGTTTCCGACAGATCTCGACATTGCACGCCAGGCGACGCTTCGACCCCTGAACGACGTCGGCGCAGAGGCGGGGATTCCGCTCGACTGTCTCGAGCCGTACGGAACCGGCGCCGCCAAGATCGATCTGCGGGCGATCGACGCGATGGCCGACCGTCCTCGGGCGAAGTACGTCGTCGTGTCGGCGATCACGCCGACACCGTTGGGCGAGGGCAAGACGACGGTCGCCGTCGGGTTGAGCCAGGGATTCAGCCACCTCGACAAACGCGCCGCGCTCGCGATCCGGCAACCGTCGATGGGTCCCACGTTCGGGATCAAGGGCGGAGCCGCAGGCGGCGGATACAGCCAGGTCGTCCCGATGGAGCTCCTCAACCTGCACCTCACCGGCGACGTGCACGCGGTCACCTCCGCCACCAACATGTGCGCAGCTGCGGTCGACGCCCACGTGTTCCACGGCAACCCGAGCGGGCTCGATGCGCACCAGATCACGTGGCGACGTTCCATCGACGTCAACGACCGGTCGCTGCGCAACATCGTGTCCGGGCTCGGCACCCGCCTCGACGGCATCCCGCGCGAGACCGGGTTCGACATCACGGCAGCGTCAGAGGTGATGGCGACGCTGGCGCTGTGCTCCGACCTGCAGGACCTGCGCCGCCGGCTCGGCCGGATCGTCGTCGGCTACACGAAGTCCGGTGATCCGGTGACGGCGGACGACATCGAGGTCGCCGGCGCGATGGCCGTCATCCTGCGGGAGGCGATCAAGCCCAACCTGATGCAGACCCTCGAGAACACACCGGTGCTCGTGCACACCGGCCCGTTCGGCAACATCGCCACCGGCAACTCCTCGATCGTCGCCGACCTGATCGGCATCCACATGGGCGACTACCTCGTCACCGAGGCCGGCTTCGGCGCCGACATGGGCGCCGAGCGGTTCTTCAACATCAAGTGCCGCATGTCGGGCCTGGCGCCCGACGCCGCGGTACTGGTCGCAACGGTTCGCGGGTTGAAGGCCCACAGTGGCAAGCACTCGATCGTCGCCGGCCGGCCCCTCCCGGACGCCCTGCTTCGGGAGAACCCCGACGAGGTGCACGAAGGTGGCGCCAACCTGCGCAAGCAGTTGGAGAACATGCGCATCCACGGCTGCACGCCCGTGGTGGCGATCAACGTGTTCCCCGGCGACCATCCCGCCGACATCCGAGCGATCGAGGAGATCGCCGCCGAGTTCGGTGCCCGATCCGCGGTGTCGACGCACTTCGTCGACGGCGGCGCCGGTGCGAAGGAACTGGCGGCGGTCGTCGCCGATGCCGCCGAGGAGCCGAGTGAGTTCCGAGTGCTCTACCCCGACGACATGTCGCTGCGCGACAAGATCCACACCGTGGCCACCAGGGTGTACGGCGCGGACGGCGTCGACTACACACCGCAGGCCGCTCGCCAGATCGACAACTTCGAGCGCAACGGCTTCGGGGACCTGCCGGTGTGCATCGCGAAGACCCATCTGTCGATCTCGTCGGATCCGGCCGCGCGCGGTGCCCCGACGGGCTGGACCCTGCCCGTGCGCGAGGTGCGTGCATCGGTCGGCGCCGGGTTCGTGTATCCGATCTGCGGGGCGATGAGCACGATGCCCGGCCTCGGCGCGTCGCCGGCACTGCAGCGCATCGACATCGACGCCGACGGGAACATCGTCGGTCTCAGCTGACGACCTCGTAGATGAGACGCGGGGTCAGACCCCGCGTCTCATCTACGGTTGCCGGGTGTCGCCGATCGATGCCTTGCGCGCGGTCCACGAGGAGTTGTGGGACGACGAGCGCGGTCTGGACCGTTACGCGCCGGGCGTGGCCCCCGGCATCGACATCGCGCCGTTCGACCTCCACTCGGTTCGCGAGACGGCGTTGGGGGCGTTCCTCGACCTCGAGGACGGCAACGTCGGCAGGGCGATCACGGCGATCGACAACGTGCTCGCGCTGCAGTACCCCGCTTCCGACCAGCCGTGGAGCGGCACGTTCCCGGTCACCGCCGAGCAGCACGACCCACCCGCAACCGGTGCCGTCGAGTGGGTGCACTACGACCCGAACTGGCGCCAGTTCCTCGGCTGCATCCTCGCAATGTGCGCCATCCACCACGCCTCGGTGATCCCCGAGCCGACCCACGTCGCGATCGACGCCGCGCTGATGCGCTGTGTCCACGGCGAGCCCGAGGAGCGCATCGCCCCGTGGTACACCAACCCGAACCTGATGCACGCCTGGCTGCTCGGCCACGTCGGCACCAGGACGCGCGACGCCGGGCTCCTCCGCGCCGGCGAACGCCGGCGAGCGCTGATCGTCGAGCGGTTCGATCGTCACGGCGACATCGACGAGTACAACTCGCCGACGTACGACGGCATCGACCTCTGGGCGCTGGCCTTGTGGGTGATGCACCCCCCGACCGGAGCGTTCCGGGCATCGGGCGGGGTGATCATCGAGCGGATGGCGGAACGAATCGGCACCCTCTTCCACCCACGGTTCGGCGCCACAGCCGGCCCGTACATCCGGGCCTACGGACTACAACCGCAGCGGTACGTGTCGCTCGCCGGACTGTGCACGTACCTCGCCGGCGCTCCCGCCCGCTCGGTGCTGCCCGCCGCCATCTCACCCGACACGGTGCACGTCCACGACCTCTATTTCCTCCCGGTGCTGGCCCGGCTCGCGCCGGCGTTCGCCGACCGCCTCGATCTGCGAGCCGTCACCGCCGAGCGACATCACCGGCAGCGCTTCACCGGGAGCCTCGCTGAGAGCCTGCTCCGACCCGGCCTGGCGATCGGCTGGGAACACGGGCGACGCCACGAGGCGTCACTCGACCAGTACGTGCCGTTCTGCGCGCACTTCGAGGTCGACGGCGAGCCGTCGACGGTCGGCGTGATGGTGCCGGACGAGACCGCCTGGATCGACGTCCGCCGAACGGGCGACCTCGACTTCGATCTGACCGCGGCGGGACGATCCGGTCGCGTCGGGGTTCGCATCGTGATCGGCTCGGAGGCGAAGGTCACGGCCGAGCACGTCAGCGTGGGTTCCTGCGTCGTCGAGTTCGGGTCACCAGCGCACGAGATCGACGAGACGACCACCCCCGTCGGGTCCGAGATCCACCTGCGGTGGCCGAGCGATCGGGCGACGGGTCGGATCCGTCTGTCGGCGCGCTGAGATCGGTGGTGCCGGCGCCGAGCCGGGCCCTCAGTGCTCGGCTTCGCGGCGCAGTCGCTCCCTCGACGCCCGGAGCGGCCGCGACGTCAACCGGATGGCGAACTCGCTGGCGCGCGCCGGCATCGGGACGAACGGACCCTGGAGAGCCATCGGGATCGCGTCCTCGGCGACCAGGCGGTACCCCACGTACATCGCGATCATGCCGTGGGTGGCCACCAGACACCAGAAGAACGAGGTCTCCCCGAAGGTCGCCATGATCGCGCCGGCGATGATCGGTCCGAGCACTGCGCCGACACCGTTGACCCGCAGCGACGTGCCGCTCGCGCCCATCGCCGTGCCGGGCGCGGAACGATCGAGCGTGTGGGACAGCAGCAGCGAGTAGAGCGGGAAGGTCAGCCCACCCAGCAGGAACATCATCGGCAGCGCGGCGACGCTGCCTTCGGGCGTGACGGCGAGCAGCGTCGCCGTGCCGGCAGCGGCCAGGGCGACGACGAAGATGACGCTGCGCCGTGGGAGACGGTCCGACGTCCACCCGATCGGCCATTGGAAGAGCAGCGCCCCGATCGAGGGCAGCGCGAGGAAGACCGCCGTCGTGCCCGGGCCGAACCCCGCCCGGGTCGCGTAGACCGCGCTCAGGCCGAACAGGATCCCGTGCGAGGCGCCCACGAACAGGATGCCGACCAGGCCGGTCGGCGCCGTCCGGTAGAACTCGCGCACGCGCATCGAAGGCGACACGCGGACCGGCGGTGCGTCGGTCGTCGCAGCGAGCGCGATCGGGACGAACGACATCGACACCAGGATCGACGCCACGACCCACAACACCGGCTGGCTCGGGCTGCTCGTCGCGATCAGCAACTGGCCCAGGCCGAGCCCGCCCATCGACACGATCATGTACACCGCGAGCGTCCGACCTCGGGTGCGCACGGTCGACGCGTCGTTCAACCACGACTCGACGACGACGTAGAGGCCGGCCATGCAGAAGCCGAACACGAACCGCAGGACCGCCCAGCTGAACGGGTTCACCCACACGAAGTGGGCGAGCACGACGCACGACGCGATCGATGCGAGGCTGGCGAACACCCGGATGTGGCCGACGCCCGACAGCCACCTGATCACCAACACCGGCCCGAGCAGGAACCCGGCGAAGTAGCAGGCCATCACGACGCCACTGACCTGGACGTCGAAGCCCTCGTCGACCATGCGCACGCCGAGCACGGCGAGGTTGAGACCGTTGCCGACCATCAACATGGCGAACCCGAGGAACAGCGTCCACAGCGCCAGACCGCCACGGACCGTGGGGTGGACGTGGTCGTGGTCGGCACTCGGTGCGACCGACGAGGCAGTGTCGGGGAGAGGGTCGTTCACGGGCACGCTGCCCGCACGCTAGCGACGCTCAGCCGCGCCCGCGGAGACGATCGAGTTGCCGCCGATCGCGCTTGGTCGGGCGCCCGGCTCCACGATCCCGTTGGAAGACCGGGATCTGCTGTTCCCGCTGCGGGGGCGGCGGGCTGTGGTCGACGTAGCAGTCGACCGCCACGCCCGCTCCGACGCGCTTGACGATCACGGCGCGTACCTCGAGGATCCGCTCACGGTCGTGGAGGTACGCCTCGACACGATCGCCCACCTTGACCGGCGACGCCGGTTTGGCGGCCTTGCCGTTGACCTTGACGTGGCCGCCCCGGCACGCAGCCGCGGCATCGCTGCGGGTCTTGGTCATCCGCACCGACCACAACCACTGATCCACACGCGCCGTCTCGATGCACTCCAGCCTGCCACACCCGCACTTCCCCCACCTCCTGCCGAAAGATCACGGAATCGGGACGCCGAGCAACCGAATCCCGCGACATCTCGGGGTGTCGTAGCGATCAGGCGGGGAGTTGTTGGGTGATGCAGTGGATGCCGCCGCCACCGGCGGCGAGGATCGCGCCGACATCGAGCGCGACCGCTTCGCGGCCGGGGTACTGCTCGGCGATCAGGGCGACCATGTCCGCATCGGCCTCGTGTCCGCACGTCGGCACGAGGACGAACCCGTTGCCGAGGTAGTAGTTGAGGTAGGGGACGACCACCCGCTCGACGCCCTCGCCGCGGTCGATCTCGGCGAACGGCAGCACCGGCACGGTGACGACCTCGATCGCCCGCCCACGCGCGTCGAGCGCACCCTGGGCGACGCGACGGTCGACGTCGAGCCGCAGCCAGTCGGCCTCGTCGGGGTCGTCACAACCCTGCAGCACCAGGCGGCCCGGAGCTGCGAACGCGGCGATGTTGTCGACGTGGCCGTCGGTGTCGTCGTCGAGAGCGAGTCCGTGCGGCAACCAGATCGTCCGATCGGCACCCAACTCGGCTCGCAGCACCGCCTCGATCTCCACCTGGGTCATCGTCGGGTTGCGGTTGGGATGCAGCAGACACTGGGTGGTGGTGACGAGCGTGCCATCGCCGTCGCCGGTGATCGAGCCGCCCTCGAACACCATGTCGATCGACCGCACCGGATCGCCTCGCCGCTCGGCGAAGCGCGCCGCGGCATCGGCATCGTCGTCGTAGGGCAGGAACTTGTCGCCCCACGAGTTGAACCGCCAGTCGGTCGCCACCATCCCGCCGTCGTCGTCGACGACGTAGATCGGGCCCGAGTCGCGGAACCAGGAGTCGTCGATCGGCAGTTCGACGACGTCGACGCCGGGTCCGCACGCGGCTGCGGCTCGCTCGACGCTGCGAGGCGCTGCGAGCATCGTGACCGGCTCGAACCGTGCGATCGCCCTCGCCACCTCGGCATGGGCGACCTCGGCGTCGGCGAACAGATCACCCCACATGTCGGCGCGCGCCGGCCAGCACATCGCCGTGCCCGCATGCGGCTCCCACTCCGCCGGCAACCGCGTCACGTCTCGTCCCCCCGTCCCACCCGCAGCGATGAGCGAAACCACCGGACACGGGGGTTTGGCTCATCACTCGCCGGTCCAGGGCCGATGCGATGAGCGAGAGCACGAGATGCGGAGGGTTGGCTCATCGCTGGCCGATCCCGCGCTCGCCGTCGAGCGTCACGATCGGACCGTACAGCTCGGGGCGCCGGTCGCGGAACAGACCCCACGCAGCTCGCTGGGTCCGCAGCTGCTCGCGATCGAAGCTCGCCACGAGCACCCCCTCCTCGTCCCGGCCCGCCTCGGCCACCTTCGCTCCGGTGTTGTCGGCGATGAACGACGACCCGTAGAAGGTGATCTCGCAGGTCCGGCCGACCTCGCGTCCGATGCGGTTGGCGGCGACGAGCGGCATCAGGTTCGAGCCGGCGTGTCCCTGCATCACGCGCTGCCAGTGTCCGCTCGAGTCCCAGGTCGGGTCGGGCGGCTCGCTGCCGATCGCCGTCGGGTACAGCAGCACCTCGGCGCCCAGCAGCGCCATCGTGCGAGCCGACTCCGGGAACCACTGGTCCCAACAGATGCCGACGCCGATCACACCGTGCTGCGTGTGCCAGACCCTGAAGCCCGTGTCGCCCGGCGAGAAGTAGTACTTCTCGGTGTAGCCGGGACCGTCGGGGATGTGGCTCTTGCGGTAGTGGCCGAGCACCGACCCGTCGGCGTCGACGATCACGACGGTGTTGAACAGCGCCTGGCCGGCGCGCTCGTACACGCTCAACGGCAGGACCACGCCGAGCTCGGCCGCGACGGCAGCGAAGAGGGCCACGGTCGGATGACCGTCGAGCGGCACCGCCCGGTCGAGGTGCTCCGGCAGTTGGTCCTTGCAGAAGTACGGGCCCTCGAACAATTCCGGGATCAGGACGATCTGCGCCCCTTGCGAGGCGGCGTCGCGCACCAGACGTTCGGCGGTCGCGAGGTTGGTGGCGACGTCGTCGGTCATCGCCATCTGGAGTGCGGCCACGCGCAGTTCGCTCATCGTCGCGACGCTACTTCCCGTCGTCGGTGAGGGCGTCGGCGACACCCCAGGCGTGCTCGATCGCCTCGAGCCGCTCGGCCGCGTGTTCGCGCCGGGCGGCCGCCACCTCGACGACGAACAGGTTGAGCAACGCCAGCGTCCCGACGTGGCTGTCGAAGGGCCCGGCGGATGCCGCGGCGACGACGAACGCTCGCTCGGCGACCGTGGCGAGGGGTGACAACACACTGTCGGTGACGGCGACGGTCCAGGCGCCGCGCTCGCGCGCCGCCGTCAAGGCGTCGATCAACCAGCGTTCGTACCGGCGGAGGTCGAGCACGAGGAGGGTCGCGCCCGGCTCGGTGAGCGCGAGCGTCCGCACGACGTCGATCTGCGTCCCGTCGAGCAGACGGACGCCGGGGCGGAGCTGGTCGAGGTCGCCGACGAACTGCAGCGCCACACCACGCGATGCCACACCGGAGAGCACCAGGACCGGAGCGGTCTCGTCGGCGAGACGATCGACGACCGCCCGACCGTCGCCGGCTCGGATCGACTCGAGCGTCGATCGCACGTTGGCCGTTTCGACCTCGGCATGTCGCGCCGCCAGGGTGTCGTCTCCCACCGGCTGGTCGCGGATGCGCTCGACAGCCGGCCGCAGCTGCCCGCCCAGGTCGCGCTGCACGGATGCCTGCAGTTGCGAGTACCCGCCGAAGCCCAGCTTCACGGCGAAGCGCACCACTGTCGCGGTCCCCGTTCGTGCAGCTTCGGCCACGTCGGCGACGGTGCCGAAGGCGACCAGCTTCGGGGCGGCGAGGATCGTCTCGCCGATGCGACGCTCCGACGGGGTCAGCGCCGTCGCCCGCTCGGCCAGTCGCCGCTCCAGATCCATGCGTCGGCACGGTAGTCGGGCCGGAACTGATCGAATCTGTTTCATCGTTGTGATACAGTGAAACACCCGTTCCAACACGCAGGAGGTGCCCCATGAACGACGCCACCGACACCCTCGTGGGCCCGCCCGCGGTGGATGCCTCGAGCTGGCGAATCGCCGCAGCCGACGCGCCGGGCAGCGATCTGAGCGAGGAACTGGTGCACGCCGCTGCCGTCGGGGCCCGCACCCTGCCCGTCGACGTCGACGACGCCCTCCTGCGCTTCACGGTCGCGCCACCGCGCGCCGGCGCGCTGCTGCTGCGCAACGTGCCGATCGGCGAACTCCCACCCACTCCCCCGAGCCCGGAGGCTCCCGTCGCCAAGGATCTCGCAACCGAGCTCGCGCTCCTCACCGTGGCCCGACGCCTCGGCCAACCGGTCGGCTACGTCCCCGAACACGGCGGCCGCATCGTGCAGAACATCGTGCCGACGCAGACCGACGCCGACCGACAGACCTCGACGTCGTCGCGTTCGAACCTGATGTTCCACACCGAGACGGCGTTCCACCCGCACCGCCCCCGCTACCTGCTGCTGCTGTGCTTGCGCGGCGACCCTGCGGCACACACGACGCTGGCATCGGTTCACGACATCATGGACCATCTGCCCGACGACGTCGTCGACGCGATGTTCGAACCTCGTTTCCGAACCGCGGTCGACGCGAGCTTCCTCGCCGGACGAGCCAACGAGCTCGGACCCGCACGTCCGCTGGTCACGGGCACGCGTGACGAGCCGACGTTCATCTTCGACGCCGACCTCACCGTGGGGGTCGACGCCGCCGCCAACGATGTCCTGGTCGCCGTGCGATCCGCGATCGCCGAGGTCGAGACGTCCGTCGTCCTCGAGCCAGGCGATCTGCTCGTCGTCGACAACAACGTCGCCGTGCACGGCCGTTCGCCGTTCTCCGCGCGCTTCGACGGCACCGACCGGTGGCTCCAGCGAGCGTTCGTGGTCACCGACCTCGCGCCGAGCGCCGCCGATCGCGACGGCCGCGTCATCACCACCGAGTTCGGGCAGGCGTGAGCCCGGCCGGAACGCTCAGATCTCGACGAGCGTTCCGACTTCGAAAACCCGGTCGACCGGCAACGAGAAGAAGCGGGTCGCGCTCCCGGCACTGCGGTTCATCGCCACGAACAGACGCTCGCGCACGGGGTGCATGCCCGGAGCCTTCGTCGCCGTCACCGACTCGCGGCCGATGAAGTAGGTCATCTTCTCCGGATCGATCTCCTGTCCGGGGAGTTCCAGGAGCTGCAACGCCGTCGGCACGTCGGGATCGTCGAGATACCCGAACCTCAGTGTCACCTGCTGGATGCCCGGACCGACCTTGCGTGTCGTCAACCGCTCGGCCTCCGGAACCCTCGGCACGTCCGCGGTGTCCACCGAGACCATGAGCGTCAGCTGATGGAGCACGTGATTGTGCGTGATGTTCGTGATCAGCGCGGGTGGAGCGGCGCCGGCGTCCTTGAACATGTAGACCGCGATCCCGGGGACGCGCGCCGCGTCGGCGACCACTGCCTCGTGGACCACCACTTCGATCGGGCGTTCACCTCGGTGGATCCGCGCTGCGACGAGCTGGCGGCCCTTCCTCCACGTCGTCATCAACACGACCAGGATCAGGCCGACGAGCAGTGGGAACCATCCGCCCGAGGCGACCTTGACCAAGTTGGCCGACAGGAACGCGATGTCCACCACGAACAGCGGGATGCACACGGCCAACACCCGGGCGAGCGACCAACCCCATCGGTCGCGTGCCACCCGGAAGAAGAGCAGCGTCGTGATCAGCATCGTCATGGTGACGGCGATGCCGTAGGCCGAGGCGAGGCTCGCCGACGAGCGGAATCCCAGGACGAGCCCGACACAGCCGATCATCAACAACCAGTTCACGACCGGGACGTAGATCTGGCCGACGTGGTGCGGCGAGGTGTGCGTGATCCGCATGCGGGGCAGATAGTCGAGTTGGACCGCCTGAGCGGTGAGCGAGAACGCGCCGGAGATCAACGCCTGCGAGGCGATCACGGTGGCGCACGTGGCCAGCACGGCCAGCGGGACGATCGCCCAGGACGGGGCGAGGCGGTAGAACGGGCTCTCCATCGCGCTCGGGTCGGCGACGACCAGCGCCGCCTGCCCGAAGTAGTTCAGCAGGAGCGCGGGCAGGACGAGCAGGTACCAGCTGAACTGGATCGGTCGACGACCGAAGTGACCCATGTCGGCGTACAGCGCCTCGCCGCCCGTGACCACCAGGAAGATCGAACCCAGGGCCACGAATGCATTCGCCGGCTGGTTGACGAAGAAGTCGACGGCATACGACGGCGAGACGGCCCGCACCACACCCGGGTGCTGCACCACCTGGTTGAGCCCGAGGACGCCGAGCGTGCCGAACCAGACGAGCATGACCGGCCCGAACACCGACGAGATCCGCGCCGTGCCGTGACGTTGCACCGTGAACAGCCCGACGAGGATCACGATCGAGATCGGGATCACGAGCTGCTCGAACGCGGTGCTCGCCACTTCGAAGCCCTCGACCGCACTGAGCACCGAGATCGCCGGGGTGATCAGGCCGTCGCCGTAGAGGAGGGCCGTGCCGAACACGCCGAGTGTCACCACAGCCGCGAGGGCGCCCTTGGCGTTTCCCTTCGACGGCGCCACGAGCGCGGTGAGTGCGAGGATGCCGCCCTCGCCGTGGTTGTCCGCTCGCATCACCAAGGCGAGGTACTTGATCGAGATGACGATGACCAGCGCCCAGAACACGACCGACGCGACGCCATACGCGCTCTGGGTCGTCGCGTCGAGGCCGGCGTGGTCGAACGTCTCCCGGATCGCATAGATCGGGCTCGTACCGATGTCGCCGTAGACGATGCCGAGCGCTCCGAATGCCAGGGCGGCGGTGCCACCTCGTCCCACTCGCTGCTGACTGTTCTCGTTCACACTCATCCGTGTCGGCTACGGCGTCTCCCACAACGAGTGGCGCACGACCGACCATTGAACCACCCCGATGGCCCGCTCGCTTCGATGCCGCGCACTCGGACTTCGGCTACAGGCCGCTGATCTCGCTCGCGGCACGCACAACGAGGAAGACACCGATCACCATCACGGCGAACGCTGCAATCGGAACGACCCAGATGCGCGCGGTACGGATCACCGAGCTCTCGTCCATCTTCCCGAAGGTGCGGTCGCGGAGGGCAACCATGCCGAGGCCGACACTGACGAGAGCGATGGCCATACCGAGGCCGAACGCGAGGATCAGCAACCCGCCGAATGCGATCCGGTTGAGTTGGATCGCACCGAGCAGCACGATGATCGCCGACGTCGACGGGACGAGCCCGCCGGAGAGTCCCAGCGCGGCCAGCGTCTTCCAGCTGACCTTGCCCGACAGGTCGAGTTCGTCGAGGTCGTACCGGTGCGTGTGCGGGAAGATCCCGTGCCGGTGCCATCCGGCGCCGTGGTCGTGGTCGTGGTCGTGGTCGTGGTCGTGCGGATGATCGTGATCGTGATCATGGTCGTGCGGATGATCGTGGTCGTGATCGTGATCGTGATCGTGCGGATGATCGTGATCATGGTCGTGCGGATGATCGTGATCGTGATCGTGGTCGTGCGGATGATCGTGATCGTGGTCGTGGTCGTGGTCGTGGTCGTGGTCGTGGTCGTGGTCGTGATCGTGATCGTGATCGTGATCGTGATCGTGCGGATGATCGTGATCATGATCGTGGTCGTGATCGTGATCGTGATCGTGATCGTGCGGATGATCGTGATGGCGCAGGGCAGCGTCGCCGTGACCGTGGCCGAGGTGTGGGTCGAGGGCCGACCCGGTGGCGACGGCGACTCCTGCTCGGGCCAACAGCGGCGAATCGGCGAGTTCCTGGGCCTGGGCGAATTCGAGCTGTGCCCGTTCGACTGCCTCTGCCGCCAACCGGTCGCGCGCCGCCACTCGCGAATCGCCGTCACGACCAGCCAGATCCCGATGCCGAAGACGATCAGCGCCGAGACGCCCTGCAGCCAGGGGTACACCCGCTCAGGGGCAAACGCCGCGCCGGCGAGATACGTGATGATGCCGAGCGCCAGGACACCGAGGGTGTGCGACAGGGCAACCGCGATCGCAAGCACGAACGCCTGGAACTTGGTGCCCTTCGTGCCGACGAGGTAGGCGCCGATCACCGTCTTGCCGTGGCCGGGAGCCAGGGAGTGCAGCGCTCCGAGGAATGCGGCGAACCCCAGGGACAGCGCCATTGCGCCGACACCGTTGTCGGCGTCGGCGATCAGATCGGAGAAGGCATCGCCGCCCGAGTCGTTCTCGCCCGGCTCGGTCGTCGGGAGCGTCGCCTCGCCGACGGCATCCGACGCGGCGAACTCGAACGTGACCGTCTCGGTGTCGGGGTTCTCCGACGGGTCGGGATAGTCGGTGAGGCGCTCGGTCAACGACTCGTCGGAGACGTCCCCATCGATCGTCGTCCGGTCACCGACGACGATGATCTCCCGCCAGCCGGCGCGACCGCTGTAGTTGGCGTCGGAGAACTCCATTGTCCGACTCCCGTTCGACGTCGGCACCGGCGAGAGCCAATCACACACGACTCTGAGCGTGGTCAACCCGCCATCGCCGTCCTCGCGCAACGTCGTTGCCGTCAACCCCTGGAGCTCGACGGCCTGACCATCGATCACCATCTCGATCTGGCCGGCGAGTTCGGTGCAGTACTGCTCCGGATCCGCCTCGATCGAGTCACCGTCAGCCTGGGTCGGCGTTTCGGCAAGGCTCAGCACGTAGTCGAGCTGGACCTCGTCTGGAGCCACTCGGATCGCGGCATATCGATCGATCGCGAACGGCCCGAACTCGTGCGCCGCGGCCGTGGACGGTGCGAGCACCAGCAGTACTGCACCGATTGCGACAGCGATCGGACGCCACCCCCGGGTGATCGAGCGAGTGCTCATGTGGTTCGAATCCTCCATCAGCCGACCGTCACGGATTCCGCTTCGGGCATCTCGGCGGCGGCCACGTCGGAGCCGATCGGGCGGAGTCGACCGGCGCGCGACTCGATCGCCCGCACGGTGGCCGCAAGTGCCACTGCGAGCGCGACGAACCATGCGTTGCGAGGCCACACCCGGAAGGGATTGGCAACCTCCTCGATGGGCCAATCGGTGTCGAGGAGACGCTCACCGGTCCACGCGAGGGCATACCCGGCGAGCACCACCGCCAAGACGATGAGCAGGGACGTGGCGAACCGGGTGCGCCGCAGCAGGTACAGCGGGAGCCCGACGAACACGGCGACCAGCGCCATGGCGATCAGCGCACCGATCAGGAAGGCGATCCAGCCGGTGAGCGGCCGGCTGCGATCGAGTCCGTAGAAGATGAACATGCGGCCGAGTTCCAACCCCACGGCCAGGCCGGCGAGCGCTGCGAGCCAGACGTCCGCGGCGCGAACGGCCGGCCGGTACCGGGCGACACCGGCGTAGAGCGCGAGGGCACCCAGCATGATCGCAACGGCGACACCGACGAGGCGGTCCGGGAGATCGATCACTCCCAGGCCGGCGGCGAGCGACCCGACGGCGACCGTGACGGCGAATGGCGCGAACATTCGTCCCGCTCGCCGGGCGAGTTCACCCGTCGTGGCAACCTCGGAACGGGAACGGCCCGCCGGGAGCAGGATCACGGGGAGGGTCAGCGCGGCCACCGTCAACATCATGTCGATGCCGTTGCGTACTGCGTCGGAACCGAGACCGCGGATCGCCGCCATCGACGACAGGGTCCCCTCGTCCTCGAGGACGACCTCCTGCACGGTGAGGCCGGTCGAGAAGCCGATCAACGGCTCCGATCCGTTGTCGAAGACGGCGCCGCGCCAGTCGTCCTCGATGATCAGGAGGGCATCCTTCTCGGGATCCGACTCGATGATGGCGTCGAACCCGACAGTGAACGCCCGTGGCGCGGTGTCGAAGTCCTCGTCGATCACGTAGGGAAGGACGACGTACGGCCCGTTCTCCGTGCCGAGCACTCGGAGCTGTCCGTAGTCGATCGGCCAGGATCCGTCCTCGTCGGCCAGTGACATGTGCCGGGCGACGTACTCTTCGATCGCGGCGCGCTCCGCCGCGACCCCGGCGGCCAGGCCACCCGGGAAGCCGACGAGATCGACGCCGATCGCCGGACCGAGGTCGACGGCCGGGATCTCGACGCGACCTTCCACACCGTCATCGAAGGTCGAGAGGTACAGATAGCTCTGCTTGCCCGAGTGGGCGGATGCGGTGGACGAGAGCAGGCCCACGCCGACGACCACGAACGCGACGACGAGCATGGCGAGGCGAGATGAGCGCGGTCGGAGTTCCAAACCGGTGAGGTTACGGCGCCGACGGTCGAGACGCCATCTGCGTCCCGACGGGTCCATCCCGACTCTGGCGTCACGGTCGGTCACGAGCCGCCTCCGGGCGCCAGCACGGTCGCGGTGAGGTCGTCGACGATCTGATGGACGCGATCGACGCCCATCACCGAATCGACACCCCGATGTCGCCCGATGATCGGCACCACCCGCATGTCGGGTGCAACGGTCCGCCACCGATGCTCGGTGCGCGCCCTGTTCGTCGTGTTCGCCGCGTACAGCACGACCGGCACCGTCGTCATCGACGGGGAGTGATCGAGCGCCGTGACCGGGACACCCGACGCAGTGGTGGATTCGACGGTGGGCAGCGGTTCTCCGGCAACGACCAGCAGCCGTCGGCCGATCCGTGCGACAACCGCTTTGGCGCGTCGCTCGATGGCGACCGAGAACTCCCCGATCGCGGCCCTGAACAGACCCGGACGCAGGATCGACTTGTACTTCCACCAGCGGTTGGACCAGAGATGGCGGTACTCACCGGGGTAGTTGGTGTCGATCAGGGCAACGGCCCGGACCCGCACACCGCGCTCCGCCAGCCGCTGCCCGAGATCGAACGCGACGACACCTCCGATCGACCACCCGAGCACCGTCACGTCCGATGTGCCGCGTCGCGCGAGTTCCCTGCCGACGACGTCGACCGCTTCGGAGCCCAGCGAGTCGACGGTCGGGAACACGGTTGCGCCGGCGTCGGTCGTGGCGACGGCCAGGACCGTGACGTCGTCGTCGAACGCATCAGCGAGTGCTCGGTAGCCCATCACACTGTCCCACGCTGGCGTCATCACCAGCGTCGGTCCGGCCGGTGTGCCGACTCGGAGCGTCAACAGGCTGATCGGTGGCGACGAGGCCGGGGCGTCACTGCCGAGGCCGAGATGGGCGGCCAGGGAGTCCGGCGTCGGTGCGGCGAGCAGGGTCGAGATGGTGACCTCCCGGCCGATGAGGTCGCCGACCGCCGCCACGATCTCAACGGCAGCGAGCGAGTCGCCACCAGCTGCGAAGAAGTCCGAGTCACCGTCGAGATCATCGCGCTGCAGGGCCCGACGCCAGATCTCGACGAGCCCGGATGCACGCGCACCGAGGGTGTCACCCAGGGGGAGCAGCGCGGCACGGGTCCGGTCGAGTTTGCCGTTCGCCGTGCGCGGGAGTTCGTCGTGGAACACGACCCGACGGGGAAGTCCTCCAGCACCGACCCGCTCTGCCAGATGGGCTCGAACCGATGCAGCATCGACGATCTCGCGCTCGGCGACGACGTGTGCAACGAGCGCTTCACGACCATCGATGGTCGCGGCGACGAGCACGACGTCACGTACCCCGGTCAGCTGGAGCAGATGGTTCTCGACCTCCGACGGTTCGACGCGCCGGCCTCCGACGTTCAGTTGATCGTCCACACGGCCGAGGAACACGAGACGGCCCTGATCGTCGAGACGGACCTGGTCGCCACTTCGGTACCAGCGGTGGCCGTCCACCTCGACGAACGACGAATCGGATCGCCCCGAGAGGTACCCGTCGACAACACCCGGGCCGGCGATGAGCAACTCGCCGGCGGCTCCGGGAGCCATGGGACGTTGGTGGTCATCGGCAACTCGAAGTCGGCACCCGGCAATCGGCAGGCCGATCGGAACAGGATCGTCGCCGGGCGCGCACCGGTGCACCACGGCCCAGACCGTGGCCTCGGTGGGCCCGTACTCGTTGACCAGGTCCGTCGCCGGCAGCATCCGATGATGCTCGACGACGAGTTCCGAGGGGCAGGCTTCGCCCGCGACGATGACGGTTCGGACGCCGGCGAGGTCGTTGCGCCGTCGGGACAGGAGCGCTCGATAGAGGCTGGGCACCATCAGGAGGTGCGTGACCGAGCGGTCGGCGATCAACGCACCGAGGCGGTCGACGTCGTGCACGTCGCTGTCGGCCGGGACGACGATGGTGCCCCCTGCCACCAACGGCCAGAAGATCCCGACCATCGAACTGTCGAAGCCGATGCTCGGAGTGAGCAGGAACCGGTCGGGGGGTTCGAGCCCGTAGAAGACGGGGCGGGCGGCCGTGGAAGCAGCGAGGCTCGCATGTGTCACCTCGACACCCGCCGGCTCCCCGGTGGATCCGGACGTGAAGATCACGTACGCGGGCCGGTCACCGGCCGGGAGAGCAGTCGACGGGTGTTCGATCGGGACGATCGACCCGATGTCGATCCGCCGGACGCCGTCGAACATCGGAGCGGTCGCCGCATCCACGATCACGGCGTCGAGCGACGCGAGGTCGATCATCTCCTGGCGACGGCTCGGGGCGGTCGCCGGGTCGATCGGCACGTAGGCAGCGCCGGCGAGTTGCACGCCGATGATCGCTTCGATGAGCGACGACGACCTGCCGAGTGACACACCGAGCCGCGCCGGTGTCCCGACCTCCTCGCGACACCGGGCGGCGACGCCCGCCGCCCGTGCGAGCAGCTCACCGTAGGAGGTCGATTCCCCGTTCGACTCGAGAACGGCGGGACGGTCGGGCTCGACCCGCGCGTGTTCGACGATCGCCGCGAGCGGTGTGTGGTCCACGCCGACCAGCGCTGGACCGACGAGGTCGTCGGCCGCCACCCGCAGGTCGGCCACCGCACGATGCGGCTGACGGCAGACCGCTTCGATGGCATCGCTGAAGGCGTCGAGGAGGCGCTGGGCCAGTCCCCGGTCGATGACGCTGCCGCGGTACTCGACACCGAGATGGAGTTGCTCACCTCGCTCTTGGA
Organism: Ilumatobacteraceae bacterium; assembly: GCA_963712775.1. Classification (GTDB taxonomy): domain Bacteria; phylum Actinomycetota; class Acidimicrobiia; order Acidimicrobiales; family Ilumatobacteraceae; genus Sva-07. The sequence goes on along the minus strand of CAVQJG010000018.1, from coordinate 34,658 downwards.
CGAAGAACGTCAGGTCGTTGACCGCCGTGCCAGAGGGAATGATCCGGTGGTCGGCCTCCGCGTCGCCGAAGCGAACGGGGGCGAGGCGCTCGTACGCGAGCATGTGCGCCGTCTCCGGCAGGACTCGACCATCGAGCCGTGCCTGGCGGACGACCTCTGCATAGGGGCGACTTCGGTGCGGCAGCGCTCGGGCAACGAGGGCGCTCGCCTCCGCATCGAGTGCAGCCAACGTCGAACGCGGATCGACCTCGAGGCGGATCGGGAGCGTGTTGAGCGTGTAACCGACCAACGGCTCCGCCGACGAGTGGTCCTTCGTCGACGCCGTGATGCCCAGGTCGACCCTTCCGCTGCGGCTGAACCCACTCAGCACCACGGCGACTGCGCCGAGCGCGGCGGCGAACGGCGTACTGACAGCCGCTCGGGAGAGCTCGCTCGTCGACACCGACGCAGGTCGTTCGACGTAGCCATCGGGCCCGACAGTCTGCGGAGGCGGGAGCCGCACGCCGGCCGACGTGTCGTCGGCATCGGACAGATCGTCCCAGTAGCCCGCGTCGGTCCGATCACGATCGCGCTGCCATGCACCGAACGCGCCGTACGACACGGGCAGATCGGGGAGGTCTCGTCCGTGGTACGCGGCGTCGATCTCGTCCCAGAGGACGTCGAAGGTTCCGGCATCGACCGAGATGTGGTGGAGGCCGATCACGATGTCCCACACGCCGGCGCGCCGGCTCCCGACGTGGACTCGTACCAACGGACCGTGATCGAGGTCGAAGGGCACTCGACGCAGCCGCTCGACGACCTGGTCGACCGGACCCGCGGGAAGCCGGTCGAACGACATGGCCGCCGACAGCGGCAGGCGAGACCGATCCGGTGCATACGAGGTGTGCAACGGACCGTGCCGCTCGACGACGCGTTCGACCGCTGTTCGCAACTGCGCCACGTCGAGGTCACCGTCGATCGTGTACCAGCGGGTGACGTTGTAGCGAACGTCGCCCGGTGCGGCCCGGTACTCGAACAGCATCGCTTCTTCGCCAGGCGACAACGGCGGCGACTCGGATGACTCGAGTTCAGGGATCGCTGCGAGCGGGCGGGCGCGGCCGAGGTGCGAGTCGACGGCAGCGGCAAATCCCTGCAGGGTGCGGTGCTCGAACACGAGGGCGTCGGGCAATTCGATCGCGAACCGACGCTCGGTTGCCGCGACGGTCTCCAACGCTGCCAGTGATGCTCCCCCGAGGTCGAAGAAGTCGTCGTCGACACCGACCCGGTCGACGAGCAGGATCCTCGCCCAGACGTCGGCGACGGTCGCCTCGGTCGGCGTCGTCGGTGCCCGATAGGACGTGGAGCCGAGGTGCGACGCCGCCGGCGCAGGAAGCGACGACACGTCGAGCTTGGTGCTGTCCGCCAGCGGCAACTCGTCGACGTGCACGAACGCCGTCGGCACCGCACGAGCCGGGAGAACGTCACGGAGGAATCCCGCGAGGAGACGCGGGTCGACCGACGAACCGTCGACGGTCCGGTACCACGCGGTCAGGACCTCGGGCCGCTTGGGGACGTATCCGATCTCGGCGAGCATGCGGTCGATCTCGGCGAGATCGTCGTCGTCGTCGAGCTCGTCGAGCGCTTCGTCGCGGGTCTTGTGGCCGAGCCGGACGTCCCAGCTGTAGGGCTCGGCGTAGTTGTGGTAGCCCCGTTCGATCCGGTGGACGTGGATGCCGACCGCGTTCACGAGGCAGTTGGTCGAGCGGCCGGTGTCGTCGGGTCGCACCCACGGTGCCCGCTCGGTGAGGAAGTCGTACATCTCGCTCAACTCGACATCGACATACCGGTAGAAGTCGACGTACTCGATCTCGGAGAGCACGTCGACGTCGGTCCGCTCGAACACCTCCTGCTGCGGGAGCAGCTGCGTGACGGCATCGGCCGTGTGGTGATAGGCCCGGCGCGCCTGGACCACCGTTCGATCGATCTCGTCCGGTTCGAAACGGTCGGCCTCGAACTGGTGCGGAACGAGTCGTGTCTCGAAGAACTGACCGCGCGAGAGCCCCGTGACGATGACGGGAATGCCGAGTTCGTGCGCCCGCGCCGTCGCCAGGGTGTAGATCGTCTTGTAGCAACCGTTGCACACGTTGGAGAACCGCTCGAGGCTGTCTCGGAAGATCTCGTTCATCGCATCGGTGGTTGCGAACTCGTGGCTGATCCCGAGATCGGCGACGCTGCGACGGATGTTGGCCTTGGCGCCATCGGAGATGAAGCCGTTGTCGAGCGTGAACGCGTGCACCCTCCAGCCCCGCTCGACCAGTTGGTAGAGCGCATACGTCGAGTCCTTGCCACCCGACAGCAGGTGTAGGCAGTCGAACTCGCTCGTGGTCCGTCGACGAGCGCGCTCGAGCTGGACGTCGAGGTCGTCGGGAGTGCGGAACCAGTCCCGGGTCTGTGGTGCCACCACGTCGTACGAGCGGCACACCGAACAGACCCCCGAACCGTCGACGTCCACGCCAGGGACGTCGGTACCGAGACCACATCGCGAACAACGCCGCAGACGGTCCGACGACGGCGTCCACACCCTCACGACCGCACCCGAGACGTCCGGATGTGAGACGAGCGCGGCCTCGATCTCGCCGGGCTCCAACCGGACACCGCCGATCGACAGTTGGTCGTCGATCCGACCGCCGTAGACGAGCACCCCCTCTTGTGCTCGCACACGGTCACCGGTGCGGTAGACCGGTTCCGTCCCCAGCGAGTCGATCGTGACGAACCGGTCAGCGCTGACCTCGGGGAGGTTCAGGTAGCCGTCCGCCATGCCCGGTCGTCGGACGTAGAGCTCACCCCAGACACCGACCGGCGTCCGATGCAGACGCTCGTCGAGCACGTAGACCTGGGCTCCCGGACACGCGTGACCGATCGGTACGTCCGTGCTGCGGTCACGATCCCGGTTCCACTCGTGGATCATGCATCCGACGACCGCCTCGGTGGGTCCGTACTCGTTGAAGATCCGGACCGGACCTGCACACCGCGCTGCGAGGTCCTCGGCGACCGGTCGCCGAAAGGCCTCCCCGCCGACGATGACGACCTCGAGCGGCAGTGGCTCGACCGTCATCCTGCAGAGGATCTCGAGCTGGCTCGGGGTGGCCTTGAGGACGGTCAGGCTCCGGTCGCCTGCGATCCGAGAGAGCGCCGTCACTGCGTCGTCGGGGTACACGACGGTGCGTCCCCCGAGGATCTGCGGGAGGAACAGCGAGGTGATCGACAGATCGAATCCGAGCGACGAGTACAGCGGCATGACCAAGGTGGTCTCCGGCGTGTAGGCCGCCGCGGCGAAGGCGAGATAGTCGGAGAGCCCGCGGTGCGGAATCGGAACACCCTTCGGTCTGCCTGTCGATCCCGAGGTGTAGAGCACGTACGCGATGTCGTCGGGGCCGACGTCGACGGTGTCGACCAAATCGGTGGTCGACGATGCCACGGCAGCTTCGTCGGTGAACTCGGCGACGTCGTCGATGATCACGGCGAGGTCGGCGTCGGCCGCGATCGCGTCGTGTCGCGCCGGTGGATCGTCGGGATCGAGCATGACGAACGCGGCCCCGCTGCGGAGTACCCCGTGGACGGCGACGAGAACGTCGAAGCTCCGTGGGAGCCGTATCCCCACCCGAGCGCCGATCGCGATCCCACGTTCGGTGAGCGATCGAGCGACGGCGTCCGCCCGCTGGTCGAGTTCGCCGGCGGTCATCGTCGCGTCGTCGTGTACGGCGACGACGTGTGCAGGCGCCTCCCGCAACGTCCGGCTGATCAAGACGTGGACGGGCTCGCGCTCGTCGGGACCGGAGCCCGGCGGGTTCAGACGGTTCATGGCTGCGATGTCCTGATCCGTGGCGATCTCGAAGTCGCCGACGAGCCCGTCGGGATCGGTCACCGCTGCGTTGATCGCCCGGCGAAGGTGATCAGGGAACGACCGGTGGGACCCATCGGTGCTGAGGCCGTCGTTGAGGTCGAGTTCGACGGTCATCCCGGCGCCGTAGTCGAACGCGTGGATCCTGATCGGGTGGGCAGGATCGACGTGGCCGGAGCGAGCCCACGTCGTCACGGTCGGCAGACCTGCGAAGTCGCCGTACGTGACGGTCTGTAGGTTGAGTACGGCGTCGAACGGCACGTCGGGCACGTCGGCGTCTCCCGCCAGGCGGGCGACGCCGAGCAGTTCCCGGAGCACCCGCTGATAGCAGTCGCTGAACGACTCGTCGAGATCGACCTCGACACACATCGGGTACACCGCCATCAGCGGACCGATCACCCGTGGTGCAACTGGCCCTCTCCTCCGATGCAGCGGTACGCCCAGCGTGATGGAGCGGCGACCGTCCAGACGCGCCAGGGTCACGGCCGTCGCAACGGCGAGCACCCCGAGTGTCGCCATCGACGGGCTGAAGGCCCGGTACCGGTCGTTCGGCTCGAGCAGGGACGCTCCGTCGGGCAGCTCCCGCCGAACCACCGACGTGGTCCGTGGGCCGCGAGGACCGTAGGGCGCGATCGCCACCGCTTCGATCGGCGTCCGAACACGGTCGCTCCGCGGCGAATCGGAGGCGACGTGATCGTAGAAGGACACCGCCCCGTCGGTGTCGTCCTCCGTGGTTCGACCGCCCGGCGACAACCGTTCGTAGGCGGCGGACACGGCCTCGAAGACGAGCGACGACGACCACCCATCGGTGACGACATGGTGCAGGTCGAGCCACCAGGTCCACGACTCGTCGCCGTGGCGGAGCAGCACCGAGTCGTAGCTGCACGTCCGCGCATCGACCGGTGTGGCAATCCGCTCGCTGCACCAGGCCTCGAGGTCGGGCTCGGGGATCTCGACGACGTCGGTGTGCTGCGGCGGAGCCGCGAGGACTCGAGCGCGAGGTTCTCGTCCGGGGCGGTCGACGACGATGGTCCGCAGCGCATCCGAGGCGCTCACCACCTCGTCGACGGCGCGTACGAACCGGGCAGCATCGATCGGTCCGACGATTCGATGAACCTTGCCCATGTTGGCCAGTGGTGCGTCCGGGGCCAGCCGCTGGCTCGTCCAGATCTGCCGCTGCACGTTCGTCAGCGGGTACTCGCCGATGGCGCGCGGAAGGAGTGTGACGCTCTCCGAGTTCACTCGACTCGGCAGTCGTCTCTGCTTCGGAGATAGTCCACGATCGCCGTCACCGATCCGAAGTGCTCGATGACGACGTCGTTCGGATCGACGACGATCGCCAGGCGGCGCTCGAGCCACTCGACGACCATCATGACCCCGAGGGAGTCGATCAGACCGGTCATCACGAGATCGGTGTCGGCGTCGAGGAAGCCGGCGCCGAGGGCGACATCGGTCGCAATGAAGTCGACGAGATCGTCGGCAAGGGTCGCGGAGTGCTGCGTGCTCACGGCTCGTGGGTCATTTCGGCAGGTCGGGCGAAGACGGGCAAGCGTGCAAGTTACCCGACGGGTTTCGACGTTGCGACAGCGTGGTCGCCTCCGCTTCGGAGTTCGGCGAGCAGGGATGCGGCTGCGGCGCGGTCGACCTTGCCGACACCCGAGCGCGGAAGCGACTCGACCCCGACGATCTCCGCAGGCACGGCATACATCGGGAGGCGGCGCCGGAGCAGGCCGAGCAGCGACGTGCGGGCCTCGTCGTCGAGGATCGGTGCAACCAGGGCGACGAGGCGATCATCGCGTCCACGCTCGACGAGCACCGCGCATGCGGCGACCCCTGGAGACTCGGCGACCACCGACTCGATCGCCTCCAGTTCGATCCGGTGCCCGCGCACCTTCGTCTGGTGATCGGTGCGACCGAGGAAGACGAGTGTGCCGTCGGCGCGTCGCCGGACGAGATCACCGGTGCGGTACCAGCGTCGCGTTCCCGTGTCCGAACGCGTACCGATCGACGCAGCCGTCAGGTCGGGGCGCCGCCAGTAGCCCTCCATCATCGTGTCGCTGCTGACGAGGAGCTCACCGTCGCCGGCGCCCTCGATCGCCTGATCGGCTGCGTCGACGACCAGCACCTCCGTGTCCGCCCACGGACGGCCGATCGGGACGACGAGATCCGCTGGTCCGGCGGCGTCGGGGTCGATCGCTTGCTCATCTCCGCCGAACGGCTGGTCGAGATGGTGGAAGGTGCACTGGTTCACCTCGGCCGGTCCGTAGACGTTGGAGAAGCGGGCGTGTGGCAGTGCGCGCTGCGCGGCAGCCAACGAAGCCGGTGGGAACGACTCGCCACCGAACAGCACCCAGCGAAGAGATGTGAGGTCGCGTTCATCGATGGCGCCTCGCGTGACGAGCTGGGTGATCGCGAACGGAACCGAGTACCACACGGTTCCCCGCTCGCGGGCGACGAGGTCGGACACACTGGCGGGAAAGCGCAGGACGCCGTCGGGGACCACGACGACGGCGGCGCCTGCGAGCGGTGCTGCCCACAGCTCGAAGGTCGACTGGTCGAAGTGCAGCGGCGCGATGTTCACCAGTCGGTCGGTCGGGCCGATGCCGTAGGTCGCGATCGCCTTGCGCGCGTAGGCGAGTGCGCTCGAGTGTGTGTGGACGATCCCCTTGGGCCGCCCGGTCGAGCCGGAGGTGTAGACGATGTAGGCGGGGCTCGCCGGATCGATGGCGGCGGGCGACGCCGGGGGGCCCTCCGCATGTGGATCGACCACGACGGGTCCAGGGGTGGGCCCGGTGATCTCGCGAAGTCGTTCCTCATCCGCCGCCGAGACGATCGCAGCCGGTTCGGCGTCGCCGATCACCTCGCCGGCGTACGCCGGAGGGGCGAACCAGTCGACCGGAACCATCACGGCGCCGAGCCGGACGACCGCATGGGCGACGACGAACGAGTCGACGGACTTCGGCAGGTGGACTGCGACCCGATCTCCCGGGCCGACGCCTCGTTCGCGCAATGCACCGGCAAGCGCCGCTGCACGATCCCGATACGACGACCAGTCCAGGCGGACCCGCCCGTCGGTCAACGCCTCGTGCAGGGGCCGACGTTCGGCGATGCGGTCCAACAGACCGCTCATCACGTCCGGCGCGCTCGGCGTCTCATCACCCACACCCATTGGATACCGTGGGAACGGTCATGTCTGCCAGTCCGGCTCCTCCTGCTCCCCTCACGGCGAACGGATACCCGGTCGACACCTCCCCGTCGCGGTTCGGCGAGCTGGAGGTCGCGAACGACCTGTTGGGCGATGCTGCCGCACTGCGAGAAGCGATGGACGAACGCGGCTACCTCTTCTTCCGCCGCCTGATCGAGCCCGACGTCGTTGCTGCAGCTCGCCACGAGGTGCTGCTCAAGTACGCCGTCCTCGGCGAGGTCGACGACCGCCACTCGATCGACGACGCGATCGCCGGCGACGCCGGTGCGGTCGCCACGGCCAATCTGCGTGCATTCTCCGAGAGCGTCCGCACCGGCGCCCGCTATCTGGCGGTGACCGATGCTCCCGAGATCGTCGCGGTGCACGGCGCGTTGCTCGGTGGCGAGGTGAGGTCGTTCGACATGCGGTGGCCTCGTTTCGTGCGCCCCGGTGAAGGGTGCGGCTTCCACTGCGACGGTCCCTACATGAACCGCGGGACGTCGAGGATCTTCTCGAGCTGGATTCCGCTCGGCCGAGTCGACCGCCACGAAGGTGCCCTGTTGCTGCTGGAGGGCAGTCACCGCTCCCAACGCCTGCACGACGGGTACCTCCGCGCCGACGCCGACCGCGATGGCCTGACCTGGCTCGACGACGATCCCACGGTGGTGCTCGACCAGTACGGCACGCGCTGGCTGACGACCGACTTCCGGCCCGGCGACGTCCTCTGCTTCGGGATGCACATGCTCCACGGTGCGCTCGACAACCGCTCACCGACCAATCGATGTCGGCTGTCGTCGGACAGCCGCTACCAACGTGTCGACGAACCCGCCGATCCCCGCTGGAACGGCGCGGAATTCGAGGGGCACGGTGGCCGACGCGTGTTCTACCCAGGGCTCGGGCGATGGAACAACGCGGACTTCCAGGACGAGTGGAAACACGTCGACGAACGCGGCCGATTGGATCTGCGGGGGACACCGTGACGGCGCCGGACGACGAGGTGCTGAACCGACTGACGCGTGCCCTGCTCGACCCCGATCACCCGATCAAGGTCGAGACCGCGCAGTGGGCACGAACCGAGCTCGGACGACGCGACAGCATCGCCGACGACGCGGCCTCCACCTTCGCCGTCGACGACTGGCAGCGGTGCGCCGAGCGAGGGATCTTCCGACTGCTCGTCCCGATCGAACTCGGAGGCGCCGGTGCCGATCTCGCCACTGCGCTCCTCACGCTCGAAGGGCTCGGACAGGGATGCGCCGACAACGGCCTCACCTTCGCCGCGGCGAGTCAGATGCTCAGCACGCAGATCGCACTCACCCGCTTCGGGTCGCCGGCGCAGCAGCAACGGTGGCTCCCGGGTCTACTCGACGGCTCGAGCCTCGCGGCGCTGGCGATGACCGAACCGGAGACCGGCTCCGACGCGTTCGCCCTCTCGGCGACGGCGGAACGACGTGACGACGGCTACCTGTTGAACGGGCACAAGGCCTACATCACCTTCGGTCCCGTGTGCGACATGGCCATCGTGTTCGCCTCCACGCGACCCGAAGCGGGCAGCTGGGGGATCTCGGCGTTCCTGGTCGACACGACCACCGAGGGCGTCGTCCGATCGGACGTGCGAGGCAAGATGGGGATGCGGACGACGCCGTTCGGAGACCTCGAGTTCAACGACGTCATCGTGCCGGAGGAGGCGCGTCTCGGGCGCGAAGGAGCGGGCGCCCGGATCTTCGGCGCGATTCTCGACGTCGAACGCAGCTACGTGTTCGCACCGCAGGTCGGGGCGATGGAACGTCAGCTCGACGACACGATCGCGTACGCGAAGCAGCGCAACCAGGGCGGTCACCCGATCGGCCACTACCAAGCGGTCGCCCACCGGATCGTCGCGATGAAGGAGCGCCACGAGCGGGCTCGGTTCTACCTGTACCGAGCAGCGATGGCCGAGGCGACGGGTCGCAACGTCACCCTGTACGCCTCGCTGGCCAAACTGGTCGCCGGCGAGCTCGGTATCGAGTCGGCGCTTGACGCATCGGTCGTCCAGGGGGCCCGTGGCTACCTGACCGAGTTCGAGATCGAGCGGAACCTGCGCGATGCCGTCGGTGGGCTCACCTATTCGGGTACCGCCGACATCATGCGCAACGTGATCGCCCGCCACTTGGGCCTGGGCTGAGTCGACGGTCAACGGTCACCGTCGACGACCCAACGATGTGCGACGGTGACCGCGTCGTCGACGACGACTGCGAGCACCTCGTCGGGAGCCGGCAGGCTCGGTGCCAGCGCCGTCTGTTCGTGGAGGACGATTCGTGCCCCCCGGGGCAACCGGGCGAGCAGATCGGGAACGACCCGTGATGCGACGACCATGGGGAGGAACAACACGACGACGGTCACCTCGGAGAGGTCGATCTTCGCTGCGTCGCCGTTGACGATCCGGACGCGGTCCGCAACCTCGGCTCCGGCGGCCCGCTCGACGGCGGCAGCGCACAGCTCCGGGGACTGCTCGACTCCGATCGAGCGACATCCCCGCGCCACCGCTGCGGCGACGACGAAGCGGCCGTCGCCACAGCCGAAGTCGAACACGACATCGTCGCTGTCGACCGACGCCACGTCGAGGAGCGCTCCCATCAAGCCGTACGGCGTCGCCAGGAACGGCTCGAGCGCCGAGTGATCGGTCGAGCGCAGGCCGAGCCGCTCGGCCGCCAGCCGCGCCGGACGCACCAGCGGGTACACCCACCAGAGCGACTCGGGCAACTCGACGGCATCCCAGTCAGCGGCTGTGGGTCCGAACACTCGATGCAGCCGAGTCCGGCGACGCTGCCTCCATCGAAGGCGGACGACCGTGGTCGCCGCTCCGTCACGGGTGAGCGTCTGCGAGTCCGCAGCCCGCCAGAACGATGCCCGGGCTCCGCCGGTCCACGTCCGGCTCACCCGATAGCCAGATGCGAGCAGAACCGAGAACGCACGCGGGGCATCGCCGGCCGCGACGTCGATCGTCAGTGTGTGTCGCTGATGGGACATCTCGACGTCGGTGACGCCGACCGAGGCCCCGTCCAGTTCTGCCACGAGCCGATCCCGCTCGCGCTCGTTGGACGCTCGGATCTTCGCGCAGGCCGCACGAACCGATGCCGCCGCCCGGCTGCGCTCGCTGTCCGGTCGAGCCGTCGCGATGGCCCGATCCGCCCATGTCGACAGGCCGTCTCGCTGGATCGCAACGACCAGTTCGTCTCGGAGCTCCGGGGCGTCGCTGCCGTAGATCACCGAGCCGGCTCAGTGGGCGGCGACCGCGTCGAGCTGCTTGCGCAGCATCTCCGAGGCCGGTCGCAGGAATCCGGGATTCAGGTACGACCTCCGAGGTCCGGCGAAACGGAACGGAACCGAGACGTTCGCCTCGAGAGCCTCCATCTCGTGCGCCCAGAACGGTGGGATGTAGAGCGCGTCGCCCGGGCGGAGTTCGCCGACGTACCGCACCGCTCGCTGCAGCCGGGGGAAGTCGATGGCCGACGCGTCGGCGGAGCGGCCGGGCAGATCCGACCACCGCCCGGCGCCGCGCAACGGCAGGCGGAAGTAGAGGTTGGTGCGATCGGAGGGCCGGTACATGGCGACCCGCTTGGTGCCGTGCGTCTGGAAGAGCAGGCCGGGCCAGGCGTCGTGGTGCAACGGGGTCACCGCACCGGGCGAGCCCACCCAGACCCCGCTGAACCGGGGCTCGGTGGGATGACCACTGAGCATGCGCACGCCGTGGTCGAAACGATCGAGGACCGCGGCGGTCTCACCGTCGAGTGACCGGATCCCGAACAGCTGGTAGACGACCGTTCCCGGCTCGACGCCGTCATCGAACATCATCCGCAGGAAGTCACGGACCCTCATCTCGCGTCGGTCGACGACACTCGTGTCGTAGCCACCGCTGTACAGGAAGTAGGGCGCCGCCGCGTCGAACGCGGTGACCTGGATGCGTTGGTCACCGGCGATGTGCTCGAGCCCGGCCGGCGTGGCGGCGTCACCGACGCCCAACGAGTCGAGCAACCCCTCGATGATCACCGGCTCCCCCGCGTCGATGGCGACGTCGACAGCGGTGTCGTCGGCGGTTGTCCGGGCGATCTCGACGCTCCGACCGCGACGTCGGGCGCCGAGCGCTCTGGTGACGACGTGGTGCGCGAACCAGATCGGGATCAGCACCATGACCAGGGCACCCAGCACGACCGCCTTCAGGGCTGCACTGGCCCGCTTCACGAGTCGGTCTCCCCGGACCTCGGCTGTGTCCCGATCGAGGCGATCTCCACCGACGCCTCGTACAAGCCCCAGGCTCGATAGTCGTACGTCACCTGGAACTCCTCACAGAACTCCTGGAACGCCCTGAACTCGTGTTCCTTCCAGTTCGGGTAGTTGAAGTACTCGTTGAAGACGATGATCGAGCCGGGCCGCAGTCGGCTCGCAAGACCCCGCAGGACGGTTCGAGCGGAGCTGTAGATGTCCGAGTCGATGTGCACGAACGAGACATGGCCCTCATGGTCGTCCAGGAATCGGGGCAGTGTCTCGTCGAACCAGCCGACGTGGAGACGCACGTTGGGCTCCACGTCGGGAACTCCTTCACCCCCGAACGCACCTCGCTCCATCGTCCACCCGGTCCATGGCTCCGGCAGACCCTCGAACGAATCGAAACCGTGCACCGTCACTCCGGGACGACGCCGAGCGATGTGGTTGACCGATCGGCCGCTGCGAACGCCGAACTCGAGGTACAGGCCGTCGCGCGATGCACGACGCAGGGCATCGTCGATCACCCCGATGTCGTCGCGCTTGATCATCGCGTCCGACATGTTCGACGAGATGTAGTCCACGGTCTCGTCCAGGGCCCGCTGGAGCAGCGCGTTGTGGGGATGCCAGCGGTTCGAGTAGTACCAGCGCCCGTGGTAGGCGGTGCTCGCACTGCTCACGACTCCGCTGATTGCTCGCCGGGCCGAGTCCTTGAGCCGGCGCACGGCGGTGGTCGGCACGCTCGCGAACATCAGGATGACGATACCCGGATGATCCCGAGCGCAGTCCGTTCGGACTCACCGATCGAGCAGCTTGGCGCGCACGATCTCCGTCTCGGGGGAACTGAGTGGACGATTCGTCTTCACGCGCACGGTCACCGTGTCGATCGACGACTGCTGTTCGTCGGGTTCATGGGTCTCGATGTCGCGGAGGAACACCACGCCGGTGAGCCCCACGTCGTTGGACGCATCGGTCAGGCGTTCGACGGCGTCGTGCTCGTCGGCGGCGGCCCACTCCTCGAGCGGCACCTCGATGTCGCTGACCGCGGGCAGCTGCGACAGGTTGGTGACCGCTTCCACCGAGTGGTGGCCCGCGTGCCACGTCGCCCCGTCGGGCGTGCGGAGGCGCACCGAGGCGCTCCCGATCAGATCGACGATGCCGCGCACCTCGGTCCCCGCAAGGCGCAGCACCACCTCGTCGCCGACGGCGTAGCGGTCCTCGAGGAGTGCTCGGGTCCCGGCAAGGAAGTCCTTCACCAGGTCCTGCCCGCTGAGTGCCAGCGCGAGCCCGATGAACCCGGCGCTGGAGATGGCGAACGCCAGGCTGACACCCATCAGCTCGATGGCGCCGAAGGTGGCGAACGTGAAGATCAGCACGGTGACGAAACGGCCGATCATCTTCGCCACCGAGTCGGCCCGTTGACGCTTGCGGGTGTCGGCCTGCCCCTGGTCGCCGAGGCGGTCGAGGCGCACCCGCCACGAACCCTCGGATCGCTGCGCTCGACGCACCGCCCGGCGTGTGAGCGTTCTGATGACCGTGCGCGCCACCCACGAACCGACGATCGCGATCGGCAGGAGCAGGATGGCTTCGGAGGCGGCGGCGAACCAGGACAACATCGGGTGACTTCCTTCATCGGCCTGACGCCGAAACATTACGGTTGTGTTACGGCCACATCGTGCCAGGCTCGACGGCGCGCGCGTCGGCAGTTCCCGGATATTCCGCGTGACATCGCTCACGTCGGCCCCGACCGAAGTGGCCGCCGGCGGTGTACCGTGCCGCTCGTGTCGTCCCCCAGGCGTGTCGATCGCCCGCTGCTCGGTTGGCGCGAGTGGGTCAGCCTGCCGGACTGGGGTGTCGCCCACCTCAAGGCCAAGATCGACACCGGCGCACGCACCTCGTCACTACACGCGTTCGATCTCGAATGGTTCGATCGCGACGGCGCACCCTGGGTGCGTTTCGAGATCCATCCGTGGCAGCGCTCGACCGCCGACGCCGTCGTCGCCGAAGCAGCGGTCGCCTCGACCCGGGACGTCCGCAGCTCCTCGGGTGAGATCGGTCATCGACCGGTGGTGCACGCACCGTTGACGATCGCCGGCACCACCGTCGATGCCGAGATCACGCTGACGCGGCGTGACGAGATGGGGTTCCGGATGCTGGTCGGACGCGAGGCGATCCGCCGTCGCTTCCTGGTCGACCCCGGCGTGTCCTATCTCGGCGGGCGACCGCCGAAGGAGGTCCGGCTCAGGAACCGGAGGCGATCGTGAGCGTCGCACGACGCGCTTCGTTCAGGATCGGCGAACTCGACGTGCCCTCCGGCCGGTCGGCCACCGGCGAACTCCCGATCGCGCGGCTGGTCACCGGCACGCGGATCTCGCTGCCGCTGCAGGTGTTCCACGGACGGCGCGACGGCCGAACGGTGTGGCTCAGCGCCGCGGTCCACGGTGACGAGATCAACGGCGTCGAGATCATCCGTCGCGTGGCGCGCGGCCTCGACGCCCGATCGATGGCCGGCACCGTGATCGCCGTACCGATCGTGAACGTCCACGGTTTCCTCAACGGCGATCGCTACCTCCCGGACCGTCGCGACCTCAACCGCTCGTTCCCCGGCTCCCAGACGGGGTCGCTCGCGGCCAGGATCGCCAACCTGTTCATGACCGAGATCGTCAGCCGATGCGATGTCGGCATCGACCTCCACACCGGTTCCGATCACCGCACCAACCTTCCGCAGATCCGCGCCGACCTCGACGACCCCGAGACCCGCAAGCTCGCCGAGGCGTTCGGCGCCCCGCTGATGCTCCACTCCCGGATCCGCGACGGCTCGCTGCGGGGGGCAGCCACCGAGCGGGGAGCGACCGTGCTGCTGTACGAGGGCGGCGAGGCGTTGCGGTTCGACGACGACGCGTTGACCGTCGGCGTCGAGGGCATACGCAGGGTCCTCGCCGAACTCGCCGTGATCGGACCCGACACCACCGACCCACGTCCGGTGCCCGTCGAGAGCCGGAACAGCAGCTGGGTACGGGCCCGGCGCAGCGGCATCGCGCTGCTCGACGCCGAGCTGGGTGAGGTCGTCCAGCGAGGGCAGTTGCTCGGCGTCATCCACGACTCCGTCGGCAAACGCCTCGCCCGGGTCACCGCACCGAATCGGGGCGTCGTGATCGGACGTGTGCAGCAGCCGCTCGTCAACCAGGGCGACGCGCTCGTCCATCTCGCCCATGTCAGCGACGACACCGTGTCCGGCCTGGGCCGTTTCGTCTCCACCCACAGTCAGGATCGACCGTGAAGCTCGCCATCCTCTCCCGGGCCCCCCGCTCGTACAGCACGCAGCGCCTCAAGCTGGCCGCGCTCGACCGCGGCCACGACTGCAAGGTGCTCAACACACTGCGCTTCGCGATCGACCTGTCGAGCTCCGAGCCGGACCTGCAGTTCCGCGGCAAGCCGTTGTCCGACTACGACGCCGTGTTGCCGCGCATCGGCGCGTCGATCACCTATTTCGGCTCGGCGGTGGTGCGCCAGTTCGAACAGATGGACGTGTACACGCCGATCACCGCGAACGGCATCACGAACTCTCGGGACAAGCTGCGGGCGATCCAGATCCTGTCCCGTCACGACATCGGTATGCCGAAGACGGCCTTCGTCCGCAACCGCCAGGACGTGCTCCCGGCGATCGACCGAGTCGGTGGCGCTCCGGTCGTGATCAAGCTGCTCGAGGGCACCCAGGGCATCGGGGTGATCCTCGCTCCCGACCGCAAGGTCGCCGAGGCGATCATCGAGACGCTCCACAACACCAAGCAGAACGTCCTGATCCAGGAGTTCGTCGCCGAGAGCAAGGGTCGCGACATCCGTGCGCTGGTGATCGGCGACCGGGTGGTCGCCGCCATGCGCAGGACCGCGCAGGGCGACGAGTTCCGGTCGAACGTCCATCGCGGCGGCTCCGTCGAAGCCGTGTTGCTCGACCACGACTACGAACGGACCGCCGTGCGCGCTGCGCAGATCATGGGGTTGCGGGTTGCCGGCGTCGACATGCTCGAGGGCAACGACGGGCCGATGGTGATGGAGGTCAACTCGTCGCCCGGCCTCGAGGGCATCGAGCGGGCGACCGACCTCGACGTCGCCGGTGCGATCATCGACTATGTCGCCAACCAGGTTGCCTTCCCCGAGCTCGACGTCCGTCAGCGCCTCACGGTCAGCACCGGCTACGGCGTCGCCGAGTTGCTGGTGCGCGAGGACGGCGACTTCGTCGGCAAGACGATCGGCGAGTCCGGGCTGCGCGATCGCGACATCACGGTGTTGACGCTGCACCGCGACACCGACGTGATCCCGAACCCCCGTGACTCACGCATGCTGGAGGGCAACGATCGGCTGCTGTGCTTCGGCAACCTCGAGTCGATGCGCGACATGATCCCCGCCCGCCGACGCCGCCGGGCCCGCGTTCGCAAGCTCCCCGAGCACCCGCTCCCCGACGACGCCACCTGATCGCAGCCGTCAGACCTGTCCGCGACAACCGGGGTCAGACCCGCGATGTCCCCGATGTCCGCGACGCCCTCGCGGTACGGTGCGCCGGTGAGCGTCGATCTCGCCGACATCGAAGCGGCCCGGGTGGTGACGGCGGACGTCACCAAACACACGCCGGTGATCACCTCGCTGACGTTGTCGGAGGACATCGGGGGCAACGTGGTTCTCAAGGCCGAGAACCTGCAGCGGACCGGATCGTTCAAGTTGCGGGGAGCGATCAACAAGCTCGCCGCACTCGGTGCCGGCGCCGCCACTGGCGTGACGACGGGCAGCGCCGGCAATCACGCCCAGGCGCTTGCGTTCGCCGCCCAGCACTTCGGGGTGCCCTGTCGGATCTTCGTGCCGACCGGGGCACCGATCACCAAGATCGAGGCATCGCGCCGACACGGCGCCGTCGTCACGGAGGTCGGCGCCGACCTCCGGGCCGCGGTGGCGGCGGCCCAGGCCCACGCCGAGGACACCGGCATGGCATTCTGCTCCCCGTACGACGACACGGCGGTCGTCGCCGGCCAGGGGACGCTCGGGCTCGAGTTGGTGGATGACGTCGACGACCTGTCGACCGTGATCGTGCCACTGGGGGGCGGCGGCTTGATCTCCGGCACGGCGATCGCGGTGAAGTCGACGCTCCCACGCGTCCGGGTGATCGGTGTGCAGGCGGCGGTGTGCGCCCCGTACGCGGGCGGCACCGTCGCCGAGGGGCCGGTGCTGACCCTCGCCGACGGGATCGCGGTCAAGTACCCCGGCAGGATCACCGGGCCGCTGGTCGAGCACTGGGTCGACGAGATCGTGACCGTCGACGAGGACTCGATCGCCGATGCCATGGTGCTCTTGATGGATCGGGCCAAGCTCTACGCGGAGGGAGCGGGGGCGGTCGGAGTCGCCGCGCTGCTGGCGGGCGCAGTGCAACCGAGCGAGACCGGCACGACGTGCGTCGTCATCTCGGGTGGAAACGTCGATCTCGGGGTCGTCCCGAGTCTGATCCGGCGGCACGAGAACCAGGCGGGTCGGCGGCTGTCGGTGGTCGCCCGCATCGACGACCGGCCCGGTGGCCTCGCGACGCTGCTGACCGTGTTCGCCGACGGCGGAGCCGACCTGATCGAGGTGGAACACATCCGCGAAGGCCTCGATCTCCACGTCCGGGAGACCGGCATCCACGCGACGTTCGAGGTGCGTGGAGCCGACCACGCCCGGCGACTGCTCGAGTCGGCACGGGCGGCCGGCTACGACATCTCCGAGAGCGGCATCTGACTCGATCTTCCGGATCCGATCGCCTGACTGGATCTTCTACCTACTGGTCGGTAGGCTGGCATCGTGAACGAGTCCGAGCTGCTCAACGAACTGACCCCGGTCGCCGAGAGCCTCCTCGAGCGACACCTCGCCACCTCCAAGGAATGGTTCCCGCACGACTACGTGCCCTACAGCCGAGGGCGCGATCACGTCAGGGGCCACCGGTGGACCCCCGACGACGCCGATCTCGACGGCCACGAGATCACCCCGGAGGTCCGCAGCGCGCTGCTGGTCAACCTGCTGACCGAGGACAACCTGCCCTACTACTTCCGCACCGTCGAGCAGATGTTCGGCAAGGACGGAGCCTGGGGCACCTGGGTCCGCCGCTGGACCGCCGAGGAGGGCCGCCACTCGATGGCGATCTACGGCTACCTGATGACCACGCGGGCGATCGATCCCGTCGAGCTCGAACGTTCCCGCATGGCCCAGGTGTCGGGTGGCCAGACCCCGAACCCGCCGCTGTACGAAGGGTTCATCTACCTGGCGCTCCAGGAGTTGGCGACGAGGATCTCGCATCGCAACACGGGCGCCCTGCTCGGCGACCCCGCCGGTTACGAGGTGATGAAGCGCGTCGGCAGCGACGAGAACCTGCACCAGCTGTTCTACCGCGACCTCGCTGCGGCCGCGATCGAGGCCGACCCGAACACGATGATGATCGCGATGGAGAAGCAGGTCAGGAACTTCGCGATGCCGGGCACCGGTATCCCCGATTTCGACCGCCATGCGGCGTTGATCGCCAAGGCCGGGATCTACGACCTCCAGGTGCACTACGAGCAGATCCTCGTGCCGGTCGTGCTCCGCCAGTGGGACGCCGCGAACATCGGCGGGCTCACCGGCGACGGAGCGATCGCCCAGGAGAAGCTGATGAAGCGCCTCGCCACCAGCGAGAAGGTCGCCAAGCGCTTCGCCGACAAGCGCGAGGCCGCCCTCACCCCGGCCTGAGACCTCCCGCCCCTCCGGCGATCGGTCGCGGACAGGTCCGGGCTGACGATGACACTCCTCGCGAACCCGCACCCCGACGACGTCGAGGGCTGGGTGCGCGAGCACCTCCTCGAGGTCTCCTGCGACTCGGAGGTCGGTCGGTCGCGGCGGTTCGAGGGGACGCAGGCAGCGGCCGACGCGGCGCTCGCCGGGCTCGACGTCGCCGGCTACGCCCGCCGCCGCAACGAGGTGCTGCCCGTGTCGGCACGTGGCGCGACCGGTCTGTCGCCGTACATCCGCCACGGACTGCTGACGTTGCCGCAGGTGTCGCTCGCCGCGACCAGCGGCCCCGCCACGGACCGCCAGAAGTTCCGGGACGAGTTGATGTGGCAGGAGTACGCCCGCCACGTGTACGCCCGGCTGGGCCGGCGCACACGGCGCGGGCTCCGGTTCGAACCGGTCGTCGACTCCGACCGTACCGACGATCCCTGGGAGCGTTCGATGGCGTGCATGGCCGCCTCCGTCGACGAACTGGAACAGGACGGTTGGCTGGTCAACCAGTCGCGGATGTGGATGGCCTCGCAGTGGACGGTCCGCCACGGTGCCGACTGGCGTGAGGGCGAGGACCGGTTCTTCGCGCACCTGCTCGACGGGTCGCGGGCCGCGAACCGCCTCGGATGGCAGTGGACGATCGGTGCGGGAACCGGCAAGCCGTACGGCTTCAGCCGTTGGCAGGTCGAGAAGCGGGCACCGGAGCTGTGCGACCGGTGTGCGCATCGCGACCGCTGCCCCGTCGAGCAGTGGCCGCCCGAGCGCACGCTGCCGCCGGTCCACGACGACGGACTCCTCTCGACCGATCCCGATCCCGACGCGGCCGCAGGTCCGATCGACGTGCATTCGACCGGAACACCCGAGATGGTGTGGCTGACCGCCGAGAGTCTGGGCGACGGCGATCCGGCGCTCGCCGCCCACGCCGACCTGCCCGTGGTGTTCGTGTTCGACGATCCCCTGCTGCGCCGCCTGAGACTGTCGTCGAAGCGGCTGGTGTTCCTCGCCGACCGGTTGGCCGAGCTGGCGACGACCCGTGTGGTCGAGGTACACCTCGGCGATCCCCTCGACGTGCTCGGCGGTCGACCGCTCGCCACGACCTTCGCTCCGGTGCCGGGGGCGCGCCGTCTGCGATCGCAGCTCGACGTGGTCGAGCTGCACCCGTGGCCGTGGCTCGTGCGACCGAACGCCGGGGCGATCGGCAGCTTCTCCGCCTGGCGTCGGAGTCGCTGAGCCGCCACACTGACACGATGGCTCGGTTGTTCGTGGCGATCTGGCCACCGGACGACGTGCTCGACCGCCTCGCCGACATGGAGCGTCCGAAGGACCAGGGCGTCAAGTGGGTGCCCCAGGAGAACCTCCACATCACGCTGCGGTTCCTCGGCGACGCCGACGTCGACGAGGTGATCGACCGGCTCGACCCGGTGCTCCTCCCGGCGGCCACCGCCGTGGTCGGCCCGGCGTTCGATCTCCTCGGCGAGCGATCACTGGTCTCGCCGGTGGCGGGCGTCGACGAACTCGCCGCGGTCGTGCAGCAGGCGCTCCGCGGCCTGGGCACCGAGCGTGAACGCAAGCGATTCCAGGGGCACATCACCGTGGCGCGCCTCGCCCGTCGTGCCCGACCGAACCGCAGCGCCGGCCGCCGTTTCGACGCGACGTTCGACGTCGACGAGGTCGCACTCGTGGCCAGCACGCTGCGCGACACGGGCGCGGTGTACGAGACGGTCGCCACCTGGCCGACTCGATGAGCGATCCATGTGGAATCCTGCACGAATGCACTCCGAACGACGACGAATCTCCCAGGGCAGCGAGTTCGAGCGATCGGTCGGCTATTCGCGAGCGGTCGTCGACGGACGATGGGTGTTCGTTGCCGGGACCACCGGTTTCGACTATTCGACGATGACGATCTCCGACGACGTCGTCGAGCAGGTCGAACAGACGTTGCGCAACATCGACGACGCGCTGACGCAGGCGGGCGCGTCTGCCGCCGACGTCGTGCGGGTCAGGTACATGCTCCCCGACGCCGCCGACTTCGAGGTCTGCTGGCCGTCCCTCCGGCGCTACTTCGGCGAGGCGCTCCCCGCTGCCACGATGACGGTCGTGGGCCTCGCCGACCCGCGGATGCGCATCGAGATCGAGGTCACCGCGCTCACGCCGGGCTGATCGGACGCCGACCCACCGCTTGACAGGTCGCGACGGGGCCCGGTTGACTCCGGTCATGCGTCACGACGTCCAGGTCCGACTGATCAAGCAACTGTGCGCCCATCTCGACGCCGGAACAACGGTCGACGCCGGCGGCCTCCGCCGACTGCCGACCAGTGACTACACGGACCCCGAACGCGCCGAACGCGAGTGGCAGGCCTTCTTCGGAAGCGTGCCGCAGTGTGTCGGCATGTCGGGCGACCTCCCCGAGACGGGGGCGTTCCTCACCAGCCACGACCTCGGTGTGCCGATCCTCGCCACCCGCGACGCCGACGGCGCCTTCCGCGCGTTCGTGAACTCGTGTCGGCACCGAGGTGTCGTGGTCGAGACCGAGGAGCGCGGCACGAAGCGACGATTCACGTGCCCGTTCCATGCCTGGACCTACGACACGTCGGGATCACTCGTCGGCCTGCCGAGACCCGATCACTTCGGCGACGTCGACCCGACATGTCTCGGGCTGGTCCCCCTGCCGGCCGAGGAACGCCACGGTCTGCTGTTCGTGCACCCCGACCCGGCCGGCGTGATCGACCTCGACCAACTCCTGGGAACGTGGTTCAACGAGGAATTCCCCACGTGGGGGTTCGACGATCTCGTGCCGCTCACCCGCGACGCGTACGACACCGCCTGCAACTGGAAGCTGGCGCTCGACACCTTCGGCGAGACGTACCACTTCCCGGTGCTGCACCGCGACACGCTCTTCAACGGCTTCCACGGCAACGTCCAGATCCACGACGAGGAGGACCATCTCCACCGGATGATCCTGTGCAGACGGGCCATCGACGCGATGCGCCAGCTGCCCGAGGACCAGTGGGACATCACCGTTGCCGGCCTCCCGGTGTACTGGGTGTTCCCGAACATGATCCTGATGCCGTTCGAGGCAGGCTGCTACACGGTGCGGATGTACCCCGATCGCACCGATCCCGGCCGACACCTCAGCCGGATCGGCTTCTACGTCCGGCCGGACGCCGACGAGGGCGACGCGGAGGTGAAGGAGTTCATGGAGATGATGGCCCAGCGGTTCGCCGAGATCATCCGCGACGAGGACTACGTGATGAGCGAGTCGCAGCAGGCCGCGGCGAACAGTGGCGCACTGGCCCACGTCGTGTTCGGACGCAACGAGCCGACGCTCCACCACTACCACAACACGTACCGGCGCTGGCTCGACGAGGCGCCGCTGCCGTTGCTCGACGAAGCCGGCATCGCTCGACCGACCTGAGCAACCCACCGCGCGCCGGCGACACCGATCGACGGGACGACGCGTCCGCGCCGCCCTCCGCTCCGCAGCGGTTGGCCGTCGACGCGTAGCGTGGTCGGGCATGTACGACCTCGTCATCCGCAACGGCACCATCGTCGACGGCAGCGGCGGGGAACCGTTCGTCGCCGACATCGCGATCGACGGCGAGCGCATCGTCGCCGTCGGCTCCGGCCTCGGCGAGGGCGCCCGCGAGATCGACGCGACCGACCGGCTGGTGACGCCCGGTTTCGTCGACATCCACACCCACTACGACGGCCAGGCCACATGGGACGCCGAGCTGGCGCCGTCGACGCCGCACGGCGTGACGACCGTGGTCTTCGGCAACTGCGGGGTGGGGTTCGCTCCGGTCCGACCGGGCCAGGAACAGTTCCTGATCGAGTTGATGGAGGGCGTCGAGGACATCCCCGGCTCCGCGCTCACCGAGGGCATGTCGTGGGGCTGGGAGAGCTTCGCCGAGTACCTGGACGCGCTCGATCGGGGCCAGTACGCCGCCGACGTGGCGGCGATGATCGCCCACGGTCCGGTGCGTGCCTACGTGATGGGCGAGCGAGGTGCGGCGAACGAACCGGCCACGGCGGAGGAGATCGACTCGATGGCGCGGATCGTCGCCGAGGCGATCGAGGCCGGAGCCCGCGGGTTCTCGACCAGCCGGACGCTGGGTCATCGGTCGCTGTCGGGCGAACCGGTTCCCGGCACGTTCGCTCCCGAGGAGGAGCTGTTCGCGATCGGGCGGGCCGTGAAGGCGGCGGGGAAGGGCATCTTCGAAGTCGCACCCTCCGGGGTCATCCCGACCGAGGACCACGTCTCCCCGGACCTGGAGATCGACTGGATGTGCCGCCTCGCCGAGGAAGCGGGCGTGCCGGTCACGTTCCTGATGCTGCAGACCGACGTCGCCCCCGACGACTTCCGCAAGCACCTCGAGCTCGTCGGCCAGGTCCGCGAGCAGGGCCACTCGGTCACCGCTCAGGTCGCCGGAAGGCCCTTCGGTGTGCTGCTCGGGCTCACCGCGCGGCATCCGTTCATGGTGTGCCCGAGCTACGCACCGCTCGTGGAGGCTCCGCTCGACGAGCGGGTCACGGCGATGAGCGACCCCGCGCTGCGAGCCACGCTCGTCGACGAGTACAGGACGATGATCGAACAGCTCCGGACCGCCGAGCCCCTCCTGGCCAAGGCGATGGAGAACTTCGAGCGCACGTACCCGCTCGGTGATCCGGTGAACTACGAACCGACCGACGCCGATTCGATCGCCGGGATCGCCACGGCGACGGGACGGGACCCCGTCGAGGTGTACTACGACGCCCTGCTCGAACGCGATGGGCACGCCATCGTCCTCAACACCCTGCTCGGCTACACCGACGGCGACGGTGACGCACTGTTCGAGATGCTGTCGAGCGACCACGCAGTGATCGGGCTCGCCGACGGAGGCGCCCACTGCAACCTGATCTGCGATGCGTCGACGCCGACGTGGATGCTCACCCACTGGTGCCGCGACCGCAACGGCCCGCAACTGGCGCTCCCCGAGGTGATCCGCAAGATGACCGCCGAGACCGCCGCACTCTTCGGATTCGACGATCGGGGCCGCATCGAGGTCGGCCTGCGCGCCGACCTCAACGTGATCGACCACCAGCATCTGACACTGCGGGCACCACGTTTGGTCGCGGACCTCCCCGCCGGAGGCACCCGCTTCCTGCAGGACGCCGAGGGCTACGACTACACGATCGTCGCCGGCCAGGTCACCCGCGACCACGACCGGTTCACCGGCGCCACCCCCGGCCGCCTCGTCCGCTTGACCTGAGCCGCGCCCGCATCCCCGGCTTCAGCGTCGGCAACAACACGCGTTTCGCGCGTCTGCGCTGACGCTGAACGCGACCCGAGCCGGGCACCCTCCGCTCCGGCTGTCAGCGTCAGCGACAAACCGCGATTCCGACGTTGTTGCTGACGCTGATCCCCGGTGATGACCTCGATGGGGTGCGGATGCTACGACTACGCCATGGGGGATCTGCTCACCGCGCACGCTGCCAACCAACCCGACAAGACGGCCGTCATCGACGACCGCACCGGCGGTGACGTCCGCCGGTCGACGTACGCCGAGTTGGAGGACCGCGCCAACCAACTCGTACACGTCCTCCACGAGCACGGCGTTCGCCCCGGCGACAAAGTGGTGTGGTGCGGGCAGAACTCGACCGGGATCGTCGAGTTCGTCAACGCCTCACGCAAGCTCGGATCGACCTCGGTACCGCTGAACTACCGGCTCTCCGACGAGGAGGCGGCCTACGTCACCGACCATTGCGATGCCACCACGGTGTACGTCGACGCGGAGTACGCACCATTGTTCGAGCGCATCCGCGCCGAGATCCCGAAGGTGCAGAACATCCTGGTGTTCGACGGTGACGCGCGGGACGGCATGATCGCGATCGACCCGCTGGTCGCGACAGCACCGACCACGACCTGGGAGCGGCCGGCCACCGAGGACGAGGGCGGCGCCACGATGACCTACACGTCGGGCACGACCGGGAAGCCGAAGGGCGCCTACCGGCGAACCGTGGCCGATCCCCGAGCGGGAGCGGCACTGCTCCAGCACATCGGTTACCAGCCCGACGACATCTATCTCACCACCGGGCCGCTCTATCACTCCGGTCCGGGCGGGTTCATGGCGAGCGCGATCGCGATGGGCCACACGGTGGTGTTGCAGCGCAAGTTCGACCCGCAGGACTGGCTGCGGCTGCTCGAGACGTACCAGGCCACCTCGACGTTCTCGGCGCCGACACCGATCCGGATGATCTGCAACCTGCCCGAGGAGGTCAAGGCGAACTACGACCGCTCGTCGATGCGGATCATGATCGCCAACGCTGCGCCCTGGCCGTTCGCACTCAAGCAGCAGTACCTCGCCGACTTCCCCGCCGAGTCGTTGTTCGAGATCTACGGATCGACCGAGCTGGGCGTCAACACCGTGTTGCGACCGGAGGACCAGCTGCGCAAGCCGGGCTCGTGCGGCAAGGAGGCGCCGATGGTCGAGATCCGCCTGTACGACGAGCTGGGCAGCATCGTCGAGGGCACGGGCCCGGATGCGACCGGGGAGGTCTACGTTCGGTCGACCGCGGTGTTCGCCGACTACTACAAGCAGCACGACAAGTTCGAGGAGGACCACCGCGACGGATTCCAGACCGTCGGCGACATCGCGTACCGCGATGACGAGGGGTTCCTGTACATCTGCGACCGCAAGAAGGACATGATCATCTCCGGCGGGATGAACATCTATCCCGCCGAGATCGAGGCGGCGCTGGAGGGACACCCGGACATCTACGAGGCGGCGGTGTTCGGCATCCCGAGCGACGACTGGGGCGAGCTCGTCCATGCGGTGATCGTCAAGCGTGAGGGCGCCGATCTCGACGAGGCCGGCGTGAAGGACTTCGCCCGCGAACACCTGGCGAGCTACAAGATCCCGCGCTCGATCTCGTGGCTGGACGAGTTGCCGAAGACCGGCTCCGGCAAGATCCTCAAACGCGAACTCCGCCAGCCCTTCTGGGCCGGCCGCACCTCCAACGTGTAGGCAGTGTTGCAGCAGGGGTCAGACCCCTGCTGCAACACTGCGGGGGTGGTCGCCCCGATCGAACTGCCGGCAGTCGTGAGGAACAAGGCGATCGCCGCTGGGGCCGAGTGGTGGATCGACGCGCTGCCGGAGATCGTCGCGAGCCTGGAGCGCGACTGGTCGATCACGGTCGGCGCGGCATTCGACGAAGGGACCGAGGCCTTCGTCGCCGGGGCCACCATGTCCGATGGTGGCCCTGCCGTCCTCAAGTTGCTCGTCCCTCGGGATGCCGACGTCGCCGACCACGAGGCGACCGTGCTCCGCCTCGCCGGAGGTGACGGCTGCCCGGTGCTGTTCCGCGACGATCCGATCCGATCTGCGCTGTTGATGGAACGGCTCGGGCCCTCGATGTTCGCGCTCGGCCTCCCCTACGAACAGCGGCTCCCAGCGCTCTGCGACGCTGCGGCGCGCATCTGGCGGCCGGCGGCCGGCTCCGGCCTGCCGTCCGGAGCCGAGAAGGCGACGTCGCTGATCCAGTTCATCGCGGCGACGTGGGAAACACTCGACCGACCGTGCACGGAACGAGCCGTCGAGCATGCGTTGGCCTGCGCGACGCGGCAGCGGGACGCCCACGACGACGAGCGGGCGATGCTGGTGCACGGTGACGTCCAACAGTGGAACGCCCTGCAAGCGGGCGACGGCTTCAAGCTGGTCGACCCGGACGGGTTGCTCGCCCACGCCGAGTACGACCTCGGAGTGATCCTGCGCGAGGACCCCGACGAGCCACTCGCGGCCGATCCGATGGCGACCGCGCGCTGGATGGCCGACCGCCATGACCTCGACGCGACGGCGATCTTCGAGTGGGGCGTCGTCGAACGGGTCTCCACCGGGCTCCTCGCGACCCGGATCGACCTCCAACCCGTCGGGCATCGGATGCTGGCGGTCGCCGATCGCCTCGCCCTGCTCTCGTGAACTCGTCGAGGGAGGTGGCCCCAACCGGTTCACGAGAAGGGGGCGGGTCAGTGGAGGCAGAACTCGTTGCCCTCGGGGTCGAGGAGCGTGATCCAATGGCCCTCGGGTTCGTCGAACTCGGCGACCTCGGTGGCGCCGAGCGCCACGAGTTCGGCAGCACGGGCGTGGAGCTCGCTCGGCTCGACGTGGACGTCGAGGTGCATGCGGTTCTTCGCCGTCTTGCCCTCGGGCACCTTGAGGAAGAACACGCGCGGCCCGACGCCATCGGGGTCGACGATCGCGAAGGCGCGGTCCGGGTCGGACCGGTCGATGCCGAACGCGTCGAGCGCGTCCTCCCACGTGTCGAAGCCGGGTGGTGGCGGCTGCTCCACGTAGCCGAGCACCTCGCACCAGAACTCCGCCAGTTTGCGAGGTCCGGAGGCGTCGACGGTGATCTGGATCGCCCGTGCCATCGCGACATCGTCGCGGAATGAAACGGAGAAGGCAACGGTCGTCTTCCGTGGCCGGCGCGTGCTCGACACGCCTAGTGTCGATGGGATGAGTGTGGCGAACACGGTCGTCGAGACGATCCTGAAGTCACCGGCCCATCCCATCCTGTCCGGGTCGATGGTCCTGGTCCGGTACGTCGGCAACCGGTCCGGCGAGGAGCACACGCTTCCGGTGCAGTACGCAGACACGCTCCACGGCCTCGTCGTGATGGTCGGCAAGCCGGAGACCAAGCACTGGTGGCGCAACTTCGTCCAGATGGGCCAGGCGAGGGTGCTGGTGAGGGGCGCCTGGACACCGATGACTGCTCATGCGTTGCGCGGGGCGGACGATCCCGAGGCGGTGACGCCGTTGCTGCGCTCCTACGCGCAGCGCTACCCGAAGGTCGTCACGTCGATCGATGGAGACACCCTGGAAGAGCGCGTCGAGCATGCGGTCGTGGTCTGGCTCCGACCGGCCAGCTGAACCCGTTCAGCGGGGCGTGGCGAAGACCTGGGTCCAGTACGAGCGACCATCGGGGCCGTCGGCGATGCCGACGCCGATGTGCGTGTTCGACGACAGGATGTTGCGGCGGTGACCGTCGCTGTTCATCCAACCCGCCATCACGTCGACGGGCGTGTCGTACCCGTAGGCGACGTTCTCGGCTGCCGACCTCCACGCGAACCCGACGCGGTCGATCCGCTGGACCATGGTGGACCCATCGCTGCCCGTGTGGGACATTCGCCGGCTCTGCGCCTGATCCTCCGAATGTCGTTGAGCCGCGAGCTCGAGCTTCGTGTCGTAGGTCATCGGCGCCAGCCCGCGCGCCGCCCGCTCGGCGTTGACGAGGTCGAACACTGCTTGAGCAGTCGGCGACCGTTGGATCCCAGGGGGATCCAGGCGCACAGCGGGCCGGAGCGCTGCCGATCGGGCGGGGCCGTCGAGCGCCGTCGGCGCTCCCTGCGCCGACGGAGTCAGCAAGGCGAGACTCGCGAGTCCTGCGACGACCGAGGCCGCCCACGTCTTGGTACGCATGTCGATGTATCGGCTCCCACCACCCGCTTCTCGACCCGCAATTCACCACGCTAGTCCGCGAATCGACCGACATTCCGTCGAACCACCGTTCCTGCGATGATCCGACGACGCGCTCTGCTTCCGACGTCTACGCCGGTGGTTCCATCGCCAGGTCGTCGACGAACTCGTAGCCGTCGGCGCCGACGAGTTGCGACGGGTCGAGGCTGATCTTCGCGGAACGTGAACCGGCGCCGACGATGATCCGACGACAGGCGAGGACACGGCTGTCGAGCCAGACCGGGACATGCTGCGGCAACCCGAAGATCGTGACGCCACCGATCTCCTGGCCGGTGAGTTCGCGCGTCACGTCGGCCGGCGCGAAACTGAGTTTGCGGACACCGAGTCGGCGACGAACCGTGCCGTTCACGTCGAGGCGGGTGTGGGCCAGCACGACGCACACGGCGTGATGGCCCTCGGGCTTCTTCGACGCGACCAGGATGGCGTTTGCCGATTCCTCGAGCGGCACGCCGTACGCCGCACAGAACTCGGCCGTGTCGGCGAGGTCGGGATCGCAGTCGATCACGTCGTGGACGATGCCGAGTCGGTCGAGGTCGGCGAGCACGTTCGGATGAGCGGTCACACGACCTCCGACTCGGCCGGCTCGACGAGCACGAGATCAGGGGCGCGACGACCTGCCTCGCCCCGCACGGCGCGGACCGTGCGCCGCCCGAGCGTGTCGAGCTGGAGCGCGATCCACAGCAGCCCGAGAGCGACGATCCCGTCGAGCCACCAGTGGTGTCCGGTCGCCGACACGACGAACATCGTGATCACGAGATGGGCCATACCGATCCATCGCCACCTGCTGGTGCTGGCCGACAGCGCTCCGAAGGCCACCACCGCCGCCCAGGCGACGTGCAGCGACGGCATCGCAGCGAACTGCGACGACACCCCGGTGCCGGCCTCGCCGTAGACCGACATGTTGTAGATCTCCGACACGTCGACGAACCCGAGATCGGGGAGATACCGCGGCGGAGCCACCTTGACGAATCGGATGAAGAGGCAGAACGCCGTCACGATCGCCAACGCGTTGCGCCATCTCGGGTACTGGTCGCGGTGACGTGCGTACAGCCACACGAGGAAGATGACGATGCCGGGCACGTGAGCGATCGCGTAGAAGGCGGCGGAGAACCGGGCGAGCCACTCGTGATCGAGCACGAAACTCTGGAGCGCGAGTTCGTCGGGGAGATGGAGGAATTCCTGCACCCTGACGATGTCGCGCGCCCGCTCGATCGCCCCGTCGGCCTGGGTGAGCGGCAGGTTCTTCGCCATTCTCCAGATCGAGTAGAGCGAGGCGACGAAGGCCAACTCGAGTGCGGCCGGCCCGATCACGTCGCCAAGGCGCGTCGGTCGTGCACGTCGCAGCGTCAGCGCGACCAGGCCCGCGATCGTCGCCGCGATCAGCGCTTGGCTCCAGGTCGGCCACTTCACCGCCGTTCAGCCTGCCAGGTCAACGGGCGTATTGCGTCACCTGATCGGCGGCGTCGATGAGCCAGCCCGGCAGGATGCCGAGCACGATCGTGAAAACGACCGACACGGCGATGACCGCCCCCATCGAGAACGGGATCCGTACGGTGTCGGCGTCGTCGACGGCGTCGCCGACCCACATCGAGATCATGATCCGCAGATAGAGGAATGCGGCGATGACCGCACACACCATGGCGATCACGGCGATCGCGTAGCTCTCGACGTCGACCGCTGCCTGGATCACACCGAACTTGGCGATGAAACCGCTCGTGAACGGCACGCCGGCCTGGGCGAGGAGCAGCACCGTGAACCCGAGGGCGAGCAGCGGCCGGCGCTTGGCGAGACCTGCGAACGAGTCGATGTCGGTGTCACCGGCGCTGCTGCGCGACACCACCGTGACCACGGCGAACGAACCGATCACCAGCACCGAGTACAGGATCAGGTACAGCACCACCGACGGGACGCCGGGCCCGGGATCGGCTTCACCGGCGCCGTGCCCGGCCGCCTCCACCCCGACGAGGATGAACCCGGCGTGGCTGATCGAGGAGTAGGCGAGCATCCGCTTCACGTTGTTCTGGACGACGGCGAGAATCGACCCGACGAGCAGGGTGATCAGCGCGAGCACCCAGACGATCGGACGCCAGTCGTCCTTGTAGAACGGCAGCGCGACGACGAGCACGCGGATCATCGCAGCGAACGCTGCCGCCTTGCCGACCGACGCCATGAACGCGGTCACGGGCGTCGGCGCACCCTGGTACACGTCAGGCGTCCAGACGTGGAACGGGACCGCGGCAACCTTGAACCCGAGGCCGACGATCAGCAGGGCGATGCCGGCGAGCACGATGGTCTCGTCGCTGAACGGGTCGATCGCCGTCTGGAGGGCGACGACCATCTCGGTGATGTTCGTCGAACCGGTGCCGCCGTACACGAGCGCGATGCCGTACAGGAAGAAGGCGGAGGCGAATCCGCCGAGCACGAAGTACTTGATGCCCGACTCGGCGCTCTGGCTGCTGCGACGATTGCTCGCCGCCAACACGTAGAGGGCGAGCGACAGCGTCTCGAGGCCGAGGAACAGCACGATCAGGTCGTTGGCCGAGGCCATCACGATGCCGCCGATCGCGGCCACCATGTAGAGCGCGTAGATCTCCGGGCCCTGGTTCGGGGTGTCCTCGAGGTACTCGTCGGTCAGCATCGCCACCAGCAGCAGCCCGGTGCAGATCGTGATCGTCATGAACATCGCGAGCTTGTCGAACGCGATTGCGCCGCCGACGAGGGTCATCGGTCCGTTGTCGCTGATGTCGTCCCACAGGACGATCGCGAGCGTTCCGGCAGCACCGGCGAACACGGCGGTGACCACGGCGTAGAGACGCTTCGGCCAGGCCGGCGTGAGGGCACCGACGAGCAGTAGACCGAGTGCGCCACCGAGCAGGACGAGCAGCGGAGAGAGTGCGAACCACTGGACCTCGGGACCGGTGAAGGTGTCGAACTGGCGCAGCATCACTCGTCCTCCTCGCCCTCGCCGGAGGTGGTGTCGGCCGGCTCATCCGACGTGTCGTCGGACTCGCCGTCCGTGCCGGAGTGCTCGCCGATCTCGATGGTCGGCTCCGGTTCGACGTAGGAGGTGTTGGCCTCGACCCGCGTGATCAGGGCGTCGATGCTCGGCTCGATCCGGTCGAGCACCGGCTTCGGATACACGCCCATGAACACGATGAGGCCCAGGAACGGGAGCAACACGAGTCCTTCCTTGAGCCGCAGTTCGGGGAACTTCCTGTTCTCCTCCGACGGCTCGCCGTGGAACACGCGCTGGTAGGCCCAGAGCAGGTACACCGCGGCGAGGATCACGCCGAGCGCGGCGACCACGGTCCACCACCGTGCGGTGAGGAACGATCCGGTCAGGATCAGGAACTCGCCGACGAATCCGTTCAGTCCGGGCACGCCGACCGACGACAGCATCACGACCATGAAGCCCGCGGCGAAGATCGGGGCGACCTTCTGCAGGCCGTTGAGATCGGCGATCTTCCGGGTGCCGCGCCGCTCGTAGATCCAACCGACGAAGAGGAACAGTGCTCCGGTCGAGACACCGTGGTTCACCATCTGGATCACGCCACCGCTCATCGCCTGCGTGGTGAACGCGAACGTGCCGAGCACGATGAAGCCCAGGTGCGCCACCGAGGAGTACGCCACCAGTCGTTTCAGGTCGGTCTGCATCGTGGCGGCGATCGCGCCGTAGATGATCCCGATCACCGCGAGCGTGAGCCACAGGTTGCGGCTCCAGTACGACGCCTCCGGGAAGAGGTACACACCGAATCGCAGCAATCCGTAGGTGCCCAGCTTCAACATCACACCGGCGAGCACGACCGAGCCTGCGGTTGGGGCCTGGGTGTGCGCGTCGGGCAACCAGGTGTGGAGCGGGAAGATCGGCACCTTCACGGCGAAGGCGATCGCGAAGGCGAAGAACAGCCATCGTCCCGTCGAGGTGGCGAAGTTGGCCTGCTCGGCGATGATCGTCAGGTCGAACGTCGTGTAGCCGATCTGGCGGCTGGCGATCGCCACGGTTGCGATCAGCCCGACGAGCATGAACGCCGAGCCGAACATCGTGTAGAGGAAGAACTTCGTCGCCGCATAGACGCGCTTCTCGTAGCCCCATCCGGCGATCAGGAAGTACATCGGCACGAGCACGATCTCGAAGAAGACGAAGAACATGAAGAGATCGAGGCTCAGGAAGCTGCCCATCACACCGGCCTGCAGCATCAACAGCCAGGCGAGATAGGGCTTCTCGTCGTGGTGCGGGTCGACGGCGAGGATCGCGAGCGGGAACAGGATCCCGGTCAGGACCACGAGGAACAGCGAGATCCCGTCGACACCGAGGTGCCAGGAGATGCCCCACGCGTCGATCCACGTGTGCATCGACACGAACTGGAAGCCGGCGTCCGAGGTCTCGAACGACGCCATCAGCCAGATCGACATCGCCGCCGTTGCGACCGAGGCCATCAGGGCGACCATCTTCGGGTACTCGGGACGGCTCCTCGGGAGCAACGCGACCAGTGCGGCGCCGATCAACGGCGTCACGATCAGTGCAGTGAGGATGGGGAACGCGATCGGTCCCGTTTCGGCGGCCAACATCACAGGATCCCTCGAATCACCACGAACCAGCCGAGGAGCAACACGACACCGATCCCGATGACCGCCGCGTACTGGCGGACGTACCCGGTCTGGCCCTTGCGCACCTCGGTGGCAGTCGCCTTGACCGCGACCGCCGTGCCGGTGACCGCGCCGTCGACCACCTTGGCGTCGAAGTCGGCCACCGCCTGGAACCCTTCACGGCCCGGGTTGCCCATGAACCAGCTGATCGCCCAGTCGTAGTACCACGCGTTCGCGAACAGCGACGGCTCCCACGGCTTGATCCGCTTGCGCTCGTACACCAGCCAGGCGAGAGCGATGCCGATGAGTGCCGCGGCCACGGCGAACCCGACGAGCAGGTACTTGTTGTCGTAGGCCCACGTCCCGGTGATGTCGGCTTCCCCGAACTCGATCACCGGATGCAACCATTCCTCGAGCTTGGCCGACGCCCCGGAGGGGATGCCGAACAGCTTGGGCATGTTGATCAGGCCGCCGAGCGCCGCGACCCCAGCGAGGACCACCAACGGGATCCACATGATCGGTGGCGACTCGTGCGGCTTGAACTCCCCGTGCGCGTTGTGCGTCTCGACGGGCGGTTCGCCCTCGGCGACCTCGGGGGCCTCCTGGGCGTTGGCGAGGCTCGTCCAACGCGCCTCGCCGAAGAACACCATGATGATCTGTCGGGTCATGTAGAACGCCGTGAGGATCGCCGTGAGGATCCCGATCGCATACAGCGCCGGGCTCTCGGCGAGCGAGAACAACAGGATCTCGTCCTTCGACCAGAACCCCGAGAACGGTGGCACGCCGGCGATCGCCAGCCATCCGACGATGAACGTCGCCGCCGTGATCGGCATGAACTTGCGCAGGGCGCCCATGTAGCGCATGTCCTGCTCCTCGTGCATGCCGTGGATCACCGAGCCGGCGCCGAGGAACAGCAGCGCCTTGAAGCCGGCGTGCGTCACCATGTGGAAGATCGCCGCCACGTACCCACCGGTGCCGACCGCGAGCATCATGTAGCCGATCTGCGACACGGTCGAGTAGGCGAGCACCTTCTTGATGTCGTTCTGTGCCAGTGCGATCGTTGCGGCGAACAGCGCCGTGATCGCACCGACCCAGGCGATCGTGGTCGGCACCCAGTCGTACGACGCGGCGATGACCGGGTTGATGCGCGTCAGCAGGAACACGCCGCCGGTCACCATCGTGGCCGCGTGGATCAGCGCCGACACGGGGGTCGGGCCCTCCATCGCGTCGGGCAGCCAGACGTAGAGCGGGAGCTGTGCGCTCTTGCCGGCCGCGCCGATCAGCAGCAGGAGCGCGATCGCCGAGGCGGTCGAGGCCGCGAGTTCGCCGGTCTCGGCGCTCTCGTTGAGCACCGTGTACGACAGCGAGCCGACCGCCGAGAACGACAGGAACATCGCCAGCATGACGCCCCAGTCACCGACCCGGTTGGTGACGAAGGCCTTCTTGCCGGCGGTGGCCGCCGATTCACGGGTGTGCCAGAAGGCGATCAGCAGGTACGAACAGGTACCGACCCCCTCCCAGCCGAGGAAGGTGACCAGCAGGTTCTCGCCGAGCACCAGGATCGTCATCGAGAAGACGAACAGGTTGAGGTAGAGGAAGAACTTGGAGAACTTGGCGTCGCCGTGCATGTACCCGACGGCGAACATGTGGATCCAGCCCGCGATGAACGTGACGAACAGGCACATCGCGATCGACAGCGGGTCGACGAGGAACGCCAGGTCGACCTGGAGCGTTCCGACCGGCACCCACGAGAAGAGCGTGACGACCGTCTGGCGGTCCTCCTCCGGCTGGCTCAGCAGATCGAAGTAGATGGCGACCGCCACGGCGAACGATGCGAACACCGCGGCGGTGGCGAGGTAGCCGGACTTCGGGTCGCCCAGTCGACGCCCGAGGAGCAGGATGGTCAGGAACCCGGCGAGCGGGAACGCGGGGATCAACCAGACGAGTTCGGCCATTGGTCAGCCCTTCAGTTCCGCGAGATCGTCGGCGGTCGCACCGGGTCGGCGGCGCAGGATCGACACGATGATGCCGAGCCCGACCACGACTTCGGCGGCGGCGACCACCATCACGAAGAACACGGCGGTCTGCCCGTTGATGTCACCGAGATCGGTGGCGAACGCCACGAACGTCAGCGTCGCGGCGTTGAGCATCAGCTCGATGCACATGAACATGATGAGCGGGTTACGCCGCACCAGCAGCCCGAACGCGCCGAGGCCGAAGAGCATCGAGGCGAGCAGCAGGTACCAGGTGGGTTCGATCGCGGCGATCATGCGTCGCTGCTCTCGGTCTCGGAGCGGTCACGCGGCCACTTGCGCGTGAGGAGCACCGTGCCGGCGACGGCGACCACGAGCAGCACCGAGGTGAGCTGGAACGCGAAGACGTGATCGCCGTACAGGTTGGTGGCCAGCTGCTGGATGTTGGCATCGCTGTTTCCGGCGTCGGCGCTCGTGGCGATCCCGCTGCCGGGGTTGATCGACGACGCATC
>CAVQJG010000017.1:0-33837 GCA_963712775.1 Ilumatobacteraceae bacterium | reverse complement strand
ATGTCGCGGCACCGACGAAGACGGCCGCCTCACCGATGCCGGTGAGGCCACGCAGCACGAGCAGCTGCCAGAACTCGGTGACCTGACTCGACCCGATACCGCTCAGGCCGGCGAGCGCAGCTCCCACGACCATGAGCACCCGGCGTCCGTAGCGGTCGGCGAGCCGGCCGAGCAGCGGTCGCGCACAGATCGCCGCGAGCGCGAACACCGCCACGGTCACGCCGATCCCCAACTCCCCCGCCTGCAACGGTCCTTCGATGAACAGCGGCACGATCGGGATCAGCATCCCGATGTAGACGAAGAACACGAGCGCCGTCCCCGTCACGATCAGGAACGGACGCGTCAACAGCGAGGTGCGCTCCTCGGGCGCGTCGGTGACCGGCGACATGGACTTCATCCTGCCCCTCCAACACCGCGAACTCGCAAGCGCATTCCCGCCTCCGACCGATGTCACACGAGGGCGGCGGCGCTCAGACCCGGGAGACGTCGACCGACACCGCCAGCGACTGCGCCGACGACGGTCCGACCACGACGCCGCGCACCGGCGCGACGTCGGCGTAGTCGCGGCCCCAACCGATCGTGACGTGCCGCGAGGGCGACACGATCCCGTTCGTCGGGTCGAAGTCGAGCCAACCGTGATCGGGGATCCACACCGAGCACCACGCATGCGACGCGTCCGCGCCGATCGACTTCGGTTCGCCCGGCGGAGGATCGGTCTCGATGTACCCGCTGACGTACCGGGCCGAGAGCCCGATCGTGCGAAGACACCCGACCGCGAGATGCGCGAAGTCCTGACACACGCCCCGTCGACTCGCGAGCACGACGTCGAGCGGCGTGCTCACCTCGGTGAAGGAGGAATCGAAGGCGAACGTCTCGAAGATCTGCGTGCAGAACGCGATCGTCGCCTCGACGATCGGGCGGCCGGGCCGGAACGACTGCGACACGAGATCGAACAGACCCAACCGGTTGCGGTCGACGGTCACGAATCGAGACGGCGCGGAGAACGGCACCACATCGAGCGCCATCGGCCCGCGCAGTCCGGCAACGGTCGCCGCCACCCGCTCCCAGGGCACGTCGACACGAGGCAGCTCCTGCTGCCAGATCACGGCCTCGGTGATCGCCATCACCGTGAGGCCGTCGTGCGGAGCGTGCAGTCCGAACTGGACGACCCGATTGCCGAAGACGTCCTCGCGCTCGTCGTACTCGTCGGCCTCGGGCGTCGTCGTGACGACCGACGACACCACCCGCTGCGACGGCGTCGGGCGAGCGAGCACGCATGCCACGCTGTATCCGTCGAGCATCGTCGCGCCGTACCGGTAGTCGGTCAGGTGGACGACGCGATAGTGCTGGCCGGGCATCTCAACCGCGTCCCATCATCCGGGGATCGACCGGGGCGGCGAGATAGGAGCCCACGACGTCACGAGCGAGCAGATCGCAACCACCGAAGACGTCGTCGAGGACGGCGACGACGCCCTCGACCGACCCGAACGACGCCTCGTCGAGCGCGGCGAGCACACCATTGGCCGTGTCGACCCCCAGGGTCCATCCGAGACGGTCGGCCTGATGGCGGACGACGCCGATCGCGGACGCCGCCGACCGCGGGTTGTGCGCGTCGGCGACGACGAGATGGAGGGCACGCTCGAACTCGACATCGCTGCGATGACGCCGCCGGTACGCGACCAGGCTCTCGTTCGACGCGAGCACGATCTCGATCACCCGCTGACGCTGGAAGTCGAGGCGATGGTCGTCGGACGCGATCATCGAACCGGTCCACTCCGTGGCGGCCGATGCGTCGTGCAGCCCGAACGCGCCGCGCACGCCGTCGATCACACCGAACGCACGCTCGAGACGCCGGCCGACCTCGCCGAACCGCCACGCCGGGCCGTGGAGCACGCTCTCGTTCCAGAGTCCGACGAGCGATGCGAGGTCGATCAGGATCGCATCGAGGTGGCGACCGTCGATCCGGGCGATGTCGACGACCGACGTCGCCGTCCCGTCGGTCGGGATCAACCATCGGAGCTGCGCACGCGACTCGGCGAGGCGAGACAGCATCCGACCGGCCGTCACGGAGAAGAACTCGCGCACCGATGCGGCCTCGGCGAGGAACGATCCGAGCTGGTGGGCCAGCGCCTCGACGGCGAGCGCGAACGTCGCACCCGCCCGGTCGGCGGACGCCGGATCGACGCGACCCGAGACGCCGGCGACCGCCGCGAGCATGTCGAGACCGTTGACGACCCACGGCTCCGCGACCTCGGCGTCGACGAGCCCACTCGTCCGATCGAGGACGACCTCCATCGAACGGGCGACGAGTTCGGCCCGCTCCATCGCTCGTCCGGCCCAGTACAGGGCTTCTGCCGCCCGGGTGGGCACCGAGGCGATCAGGTCGACCTGCGGCAGCGGATCGCGACGCCGGACCGCGGGCGGCGCAACGGTCCCTCCGACCACCCACACGTCCTTCGCCGTCGCCAGGGTGGGCGACATCGGATCGTCGCCCGGCGCCAACACGCGAGCGCTCCCGCCCTGGAGCACGTCGACGCCCTTGTCGCTGGCCACGAGATGCAGACGCAGCGTCACGGCACGTTCGACGAGTTGGCTGCCGTCGTAGCTCGGGTACGTCGTCCACGACGTCGCAGCCCGCTCGGCCGCCGGCATGAACGGCAGCGGCCACACGCCCTGGTAGTCGGAGTCACGCCCGGTCAACCACGCGCCGCTCGCATCCCAGTACTCGCCGAGCACAGGGTCCTCGAGCACGCCGCAGCCGTGGGCGTTCGCCAGGGCCACGCCGCGCGACCTGGCCGCGAGCAGCAGCCCCGGCACGCCGACACTGCCCTCGGCGTTGACCTCCATCGGGTCGCAACGGTCGTCCTCGAGGCGGCGGAACAGGACGTCGACGGGCTCGAGACCCGACAGCGATCGCAGCCACACGCGCCGCTGCCGGACGACGAGGTCCGCTCCCTCGGCGAGGTTGAGCCCCAAGCGGGTGGCGAGGTACGACTGCTCGACGTACGACGCGTGGTCGACGCCGCCGGACAGCACCACGATCCGCGGGTTGCGCGTGGCCGCCACGTCGGCGAGACCGTCACGCAGGCGGTCGGCGAAGGGGTCGAGCGACCGGAGTGCTCGACCGCCGGGAAGCCGCGAGATCATGTCGCGGTGCACCCGCGCCGCCACCGAGCGGCCCAGGAGCGCGTATCCGACGCCCGCCGGAGCGTCGGTGATGTCGCGCACCACTCGCCACCGGCCCTCGAGATCGCGCACGACGTCGACGGCGTAGTTCGTCATCCAGCGGCGGTGCGGGCGAGTGCCGAAGGCCGCGAGCCGGTACTTCGGGCTCCCCCACAGTGCGATCGGATCGACGACGCGGTCGGTCAACAGGGTGCGCGGACCGTGGAGGTCGCCAAGGATGGACTCGAGCATCCGCATCCTGGCGATCGCCCCGTCGGCGAGCGCGACGAACTCGTCGCCGTCGATCACCAGCGGGATGGGGTCGAGACGCCACGGTCTGGATTCGAGCGCCACCATCCGACCGTCGGTACGCAACGGGAGGTCGTGGACGATGTGACCCGCCCCCTCGTTGGCGAGCAGCCGGTCGTGGTCGATCTGCCTCCCGGCCAGATCACCGAGCCCGGCGATCGACGCCATCAGCGCCGAAGCGTCGACGCCACCCGGGCTGAACATGCCGATCGGTGCACCCGTGCCGATGTCCATGCGATCGGTCACTCGTGGACGACGTACTGCTCGTGCATCACCCGATCGAGGCGCGACAGGGCGAGCTGGACATCCTCCATCGCTGCGTCGAGCGCGGCGCCGTCGTCGGCGGCGGGTCGGCTCCGACGGAGTTGACGATCGGCCGCCTCGACCGCACCCAGGACGGTCGAGTACTCCGGCAAGCGGAGGATCGACACGCGCATCTCGGCGAGGCAGCCGGCGACCGAACGGGGGAAGCGGTGGTCGAACAGCAGGAACCGCACGACGGCGGGACCGTCGATCGGCCCCCTGGTCGCCCGCTGGAACATCTGGAGCGCCGACAGCGAACGCAGCACACCCATCCACTGCACCTCGGCGAACTCGTCGACTGCACCCGGCGGGAGCGACAACAGGCTCGCGGCACGGACACCGAGCACCCGCGTGGTCATGTCGGCGCGTTCGATGTAGCGGCCGAGTCGCCACATCTCGAACACCTCGTCGCGGGTCATCGTCGAGATCACCACACCGTCGAGGCGGCGGCTCTCGTCGATCACCCGCGACAGGAAGCGATCACGACGACGGCGCTCGACCGACGTCACCGCTGCGCCCCGCACGTAGATCGACAGGTCGTTGATCGTCTGCCACGCCTCACGCGGCAGGACCTCACGGCAGGTGCGCAGGTTCTCACGGCTGCGATCGACCGTGTTGAGGATGCTGTTGGGGTGCTCGCGGTCGGCGATCAGGAACTGCGCGACCTGGCTCTCGTCGGAGCCGCTCACGGCCGGGAGTCGCACGTCACTGCCGGAGATCGAGACCAGTGGGTTCCACCGCGACGACGCCGTCGGCAGATCGGCGAGCACGTCGCCGTAGGCACGCAGCACACGTGCGGAGTCCTCGGCTCGCTCGACATAGCGGGCGGCCCAGTACATCCGGTCGGCAACCCGGGACAGCAGCGCCATCAGTCGCTCCCCTGCGACTGCGATTGCGATTGGGCCGGTGATTGTGATTGGGCCGGTGATTGCGAGTGCGATTGGGATTGGGTCGGCACCGAATCGACGATCCAGGTGTCCTTGCTCCCGCCGCCCTGCGACGAGTTGACGACGAGCGACCCCTTGGTGAGCGCCACACGGGTCAACCCGCCGGCGGTGACGTAGCTGCGTTCGCCGGTCAGGATGAACGGGCGAAGGTCGAGGTGGCGCGGTTCGATGCCGTCCTCCACGAGCGTCGGCCCGGTCGAGAGGTCGAGGATCGGCTGCGCCACCCAGTTGCGGGGATCGGCGCGAATCGCCTCGGCGGCGGTCTCGAGTTCCTCGGCCGTGGCCCGGTTGCCGATCACGATGCCGTAACCGCCGCTCTCGTTGGCGGGCTTCAGGACGAGGTCGCCGATGTTGGCGAGCACATGTTCGCGTTCGTCGTCGTACATGCAGCGGTACGTCGGCACGTTCGGGATCAGCGGTTCCTCGTCGAGGTAGTAGCGCACCATGTCCGGCACCCAGGCGTAGACACACTTGTCGTCGGCCACGCCGGCGCCCGGCGCGTTGGCGATCCCCACGTTGCCCGCCTTCCACGCCCGCATCAGGCCGGCCACACCGAGCATCGACTCCGGCAGGAAGGCCTCCGGATCGATGAAGAGATCGTCGATCCGTCGGTAGATCACGTCGACGCGTTCGAGTCCCTGGATCGTCTTCATGTACACACAGTCGTCGTCGCCGACCACCAGATCCTGTCCCTCGACGAGCTCGGCCCCCATGCGCTGCGCGAGGAAGGAGTGCTCGAAGTAGGCGGAGTTGTAGATGCCCGGTGTGAGCACGACGATCGTCGGGTCGTACCGCCCGTCGGGGGCGAGCGAGGACAGGAGTTTGTTGAGTTCGTCGGTGTACGCGTCGACGGGCCGGATGCGGTGCTGTTCGAAGAGCTCGGGGAACGCCCGCTTGGCGACACCCCGGTTCTCGAGGACGTAGCTGACACCCGACGGCACGCGGAGGTTGTCCTCCAGCACGTAGAGCTGGCCGTCCCCGGCGCGCACGAGGTCGGAGCCGGAGATGTGGGCCCACACCCCGTGCTTGGGGTGTACGCCTCGGCACTCCGGGCGGAAGTTCGCCGAGTCCTCGAGCAGCTCGGGCGGGAACACGCCGTCGGCGATGATCTGCTGGTCGTTGTAGATGTCGTCGATGAACCGATTGAGCGCCCGCAGTCGCTGTGCGAGACCCCGCTCGACCACGGCCCACTCCCGGCCGTCGATCAATCGGGGGATGATGTCGAAGGGCCACGCGCGGTCGATGTTCTCGCCGTCGCTGTAGACCGTGAACGAGATCCCCATCGTCAGGATCTCGAGATCCGACACGCGCTGGCGGGCCCGGACCTCGTCGATACCCAGACGTTGGATCAACTGGATCAGATCTCGCGCGATCGGTCGGGGACTCCCGTCGGCCTCGAGTAGTTCGTCCACTCCCGCCGACCGTACCCGGTCAGCCTCGATCGCCAACAGACCCAGTCAGTTTCGTTCTCGTGAACAAGACGCGCACCCAGGCCGCATCTTGTTCACGAGTTGGGGTCGAGGGAGCGGTTTCGTTGGATCATTCGTAGCGTGGGCATCACGGGATCACCCCGCTCGGCGAACGGCCCACGAACGAGCGTTCCGACACCAGGGAGATTCCATGGCCACCATCTCGTCCGAGCTCGCCGTCGTCGTCTCACGACGCCACGGCATCGTCACCCACGATCAACTCCTCGAGGACGGGGTTCCTCGACACAGCGTGCGACGACTGGTGACGAGCGGTCTGCTCGTCGTCGAGCACAAGCACGTCTATCGGCTCGCCACCGCACCTGACACCTTCGAATCGCGTTGCGCGGCGGCCTGCGCTGCTGACCCCGGCGCGCTCGTCGGCGGGGTCGCGGCGGCGCGCCTGTGGCGATTTCGACACGTCTGGCGGCCCGACGTGCCCCACGTCCTGGTCGCTCACGACCGGACACCGATCACCAAGGGCGTGGTGCTCCGCCGATCGAACGTCCTCTCCGCCGGCGAGGTCGTTCGGCGTGACGACGGCATCGCGGTTGCGACGCCGTCGCGAGCCTGGTTCGACTGCGCTCGCGACCTCGATGATGAGCGCTTCGAACGGCTGACCGAGTGGGTCCTCGACCAGCATGCGAGCCTGCCCACGCTCTGGAGGACGGCGCAACGACTTCAGGCGAGGGGTCGCCCCGGGCTCGCTCGGGTCAAACGAGTCATGTCCCAGCGAGCCGACTGGCAGAAGCCGGCCGACTCGGGACTCGAACTGCGAGTCCTCAAGGCACTCGAGGCACGCGGGGTCGTGCTCGTCCGGCAGCATCCGCTCGCTCTTCCCAACGGAATCACCATCCATCCCGATGGAGCGGACCCGACCATTCGCTGGGCGCTGGAGATCGACC
Organism: Ilumatobacteraceae bacterium; assembly: GCA_963712775.1. GTDB lineage: Bacteria > Actinomycetota > Acidimicrobiia > Acidimicrobiales > Ilumatobacteraceae > Sva-07. Next base: position 26,742 of record CAVQJG010000017.1, on the reverse strand, counting down.
ACGTCACCTGGCACGGCGGACGCCTCGACGCGCAGCGTGACAAGACCCGCGATCGGCAGGCCCGCCTGCTGGGGTGGCAGGTCGAACGGATCACCGACCAGGAACTGGCGGAGGACTTCAACGGCACGATCGACCAGATCGTCGCGCTCTACCGTCGCCGACAGGCCACCTTCGTTGCCGCCTGATCCCATCTCGTGAACAAGATGCGGCACAGGTGCGCACCTCGTTCACGAGATGGGTGGAGGGCGGGGTCACTCGGTGGGGGGTTTGGGCTCCTTGGGGAGGCCGAGGACGCGTTCGCCGACGATGTTGCGCTGGATCTGGCTGGTGCCACCCCAGATCGTCTCGGAGCGCGAGAAGAAGAACGACGACATCATCGGGCTGACCGGATAGCCGTCGCGGCGCTTGTCGCGCGCTGCGCCGGGCCAGCTGCCCGACTCGGGACCGGCATCGATGAGCATGCCCTCGGGGCCGTAGATGTCGACGGCGAGCTCCATCGCACGCTGGTGCATCTCGGACCAGAACATCTTGTTGGTCGCGCCGAGCGCGATCGTCCCCATGTCGCCACCGCCGGCGAGCGTCGCCGACAGGTTGCGCAGACCGTTGATCTTCAGGATCTGGATCTTGGTGTAGTACTCCATCAGGCGCTGACGGATCAGCGGATCGTCGATCACACCCTTCTCGGTCGCCGCCTCGACCAGCAGACGGTACTCCTCGGCGAACCGGCGGTAGCCGGTGGTGGCCGACTGGCCACGTTCGAAGGCGAGCGTCGAGTTCGCGACCTTCCAGCCGTTGTTGACGCCGCCGACGACCGCGTCCTTCGCACAGCGGGCGTTGTCGAAGAAGACCTCACAGAACTCGGCGGTGCCGTCGGGCTGCACGATGCCGCGGACCTCGACGCCCGGCTGGCGCATCGGCACGAGCATGTAGGAGATGCCGGCGTGCTTCTTCGCATCCTGATCGGTGCGCGTCAACAAGAAGCAGTAGTCGGCGTGGTGTCCCTGGGTGGTCCACACCTTCTGACCGTTGATCACCCATTCGTCGCCGTCGAGCACCGCCGTGGTCTTCAACGACGCGAGGTCGGAGCCGGAGTTCGGCTCCGAGAAGCCCTGACACCAGCGGGTCGTGCCACTGAGGATGCCCGGCAGGAACTCCTTCTTCTGCTCCTCGGTCCCCCACTGCAGGATGGTGGGGCCGACGAGCGTGTCGCCGAAGAAGTCGCCGCGCATCGGTGCCTTGGCGTTCGCGAACTCCTCGGACAGGACCACCCCCTGCATCGTGGTGAGCCCCTTGCCGCCGTACTCGGCGGGCCAGGTGGCGCAGATCCAGCCGCCCTCGAAGAGCTTCTGCGGCCACTCCTCGTTGAACTGCCCGCGTTCCTCGTCGGACATCTCGAAGCCGTCGTCGAACCAACCGTCGGGCAGGTTGTCGTGCAGCCAGGTCCTGATCTCGGTGCGGAATTCCTCGGCTTCGGGGGGATAGGAGAGATCCATGCCCCCCATTCTGCCAGTCGACTTGACCCGCGGGTCAAGTCCAGCGGCGCCGATGGTCCCGGGACCATTCACACGCAGGAAACACTTCGGCGACAAACGGGAAATCCGCCACCTTTAGGTTGCGCTCGCAATCCGGGCGGCAATGGCGCCACTGGACCTCGCAATCCCTTTCCCTATCCCTACTTTGGAGGACCCGTGCGCAAACGTGCATTGAGAATTGCTTCCGGCCTGGGTGGCGTCGTCGCCATCCTGGCCATCACACCGTCGGTCGGCTTCGCCCAGGACTACGTCCCGACGACACAGGACTACCTGAACAACATCTGGGTGTTCATCGCCGGCGTGCTGGTGTTCTTCATGCAGGCGGGCTTCGCGCTCGTCGAGGCCGGTCTCACCCGCGCCAAGAACGTCGTGAACATCTTCGCCAAGAACATGACCGACGCGATCGTCGGCATCCTCGCCTTCTTCGCCACCGGTTGGGCGTTCGCGTTCGGCGAGAGTGGCGGCTGGTTCATCGGAACCAGCAACTTCTTCCTCCAGGACCTCGACCTGGCTGCGATCCCGGAAGGAGGACTGAGCCCTGCGACGTCGTTCTTCTTCCAGGCGGTGTTCGCCGCGACGGCGGTCACCATCGCATCCGGCGCGATGGCGGAACGCACCAAGTTCTGGTCGTACGTGATCTTCTCGGCGGTGATGTGTGCGTTCATCTACCCGGTGATCGTGCACTGGACCTGGGGTGGCGGTCTCATCGCCGACATCGACATCAACGGCGCCGTGTTCTCCGACTTCGCCGGCTCCGGCATCGTGCACATGACCGGCGGCATCGCGGCCTTCATGGGTGCGCTCTTCCTCGGTCCCCGCATCGGTCGGTACGCAGAGGACGGCTCGCCCCGAGCGATCCCCGGCCACAACATCCCGTTCGCCATTCTCGGTGTGTTCATCCTGTGGGTCGGCTGGTTCGGGTTCAACCCGGGCTCGGAGCTGCTCGCCGACGAGTTCGTGTCGACGATCGCCGTCAACACGATGCTCGCCGCAGCCGCCGGCGGCCTCTTCACCGCCATCACGATCACACTGGTGACCGGCAAGCCCGACCTCGCCATGATCGGCAACGGCGTCCTCGCCGGCCTCGTCGCCATCACCGCCCCCTGTGGTGCCGTCACCCCCCTGGCGTCGGTGCTGATCGGCGCCATCGCCGGAATCCTGGTCGTCGGTGCGGTGCTGTTCTTCGACAAGGTCAAGGTCGACGATCCGGTGGGCGCGGTCAGCGTCCACGGCGTCTGCGGCTTCTGGGGCCTGGTCTCGGTCGGCCTCTTCGCCACCTACGACGACGCCTTCCTCGGCCGTGAAGACGCGGGCCTGTTCTACGGCGGGGGCATCGACCAGCTGCTCGTCCAGCTGCTGATGGCAGCAATCATCCTCGTCTGGGTGGTCGTCTGCACCGGCATCCTCTTCGCCGCCCTCAAGGCCACGATCGGCCTGCGGGTCGCCCGCGAGGAAGAGATCGAGGGCCTCGACGTCCTCGAGCACGGTCTCCAGGGCTACGCCCCCGACATGGCTCACATGAGCTGACACACTCCGATCCAGGCAGAGCCAACAAAGGAACCAATCACATGAAACTCGTGACAGCGGTCATCAAGCCGTTCAAGCTCGACGACGTCAAGGATGCGCTCAAGGCCATCGGCGTCGCCGGCATCACCGTCGAGGAAGTCCGCGGCTTCGGCCGTCAGGGCGGCCACACCGAGACCTACCGCGGAGCGGAGTACAAGATCGACTTCGTTCCGAAGGTCAGCCTCGGCATCGTCGTGGCCGACGACGCGGTCGACGGTGTCGTCGACGCCATCGTCGCAGCAGCCGCCACCGGCAAGATCGGTGACGGCAAGATCTGGGTCACCGACGTGGAGCGCCTCGTGCGCATCCGCACCGGTGAGGAAGGGACCGACGCGATCTAGCTGACGTCCTGCATCGGCGTCATCGCCGGTGCACCCATCGGATCGGGCGCATCGTTGCGTCCTGCGAGTCGATCCCCGAGCCTCCTTTGCGTCCTCAGAGGGCAGGCTCGGGGATCGCCGCGTCCGGGACCGTCGCGTACAGTGACCGAGATGACCACCGTCGACCAGGACTCCCCGCCACCGACCACGCCGGCGCAGGCCGGACGCTGGACCGCGCAGTGGAAGGAGCTCTACGCCGAGGTGATCACGACCGGGCTGTGCACCGGTTGCGCCGGCTGCGTGGTGACCTGCCCCCACGACGTGATCGGGTACGAGCACGAGGAGGGCAAGTACATCCCATTCCACCTCGAGGAGGAACTCGGGCTCGACAACTGCATCCACGGCTTCGGCGAAGAAGGCGGCTGCACCACCTGCACCCGGGCGTGCCCCCGTTTCCGGGCGTGGGAGCCGGCGGCCGACATGCACCTGTTCGGCCGGGTGCGTGAACCCGACGAGATGGCCGGCATCTGGCGCCAGCTCTACCTCACCCGCGCCAGCGACGAGATGGTCCACAAGATGGGCCAGGACGGCGGGCTCGTCTCCGCGATGCTGATCTGGCTGCGCGAACACGACTACATCGACGCCGCACTGGTCTCGGGCGTCGAGGACGACGACGCCTGGAAGGCCAAGCCGGCGGTCGTGTCGACGAAGGACGAGATCCTCGCGACGGCCGGCAGCCGCTACACGTACTGCGCCAACCCCCTCGCGCTCCCCGAGGCGAGGGAGAAGGGGTACGAACGCCTGGCACTGGTCGGCATGGGCTGCCAGACGTCGTCGCCACCGACGATGTGGGACCGCAAGGCCGGCAAGGTCTCCAAGCCGTTCCTGTTCAACATCGGTCTGCTGTGTTCGAAGACCTTCGACGACGCGATCTTCACCGAGCTGTTCGAGGCCAAGTACGGCCTCAAGAAGCAGGACATGGTGAAGATGAACATCAAGGGTGTGTTCCAGATCTGGATGAAGGACGGCTCGTACCACGAGGTCGACCTCAAGGAGTGCCACGGCTGGACCCGCAAGGGCTGCACGAGTTGCCCCGACTTCGCCGCCGAGCACGCCGACGTGTCGACGGGCGGCATCGGCGAGGACAACGACTGGACCCTCACGATCGTGCGCACCGAGCTCGGCGAAGAGGTGATCGAGCGGATGATCGCCGACGGATCGATCATCGCCAAGCCCGCCCAGACCGACGAGACCGCGATGCGGCTGCTGCGCCTGCTGTCGATCGTCAGCCGCCGTCGCTGGCCGAAGGAGGCCGATCCGGCCCCGGCGATCGGCGTCCCGCCACCCAAGAAGAAGGCCCCGGCGCCGTCACCGGACGCCGCGGCGAAGTCCGACTGAACCGCTCACGCAGTCACGGAATCGAGACGCGGGTGACGCCTTCGGGATCGCAGGCGGCGAGGTCGGCCTCGAAGCGAGCGAGTTCGGCGACGGCCGGGTCCCTCACATCCGGGGTGTCGCTGGTGGCATCCTCGCCGAGCGTGTCGAGGTCGTAGTCGCCGATCACACCGAGCATGCAGTCCTGGATCTCCGGGAAACCCTGGGTCTCGGTCTTCACCAGATCCTCCGCCACACGTGTCGGGCTGGGGTCGGACGTGCACGCGGACACGCCGAACACGGCCGCGAGACCGATGGCGAGCGAGGTGACGAGCGGGCGACGAGACGAGATCACAGCACTGCGAGGCTACTGGCGCCCCTCCCGTGCGCCACCGTGCCGTCCGGGGTCAGGACGCAGCGGCCAGCTCGATCGCGCGTGCGAACACGGCGTCGAGCATCGGTTCGGTGAGTCGCTTGGTGAAGGTGTTCTGCTGGCTGGGGTGGAACGAACACACCAGGGTCGGACCGGCCTCGATCGGGACCTCGACGCCGTGGCCGAACTTCGGGCGGGGGCGCACCCCGAAGTGCGCACACGCAGCCTGGTAGCCGAACTGGCCGAGGCACACCACGACCGACATCGAGGCCAGCGCGGCGAACTCCCGCTGGAGGAACGGGGCACAGGCATCGCGTTCGTCCGGTGTCGGCGAGTTGCCGGGCGGTGCGCACTTGACCGCTGCCGTCACCCACGCGTCGTGGAGACGGAGGCCGTCGTCGAGCGCCACCGACTCGGCCTGGTTGGCGAGACCGGCACGATGCATCGCCCGGAACAGCCAGTCGCCGCTGCGGTCACCGGTGAACACCCGCCCCGTGCGGTTGGCCCCGTGTGCCGCGGGGGCGAGGCCGAGCACCACGATGCGGGCGTCGGGATCGCCGAACCCCGGGATCGGGCGCCCCCAGTACGTCTCGTCGCGGTAGGCGGCCCGTTTCGTGACCGCCACCTCCTCACGCCACGCGACCAGCCGTGGGCACGCCCGACAGCCGACCACATCGCGTTCGAGCCTGGCGAGCGGAGTCACGGCACTCGACAGTAGGTTGGGATGCACCTCATGGCCACGACGAACGCACGCCCCACCAAACGAGCCGCTGCGAGACGCGCCGCGCCGAAGCCGCCGCTGTTCACCACGATCCTGCTCGTTCGCCACGGACAGACACCGACGACGGGCAAGGTGCTGCCCGGACGAGCCAAGGGCCTCCACCTCGCCGACGAGGGTCGACGTCAGGCCGACATCGCCGCTGCTCGCATCGCAGAACTGAAGCGGGTCGATGCCGTGTACAGCTCACCCCTGGAGCGGGCGAAGGAGACCGCCGCGCCGATCTCGAAGGCCCGAGGACTGCGCACCCGGATCGACCGTGGTCTCCTCGAGTGCGACTTCGGGGACTGGACGGGCGCCGAGTTGAAGAAGTTGATGAAGCTCCCCGAGTGGCAGACCGTCCAGCGGGCACCGTCGACCTTCCGGTTCCCGGACGGCGAGAGCTTCACCGAGATGCAGACCCGGATGGTCTCCACGCTCGACCGTCTCCGAGCGGCTCACCCCGGCGGCACGATCGTGTGCGTCTCCCACGCCGACACGATCAAGGCCGCGGTGGCCCATGCGCTCGGCACCCACATCGATCTGTTCCAGCGAATCGTCATCAGCCCGGCCTCGGTCACGGCGATCACGTGGGGTCCCGGCGGTCCCACCGTCCTGGCGGTCAACTCGACCGGGCGCCCGCTGACCGACCTCCAACCCTCGTGAGCGTCCGATGAGTGTGTTCTTCGAATTCGACGAGGTCTCGGCCTTCACCGTCGGCACGGTGGGCCGGCCCGGCGAGCGGACGTTCCTCCTGCAGGCACGCTCGGACGGCGAACGCGTGACCGTCAAGTGCGAGAAGCAGCAGACGGCGGCGATCGTGCAGTACCTCCGCAAGGTCCTCGCAGACCTTCCCCCACCCGAGGACCGGCCGATGCCGGGGGCGCTCGAGCTGCGAGATCCACTCGATCCGTCGTTCGTGCTCGGCCCGATCGGGCTGGGCTACGACCGATCGAGCGACCGGGTGCTGATCCAGCTCGAGGAGATCGGCGAGGTCGACGACGACGGCGAGTTCGTCGACGACGACCGTGGACACGTCCGGCTGTACCTGAGCCGCGGCCAGGCGGCGGCGTTCTGCGATCACGCCGACGGGGTCGTCGAGGCGGGCCGGCCGCTGTGCCAGTGGTGCAGCTTCCCGATCGATCCCGACGGCCACGACTGCCCCCGGATGAACTGATCCGGCGTGGCACTGCACGACGACGACCACGACGACCACGATGATGACGACGACGAACGCGGGGTGGAGTTGCGCGTCGACGCCGTCGACGATCCGATCCGCCACCTGCTGCAGGGGGAGGTCGAGATCGAGGGACGCATGCCGTACAGCAGCAATGCCACGTTCCTCGTCCACGTCACCCACGACGGTGCGAGCCACCCGGCGATCTACAAGCCGACACGCGGGGAGCGCCCGTTGTGGGACTTCGAGCCGGGCCTGCATCGCCGCGAGGTGGCCGCCTACCTGCTGAGCGAGCACCTCGGTCTCCACGTCGTGCCGCCGACGGTGCTGCGCGACGGACCGCTCGGCGAAGGTTCGATCCAGTGGTTCGTCACCGCCGACCACAGCCAGCACTACTTCACCATCCACGAGACGCACCCCGAGCTGCACGACCGGCTCCGGGCGATGGCACTGCTCGACATTCTCGCCAACAACACCGACCGCAAGAGCGGCCACGTCCTCCTGATCCCCGAGCGCGATGGTGAGCCGGCGTCGGTGTGGGGCATCGACAACGGTCTGTGCTTCGCCGCCGACTACAAGCTGCGCACGGTGATCTGGGAGTTCGGCGACGAGCCGATCGACGACGACCTGCTCGTTCGGGTGGGATCCCTGTGCGAGCGGGTCCCGCTGGAGATCGCCGCGCTGCTCGCCGACGACGAGGTCGAAGCACTCCAGGGTCGTGCCGCGTGGTGCGTCACGCACCGCCGCTTCCCGACCGACCCCTCCGGCCGTCGCTACCCCTGGCCGCTGGTCTGAACGTGCGAGCAGACGACGAGGCGCTCGACGACCTGATCCATCGCGCCGATCTCGACGGGCTCGTCCGGCTGATCGACGATCGGTCCGGCGCGCGTGACTGGGCGGGGCTGCTGCGGGTTCGGGACCGTTCACGCCACGCGGTCGCCACCGGACGCCAGCTCTGGCCCGCCGCGACACTGGCCGAGTACCGTCTCGCCCTCCACGCCGCACCGGAGTTCGTCGCGGCCGTTCTCGACGAGACCGACGGGCTGTCGGGCCGGTTCACGATCGGGCCGCTCACCGAGGTGGCCGCACAGCACCACAGTTGGGCCGATCTCTCACCCGAGCTCGATCGCGGGCCCCGCGCCGCATTCGTCGCCCACGAACGGGTCCTGCGCGGGGAGACGATCGACCCGCTCGAGATCCCGCCGGTGCTCGACGTCCCCCTCGACCTGCAGCCGTGGGAGCCCAACTACGCGCTCGCCGACTACAGCGATGCCGGCGCCGAGTTCCCGGCTCCCCCGCTCCCCGACGACTGGGACGACATCGACACGATCGCTGCCGAAGTGCTCGACGACGACGTCGAACTCGCGGTGCGGCAACTCGTCGAACCGTGGACGTCGAGTTCGAACGGGCGTGTCGAGACCGTGTGCGTCGAGGGTGACCTCGACGGTGCACTGGGCGCGCTCGGCCTGCGGCGGGCGCGAGTGGTCGAACTCGATCCTGCGACGGCGCTCGCCTGGATGGCGTGGGCGGGCGCGAGTGGCGGCGCCCACGGCCGGCGCCGCGGTGCCGCATCCGGACGATTCGGTGCCTGGTGGACCCTCGCCGCGTTCGGCGACCTGCTCGACGACTGGCCCGTTCCCCCGGACGAACTCGGCGAGCTGGCCCACGATCTGCGCTGGTACCGCTGGGACGCGCACGAACCGGCGATGGGCTGGCAGCTCCAACTGGCGGTCGAGGACCCCGAGGAGTCCGTCGCCTGGGCCCTCGTCGCCCGCGACGCCACCTGAACCACCCCGGTCGCCCCCATCACCCCCGAAAATGCCGGAATCCGGCCGCTGGGCGACCGGATTCCGCAGGATTTCGGGTCAGCTGCGGGCGTTGAGCGCCGCGAGGAGCTGCGGGAGCACCTTGTGGACGTCACCGACGATGCCGAGGTCGGCGACGCCGAAGATCGGCGCCTCCTTGTCCTTGTTGATCGCGATGATGTTCTTCGAACCCTTCATGCCCACCATGTGCTGCGTGGCACCCGAGATGCCCGCGGCGATGTACACGGTCGGCTTGACGACCTTGCCGGTCTGGCCGACCTGGTAGCTGTACGGCACCCAGCCGGCATCGACGATCGCTCGTGACGCTCCGGGCGCACCCTTGAGCGCCTTGGCGAGCGACTCGATCATCTCGAACTTCTCGGCCTCGCCGAGACCACGCCCGCCGGCGACGACCACGGCGGCCTCGTCGAGCTTGGGACCCGAGGTCTCCTCGACGTGCACCGCGGTGACGGTGGCGCCGGCGGTGGAGCCCAGGTCGGGCACCGGTGCGGCGACGACCTCACCGGCCGCACCCGCACCGGGCTCGGCGACGAAGCTCTTCGGACGGAACGCCGCCAGGAACGGACGCTCGCCCGTGAACGTCGAGTTGACGAGCTTCGTGCCACCGAAGATCGGCGTCTGCACCACGACGCTGTCGCCGTCGACCGTGATGCTCGTCGAGTTGGTCAGCACCGTGCGGTCGAGCTTGACCGACAGACGTGCCATCACGTCACGGCCCTCGTAGCTCTGCGGGAACATGATCAGGTCCGGCGTGTCGCCGCCGTCGATGACGGCCTTCATCGCCGCCGCGACGGCCACGCCCGGCAGCGCGCCGCCGAGATCGCCGGTCGCGTAGACCTTGGCTGCGCCGTGGTCGCCGAGCGCAGCGGCAGCTGCGGCCCCGTCGCCGGCCATGAAGGCCGAGACGTTGCTGCCCAGACTGCGGGCCTTGGTGAGCAGTTCGAGCGTGCCGGTGGTCGGTACGCCGTCTGCGGCCTGTGCGAACACCCAGATGTTGTCGATACCCATGATCGGTCTCCTCAGATGACTTTCAGGTTGTCGAGGAACTCGACGATCTTGTTGAACGTTTCGCCGTCGTCCTCGATGACCTCACCGGCCTCGCGGGCCGGGGCATCCTCGACGGACGTGATCTGCTGCGCCCACGACACCGACTCGACACCGAGGTCGGCAGCGGTGACGGTCTCGACCGGCTTCGACTTGGCGGCCATGATGCCCTTGAAGCTCGGATAACGGGGCTCGACGACGCCGGCGGTCACCGACACGACGGCCGGCAGCGAGCACGTGACCTCGTCGTAGCCCGCCTCGGTCTGGCGGTCGACCTTGAGGGTGCCATCGGCGATCTCGATGCTCTTGGCGAACGTGATCGACGGCAGGCCGAGAACTTCGGCGAGCTGCTCGGGCACGGTGCCGGTGTACCCGTCGGAGGACTCGGTACCGGCGATGATCAGGTCGACGTCGCCGAGCTTCTTCGTCGCGGCGGCGAGCACCTTGGCGGTGGTGAGTGCGTCGGCGCCGGCGAGCGACGCGTCGCTCACGAGGACCGCCTTGGCTGCGCCCATGGCGAGGGCGGTGCGCAGGCCCGACGTCTCGTCGTTCGGCGCCATGGAGACGAGGCTGACCTCGCCGCCGCCGGCCGCCGTGACGAGCTGCAGCGCCATCTCGACGCCGTAACTGTCCGACTCGTCGAGGATGAGCTTGCCGTCACGCTTGAGCGTGTTGGTGGAGGGATCCAGCTCGCCCGGCAGCGCCGGGTCCGGGATCTGCTTGACGCAGACGATCACGTTCATAAGGGGGCCCAAGTTACCGGTGAGTCAACTTCGACCCAAACTCGAGCGTTCCGACGACCGGCCGGTCCGACGATCGTCGCGGCGAGGTACCGTCGCGTTCCTTGAAGGTCCTCCTCGTCGTCAATTCCTTCGCGTCGTCGGTGACGGCCCGCAACACGGTGATCGTGCACCGTCGACTCAGCCGCGGTCACGACGTGGAGGTGGTCGAGACGAACCGACGCGGGCATGCGACACGTTTCGCCCACGACGCCGTCCGGCGAGGCGTCGACGTGGTCATCGGCTTCGGCGGCGACGGGACGCTCAACGAGGTCGCGACGGGCATCGCCGGATCGAACACGGCCCTCGGTGTCCTCCCGGGCGGATCGACCAACGTGTTCGCCCGCACGCTCGGCATGCCGAACGACCCGGTTCACGCGGTCGAGTACCTCGCCAACGGGATCGACGCCGGCGACTTCCGTGCGATCGGCTTGGGCCAGGTCAACGGCCGCTACTTCTGCTTCCACACCGGCGTCGGGTTCGACGCCGCGGTCGTCGAGCGCGTCGAGCAACGCGGCTCGCTGAAGCGATGGCTCGGCCATCCGCTGTTCATCTGGTCCGGGCTGACCACCTGGCTGACCGGGTACGACCGCCGAACCCCTCACTTCCGCGTCCACGGCGACGGCGGTCCGCCGATCGACGACGGCTACTTCACGATCGTGCTCAACACGAACCCCTACACGTACCTCGGCAACCGTCCGCTGGACCTGTCACCGGCTGCCACGCTCGACCGTGGTCTCGTTGCGGTGACGTTCCGCACGATGAGCGCCACGGCGATCCTGTCATCGCTGGCCGGCGCACTGCGCGGCGGTGGCGTCGAGGCGTCGAAGCACCTCGACTACCGCATCGACGTCGAACGGCTCGTGATCGAGCACGAGACACCGTTTCCCTACCAGGTCGACGGCGACGCGCTCGGCAGCACCACCCGGCTCGAGTTCGAGCACGTGCCCGATGCCGTCAGGTTGGTGACCCCGCTGAGCGAGCCGGCCGCCACGATGCCCAGCGTGGCCTGAGCGCCGGAGCGGCACGGTCGCGGCCCAGCGTCTCGAGCGCGACGGCAGGCACGTCGGTGCAGACACCATCGACGCCGAGTGCGGCCAGTTCACCCAGACGTTGCGGGTCGTTGCACGTCCAGGTGTTGACGGCGAGTCCTGCGTCGTGACATCGAGCGACGAACTCCTCGGTCACGTTCGGCTCCCGGGGATGGACCGCCACGTGCCCGGCGGCCGCCGTCCGAGCGATCTGCTCGGGTCCGATCGAGGTCACGAGCCATGCCGTGGCGATGTCGGCGGCGGCGAGACGGCATGCCTGCAGCGTCTCCCACGAGAACGACGAGATCAACCAACGAGGTGCGGCAGCGCTCCCCCGGCGCCGCAGTGCGTCGATCACCGGCCCGACCATCGCCATCGTCGGATCGAAACCGGCGTCGGTGGGCCAGTTCTTGATCTCGACGTTCACGAGCATCCGGTCGCCGCAGGCGTCGAGCGCCTCGTCGAAGCTCGGCAATCCCATCGCGTCGACCGCCGCGACGTCGTCCGGCAACGGATCGTGGGCGATGACCAGGCGACCATCGGGCACCCAACGGACATCGAGTTCGACGCCGTCGGCGCCCACCGTGTCGGCGAGACGGAAGGCCTCGGGAGTGTTCTCCGGAGCGTCCGCAGACGCTCCACGGTGGCCGATGACGAGCATCGGCACATTCTGCCCGACCACGCCACCGACCCCGACGACCCCGAGACGCCCCGAGATGACGACCGGATGAGCGCCCGATGACCGGACGGTGAACATTGGGCCCATTGGACCCTTGCGGGCACGGGTCGGCGCGCTTACAGTTCAGCCCGGCCCGAAGCCAATCGTGTCGCCCACCGGCACGATTCCCTCCCCCGGCGACTCATCGCCCCGAACCTTCGAGGAGCACCAACGTGTCGATCCTTGCGTCCAGCCTGACCCTGGGAGCCGCGGACTACGAGTGGCGAGACGACGCCATCTGCCGCGACACCGACCCGGAACTCTTCTTCCCGGTCGGCACCACCGGACACGCGCTGGTACAGATCGATCGTGCGAAGGAGGTGTGCGGCGAGTGCGACGTGGCCAAGCAGTGCCTCGACTTCGCGCTCGAGACCAACCAGGACTCCGGCATCTGGGGTGGGCTCACCGAAGAGGAGCGCCGGGTCATCCGGCGCCGTCGGGTCGCTGCCGCCCGCGCTGCTCGCGCCAGCTGAACTCAGTCGTCCGTCGGGACGACGAGTTCGATGACCGTCCCGTGCTGGCGGGCGGAGCCGTCGCCGACACCGGCCAACTCCAGTTCCGACGTCGTCGCGGGCCGGATGTCGATCGTGCCGTTGAGTTCGGTGGTCACGAGCGTGCGGACGATCGACAGGCCGAGGCCCTTGGACTCATCGAGCTGGAACGACGGATCGACGCCGCGGCCGTTGTCGACGACGCGAACGGTGAGCCGTCCGTCCCGGTGGCTGAGACCCACGTTGACCTCGCCGCCGCCGCTGCCCTCGGGGAAGCCGTGGTCGACGGCGTTCTGCAGCAGCTCGGTGAGCACGACCGACAGCGGTGTCGCGGTGTTCGCCGGGATCCGACCACCGTCGCCGGTCACCACGAAGCGCACCGGACGATCGGGCGACTGCAGGCTCTCCTCGGCCAGACGCAGCAGCGGCCGCACGATCTCGATGAACGCGATGTCCTCGCCCGGCTCTCGCGACAACGACTCGTGCACGAGCGCGATCGTGCGGATCCGCCTGACGGACTCCTGGACCGCCGCCTTCGCCTCGGGATTGGTCAGTCGGCGGGCCTGGAGTCGCAGCAGTGACGAGATCGTCTGCAAGTTGTTCTTCACCCGGTGGTGGATCTCACGGATCGTGGCGTCCTTGCTCAACAGGAGCCGGTCGCGTTTGCGGAGTTCGGTGACGTCGCGCACGAGCAACAGGCCGCCGGCGATCTCGAGGCCGGACTCGCCGTTGGTCACCAACGGCACGCACCGGCACAGGAGTGTGACGTCCGCGCCCTGCTCGAACTCCTCCACGATCGGCTCGCGCCGCTCGAAGGCCTGCCGCACGGGACCGTCGTGGAATCCGAGTTCGGCGAGGCGCATGCCGACCGGGTTCGCCTGGATGCCCACCCGGTGCAGTGCCGAGTTCGCGTTCGGCGACACGTACGTGACGGTGCCGGACGCATCGAGGGTCAACACACCGTCACCCACGCGCGGCGCGGCGCTGGAGTCGGCCACGCGGCCGGCGAACGGGAACATCCCGTTCTCGATCATCTGTGCGAACTCCTCGAAGATGAACGAGTAGTTGCGCTCGAGTTCCCCGAGCGGCCGCCCGGCGCGCACCTTCCATTCCTTCGACAGCACCGCGATGATCTCGCCGTCGCGTCGCACGGGGAGCGCGAGCATCCGCGCGTGGTTGATCTCGTCGCCACCACCGTCGATCTCGATCGCCCCCTCGACCCGCTGGCCGGTGTCGGCGGTGCGATCGATCAACTCGGCCTCGTCGCCGTCGGCCCAGGAACCCACGTAGTCGGTGGCGTACATCGTCTGGTTGGTGGCAGGACGCACCTGATCGACGATCAGCCACTTGCCGCCACTGGCACGTACGTAGAGCAACAGGTCGGCGAAGCACAGATCGGCGAGAAACGCCCACTCGGCGGTCAGCCGGTGCAGGTGATCGATGTCGTCACGTTCGAGCGTCGTGTGCTCGCGGGCGAGTTCGGCGAGAGAGGTCATCACCGTTGATTCTGCCTGATCATCCGCCGTTGCGCAGGTGACCGGCCAACAGCCCGAGCCCCGCGAGGTCGTGGATGTCACCCGACAGCCAGGGGACCGCGAGGAGCGCCGGCGCGAGATCGGCGAGTTCGGCCCGCCGATCCGACTCGCGAGCGGCCACGAGCGCGACGTCGTCGAAGCGCGTGGCGATCCGCTTCAGTACGGTGCCCACCTGCTTCGGCGGGGCGTCGAGTGCCTCCGCGACGGCGTCGGCGAGATCGCCGCTCGCCGCGTCGAGGAGGGCGACGGCGCTGTCGGCCGCGTCGGCGCTCGCCAACGCCTCCGGCAACACCCGGTTCGCGACGATCGCCCCGAGCGACATCCCCCGATCGAGCAGCGATCGAGCGAGGAACCGGGCCTCGTAACTCGGGGCGGTCTCGAGCGTGGTGACGACCACGAACGCCGTGCGAGGGTCGACGAGCAGCGCCTCGACCTCCTTGGCACGGCGGACGAATCCACTCTCCATGGCCTGGAAGAGCACGAAGAAGTCGGCGATGTCCTGGAGGAAGCGCGAACCGAGCACGCGATCGGCGACCTGGTAGAAGGGTTTCGAGGCGACCGTGAAGAGTCGCGAGCGGTACGGGACGGTGAGCCACCGCAACAGACGGCTCCCGAAGAACTCGATCATCCGGTTCGGAGCGTCGAGGATCGACAGCGCATTGCGCGACGGCGGCGTGTCGACGATCACGAGATCGAACTCCCCGCTGGCGTGCAGGTCGTGGAGCTGCTCCATGGCGAGGTACTCGTGGCTGTGCACGAATCGGCGGGTGATGTTCTCGTACAGCGGGTTCGCGAGCACGGCGTCGCGGGTCGCGGCATCGGGGGCCTGGCGGGTGATCAGTTCGTCCCAGCCCGCCTTGGTGTCGAGCATCGCCACCCACACCTCGCCGCGCAGCTTGACACCCGATGCGGCAAAGGCGGCCGGATCGATCTGGACCGGCGTGTTGCCGAACTCGTCCAGACCGAGCGCCGTCGCGAGACGGCGGGCCGGGTCGACGGTCATGACGAGGATGCGACCCCGGTGCCGTTCGGCGGCGGCGACACCGAGCGCCGCCGCGATCGTGGTCTTGCCGACGCCACCCGAGCCGGCGACGAGGATCATCTCGCGGCTGGCGAGCAAGTTGTCGAGCTCAGCCACGACGGCCTCGGTCCTGCGGATCCAACTCGACGGTGAGCGACTCGGCGACGAGCGAGACGACCCGCGGGCCCGACCCGCGGGAGAACATCTCGGGGACGGTCACGATCGGCAGACCGTTGGGCATCTCGTCGTGGGTCTCCAACCACGTGCGGAGCCGCTCGAGGTGGCCCGCACCGGTGCGGCGGCGCATCTCGGTGAGGTTGGCGGCGTCGACGACGGTGGTCACCGCGGGCCCCGCGGCCTCGACGAGCAGGGGCATCGCCTCGCCGAGACGGTCGACGATCGCCTGTTCACGCCGGTTGAACATCGCCGGGAGGACCCGGTTCGCGATGACGGCGGACGCGTGGGCACCGGTCTCGGATTGCAGACGTGCGAGCAGTTCGATCGTCTCGGTGACCGGCATCTCCTCGGGGGTGGTCACCACCGCGACGCCGGTGCGCTGGGGGTCGTCGAGGATGTCGAGCATCCACTGGGTCTGATCACGCACCAGGCCGACCTGGACGAGGTCGGCGATCACCTTCGGCGCACCGATCTGGCTGACGATGTGCCCACTCGCCTCGGCGTCGACGACGATCAGGTCGTAGTGGCGTTCGCGCACCTCGTAGCAGAGCTTGCCGACACCGAGGATCTCCTTGACGCCGGGTGCGGCATCGGCGACGAAGTCGAACGTGGAGGCCAGCGGGCCGATGCGCCCGAGCAGCGGGATCTTGACGAACAGGCGCAGGTACTCGCGGAGCGAATCCTCGGTGTTCATCGCCATCGCGAACAGGTTCGGCGCGACCTCGGTGGGTTCGAACGCGAGCTCACCGACGTCGAACGCGGTGGCGAGTGCGCCCTTGGCGTCCATCTCGCACACGAGTGTCCGCCGACCGTGGCGCGCCGCGACGTCGGCGATCGCGGCCGCGACGGTGGTCTTGCCGACACCGCCCTTGCCCGTGACCCACAGCAGGTCGAGGTCCAGGAGCCCTGGCCGACCCGAGGGGCCCAGGTTCAGCCTCCGAAACCGATCTTGCGGTCGCTGTCGGCCGAGCCGAGTTCGACGTATGCGATCTTCGCGGCGGGAATGACGACGTCCTTGCCCCGCTTGTCGGTGATCCACAGCACGTCGCTCGCCCCGGCCAGCGCCGCTTCGACCCGCGACTTCAGATCGTCTCGATCGACGTCCTCGGCGAGTTCGATGTTGAGCTCGCGGGGGGCCTGGGTCACTCCGATGCGTACGTCCACTCCGTGCACGCTACCCCCACTCCCCCACCACCCGTTCTCGTGAACTCGTGCGCGACCAGACACGCGCCCTGACCGCGCACGTGTTCACGAGAACTGTGGGGGTGGGGTCGATACGGTGGCGACGTGATCTCGATCGCGATCCCTCTGTTCCCGCAGTTCACGGCGCTCGACGGCATCGGTCCGTACGAAGTGCTCCAGCGCATCCCCGATTTCGCCGTCACGTTCATCGGCCACGAGCGCGGCGTCGTCCGCTCCGACAACGGGATGCTCGGCATCCAGGTGGACGCGACGTTCGAGGAGATGGCCACACCCGACGTCGTCGTGTTCCCCGGCGGCCACGGGACCCGTGCCCTGATGCGCGACGAGCGGGTGCTCGACTGGGTGCGGACGGCGCACGCGACCACCACCTACACCACCTCGGTGTGCACCGGTTCGCTCGTGCTCGCGGCGGCCGGGCTCCTCGAGGGGCTGACCGCCACCACGCACTGGGGCGCACTCGACGTGCTCCCCGCGTACGGAGCCGTGCCGACCGGCGAGCGTGTGGTCGAACACCTCGATCGACGGATCATCACCGCCGCCGGGGTGTCGAGCGGCATCGACATGGCGCTGCGCCTGGTCGAGATCCTCGTCGACCGCACCGCCGCCGAAGCCGCCCAGCTGATGATCGAGTACGACCCGCAACCGCCGTTCGACGCGGGCTCGACCGCCAAGGCCTCACCCGACGTCGTCGAACGGGTCGTCGAGTACAGCGCCGCCCGCCACTGATTGCAGCAGGGGTCAGACCCCTGGTGCAATCAGACCGCGGTGGAGCAGAACGTGTCGCCGCGGGCGAAGCTCTGTTCGGTGACGATGTCGCCGAGGGCGTCGTCGCTGTCGACCAGCGCAGCGAGCATCCCCTTGACCATGCCCCGGTCGACGGCGCAGATCACCGGGTGCTCGGTGGCGACGTCGCCGAACGGACAGTGGTTGTTGATGATCCGCAGCTGGTCGTTGCGACCTTCGGCGTGCGCTGCGAACCCGTGCGCGGTGAGCGCATCGGCGACCGCCTGCATCGCCGAACGCAACGACCGCCGACCGCTGGCGAGCGCGTCGCCGGTGAGGCCTTCGGCCATCGCTCGTCCGTACTCCTGGCCGACCTCCTCGGCGATCGCCTCGGCCTCGTCGTGCGGGAGCCGGTCGAGCGCGCGGCCGAGCAACGAGAGCAGCAGGTCGTCGCTGCGCACCGGGAAGTCGACGTCGTTCATCTTGAGGGCATCGCCGACGACCACGTAGCGCTTCGAGGGGCGGCCGGCACCCGCTCCGGCGACCCGGCCTGACACCACTTCGAGGTAACCGCCGGCGGCGAGCTTGTCGAGGTGGTGCCGAGCGACGTTGGCGTGCACCCCGACCTCGGCGGCCACCATCGTCGCCGTCACACCGGTGCCGTCGGCTCCCGAGTGCTCCTTGGCGAACAGGTAGATCGAGCGGCGAGTCGGGTCGCCGAAGGCGTCGGTGATCGCCGACACGGTGGCGGTGAACGACGGGCTCGTGCTCATGTGCAGAATTGTACCTATCCACGTAGTGCAAATTCGACCGGCCGTCGCCACAATGACCTGATGGCCGCCACCGTGACCGAAGAACAGATCGTCGAAGCCCTCCGACCCGTCGAGGATCCCGAGCTGCACCGCTCGATCGTCGACCTCGGCATGCTGCGCGGTGTGTCGATCCTCGACAACGGCGTCGTCGGCGTGCTGATCGCACTCACCGTGCCCGGTTGCCCGCTCAAGAGCGAGATCCAGCGCCGTGTGTCCGAGGCGGCGACGCAGCTCGACGGCGTCGAGTCGATCGACCTCGAGTTCACCGTGATGAGCGACGAGGACCGCGAGAACCTGCGTCGCACGCTCCACGGCGACGCCGGTGCCACCGCCGGGTCGAGCCAGGCCCACGGGCACGCCGAGGGTCGCGAGATCCCGTTCTCGAAGAACACCTCGAAGACGCGGCCGCTGCTCATCTCCTCCGGCAAGGGCGGCGTCGGCAAGTCGAGCGTCACCACCAACCTCGCCGTCGCACTCGCCTCGCAGGGCTACAAGGTGGGCGTGGTCGACGCCGACATCTACGGGTACTCGATCCCCCGGATGCTCGGCACCGACCGCGATCCGGTCGTGATCGACGAGATGCTCGTCCCGCCCGAGATGTGGGGTGTGCGCTGCATCTCGATCGGCTACTTCGTGCCGCAGGGCCAAGCGGTCATCTGGCGCGGCCCGATGCTGCACAAGGCGCTCGAACAGTTCCTCACCGACGTCTTCTGGGACGAGCCCGACTTCCTTCTCGTCGACATGCCCCCCGGCACCGGCGACATCGCCCTCTCGCTCGCGCAGTACCTGCCGCGCGGCGAGGTCTTCGTGGTCACCACCCCGCAACCCGCGGCCCAGAAGGTCGCCTCGCTCTCCGCAGCAATGGCCGCGAAGGTCAACCTCCCGGTGCGCGGTGTGATCGAGAACATGTCGTGGTTCACCGGCGACGACGGCAAGCGCTACGAGATCTTCGGTTCGGGCGGCGGCCAGATCCTCGCCGAGGAGCTCGAGGTCCCGCTGCTGGGTCGACTGCCGCTCGTGCCCGAACTGCGCGAAGGCGGCGACAACGGCCGTCCGATCACCGCGGTCTCCCCCGAGTCGGAGGCGGCGAAGATGTTCCAGGAGATCGCCACGAAGATCGCCGTCGAGATGAAGCCGAAGAAGGTCTTCTCCGACAAGCTCAAGGTCCTCTGATCCTCGATTGCACCAGGGGTCTGACCCCTGGTGCAACACTGCGTCGGATGGAGGTCGTACCGAGGTACAAGTTCGAGGCGATGGTGGCCGACGCGCTCGACGACCTGCCGGAGGAACTGCTGCCCGTGCTCGACAACGTGGTCGTGCAGGTCGTCGACCGGAACCCGGACGAGCCGAGCCTGCTCGGGCTCTACGAGGGAGTCCCCCACACCGAGCGCAACGGAACCGAGGGCCCCGACATCGTGTCGATCTACCGGTTCGCGTTGTGCGAGATGTGCGACGACCTCGACGACCTCGCCGAGGAGGTGTACGTCACCGTGATCCACGAGGTGGCCCACGCCGCCGGCATCGACGACGAACGGCTCCACGAACTCGGCTGGGGCTGATCCCCGCCGGTCGCGGCGTCGAGCCCGGCTCGCTCTCTCGTCCGTGGCGGTCGGCCGGCCGCGTCCGACACCTGCCCGTCACCGAACCGGTTGTGCTACAACCCGGCCATGTCGGTGGTGGCTTCGCTGGGCCTGATCATCCTCGGCACCGTGGCGATCGTGTGGGGCGCGGAGACCTTCGCCGAGCACCTCGCCGACGCGTCGAAACGACTCGGGGTCACCGCGTTCGCCCTGGCGGTGCTGCTGGCAGGCGCCGAACCCGAAGAACTCGCCACCGTGGTCACGGCGTCCGCGCGCGGCGTCGACGGGGTCGCGTTCGGTGACGTGATCGGTGCCAACGCCGCGATCGTCACGATTGCGCTGGGCACCGGCGCCTTCATCACGGTGCTGCCGTTCGGACGCAGCATCCGCCGCTACGCACTCGGGGGCCTCGCCGCCGGGACCCTGGCTGCAGCGCTCTTCTGGGATGGCAACGTCTCACGGATCGAGGGGGTGGTCCTCGTCACCGCCTACGTTGCCTTCGTCGCCACGATCTGGCTCCTCGAGCGCCGACCACCGAGTCTCGGCGAAGCAGGAGAGCTCGACGAGGAGGTCGACCCGGCCGGGCGTGTCGGGCGTGACCTCGGCTACGTCATCGCCGGCCTGATCGCGCTCACGACCGGATCGATCCTCCTGGTCGAAGGGGTCCGTCGCCTCACGGACGTCGAGGCCACCCAGACCCGCCTCGGACTCACCATCATCGGGTTCGCCACCGCGTTCGAACTGGTCGTGTTGGCGTTCTCGGCCAGTCGCCACGGCATCTCCGAAGCCGTCGTGGCCGGCGTCATCGGCTCCTACGCGTACAACATGACCATGAGCCTCGGCGTCGGCGCCGTCGTCGCGCCGATCGGCATCAGCGACGCCACCCTGCTCCACGCTCCCACCATCACGATGCTCATCCTGCTCGGCGTCGCGATCCTGCTCGCTCTCCGTCACGACACCCTCGGCCGACGGGAGTCGATCGTGCTCTTCCTCCTGTACCCCGCATTCCTGGTCGTCGCGTCGATCTGACCACGGCCGGTCCGACACCGGCCCGCCCCGACGGGAGACGATCAGTTGACGGAGCGATCCCGGCCTTCCCAGTACTTGGCCCGAAGGTCCTTCTTGAGCACCTTGCCGCTGAGATTGCGCGGGATCAGGTCGATGAACTCGACCGATTTCGGCTGCTTGAAGCCACCGAGGTTCTGCCGGCAGTGGGCGAGGACGTCGTTCTCGGTCAGGGTCTCGCCCTCCTTGACCTGGATGACGGCCTTCACCGTCTCGCCCCACTTCTCGTCGGGGACACCGATGACGGCGGCGTCCGCCACGGCGGGCATCCGGAAGATCACGTCTTCGATCTCGCGGGGGTAGATGTTCTCGCCGCCGGAGATGATCATGTCCTTCACGCGGTCCGAGACGTACAGGTAGCCCTCGTCGTCGAGGGATCCGGCGTCACCGGTGTGCATCCATCCACCGGCCAGCGCCTCGGCGGTTGCCTCGGTCCGATTGTGGTAGCCCTCCATCAGCTGCGGTCCACGACCGAGGATCTCGCCGATCTCGCCGGTCGGCAGATCGTTGCCGTCGTCATCGACGATCCGAAGCTCGGTGGCCAGGACCGGGCGACCGGCGCTGAGCAGCAGATGGTCCTCGCCGGACAGCGCTCGCTCGTGGTCCTCCGGGAACAGCGCCGTCAGGACCGCGGTGGTCTCGGTCATGCCGTAGGCCTGCACGAACTTGCATCCGAACGCCGCGGTCGCTGCCCGGAGCGTTTCGACCGCGATCGGAGACGCCCCGTAGACGATCGAATCCAGCCGGGCGAACTCGAGATCGGCGAGCCCCGGCACCGCGACCAGGAGTGCCTGGATCATCGCCGGCACGAGCGTGACATTCGTGATGCCCTCCTCGTCGAGCACCCGTGCCACCTCGCTGGGCACGAAGTCGGCCATCGTGTAGACGGACCCTCCTTGTGCGATCGCATTGATGCCCGTGACCGCCCCGGCGGCGTGGTACATGGGCGCGACGACCAGGGTGCGGGGTTCGTCGACGGCGCCCGCCAGCGCGGTGAGCTGCTGCAGGTGCGCAATGACGGCACGCTGGCTGATCATCGCGCCCTTCGGCAGACCGGTCGTGCCCGAGGTGTACATCTGGTACACGAGTTCGTCGGATGCCGCGACGCGATCCAGCGGAGCGTCGGACATCGCGTTCACCGCGTCGTCGAAGGACGCCCATCCCTCGATCACACCGTCGAGCCCGAAGAAGTGCGACGGCGACTCGAGGTCGTGGCGGACGGTGTCGAGACCTGCGGCGAACTCGATGTCGGCGATCACCACCTCGGTACCGGCGTCGTCGAGGATGAAACGCCACTCCGGTGGAGCGAGTCGATAGTTCACCGGTACGGGCACCACCCCTGCGCGGCTGGCCCCGAAGTAGAGGGCCAGGAAGTCGAAACTGTTCTTGGCGATGATCGCCACGCGTGCCCCCGGGTCGACCAGGTCGTCCAACAGGTTGGCCATTCGGCGAGTTCGACCCGCGAACTCCGCTCGCGACATCGACCGTCCGCCGTCGGAGATCAACGTCGCACCCGGATCGCGTCGGGTCCAGAAGTCGAGGTAGTCGTGAATCAGCATGGTGTGTCCCCCATCTCGTCGAAACGGGCGAGCATAGGACAGACTCGGAATCGAGTTCTCCGGCCGTCACGAAATCCGGTCGACCTCGACGTGGCCGTCTTGGCATGCTCGGCGCTGATGGACGAGGTCAGACGCCAGGACGACGACGAGCTGTGCGGCCATGTCGAACGCCGCGATGGGCACTGGTGCGCGCTGACCGTGTTCGGCGCCGTGCTGGGACAACACGACGATCGCGACGCGGCCGTCGACGAGGTGCTCACCACGGGACTCTCGTCGCTCTCCGAACGGTGGACTCTGCGACACGGCGAGAACCACGACGAAGAAGTGGTCTGCATCCAGGAGGCGCACCCGGGCGCTGTCACCGTGGCGCGCGGGTACTACTCCTTGGCCGGCGTGCCGACCCTGACGATCACCGCAGATCAGCTCGCCTCCGGCGAGTGGCAGCTCCGGCGCTGACGAGCTGCGGGCTTCGTCAGGAGGACGCCCCCGCCCGGCGGGACCACCACCCAGCCCCGACTGCACGAACGAGAGACCGACGCATCGACCGCGCGATCGAGGCGTCGGGGAGCGTCGTCCTTCCCGCCGACCCCCGCTCGATCAGGAAGACCGAGGTGGTAGACAGCGACGGGTGAACGCGACCGCCGACATGTTCTCAGCGGGCGAATGCGTCGCACTGGCAGTCCACCCGGACGTCGGCGCCGCGGTCGTCGGCGAACGCGGCGGCGCCGCCTCCTGGCCGATGCCCGAGGCGATCGAGGAGATCCGACGGCTCGAACACGACGTCGGCCCCCGGTGGGTGTGGTGGGGGCGGGACACCGCGCGCGGCCTGGTCGACGCCGACGTGCGGCCGGCGCGCTGCTGGGATCTCGACGCCGTCCACCGCCTCGTCAACGGCGGATGGCGTGAGGGGCCGGCACGCGTCTGGGCCACCGCACACGGGCTCGACGCCGCGACCGCACCGACACCGGCCCCGGTCGACCTCTTCCACGCGGCGTCCGACCCCGCCGACGGGGCGGTCAGGTCCGACGGCTTCCTCGATCCGTACTGGATCGAGGGACGTTGGCGCGACGACCTGGACACACTCGCGCAGTGGGCGACCCTCGCACTGGAGGTCCAGCGACTCCAACGGTTCGCGCTCGACGAGCTCGACGATCGCCCGGCCGCCGTGTCGACGGCGCGGTCGGAGTCCGCCGCTGCCGTGCTGTGCGCCGAACTGGAACACGACGGCCTCCCGATCGACGTCGCCGAAGCCGAACGGATCATCGCCTCGTTCGTCGGCCCCCGCCCCGCGATGCCGCCGAGGAACAGCGACTGACCGACGAACGCGATCAACGCGTCCTTCGCCACCTCGGTGCGGCCGGGGCGGGCGTCGACCTCCGCAACCCCGCCAACGTCAAGTCATTGCTCAGGCGGGCCGGCATCGAGGTGCCCGACACCCGGGCGTGGCGGCTCGAGCGACTCCGCGACCGCCACCCGGTCGTCGACGCGCTGCTGGAATGGCGAACCGCCGAGCGCATCGGGACCACGTTCGGCTACCGGTGGCTCGACGAGCACGTCATCGACGGCCGTCTCCGAGGGTCCTGGTCGCCGTCCGACGGTGCCGCCGGCCGCATGACGGCGACGGCCGGACTCCACAACCTCACCGCCGACCTGCGTCCGGCGATCGTCGCCGAACCCGACCACGTCTTCGCGCGCGCCGACCTCGGCCAGATCGAGCCACGAGTGCTCGCCGCCGTCTCCGGGGATGCGGCGCTCGCCGCCGCCACCGAGGAGGACGACATGTACGCGCCGGTCGCCGCCCGGCTCGGCGTCGAACGCGAGGTCGCCAAGGTCGCCGTCCTCGGCGCGATGTACGGCCAGACGACCGGTCACGGCGCCGCGGCGCTCTCCGGGCTCCGGCGCAACTATCCGGTCGCCATCGACTACCTCGACGACGCCGCGCGGCGGGCGGAGGGTGGCAACGACCTGAGGACACGCGGTGGCCGTCTCGTGCGGATGTCGGTGCCGAGCGGTTCGGAACACGACGACGCCCCGACCGGCGACGACCGCTCGAGGGCGGCGGCGCGCGGGAGGTACGGCCGCAACGCGATGGTGCAGGGCGCAGCGGCGGAGTTCTTCAAGACGTGGGCGGCGATCGTCCGGGCCCGATGTGTGCCGCTGGACGCGCGGATCGTGCTGTGTCTGCACGACGAACTGCTGGTGCACAGCGCCGAGGCGGATGCCTCCGCCGTCGTCCGGGCGATCGCCGACGGTCTCCAGGAGGCCGCCCACCGGTGGCTCGACCCGGCGCTTCCCCGGGTGCGCTTCGTGGCCGACACGAGCGTCGTGCGCCGCTGGTCGGACGCCAAGTGAGCCGGCATCCGGGGAGGCTACGGTGGGGACGGTGAGCGACATCCCACCGCCCCCCGGTGCAGGCCGGCAACCACCGCCCCCACCGCCGTCGGCCGGCGCCGCACCACCTCCACCGCCACCGCCGACGGGGCTGCAGGCGCCCGCCGGCTACGTGGCCTACCACTCCGGACCGACGGTCGCCACCAAGCGGATCGGCGGGCTGGGGAAGGTGATCGTGATCCTCACTGCGATCGCTGCGGTCGTCACGGTGATCTCCACGTTCGTCTCGCTCGCGGTCGCCGGCGATGCGAAGGACTACCTCGCAGGCGACCTGACCGACGACGAGTTCCGCTCGGCGATCGCCCCCCTCAACGCCACGCAGTCGCTCAGTGGACTGGCGACGCTCGGGACCGGCGTCCTCACGATCATCTGGATGTTCCGCATCGCGAGCAACATCCGCGCCTACGGCCGCCGCACGACGTGGCATCCGCTGTTCTCGATCTTCGGATGGTTCCTCCCGCCGATGTTCCTCTACATCATCCCCTTCCTGGTGCTCCGCGAGCAGTGGAAGGGCTCGGATCCCGACGGCCTCGACGGAACGGACGGATGGAAGTCGAATGCCGACAACCGGGTGCTGTGGGCCTGGTTCGCGCTGTACGGGATCCTCCCGGCCATCCTCTTCACCGTCCAGATCGGCACGCTCCTCGACGCCGGACTCGCCGGCGGCGACCTCGATTCGCTCGCCGACAGCATCGACACGAGCGGCCTGCTCACCGTCCTGTCCGGTGCGCTCGTCGTGGGTGCTGCCGCAGCGTGGATCGTGTTCGTCCGCCAGTTGACCGCACGCCACACCACGATGACGAACGAAGCCTGAACCGATCGTGAGCAGGGCGGAAGTCGTCTACCTCGTCCGGCATGCGAAGGCCGGTGAGCGCCGGGTGTGGCACGACGACGACGTCCTGCGGCCGCTGAGCAAGCACGGGTGGCGCCAGGCGACGGCGATCGCCGAGCGCCTGGCCGGCAGGGGCGCCGGCGAGCTGTACTCGAGCCCCTACGTCCGCTGCGTCCAGACCCTGGAACCCCTGGCGGAGCGGCTCGGCACCACGATCGTCGAGGACGACCGCCTCGCGGAGGCGCAACCGTTCGAGGGCATGCTCCAGCTGGTGGGCGAGGTCGCAGACAGTGCGGTGCTGTGCAGCCACGGCGACCTGATCCCCGAGACGATCCAGGCGTTCGTGCGACGCGGGATGGAACTCCAGAGCCCACCCGATTGGCGCAAGGCCACGGTCTGGGTCCTCAAACGCAAGGGCGAACGGATCACGAAGGGCAAGGTCTGGCTCCCGCCGGCCTGACCTGACCCGCGATCAGCCGACCGCGGCGCGGATCTCGTCGCCGAACGAGGCGACGAGCGAGGCGACCTCGGCCGGAGGGTTGCTCGCCTCGCACTGCTCGATGTACGGCAGCGCGGCGGCGGCATCGCCACGGAACTGGTACTCGACGATGGCGAGGAAGCACTGCGGGTCGGCGTAGTCCGGCTCGATCTCGGTCGCCTGCGCCAGGGCGAGACGGGCGGCGTCGAGGCGCTGTGGCGCATCGGGCAGATCGGGGTTCTGACGGGTGAGCAGGGCCAGCGTCCACCCGAAGTAGGCGAGCGCTTCGGCGTTGTCGCGCCCTCGCGCCCGTTCCATCTCGACGACGCGTCCGAACAGCGAGTTGGCGAGTTCGAAGTCGCCTTGACCGAGGGAGTC